>CAWCGM010000037.1:0-77291 GCA_963795095.1 uncultured Actinomycetota bacterium | reverse complement strand
CGTCCGGGGAGCTACTCGGCCGAGCGGACGCGGATGCCTGTGATCGGTACGGTCACGGCGCCCGAGGGATCGGTGAAGAAGTCGTTGCCCTTGTCGTCGACGACGATGAAGGCGGGGAAGTCCTCGACCTCGATCTTCCAGACGGCCTCCATGCCCAGCTCCTCGTACTCGAGGACCGACACCGACCGGATGCAGTCCTGCGCGAGGCGGGCGGCGGGGCCGCCGATGGAGCCGAGGTAGAAGCCGCCGTGGGTGTCGCACGCCTCGGTGACCTGCTTGGAGCGGTTGCCCTTGGCGAGCATCACCATCGAGCCGCCGGCCGCCTGGAACTGCTCGACGTAGGAGTCCATCCGGCCTGCCGTCGTCGGGCCGAACGATCCCGACGGCATCCCCTCGGGCGTCTTCGCCGGTCCGGCGTAGTAGACGGGGTGGTCCTTCATGTACGCCGGCATCTCCTCGCCGGCGTCGAGGCGCTCCTTGATCTTGGCGTGCGCGATGTCGCGGGCCACGACGAGCGGACCGGTCAGCGAGAGCCGCGTCTTCACCGGGTGCTTCGAGAGCTCGGCGAGGATGTCGGCCATCGGCCGGTTGAGGTCGATCGACACGACCTCGCCGCCCGAGATGTCGTCGGAGACGCCGTCGGTGGGCATGTAGTGGGCCGGGTCGGTCTCGAGCTGCTCGAGGAAGACGCCCTCGGGCGTGATCTTGCCGAGCGCCTGGCGGTCGGCCGAGCACGAGACGGCGATGGCGACCGGGCACGAGGCGCCGTGGCGGGGGAGCCGGACGACGCGGACGTCGTGGCAGAAGTACTTCCCGCCGAACTGCGCGCCGATCCCGAACGACTGGGTGAGCTCGAAGACCTTCTCCTCCAGCTCGACGTCGCGGATGCCGTGGGCGGCCATCGAGCCCTCGGTCGGGAGGTCGTCGAGGTAGTGCGCGGAGGCGTACTTCGCGGTCTTCAGCGCGAACTCCGCGCTGGTGCCGCCGATGACGACGGCGAGGTGGTACGGCGGGCACGCGGCGGTGCCGAGCGAGCGGATCTTCTCGTCGAGGAACTCCATCAGCCGCGTCGGGTTGAGGACGGCCTTGGTCTCCTGGAAGAGGAACGACTTGTTGGCCGAGCCGCCGCCCTTGGCCATGAAGAGGAACTTGTACTCCGGGACGTCCTTGGCGGGCGTGGAGTAGAGCTCGATCTGCGCCGGCAGGTTGGTGCCGGTGTTCTTCTCCTCGAACGTCGTCAGCGGCGCGAGCTGGGAGTAGCGCAGGTTGAGCCGGGTGTAGGCGTCGTACACGCCCCTGCTGATCGCCTCGCCGTCGTCGGAGCCGGTGAGCACGCCCTCGGACTTCTTGCCCATCACGATCGCGGTGCCGGTGTCCTGGCACATCGGCAGCACGCCGCCGGCGGAGATGTTGACGTTCTTCAGCAGGTCGAGCGCGACGAAGCGGTCGTTGCCGGAGGCCTCGGGGTCGTCGATGATCTTGCGCAGCTGCGAGAGGTGGCCCGGGCGCAGGTAGTGGCTGATGTCGTGCATCGCCTCCTCGGTGAGCCGTCGGATCGCCTCGGGCTCGACCTGGAGGAAGGTGCGCCCGCCGACCTCCACGGTGCGACACGCCCTCGGTGGTGATCAGCCGGTAGGGCGTCTCGGGCTCACCGTTGGAGCCGGCGGTCGGGAGGATGTCGGAGTAGTGGAACTCGGGTCCAGCGGTGCTCGTCACGACGGTCGAGTTTACCCAGCGCCGCGTCCGCGGCATTTCTTGCCCAAACCGTTGGTTCATCGTTACGCCGCACAGGCGTCATTCGGGAGTAGCCTCCGATCCGACGGGACCCGAGAGGCTCCGCCCTGCACCTCGTTCCAGATCTCGGTCGAGCCCTCCTTGGAGGACCCCTGTGAAGACCCGCAAGACATTCGCATCGCTCGCCGTGCTGGCGACCCTCGCGGCAGCAGCCGGCTGTGCTGCTCCCGAGAAGGAGGCCGACACCACCACCGAGAGCGGTGTGGACGCGGCGACCGCCACGTCGGCCGCGGACTTCGGCAGCATGGACGACCTCATCAAGGCCGCCCAGGACGAGGGCGAGCTCAACGTCATCGCGCTGCCGCCCGACTGGGCCAACTACGGCGAGATGATCTCCACCTTCGAGGACAAGTACGACATCAAGATCAACTCCGACCAGCCGGACGGCGCGTCGCAGGACGAGATCAACGCCGCCAACGACCTCGCCGGCACCGACAAGGCTCCCGACGTCTTCGACCTCGGCCAGTCGGTCGCGCTCGCCAACACCGACATGTTCGCGCCCTACAAGGTCGAGACCTGGGACGACATCCCCGACGAGTTCAAGGACGCCGACGGCGCCTGGGTCAACGACTACGGCGGCTACATGTCGATCGGCTACGACTCCGCCAAGGTGCCCGACGTGACCTCGCTGAAGGACCTGCTCGGGCCGGAGTTCAAGGGCGCGGTGGCCCTCAACGGCGACCCGACCCAGGCCGGTGCCGCGTTCAGCGGCGTGATGATGGCCGCGATCGCCAACGGCGGGTCCGCCGACGACATCGCTCCCGGGGTCGACTTCTTCAGCGACCTCAAGAAGGCCGGCAACTTCCTGCCCGTCGACCCCGACTCCGGCACCATCGAGTCCGGCGCCACCCCGGTCGTCATCGACTGGGACTACCTGGGCTCGGCCGCCGCGGCCAACGTCGACACGTGGAAGACCGTCGTCCCGGAGGAGGCCGTCGTGGCCGGCTACTACTTCCAGGCCATCAACGCCGACGCCCCGCACCCGGCCGCCGCCCGCCTCTGGCAGGAGTTCCTCTACAGCGACGAGGGCCAGAACCTGTGGCTCAAGGGCGGTGCCCGTCCGGTCCGCGGTGACGCGATGAACGAGGCCGGCACGATCGACGCCGACCTCTGGGGCGCGCTGCCCGAGGTCACCGGCACCCCGGTGATCCCGACCGACGACCAGACCGTCAAGGCCGGCGAGTACCTCGCCGACAACTGGTCCAAGGTCATCAGCTGAGCACGGTCGCTCCTGCGCAGGCAGGTGCCGGTCGACGGATCTCCGTCGGCCGGTACCTGCCCGTGCTCCCGTTCTTCGGGTTCCTCGCCGTCTTCCTGATCGTGCCGACGGTCACCGTGATCATCGGTGCCTTCCAGGACGGGGACACCGGCGGCTTCACGATGGGCAACATCCAGGCGCTGGGGTCCTCGGCCGCGGTCGACACGCTGCGCAAGAGCCTCCTGCTGTCGGGGAGCACCGCGCTCCTCGGCGGCCTGCTCGGCGCCGTGCTCGCCTACCTCATCGTCTCGCTCGGACCGCGCAGCATCCTGCGCCGCACGACGCTGTCGATCGCCGGTGTGCTCGCCCAGTTCGGCGGCGTCACCCTCGCCTTCGCCTGGATCTCGCTGCTCGGCTTCTCCGGCCTGCTCACCGTGGTGCTCAGGGACGGGCCCGGGATCGACATCTACGGCTCCGGCTGGCTCTACGGGCTCAAGGGCCTGATCGTCGTCTACACCTACTTCCAGGTCCCGCTGATGGTCATCGTCTTCACCCCGGCGCTCGAGGGCCTCCGGCCCGAGCTCAAGGAGGCGGCGGTCAACCTCGGCGCCACCAACCTCCAGTACTGGCGGATGGTCGGCATCCCGCTGCTCACCCCGGCCTTCCTCGGCTCGGTGCTGCTGCTGTTCGCCAACGCGTTCGCGGCGTACGCCACGGCGGCGATCCTGGTCAGCCAGGGCAACCCGATCGTCCCGCTGCTGATCCGCTCGGCCCTCACCAGCGAGGTGCTGCTGGGCCAGCAGAACCTCGGCTTCGCGCTCGCCACCGAGATGATCGTGGTCGTCGCGCTCGTGATGGGGCTGTACGCCCTCCTGCTGCGTCGTACGTCGAGGTGGCTGCGATGAGGGCCGGCGCCGGCTTCCGCGTCGTCCGGGCGGTCCTGCTCGGCCTCTTCGCGATCTACTTCTTCCTGCCGCTGATCTCGATGGCCAACTTCAGCGTGCAGGGCAAGGGTCCGCTCGAGGGCGAGATCACGTTCCACTACTACGCCGAGCTGGTCCGCAACGAGGACCTGCGCAGCGCGATCGTCTCGTCGCTGCTGCTGGCCCTGTTCACGGTCCTGCTGATGGTGGTGCTGCTGGTGCCGACGATGATCTGGGTGCGGCTGCGCACGCCGGGGCTGAGCCGGACCGTCGAGTTCCTGTGCCTGCTCCCGCTCACCGTCCCGCCGCTGGTCATCGTGGTCGGCATCACCAACGTCTACACGTGGGTCAACTACCTGCTCGGCGACTCCCCGCAGGTGCTCGTCTTCGCCTACGTCGTGCTGGTGCTGCCCTACTCCTACCGCTCGATCGACTCGGCGCTGTCGGCGATCGACGTGACCACGCTCGCCGAGGCGGCCCGGTCGCTCGGTGCCGGCTGGACGACCGTGATCACCCGCATCGTGATGCCCAACATCGTGAGCGGCGTGCTCGGGGCGGCGTTCATCGCGATCGCGCTCGTGCTCGGTGAGTACGTCTTCGCCTCGCTCCTGCACTACGACACGATGCCGGTCGCGCTCGCGGCCATCTACAAGTCCGAGACCTCGACGGCCATCGCCGGCGCCTTCGCCTCGATCGTCCTCATCTCGCTGCTCCTGCTCGGACTCTCGTTCTTCAACCGCAGCAAGGCCCCCGACGTCGGAGGACAGAAGGCATGACGACCACCCCCACCCGACCCCCGACCGATGCCGGGCTCGCGGTCGAGCTGACCGACCTCACCCGGGTCTACGGCTCCGTGAAGGCGCTCGACGGCCTCACCCTCCACCTCGCGCCGGGCGAGCTCGTGGCCCTGCTCGGCCCGTCGGGCTGCGGCAAGACCACGGCGCTGCGCATCCTGGCCGGGCTCGACCAGCCCACGTCGGGTCGCGTCGAGGTCGGCGGCAAGGACCTCACCCGCGTCTCCGCCAACAAGCGCGACATGGGGATGGTCTTCCAGGCCTACAGCCTCTTCCCGCACCTCACGGTGCTCGAGAACGTCGCCTTCGGCCTCAAGCTGCGCGGCAAGGACGCGGGCTCGCGCCGCAAGGTCGCGCAGGAGAAGCTCGAGCTCGTCGGCCTCTCCGAGCACGGCTCGCGCTACGCCAGCCAGCTCTCCGGCGGCCAGCAGCAGCGCGTCGCCCTCGCCCGCGCGCTCGCCATCGAGCCGTCCGTGCTGCTCCTCGACGAGCCGCTGTCCGCGCTGGACGCCAAGGTGCGCGTGCAGCTGCGCGACGAGATCCGCCGGGTCCAGATCGAGGTCGGCACCACGACGCTGTTCGTCACCCACGACCAGGAGGAGGCGCTCGCCGTCGCCGACCGGGTGGGCGTGATGAACGCCGGTCGGCTCGAGCAGCTCGCGCCGCCGGCCGAGCTCTACTCGGCGCCGGCCACGAAGTTCGTGGGGGAGTTCGTCGGGCTCAGCAACCGGCTCCCGGCCACCGTGCAGGGCGGCACCGCGTCCGTGCTCGGTCGTGACGTGCCCGCGCTCGACGGATCGACGAGCGGCCCCGGCTTCGCGCTGGTCCGCCCGGAGGCGGTCTCCGTCGTGGCCGACGCCGACGGTGGCGCGACGGTGACCGCGGTGATGTTCCTCGGTCCGCTCTCGCGCGTCACCTGCCTGCTCGCCGACGGCACCGACGTCGTCGCCCAGCTCGCCAGCTCGGACGCCCTGCGGCTGCAGCCGGGTCAGGCCGTACGCCTCGAGGTGGAGCCGTCGCCGGTGCTCGTCGTCGCCGGCTGAACGAGTCCTGGTCAGTCTCAGGCGGTCGGCTCCTCGGGCGCCGGCCCCGCCTCGTCGCTCCCGCGGGCCTCGCGCTGCTGCTGCTCGCGGTGCTTGCGGCGCTGCTCCTCGGCGCGCTCGCGCACCTTCTTGAGGAACTCCTCGTCCGCCTGCGGGTCCGCCGCGGCGAACCGGCCCGGGCGGTCGTACTCCGGGTAGGCGCTCGTGCTCCGCTCGTACGGTCCCTGGCGTCGCTGCACCGTCTGGGGACGCCCGGCGACGAGCCACGCGATCGACCCGACGAACGGGAAGAAGAGGATCAGCAGGATCCACCACGTCTTCTGCAGGTGGCGGATCTCGTCGTCCCGGCTGGTGATGGCCTGGACGAGGCAGAAGACGCACAGGACGACTGGGACGAGGAAGAAGAGCAAGCGCAGCACGTGGACCCCCGCAGGTCGGCCCGGCCGGGGCCCCGGACGTCGGGACGCCCCGGCGTGCGCCGAGATTAGCGCCGAGATGGGCTGACAGGTAGAGGTTTCCGCGCAGCGACTACTTCCAGGGGGCGACGAGCGCAGCGAGGTCCGGCGCGAGCTCCTTCTGGAGGAGCGGGCCGAAGGTCACCCGGTGCACGCCCATCGTCTGCAGGTCCTCCAGCGACCCGGCGGCCGAGCCCTTGCGCGGGTTGGCGATCACGTTGACCGGTCCGGCCAGCGCGTCGAGCAGGCGCTGGAGGGTCTCGGCGTCCGGAGCGCCCACGGGGTAGGTGCAGCGGGCGCCGGCCTCCTCGCACGCGAGCAGGCGGGTGATCGCCTCGGCGGCCGGGTCCTCGAACTGGTCCTTCTTGATGAAGGCGTCGGTGCGGGCGTTGACGACCACGTCGACACCGGCGGCGTCGGCGGCCTGCCGCAGGCCACCGATGTAGTCGGCGTGCTCGGCGACCGAGCGGAGGCGACCGCCCTCGGAGTGCACGGTGTCCTCGATGTTGAGGCCGACGGCTCCGGCCTCGAGCAGCCGCTCGATGAGCTCGGCGGGCGTGGCGCCGTAGCCGGCCTCCATGTCCGCGGTCACGGGCACGTCGGGCACGGCCGAGCAGATCCGGCGTACGCCGTCGAGGGCGTCGTCGAGCGACATGTCCTCGTTGTCGCCCTGCCCGCGCGAGTCCGCGAGCGGGTGGCTGCCGATGCTGAGGGCCTCGAAGCCGGCCTCGGCGACGGCGCGGGCCGACCAGGCGTCCCAGACGTTGGGGAGGACCAGCGTGGTGCCGGTGTGGTGGAGCTCGAGGAGGCGCGTGGCCTTGGCGGAGATGTCCATGGCCCCGAGGCTGCCACGGGAGTGGGCATAGCCGCGACCCCGTCGGCGTTCCTCCACCGTGGACGTACGCGACTCAGCTCTCGACTCCCTGGTGATCGGCGCCGGGCCAGGCCGGCCTGGCGGCGTCGTACTTCCTGCGCCAGCGCCGCATCGACCACCTGGTGCTCGACGCGAACCCCGAGCCCGGCGGCGCGTGGCAGCACCGCTGGTCCTCGCTGAGCATGGTCGACGTGCACGGCGTGGCCGACCTGCCCGGGGCCGCGGCGCCGGCCGGCTCGCGGCGCGCGGCCAACCGTCGTCGTGCCGGACTACTTCGGCGACTACGAGCGCGACCAGGGCCTCCCGGTGCTGCGCCCGGTGCGCGTCGAGCGCGTGGACAGCGAGGGCGACCTCCTCGTGGTGCGGGCCGGTGAGCACGTCTGGCGGACGCGGACCCTCGTCAACGCCACCGGCACCTGGACGCGGCCGTTCGTGCCCTACTACCCGGGCATCGCGTCCTTCGCGGGGGAGCAGGTGCACACGGCGCACTACCCCGGGGCCGAGCACTTCCGCGGCAAGCGGGTGCTGGTCGTCGGCGGGGGAGCGTCGGCCGTCCAGTTCCTCGGCGAGATCGCCCCGGTCGCCGACACCCTGTGGGTGACGCGCACGCCGCCGGTCTGGCGTGACGACTTCGACGCGGCCGCCGGGCTCGCGGCGGTGACCGCGGTCGAGGAGCGCGTACGCCGTGGGCTGCCGCCGGCGAGCGTCGTCAGCGTCACCGGGCTCGGGCTGCGACCGCAGGAGCAGGAGGCGGCGCGGCTCGGCGCCTACGAGCGGCTGCCGATGTTCGAGCGGATCGAGCCCGACGGCGTGCGCTGGTCGGCCGCGTCGGGCGGTCGCTTCGAGCACGTCGACGCGATCCTGTGGGCGACCGGGTTCCGGCCCGCCGTCGACCACCTCGCGCCGCTCGGCCTGCGCACCCCGGAGGGCGGCATCGCGCTCGTGCCGGTGCGCGGCAACGTGCAGGGAGCGACGACGTCGGTGGTCGACCCGCGCGTGCAGCTCGTCGGCTACGGACCGTCGGCCAGCACCATCGGTGCCTCGCGCGCCGGACGCCAGGCGGCGCTGGCGGTGTCCCGCCACCTCGCGGGCGTGGCCGTAGCCTGACGCCCATGACCCTGCGGCTGGTGGCCACCGACCTCGACGGGACCCTGCTGCGCGACGACCTGAGCACGAGCCGGCGCACCCGGGCCGCGCTCGACGCCGCCCGCCGAGCGGGTGTGCTGGTCGTGCCGGTGACGGCCCGCCAGCCGATCGGGGTGCGCCACATCGCCGAGGACGCGGGCTTCGAGGAGTGGGCGATCTGCTCCAACGGGTCGCTCGGGATCCACCTGACCACCGGCGAGCTGCTCTTCGAGGAGCCGATCACCGTCGCCGCCCAGCAGCGCCTGGTCGCGGCGCTCGCGGAGCGGGTGCCGGGGCTGCTGCACGTGAGCGTCCGCGACGGCGGCGAGGGCTTCGTCGCGCAGGAGGGGTACGCCGCCCTCGCCAGGTTCGAGGACCACAAGCGCGACGTGTCGACGATGGGCGGCCACACCCTCGTCGAGGTGCTGGCGGAGCCCAGCCTCAAGCTGGTGGTGCGGCACCCGGAGCTCGGCGTGCCCGAGCTGCTGAGGGCTGCGCGCGAGCTCGGGCACGACGACGTGGCCCTCACCCACTCCGGCGCGCCCTTCCTCGAGGTGATGGCGGCCGGCGTCGACAAGGCGTGGGGCGTCGCGCGCCTCTGCGAGCGGCTCGGCATCGACCGCGAGGACGTGGTGGCCTTCGGCGACGCACCCAACGACGTCGAGATGCTCGCCTGGGCCGGGCACGGGGTCGCCGTGGCGAACGCGGTGCCCGAGGCCCGCGAGGCCGCCGACGAGGTCACCGCCAGCAACGAGGACGACGGCGTCGCGCTGGTCCTCGAGCGGCTCCTCGCCTGACGTCCGTCACTGGTGGCGATCCGTGGGGTGGCTATCCTGACGCCCATGGGGGAGATCGAGAACCGGCCACCGGACCCGTCGCAGATGCGCATCTCCGACGCGGACCGCCAGCGCGTCGCCGACGTGCTGCGCGACGCCGCGGGCGAGGGTCGCCTCGACCTCGACGAGCTCGACGAGCGCCTCGAGCTGACCTTCGCCGCCAAGACCTACGGCGAGCTGGTGCCGATCACCCTCGACCTCCAGTCGACCGGCCCGGTCACGCCGCCGACCGCCTCGCCCGTCCGTCGTACGCCGGCCGGGGTGCCCGCGGTCGGGCACGCCTCGTCGACCGCGATCATGGGCGAGTGCAAGCGCCAGGGCGTCTGGTCGGTCCCGGAGAACCACAGCGCCTTCGCCCTGATGGGCTCCGTCGTGATCGACCTGCGCGAGGCCCAGCTCTCCTCGCACCACACGCAGATCAACGCCAGCTCGATCATGGGCGAGGTCAAGATCATCGTCCCGGCCCACATGCACGTCGTCGTGGACGGGACGCCGATCATGGGTGAGTTCACCCAGCAGAAGGACAAGACGCCTGCCGAGGTCGGCCCCGACTCGCCGACCGTGCGGATCCGCGGGATGGCGCTCATGGGCTCGGTCAACGTCCAGCGCCAGCCGGCCCCGGGCACGCCGAAGAAGTACCTCGGGACCTACTGAGCCCTCAGCGCGTACGCCGCAGCACCAGCGCCTGCCACGGCTCGAGCCGTCCCGTGAAGGCCGCGCCACCCGGCTCGACGTTGTCGAGCAGCACCTCCGCGTCGGCCCAGTCGTCGGGGTCGAGCGCCGCGTCCCGTGCGACCTGGACGGGGTCGCCGGAGAAGTTGGCGACGACGAGCAGCTCGACGTCGTCGAGCGAGCGGGTGAAGGCGTAGACCACCTCGTCGTCGGGCAGCAGCATCGTGAAGTCGCCGTGCGCGACGACCGGCACCGTGTGGCGGAGCTCGATCAGCCGGCGGTAGTGGTGGAACACCGAGTGCTCGTCGGCGATCGCCGTGGCAGCGTTGACCTCGTCGTGGTTCGGGTTCACCGGCAGCCACGGCTCGCCCGTCGTGAAGCCGGCGTGCGCCGAGTCGTCCCACTGCACCGGCGTCCTGGCGTTGTCGCGACCGCGCGAGCGCAGCGACGTCATCACGTCCTCGGGGTCGGCGCCGAGCGCGACGGCCTGCGCGTAGTGGTTGACCGACTCGATGTCGCGGAGCTCGTCGATGCCACCGAAGGGGTGGTTCGTCATCCCGAGCTCCTCGCCCTGGTAGACGTACGGCGTGCCGCGGTGCAGGTGCAGCACGGTGCCGAGCAGCTTCGCCGAGCGCACCCGCCAGGCGCCGTCGTCGCCGAAGCGGGAGACCGCACGCGGCTGGTCGTGGTTGTTCCAGTAGAGCGAGTTCCAGCCGACATCGGCGAGCCCGGCCTGCCAGCGCCCGAGGACGGCCTTGAGCGCCGTGAGCTGCAGCGGGACGAGGTCCCACTTGGTCTGCGCGTGGTCGACGCCCATGTGCTCGAAGGTGAACACCATGTCCACCTCGCGCCGGTCGGGGTCGGTGAAGAGCCGGGCGTCCTCGACGGTCGACGCCCGGCATCTCGCCCGACCGTGAGGATCTTGCGGTCGCGACCCTGCGAGGACCTCGCGGTGCATCTCCGCGAGGAACTCGTGGATGCGCGGGCCGTTGGTGACATGAGGCGTGCCGTCGCCGAAGGCGCCCGCGTGCACGATCCCGTCGGGCAGCGACAGGTCCTTGGAGATGAGGTTGATGACGTCCATCCGGAAGCCGTCGACCCCGCGGTCGAGCCACCAGCGCATCATCGAGTAGACCGCCTCGCGGACCTCGGGGTTCTCCCAGTTGAGGTCGGGCTGCTTGCGGGAGAAGAGGTGCAGGTAGTAGTCGCCGCTCGCCTCGTCGTAGTCCCACGCGGACCCGGAGAAGAAGCTCTCCCAGTTGGTCGGCTCGGCGCCGGGCGTGCCGCCGGCCATCCCCTCGCGCGGCGGACGCCACCAGTACCAGTCGCGCTTCGGGTTGTCGGTCGACGACCGCGACTCCACGAACCACGGGTGCTCGTCGCTGGTGTGGTTGACGACGAGGTCCATCATCAGGCGCATCCCGCGCTCGTGCAGGGCCGCCACGAGGTCGTCGACGTCGGCCAGCGTGCCGAAGGTCGGGTCGATGTCCTGGTAGTCGCTGATGTCGTAGCCGTTGTCGTCCTGCGGCGAGCGGTAGACCGGCGACAGCCACACCACGTCCACGCCGAGCAGCGCGAGGTGGTCGAGCCGGTCGATCAGCCCGCGCAGGTCGCCGATGCCGTCACCGTCGGAGTCCGCGAAGCTGCGCGGGTAGACCTGGTAGACCACCGCGCTGCGCCACCAGTCCTCGGAGCTGTCCTCGATCGCCATCGTCGTCACCCGACCCTCTCGATGTGCACCAGCGTGACTGTCTCAGGGCGTCGGCGCGGGATCCAGTAGCCGCGCGACGCGAGCACCGCACCCGGGACCTCGACGCCCTCGGTGGGCCCGCCCTGCGGGAGCTCGACGGAGCGGCTCACCGCCAACCGGTCGACCGGCCCCACCCAGCGCAGGGCGTACGCCGCCTCGCCGGCGAGGCCGGGGACCCGCACCACCGTGCCGCGGTTGCTCGCCGACTCGTCGAGCTGGACGTGCGCCAGGAGGGCCTGGTCGCCGTCGGCCGAGACCACCCCGTGGAGCAGCACGGCCGGGTCCGAGGACTCCGGCCGGACCAGCCGACCGGAGTGCAGCAGCGGGCGGAACTGCTTGTGGAGCGCCACCCACTCCGCGAGCGCGTCGAGCTCGTCGTCCGAGGCGGTGCTGAGGTCCCACTCGACGCCGAACGCGCCGAACATCGCCGTGGCGGCGCGGAAGTCGAGCGGCAGGGTGCGGCCGGTCTGGTGGGCGACGGGCGAGCTGACGTGGGCGCCGAGGTACTCCGGCGCGACGAGCTGGGCGGTCCACCGCTGGATGTGCTGGCGGGCCAGGGCGTCGGTCATGTCGGAGGTCCACACCCGCTGGGTCCGCTCGAGCACGCCGAGGTCGATCCGGCCACCACCGGAGGCGCAGGACTCCCAGTCGATGTCGGGGTGCAGGTCGCGGAGCGAGTCGAGCATCCGGTAGAAGGCGTGGGTCTGCTCGTGCACGGCGGCCGCCCCACCGCGTACGGCCGAGCCGGCGTCCAGCAGCTCGCGGTTGTGGTCCCACTTCACGTAGTCGACGGGCGCCGAGGACAGCACCTGGTGGACGTGGTCGTGGACGTGCTGCCACACCTCGGGACGCGACAGGTCGAGGACCAGCTGGCTGCGGTGCAGCTGCGGCACGCGCGCACCGGTCGCGAGGATCCAGTCGGGGTGGGCGCGGTAGAGCTCGGAGTCGGGGTTCACCATCTCCGGCTCGAACCACAGGCCGAACTGCATGCCGAGCGAGCGCACGTGCTCCGCGATCGGCGTCAGCCCCTCCGGCCAGACCTCGTGGTCCACCCACCAGTCGCCGAGGCCCGGCGGTGTCGTCGCGCCGGCCGTGGAACCAGCCGTCGTCCAGCACGAACCGCTCGATGCCCACCCGGGCCGCGCGGTCGGCGATCTCCCGCAGGCGGGGGAGGTCGTGGTCGAACCAGACGGCCTCCCAGACGTTGAGCACGACCGGTTGGTGCGCCGGGTGGGCGCGCCACGAGCGCTCGTAGGTGTGGAAGGCCGCCGCCAGGCCGTCGAGGCCCTCCTCGGACGAGCCGAAGACCACCCAGGGCGTGGTGTAGGCGTCGCCCTGCTCCAGCACCACCTCGCCGGGCTGCAGCAGCTCGCCGCCGCCGATGGTCGCGCCGAGGTCGGGGGAGCGCTCGACGCGGTAGGAGCAGTTGCCGCTCCAGGCCACGTGCACGCCGAGGACCGTGCCCGTGCGGGTGTCGAAGCCGGCCGTCCCGATCACGGCGAGCGTCGCGCCGCCCAGGCCGGGGCGTCCCTCGCGACCCTCGCGCACCCAGAGGCCGTCGGTGACGACGTGTCGCTGCGGGGTGCGCTCGCCCTCGTGCCGGCCGGTGAAGTCCAGCACCTCGACCAGGTCGTCGGTCGCCGGGAGGACGACGTCGAGCGCGGCCAGGTGGTAGCTGCCCGGTCCCGTGCTCGTGATCGTGTGCCGGGCGCGCAGCAGGCCGCCCGGGAGCGCCTCGAGCTCGGCGACCAGGTCGAGGCCGGCCGCGGCGTCGCTCGCCCGCACGACGAGCCGCTCGTCGGAGGCGTCGGTGTCGGACACGACGAAGCGGGTCGACCACGCCGCGTCCGAGCCGGGCGCGCCGGCCCGGTGCCCGATCAGGTGCGGCCGGGTGAAGAGCTCGTGGGCGTGCTCGCCGAGCAGCGGCACGCCGGGGCCGCGGAACGTCGACGGGTAGCCGCCCGGAGCGGCCGTCGCAGACGTCGCGACGCCCGCCCACAGGATCCGCGGGAGGAGGTCGCCCCGCGTGTCGAGCTCGAGGGTCAGCTGGGGGGAGCCGTCGAGGCTGCGGGCAGGGAAGAGCATGTCCACCTTCCGAGTCAGTTCATGCGTACGCCGCCCGGCGTCGGGCGCCGGGCAGCGTACGTCGTCGTCAGCCCTTGACGGCTCCGGCGGTCAGACCGCGGACGAAGAACCGTTGCAGCGACAGGAACACGATGATCGGCACGATCATCGAGAACATGCCCGATGCCGTGACGAGCTCCTGGTTCTGGCCCTGCTGGCCGAGCAGCTGCGAGATCGACACCGTCATCGGTGCGTTCTCGCCGGGACCGAGGAACACCAGGGCCACGAGCAGGTCGTTCCAGACCCACAGGAACTGGAAGATCGCGAACGACGCCAGCACCGGCACCGACATCGGGAGCACCAGCCGGAAGAACGTCTGGAAGTGGCTGGCGCCGTCGATCTTGGCGGACTCGATGATGGTGACGGGCAGGGTCGCCATGTAGTTGCGGATCATGAAGATCGCCAGCGACATGCCGAAGCCCACGTGGAAGAGCCACACCGCCGGGAACGTGCCGCCCATGCCGAGGTCGCGGTAGATCTTGAGCATCGGGACGAACGAGACGAAGTTCGGCACGACCAGCATCCCCACGATGATCACGAACAGGACGTCGCGACCGGGGAACTTCATGAAGGTGAAGGCGTACGCCGCGAAGGCGGCGACCAGGATCGGGATGAACGTCGCCGGCAGGGCGATCGCCAGGCTGTTGATGAAGCCCTCGCCGAGGTTCGTGCCCTGGATGGCCCGCTGGTAGTTCTCGAACGTGAGGTCGCCGAACCCGGACGGCTTCAGGAAGAGCTCCCACCAGCCGCCCGACGCCGCGTCGTCACGGCTGCGGAACGACGTGAGCAGGATGCCCAGCGTGGGGAGCACCCACAGGAGGACGACCACCCCGAGGGCGACGTAGGTGAACCACCCGGCGTTGCCGCCGGCCCCGCCCTCCTTGCTGTCCGGGCGCTTGGGTGCGGTGGTGGTCTCCGGTGCCGCCTCGGCGACCGGGGGCGTGGCTGAGGTCGTCATCGTCCTGCCTCCTCGGCCCGGAACGTGCGGACCTGGTAGATCATGATCGGGATCACGGCGAGCATGAGCATGACGGCGATCGCCGCGGCGGCGCCCTGGTTGTTGTTGTTGAAGAACTGCAGGTAGAACTCGTTGCCGACGATGTTGGTGTTGAAGTTGCCGTTGGTCATCACGAAGACGATGTCGAAGACCTTCATCACGCCGATCAGCACGGTGATGAACACCGTGATGATCGAGCCCTTGATCTGCGGCAGCACGACGCGGAAGTAGACCTGGCGCTCGCCGGCGCCGTCGATCCGGGCGGCCTCGAGGGTCTCGGTCGGCACGCCCTTGACGGCCGCGGACAGCAGCACCATGGCGAAGCCGACGTTCATCCAGAGCAGCATCACCATCAGCAGGAAGCTGTTGAAGTGGAGCGTGTTCTCCTGCAGCCACGCGATCGGGTCGCCGCCGAGGGCGTCGACGATCCCGTTGAGGATGCCGACCTGCGGCCGACCCGGCGGGCGGTAGTCGTACACCAGTCCCCAGACCGTGGCGGCGCCGACCATCGAGATCGCCATCGGCATGAAGATGAGCGTCTTGACCGAGTTCTCACCCCGGGTGGCGAGCCGGTCGGCGAGCAGCGCCACCAGCAGGCCGAGCACGACGACCGTGACGGGGACGAAGAGGATCCACAGCAGGGTGTTGAGCAGCGTCTGCCGGAACGCGTCGCTGGACAGCAGCGTCGAGTAGTTGTCGAGGCCCGTCCAGGTCTCGGCCGGGAAGCCGACCTTGGTCTTGAAGCTGTAGATGAACGTCTGCACGGCCGGGTAGATCACGAAGATCGCGATCGCCGCGTAGGCCGGCAGGATGTAGAACCAGGGCTTGAGCCGTTCTTCGTACTTCTCCGGCAGCAGCTCGGAGATCTTGTTGAGCACCCAGTAGAGGATCAGCGCGGCGCTGATGCCGGCCAGGACGGTGATGAGGGCCGTCAGTGTCTTCTCGAGCATGCGGGGACAACCTTCCTGCAGGAAGCCGGGAGCCTGCGGGGCTCGCGCGTCGCGCGGGCCCCGCAGGCGGGGGTGGTGCGGGTGGATCAGCTCGACGGCCAGCTGTCGTCGATGTTCTGCAGGGCGGTGTCGATGTCCTCGTCACCGTTGAGCCACGCGGTCATCTCCTTCCAGAACGACCCGGCGCCCACCTCGGCGGGCATCGAGTCCGAGCCGTCGAAGAGGAACGCGGTGGAGTCGTAGGCGACGTTCGCGATCGTCCGGGTCGTCTCGCTCGGGTAGAGCGAGGCGTCGAAGTCCTTGAACGGGGAGATGAACGACGACACCGGTGCGGCGTCCTTGCCGATGTCGGCCGTGGCCAGCAGGTTCATCGCGGTCTTGGCGTCCTCGGACTCGCTCATCAGGACCGCGAGGTCACCGCCACCGAGCACGGGGTTCTCGCCGCCGGCCTCGGCGGGCGGGAAGCCCATGACACCGAGCTCGTCGTCGAGGTTGGCGAAGACGTCCTCGGGCAGGAAGTCCGGCCCGACGAAGAACGAGCCCTGCTTGAGCAGCCAGCAGCCCGGCTTGCCCTCGTCGAACATCGGCTTGGCGGCCTCGGTGAAGGGGGTCGCCGTGATGGCCTGCTGGCCGCCGAGCACGTTGCCCTCGGTCAGCGCGACGTTCTCGAAGTAGGCGGCCGCCTCCTTCACCACCGGGTCGGTGAACGGCAGGTCGTGCGAGACCCAGTCGTTGTAGGCGTCGGCCCCGCCGTAGCGCATGACGAGGTCCTCCATCCAGTCGGTGGCGACCCAGCCGGTGGCGTCACCGGACTCCATGGTCAGGCACCAGGGGGTGCCGCCGTCGGCCTTGATCTGGTCCGCGAGCTCGGTCAGCTCGTCGAGGCTCTCGGGCTGCGGGTAGCCCGCCTCCTCGAACGCCTTCTTGGGGTAGAAGATCAGCGACTTGACGTTCATCGACGTCAGCAGGCCGTAGAGCTGGTCGTCGACCATGCCCGCGTCGAGCGCGCCCGCGACCATCGAGCTCTCGAGCGCGTCGGTGTCGAGCACGTCGTCGAGCGGGAAGGCCGCGCCGAGCTCCACGACCGAGGCCACGACGCCGGGCTGCGGGAGCAGGGCGATGTCGGGGGTGTCGCCGGCCTGGATCTTGGTCTTGATGAGCTTGTCGATGCCGTCGACACGCTCGATCTTGACCTCGATGCCCGCCTCCTTGGCGGCGATCTGCATCTGCTTGTCGATGCCGTCGACGACGGACTGGTCGAGGCTCATCCAGATGGTGACGGCGCCGCCGTCATCTCCGGAGCCGCCGTCGTCGCCGCCACAGGCGGCAGCGGTCATGGCAAGGGCGGCGGCGGCGGCGGTGGCCGCCATCTTTCGCCGCGTTCGACGCTGGAGCATGGGGGAAATCCCTTTCGTTGGCGCACCGAGCGGAGGGTCGGCCGGCACTGGTGACGGGACTCGGCGATGTGATAGACACCACATGCTGAATCGTGTCAGCAGAATGCTGTCTCCTCGAAGAGGTGTCAAGGCCCAGTTCGGTAACGCGGGGGTCCACAGGTGAACCCCCGACATTCCTCTAGCCCACGGAGGTGAGATGACGCGTCGTCGAAGTGCCACGCTGCGCGACGTCGCGACGAGCGCCGGCGTCTCCCGCACCACGGCGTCGTACATCCTCAACGGCCGGGCCGACGAGATGCGGATCTCCTCGAGCACCGTCGCCAAGGTCCGGGCAGCCGTCGCCGACCTCGGCTACCGCCCCAACCGCAGCGCCCGCAGCCTCCGCACCCAGCGCACGGCGACCGTGGGGCTGATCTCCGACCAGATCGCCGGCGAGCAGTACGGCAGCAGCATGCTGACCGGCGCCAGCGTGGCCGCGCGCGAGCTGGACCACCTCGTGGTGATGGGCGAGAGCGGCGGGGACCCGGAGCTCGAGCGGCTGCTGATCGAGGAGATGCTCGAGCGCGATGTCGACGGAGTGGTCTATGCCACCCGCACCGCTCGCACCATCCGGCTGCCCCGCGAGCTGCGCGGCGTGCGGTCGGTCCTGCTCAACTGCGAGGCGCCGCACGAGCGGCTGGCCTCCGTCGTGCCGGACGACGAGGGCGGCGGCCGGGCGGCCGCCGCGGTCCTGCTCGCCGCCGGCGTGACCGGACGTCGTGGTGGTCGGGGAGGACCCGACCCTCGAGGCGACGGCCGGGCCGCGCCGGATGGCCGGGATCCGGGCCGAGCTCGCCACCCGGGGCATGGAGGTCGCCGACGTGGTGGCGTGCGACTGGTCGGTGCCGGACGGCTTCGAGGCGACCGCGTCGCTGGCTCGCGGCCGGCGGCCGGGCGACCGGTCTGGTCTGCATGAACGACCGGCTCGCGATGGGGGTCTACCAGGCGCTCGCCGAGGCCGGGCTGCGCGTGCCCGAGGACGTCAGCGTGGTGTCGTTCGACGGGTCGTCGCTGGCCGACTGGCTGCGCCCGGCCCTCACCTCCGTGCAGCTCCCGTTCGCCGAGCTCGGCGCCCTCGCCGTACGCCGTCTCCTCGACCCCGACGACAGCGGCGGGGTCGTGTCGGTGCCCATGGCTGTGAGGCACGGAGGGTCCGTGCGCGCGGTGAGACGAACGGCGACGGACGTTGCCACTCCCATGGGCCAGCCCTAGTGTGAGGCGCGTCACTTCACTACGGATCGTCCGGCACGTACCTGCCGGTGAAGGAGAAAAGTCATGGCAACAGTCACGTTCGAGAAGGCCCAGCGGTGGTATCCCGGGGCCGATGAACCAGCAGTTCCGGGGATCAGCCTCGACATCAAGGACGGCGAGTTCATGGTGCTCGTCGGCCCGTCCGGGTGCGGCAAGTCCACGACCCTGCGCATGCTCGCAGGGCTGGAGGAGGTCAACGACGGGAAGATCTTCATCGGTGACCGCGACGTCACCAACGTCCCGCCCAAGGACCGCGACATCGCGATGGTGTTCCAGAACTACGCGCTCTACCCGCACATGTCGGTCGAGGAGAACATGGCGTTCTCGCTGAAGATGGCCAAGGTGCCGAAGGCCGAGCAGAAGGAGCGGGTGGCCAAGGCCGCCGAGATCCTCCAGCTCACCGAGTACCTCCAGCGCAAGCCGAAGGCCCTCTCCGGTGGCCAGCGCCAGCGCGTCGCGATGGGCCGCGCGATCGTCCGCAACCCGCAGGTGTTCTGCATGGACGAGCCGCTGTCCAACCTCGACGCGAAGATGCGCGTGGCGACCCGCACGGACATCGCCAAGCTCCAGCAGGACCTCGGCGTCACCACCGTCTACGTCACCCACGACCAGGTCGAGGCGATGACGATGGGCGACCGGGTGGCCGTCATGAAGCTGGGCATCCTGCAGCAGGTCGACACCCCGCTCAAGCTCTACGACAAGCCCGCCAACCTCTTCGTCGCCGGCTTCATCGGCTCGCCGCAGATGAACCTGCTCGAGGGCGTGGCGGCCGCGGACGGGACGGTCAAGGTGGGCGGCTACGCCGTGCCGGTCGACCCGACCGCCGAGAAGAAGATGTCCGGCAACGTCACCGTCGGTGTCCGCCCGGAGAACTGGCGCCTGGTCAACTCCGAGGACGGGGGCCTGCCCGTCACGGTCACGGTCGTCGAGGAGCTCGGCGCCGACAGCTTCGTCTACGGCACCTGCGACGTGGAGGGCGCGCCCTCCAACGTGATCGTCCGCATCGCCGGCCGGCACCACCCGGCCAAGGGCGAGACGCTCCACGTCACCACCGACCCGCAGCACGTGCACGTGTTCGACACCGAGTCGGGCGAGCGCCTCTCCGACTGACCCGTCCGACCCGCACGCGACGAGGCCCCCGGAGCATCACCGCTCCGGGGGCCTCGTCGCGTCTCAGCCGTGCACCTGCGAGACGCCTGAGGGTCGCGGTGCCGCCCTCGGCGGAGACCTCGATGCCGGTGCTGTCGGGACCGGGGAAGACCAGGTCGGTGAGGACCACCTCGCCGTCGCCGACGAAGACCTCCACCGACGACTCGTCGACGACCACCTCCAGCCGGACCGGTCCGTCGCCGAGAGGCAGCGGTGCGGTGTGCACGGCCGCGAAGCCCGGGTGGAAGTCGGTGGTCCCCGACCGCGTCCGGTCCAGCGCCACCGTGCCGGCGACGACGTCGACCCACACGGTCGTCCGCTCGTCCGCACCGACGCGCACGTGCAGTCCGAAGCGGTGGGCCGTCCCGGTCTCGACCTCGGCCGTGACCCGGAAGGACGTCGCCGTGACAGGCAGCGTCGTCGTGCCGTCGAGCTCGAGGTCGGTCACCGCGTGCACGACCGTGCCGTCCCTCACCACGGGTCGCTGGACCAGCACGAGGCGGCCGTCGCGGCGGCGCAGCGACAGGCGCCGTGCGAGCGTCATCGAACCCCGGAAGTCGGTGGCCGGTACGTCGTTGGCGTACTGCCAGTTGCTCATCCAGCCCTGCACGACCGGCTCCGGTCCGGGTGCGTCGGAGTAGGACACGGCGGCGTAGTAGTCGGCGCCGTGGTCGAGCCACTGCGCGTCCTGGGTCGCGCGGAGCTCCAGGCCGTCCAGCTCCCCGACGAAGTACTGCATGCCCGACCCGCCCGCGGGTGCGCCGCTGAGCACGCTGACGAGCAGCACCACGGCCGTCGTCGTCCGTCCCCTCGATCGGCACCCGCACCAGGTCGGGGCACTCCCAGACGCCCTCGACCGACCCCGCCGGCCCGAAGCTCGACGCGTGCTCCCAGTGCACGAGGTCGGGGGACCGGTAGAGCTCGACGGTGCGCTCGTCGGCGAGCACGAGCACCATCAGCCAGCCGTCGCCGTGGCGGAGCACCTTCGGGTCGCGGAAGGCGGTCGAGCCGATGTCGAGCACCGGGTTGCCGGCGTACGCCGTCCAGGTGCGGCCGCGGTCGGTGCTCCAGGCGAGCGACTGGCTCTGGCCCAGGCCGACCGGGTCGAAGCTGGTGTAGAGCGCGACCAGCGCACCGGCCTCCTCGGTGCCGAGGCCCGAGGTGTTCGTGGCGTCGTGGACGACGCTGCCCGACCACATGTGCTCGGCCTCGGTCGCGGGCAGCGCGACCGGCAGCTCGGTCCAGTCGAGCAGGTCGCGGCTCACGGCGTGCCCCCACGACATCGGCCCGTGCACCAGCGCGTCGGGCCAGTGCTGGAAGAACAGGTGCCACTCGCCGTCGTGGTGCACCAGCCCGTTGGGGTCGTTGAGCCAACCGCGGCTCGGGGTGAAGTGGTCGCGCGGGCGGCTCGGCCGATCGGTGCTCACGACGCGCCAGCGTAGGGCGCTGGGCCAGTGACGGGCAGGGCCCGGGCCGACATACTGCTCGCGTGACCCCGACGGATGCCGGATTCGAGAGCCGGCTCGAGCAGTGGGAGCCCGACCTCGTCCGCACCCTCGAGCGGGTCTACGGCGCCGACGCTGCACCTGCGGTCGCGGACCGGCTGGTCGCGATCGCCCGTGCGGCACACGCCGCCAGGCCCGACGACCTGCGCGCGCTCGACGAGCGGCGGCTGGCGGAGCCCGACTGGTTCCAGCGACCCGGCATGCTCGGCTACGCGGCGTACGCCGACCGCTTCGCCGACACCCTGCGTGGTGTCGAGGAGCGGGTGCCCTACCTGCGCGACCTCGGCGTCGGCTACCTCCACCTCATGCCTCTCCTGACGCCACGACCGGCGCCCAACGACGGCGGCTACGCGGTGGCCGACTACCGCTCCGTGCGCGCCGACCTCGGTGACACCGACGACCTGCGCGACCTCGCCGCGACGCTGCGCGGCGAGGGCATCAGCCTGTGCCTCGACCTCGTGCTCAACCACGTCGCGCGCGAGCACGAGTGGGCGGCCGCGGCGCGTGCGGGGGACCCGGACAAGCGCGACTACTTCCACACCTTCGCCGACCGCGAGGGGCCCGACGCCTACGAGGCGACGCTTCCCGAGGTCTTCCCCGACTTCGCGCCCGGCAGCTTCACCTGGGACGACGAGCTCGCGGGCTGGGTCTGGACGACCTTCAACGACTACCAGTGGGACGTCAACTGGTCGAACCCCTCGGTGCTGTGCGAGTACGCCGACATCATCCTCACGCTGGCCAACCTCGGGGTCGAGGTCTTCCGGCTCGACGCGATCGCCTTCATCTGGAAGCGGCTCGGCACGGTCTGCCAGAACGAGCCCGAGGTGCACGAGCTGACCCGCGCGCTGCGCACGGTCGCCCGGATCGCGGCGCCGGCGGTGCTCTTCAAGGCCGAGGCGATCGTGGGTCCGGCCGACCTGCCGGCCTACCTCGGCGTCGGCGAGCACGCCGGCAGGGTGAGCGACCTCGCCTACCACAACGGCCTGATGGTGCAGATCTGGTCGATGCTCGCCTCGGGCGACGTCCGGCTGGCCTCGCACGCGCTCCAGCAGGTGCCGCAGCCGCCGTCCACCACCGCGTGGACGACGTACGTCCGCTGCCACGACGACATCGGCTGGGCGGTCTCCGACGAGGACGCCTGGGCCGTCGGCACCGACCCGGCGGCGCACCGCCGGTTCCTCTCCGACTGGTACTCCGGCTCCTACCCCGGGTCGTGGGCGCGCGGGCTGGTCTTCCAGCAGAACGAGCAGACCGGCGACCGGCGGATCTCCGGCTCGCTGGCATCCCTCGCCGGGCTCGAGGCGGGAGATCCCCAGTCGGTCGCGCGGATCCTGGTGGCGCACGCGGTGATCCTGTCCTTCGGCGGGCTGCCCGTGATCTGGATGGGCGACGAGCTCGGTCTCCTCAACGACCCCGGCTGGGCCGACGACCCGGCCCACGCCGGCGACAACCGCTGGGTGCACCGGCCCCGGATGCCGTGGCCCGTCGTCGACGCGGGCGAGGACCCGCGCGGCCTCACGTCGGGGCTGCGGCACCTGCTCGACGTACGCCGTTCGCTGCCGCACCTGCACGCGGCGACGCCCACCGAGGTGTGGGACCCCCGCGACCCGGGCGTGCTGCTCGTCGTGCGGCGCCACCCGTCGGGCCCCCTGCTCGCCGCCCACAACGTGACGGGGGAGCAGGCGTGGGTCGACGCCGACGTCCTGCACTGGCTCGGCCTGCACACCGACGGCCTCCGGGACGCGATCAGCGGGACCGCCCCCTCGCTGCACGAGGGTGCGATCCCGCTGGAGCCCTACGCCGCCGCGTGGCTCCACGACGGCGGCGTCTGACGGTCGATCAGGTGGTCGCGGCGTGGGGGTCGACCGAGTCCTGCTCCTTGCCGACCTCCTCGGCCTTGGCGAGCGCCTCGGCGCCGGGGACGATCCCGGCGTTGTCCGCGTCCATCGTGAGGTTCTCGCCGGTCGCCGGGTCGAAGAGGTGGATCTTGCGGGCGTCGACCCAGATCGTCGCGTCGTCGCCCTCCTTGATCCGGCTGGCGCCGTCGAGCGAGATCACCAGCTGGGTGCGCATCGACTCGCCGTCGAGGTCCTTCTCGAGCTGCGTGAGCTGGTCGCGCACCTCGGGCGGGGCCTCGAACGGGATGTAGGCGTAGGCCTCGTTGCCGAGCCACTCCACGACGTCGACCGTCGCGTTGAAGGTGGCCTCGTCGCTGACCTTGTCGGCGTCCATGACGCTGGCGTCCTCGAAGTGGTCGGGCCGGATGCCGGCGATGAGCAGCCCCTTGCCCTGCGCCTTCGCGGCCTTGTCCTCGGGGATCGTCAGCGTGCCGAAGGGGAGCTCGACCTTGTTGCCGTCGACCTTGGCGGGCAGGAAGTTCATCGGCGGGGAGCCGATGAAGCCGGCCACGAAGAGGTTGGCGGGGTTCTCGTAGAGCTCGCGCGGCGTGGCGTGCTGCTGGAGCACGCCGCGCTTCAGCACGGCCACCCGGTCGCCCAGCGTCATCGCCTCGGTCTGGTCGTGCGTGACGTAGACGGTGGTGATGCCGAGCCGCTTCTGCAGCCGGGAGATCTCCGTGCGCATCTGGCCGCGGAGCTTGGCGTCGAGGTTGGAGAGCGGCTCGTCGAAGAGGAACGCCTCCGCGTCGCGGACGATCGCGCGCCCCATCGCCACGCGCTGGCGCTGGCCGCCCGACAGGTTCCCGGGCTTGCGCTCGAGGTGCTCGTCGAGCTCCAGCGTCTTCGACGCCTCGCGCACCTTCTCGTCGACCTCGGAGTCCGGCTTGTTGGCCAGTCGCAGCGGGAACGCGATGTTCTCGTAGACGGTGAGGTGGGGGTAGAGCGCGTAGTTCTGGAACACCATCGACAGGTTGCGGTCGCGCGGGGCCAGGTCGTTGACCTTCTTGCCCCCGATGACCATGTCGCCGTCGGTGATGTCCTCCAGTCCCACGATCATCCGCAGGAGCGTCGACTTCCCGCACCCGGACGGCCCGACGAGGATCAGGAACTCGCCGTCCTCCACGTCGATGCTCACGTCGTTCACGGCGGGGAAGCCGTCGCCGTACTTCTTGACGATGTTCTTCATCTCGATGGCAGCCATGAGCTGATCACCCCTTCACTGCGCCGGAGGTGAGACCGGCGACGATCTTGCGCTGGAACAGCAGGACGATGACGATCACCGGCAACGTGACGATGACCGACGCCGTCGCGAGCTGCGCGTACGGCGGGTTGAACGGGTCGGGTCCGACGAAGAAGGACATCTGCGCCGGCACCGTCCGTGAGGACGTCGTGGAGGTCAGTGAGATCGCGAGCACGAACTCGTTCCACGCGAAGAAGAAGGTCAGGATCGCCGCGGTGAAGACGCCGGGTGCGGCGAGCGGGACGATGACCTTGCGGAAGGCCTGCCACGACGTGGCGCCGTCGACCTGGGCCGCCTGCTCCATCTCCCACGGGATCTCCCGGAAGAAGGCGGAGAGCGTCCAGATCGCCAACGGCAGCGTGAAGGACATGTAGGGGATGATCAGGCCGGGCCAGGTGTTGAACAGCCCGAACGTCGTCCACATGTCGAAGAGCGGCCCGACGAGCGCCACGACGGGGAACATCGCGATCGCGAGCGCCAGCGAGAGCACGAGGCGCTTGCCCGTGAACTCCAGCCGGGCGATGGCGTACGCCGCCAGCGTCGCGAAGATCACCGACAGGACCGTCGCGATCAGGGAGATGCCGAACGAGTTGATCAGCGCCCGGGTGAAGTCGGGGTTGTCGATGATCGCCTTGTAGTTGTCGAACGTCGGCTCCTTGGGCAGGAACTGCGGGCTGCCCGCGCCCGTCTCGCCCTCGGACTTGAACGACAGCGAGATGATCCACGCCACCGGGAACAGGCACCACAGCATGATCAGGGCGAACCCGATCCAGGTGCCGATCTGGGTCTTGCCGGTCTGCTTCGCCATCAGCCCTCACCCCTCGCCTGGGCCAGGTCGACCCGGAACAGCTTCACGATCAGCCACGCCAGCAGCAGCACGGACAGGAACAGCAGCACCGACATGGCGGAGCCGAGCCCGAGCTGCATCTGCTCGATCACCTGCCGGTAGGTCAGGAACGAGATCGACTGCGTCCCTTCCGCGCCCTTCGTCATCACGAAGATGTTGTCGAAGATGCGGTAGGCGTCGAGCGCGCGGAAGAGGACCGCGACCATGATCGCGGCCCGCATGTTGGGCAGGATCACCTTCGTCAGCCGCTGGGTCCACGTGGCCCCGTCGACCTTGGCGGCCTCGAGCATGTCCTCGCTGACCTGGGCCAGGCCCGCGAGCAGGAGCAGTGCCATGAAGGGCGTGGTCTTCCAGATCTCGGAGACCATGATCGCGAACATGGCGTGCGGGTAGTCGCCGAACCAGTTGGTGTCGTCGGCGATGAACGGCAGCCAGTTGAACCAGGAGTTCACGAACCCGTTGTTGAGCGAGAACGCGAACTGCCAGGCGAAGGCCGAGACCACGGTGATGATGCCGTAGGGGATGAGGATCGAGGTGCGCATCAGGCCGCGGGCGAAGACGATGCGGTGCATCACCATCGCGAAGGCGAACCCGATGACCAGCTCGACCGCCACCGTCACGACCATGATCAGCAGCGTGGTGAGCGTGCTCTTCCAGAACTGGTCGTCGCTGAGGATCGTCAGGTAGTTGTCGACCCCCACGAACGCCCGGTCGTCCGGCGCGGTGAGCCGGTAGCGGAAGAGCGAGAGGTAGAGCGCCTGGATCATCGGCCACGCCGTGACCAGGAGCATCAGGACCACTGCCGGCGCGACGAGCTTGAGCCCGAGCCTGTTCTCGGCGGTGCTGCGGTCGCTGGCCGGCTTCTTCGCCGCCTTGCCCGGCTTGGTCACGTCCTTCTCCGGTGCCACGGTCGCGGTCACAGCAGGTCACCTCCCTTCAGCACGTCCTCGATGAACACCGTCGACCGCTCGGGGGTGTCCTCGTCGACGCCCCGCGGCGGGTGCCAGATGTTCTGGATGGATCCCGACACGTCGCTCCAGTAGGGGGTCACGGTGCGGGGAGCAGCCGCGTCGACGCTGGTCTGGAAGAGCTCCAGCAGGTCGGCCGGGTACTGGTCCTTGAGCTTGGGGTACTCGTAGCCCTGGGTGCTGGCCGGCATGTTGCCGGTCATCTCGGCGTTGATGCCCTGGCTCTCCGGGCTCACCAGGCACTGGGCGGCCTCGAGGGCGAGGTCCTTCTGGTCGGAGTAGGCGCTCACGCCGATGCCGATGCCGCCGTAGGGCGGCCGCGAGTCCTCGCCCTCGACCGTCTGCGGGTAGCGGGCGTAGCCGATGTCCTTGGCGACGTCGGGCGCGGTGTCGTCGTAGTTGTGCCAGATGTAGGTCCAGTTCACGAGGAACGAGCCCTGGTCGGAGCCGAACGTCGAGCCCGCCGTGCCCTCGTTGGAGACGCTGAGGTCGGCCGGTGCGGCATCGGAGGTCGCGAGCTTCTCGATGACGCTCGCAGCGTCCTTGCCGGCCTCGTCGGCGAGCGTGATCTTGGCGTCCACGCCCTCGCCCGCGTCCTCGAGGATGTGCCCGCCCGCCCCTTCGACGAGCGCGTTGATCCAGACGACGTAGCCCTCGTACTTGTTGGCCTGCACGCCGATCTTGGCGTCGTTGTCGCTGGCGGCGTCGATGATCTGGTCCCACGTCACCGGCTGCGACATGTCGATGCCGGCCTTCTCGACGAAGGACTTGCGATACCAGAGCACCTGCGTGTTGGACCAGAACGGGAAGACGACCAGCTTGTCCTTCCACGTCGCCGCGTCCATCGCGCCCTGGAAGGTGCCCTGCTCCTCGAGCTTGGCCTTGGCGTCCTGCGGGACCTCGGCGAGGAAGCCGGCGTCCGCGAACTCCGCGGTGTAGGGCGGGTCGATCGACATCAGGTCGATCGACGGGTCCTTGGCCGCGAGCCGACGCGCGAGCTGGATGCGCTGCTGGCCGGCGTCCTGGGGCAGGACCTGCGTCGAGATCGTGTAGGCGTCGGTCGAGCACTTCTCGGCGATCGCCGCCTGCCCACCGCTGTCGGGGTTGATGTACCAGACGAGCTCCGGCTTGCCACCGTCCCCACCGCACGCAGCCAGGAGGCTGCTGGCGAGCGCCAGTGCGGCCACCGAGCCTGCCGTGCGTCGGGACCTGGGGCGCAGCCGGGACCCGGTCGAAGATCGGGTTTCCATGCGCTCTCCTCCTGTGTGACGTGGACCACTGGTCTAGTGGGTGCCGCTAGGGTTTGGCAACCGCGCCTCACCCCCATGAACCCCCGAAGGGACGGCCCTGTCGTGACGAGCTGGTTCGCGCCCGGACGCATCAACCTGATCGGCGAGCACACCGACTACAACGACGGCTTCGTCCTGCCCTTCGCGCTCGCGGTGGGGTGCACGGCCACGGTGTCGGAGGCCGCGCAGGACTGGTCGGTCCGGTCCGCGCAGGAGCCCGAGCCCGTCGTCGTACGCCGCTCCGGCCTGGCCGGCGCGGGCGACGTCCCGGAGTGGACGCGCTACGTGCTGGGGGCCCTCTGGCTGCTCACCGACCGCGGCGTCGACGTGCCGCCGATGGAGATCACCGTCGACTCCGACGTCCCCACCGGGGCCGGCCTCTCGTCCTCGGCGGCCCTCGTGTGCTCGGTCGTCCGCGCGGTCGACGACCACCTCGGCCTCGGCCTCGACGACGACGAGGTCTTCGCGCTGACCCGGGACGTCGAGAACGACGCCGTCGGTGCGCCCACCGGCGGCATGGACCAGCTCGTCAGCCTGCGCGGCGAGGCCGGTCACGTCCTGCTGTGCGACATGCGGAGCCACGACACGCGCCCCGTCCCGCTCGACCTCGCCGGCCACGGGCTGGCCGTCCTCGTCGCCGACACCAGGGCACCGCACAAGCACTCCGACGGTGAGTACGGCGCACGCCGGCGAGGCTGCGAGGAAGCCGCTCGGATCCTGGGGGTCCCCGCGCTGCGCGACGTGTCGGGCGAGGACCTCGACGACGCGCTCGGCCGGCTCGACGACGACGAGCTGCGTCGCTACGTCCGCCACGTGGTGACCGAGGACGAGCGCGTCCTCGCCGTCGCCCGCCTGCTGGACGAGGGCCGGCTCCCCGACATCGGTCCGGCCCTGACCGCGTCGCACACCTCGATGCGCGACGACTTCCGGATCACCGTGCCCGAGGTCGACACGGCTGTCGACGCGCTGCTGTCGGCCGGCGCGCTCGGCGCGCGGATGACCGGCGGCGGGTTCGGCGGCTGCGTGATCGGGCTGCTGCCCGAGGGCGACGTCGAGGCGGCGGGCGACGCCGTACGCCGTGCCTTCGCCGACGCAGGCTTCGGCGAGCCGTCGCTCTTCGTCGCGTCGGCGGAAGCCGGCGCGCGCCGGGTCTAGCCGGTGAGTCTCTCAGCGACTCAACGTCGACTGGGAGGGCGAGTCCGACACTTGTAGGCCGTTGCAACCGCCTCCAAGTGTCAGACTCCCCGCACGTGCGGGGACTCAGCAGAGCCGGTTGCCTCAGGACGAAGCCCGGTCGGCCGTCCGCACGATCGCCTCGACGAGGGTCTCGAAGAGCGCGGGGGGCAGGTCGTGGCCCATCCCCTCGATCAGCACGAGCTCGGCGCCGGGGATCGCGGCGGCGGTGGACCGGCCGCCGCTGACGTGCACCATCTTGTCGGCCAGCCCGTGCACGACGAGCGCCGGGACGCGGAGGCTGCGGAGCCGGTGGGTGCGGTCGGGCTGCTGGAGGATCGCCATCATCTGGCGCATCACCCCGCTGGCGCTGTAGCCGCGGTCGAAGGTCTCGCCGGCGCGGACGGTCAGCCGGTCCCGGTCGGCCGGGTAGCCGGGGGAGCCGATGACGTCCCAGAAGGCGACGCTCGTGGTGACGTACGACTCGCGGCCGGGCTTGCGCGGCGCGATGAGCGCCGGGATGAGGCGCGGGTCCTGCCAGCCCACCGAGCGCTTGCCGGTCGTCGACATGATGCTGGTCAGCGACCGCACCCGCTTCGGGTGCTCGACGGCAATCGTCTGCGCGACCATGCCGCCCATCGAGATGCCGGCGACGTGCGCCGACTCGAGGCCGAGGTGGTCCATCAGCGCGACGGCGTCGTCGGCGAGGTCGCCCATGCTGTAGGGCGCCTTGACCTTGCCGCCGCCGAAGGCCCGGATGAGGTGGCTGCGCTTGACCCGCGCGCGGATCCGCGTGGAGCGGCCGGTGTCGCGGTTGTCGTAGCGCACGACGTAGAACCCGGCGTCCGCGAGCATCACGCAGAGCTCGGTGTCCCACCACGTCATCGGCCCGCCGAGGCCCATCACGAGCAGCAGCGGCTCGTCCGCAGGGTCGCCGAAGGTCTGGTAGCAGAGCTCGACCTCGTTGCCGACGGGCGCGACCAGCTCGTCGGAGATGACGGGCGCCTCGGTGGTTTCTCGACGGGTGGGCATGCCTCCAGTGAACACGACAAGGGCCTCCGGGAAAACGGAATGTGGGGGATGTCCCCCATCCCACAAGGGGTCTGGGCTAGGTTCGATGACTGTGACCCAGCGCACAATGGCGGCATTCCTGACGCCAGAGGGCTTCTCGCAGCCCTCTGCGGCGGCCGTGCTGCGCGAGGGATCGGTCCTCACCGAGGCTGGTCGCTACGCCGTGAACGCCTTCGGCGCGCGCGGTGCGCGACGTCGTACGCCCTATGGCTCGCGCCCCGTCCGGATGAGCGAGCCGGTGCTGCTCGTGCCCGGCTTCCTGGCCGGCGACTCCTCGCTGGGCCCGATGAGCAGGTCGCTGCGCCACCAGGGATTCCGCACCTATCGCGCCGACATCCGCGCCAACATCGGCTGCACGCTCACCGCGGCGACGCAGCTCGAGGAGCGGCTCGAGGAGATCACCCAGCGCCGCGGCTCGCGCGTGCGGATCGTCGGGCACAGCCTCGGCGGGATGCTCGCCCGCGGCGTCGCGGCCCGTCGCCCCGACCTGGTCGCCGGCATCGTCACGATGGGCAGCCCGATGCTCGCGCCCGGGGCCCACCACATGTCGCTCGCCCGCAGCGTCGACCTGCTCGTACGGCTCAACCGGGCCGGGGTGCGCAACGTGATGGCCGAGGACTGCGTGGCCGGGCACTGTGCCCAGGAGAGCTTCGCCCAGGCCCGCGCCGAGCTGCCGGCCGACGTGGACTTCACCGCGATCTACTCCCGGCGCGACGGCATCGTCGACTGGCGGGCCTGCATCGATCCGGTCGCCCGTGCGGTCGAGGTGCGCTCGTCCCACGTGGGCATGGCGTTCGACCCCACCGTCATCGCGGTCGTGTCGGCCGCGTTGCGCCCGGTGGTCGCGTCAGTTGTCGAAGTCGATCGTGGAGAGATTGCGTAGCTTCGAGAGCTGGTGCTCGGCGGTGATCGAGCGGACCGTGCCGCTGCGCGAGCGCATCACCAGTGAGTCCGTCACGACGTGGTTGCCGCGGTAGCGCACCCCTCGCATCAGCTCGCCGTCCGTGATCCCGGTGGCCACGAAGAAGGCGTCGTCGCCGGTGACCAGGTCGTCGGTGCCCAGCACGAAGTCGCGGTCGAGGTTGTGGCCGGCGTCGAGCGCACGCTGCCGCTCGTCGTCGTCCTGCGGCCACAGCTGGCCCTGGATCTTGCCGCCGATGCACTTCATCGCGCAGGCCGTGATGATGCCCTCGGGGGTGCCGCCGACGCCGAGCATCAGGTCGACCCCGGTGTCGGGCCGGGCCGCCATGATCGCGCCGGCGACGTCGCCGTCGGTGATGTACTTGATGCGCGCCCCGGTCTCGCGGATCTCCTCCACGAGCCTGGCGTGGCGCGGTCGGTCGAGCACGACGACCGTCACGTCGTGGATCGAGAGGCCCTTGGCCTTGGCGACGCGGGCGATGTTCTCCTTCACCGGCAGCCGGATGTCGACGTGGTCGGCGGCCTCGGGGCCGGTCGCCAGCTTGTCCATGTAGAAGACGGCGCTGGGGTCGTACATCGAGCCGCGCGGCGACACCGCGAGCACCGACACCGCGTTGCTCATGCCCTTGGCGGTGAGGGTGGTGCCGTCGATCGGGTCCACGGCGACGTCGCACTCGGGCCCGGTGCCGTCGCCGACCTCCTCGCCGTTGAAGAGCATCGGGGCGTTGTCCTTCTCGCCCTCGCCGATCACGACGGTGCCGCGCATCTCGACGGTGGCGATCATGTAGCGCATCGCCTCGACCGCGACGCCGTCCGCGTCGTTCTTGTCGCCGCGACCCACCCAGCGCCCTGCGGCCATGGCCGCGGCCTCGGTGACCCGCACCAGCTCGAGGGCGAGGTTGCGTTCGGGCTGCGGGGTGCTGGCGCTCATGGCGCACAGGTTAACGGCCGGAGTAGCGGCTGACGGCCGTCGCCTTGGCCGACAGCCAGACCTCCTGCCCGGGCACCAGCTCGAGCTCGGTGGCGGCCGCAGGTGTCACGTCGGCGAGCAGGTCGGGGGAGGCGTGCACCAGCAGTCGTACGGCGTCGCCGTGCGGCGCGAGGGTCGCGATCGGGCCGCGCCAGCGCAGCCGCGACGAACCCTCGGGCTCGGCCAGCGACACCGTCACGGCGTCGGGGGTGAACGCGATCAGGTCGTCGCCGTCGGGCACGAGGTTGAGCCCGACGAGCCGGGCGACGTGCGGCGTGCGCGGCTCGGCGGCGACCTCGGCCGGCGGACCGACCTGCGCCACCCGGCCACCGTCGAGGACCAGCACCCGGTCGGCGAGGGTGAGCGCGTCGATCGCGTCGTGGGTGACGAGCAGCGCGATGCCCGGGAAGTCGCGCAGGTGCCGGCCGAGCTCGATGCGCAGCGCCATCTGCACGGAGACGTCGAGGCCGGTGAAGGGCTCGTCGAGCAGGAGGACGTCGGGGTCGGTGGCCAGCGCCCGGGCGATGGCGACCCGCTGGGCCTGGCCGCCGGACAGCTCGCGCGGCTTGCGATGCGGCCAGCTCGGCGATGCCGAAGCGCTCCAGCCAGTCGCGGGCCACCGCCTCGGCCGCCTGCCGGCCCTCGCCGCGCGAGCGACGGCCGAACGCGACGTTGTCGAGCGCAGTGAGGTGGGGGAAGAGCAGCTGGCCCTGGAAGACCAGGCCCACCCGCCGCTCGCGGACCGGCGTGGCGAGCAGGTCGGTGTCGCCCAGGAGCGCCGAGCCCTCGACGTCGACGAGCCCCGCGATCGCGTGGAGCAGGCTGCTCTTGCCGGCGCCGTTCGGGCCGATGACGGCCAGCACCTCCCCGGGCTCGGCGGTGAACGCGGCCCGCACCCGGTCGGCGACCCGGAGGTCGGCCACGAGCTGGGCGGTCACGGCGTACCCAGCCAGTGGTCGCGCAGCGCGACGAGCACGCCGATCGAGACGACCAGCATCACCAGGCTCAGCGAGAGCGCGGCGTCCTGGTCGGCCTGCCGGGTGACGTAGATCAGCGTCGGCATCGTCTGCGTCGTGCCGGGGTAGTTGCCGTTGAAGGTGATCGTCGCGCCGAACTCGCCGAGGGACCGTGCCCAGCCCAGCACGGTCCCGGCGACGACACCGGGCAGCGCGAGCGGCACGGTGACCCGGCGGAACGTCGTCCAGCGGGTGGCGCCGAGCGTCGCGGCGGCGTCGTCGTACCTCGGATCGGCGGACCGCAGGGCGCCCTCGATGGCGATCACCACGAACGGCATCGAGACGAACACGTGCGCCAGCACCACGCCGTACGTCGTGAAGGGGAACGCGAAGCCCGTCCAGTCGAGCAGCGGCTCACCGAGCAGGCCGGTGCGGCCGAAGGCGCTGCGCAGGGCGATCCCGGCGACCACCGGCGGGAGCACGAGCGGCACCGTGACCAGGGCCCGCAGGGCGCTGCGGCCGCGGAAGTCGACCCGGGCGAGCAGCCACGCCAGCGGCAGGCCGAGCACGAGGCAGAACACGATCGCGACCGTCGAGGTCACGAGGGAGAGCCGGAGCGCGTCGAGCGCGACCTTCGACGTGAGGTGGCCGGGCAGGTCGCTCCAGCTCGTGCTGGCGACCATCGCCACCAGCGGGACGAGGAGGAGCAGGGCGGCCAGGGCCGCCGGCACCATCAGGAGCGCGGGCGGCCTGCCGAGACGGTCCCTCACGGGCTGCCGAAGCCGGCGTCCCCGAGGATCGCCCGACCCTCCTCCGACGTCACCCACGCGACCCAGTCTGCTGCAAGGTCGGCGTTCTCGGACTGCTCGAGGGTCGTGGCGTAGTAGGACGTGAGGTTGTCCTCGGCCCCGGCGATCTCGACGGCCTCGACGTCGTCGCCCGCGGCCACGGCGTCGGTCGCGTAGACCAGGCCGGCGTCGGCCTCGCCCGAGACGACCTTGTCGAGGGTGGCGCGGACGTCCTCCTCGAGGCTGACGGGCTCGGCGGTGATGCCGTTGGCGTCGAGGACGGCCAGCGCGACCTTGCCGCAGGGCACCTCGTCGGCGCAGCGCACCCACGTCGAGCCCTCGAGGTCGTCGAGCGACTCGATGCCGGCGGGGTTGCCCGTGGGTACGACGATCGTGAGCACGTTGGTCGCGAAGGTCTCGACCTCCCCGGTGACGCCGGCGTCCTCGGCGAGGCCCATCGAGGTCTCGTCTGCGGTGGCCAGGACGTCGCCCGGCGCGCCGTCGGCGACCTGCTCGGCCAGGTCGGTGCTCGAGCCGAACGAGAACGTCACGTCGACGTCGTTCTCCTCCTCGAAGCCGGTCGCCAGCTCCTCGAACACGTCGGTCAGGGACGCGGCGGCGAGCACCGTGAGCTCGCCGTTGTCGCTGGCCGCTGTCCGCCCCGTCGTCGCCTCCTCCGCAGGCGGCGAGGGGGAGGACGAGGGCGAGAGGCAGCCAGGTGCGCGCTTCACTTCGGGACCTCCACGACGACGTTGGTGGACTTGACGCTGGCAATGGCTCGTACGCCCGGCTCGAGGCCGAGCTCGTCCGCGGCGTCGCTGCTCATCAGCGACACGACCCGGTAGGGGCCGCAGATCATCTCGACCTGGGCCATCACGTGGTCGCGCTTGACCCGCGTGACGATCCCGCTCATCCGGTTGCGCGCGCTGACCGTGCTGGCGCGGGTGCGGTCGCGCTCCGCGACCTCGCCCGACTCGACCAGGTGCTCGGCGAACTCCGCGAGGTCGGCCCCGGAGACGGTCGCGCGGCCCTCGGTGCGCTGGGACGGGATGCGCCCGGTGTCGACCCAGCGACGTACGGTGTCGTCGCTGACCGCCAGGATCTCTGCTGCTTCCGCGAGTCGGTAGGTGATCACGCAGGCAGTATGCCGCACCTGCGGTTGTTCTCGCCTGCGGTTGCCGTTCCTGCGGGTCGCGACGTCGTCGGCCAGTCCCGCTGTAACGCCGGGTTAGTGCTGGACTACCCCGGGTGCTGCGACCCGGTGGGTACGCACTAACCCGGCGTTACAGCGGTTGGGGGCCGCTGGGAGGATGGGCAGCGTGAGTGGGCAGGAAGGGCAGCCGAGCAGGTACAACCGTTCCTTCGGCGGCATGACCGGTGCCCTGATCGTCACCGTGCTCTTCGTGGTGGCCTTCGTGACGTGGCGCGGGCTGTTCCGCACCGACACCGACGACACCCCGGTCGCCGTCGACTGGCAGGAGAGCGTCGAGCTCGCCGACCAGGCGGGGCTGGAGGTCGTCCGCCCCCGCGAGCTGCCGGCCGGGTGGGTCGCGACGAGCGTCGACCTGCAGGCCGGCGACGACCCGCGCTGGGGGCTCGGGGTGCTCACCGACGAGGGCGACTTCGTCGGCATCCGCCAGCAGGACACGTCGGTCGACGCGCTCGTGGAGCAGTACGTCGACGAGAAGGCCGAGGCCGGTGAGGACGCGAGCGTCGACTCGGAGATCACCGACACCTGGCAGACCTGGTCGGACCCGGGCGGCGACCACGGGTGGTCCACCGAGGTCGGGGACGACGCGGTGCTCGTCTACGGGTCCGCGCCGGTCGCCGACATCGAGGCCTACCTGGGGCTGCTCACGCGCTGACCGGGGCTCGTGACGGGCTCGTCCCGCCTCGACCAGCGGTCAGTCCGCGTCGGGGCCGATCGCCTCGTCGAGCCGCTTGCGGGCGCCGTCGAGCCACTCCTGGCAGACCGTGGCCAGCGCCTCGCCGCGCTCCCACAGCGCGAGCGACTCCTCGAGGGTCGTGCCGCCGGCCTCGAGGGTGCGGACCACCTCGATGAGCTCCTCGCGAGCCTCTTCGTAGCTGAGCTGCTGGGGGGTGGCTGCGTCAGGCATGGGGGTCCTCCTCGACCAGTGATGCTTCTTCGATGCGGTCCGTCGTGGCGTGGATCCGGCCGTCGGCGACCCGCACGGACACGACGGCACCGACCGCCGCCTCCGCGACGGAGGTGACGACGTGTCCGTCGGCGTCCTGCAGGACGGCGTACCCACGTTGCAGCGTCGCGAGCGGCGACAGCGCCTGGGCGCGGGCGCGCTGGTGGCCGATGTCGTCGGCGGCGCGGTCGAGGCGGTGCGAGAGCGTACGACGGGCGCGCGCCAGCAGCTCGTCGAGCTCGTCGGACCGCGCGGTCAGCAGGTTGCGCGGGTCGGCCATCGCCGGGCGCGAGCGCACCTGGCCGAGCCACTCCTGCTCGCGGGCGATGCGCTGCCGGATCACCTGGCGCAGCCGGTCGCGCGCCCACGTCACGCCGTGGGCCTCCTCGGCCATGTCGGGCACGACGAGCTTGGCGGCGTCGGTCGGCGTCGAGGCGCGGACGTCGGCGACGAGGTCGAGCAGGGGCTGGTCGGGCTCGTGGCCGATGGCGGAGACGACGGGAGTGCGCATGCCGTGCACGGCGCGGATCAGCGCCTCGTCGGAGAAGGGCAGCAGGTCCTCGATCGAGCCGCCGCCGCGGGCGACGACGATGACGTCGACGTCGGGGTTGCGCTCGAGCCTGTCGCAGCGCCTCCATCACCTCGGCGGCCGAGCGGGTGCCCTGCATGGCGGCGTAGGCCACCTCGAACTGGACCGCCGGCCAGCGGCGGCGGGCGTTCTCCAGGACGTCGCGCTCCGCGGCGCTGTTGGGCGCGGTGACCAGCCCGACGCGGCCGGGCAGGAAGGGCAGGTCGCGCTTGAGCTCCGGGGCGAAGAGGCCCTCGGCGGCCAGCAGCTGGCGACGCCGCTCCATCCGGGCGAGCAGCTCGCCGAGGCCGACCATCCGGATCTCGCGGGCGGCGAGCGAGAAGGACCCGCGGTTGGGGTAGAAGCTCGGCCGGGCGTGGACCACGACGCTGGCGCCCTCGACGAGGGGTGGGTTCATCGAGTCGAAGAGCGAGCGCTGGCAGGTCAGCGTGACCGAGATGTCGGCCACCGTGTCGCGCAGCGTCATGAAGACCGTGTTGACCCCGGGGCGCCGGTTGACCTGCGCGATCTGGCCCTCGACCCACACGCTGCCGAGCCGGTCGATCCACTGCGTGACGGCGTTGGCGACCGCGCGCACGGGCGCCGGTTGCTCGGCCGTGGCGTCGCGGAGTGAGGGCACGCGGCGAGGATAGGGGAGGCGACAGACACCCCCGTAGACTCGGCCTCATGACAGACCTCGGCCTGCCCCCGGTCCTCGACCCCGAGACCGCCAAGAACGTCCTCCTCGCGGCGCCCCGCGGCTACTGCGCCGGCGTCGACCGCGCCGTGATCACCGTCGAGAAGGCGCTGGACCTCTACGGCGCGCCGGTCTACGTCCGCAAGCAGATCGTGCACAACAAGCACGTCGTGGCCAACCTCGAGTCGCGCGGCGCGATCTTCGTCGAGGAGCTCGACGAGGTCCCCGAGGGCCGCACCGTCGTCTTCTCCGCCCACGGCGTCTCCCCGGCCGTGCACGCGCAGGCCGCCGAGCGCGGCCTCAAGACCATCGACGCCACCTGCCCGCTGGTGACCAAGGTCCACCACGAGGCCCGGCGCTTCGCCTCCGACGACTACGACATCCTGCTCATCGGCCACGAGGGCCACGAGGAGGTCGAGGGCACCGCCGGCGAGGCGCCCGACCACATCCAGCTCGTGCAGAGCCCGGCCGACGTGGCCGGCATCGTCGTACGCGATCCCGCGAAGGTCGCCTGGCTGTCGCAGACCACGCTGAGCGTCGACGAGACGCTGGAGACGGTCGCGGCGATCCGCGAGAAGTTCCCGCTGCTGCTCGACCCGCCGAGCGACGACATCTGCTACGCCACGCAGAACCGCCAGCTCGCGGTCAAGGAGATCTCGCCGTCCGCCGACCTGGTGATCGTGGTCGGCTCGCGCAACTCCTCCAACTCGGTCCGCCTGGTCGAGGTGGCGCTGGAGGCCGGCGCCAAGGCGTCGTACCTCGTGGACGACCACACCGAGATCGACGAGGCCTGGCTCGACGGCGTCGAGACGGTGTCGGTGACGTCCGGCGCGTCGGTGCCGGAGGACCTCGTCGACGGCGTGCTCGCCTTCCTCTCCGAGCGTGGCTACCCCGACGCGAAGGCCGTGCACTCGGCCGAGGAGTCGCTGATCTTCGCCCTCCCGCCCGAGCTGCGCCGCGACCTCCGCGCGGCCCAGAAGGTCTGAAGGGCCGGCGAGATGGCTCGCTTCGTCGACATCCACCCCGACAACCCGCAGCCGCGGCTGGTCACGCAGGTCGTCGACGCGCTCCGCAACGACGAGCTGATCGCCTATCCGACCGACTCCGGCTACGCGCTGGGAGCCCAGCTCGGCAACCGCTCGGGGCGTGACCGGATCCTGAAGATCCGCGAGCTCGACGACCGCCACCACTTCACGCTGATGTGCAAGGACTTCGCCCAGCTCGGGCAGTTCGTGCACGTGGAGAACTACGCGTTCCGCGCGATCAAGGCCGCGACGCCCGGGCCGTACACCTTCATCCTCCCCGCCACCGGCGAGGTCCCGAAGCGGCTGATGCACCCCAAGAAGCGCACGGTCGGCGTCCGGATCCCCGACCACGCGCTGGTGTGCGCGCTGCTCGAGGAGCTCGGCGAGCCGATCCTCACCAGCACGCTGATCCTGCCCGGCGAGACCGAGGCGCGGACCATGGGCTGGGAGATCAAGGAGGACCTCGACCACTCCGTCGACATCGTCGTCGAGTCCGGCGAGGTCACCGCCGAGCCCACCTCGGTGATCGACTGGTCGGAGGCCCAGCCCGTCGTCGTACGCCACGGGGCGGGCGACGTGTCGCGCTTCGAGGAGTGACCGGGCACTTCGTCGCGCTGGCTGGCTGCGGGCACTGCCGGGCCTGCGGCGCGGTGCGCGAGGACGCCCGGTCAGCCGCTGGTGGCCGGCCGGGAGAGCTCGCGGCTGAGCTCGGTCGCGATGTCGGCCTCGCCCTCGCGGTGCAGCCGCCACGCGAGCCAGCCCAGGCAGAAGGCGTAGCCGAGGAAGAGGGCGACGCCGTGCGTGGCCACCCCCGAGACGACGGCCTGCAGCAGGCTGTCGGCCGGGTCGGCGATCGCGTCGCGGGCGACCAGGGCGACGAAGGCGAAGACGAGCGTCATCAGCACGCGGCGGCAGCAGCGCGACCAGGTAGAAGTCGCGGCGGCGCACCAGCGCGGCCAGCCCGAGGCACAGCACCATGAAGCACAGGTCGAAGAAGATCGTCAGCCGGCCGACGAGCAGCACGTCGATGCTGACCGCGGTGAGGGTGACGGCGACACCGAGCGACACCACCTGGCGGCCCGGCTCGTGCCCGACCTCCCAGAACGCCTCGGCCTGGTTCACGAGGCTCAACCTAGGGCTCACGTCAGGCACCCTCCACGCGGCGCGCCGGGTGGTCCACCGGCGCCGGGGCGGCCTGCTCGGCGAGCAGCTCGTCGATCGTCGGGTCGCCGAGGGCGGTCGGAACCCCCTCGAGGGCGGTCAGCTCCGGCGCGGCGGGCGACCGCGGGACCGCCTCGACCTGGCGGGGGGCCTCCAGCGACTCCGACGTCACGCCGAGCTCGGCGAACCGCCTCGCGGACACCAGCACGCGCCCCTCGAGCGAGCCCATCGCCTGGTTGTAGGCCGCCACGCTGGCGCCCAGCGAACGCCCGACCCGGTCGAGGTGGCCGGCCATCGAGCCGAGGCGGGCGTGGAGCTCCTGGCCGAGCCGCTGCACCTCGTGGGCCTGCGCGTTGAGCAGCTCGTGCTGCCAGCCCTGGGCGACGGTGCGCAGGAGCGCGATCAGGGTGGAGGGCGTCGCGAGCACGACGTTGCGCGCGGCGGCCTGCTCGACGAGGTCCGGCACCGCCTGCAGCGCGGCCTGGAGGATGGCCTCGCCGGGCAGGAACAGCACGACGAACTCGGGCGTCCCGGCGAGCGCCTCCCAGTAGCGGCGCGAGCCGAGGTCGGCCACGTGCTTGCGCACGTGCTCACCGAGACGGACCATCGCGGCGTCGTGCTCGGCCGGGTCGTCGGTGCCGGTCAGGTCGAGGAACGCCGCCAGCGGGGCCTTGGCGTCCACGGCGATCGTGCGTCCGCCCGCCAGCGACACCACGAGGTCGGGCCGCAGCCGTCCGTCGTCGAGGCGCACCTGCTCGGCGAAGTCGCAGCGGTCGACCAGGCCGGCGAGCTCGACCGTGCGGCGCAGGTGGAGCTCGCCCCACTGCCCGCGCACCTGCGGCTTGCGCAGCGCGGCGGACAGCGTGCTGGTCTCGCGGCGCAGCGTGTCGGTCGAGAGGCGTACGTCGGCCACCTGCTGGTGCAGCTGCGCCTGCCACGCCACCCGGTCGTGGGCGAGGTCGCTCAGCTGGTCCTGCAGGCGCTCGAGCCCGTCCTGGACGACGGCGTGGTCGGCGACGCGCTGCTGGAGCGCGACCACCGCGACGTCGTCCTCGGGGCGGCTGCGCGACCACAGCACGCCGATGACGGCGCCGAGGCCGAGGCCGACGGCGAGGACCAGCGCCAGGGTGAGCAGCAGGGGGAAGGTGTCCATGGATCCAGCATGGAGCGCCCCACCGACAGTCGGTCGGACCTGCGGTCCGACCGACGCGTCAGGGTCGGTAGTCGACGGCGTCCGACGACGTGGTCAGGCGGTCGATCTCGTCGGTGGTCAGCTCGAGGGTCGCGGCGCCGACGAGCTCCGCGAGCTGGGCAGCGTCGGTGGCCGACGCGAGCGGCGCGACCACCTGGGGCTGCGACCTGAGCCAGGCGACGGCGACGGTCGCCGCGGCCACCGCATGGTCCCGCGCCACCGACTCGACGGTGTCGAGGAGCTCCAACCCTTCGGGCGTCAGCAGCGGCTTCACCCCCGCGCCGCGTGCCCGGCCCTCGGTGTCGGCGTCGGTCCGGTACTTCCCGGACAGGAACCCGCCGCCGAGCGCGCGGTAGGGCAGGACCGCGAGGCCCGACGCGGCCGCGACCGGGGCGAGCGCGGACTCGAAGGGTCGCCGGTGCACCAGGCTGTAGTGCGGTTGCAGCGCCACCGGAGCGGTGAGGCCGTGCTCGTCCGCTGCGCGGAGCCAGGCCGAGACGGCGTCGACGTCGAAGTTGGACAACCCGATCGCGCCGATCTTGCCGGCGCGCACGAGCGCGTCGAACGCCGCCGCGCTCTCCTCGACCGGGGTGTCGTCGTCCTGGTAGTGCGCGAAGTAGAGGTCGATGTGGTCGGTGCCGAGCCGGCGCAGCGACTCCTCGACGGCCCCTGTCACGACCGAGGCCGCCAGTCCGTCGAAGCGCGGGTGGTTGCCGCACTTGCTCACGACCCGCATCCGGTCGCGGTTGCCCCGCACGCGCATCCAGTCGCCGACGATCGTCTCGGCGGCGCCGTCGGAGTAGGTGTCCGCGGTGTCGACCAGCGCGCCTCCGGCGGCCTCGAAGGCGTCGAGGACGGCCTGCGACCCGGCAGCGTCGGTCGTCCGTCCGAACGTGTTGGTGCCCAGCCCCAGCGGGAGCGCGAGGTCGTCGCCCCAGAGGCGGTCCGAGCAGCGTAGGGCTGGTCTTTCCCGAGGTTCGACATGGGCGACAGCCCACCACGCGCCCCCGACAGCCCGGGGTAGTCCAGTGGGAACTGGCTGTCGCGGACCGGGATCGCAGCCATCCCTCACTGGACTACCCCGGCGGGGCAGCAGGAACCCACTGGACTACGCCGAGGTCGAGGCGCCCCGGAACGTACGCCGGTACGCCGACGGCGAGACGCCGACGCTGGCCCGGAGGTGCTGGCGGAGCGAGGCGGCGGTGCCCATCCCGGCGCGGGTCGCGACCTGGTCGACCGGCAGGTCGGTGGCCTCCAGCAGGTGCTGCGCGTGGCGGATCCGCTGCTGGGTGACCCAGGCGCCGGGGGACTGGCCGGTCTCCTCGCGGAAGCGGCGGGTGAAGGTCCGCACGCTCATCGACGACCGCCGCGCGAGCGTGGTCACGTCGAGCGGCTGGTGGAGGTGGGCCTGCGCCCAGGCGCGTACGTCGCTCGTCGTCTCGTCCGTGCGCCGCGGCACCTGCCGCTCGATGAACTGCGCCTGACCGCCGTCGCGCCACGGCGGCACCACCATGTGCCGCGCGACCGCGTTCGCGACCGCGGTGCCGTGGTCGGTGCGGACGAGGTGGAGGCAGAGGTCGATGCCGGCGCTCAGCCCGGCGGAGGTCAGCACGGAGCCGTCGTCGGTGAAGAGGACGTCCTCGTCGACGGCCACCGCGGGATGGAGGCGGCGGAAGTCGTCGGCGTACTTCCAGTGGGTCGTGGCCCGGTGCCCGTCGAGGATCCCGGCGGCCGCGAGGACGAAGGCGCCCGTGCAGATCGAGACCCAGCGGGCCCCGGCCGGGACCGTCGCGAGCGCCGCACGCAGGTCGTCGGGCAGCGTGCCGTCGCGGCGCGGCCCCGCGATCTGGGTGCCGGGGACGATGACCGTCTGCGCCGTGGCGAGCGCCTCGACGCCGGCGGACGGCGCGATCGCATAGCCGCGGGTCGCGGCCACCGGACCTCCGTCGAGCGACACGACCTGGACGTCGTAGAGCGGGTGGCCGTCCTCGTCGTACGCCTCGCCGAGCACCTGCGGCGGGATGGTCAGGTCGTAGCCGATGACCGGCGGGATCGCGAGCACGACGACGCGGTGCGGGACCGGTGCGGACGACCTGGAGGCATGGCCGAATCCTTGCACATGTTGGCAATTCTGCCACTCGTCCGCGAAGCCCGGCACGCGAGAGGCTGGCCCGGTGACGACGACGAGCCCCGCCGCGCCCGCCTCCCCGGGACACGACGACCGTCCCGAGGGCCTGCACTGGGCGTGGGTCGTCGCCGCCGTCGCCTTCGTGACCCTGGTCGGCGCGGCCGCCTTCCGCTCCGTGCCCGGCGTGCTCATCGAGCCGCTGCACGACGAGTTCGGCTGGTCGCACGGGCTCATCGGGTCCGCGGTGTCGCTCAACCTGATGCTGTTCGGCCTGATGTCGCCCTTCGCGGCGGCGCTGATGGACCGCTTCGGCGTGCGTCCGGTGGTCACGTTCGCGCTCGTCATGGTCTCGGTCGGCAGCGGCCTGACGGTGTTCATGACCGAGCCGTGGCAGCTGATCCTGTGCTGGGGCCTGCTGGTCGGGCTGGGCACCGGCTCGATGTCGATGGCGTTCGTCGCCACCATCACCAGCCGCTGGTTCGTCGCCCGCCGCGGCCTCGTCAGCGGCATCCTCACGGCCGGCAACGCGACCGGCCAGCTGATCTTCCTGCCGGTCGTCGCCTGGCTCGCCACGAACCACGGCTGGCGTACGGCGGCGCTCCTGGCCGCGGCCGCGTCGCTGGCGGTGATCCCCCTGGTCCTGCTCTTCCTCCGCAACCACCCGGCCGACATGGGGCTGCGGGCCCTCGGGGCCACCGATGCCGACCCCGGACCGCCGCCCCACCAGCAGGTCGGCTCGAGCGCCGGCCGCGCCCTCGGGCGTGCTGCGCGACGCCGCGCGGAGTCGTACGTTCTGGCTGCTCTCCGGCGGCTTCGCGATCTGCGGGATGACCACCAACGGCCTGATCGCCACCCACTTCGTCCCCGCCGCGCACGACCACGGCATGCCCGCCACCACGGCGGCGTCGCTGCTCGCGGTGGTCGGCATCTTCGACGTCGTCGGCACGATCGCGTCGGGCTGGCTCACCGACAAGGTCGACCCGCGGCTGCTGCTCGTCGGCTACTACGTCCTGCGCGGCGTCGGCCTGATGACCCTGCCGGCGCTGATGTCGCCGCACGTCGCGCCCAGCATGTGGGTCTTCATCATCATCTACGGCCTCGACTGGGTGGCGACCGTGCCGCCGACGGTCGCGCTGTGCCGCGAGCACTTCGGCGCCGGCGTCGGGCCCGATCGTCTTCGGCTGGGTGTTCGCCAGCCACCAGGTCGGCGCTGCGGTGGCGGCGACCGGCGCGGGCGTCATCCGGGACCTCACCGGCGGCTACGACCCGGCGTTCTACGCCGCGGCCGGGCTCTGCGCGGTGGCCGGCGCTGATGTCGTACGCCATCCGGCGGGTGCCGCAGCCCGCGGACGCGCCGCCCACCGCCGCGGTCATGTAGGGCTCAGGACAGGTCCACGACCACCGGCGCGTGGTCGGACGGCGAGCCGGTGCCCTGCGCCGGGTCGCGCTCGTCCTTGTCGATGAAGGCGCCGGTGACCCGCGAGGCCAGCGACGGGGACGCCACGACGAAGTCGATCTTGAGCCCGCGGTCGCGCTCGAAGCGCTGGCGGTAGTAGTCCCAGTAGGTGTAGCCGGGGGCGTGCGCGCGGGTCACCTCGGCGTACCCGTCGTCGAGGAAGCCCTGGAAGGCGGCGCGCTCCGCCGGCGTGACGTGGGTCGACTTCTGGAACTGCGCAGGGTCGAAGACGTCGTCGTCGGTCGGGCAGATGTTCCAGTCGCCGACCATCGCGGTCGGGGCGTCGAGCCAGCCGCGGGCGCTCTCGCGGAGCCCCGCGAGCCAGTCGAGCTTGTAGGCGTAGTGCGGGTCGTCGGGCTTGCGGCCGTTGGGGACGTAGAGCGACCAGATGCGTACGCCGTCGCACGTCGCGGCGATCGCGCGGGCCTCCTCGGCCGCCGGGTCACCCCACGTCGGCATCCCCTCGAAGCCGACCTGCACGTCCTCCAGGCCGACGCGCGAGAGCAGCGCGACCCCGTTCCACTGGTTGAGCCCGGCGACCGCGATGTCGTAGCCGAGGGCCTGCAGCCCCATCAGCGGCAGCTGGTCCTCGCGGGCCTTGGTCTCCTGCAGCGCGAGCACGTCGATGTCGTGGCGCTGCACGAAGGCCTCGACGCGGTCGATGCGGGAGCGGAGGGAGTTGACGTTCCAGGTGGCGATGCGCACGAGTCCACCCTAGGGAGGGTCGACCCCCTTTACAGATCCCGGTCCGTGCGGGATGTTTCAGCACAGCGCACTGGTCTCGGGAACTTCGTGCTCACCACTGGATCGACCTGGCTTCGGCCTCGGTCGACCCATACGCAAGGCCTCCGAGATGGCGTGTGCCCACATCCCCCATCAAGGAGAAGAAATCACGATGCAGCGCAGTCGACTCGGGGCGATCGCCCTCGGCACCTCAGCACTCCTCGGCGCGGCCCTCGCCTCACCGGCACTGGCCGCCACGGAGACCGGCACGACCGTGCCGACCTTCCAGGAGTTCCACGCATCCACCTTCAAGGACGCGGACAACCAGTACATCGTCGACGGCGACGTGCCCGTCGCCACCACGGGTGACCTCAAGTCGTTCTACGACGGGCTCGTCGCGACGGACACCCCGACCAACGGCCTCGTCGTCAACACCGTCGGCGGCGCCGACGACAAGTGGAGCAACGCCCAGGTCGGCAACCTGACCTACTGCGTCAGCAACAAGTTCGGCACCCGCAAGGCCGACATCGTCAACGCGATGAACGGTGGCGCCGCACTCTGGGAGGGCGCGTCGCCGCGGATCAACTTCGTCTACGTCCCGGCCCAGGACGCGAGCTGCACCACGCGCAACAACGCCGTGCTGTTCTCGGTCGAGCCCGTCCAGACCTCGCAGTACATCGCCCGGGCCTTCTTCCCGAGCACGTCGAAGCGCTCGCGCAACGTCCTGGTCGACGACTCGATCTGGACCTCGGGCTCCTGGACGCCGGCCAACATCCTCGGCCACGAGCTCGGCCACACGCTCGGCTTCCGCCACGAGCACACGCGTCCCGAGGCCGGCACCTGCTTCGAGGACAACAACTGGCGCCCGCTGACGCCCTACGACTCGGCGTCGATCATGCACTACCCGCAGTGCAACGGATCCTCGAGCAACCTCTCGATGACCGCGACCGACCGCCAGGGCGCGGCGATTCTCTACCCGTGATCGATCGCTGATCCACCCGCACCACCACGGTCGCGAACGCCCCTTCCGTCCCGAGCGGAGGGGGCGTTCGTCTGCCCGGTTACGGTCTGCAGGTGCCCTCCACCATCCTCTCCGCCCGCGACCTCGAGTTCATGCTCTTCGAGTGGCTCGACGTCGAGCGGCTCAGCGAGCGCCCGCGCTTCGCCGAGCACGACCGCGAGTCGTACGACGCCCTGCTGGCGCTCTGCGAGGAGCTGGCCACCGAGCACTTCGCCACCCACTACCGCAAGAGCGACACCGAGGAGCCGACGTTCGACGGCTCGACGGTCACCCTCATCCCGGAGATCGAGGCGGCGCTGCAGAAGCTCTCGCGGGCCGACCTGCTGACCCTGTCGCTCGACGAGGAGCACGGCGGCATGCAGGTGCCGCGCGTGGTGGCGTCGGCCTGCATGGCGTGGTTCACCGCCGCCAACATCGGCACCGCGGCGTACTCCTTCCTCACCATCGCCAACGCGGGGCTGCTGCTCGCGCACGGCTCGCCCGAGCAGGTCGAGCGCTACGTCGGGCCGATGCTGGAGGGCCGCTTCTTCGGCACCATGACGCTCTCCGAGCCGCACGCCGGCTCCAGCCTCGGCGACGTCGTCACCCGAGCGGTGCCCGCCGACGACGGCACCCACCGGATCTTCGGCAGCAAGATGTGGATCTCCGGTGGCGACCACGAGATGGGCGACAACATCGTCCACCTGGTCCTGGCCAAGCTGCCCGACGCGCCTGCCGGGTCGCGCGGCATCTCGCTCTTCATCGTGCCGAAGCACCTCGTCAACGAGGACGGCTCGATCGGCGAGCGCAACGACGTCTCGCTGGCCGGCATCAACCACAAGCTCGGCAGCCGCGGCACGGTCAACACCGCACCGGTCTTCGGCGACGGCGCGTTCACGCCGGGTGGTGCGGCAGGTGCCGTCGGCTACCTCGTCGGCGAGCCCCACAAGGGCCTCTCCTACATGTTCCACATGATGAACGCCGCCCGCCTCGGCGTCGGGATGTCGGCGACCACCACCGCCTACACGGCCTACCTCAAGTCCCTGGAGTACGCCCGCTCCCGCCCGCAGGGCAGGTCGCTCACCGCCGCCGACCCGACCGGGCCGCAGGTGCCGATCATCGAGCACGCCGACGTGCGCCGGATGCTGCTGGCGCAGAAGTCCTACGTCGAGGGCGCGCTCGCGCTCAACCTCTGGTGCAGCCGGCTCCTCGACGAGCAGGTGACCGCCACCGACGACGCCGAGCGGCTCGCCACCGGCCAGCTCCTCGACGTGCTCACGCCGATCGCGAAGTCGTGGCCCTCGCAGTGGGGACAGGAGTCGTGCAGCCTGGCGATCCAGGTGCTCGGCGGGTCGGGCTACACCCGCGACCACGACATCGAGGCCCACTGGCGCGACCAGCGGCTCAACCCGATCCACGAGGGCACGCACGGCATCCAGGCGCTCGACCTGCTCGGGCGCAAGGTGCTCGGCGGCGGTGGCGCCGCGCTGCTCGCCCTGGCCGCGAGGATCGAGGAGACCGTCGCGCGGGCGACCGCGCTCGGCGGCGAGCCCGCCGCCCACGCCGCCGCGCTGAAGGCGATGGTCGACCGGCTCGGCGAGGTCACCTTCGGCCTCGCCGGGCTCGGCGACCCGGAGCGGATCATGGCCAACGCGACCGTCTACCTCGAGGCCGCGGGCCACGTCGTGATCGCGTGGATGTGGCTCGAGCAGCTCGTCGCGGTCGGGGAGCAGGAGGGCGACTTCTACGACGGCAAGCGGGCCGCCGCGCGCTACTTCTTCGGCTGGGAGCTGCCCAAGGTCACGCCGATGCTGGACCTGCTCGCGTCGGGCGACACGACGACGCTCGACATGCAGGCGAGCTGGTTCTAGGCCTCGACCTCGACGAGGAAGTCGGTCAGCAGGCCCGGCGTCGCCGCGGCCGCGAGCTCGACGGCGACGTCGAGGCGCACGTCCCGCACCAGCACCCGCTCGTTGCCCGCGGCCGTGGTCGCGACGAGGTCGGCGAGCCCGATGCGGCGCTGCCACCACGACTGGGAGACGACCCAGCCGATGATGCCGTCGGTCTCGAGGACGGTGCGCACGCGCGCCAGGAGCCCGCTGCCCGCGACCAGGTGGTCGCCGGCGAGGGCGTGGCCGAGATGGCGGTACGACGACTCGCCGGCCGCCGCGGCCGCCAGCAGCAGGGCGAGGCCGCCGAGGCCGACCCACCACCACGTGACGTCGAACCACCAGGTCGCGACGGCACCCACGGCGACGACGACCAGCGCCTCGCGCAGCTGGCGGAACCAGGCCCGGCGGCGGGCGAGCGGGCCGTGCTCGACCAGCGGGTCGGTGAGCGGACCGCGGTGCTCGAGGACGGACTCGCCGACCCCGACCGCGACGTCGCGCGGGCACGGCGGCAGCACCTGCGTCACCCCGTCCTCGACGCCGGTCGCCAGCGTCGAGAGCTCGGCGCCGCCGACGACCCGCATGAGGAGCGGCTCGGTCATCTCGACGCCGCGCACCTTGGCCTCCTCGACCGTGATCGAGCGCGTGGTGAACAGCCCGCTCGTGAGGTGCAGCGACCCGTGCTCGCGGACCAGGAGGAAGCGCCACCACTGGACGACGTAGCCCGTCACCGACACGACGAGCCAGACGGCGAGCCCGCCGACCGCGAGGACGGCGACGACCGCCGCGAGGGCGAACTGCATCACCCAGTCCCACGTCGAGCGCGCGGTCTCCTCGTTCCAGATCGGCAGGTCGTCGCCGAACTGCGAGAGCACGCCGAGGGCGCCGGCCAGGAGGACGAGGCGAGCGAGGCTGAAGGGTGCGAAGCGCAGCCACGACCAGTCGATCCGGGCGAGCTCGACGGGGACCGCGACCGGCGCCGGGACCACGCCCTCGGGGTCGTCGGGGTCGCTGCCCGGCGCGACGGTCGGTGCCTCGCGACGGCGCAGGAGCGTCGTACGCAGTGCGTGGGCGTCCGCGGCCGCCAGCGCGTCGAGGGTGATCCGGTCGTCGTCGACGCCCGTGCCGACCTGCACCTTCTGGAGGCCGAGGACGCGGTGGAGGAGCGACGCCTCGAGGTCGACGCTGCGGACCCGGTCGAGCGGCGCGGTGGACGTGTTCTTGTTGAGGACGCCGGACCGCACCTGGATCTGGGTGTCGGTGAGGCGGTAGTGCGTGGTCAGCCACGGCAGCGCACCGAAGAGCAGCGGCGCGACGATCGCGATCGGGAGGATCACCCAGCCGAACCCGGAGTCGCTCTGGCTGATGCCGACCAGCGCGACGACGAGGGGGACGATCGCCTGGCCGATGGCCTTGACCGGGTCGAGCAGGAGCTTGCGGGGACTCAGCCGCAACCACCCCTCTCCCGGGGAGCCGGGGGAGGGGATCACGTGGCGTCGTCCTCCGTGGCAGCGGTGATCGCGGTCAGCCGCGCCACGACCTCGCGGGCCGTGTCGGCGTCGAGGCAGTCGACCGTGATCGGGCCGGCGGCCGAGGCGGTCGTGACGGTGATCGAGGCCAGGCCGAAGAGCCGCATCAGCGCGCCCTGCCGCGAGTCGACGGTCTGCACGCGGCTGATCGGTGCGATGCGGGTCTCGCGCCCGATCCAGCCGGAGCGCGTGTGGACGGCCGTGTCGGTGACCTCCCACCGGTGGACCCGGTAGCGGATCCGCGGCATCAGCACGACGTGGGCGACGGCAGCCGCCGCGACCAGCAGCACGAGGACCAGCGTCCAGCCCGGCACGTCGGGGATGACGACGTACGCCACCACGACGGCGATGACGAGGATCGTGTCACCGATCAGGGCCGACACCCGCCAGAACGGGACCGCCTGCGGCGAGACCCGGTGGGCCGGTTCCCTCAGTACGGCTGCGTGCACGACCGGCCCGCCCCCTCGTCGCTCATGTGCCGAGTCTTGCAGGTCCGCCCGCATCGAGCGAACTTGTGCAATCCGGCGTTGCGTCGGGCGCGCCGGCGACGTTCTGCAGGTTCGTGCAGTGCACACACCTGACCCGGACCAGCCCTTCCCCTCCGGTCTAGACCGGGGTGTGGTGGAGGGGCCAACACCAATCCAACCGGAAGAAGTGACAGCACACATGAAGACCACGATCACCAGGACATTGGCCGCCGCCCTCGGAGCAGGTGCGCTGGCTGCGTCGATGCAGCCGGCGGGTGCAGCACCGGCTCGGGAGGACGTGCCGAGCTTCCAGGAGTTCAAGGCCGCGACCTTCCAGGACGTCGGCGGTCAGTACGTCGTGAACGGCGACGAGACGATCGCGACCACCCAGGAGCTGCGCGACTACTACGACAGCATGGTCGGCTCCAAGGACACCGACTCGCAGTCGCTGGTCATCAACACCGTGGGTGGAGCCGACGACAAGTGGTCGGCCACCACGGCCCGCAACCTCACCTACTGCGTCAGCGACCGCTTCGGCGCCGACAAGGCCGCGATGGTCTCGGCGATGCAGTCCGGCGCCGGTCAGTGGGAGGCCGCGTCGAGCGGGGTGAACTTCACCTACGTCCCGTCCGCCGACGCGAGCTGCACCGTGAGCAACAACACCGTGCTCTTCTCCGTCGAGCCGGTCGAACACGACCCAGTACATCGCCCGGGCGTTCTTCCCGAGCACGCCGGACAGCCAGCGCAACGTCCTGGTCGACGACTCGATCTGGACCTCGGGCTCCTGGACGCCGTCCAACATCCTCGCCCACGAGCTCGGCCACGCACTCGGCTTCCGCCACGAGCACACGCGCCCCGAGGCCGGCACCTGCTTCGAGGACAACAACTGGCGCCCGCTGACGCCGTACGACTCGGCGTCGATCATGCACTACCCGCAGTGCAACGGCTCGTCGAGCGACCTCTCCATGACGGAGACGGACCGCCAGGGCGTGCGGACCGTGTACGGCTCCTGAGCCGACACCCCACCTGACCGGGGGGAGGGCCCGACCCACGTGGATCATCACGGGGGTCGGGCCCTTCTGTCGTCCGGGTTGGCGTTTCGTGCGGGCGTCCGTCGCCGCCGTAGACTCCCCGCCCGTGGCTCTCACCATCGGCATCGTCGGTCTCCCCAACGCGGGCAAGTCGACGCTCTTCAACGCACTGACCAAGAACGACGTCCTCGCGGCGAACTACCCGTTCGCGACGATCGAGCCCAACGTCGGGGTCGTCGGCGTGCCGGACGAGCGGCTCCCGCAGCTCGCGTCGGTGTTCGAGTCGGCCAAGATCCTCCCGGCCACCGTCGAGTTCGTCGACATCGCCGGCATCGTGCGCGGCGCCTCGCAGGGCGAGGGCCTGGGCAACAAGTTCCTCTCCCACATCCGCGAGTCCGCAGCGATCTGCCAGGTGACGCGCGTCTTCCGCGACGAGGACGTCACCCACGTCGACGGCGAGGTCAACCCCGCCAACGACATCTCCACGATCCAGACCGAGCTGATCTTCGCCGACCTCGACACCGTCGACCGCGCGATCGCCCGGCTCGAGAAGGAGTCGCGCAAGGTCAAGGACCTGGTCGCCAACCTCGAGGCCGCCCGCGCGGCCAAGGAGGCGCTCGAGTCGGGCACCCCGATCATCGCGACCGACATCGACCGCTCCCTGCTGCGCGAGCTGTCGCTGCTGACGGCCAAGCCGTTCATCTACGTCTTCAACTGCGACGCCGACGAGCTCGCCGACGAGGCCCTCAAGGACAAGATGCGCGCGATCATCGCGCCGGCCGAGGCGATCTTCCTCGACGCCAAGTTCGAGGCCGACCTCGCCGAGATGGACGACGACGAGATGGCGCACGAGATGCTCGCCGAGATGGGCATCACCGAGTCCGGCCTCGACCAGCTCGCCCGCGTCGGCTTCGACACCCTCGGCCTCCAGACCTACCTGACCGCCGGCCCCAAGGAGTCGCGGGCCTGGACGATCAAGAAGGGCGCCACCGCCCCCGAGGCCGCCGGTGTCATCCACACCGACTTCCAGAAGGGCTTCATCAAGGCGGAGGTCGTCTCCTTCGCCGACCTGATGTCCGCCGGCACCATGCTCAAGGCCAAGGAGGCCGGCAAGGTGCGCATGGAGGGCAAGGACTACGTCATGGCCGACGGCGACGTGGTGGAGTTCCGCTTCAACGTCTGAGTCGACCCTGCGCGTGTGCTTGGGGAGCCTCGGTCACTGGTCCACGAGCAGGTCGCGCACCCACGTCGAGCTCCCGCGTCACGTAGTCCACGATGTCGCCGGTCTTGAGGTGGGCGGGCAGCACGTCCCACGTGTACGTCTCGATCTCGAGGTGCTCCGACAGGGGCGTCGCGACGTGGAGGCGCATCGCGTCCTCGATCCCTGACCGGGTCGTCCCGAACGAGCCGAGGTCGTCGAGGAAGACCGGGAGGTGGAAGTGCGTCCGCCACTCGCGGCTGCCGGACGGGTCGGCGCGGTAGCCGGCGATGGCGTCGGCGAGGTGCAGGTGGTGGACGTCCGCCCCGTCGCGCCTCTCGGTCGTCTGGCTGAGGTAGATCGTGTCGGTGAACGCCTCGAGCTCGGCCACGACCTCGGCGTCGACCCGGGGCACCCGGAGGGCCGAGGCAGCCTGCAGCTTGAGGATCGGGACGCCGGCGGCGACCAGGCTCTCGAGCGATGCACGGATGTCCTCGAACCCGACCGACTGGTGGCAGATGTCGAAGACGACCCCCAGGTGCCGCCTGAGCAGGTCCTCCACGCGGGAGAGCGGTTCGCCACTGAGGCGGGCGAAGTGCGTGCGTCCCTCGACGGAGTAGACGTGCTCCTCGAAGAAGGCGACGGTCTCGGCCGTGGTCTCGAGCCAGCAGGCCGGCTCGGGCTCGAGCGCGAGTGCGACCTGGACACCCGTACGCCGCTCGAGGTCGACGAGGTGGGCGACGGCGCGCATCAGGTGCTCCACCAGCGACTCGACGTAGGCATCGTCCGTCACGTTGGCCCGGTAGGCCAGCGGGGCGGTCTGGATCGTCGGCCGGATCCCCGGCGCCGCGATGTCGGCCAGGACGTCGGCCACCTGCATCGTGTAGTCCAGTCGCTCCTGGGTCGACCAGTCGGGCTCGTAGACGTCCTCCATGACCATGCGGCCCTTGAACGGGCCGTGGGGGAAGGCGTTGACGGTGTAGACGTAGAGCTGCTCGGCCGCCAGGAAGTCGCGCAGCTCGGCACGGAGCTCCGCGGAGCCGGCCAGCGTCGCGGCGGAGCTGCCCGAGAGCCGTAGCGACACCCCGAAGGGCGCGTCGGGGGAGACGCGCGCCTTCACGGCCGGCACGAACGACTGCAGGCTCTCCCACATCTCCGGCCAGGTGTCGCCGGGGTGGACGAGCGTCGAGTAGGTCAGGTGACCCAGGCCGCCGGGCAGCAGCACCGGGTCAGTCCCGACCGGGGATGATGCGCGCCTCGCGCAGCTGCTCGAAGAGGTCGGTGAAGGACCCGATGGTGCTCTGGTAGTCGAGGAACCCCATCTCCCGGCTCTTGGACATGTCGGCGAACGTCTCGACCTCACGGCCGAGGTCGGCGTCGGTGTGCCACCAGGAGGCCAGCTCGGAGGCCTTGTAGGGCGCCAGGTCGTGCTTCTCGACCAGCCCCGCCCACACCTCGTCGGCGTCTGCCATCCGTCCCTCGAGGGGCTGCGGGTGGCCCGGGTAGTCGGCCGCCGGTACGCCGAGCGCCTCCGCCACCTGCGGCCAGAGCTGCCGCCAGCGGACGACCTCGCCGTTGACGGTGTTGAAGGCCTGGTTGCGCGCCTGCGGCTCGGTCGACGACCACAGCACGTGGCGGCCGAGGAGGCGCGCATCCGTGAGGTCGGTGACGCCGTTGAGCTGCTCGGGGCTGCCGGGGAACACGAAGGGCTGCCCGGTCGCCTTGCACAGGGCGCCGTACACGGCCAGCGTCACGCCCATGTTCATCACGTTGCCGAGGGCGTAGCCGATCATCGTGTGCGGTCGGTGCACCGACCAGGTGAAGCCCTGGCGCTCGGCCTCCGCGAACAGGATGTCCTCCTGGTCGTAGTAGAAGTTGTCGATCGGCAGGCGGTCCTGCGTCTCCCGGAACGGAGTGTCGGCGGGAGTGGAGGCGTAGGCGTCGAAGGGACCGAGGTAGTGCTTGAGGCCGGTCACGAGCGCCACGTGCTCGACCGACGACGCCCGGCCCGCCGCGGCCAGCAGGTTGGCCAGCATGGCGCCGTTGACGCGCTGGTTCTCCGCCTCGGTCTCCTGGCGCGACCACGTCGTGAAGACGACGTGGCTGAACTCCTGGCCCGCCAGTGCGCGGTCGAGCGACTCGGGGTCGAGGACGTCGCCGCGCAGCTGCTCGACCCCCGGGATGTCGTACCGGTGCGAGCGCGACAGGCCGAGGACCCGCCAGCCGGCGGCGGAGAAGGCCTCCGCGGTGTTGAACCCGGCGATGCCGGTGACCCCGACGATGAGGACGGTGCGTGACACGGTGGTCCCTCCTGGGGAGTGGTGGTGGCCGATCCGACACGGTCGGGTCGTCGCGCTCATGGTGATCCGCAGTGGACAATTCGTCAAGTGACGGTGAACAATGTGCGATCAGAAGACCGCTTCGTTCGCTGATGATGATCACCCGTCCGCACTCCGCCCGGCGCCCTCGCCGGACGTCGGGTACTCGCTACGGTGGGGCGGCACCGATCAGACGAGGGGACCGAGCGCATGAGTGAGCCCGAGCAGGAACCGGTGGAGACCCCCGGAGTGGGCCAGCTGGGCGGCAAGCTGCGGCTGGCCCGCCGCCAGGCGGGACTCTCCCTGCGGGAGCTCGCCCGCCAGCTCAGCGTGTCGCCGTCGTTCCTGTCCCAGATGGAGAACGGCAAGTCGCAGCCGTCCGTGGCGACGCTCTACTCCATCGCCCAGGTGCTGGGCGTGTCGATCGACGAGCTCTTCCACACCGATGACGACTCCCCGGGCGAGGCGGCGGCCACGCCCCTCGGCCGAGGCCGGGGCGCACGGCGAAGAAGCCGCGCCAGGCGCTGGGGGTCGGTGAGCCGTTCGGCCATGTCCTCGCCCGCGGAGGCCTTCGAGCGCGAGCCGCGTCGCCTCAGCGTGAGCCGGCCCGACCAGCGCCCGCGCCTGGAGATGGACACGGGCGTGATCTGGGAGCAGCTCGCCGACTCCGCTCCCGACGTGGACTTCATCGAGATCATCTACCCCGCGGGCAGCAGCTCGACGAACGACCAGAAGATGATGCGGCACGCGGGCCAGGAGTACGGCTACCTGCTCGAGGGCGAGCTCGAGGTGACCGTGGGCTTCGAGGTCTTCACCATCGGCCCCGGCGACGCGCTCAGCTTCGACTCGTCGGTGCCCCACCTGCTGCGCAACCGTACGTCCGCCGACGCCCGCGGCATCTGGTGCGTGCTGCACCCGCACTGATCCGGACCGGGTGAACGGATCGCGTCCGACCTCTTGACTCTGACTGAACGCCGGTGTGAAGTATCGGTTTACAGTCGCACGGTGCGACGACCGTCACAGAGCGAGGTCCCGTGAAGGCTCTCCAGTTCCTCGGCGACAGCGAGTACGCCGTCTCCGAGCTCCCCACGCCCACCATCGAGGACGACGAGGTCCTGCTGGCCGCGCGCAGCGTCGGCATCTGCCACTCCGACATCGACCTGCTCCGCGGGCGCTACATCATCCCGTTCAGCTTCCCCGTGATCCCCGGTCACGAGTGGGCCGCCGAGGTGGTCGCGGTCGGGCGCAAGGTGACCCGCTTCGCTCCGGGCGACCGGGTCGTCGGCGAGTGCGTGATCGGCCAGGAGCACTTCGGCTTCAGCATCAGCGGTGCCGCCGCCGAGCTGTTCGTCGCCAAGGAGGGCTGGCTCCACGCGCTGCCCGACGACCTCACCTGGACCCAGGGCGCCCTCGTCGAGCCCTTCAGCTGCGGCTACTACGCGACCGTGCGGGCCGACAACCTCGACGCCAGCGACACCGCAGTCGTCCTCGGCGCCGGCCCGATCGGCCTCGGCGTGGTCGCTGCCGCCGCGGCCCGCGGGGTGCGCGTCATCGTCGCCGAGCCCGATCCGAGCCGGGCCGCGCTGGCGCAGGAGCTCGGTGCCGAGCTCACCCTCGACCCGACCGATCCGGACATGGGCGAGCGGCTCGACGAGATGACCGGCGGGCTGCGCGCCGACGTCGTCTTCGAGGCGAGCGGCAAGCCGACCGCGATGGCTGCCGCGCTCGACCTCGCCGGCTTCCGCGCCCGACTGGTCTACATCGGCATCGACGTGGGCGGCTCCGCCCCCGCCGCGCTGGGACAGATCCAGTCGAAGGAGCTGCAGGTCCGCGGCATCATCGGCTCACCCGGGGTGTGGCCGCAGACGCTGCGGTTCCTGGCGCGCAGCGGCGTCGACCTCAGCCCGCTCGTCACCTCGTCCTACGACCTGGCGTCGGCCGGCGAGGCCGTGGCGACCGTGCTGACCGACCGCTCCCAGGTCAAGGTCCACATCACGTCCTCGGCCACCCCGTGAGGGCGGGCGTCCTCCACGAGCCCGGCGACCTCCGCATCGAGGAGCGGGCGGATCCCACGCCCGGGCCGGGCGGTGTCGTGATCGAGGTGGCCTACAACGGCCTCTGCGGCACCGACGCGACCGAGTTCACCAAGGGCCCGATGATGGTGCCGCTGCACACCCGGCACCCGGGGAGCGGGCACCTCGGCCCCACGGTGCTCGGTCACGAGTTCGTCGGCACCGTCGTCGACGCGGCGCCGGACGTCCGCCACCTCGTGGGACGCCGGGTCGCCTGCGGCGCGGGTGTCTCGTGCGGCGAGTGCGCCTGGTGCCGTCGTGGTCGCACCAACCTGTGCGCCCGCTACTTCACCCTCGGGCTGAGCACCGACGGCGGATTGGCGACGTACGTCTCCGCACCTGCGTCGACCTGCGTGGAGATCCCCGAGGCCTGCACGTTCGAGTCGGCCGCGCTCGCGCAGCCGCTCGCGGTCGGGATCCACGCCGTCCGCCGCTCCGGGGTGCAGCCGGGCGACAGCGTCGTGCTGCTCGGCGCCGGTGCGATCGGGTCCTTCGTCTGCGCCGGCCTCGAGGACCACGACGGTCCGGTCCTGGCGATCGACGTGGACGCGGGACGCCTGGAGGCGGCCCGCGCGCTCGGCGCGACACGCCACCGAGCTCGTGAGCCCGACAGCCGGCCCCGACGACGTACGCGACCTGGTGGACGGGGGAGCGGACGTCGTCTTCGAGACCTCGGGCGTGCCCGGCGCGGTGGAGCGGGCGTTCGCCCTCACTGCACGCGGCGGCACTGTCGTCCTTGTCGGACTGAACAGCGCACCGACCACGCTGAGCCTGGCTCCGGTGGTCCTGCGCGAGGTCGACGTGCGCACCACGGTCGCCCACGTCTGCGGCGAGGACCTGCCGGCCGCGCTCGACATCCTCGCGCGACGCGGACTCGGCGACTCGATGGTCGACCGCGTCGTCCGGCTGGACGACGTCGTCGATCGGGGACTGCGCCCGTTGGCCGCGGGCGAGGTGACCGGCAAGGTCCTGGTGGACCCCCGTGACTGAGGTCGCGGTGCTCGGCGCCGGTCGGATGGGTGCGGCGATGTGCCGGCGCCTGGTGGACGCAGGACATCACGTGCGGCTCTGGAACCGGACCGCGCGAGCGGGCCGACGCCGTGCGCGAGCAGGTGGAGGCGGGGCTCGACGTCGCCACCACGCCGGCGGCGGCCGTCCGGGGAGCCACGGTCGTGCTGAGCATGCTTGCCGACGGCGCGGCGACGACGGCCGTCCTGCTCGATCCGCACGTCCTCGAGGCCCTGCACCCGGACGCCGTCGTGTGCGACCTCGGCACGAGCGGGGTCGAGGCAGCGCGCGACCTCGCGCGCGCGTACGCCGGTCGGGGCGGCGTTTCGTGGACTCACCGGTGTCCGGCAGCGTGGCCACCGTGGCCGCCGGACAGCTGCTGGTCATGGCCTCGGGCGCCGTGGCCGACGTCGATGCCGCGACCCCCGTGCTCTCCGCCTTCGCCGTCCGCGTCATCCGGGTCGGCGACGCCGGCCAGGGCCAGGCGATGAAGCTGGCGGTCAACCTCGTGGTGCACGACCTCAACTCCGCGGTCGCGGAGTCGCTGGTCCTCGCGGAAGGGGCGGGCATCGATCCCGCGACGGCCTACGACGTGCTGGAGAACAGTGCCGTCGGCGCGCCCTTCGTCCGCTACAAGCGGGCCGCGTTCCTCGAGGCCGACCAGCCCGTCGCCATGAGCCTCGACCTCGTCGCCAAGGACTTCCGCCTCATCGCCGAGCTGGCTGCCGGCCAGGCCAGGGAGGTGCCGGTGAGTGCCGCCGCACGCCGCGTCGTCGAGGCCGCGGTGGTCGCCGGCCACGGCGCCGGAGACATGGCCGACCTGCGCTCCTACCTCGCCGGGCTCCCCCCGGTGGACAGCTGAGCCGACGCGCCTCGAGCCTGCGGTGAGGGGCGTCACACAATCGTGATGTGAACCCCTTGTGAACACTGACGGCCGTATGTACAGTCACACCGAACGTGTGACGGACAGCACAGGTGAACCACCCGGACCCACGTCCCGGGCCCGCAGCACGCGAGGAGGACAGATGGCCACCAGCACGCCGACCCCCACGGCGGAGCGCGTGCGCGGCGTCCGCCGCGGTCCCCGGTTCGGCGTCTCCCGCGGCCTCGTCACCATCACGGCGGCCACGCTCGCCCTGTTCGTCGCCAGTGCCGTCCTCGCCTCCACCAGCGTGAGCCAGGGTGCCCTCGGCGGCATGCTCCCGTTCGCCTGGTGTGCTCGCCATCGCCGCCCTGGGCCAGACCCTCGTGATCCAGCAGGGCGGGCATCGACCTGTCGGTCCCCGGATCCATCTCGCTCGTGGTCGTCATCGTCACGCACGAGCCGAAGGGTGACGACGGCAAGCTCCTCGGCGCCGTGCTGCTCGCGCTCGGTGCCGTGGTCCTTGCGGGGCTGCTCAACGGCTTCCTCGTCGGCCGCCTGCTCCTCAACCCGATCGTGGCCACGCTGGGCACGAACGCGCTGATGTTCGCGGGCGTCCTCGGGATCTCCGGCGGCGCTCCCCGACGTACGACGGATCGACTCGCGTCCATCGCGGGCGGCGAGACGATCGGGATCCCGAACGCCGTCTTCTTCGCGGCTGGTCGGTCCTGCTCGTCACCAGCGTCGTCGTCAAGCTCACCCCGGCGGGGCGTCGCTTCGAGGCGGTGGGCGCCAACCCCGCCGCCGCGTGGGCGGCGGGCCTGCGGGTGCGCACCTTCAAGGGAGCGGGCTACCTCGGTGCCCAGCTGCACTACTGGGTCGCAGGCGTCGTGCTCGGCGGGATCCTGGCGCAGCCCACAGCCTTCCAGGGCAACTCCTACCTGCTGCCCAGCGTGGCGGCGGTCGTCCTCGGCGGGACCTCGCTGCTCGGCGGGCGGGGCAACCTGGTCGCCACCGCGGTCGCGGCCCTCTTCCTCAGCCAGCTCGAGCAGTTCGTGCTCGCGCTCGGCGTCAGCTTCGCCGTACGCACGCTGGTCGAGGCCGCTGCCCTCGCCATCGGCGTACTCCTCTACTCCGTCGACGTGCGCTCGCTCGTCGGTCGGCTTCGCTTCCGGCGTCGTGTGCCGGCCGCGACCTGATCCATCCCTCGGGAGCTCGGCCTCACCGCACCACCCCACCCCCAACCGAGTACGAAAGAAAAGGGACACTCACATGTTGCGACGACTCTCACGCCGCCCCACCTCGATGGCCACCGTCGGGCTGACGGTCGCCGTCATGGCGCTCGCCGGCTGCGGCTCGGACAGCGGCGGGGACGACCAGGGCGACACCTCCGCGGCCGACCTCGAGGGTGCTCCCTCCTGGTGCGGCCCGAAGAAGATCACCCTCGGCCTCACCGACGGCTTCGGCGGCAACAGCTGGCGACTCGTCACCACCGCGGCCGGGAAGGACGAGGCGGCCAAGTGCCCCAGCGTCACCGAGGTGCTCTACGCCGACGGGCAGGGCGACACCCAGAAGAGCATCTCCGACATCCAGGGGATGGTGGCCAAGGGCGTCGACGCCCTCGTCGTCTTCCCCGACGCCGGCGAGGCCATGCTCCCGGCCCTGCGCAGCGCCTTCCAGGCCGGTGTCGTGACCGTGCCCTACCGCGTCGACCCGGGCGGCGAGGACGGCGTGGACTTCACGAAGTACGTCGGTCTCGACTCCGTCAACGACGGCGTCAACTGGGGCAACTGGATCAAGGAGATCCTGCCCGACGGCGGCAACGTGCTCTTCCTGAGCGGACCCAAGGGCAACAGCCAGGGCCTCGGCGAGGTCGAGGGACTGAAGCAGACGCTCGACCCCGCGAAGTACACGATGATCGGCGAGCAGCCCTTCGAGGTCACCAACTGGGACCCGGCCGCTGAGCCAGAAGGTGCTGACCGCGGCGATCGCGAAGTACGACCAGATCGACGTGATCGTGAGCGACTTCGGTCCCTCGCTGGTCGGTGCGCTCCCGGAGTTCACCAAGGCCGGACGCTCCATCCCGGCGCTCGCGACCTCGGACGGCAACGTCCTGGGCTGCTTCTGGAAGGACAACGAGGCCGACAACCCCGACTTCAAGATGATGTCCATCGCCACGGGCAACGACCACGTCCGGCACGGCCATGCAGTACGCCATCGCCGAGGCCACCGGCGGCGAGCTGCCGGCCAAGGACACGCACCAGCACGCCCTGTTCGAGAACTCCGTGACCGGCGACCCCAACCCGGTGGAGTGCGAGCCCGACCTGCCCGGTGACATCTACCTCTCCGCGGAGATGTCGCCCGAGGACCAGGCAGCACTGCTCAAGTGAGCCTCCGTGGCCGGCCGGGTGCACCCCCGTCCCGGCCGGCCACGGTCACCAACCCGGAGGAACCGACCGCGTGGAGGACGACATGACCGAGACGACCGCAGTGGCGGTGCGGCAGCCGACGATGGTGCTGTCGGACGTCTCCAAGAGCTATGCCGGTGTCGCCGCGCTCACGGACGTCTCCCTCGAGGTGCTCCCCGGCGAGGTGCACGCCCTGCTCGGCGAGAACGGCGCCGGCAAGTCGACGCTGATGGGGGTGGCCTCCGGGACCATCCAGCCGGACGCCGGGGTGCTCACCCTCGACGGCGAGCAGCACGCCTCGCTGAACCCGGCGGCCGCCACGCGGTCCGGCATCGCCATCGTCCACCAGCACCCCGCGGTGCTGCCCGACCTCACGGTCGCCGAGAACCTGCGGCTCGCCCTGCCGCCGCACGTCCTCACCGCGGACGGGAGGTCCGAGCGCGACGGCATGCGCGCGGTGCTCGACGAGATCGACCTCGCGGGTCCACCTCGAGGAGCGGGTCGGACCGCCTCACGGTCGCCCAGAAGCACCTGCTCGAGCTGGCCAAGGCGTTCGCCGTACGCCCGCGGATGCTCATCCTCGACGAGCCCACCGCGCCGCTCGGCCCCGACTCGGTCGACCTGCTCTTCGAGCGGGTGCGGGCCGCTGGCCGCCTCGGGCACCGCCGTCATCTACATCACCCACCGCCTCGCCGAGGTCCGGATGCTCGCCGCAGCGCGTCACCGTCCTGCGCGACGGCCGCCTGCGCGGCAGCAGCCCAGGTCGACGACGTCACCGACGACGAGCTGCTGGCGCTGATCGTCGGTCGCCAGCTGGACGCCACCTTCCCGCCGAAGCCGGCGGACGACACCTTCGGCGACGTCGTCCTCGACGTGCGACGGACTCTCCGGGGACGGCTTCTCCGACGTCTCCTTCGCGGGTCGCCGCGGCGAGATCATCGGCGTCAGCGGTGTCGTCGGCAACGGCCAGAGCGACCTGCTGCGCGCCCTCGCCGGGCTGTCCGCCGTCGACGGCGACGTCGTCGTGGGCGGCTCGCGCCGCAGCCAGCGCCACCTGCGCAAGGCGTCGGCGCTACATGCCGGCCGACCGCCACCACGACGGGCTGATGATGACGCTGTCGGTGCGGGAGAACGCCGCACTCAGCGGGCTCGGAGCGATGACCCGCGGGCCCTTCCTCAGCAGGTCACGCGAGCTGGAGCTCGTCGGACGCGAGCTGACCGAGCTGGACGTGCGAGCCCCCTCGATGGAGGCAGTCGTCGCCGCCCTCTCCGGGGGCAACCAGCAGAAGGTCGTGCTGGCGCGGACCCTGCTCGCCCGGCCCGCGATCCTGCTGGCCGACGAGCCCACCCAGGGCGTCGACGTGGGCGCGCGCGCCGAGATCTACCGCATCCTGCGCGAGGTGGCCGACGACGGCATCCCGGTCGTCGTCGCCTCCTCCGACGCCAAGGAGCTCGAGGGCCTGTGCGACCGGGTCCTCGTCATGTCGCGCGGCCACGTGGTGGCCGACCTGGCCGGTGACGAGGTCACCGAGGAGCAGATGATCCGCGCGGCCGTGGCCTCCACGCAGCACAGCCGGCAGAAGGCCGAGACGCGACGCGACACCGGTCGCCCCGCCCTGCGCCGGTTCCTCTCCGGCGACTACGCGCCGGTGGCGATCCTCGCCCTGGTCATGGTCGGGCTCGGGGCCTACGTCTACGGCCAGAACGAGCTCTACCTCTCCGACTTCAACATCACCTCGATCATGATGCTCGTCGCCGCCCTCGGCTTCATCGCGCTGGGCCAGAACGTCGCCCTGCTGACCGGTGGCATCGACCTGTCGGTGGGGCCGCTGGCCGGCTTCCTGGTGGTGGTGGCGTCGTTCTTCGTCAACGACGGCGCCGCGGTCACCACGATGCTCCTCGGCTTCGGGCTGATGATCGGCGCTGCCGTGGCGACCGGCCTCGTCAACGGCGGCCTCATCCGGCTGGGCAACTTCACGCCCGTGGCCGCGACCCTGACGACGTACATCGCCCTCCAGGGCTTCAGCTTCCTGCTCCGTGACGCCCCCGAGGGCGTCATCTCCGCCGACGTGACCGGCCTCGTGATGCGCAAGGTCGGCCCGGTGCCGATCATCTTCCTGGTGCTCGTGGCGGTCGTGGCGCTGATGGAGTGGGCGTTGCGCAGGAGTGCGTGGGGCCACCGGATCCGGGCCGTCGGCTCGCACGAGGACTCGGCCCGCAAGCTCGGCGTCGCGGTCGGCCGGACCGTCGTCGGCGGCTACGTGATCACCTCGCTCTTCACGTTCCTCGGGTCGATCGTCCTCCTGGCGCAGCTCGGCATCGGCGACCCGGCGCAGGGCGTGACCTACACCCTCAGCAGCATCACCGCCGTCGTGCTGGGCGGCACCAGCCTCCTCGGCGGCCGCGGCACCTTCGTCGGCACGCTCCTCGGCGCCGGGCTCATCGTGCAGCTGCTCAACGCCACCACGTTCCTCGGCCTCACCCAGACGTGGCAGTACCTCTTCCAGGGCGGGCTCATCGTCATCGCCGCCGTCCTCTACAGCCGCGTCCGCGGCTCCCACTCGCCTGCCTGACGGCACGAAAGGATCCCCATGCTCGCGGCCCGCTTCCACGGTCAGCACGACATCCGCATCGAGGACGTCCCCACCCCGACGCCGTCGGCCCCCGACGACATCCTCGTCGAGGTGCACTGGTGCGGCATCTGCGGCACCGACCTCCACGAGTACGCCGTGGGTCCGATCGTCACGCCGACCAGCCCGCACCCGCTCACCGGCGTGACCCTGCCCCAGACCCTGGGGCACGAGTTCTCGGCGACGGTGGTCGAGCTCGGCTCCGACGTGCGCGACGTCGCCGTCGGCGACCGGGTCGCGATCATGCCCGCGATCGTCTGCGGTCGCTGCTACTTCTGCCGCCGCGGCCAGGGCCACCTGTGCCTGGTCTTCGCCTGCACCGGCCTGAGCGCCGAGACCGGCGGCCTCGCCCAGTACGCCGTCGTCGAAGGAGTACCAGGTCGCCAAGCTGCCCGACGCGGTGTCCGACCTCGAGGGCGCCGTGATCGAGCCGGCGGCCGTCGCGGCCTACGGCGTGGACCGGGCCGGGGTCACCGGCGGCGACGTCGTCCTCGTCACCGGCGCCGGCCCGATCGGCATCCTGTCGGCGATGTACGCCGCGGCCGTCGGCGCCGGAGCCGTCGTCATCGCCGAGCCCAACCCCAACCGCGCAGCGCTGGCCGCCTCCCTCGACATCGGCGAGGTGCTCGACCCGACCGCCCCCGGCTTCGCCGAGCGGCTGCTCGACCTCACCGAGGGGATCGGCGTCGACCTCACCGTGGAGTGCTCGGGCACGAGCCCGGGCCTGGCGACCGCCATCTCCTCCACGCGACGCGCCGGGTCGGTGGTGCAGACGGGACTGCACACCAAGCCCGCCCAGCTCGACGCCATGGCGCTCGCCGAGAAGGACCTCTCGCTCCACGGGAGCTGGTGCTACCGGCTGACCGACTGGCCGCGGATCATCCGCATGGTCGCCGCCGGCAAGTACCCCGTGGCCCGGGCCGTCACGGCCCAGATCGACCTCGCCGACGTCGTCACCCGCGGCTTCGACGTGCTCGTCGACCCGCAGGGCGACCAGCTCAAGGTGCTCGTGCGCTCCGGGGGAGGGCCGTCGTGACGCTCCGCTACATCCACCACACCGGCCTCGTCGTCAGCGACCTCGACCGGTCGATCTGGTTCTACCACGACCTGCTCGGCCTGCCGTTCGCCAACGAGCCGACCCCGTGGTTCGACGGTGAGGACCTGGCGCGCGGCGTCGGCGTCCCCGACGCCCGGCTCCGGCAGGTCTCCCTCTGGGTCGGTGACCAGGCGACGCTCGAGCTCATCGAGTACGCCAACCGGCCGGCCTCGAGCACCGCACCCGTGCCCAACCACCACCTGGGTGCCGCCCACGTCTGCTTCCGCGTCGACGACGTACGAGCCAAGAAGGCCGAGCTCGAGGCACAGGGCGTGTCGTTCTACTCCGACGTCAACGTCGTCGACGAGGGCCCCCTGGCCGGCTGGCGCTGGTGCTACTTCTCGGACCCCGACGGACTCGCCCTCGAGCTGGTCGAGATCGCCTACTACCTCGAGGACGAGCGTCGGGCCGCCGCGGAGCAGTACGTCGCTCGCGGCCGTCGCCGCCGGATCGAGACCGGACCCGGTCCACCCGCCTGCCACCCGCCCCCGCCGCACCCCACCTTTCCCCCGCGCGTCCGCGCACTGCCGTCCCGGAGGTCCTGATGCCCATCCCCACCTACGGCGTGACCCAGGTCGACTGGGAGACGCGACTGGACATGTCGCGGCTCCGCGACGAACGCCTCGCCCGACTGACCGCCGAGCTCGAGCGGTCGTCCCTCGGCGCCGTGCTCACGTTCGACTTCCACAACATCCGCTACATGACCGGGACCCACATCGGCACCTGGGCGATGGACAAGATGATCCGGTTCGCCGTGCTGCCGCAGGGCGGCGCCCCGGTGCTCTGGGACTTCGGCTCCGCCGCCCGGCACCACCAGCTCTACGCGCCCTGGCTCGACGCCGCACACCCCGACCGCGAGATGGAGCACTACGGAGCGCGGGCGGGCATCTCGACGCTGCGTGGCGCGATCTCGCCGTCGGCCGGCCGGGCCGAGGACGTGGCGCTGAAGGTCTACCAGGTGCTCGCCGACCACGGCCTGACCAAGCAGCCGCTCGGCGTCGACATCATCGAGCCGCCCGTGCTGTTCGCCCTGCAGGCGATGGGCATCGACGTCGTCGACGGGCAGCAGGTCTTCCTCGAGGCCCGCAAGATCAAGACGGTCGACGAGGTCGGCCTGCTCACCCAGGCCGCGTCGATGGTCGACTCCGCCTACGAGAGCCTCTACGAGTTCCTGCGACCGGGCGTGCGGGAGAACGAGTGCGTCGGCCTGGTCAGCAAGGTGCTCTACGACCTCGGGTCCGAGCACGTGGAGGGCGTCAACGCGATCTCGGGCGAGCGGTGCTCGCCGCACCCGCACGTGTTCTCCGACCGGCTCATCCGGCCCGGTGACCCGGCGTTCTTCGACATCCTGCACAGCTTCATGGGCTACCGCACCTGCTACTACCGCACCTTCGCGGTGGGCAGCGCCTCGCCGGGGATGGCCGACGCCTACAAGATCTGCCGCGAGTACATGGACCAGGCGATCGCGCTCGTGAAGCCCGGTGCGACGACGGCCGACATCGTGTCGGTGTGGCCGACGGCCCAGGAGTTCGGCTTCCCCGACGAGGAGGCCGCGTTCGCGCTCCAGTACGGCCACGGCGTCGGGCTGAGCATCTGGGAGCGGCCGATCTTCAGCCGGATGACCTCGTTCGACGCGCCGGAGGTCCTCGAGGAGGGCATGGTCTTCGCCCTCGAGACCTACTGGCCCGCCGCCGACGGCTGGGGTGCCGCGCGCATCGAGGAGGAGGTCGTGGTCACCGCCGACGGCGCCCAGGTCATCACCAAGTTCCCCGCGGAGGAGCTGCTCGTGGCCGGCCGTCGCTACTTCACCACCGGGGGTGCGCTCCCGACCCTCCGCGACAGCCAGTCGCACCTCAACACCCGCACGTCCCACGTGGAGGCGTGATCCGATGAACCTGCCCCTGAGCAACCACGCGTACGGCGAGCACGACCTCGTGATGCCGCCCGACGACCCGACGTCGCACGACGACGCGGACATCCCGCTCGAGACCCGGCTGCGGATGTATCGCATGCTCCAGGAGATGCGGCAGTTCGAGAAGCGCGCCTACGACATGTTCATGCAGCAGCTGGTCAAGGGCACCACGCACCTCTCGCTCGGCATGGAGGCCGTCGCCGCAGGCTTCGGTGCGGCCATGCAGAAGGACGACTACACCTTCGCCACCTACCGCGGCCACGCGCACACGCTGGCCCGAGGCGTCCCGATGGAGGGCGTGCTGGCCGAGCTGCTGGGCCGTGCCAACGGCCTGCTCGGCGGCAAGGGCGGGTCGATGCACCTGACGAGCGTCGAGCACGGCGTGATGGGGTCCTACGCGATCATCGGGGCCCACCTGACCATCGCGAACGGCGCCGCCTGGTCGGCGCAGTACCGCAGGAGCGGCCAGGTCGCGGTGTGCTTCTTCGGCGACGGCACGACCAACATCGGTGCCTTCCACGAGGCGCTCAACTACGCGGCCGTCTTCAACCTGCCCATCGTCTTCGTGTGCGAGAACAACCAGTACATGGAGTACACCGCGATCGGTGACATCACCGCCGTGCCCCGCCCGGCCGCCGACCGCGCCTCGGCGTACGGGCTCGAGCCGATCGTCGTGGACGGCAACGACGCGGACGCGGTCCACCTCGTGGCCGCCGACGCCCTCGAGCACGCCCGGTCGGGTGCCGGGCCGGTGCTCGTGGAGGCGCTGACCTATCGCCACGGCGGCCACTCGCGCGCCGACCCGGGCAAGTACAAGCCGCCGGGCGAGCTCGAGGCGTGGCTCGCCTACGACCCGCTCAAGGTCTACCGCGGGCGGCTCGAGCGCCTCGGTGTCGCCGTCGCCGACATCGACGGCATCGACGCCGAGGTGGCGCAGGCCGTCGACGAGGCGACCGAGGCCGCCAAGAACGGCCCCCTGCCCGACCCGCAAGCAGCCTTCACCGACGTGTGGGCAGACGGAGGACACACATGGCGATCCTGACCTACCGCGAGGCGGTCGCCCGCGGCATCGCGCAGGAGATGGAGCGCGACGAGATGGTCGTGCTCATCGGTGAGGACGTGGCCGGTGCCGGCGGTGTCTTCAAGACGACCCAGGGCCTCCTGGAGCGCTTCGGTCCCGAGCGGGTCATCGACACGCCCATCTCCGAGCAGGCCATCCTCGGCGCCGCGATGGGCGCCGCCATGACCGGGATGCGGCCGATCGCGGAGATCATGTTCTCCGACTTCTTCGCCGTGTGCTGGGACCTCGTGGTCAACGAGATGGCCAAGACGCGCTACATGACCAACGGTCAGGTCACCATCCCGCTGGTCGTCAAGAGCGGCAACGGCGGCAGCCTGCGCTTCGGCGCCCAGCACTCCCAGTCGATCGAGAACTGGGCGATGGCCGTGCCCGGCATCAAGGTCGTCGCCCCCTCGACGCCCGAGGACGTGGTCGGCCTGATGGCCGCGGCCGTCCGCAGCGACGACCCCGTGCTCTTCTTCGAGCACAAGGGCCTCTACTCCTCCAAGGGCGAGGTGCCCGACGGTCCGATCGTCGACGAGCTCGGCACCGCCCGGGTACGGCGTCCAGGGCAAGGACGCGACCGTGGTCGCCCTGGGCCTGATGGTCAGCCGCGCGCTCGCGGCCGCCGAGCAGCTGGCCGAGCGCGGCATCGACTGCGAGGTCATCGACATGCGGTCGCTGGTCCCGCTCGACGCGGCGACCGTCCTGGAGTCGCTCGGCCGCACCGGCCGCCTCTTCACCGTCGAGGAGAACCCCCGGATGCTGGGCTGGGGGGCCGAGCTGGTCGCCATCGCCGGCGACGACGGCTTCTGGGACCTCGACGGCCCCATCGTCCGCATCACGACCCCGCACATCCCGCTCGCGTCCGCGGACTCGCTCGAGGACCTGATGATCCCGTCGGTGGACCGCATCCGTGACGAGATCGAGCAGGCGATGAAGGGATGACCGCGACGGCGCCCACCGGTGCCCGTCCGCGCCGGGGCCGGCCGCGGCACCAGCAGTCACCTCGGGCCCGGGCGCAGGCGCCCACGCCCGTGGCGACGGTGGCACTCGGCCACCCAGCTGACGTCCGTCGTCGAGGTCGACCTCACCGGCGTACCGGTCGGCGCGGTGCTGGCCACCGTCGCCACCGCCGCCGTGCGCGCGGCAGCCGCTCACCCGGCGGTCGTCCGGTCCCGAGGGGTGCACCTCGGCGTGCTCGCCGCGGACGGCACCGCGTCCGTCGTCGTCCAGGACGCCGACGAGCTCACCGATGCGGCACTGGCAGCGCGGATCGACGCCGGCCAGCACGACGGTGTGGACCGCACGCTCGGTGTCGTCGACACCGGCAGCCGGGGCGTGCTGGTCGACACTCCCGCCGTGGGCCCTGACCGCACACCGGTCCTCGGCATCGGCGCGGTCGTCCGGCGACCGGTCGTGCGGCCGACCGACGGCGGCGAGGCGATCGTCGTACGCGCCATGGCGCACCTGGCGCTGAGCTACGACGCACAGCTGCTGGGCGGCGACGTCGCGGCCGACTTCCTCAGCGCCGTGAGGGACCACATCGAGGAAGGCACGGCATGACCGTCTCGCCCGCCGACGAGCGCCGCGTCCTCGACGCGGTGCCCACCGGGCTGTGGATCGGCGGCAGCCCTGCTGCGGCGGACGGCGGCCGCACCCTTCCCGTGCACGACCCGTCCACCGGCGAGGTGCTGGCCGAGGTCGCCGACGCCTCGCCGGCCGACGGCGTACGCGCCCTCGACGCAGCCGTCGCACACCAGGACTCCTTCGCCGCGATGGCGCCCCGCGAGCGGGGCGAGATCCTGCGGCGCGCGTTCGAGCTGATGCGCGCACGCACCGACGACCTCGCGCTGCTGATGACGCTGGAGATGGGCAAGCCCCTCGCCGAGAGCCGGGCCGAGGTGACGTACGCCGCCGAGTTCCTCCGCTGGTTCAGCGAGGAGGCGGTGCGCATCGCCGGGCGCTACTCCACCTCACCCGACGGCGCCACCCGGCTGCTGACCCTCAAGCGCCCGGTCGGTCCGACGCTGATGATCACGCCGTGGAACTTCCCGCTGGCGATGGGGACGCGCAAGGTCGGTCCTGCCGTCGCCGCGGGTTGCACGATGGTCGTCAAGCCGGCCGCCCAGACGCCCCTGTCGATGCTGGCCTTCGCCGGGCTGATGGCCGAGGCCGGGCTGCCCGACGGCGTGCTCAACGTGATCACCACCAGCTCCAGCGGGAAGGTGATGGAGCCGCTCGTGCGGGACCCCCGCACCCGCAAGCTCACCTTCACCGGGTCGACGGACGTGGGGCGCCGCCTCGTCGAGCAGTCGGCCCAGCGCCTGCTGAGGGTGTCCATGGAGCTCGGCGGCAACGCGCCCTTCCTGGTGCTCGCCGACGCCGACCTCGACGCAGCCGTCGACGGAGCGATGCTCGCCAAGATGCGCAACATGGGCGAGGCCTGCACGGCCGCCAACCGCTTCCTCGTGCACGAGAGCATCGCCGCAGAGTTCTCCTCACGGCTCGCCGCGCGCATGGGCGCGCTGGTCGTCGGCCGCGGCACCGAGGACGGCGTGGAGGTCGGCCCGCTGATCGACGAGAAGTCCCGCGACACCGTCGCGTCCCTCGTCCAGGGGGCCGTCGACGCCGGAGCCGACCTCGTGGTCGGGGGTGAGCCCGGGACCGGTCCGGGCTGGTTCTACCCGCCCACCGTGCTGCGCGACGTCCCTGCGGACGCCGCCCTGCTGCACGAGGAGATCTTCGGCCCGGTCGCGCCCATCACCTCGTTCGCGACCCTCGACGAGGCCGTCGCGCTCGCCAACGACACGGAGTACGGGCTCGCCGCCTACGCCTTCACCCGCGACCTCGACACCGCGATGCACCTGATGGAACGGATCGACGTCGGGATGGTCGGCATCAACCAGGGCATCGTCTCCAACCCCGCCGCACCGTTCGGGGGAGTCAAGGCGTCCGGTTTCGGTCGCGAGGGCGGGGCCGAGGGCATCGAGGAGTACCTCGAGACGAGATACGTCGGGATGCGTCCCTCGCGCAGCTGACGACGCGCATGCGGGATCGGAATCGTGCTGGGTGAGCATGGGTCGCGTACTCGTCGACGGGGGTGCACCGCGGGACCATCCGCGACAGGCCAGATGTCGGTCAACACCCGAAGTGACAGATGCGGTGGGTTCGCAGCTCGGAGGCTGGTCCCGGTCAGTGGGCCTGACCTGTGCTCGCCGACGTACCACCGTCGACCGCCAGCCAGGCGCCCGTGATGTAGCCGGCGTCCGGGCTTGCCAGGAACAGCACCGCCGGCGCGATGTCATCCGGCCGCCCGGGACGGCCCAGGGCGATGCGGTTGTTGGCCGCGGCCAGCGCCTGCTCGTCCTCCTCGACGGCTCGAGTGATGTCGGTGATGGTGAGGGCGGGGACCACCGCGTTGAGCCGGACCCCGCGCGGTCCGTAGTCGAGCGCCAGCGACTGCACGAAGTTCATGATCGCGGCCTTGGTGGCGTTGTACGCCGCCTGCGACCAGTCGCCGCGCAGCCCCGAGACCGACCCGACGACCACGAGGTTGCCGCCCGAGCGCTCCAGCTCAGGGAGCGCGTGGCGGGCGACGTGCACGAACCCGTCGATGTTGGTCGCCCGGATCGCCTGCCAGTCGTCGAGGGCGAGCTCGTCGAAGGGACCGTTGGTGTAGGCGGCGGCGTTGTTGACGACGACGTCGAGGGACCCGAAGCGGTCCACCACGGCCCGCACCATGGCGGCCGCCGAGGCGTCGTCGGCCACGTCGGCCTCGACGGCGAGGGTGCGGTCGGCGGGGTGTCCGGCCAGGACCTCGTCGAGCTTCTCGCGGCGGCGGCCGCTGATGACGACGTTCGCACCGTTGGCGAGGAAGGCTTCGGCGATCGCGCGGCCGATGCCGGTGCCGCCGCCGGTGACGAGGACGGTGCGACCCTGGAAGTCGTAGGTGTTGGCAGTCATGACGTGCTCAACCCTGCAGGTGCCCGGGGTCTTCCCGGCAGGGCCCGACGTGTCGGACCGGTGTCCCGGACGACCGCGACCGCGGGCCTCCGGGTGGAGGCTCGCGGCCGCGGGTCGTGCTGGTGGTGAGGGCGGGTCGTCAGCGGACGACGATGGTGCGTGTCACCTTCGTGCGGCCACCGGGGCCGGTGGCGACGACCTTGACCTGGACGGCGCCCTTGCGGAGCGAGCCCGGGAGCTTGATCGAGCCGCCGTCGTCGGCGAGCTCCTTGGTCGTGGTGTTCTTGCCCTGCTTGATGCGCACCGTGACCTCAGTGGCGTCGTCCGCAGTGACCGAGATCCAGGTCTCGGAGCCGCGGGCGACCTTCTTGGGAGCGGCCAGCCAGATCGACGGCTTGGCCGCCGGGGTGCTGGTCGGTGCCGGCGTGGTCGGTGTCGCCGTCACGGTGACGGTCGCCGTGGCCGTGGCCGGGCCGGACGGGAGGGTGCTCGGGGTGCGTCCGAGCATCGTGCTGAACAGGTCGGTCTGGTCGATCACCCCGGTCACGTTGGCGGCCTGGGGACCGATGGCGGCGACCCGGATCTGCGCACCGGTGTGGGTGGCCTGTGCGGTCGCGTCGCCGGGCGCGTACGCCGACGAGTAGGCGACGGTCATGGGGTTGCCGTCGACCGTCGTGACGGTGGCCGTGCGCGCACCACCGAAGTTGTCCGGGACGATCTGGGTGGAGTGGGCGTGGTCACCGGTGACGATGACGAGCGTGTCCGGGTGCGTCTTCTGGTAGTCGAGTGCCGTCTTCACGGCGAGGTCGAGCTCCTCGAGCTCGCCGATGGCGCCGCAGATGTCGCGCTCGTGCTCCGCCTTGTCGACGCTCGCGCCCTCGACCTGGAGGAAGAAGCCGTTCGGGTTGTCGAGCAGCTTGATCGCCTTGTCGGTCATCTGCTGCAGCGTCGGCTGCGTGCCGCGGGTCTGCTCGACACACTTCCCGGTGCCGGTGGTCGCGCCGCCGGCGACGGCGACCAGCGGGGCGTACTTGCGGGTCATGTTGCCGCCGGAGAACAGCCCGAGGACCGGGCCGCCCGACAGGTCGGTGACGGCGTCGAGCTCGGCGGAGGTGCTGACCGAGCGGTAGCCCTTGGTCGTCTTCGCGTAGTCGAGGACGGTGGTGGAGCTGCCCTCGAGGGTCTGGGCGTAGCGGTTGGCGCCACCGCCGAGGAGCACGTCGATCCGGTGGTCGACCAGCTGCTCGGAGATCGATCCCTTGCCGCCCGGTGCCGACTTCAGCGCTGAGGGGCAGGCGGCCATGTTGGCCGGGCCCTGGCAGGCGCGGGCGTTGATGTGCGACGCGGCGGCGGCGGGCGTGGCGTCGGTGATCTCGGCGGTGGAGACGTCGCCGACGCGCTTGCCTGCGGCCTGGAACTTCTCCAGCACCGTCTCGTAGTCGAGGCCCGGGACGTTCTCCGCGGTGGAGGGCCCCTGCGAGATGCGTCCGTCGACGGTCTTCTTGCCGGTCGACCAGCCGCTCGCGGTGGGCGCGGAGTCCGAGACGTAGGCGATCGGGTAGTTCGGGCCGGCGCCGACCTTGAGGCCGTACGTCGTCATCGCGCCGGCGAACGGCAGCTCGTCGAGGACGAGGCGACCGGCTGCGCCGACGGAGTAGTTGCGCGCGGCGGTGATCATCGAGTCGTCCATGCCGTCGCCGATGAGGAGGATGACGCTCTTCGGCTTGGCCGGGTTGATCTGCTTGGCCAGGTCGGCCGAGCGGTCCTGGGTGAAGCCCATGGGTACGGCGGTGGCAGCCGCGACACCGAGGGCGACGATGCCGGCAGTGCCGGCAGCCAGGACGGGGAGGGAGAGACGCTTCACGTCCGGGGTCCTTTCGATGGGGTGAACGTCGTGACCCTCGTCGGGTCCGGCGAACGGAAGGGTTCGCGTCGATGTCCCCCGGATGACCAGCCCGCGTCCGTCGCACGTCGGCGGCTGTGGCCCGGCTCGCGTCGGACCTCAGGCGGACGGGCCGTACGCGGTGGTCAGGGCCGCGTCGAGGTCGGCGACGAGGTCAGCCTCGGCCTCGAGGCCGAGGGCGAGGCGCACGAGTCCGTGGTCGCGGAACGGCTGGGCGAAGGCCCGGGCCGGGCCCTCCGGGTACTCCTCGTAGGCGACGAGCGTCTCGTCGTGGCCGAGGGAGACGGCGGAGGTGATGAGGCGCAGGTCGTTGACGAAGGTGAGCCGGTCGGCATGCGTCCCGCCGATGGCGAACGACACGACGCCGCCGAAGCCGCCATCGAGCTGGCGTACCGCTGCGTCGTGCTGGTCGTGTCCGGGCAGGCCCGGGTAGGAGACGTGGACGACCCGCGGGTCGGCGGCGAGGAGCTCGGCCACTGCCTGCGCGTTGTGGCACTGTCGCTCGAGCCGCAGCGGAAGGGTGGTCGATCCCCGCATGATGAGCCAGGCGTTGAACGGGGAGATGGCACCGCCGGCGTGCCACATCGCGCCGGTGCGGGTCTCCTCGACGAGCTCGCGGGCACCGATGACGACGCCGCCCATCGCGTCGCCGTGACCGTTGTAGTACTTGGTCAGCGAGTGGATGACGAGGTCCGCGCCGTGGTCGAGCGGCCGCATCATCGGGGGCGGGGTGAAGGTCGAGTCGATCGTCAGCAGCGCGCCGGCGTCGTGGGCGATGGACGCGAGAGCGGCGACATCGGCGACCCGGAGGTCCGGGTTGGCGATGACCTCGGTGTGGACGAGCTTCGTGTGGGGGCGTACGGCGGCCCGCACCGCGTCGAGGTCGGTGATGTCCACGAAGTCGACCTCGATGCCGAGCTTCCTCGGGAACACGTCGGCGAAGAGGCCGGCGACGCGCATGTAGACGACGTCGGACACGATGGCGTGGTCGCCGGGGTCGAGGATCGTGAAGAAGGCGGCGTGCAGCGCGGCCATGCCGGTGCCGAAGACGGCAGCGGCCTCGCCGTGGTCGAGCCTGGCGAGCTTCTCCTCCAGGCCGCGCTGGTTGGCGCCGTGCTCGCGCGTGTAGACGAGCCCTTCGTAGCCGGGCTGGTCGATGTCGCTGGGGTCCTCGGGGAGCCGGTAGGAGTTGGCCATCACGATGGGGGTGCGGATGGCGCCGGTGGTCTCGTCGGCGTGGTTGCCGCCGTGGACCGACCAGCTGTTCCCGGTGAGGGTGTCGAAGTCGTGCTTGTCGGGACGGGTCATGCGGGATCCTTGCTGGAGGTGGTGTTCCGGTCGGTGCTGACGGCGGTGCCGACCCCTGGCTCGTGCACGGTCAGGGAGAAGCGCGCCGGCACGGCACCGTCGTTCGCGTAGGAGTGCGGCAGGTCGCCGGCGAAGGAGAGGGCGTCGTCGACCCCGAGGATCTCGACCCGGCCACCGACCGTGACCGTCACCGTCCCCTCGCGGACCTGGAGGATCTCCTTCGTGCCGTGCACGTGCGCCTCGCTGTCGTGCCGGTCACCGGGCGCGAGCGACCAGTCCCAGAGCTCCAGGACGTCCGGCGGGCTGGTGCCGGCCAGCAGGAGTCCGCGGCCGCCGTTCGCACCGGTCCACAACGCGGGAGCATCCCCGGAGCGGACCACCTCGACGGTGGTGCCCCGAGGGACAGCCACCAGCGCCGGCAACCCGATGCCGAGGGCGTCGCTGAGCCGCAGCAGCGTGGTGACGCTCGGGTTCGCGCCGCCCTGCTCGACGTTGACGAGCATCCGCCGGCTCACCCCGGAGCGCTGCGCGAGCTGGTCGAGGGTCCACTGCCGCGACTGCCGCTCGGCGCGCACCGTGGAGCCGATCGCGGCCGCGAGCCGAGCAGCTTCGGTGTCCATGAGTGCACCATAGTGCATCGAAAGTGCATCAAGGGCGGATCACGCGTGGAGGTGTACGCACGGTCGCGGGATCGGGCGGTCGGGCCCCGATCAGCCGCGGGCCAGCCTCACCGGCGCGAGCTCGGGCCAGCTGCCACCGGCTCCGAACGCGCGGTCGATGCCGAGCAGCAGGGTCGACAGGGCGGCGTCGCGATCGGCCGCCGTCAGTCCGCGCAGCGGTCCTTCGACGTTGAGCACCGAGAACCCGTGGACCGCCGCCCAGCACGTGATGTCCGCCCCGACGCGGTCGCGCTCGGCGAGGTAGCCCACCGCCACCAGCTCGTCGAGCGCCTGGTTGAGCATGCCGTAGGGGTCCTCGCCGTCGCCGTCCTCGCCCTTGCCGTCCGGGGCGTCGGGATAGGCGGTGAAGAGCAGGCGGAACAAACCGCTCTCGGTCATCGCGAACGCGACGTAGCCGACCCCGATCTCCACGAGCCGGCGTCGGGCGCGCGTCACCGCGTCCGACTCGTCGATGGTCTCGAGCCGGTGGTGCACCTCCGCCACCAGCGAGGCTAGCGCGCGCTCGGCGACCACGTCGACGAGTGCCTCGCGGTCGGCGAAGTGGCGGTAGGTCGCGGCGTGCGACACCCCGACCCGCCGGGCCAGCTCCCGCAGCGACAGCGCCTCGGGGCCACCGTCGCGCACGACGTCGACGCCGGCCTCCACGAGCGCGTCGCGGAGGTTGCCGTGGTGGTAGGGGGTGGCGGACACGCGCTGAGCCTAATCGATGTTGACAGCGGTAACATCAGCGGGCAGGCTGATGTTACCGCCGACAACATCACCCACCCGGAGCTTCCATGAACCGCAAAGCCGCCCTCCTCGCGACGGTCTGCCTGGCCGCGCTGACCATCAACCTCGACACCACGATCGTGAACGTGGCGCTGCCGAGCCTCGCCCGCGAGCTCGACGCCGGCACTCGCGACCTGCTCTGGGTCGTCGACGGCTACAACCTCGCCTTCGCCGCCCTCGTGCTGGCGATGGGCAGCCTGAGCGACCGGTTCGGACGCCGACCGGCCCTGGTCCTCGGGCTCGCGGCGTTCGCGACGAGCAGCGGCGCGGCCGCGCTGGTGGACAGCGTCGGCGCGCTCATCGCGCTGCGGGTGGTGATGGGCATGAGCGCCGCGCTGATCTTCCCCACGACCCTGTCGGTGATCGCCAACGCGTTCACCGAGCGGCGCGAACGCGCCACCGCGCTCGGGATCTGGGGCGCCGCGGTCGGCATGGGCGTGGCGCTGGGCCCGATCACCGGGGGCTTCCTGCTCGAGCACTTCACCTGGCACAGCGTCTTCTGGGCGCTCGTGCCCGTCGGGGTCGTCGCGATCGGCATGACGCTGGCCTTCGTGCCTGAGTCGCGCGACCCCTCCGTGCCGCCGCTGGACCTGCGCGGACTCGCCATCTCGGTCGCCATGCTGGGCAGCCTGACCTGGACGATCATCGAGGCGCCCGAGCACGGCTGGGCATCGGTCACCACCGTCACCGGGTTCGCCGTCGCCGGCCTGCTCGCGCTGGCGTTCGTCGCGGTCGAGCGGGCAGCGGACCACCCGATGCTCGACGTCACGCTCTTCCTCGACCGCCGCTTCAGCGCGGCATGCGCGTCGGTGACGATCGCCTTCTTCGCGCTCTTCGGCTTCATCTTCCTGATCACGCAGTTCTTCCAGTTCCTGCGCGACTACTCCGCGCTCGGCACCGGCGTGCGGATCCTTCCCGTCGCGATCTCGATCGCGGTCGCGTCGATCGCGGGCGGCCAGCTCGCGCCGCGGGTCGGCACCAAGGGCGTGGTCGGCACCGGGCTGGCGTTGCTCGGCACGGCGTTCCTGTGGATCTCGACGCTCGACGTCGACGTCTCCTACGCCACCACGATCGTGCCGCAGATGGTGATGATGGGACTCGGGCTCGGGCTGATCACCACGCCGGCGACCGAGTCGATCATGCAGGTGCTTCCGCCGGCCCGTGCCGGCGTGGGGTCAGCCGTCAACGACGCCACGCGCGAGCTGGGCGGCACCCTCGGCGTGGCCGTCGTCGGCTCGCTCTTCTCCTCCCTGTACGGCGCCAAGCTGGTCGAGCTGCTCGACGGACGGCTCGACCCGGCGACCCTGGAGGCGGCGCGGGGCTCGGTCGGCTTCACCGACGCCCTGGCGGCGCAGGTGCCGGGCGTGGCGAGTGCGATGGAGATCGCGTTCATGGACGGGCTGTCGCGCGGGTGCCTGGTGATCGGGCTGATGTGCCTCGTGGGCTCCGCCTTCGCCTGGGCGGTGCTGCCGGGCACTCGCTACGACCCACTGGCCGAGGGCGAGCTCGTGGGCGGCGCCGCGGTGGTCGGCTGACAGCTCTTCGACGTCGCGCGGGCCGGCGCAGGACTGACCCGTACGTCGGCCTCGGGGCCGCCGTCGCCGTGTGTCGTTCTCGTGAACATCTCGCGAACCCGGCATGCCGGGTGGTTCGGCCATCGTCGGGAACCTCACACGAACACGCCCTACTCCGAGCAGGTCCTCCATGCACCACGTCACGTCCTCCGCCACCGCGGGCACGACCTCGATCGAGGTCGACGGCAGCCTGGACGTCGTCGCTGCCTACGACCTGTGGCGACGCGTCATGGGCCTGCGCGGGCTCCCGAAATCATCGGGATCGACCTCACGCGGGTGACGTCGGCGAGCCCCGAGGGCGTCACCGGGCTGGAGCGGTGCTGCGGCGCCGCGATCGACGCCCGAGCAGTCCTCACCCTCACCGGATGCAGCCAACCGTTCCGCAAGGACCTGGCCGCCGTGGAGTCAGTACGGTCGCACCGCCGGTCCCGGCGCCGGTCCGTGGCGACCGCCTGAGCGACCCGGCTCAGTGCATCGCGCCGGGCGTGGTCCAGGCGGGTGCGGAGGTC
>CAWCGM010000036.1:0-26241 GCA_963795095.1 uncultured Actinomycetota bacterium | reverse complement strand
ACGGTGACGCCTCGCTCGCCCGAGCTGACCTCGAGGTCCTCCGAGACGCCGTCGGGGTCGGAGTCGTTGGCCAGCACGTCGACGCTGGCGGTGTTGCGCCCGAGCGTCTCCGCGGCGGTCACCACGTCGTCGCGGGCGATCGGGGCGCGCAGCGGCGCCTTGTCCCGGACCTGCACGGTCAGGACCCCGTCGACCGGCTGGCCACCCGGCGCGTCGGTGATCCGGTAGTAGTAGTTGAGGTCGCCGCTCGAGCTCGGCGTGGTCAGGAGCACCTGGGCTCCCTCGGTCCTCGCCTTCGTCTTCGTCGTGCGATCGGCCGGCGTCAGCGAGTCGGGGATGAGCAGCGGGGTGTCGCCGTCGGGGTCGGTGTCGTTGGCGGTCACCGGCACGGACAGCTTGCGACCGGGGCGCACCTTGACCACGTCGGCCACGGCCGTCGGCAGCTGGTTGGTGGCCGACGGCGGGGCGATCCCCACCCGCACGCTGCCGGTGGCCTGCGCGCCACCTGCGTCCTCGACCACGTAGCGGAACTTGTCGGTGCCGGACGACGACGCGGGAGCGACGTACTTCAGTGATCCGCCGACGACGGACACCACGCCCTTGGTGGGCGCCGGCCGCGAGACCCCCAGCAGCGTCACCGAGTCGCCCTCGGGGTCGACGCCGTCGGTCGGCACCGGGATGGTGACCGTCCCACCGGCCAGCACGCGCGCCACCAGGGGGCGGGGCGTGGGAGGCGTGTTGGGCGCGTCCTTCGGCACCACGGTCACGACGATGGTGCCCGAGGTGTAGTTCTCCGCCGAGTCGAAGACCGTGTAGGTCAGCCGGACCCGACCGGCCTCGTCACCGGCCTTGAAGCGCACGTCGCGACCGGCGACGAACGCGTCCCCGGCGAAGTCCTTCGGGAGCAGCTGGAGCTTCGGCCCGATCCGCAGCTCGAGGTTCGCCGGCGACCTGTCGTTGGCCAGCGCCGGGATCGTGACGATGTCGCCGGCGCGCACGGTGGCCGAGTCGTCCTCGACGACCGGCGCCTTGTCCGACCCGGGGTCGGGGATGTTGACGACCGTCACCTGGGCCGACGCCGAGGCCGCACCGTTGGAGATCGTGTAGGTGAACGCGACCGGCGCGCGCAGCGAGCCGACGGCGCGCACCCGGACGAACTCGTGGTTGACGATGTCGAGCTGGAGCCGCGCCTCGGGCGGAGCCGACACCGACTGGACGACGAGGACCCCGCCCGCGGGGTCGTAGTCGTTGGACAGCACCGGCACGAGCACGGACTGGCCGGCGGGGAGGAGCGCGAGGTCGTTGTCGGCGACCGGCGGCTCGCCGTTCTCGGTGCCGTCGACGACGTCGACGCGCACGATGTTCTTCGCGGTGGCCGGACCGTCGGAGACGGTGTACTCCACGTAGACCGTGCCGGCCTTCGACCCGGTGAAGCCGAACGTGCCCGTGGCCGGGTCCATCAGCACCTTCGCGCCGCCGCCCGGGCTCGGCACCTGGGCGAGCCGCAGCTCGTCGCCGTTGGCGTCGGTGTCGTTGTCGAGCGGACGGACGGTGGTCTCCTCGCCGACGACCGCGATCACGTGGTCGGCGTTGGCGGTCGGGACGACGTTGTCGGCGCTGCGCAGGTCGATGTCGAGCGTGCCGGTGGCGGTCTCCCGACCGTCCGAGACGCGTACGTCGACCTGGTGGAGGCCGGGCTTGGCCCGGCCCAGGTCGGTGATCGTGACGGTGCCGTCCTCGCGGCTCTGCGCGAGGATGTCGTCCGTGCCCTCGACGGACTCGAGGTAGACCGGGTCCCCGTCCGGGTCGATCCAGTCCTGCAGCAGGTTGTACTTCACCTCGGCGCCACCGGCCACGACCACGACGGACGCCCGGTCCTTCGGCAGCGGTGCCGCGTTGACCGCCCAGGGGTGCACCTCGACCTGCACCTGCGCGGTCGCGGGCTTGCCGCGCCCGTCGCCGGCGGCGTACTCGAACGTGTCGGCACCGGCCGCCCCCGGCGCGGTGACGATCTGGAGCGCCTCCCCGCCGCGCACCGGCAGGACCGTGCCGATCCGGGGTTCGTCCTCGGCCGACGCGGTGAGCACGTCGCCGTCCTGGTCGGTGTCGTTGTCGAGCACCGGCAGCGTGGTGGACCGACCGGGGCGTACGCCGTAGGAGTCCGGGTTGGCCTTGGGCGGGTGGTTCTGCTCGGACCGGTTCGCGTTGAGCTGGATGTCCTGCTCCTCGGTCTCCTCCTTCTTCTTCTTCTCGTCCTCCACCTGGCCGAGCAGGTCGTCCCAGTTGGCGACGAGCTGCATGTTGTCCTGGACGAGGAAGGTGTCGCCGTTGCTCGTGTTGTTGAGCACCACCACGTCGCGGTTGACCCGGAAGACCGGCGCGGTCGCGCGACGGAGCCGCTCGACGTCCTCGACCTTGTCGTCCGCGCTGTCGTCGCACACCCGCTGGTAGTGACCGCTGCCGCCCCACGCGGCATAGGTGCAGGTCCCCGATCGCACCGGCGGTGCCGGGGTGCCCGCCTCGGTCGCCCCGCCCGGCACCTCGCTGCACGTCCCCACCGGACAGCGGCGCGAGCAGCAGGGTGTCCGAGGAGGCCAGCGCGACGGTCTCGCTGGCGTCGCCCGGCGGCTGGAGCACGAGCTCGTCGGCCCCCTCGACGGTCGAGGTCTCCTCGAGCGTGCGGACCTCGCCGGCCGCGCGGTCCAGCAGCACGGGGGTCGTGCCCACCGCGGTCAGGTCGAACTCGCCGGGAGTGAGGGAGTCGAAGGTCCCGAGCTCGGTCGTCGTCCACCCGGCGGTCCCCGGCGCGATCGAGCGCAGCGAGCCCGAGTCGCCGACGACGTAGACCGTGCCGTCCTTGCCGACGGCCGTGCGGGCGCCCACGGCCTTCGTCAGTGACGGCTCCTGCTCCTCGCTGAAGCCCTCCACCTCGTCGGCGCCCATCGCCCACACGGCGCCGCTGACGGGATCGGAGATCGCGACGCTCTGGCCGCCCTGGTGCACGTCGAAGCCCGGCGGCACCACGGCCGCCGACCCGAGCGCGGGAACGGCCGAGTCGACCGCTGTCACCGTTCCGGTCCCGATGTCCTGCATGGTGACGGTGTTCGCGGCCTGCAGGACGTCGAACTCGGGGGAGGTCGCCGTGACCGTCGCGTCGAGCGTCATCGACGGGACGTTGACGTGGCCGACGACCCGCTGGTCGAGGTTGGTGACCCACACCCCGCCGTCGTGCAGCTCGAGGTCGGACGTCGGCACCCCGTCGTAGAGCGTGGCCATCATGCCGACGCCGAGCGTCAGGGCCGTCAGGACAGCCTGACCTCGGTGGTGTCCGCGAAGTCGCATTCCGGTCCCGTCGTGCCGATCGGTCGCTCCTCCCCCACGGACGAGTCGCACTGAGGATCACCGACGCGGGGGGGCCGTGTCGCTCCCCACAAGTGGGGACCGGGCAGTTCGGCCGAAATCAGGACGTCGGCGCGAGCGCCGGTGACAATGCAGAGCTCAGGGGTACGTCAGATCCATCCGTCGCGACCGGCCTCGCGCACCAGGCTGCCGGTGTTCGTGACGTCGCGATCGGCCTCCATGTACTTGGCCCGCACGGACTTCAGGTGTGCGCGCACGGTCTCCTCGGCGACCTTCAGCCGCGAGCCGACCTGCCGCTGGGTGAGGCCGTCGCGCAGGTTGCTGAGCACCTCGACCTCGCGGGTCGTCAGCCGCGGGACGATGTCCGCGTCGCTGATGAGGGCCTCGGCCAGGACGCTGCTGCAGACGAACTCGCCCGCCAGCGCACGACGTACGACGCTGATGAGCGCCTCGGTGCCGTCGTTCTTCAGGACCACGCCGTGCACGCCGAGCGCGAGGGCCCGGCGCAGCGGCACGGGCTTCTCCTCGGCCGTGTGCAGCACCACGACTCCGGCCCACTGCACCAGGAACGGGATGTGCTCCAGCACGACCTCGTCGTCGCGGCCGAGGTAGAGGTCGAGGACCAGCGCGTCGGGCCCGGGCGTGGACGGGTCGACCTCGCCCACTGCGGAGTAGATCCCCGACATGACCAGCTCGTCGGAGTGACGGAGGACGGCAGCGGCCACCCCGTCGCGCACGACCTCCTGGTTGTCGAGGACGGCGACAGAGGCGCGCCGGGCCGGCTCAGAGGTCATGGAGAGTGAATACCGCTCACGCGCAGCCCTGTCTCTACCCCGAAACGGGGAGGTCGTCGACGAGCAGGACGGCCCGGAAGGCGTCCACGTCGGCCTCGAACCGCGACTGCCCGGTCGCCCGCAACCGCTCGAGGTCGCCCACGTGCGGAGCCGGCACGACCGAGATGCGCACGTGCTGCTCGGTCGCCGACGGTGGCGACACGATGATCCGGCGCCCGTCGGAGACGGGGAGCAGCCCTCGCAGGACGTGTCCGACAGGCCGCTCGAAGCCGCCGGGGACCAACCCGGCCCGCAGCTCGACGGCGCCTCCCCGCGACCGGAAGTGCGCCACGTCCGCGCGCAACGAGTCGTCGAAGAAGCCGGGCGCGTAGAGGTCGTCGCGAGCGGCCACGGCCAGGAGCGTGGCCTGCTTCCTGACCTCCTCGCTGTCCGGGTCCAGCGCCCCGTCCGCGACGCTCTCGAGCCAGGGCAGGACCTCCAGGCGGACGTGCGCGAAGTAGAGGTCGGTCATCGCGGCCTGCCACTCCTCGACGGCCCGCCGGTGCTCGAGGGCGAACTCGCGGTCGTGCTGCTCCTCCAGCGATCGGCCCTGCCGACGGATGAGGGAGCCCAGCACCATCGACGGGACCGGACAGGTGATGACCGCGTTCAGCGATCCCCACGGCACCAGTCCGTAGGTCAGCTCCGGCCTCAGCATCGGCGCCACCAGCACGAGCCCGATGTGTGCCAGCACGACCACGCAGGCCACCGACGTCGGCAGGCTCAGGACGAAGACGACGAGGGGCAGCGCGCTCATCCCGATCGACCACGACCTGAAGTCGAGCATGGCACCGGCCGGCAGCAGGGCGATCCCGAGGGCCTGCAGGACGAGCGTCACGACGGCGATGAACACCACCCAGCGCGTCCCCGGCGCTCCACGCTCGGACCGCCGGATCACGAAGGCCGTGGCCAGCAGCCAGCCCAGTCCCACCACGAGCGACGTCCACAGCCGAGGGTCCTGCACCACGGCGTGGCCCGCGATGACGCACCACGCGGTCCCGAGCGGGATCGCCACGGCCCGCGACAGGGTGCGCATGGATCCGAGGCTGTCGGTGGTGAGCCCGTGGGCGTCGTGGAGGCGGCTCTCGACGCGCTGGTCGCGGGGCACGGTCAGGACCAGGGCGGTGCCGCCGTCGGGTCGCGGCAGCAGCGCGGACCTCCCGCCCACCTCGGCGAGCGGTCGCTCCACCGACTCCTTGAGCCCGAAACCGCTGCGCATCGTCGACGCCAGGCCCGCACCGCGGTCCAGGACCTCGACGCGGGTGGCCACGCGATCGGAGGAGATGCGCAGGGTGACGGCCCCCACCTTGGCGTGCCGTGCCGCGTTGCGGATCCCCTCGGCGCAGGCCCTCAGCAGTGCGGACCGCTGTGCGTCCGAGAGCGCCGGCAGCTTCTGCGGGCGCCCGATCACGCTCACCGTCACGGTCAGCGGCGACGTCGCCTGGAGGTCGTCCACGAGAGCGGCGTAGGAGTCGGGGAGGCCGTCCGCCCCACGCTGCTCGCGTCGGTCCACCGGATCGTCGTCCGCGTCCGTCGTGCTGGCGATCACGGTGCGGATGGCGGCGACGGTCACGCGGCACTGGCGCCGGATCCGCTCGGCGGGGGCGACCCCGTCGGAGATGAGGTGCAGGGTGCCGAGGACGTCGTCGTGCAGCACGCGTCGGGTGGTCGTGCTCGCGCGCAGCTGCGCCTCGGCGCGTACGAGCTCGAGCTCGCGCGCCCGGTTGTCAGCCGTGATGGCCTCGGTGGCGATGGCGCTGGCCTGCATGGCGTTGACCATCCCGACCGCGGCCGCCGCCGTGCCCAGCGAGAGGACCGTCGCGTCGAGCGTGAGGCCGGTCGGCGGCAGGTCGAGGACGCGCAGGGTCAGCTCGTGCACGCCGCTGAGGACCGCGACCAGGGTCATCGCCCGGATCAGCGGCAGCAGGCGTGCTGCCATCACCCCCACCGCGGAGAGCACCATGCCCACGGTGCTGTCGTTGGGCACCGGGTCGGTGCCGATGACCGGCGTCGCCAGCACGAAGGTGAGGCACAGCATCGCGAGGTGCCACGGCCGTTCACCGCGCCTGAAGACGGTGGCGGCAGCCGTCAGCAGCACCAGCGCGATCGCGGCGCGGGCGCCGAACGAGGGCGTCCCGACCGTGATCCGGCCGATCCAGGGAAGCGCCGAGAACGCGGCCAGGCTGACGAGGATCGCGGTGTGCGCCCCGAGGATGCTGCGATACATCCGGTAGGCGCTGCCCGACGTGGTGAGCGGCAGCGGGGGCGGGGTGGTGACGGCCACCCAGACAGGCCATGGCACAGCGGGCCCCCCGAGGTCGTCAGGTGATGCAGGAGCTCGATGCTAGGTCGGTGCACGCTCGTGCACCCCCTGAGTCTCAGCGCTTGATTGAATCTTTACCTTGTCTGCGGCATCCCCGTTTCCGGGACCAGACGGTCGTCCCGGTCGTCCCTACGCTGGACGACAGGCACGTGGCAGGAGACCGCGACGACGGGGGTCTCGCGGTCTCCTCCGTGTCACGCGGGCTGGGCGGTCGCCTGCCGGAGCAGGGCAGCGACCTCGCGCGGCTCGTCGACCCACAGGCCCACCCGGGCGACGGTCGTCGGGCCGTGCGGTGTCGCCAGGGTCGTCGGCCCGGTGAGCACGAGCTCGAGGTTCGTCCGGCTGCCGACCCCGACCAGCAGGATCGCGTCGTCGCCCTCGCCCTCGACGTGCACCGACGTCAGCAGGCCCGGCAGCTCGTGGTCGACCGAGCGGACGCTCGCGATCCTCGCCAGGGGGACGTCGACGCGCGCGTGGATGCCGTCGCGCACCTGGAGCGAGGTCTCGCCGAGCAGGTGCGGTCGGGTGCGGTACGCCGCCAGCATCCCGAGCATCCAGACCAGGCCCCAGATCCCGACCACCAGGAGCGGGATCCGCAGTGGCGTCCACCAGCGGCTCAGCAGCACGTCGAGGACCACGACCTCGGTCGCCGAGCCGAAGATCCACAGCCACAGCATCGGCGCGACGAGGCGCGAGTAGCCGATGGGGGTGGTGCCGGCGGGGACGTCCGGGCGCCGGGCGATCCAGCGCCCGAGCGCGAGGTACAGAGTGACCTCGAGCCTGAGGGCCGCCCACGCGAACCTCCGCACGCGTCGTACGACGTCCATCACGCCTCCTCCACTTCTTCCATCAGCCGGGCGAAGCGCTGGGTCGTCTCGTCGAGCACCTCGCCGAAGACCGCCAGGCGATCGCGCGGGACGTCGCCGAACAGCCGCTGGGCGAGGTCGACGTGCGAGCGCCGTGAGGCCGTCGATCGTGCGCGTGCCGCGCTCGGTCGGCGTGACGAGGGTGGCGCGCCGGTCGCCGGGGTGCGCCTCGCGGGTGACGTGACCCGACGCGACCAGGCCGTCGACGAGGCCGGTCACGTTGCGCGGCGTCACGTCGAGGGCGGCCGCCAGCGACTGCTGGGTCGTCGGTCCGGTCTCGCCGAGCACCCACAGCAGGTGGACGCGCGCCGTGGTGAGCCCCTCCTCGCGCTCGAAGCGGCGCCAGGTCGGCCTGCACGAGCGTGCGCCAGCATGCAGCACGCGGTCGAGGACGGTCGGTGGCTCGCGGTCATGTAGTGAAGGTACTTCACGATGTAGTCCGTGCCACTTGCGGTAGTCCACTGGTCGTCGGACGGTCGCGACGACCGACCACTGGACTCCCCCCGGCGGAGGGAACAACTGTCCGAGGGGTGGTGTTGACTCAGACATCACCCCGTGATCCTCAGACCCAATTGAAAGGGGCAACCGTGGCCAACATCGCCGCCGTGACCGACGCCGAGTTCGAGGCGCAGGTCCTCAAGTCCGACAAGCCCGTCCTCGTGGACTTCTGGGCCGAGTGGTGCGGCCCGTGCCGCCAGGTCGCCCCGATCCTCGACGAGCTCAACGCCGAGCACGGCGAGAAGCTCACGTTCCTCAAGATGAACGTCGACGAGAACCCGGTGACCCCCTCGTCCTACCGCGTGACCGGCATCCCGACCATCAACGTCTACCAGGGCGGCGAGGTCGTGAAGTCCATCGTCGGCGCCAAGCCCAAGGCCGCGCTCCTCAAGGAGCTCGAGGGCCTCATCTGAGGTTGACGCAGCTCAGTCGCTCGAGGCGGCCCGCACCGATCCGATCGGGCGGGTCGCCTTCTGCGTGGGGCGTACGGCACCCCACACCCGTTCCAGCGCCAGCTCGACCTCGTCCTTCCAGCTCAGGGCCGTGCGCAGCTCCATCCGCATCCGCGACGTGGTCGGGTGCGCGCGCTGCGTCTTGAAGCCGACGCCGCCCCAGAACTCCGTCGGCAGCACGCATCCCTGCGTCCGGCCCCGCGTGTCGCCGTACGCCTCGATCGCGGTGTGGCCGCGCTGGACGAGGTCGGCGGCCATCGCCTGCACCAGGATGCGGCCGAGCCCGCCGCCGCGCATCGCCGGCTCGATCCAGGCCGTCGCGGCGATGATCGCGTCGGGCGAGGCCGGCGCGGTCGGCAGCGCCGCGGCGCCGGGCAGGTAGGCCGCCGGCGCGTAGACGATGTGGCCGACGGTCCGCCCGTCGAGGCGTACGACCCGCCCGCACGAGCCCCAGTCGCGCAGCACCCCGGAGAGCCAGCTCTCCTTCTCGGCGATGCGCTCCTGCTCGTCGAGCCGGGCGCGGTCCACCGGGCCGAGCTCCCAGAACAGGCACGACCGCACCGGATCGGCCAGCTCCGCGAGGTGGTCGACCGTCAGGCGCGCGGTCTTGCGTGACACGCGTCCCAGCGTAGACCCGTCGGCGGCCTGCGAGGATGAGGCGTGCGCCCGATCCGACAGAGCAAGAAGCTGCAAGGTGTCCGCTACGACGTGCGCGGGCCGATCCTCGTCGAGGCGCAGCGGCTCGAGGCGGAGGGCCACCGGATCCTCAAGCTCAACATCGGCAACACCGCGCCGTTCGGCTTCGAGGCGCCCGAGCAGATCCTCGCCGACATGATGCACCACCTGCCGCAGTCGACGGGCTACGCCGACTCGCAGGGGATCTGGTCGGCGCGCACCGCGGTCATGCACTACTACCAGTCGCACGGGCTGCGTGACGTCGGCGTCGAGGACGTCTACATCGGCAACGGCGTCTCCGAGCTGATCTCGATGGTGCTGCAGGCCTTCGTCGACGACGGCAACGAGATCCTGGTCCCGGCCCCGGACTACCCCCTCTGGACCGGCGCGATCACGCTCGCCGGCGGCATCCCGGTGCACTACCGCTGCGACGAGGACGACGACTGGAACCCCGACCTCGCCGACATCGAGTCGAAGATCACCGAGAACACCCACGCGCTCGTGATCATCAACCCCAACAACCCGACCGGTGCCGTCTACAGCGAGGAGACCGTCAAGGGCCTGGTCGACATCGCGCGCCGCCACCAGCTCGTCGTGATGGCCGACGAGATCTACGAGAAGATCCTCTTCGAGGACGCGCAGCACCACCACGCGGCGACCTACGGCGGCAACGACGTGCTGACGCTGACGTTCTCCGGGCTGTCGAAGGCCTACCGCGTCTGCGGCTACCGCGCCGGCTGGGTGATGATCTCCGGTCCCAAGGAGCTCGCCACCGACTTCCTCGAGGGCCTCACCCTCATCGCGAACATGCGGATGTGCGCCAACGTGCCGGCGCAGCACGCGATCCAGACCGCCCTCGGCGGCTACCAGTCGATCGAGGAGCTGATCGGCCCGGGCGGACGCTTCTACGAGCAGTCCATGCTCGCCCACCGCCTGCTCAACGAGATCCCCGGCGTCACCAACGTCAAGCCGCGCGGAGCGCTCTACTGCTTCCCGCGGCTCGACCCCGACGTGTACGCCATCGAGGACGACCAGGACTTCGTGATCGAGCTGCTCCGGGCCAAGAAGATCCTCGTCACGCACGGCACCGGCTTCAACTGGCCGTCCCCCGACCACTTCCGCCTGGTCACGCTGCCCGAGGCGAGCGTGCTCGAGGAGGCCATCGGCCGGATCGCCGACTTCCTCGCCACGCGGCGCTGAAGGCGTACGTCCCGGGGCCCTAGGCTTCGCCCATGCGTGACGTCACCTATCCCCCGATCATCGTCACGGCCAAGACGGCGTTCCGCGCCCTCGGCCAGCGCTTCCAGATGTCCGGGCACCGAGCACGTGCCGCGCGAGGGTGGCGTGCTGCTGGCCTACAACCACATCAGCTACGTCGACTTCATCTACGGCGGCCTCGCGGCCAACCCGTCGGACCGGCTGGTGCGGTTCATGTCCAAGCGCGAGCTCTTCGACCACCGCTGGGTCGGTCCGCTCATGCGCTCGCTGCACCACATCGAGGTCGACCGGGGCGAGGGCGTCGCCAGCTTCCACACCGCCGTCGACTACCTCCGCACGGGCGAGGCGGTGGGGATCTTCCCCGAGGCGACCATCTCCCGGTCGATGGAGCTCAAGGAGTTCAAGACCGGGGCCGTACGCATCGCGGCCGAGGCCGGCGTACCCCTCGTGCCCGTGATCCTGTGGGGCACGCAGCGGATGATGACCAAGGACCACCCCCGCGACTTCTCGCGCGGCACGACCATCGCGATCAAGGTCGGCGAGCCGCTGCACCCGACCGGCGCCAACCCCACCGCCGAGACGGCCGAGCTGCGCTCCCGGATGAGCCAGATGCTGGCCGAGGTGGTCGCGGACTACCCGGCCGCCGAGCAGCCTCCCGGCTCCTGGTGGGTGCCCGCATCGATGGGTGGCACCGCCCCCACGCCCGACGAGGCGGTCGCCCTCGACGCCGCCGAGAAGCGTGAGCGCGCCCGGAAGCGGGCCGAGAAGCGGGCGAAGAAGCGCTAGATCGATACGTCGATCTAGCGACAAGTGGCTTTGTCGTTTTGTCGACATTGAGCGTGGATGCGACCGTCGAGTCCGCCGGTTGAGGTGCGAGGAGCGCCTCGAACATGCCTCGAGACCCGCTGGGTTGCAACGGCTCTACGAGGTGCTCGGACTGCGCTCTCACCAGTCGACCAACGCCGGGTCGGTCGCGCTGCTCGTCTCAGATGGGCCGGTCGGCGCGGTTGCGCGGATCCATCACGTCGACGATCCGGCGGAGGTCGTCGAGGCTGGCGAACTCGACGGTGATCTTGCCCTTGGCCTTGCCGAGGTCGACCTTGACGCGGGTCTCGAGCCGGTCGGACAACCGGTCGGCCAGCTCGGCCAGCCCGGGAGCGACGGGCTTGTTGCGCACCACCCGCGCCGGCCCGTCCGGCTCGACGCCGAGCGAGACGATCTCCTCCAGGCCGCGCACCGAGATGCCCTCGGCCGTGACGCGTGACGCGAGCTTGTCCTGGAGGCCGGCGTCATCGACGGCGAGGAGGGCGCGGGCGTGGCCGGCGGACAGCACGCCCGCGGCGACGCGGCGCTGGACGGCAGGCGACAGCTTGAGGAGACGCAGCGTGTTGGAGATCTGGGGGCGGGACCGACCGATGCGCTGGGCGAGCTCCTCGTGCGTGCACCCGAAGTCCTCGAGGAGCTGGCCGTAGGCCGCCGCCTCCTCGAGCGGGTTGAGCTGCGAGCGGTGGAGGTTCTCCAGCAACGCGTCGCGCAGCATGTCGTTGTCGTCGGTCTCGCGGACGATCGCGGGGATCGTGTCGCGACCGGCCTCCTGGGAGGCCCGCCAGCGCCGCTCGCCCATGATGAGCTCGTACGCCTCGTCGCCGGTCCTGCGCACCACGACCGGCTGCAGCAGGCCGACCTCGCGGATGGAGTGCACCAGCTCGGCCAGCGCCTCCTCCTCGAAGACCTGGCGCGGCTGGCGTGCGTTGGGACGGACCTGGGTGATCGGGAGCTCGGCGAAGTACGCCCCGGCGACCACCTCGGGCGCCGCCGAGTCGCTCCGCGGGTGCGCTCGTCGCGGTGGACCCGTTGGCCGCCGAGTCGACGCGCTGGGTGCCGGCGATCGACGTCTCGGTCGACTCGCTCGGATGCCGGCTGGCTCGGCGCGGTCGGGATCAGCGAGCCGAGGCCGCGACCGAGGCCACGGCGGGGCGGATGGGCGGCGTTCATGCTGGTGGGGGCTCCCTTGCTGGCGATCTCGCGGGCGGCCTCGAGGTAGGACAGCGCGCCGGCCGACGCCGGATCGTAGGTCATCACCGTCTGCCCGTAGGACGGCGCCTCCGACACCCGCACCGAGCGCGGCACCGCCGTCTTGAGCACCTGGTCACCGAAGTGGCTGCGCACCTCGTCGGCCACGCCGGCCGCGAGCCTGGTGCGGGCGTCGTACATCGTGAGCAGGATGGTCGAGACGACCAGTCGCGGGTTCAGGTGCTGGCGCACCATCTCGACGGTCTCGAGCAGCTGCCCGAGTCCCTCGAGCGCGTAGTACTCCGCCTGGATCGGGATGAACATCTCCCGTCCGGCCACGAGGGCGTTGAGCGTCAGGAGGCCGAGGGAGGGCGGGCAGTCGACGAGGACGTAGTCGAACCGGTCGTCCCCCACCTCGTCGGCCGTGCCGACGAGGGGGTGCGCGTTGATGGCGCGCGCCAGTCGCTGCTCGCGCGCCACGACGCTCACGAGCTCGATCTCCGCGCCGGCGAGGTCGATGGTCGCCGGCACGACCCACAGGCCGGGGAGGTCGGCGCACTCGGTCATCACGTCGGCGAGGGGCTGGCCCTCGACGAGCATGTCGTACGTCGACGGCACGCCGCGGTGGTGGTCGACACCGAGCGCGGTCGAGGCATTGCCCTGCGGGATCGAGGTCGATCACGAGCACGCGCTGACCGAGCTGGGACAGCCCGGCAGCGACGTTCACGGTCGAGGTCGTCTTGCCGACCCCGCCCTTCTGGTTGGCCACCACGAGGACGCGTGTCGCGTCCGGTCGGGCAGCACCCTGGCGACGGAGTCCGCCCGAACGAGCCAGCACGCTGTGCTGGGCAGCCTGGGCGAGTGGCGTCCCCTGGTCGTGGAACGTGTCGTGCTGATCGATGAAGTCGGCCGCGGTCCGCACCTGCCACGCCGGGCGCGTTTCACGTGAAACAGCCTCGCGTGGTGTCACGTGAAACCTCGGGTCCCGTTTCACGTGAAACATCCACTGGCTGTGGAGAAGAGGACTGGTCCTGTGGATAACTGCGCTCAGCAGGCGCATCCGCATCGGTGGAAAACTTTCGCCCCGAATCGTCGGCAGCGTGCCGACCACCCCAGCCGCGATGGCTGTCTTCGCTCACGTCACTCTGCCTCTCGTTGCGCTCGGCGCCGCTTCTGCCGTTGACGGCCGCGCTCGGGTCCACGGGCAAGGGGCCAACCTATCCGGCTCGGGTCCGCCCACGACACCCGGAGGACGGTCGTCTGTGGATCCACCACGCCGGCGCCCAGCTCCAGCACCTCGGGCTCGGCACACCGCCAGGTGTCCAGCGCGCCGCGGGCGGCGTCGATCTCCTCGTGGACCGACCGGCCCTTCATCGCCACCAGGGCACCCGTGGGGGCCACCAGCGGCATCGACCAGCCGAGGAGTCGCTCCAGTGGTGCCACCGCACGCGACGTCACCACGTCGAACGTACGACGACCGTGGAGCTCGTCGGCCCGGCCGCGCACCACCTCCACGTGGTCCAGCCCCAGCTCGCTCACCACCTCGTCGAGGAACGTGGTCCGGCGCAGCAGCGGCTCCACCAACGTCATCGTGATGTCGGGTCGGGCGATCGCCACCACGATGCCGGGGAGGCCGGCGCCCGTCCCGATGTCGCACACGCTCGCGCCGGCAGGGATGGCCTCACCCAGCACGGCCGAGTTGAGCACGTGCCGGTCCCACAACCTGTCGGCCTCGCGGGGACCGATCAGGCCGCGCACCACGCCTTCGGTGGCGAGCAGCTCGGTGTAGCGGACCGCGAGGTCCACCCGGTCAGACGCGAACGCCCTCCGCGCCGCTTCGGGCACGGAGGGCGTTTCACGTGAAACGTCGTCGCTCACGCCGGAAGGATCACCACGTGGCGCTTCGGCTCCGCGCCCTCCGACTCGGAGGACAGGCCGGCCGCCGCCACCGCGTCATGGACGACCTTGCGCTCGAACGCGCTCATCGGCTCCAGGGACAGGGGCTCGCCCTTCTCCTTGACCTCGGCGATCGACGTCTCGGCGAGCGCCACCAGGCGCGTGCGCTGCTCGGCCCGGTGACCGCCGACGTCCAGCATGAGGCGCGACCGCTCGCCGGTCTCGCGGTAGACCGCCAGGCGGGTCAGCTCCTGGAGAGCCTCGAGCACCTCACCGTTGCGTCCGACCAGCTGCTGCAGGTCCGCACCGTCGATCTGGACGCTCGCCCGGTCGCCCTCGACGTCCATGTCGAGGTCACCGTCGAGGTCCGCGATGTCGAGCAGCTCCTCGAGGTAGTCGGCGGCGATGTCGCCCTCGGCCTCGAGGCGCTGCACCTTCGACGGTCGCCCCGCCTTGTCTGCGTCGTCGCCCGGCACCTCGGGGGAGTCGGTCGACTCCGGGTCGGTGACGTCTGCGTCAGTCATCTGCTCACTCACGTACAGGTTCTCCTGCTTCACTCGGGAATGCGGTGCCGCGGACGGCAACGGGAAATTCGTGGGGTCAGCGCTTCTTCTTGTTCTTGTTCTTGTTCTGGTTCTGGCGCTGGGCCTTGGTCTGGCGCTGGGGCTGCTGGCGCACCGGTGCGGGCGCCTCGTCGACCACGACACCCTGCTGCGCCGCGGCGATCTCGGAGGCGGGCAGCTTGCCCTTGGCGCGGTCGCGCTCCTCCTTCGCCAGCGCGGCCGGCGTACCCGGGGCGGGGTTGTTGCGGATCACGTAGAACTGCTGGCACATGGTCCACAGGTTCGACACGGTCCAGTAGACGAGAACGCCGATCGGGAACGCGATGCCGCCGACGGCGAAGACGACGGGGAGCACGTAGAGCAGCATCTTCTGCTGCTGGGCGTAGGGACCCGAGAGCGCGTCGGCCGGCATGTTCTTGCTCATCAGCTGGCGCTGCGTGAGGAAGGTCGTCGCCGTCATCGCGAGCACCAGGACGGCGGCCACGATCATCACCTCGGTGACGCCCTTGGTGTTGAGGAACGTGCCCGACACGGGGATCAGGTCGAAGAGCTTGGAGTCGCCGAACTGCTGGGCCAGCTTCTCGTCGAGGAAGCCGTGGGCCTTGCCCTTCTTGGAGGCCTGGTCGAGCATCCGGAACAGCGCCAGGAAGATCGGCATCTGCAGCAGGATCGGCAGGCAGGACGCGAACGGGTTCGTGCCCGAGTCCTTGTAGAGCGCCATCGTCTCCTGGGCGAGCTTCTCCCGGTCGTGGCCGTACTTCTTCTGCAGCTCGCGCACCTTGGGCTGGATCAGCTGCATGTTGCGGCTGGACTTGATCTGCTTGACGAACAGCGGGATCAGCGCAGCGCGGATGGTGAGCGTGAGGCCGACGATCGACAGCACCCAGGTGAGACCACCTGCGGGGTCCATGACCTGCGAGAGGAGGCTGTGGAACCCCACCAGCACGAAGGACACCGCGTAGTAGAGCGGCACCATGATCGCGTGGCCGATGTCACCGAAGAAGTCGAGCACTCATGCTCCTCGTGTTGCAGGGGTCTGGTCAGGATCGGGGGCGGCGGTCGTGCCGCGGGAGGGAACGGGGTCGTAGCCGCCGGCGGCCCACGGGTGGCAACGCACGATGCGCCGGAGGGAGAGCCAGGTGCCGCGCACCGCCCCGTGCTGCGTCACGGCCTCGAGGGCGTACGCCGAGCAGGTGGGGTGGTAGCGACAGACCTGGCCGTAGAGCGGGCTGATCGCGAAGCGCCACGCACGGATGAACCCGATGAGGAGGTGCTTCATGACGGGCCCACGCGCCCGAGCGTACGACCCAGGTCGTCGCCCAGCACCGCGTACGACGCCTCCGCAGCGGCCGGCAGGGCCCGCACCACGAGAGCAGCACGACCCGGAAGCTCCTCCAGCGACGGGAGGTGCTCCCGGGTCAGATGGCGAAGTCGTCTCTTCACGCGGTTGCGTGTGGCGGCGTTGCCCACGGCCTTGCTGACGGTGAACCCCACCCGCACCGGGCCCTCCGAGTCGGGGTCCACCCACAGGTGGACCACCATCGTGGAGCTGCCGGCGCGCCGCCCGCTGCGGACAGCGCGACGGAAGTCGTCACTGTCGGTCAGGCGGTGGGCAGCGGGGAGCACGGCGGATGCCGTGGGCTCGGACCGTCAGACCGCCAGTTCCTTGCGGCCCTTGCGGCGACGGCTCGACAGGATCGAGCGGCCGGCGCGGGTCCGCATGCGCAGACGGAAGCCGTGCACCTTGTGACGGCGACGGTTGTTCGGCTGGTACGTACGCTTGCTCACGGCTTTATCTCCGAAGGTTTCGAGGGATGTCCACTCCACTGCGAGGTCAGTGCGGCAGAAACTGCATGATTCGGCCGGCACCGCCCACCCACGCGGCCGCCTGGTGGCGGATCGTGGACATGCGGCACCCGTCGACATGGAGCGACCGGCCAACGGTACGCGGTGGCGGAAGAGGGGGTCAAACCCACGAGCCCCCTCCTCGGCCGCCCCTGTGGATGACGTCTTGCCGGGGACCGCGCGAGGTTGTTACGTTCCGGGGGCCGCGATCTCCTCGAAGCCGCGGTCCCACCAGGGATGACAGCCTCATGTGTCCCGGGTCACACGCCCTGCCACAGTGCCTCTGACCTGCACAAACAATGGCGGGACCACCGGTGTCAGCAGGTCGGGGCCTCCGATCGATCACGGTCGGGACGGGCAGTTCACAGCTTGTGGACAACTCTGTGGACGCGGTCCACCCGATGCTCGGTGTGAGCCCAAGACAACGCACGACAAACGCACGACACCAGTGAAGAGCGAAGGCGGTCCGGGTGGACGACCAGCAGGTAGATCTCGGGACGGCATGGCAGCAGATCGTCGAGGACCTCCAGCCCAACCAGCGCGCCTGGCTGCGGCCCAGCGTGCCGGTCACGCTGCACGAGAACACCGCGATCATCGCCGTGCCCAACGACTTCACCCGCAACCAGCTCGAGGGTCGGCTGCGCAACCACATCGAGGACGCGCTCACCGAGGGCTTCGGTCGCGAGATCCGGATGCTCGTCACGGTGAACCCGGCGCTCGAGGCGGAGCAGCAGCCACAGATCGATGAATCGACAGATGGATCTGTCGCTTTGTCGACAAACGAGCCGTTCGTCGAGCCGGCGCCGCCCGCCGCACGGGTGGAGAGCCACGAGCCGGTCAACACCGGCGAGCGTCGCTCCTCGGTGCTCGAGACGCGCCTCAACCCCAAGTACACGTTCGAGACGTTCGTCATCGGCTCGTCCAACCGGTTCCCCCACGCCGCCGCCGTCGCGGTCGCCGAGGCGCCGGGCAAGGCGTACAACCCGCTCCTGGTCTACGGCGACTCCGGGCTGGGCAAGACCCACCTGCTCCACGCGATCGGCCACTACGTCCGCAGCCTCTACAGCAACGCGAAGGTGCGCTACGTCTCGAGCGAGGAGTTCACCAACGAGTTCATCAACGCGATCCGCGACGACCGGCAGGACCGGTTCAAGCGGCGCTACCGCGACGTCGACGTGCTGCTGATCGACGACATCCAGTTCCTCGAGGGCAAGACCCAGACGCAGGAAGAGTTCTTCCACACCTTCAACACGCTCCACAACGCCAACAAGCAGATCGTGCTCACCTCCGACCGCGCGCCCAAGCGGCTCGAGGCGCTCGAGGACCGGCTGCGCAACCGGTTCGAGTGGGGCCTCATCACCGACGTCCAGCCGCCCGACCTCGAGACCCGCATCGCGATCCTCCGCAAGAAGGCCGCGATGGACCGGCTCACCGCGCCGCCGGACGTGCTCGAGTTCATCGCCTCGAAGATCCAGACCAACATCCGCGAGCTCGAGGGTGCGCTGATCCGCGTCACCGCCTTCGCCAACCTCAACCGCCAGGAGGTCGACATGACCCTGGCCGAGATCGTGCTGAAGGACCTGATCCCCGAGGGCGGCGAGCCCGAGATCACGCACGCGCTGATCATCGCCCAGACCGCGGCCTACTTCGGCGTCTCCCTGGAGGACCTCACCGGCCCGTCCCGCGGCCGCCACCTCGTGATGGCACGCCAGATCGGGATGTACCTCTGCCGCGAGCTGACGTCGATGTCGCTGCCCCAGATCGGCCGCGAGTTCGGCGGCCGCGACCACACGACGGTGATGTACGCCGACCGCAAGATCCGCCAGCTCCTCGCCGAGCGTCGCGCGGTCTTCAACCAGGTCAGCGAGCTCACCAACCGGGTGAAGATGCAGGCCCGTCAGTCCTGACGCAGTCGTGGCCCGCCGGGTCCCGTTTGAACCGACCACCGTGTGGAGAACATGTGGTCGACGGCCCGTCGTCCCCAGCCCCTGTGGACGGCTCGGGACGAACGACACGTCGGGCCGTCGCCTCCACACCACGACCCGGTGTCTCCCCGTGCCTCCACACCCGGAGTGCACAGGTTCTCAGCCCGCTGACCTGCACGAACAAGGGTTGTCCACAGTTTCCACCGACCCTATGACCACTACGTACCTCAACACTGGTCCGATCTCCCGCGAACATCGAACAGGCCTTCCTCTGGGGAGAACCCTGCCGTCGTGCCGGGTGCGCGTGGCAGGATGCACTTCCCACGCGCCCGCGCGTGACATCGTGCTGCTCCCTGCAGCCCCACAACTTGTCGTGAGCAGTCCTTGCTGAGGAGTCCCTTGTGAAGTTCCGCGTCGAACGCGACGTCTTCGCCGATGCCGTTGCCTGGGCTGCGCGCAGCCTCCCGGTCCGTCCCAGCTCCCCGGTCCTGGCCGGCCTGCTGATCGAGGCCAGCGATGCCGGGCTGATGCTCTCCACCTTCGACTACGAGACGTCGGCCCGCGCGACGCTCTCGGCCGAGGTCAACGACGAGGGCAAGGCGCTCGTCAGCGGCCGCCTCCTCGCCGACATCTGTCGCAGCCTCCCGGCCAAGCCGGTCGAGCTCACCCTCGAGGGCCCGCGCGTCTCGCTGACCTGCGGCTCGGCCCGCTTCAGCCTCCAGACGATGCCGGTCGACGACTACCCGACGCTGCCCCAGATGCCGTCCGCCACCGGCACCGTCTCCAGCGCCGACTTCGCCCACGCCGTGGCGCAGGCCGTGACCGCGGCCGGTCGCGACGACATGCTGCCCGTCCTCACCGGCGTACGCATCGAGATCGACGGCTCCACGATGGCGCTGCTCGCCACCGACCGGTTCCGCCTCTCGCACCGCGAGCTGACCTGGAACCCGCAGTCGCCCGACGAGTCCGTCGCCGCCCTGGTCCCGGCCAAGGTGCTCGGCGACACCGCCAAGTCGCTGACCTCCGGCGCCGAGGTCACCATCGCGCTCGCCGCGAGCGGTGCCGGCGAGGGCCTGATCGGCTTCGAGGGCACCGGCCTGGGCGGCGTACGTCGCACCACGACCCGGCTGCTCGACGGCGAGTTCCCCAAGGTCCGCTCGCTCTTCCCGGCCGAGCACCTCACGGTCGCCAAGGTCAACAAGGCCGAGCTGATCGAGACCGTCAAGCGCGTCGCGCTCGTCGCTGAGCGCAACACGGCCGTGCAGATGAAGTTCGGCGACCACCAGATCGTGCTCGACGCCGGCTCCGGCGACGAGGCGATGGCGACCGAGGCCGTGGACGCCGAGATCAACGGCGACGACCTCACGACCGGCTTCAACCCGCAGTTCCTCCTCGACGGCCTCACCGCCATCGACGGGGAGTTCGTCGACCTCGCCTTCACCCAGGCGACGAAGCCGGTCGTCATCTCGGGCACCGACGCCGACGACAGCCAGACGTTCCGCTACCTGCTGATGCCGCGCCGCCTGCTGAGCTGACCCTCGCCGCGCTCGGTCCTCGCGACTAGGCTCCGCAGCATGGACATCGGACTCATCGGGCTGGGCAAGATGGGCGGCAACATGCGCGAGCGCATGCGTCGCGCCGGACTCACCGTCGTCGGCTACGACCGCAACCCTGACGTCAGCGACGTCGACTCGCTCGAGGCGCTGGTCGAGGCGCTGCCGAGCCCCAAGGTGGTGTGGGTGATGGTGCCCGCGGGCGACCCGACGCGCGCCACCGTCAAGGAGCTCGGCGGCCTGCTCAGCGAGGGCGACGTGGTCGTCGACGGCGGCAACTCGCGCTGGACCGACGACATCGCCAACGCCGAGCTGCTCGCCGAGAAGGGCATCGGCTACGTCGACTGCGGTGTCTCCGGCGGCGTCTGGGGCCTCGAGAACGGCTACGCCCTGATGTACGGCGGCGACGACGCCGACGTCGCCAAGGTCCAGGACGCCTTCGACGCGCTCAAGCCCGAGGGCGAGTTCGGCTCGGTCCACGCCGGCAAGGTCGGCGCCGGCCACTTCTCCAAGATGGTCCACAACGGCATCGAGTACGCGATCATGCAGGCCTACGCCGAGGGCTGGGAGCTGCTCGACAAGGCCGAGCTCACCGACAACGTCACCGAGGTCTTCCGCTCGTGGCGCGAGGGCACGGTCATCCGCTCCTGGCTGCTCGACCTCATGGTCAACGCGCTCGACGAGGACCCGGGCCTCAGCAAGATCTCCGGCTACGCCGCGGACTCCGGCGAGGGACGGTGGACCGTCGAGGCCGGCATCGAGCACGGTGTCGCGACCCCCGCCATCACGGCCGCGCTCTACGCCCGCTTCGTCTCCCAGCAGGACGACTCGCCGACGATGAAGGCCGTCGCCGCGATGCGCAACCAGTTCGGCGGCCACGCCGTGCGGTCCTCGGCCCCCAAGGGCGGCGACGCCGAGGGCTCGTCCGGTGCCGAGCAGTCGGAGACGTCGAAGAAGGCCGGCGCCGGAGACGGTGCCGAGCCCGGTGAGAGCTAGGGCCCGTTGCACGTCGCGCACCTGACCCTGCACAACTTCCGCTCCTACGCCGACGTCGACGTCGCGCTGGAGCCGGGGGCGACGGCGTTCATCGGCCGCAACGGCCAGGGCAAGACCAACCTCGTCGAGGCCATCGACTACCTCTCCCGACTCTCCTCGCACCGCGTCGCCACGGACGCCCCGCTGGTGAAGGCGGGCGCCGACCAGGCGATCGTCCGTGCGTCGGTCGTGAAGGAGGGGCGGACCGCGCTGCTCGAGGTCGAGCTGAACCCCGGTCGCGCCAACCGCGCGCGGATCAACCGCTCGCCCCTCCCGCGCCCGCGGGAGATCGTCGGCCTGGTCCGCACGGTCGTCTTCGCGCCCGACGACCTGACGCTCGTCAAGGGCGACCCGTCCGACCGGCGCAAGCTGCTCGACGACCTGCTCGTGCTGCGTACGCCGCGCCTGGCCGGGGTGCGCTCGGACTACGACCGGATCCTCAAGCAGCGCAACAGCCTCCTCAAGACCGCCGGCATCGCCCGCGGGTCCTCGCGGGACGCGGCGATGTCGACGCTCGAGATCTGGGACGACAACCTCGCCCGCGTCGGCGCCGAGATCCTGGGCGCGCGCCTCCAGCTCGTCGACGACCTGCGCCCCTACCTCGGCAAGGCCTACGAGGCGGTCGCCCGCGGCGCGAGCCGCGACGACGCGGACCTCGAGTACAAGGCGAGCATCGACCTCGGTCCGGACGGCGACCTCCAGCAGGCGCTGCTCGACGCGATCGCCGACAAGCGCAAGGACGAGCTCGACCGCGGCATCTCGCTGGTCGGCCCGCACCGCGACGAGCTGCTGCTCACCCTCGGCACCGGTTCGGGACCCGACGACCTGCGGCTGCCGGTCAAGGGCTACGCGTCCCACGGGGAGTCGTGGTCGTTCGCGCTCGCCCTCCGGCTGGCGTCGTACGACCTGCTGCGCGCCGACGGCGACGACCCGATCCTCGTGCTCGACGACGTCTTCGCCGAGCTCGACGCCGAGCGGCGCAGCCAGCTCGCCGGGCTCGTCGCCGGCGCCGAGCAGGTGCTGGTCACCGCGGCGGTGGCCGCCGACGTGCCGGAGTCCCTGCAGGGAGTGCGCTTCCTCGTGGCCGACGGGCAGGTGACCCGTGACGACTGACGACACCGGACGTGATGAGCCGACCGGGCCGGAGCCGGCCGCGGAGCACCAGCCGACGGCCTCGACCTGGCGAAGGCCGCCGCCCGTGCCGCCGCGGCCAGTGCCGGCACGCCGGCGCGGAAGAAGCCCGGCCCCCGGCGGCGTACGTTCACGAAGTCGTCCGGTGCGCGCCCCGACGACCGCGACCCCCAGCTGCTCGACGACGCGATGGGCCGGCTCATCGCCCACCACGGCTGGGAGGTCGACCTCAAGGTCCAGGGCGTCTTCGGTCGCTGGGCCGAGCTGGTCGGCCACGAGGTCGCCGACCACTGCACGCCCGAGTCGTTCGACGACGGCCGGCTCGTCGTGCGCACCGACTCCACCGCCTGGGCCACGCAGCTCAAGCTGCTCGCGCCGAGTGTCGTACGCCGCCTCAACGAGGACCTCGGGCACGGCACCGTCACCGTGATCGAGGTGCTCGGCCCCCACCTGCCGAGCTGGACGAAGGGCCGGCTCTCGAGCCGCGACGGCCGGGGTCCGCGCGACACCTACGGATGAACGAGCGGCCGGCGCCGAGAGGCCGGATCTGCCGATCTGGGGGCCGCTCGCCGGTAGGGGGACCCACCGACCCCCCTGTTCGGCCCTCTGAACCGGCCTCATGTGGCCCCTGAGGGCCACTTTTTCCACCGATCCCCCCATCTGCGGGGCGGGTGCTTCGGTCTGAGGGCCCTGACGGGTAGTATGGCAAGTCGAGTCGCACGCTTGGTTGCTCCGGCAACAGCCGCGACTCGACTCATGTCGACCGCCCTCGTGGGCGATGGGAAGAAGGCTGTGCCTTGAGCGAAGAGAACGTCGAGAACACCCAGGATCCGACCACCGACTCGCCCCCCGCAGACACCCCCACCCCCGCCGAGGCGATCGCCGAGGCGGTCGAGAAGCGCAACAGCAACGCCGTCGACGAGGACTTCGAGTACGACGCCTCGGCGATCACCGTCCTCGAGGGCCTCGAGGCCGTGCGCAAGCGCCCCGGCATGTACATCGGCTCGACCGGCGAGCGCGGCCTGCACCACCTGATCTGGGAGATCGTGGACAACGGCGTCGACGAGGCGCTGGCCGGCATCTGCGACCGGATCGTGCTGACCCTGCAGGCCGACGGCGGCGTCCGGGTCGAGGACAACGGTCGCGGCATCCCCACCGACACCGCGCCCGGCCAGGACATGCCGGCGCTCACGATGGCCCTGACGATGCTCCACGCCGGCGGCAAGTTCGGCGGCGGCGGCTACAAGGTCTCCGGCGGCCTCCACGGTGTCGGCGTCTCGGTCGTCAACGCGCTGTCGACCCGGCTGGTCGCCGAGGTGAAGAACCGCGGCCACCTGTGGCGCCAGTCCTTCCAGCTCGGCGTCCCCGACGGCGACCTCGAGCAGATCCGCCCGATGGAGCCCGGCGAGCGCACCGGCACGACCGTCACCTGGTACGCCTCGGAGGACATCTTCGAGTCGACCCACTACAACCTCGAGACCATCACCTCGCGCCTGCGCGAGATGGCCTTCCTCAACAAGGGCGTCGAGTTCGTCGTCCGCGACGAGCGTGAGGACGCCGAGTCGCGCGTCGACGCCGTCGAGGACGACACCATCGACAACGCGGTCGACAACGCCGGCCACGACGCGATCAAGCGCGCCGAGAGCGGCGGCCTGGAGCAGGTCTTCAAGTACGACCGCGGCCTCGTCGACTACGTCGAGCACCTCAACCGCCGCAAGGACAAGGCCAACGCGACCGTCATCGCCTTCGAGGCCGACACCCCCGAGAGCCGATCGAGCACCACATGAGCCTCGAGGTCGCGATGCAGTGGAACACCTCCTACACCGAGTCGGTCCACACCTTCGCCAACAACATCAACACCCACGAGGGCGGCACCCACGAAGAGGGCTTCCGTGCCTCGCTCACCTCCCTGGTCAACCACTGGGGCGAGGAGTGGGGCCTGATCAAGAAGAAGGAGGACCGCGTCTCGGGTGACGACATCCGCGAGGGCCTGACCGCCATCGTCTCGATCAAGCTCGCCGAGCCGCAGTTCGAGGGCCAGACCAAGACCAAGCTCGGCAACACCGAGGCCAAGGGCTTCACCCAGCGGATCATGAACGACCAGCTCGGCGCGTGGTTCGAGCAGAACCCGGCCGAGGGCCGCGACATCGTCCGCAAGTCGCAGGCTGCCGCCAGCGCCCGCATCGCCGCCCGCAAGGCGCGCGAGCTGGCCCGCGGTCGCAAGGGACTGCTCGGTGGCGGTGGCCTCCCCGGCAAGCTGAGCGACTGCCAGTCGACCAACCCCGCCGAGTGCGAGGTCTTCATCGTCGAGGGCGACTCCGCCGGCGGCTCGGCCCGCCAGGGTCGCGACCCGCGCATCCAGGCGATCCTCCCGATCCGCGGCAAGATCCTCAACGTCGAGAAGGCCCGCATCGACAAGGTGCTGGCCAACACCGAGGTCCAGGCGATCATCTCCGCGCTCGGCACCGGCATCCACGAAGAGTTCAACGTCGACAAGCTGCGCTACCACAAGGTCGTGATGATGGCCGACGCCGACGTCGACGGCCACCACATCAACACCCTGCTGCTGACGCTGCTCTTCCGCTTCATGAAGCCGCTCATCGAGCACGGCTACGTCTACATGGCGCAGCCGCCGCTCTACCGCCTCCGGTGGAACAAGCCGGCCGAGCACGAGTTCGTCTACTCCGACGCCGAGCGCGACGCGCTGCAGGCCGACGGGCTGGCCCAGGGCAAGAAGCTGCCCAAGGAGAACCCGGTCCAGCGCTACAAGGGTCTCGGTGAGATGAACGCCGACGAGCTGTGGGAGACCACGATGAATCCCGAGCAGCGCCTGCTGAAGCAGGTGGCCCTCGAGGACGCGGCCCAGGCCGACGAGATCTTCTCGATCCTCATGGGCGAGGACGTCGAGCAGCGTCGCTCCTTCATCCAGCGCAACGCGAAGGACGTCCGGTTCCTCGATATCTAGCCGGTCCCGACCCGGCTCGACCACCGGTTCCCGGTGTGCCGTCGAGCGCAGTCGAGACCACTATCCCGCAATCTATGAGTCTGACTAGAGAGTCGAAGAGAGCTTCAGATGACTGAGATCCCCACCGGCACCGGCGGCGACGGCGACGACGGCTCGGCACGACCCGCGTCGAGCCGATCGAGCTGCAGACGCTGATGCAGCAGTCCTACATCGACTACGCGATGACCGTCATCGTCGGGCGCGCGCTGCCCGACGTACGCGACGGGTTGAAGCCGGTGCACCGCCGCATCCTCTACGCGATGTACGACGGCGGCTACCGCCCCGACCGCGGCTTCTCCAAGTGCTCGCGCGTCGTCGGTGACGTGATGGGTCAGTACCACCCGCACGGCGACACCGCGATCTACGACACGATGGTCCGCCTCGCGCAGCCGTGGGTCCTGCGCGCTCCGCTGATCAACGGCCAGGGCAACTTCGGCTCGCCGGGCAACGACTCCGCCGCGGCCATGCGTTACACCGAGTGCCGGATGGCGCCGCTGGCCATGGAGATGGTGCGCGACATCGACGAGGACACCGTCGACTTCCGCCCCAACTACGACGGTCGCTCGCAGGAGCCGACCATCCTGCCCAGCCGGTTCCCCAACCTGCTGGTCAACGGCTCGGCCGGCATCGCGGTCGGCATGGCCACCAACATCCCGCCGCACAACCTCCGTGAGGTCGCCGAGGGCGCGACGTGGGCGCTGGAGCACCCCGACGCCACCCGCGAGGAGCTCATCGAGGCGCTCATCGAGCGGATCAAGGGCCCCGACTTCCCCAACGGCGCGCTCATCGTCGGCCGCCAGGGCATCGAGCAGGCCTACCGCACCGGTCGCGGCTCGATCTCCCAGCGCGCGGTCGTCGAGATCGACGAGGACAACAAGGGCCGCACGATGCTGGTCATCAGCGAGCTGCCCTACATGGTCAACCCCGACAACCTCGCGCTCAAGATCGCCGAGCTCGCCGACTCCGGCCGGATCCAGGGCATCGCCGACGTCCGCGACGACACCAGCTCGCGCACCGGCCAGCGCCTGGTGATCATCCTCAAGCGCGACGC
>CAWCGM010000035.1:0-180126 GCA_963795095.1 uncultured Actinomycetota bacterium | reverse complement strand
CATGGTGACAAAGGGCGACACAGGAGCGCTCGGCGACCTCGGGCGGGAAGCCGCCGGTCGACACGGTGCCCCACCGGGTGGGCGTGATCCGCAGCAGCGACTTGCCCTGGTCGACCATCGCCGGGCGGTACTCGTCCCAGTCGGAGTGCTCGCCGGCGATGTTGCGGAAGTACTCGACGAACGCGTCGAGGGCCTCGTCGCCGTCGACGGCGTCGAGCACCTCGCAGGTGCCGTCGACCTGCACCCAGGCGTCGTCCCACTCGTCCGAGAGCACGACGACCGACACCTCGGGCGCTTGCGCGCGTTGCGGGTCTTGGCGCGCTGCGGGTAGGTGGCGACGACGACCGGCCGCTGTCGTCGACCCCGCCGGCGACGGGGGACGCCTGCGGCGAGCCGTCGGACGGCGCGTCATCAGGATCATCCGGTGCCGCGGGCGGACGAAGTCCAGCAGCTGCTCGAGGTCCACGTCGGCGTTGGTCGCGATGGAGGGAGCCATCCCGCGAGGTTAGCGGCCCCCGTCTGGCACCCCTCTGGGCGATCTCTCGGCGCCGAGGGGCGTGCCTACTGTCGAGGGCATGACCACTGTGAACCGCACGTTCGACGTCCAGCCCCAGCCCTCCGTCGTGATCGACTACCTCAAGGACTTCAGCCACGCCGAGGAGTGGGACCCGGGCACCGAGTCGTGCACCCGGACCGACTCCGGCCCGGTGCAGGTCGGGTCGACCTGGCACAACGTCTCCAAGATCGCCGGCGTCAGCACCGAGCTCGACTACACCCTCGAGAGCCTCACCGACGACACGATCGTGCTGTCGGCCGCAACGAGACCGCGACGTCGACCGACACGATCACCGTCGTGCCGAGCCCCGACGGTCCCGGCAGCCGGGTGACCTACGAGGCGAACATCGAGATGACCGGCGCGGCGAAGATGGCCGACCCCGTCATGAAGATCGTCTTCGAGAAGATCGGCAGCGACACCGAGGACGACATGACCAACGTGCTCAACCGCCTGGCCTGACGTCCTCGAGCGCCTGCGCCAGCCGCGTCGACGAAGTGGTCGACGTGGGTCTCGTCCCAGACGAGCGGCGGGCGGACCTTGAGCACGTTGCCGCCCGGTCCGGTCAGTCCGGCGAGCGCGCCGCGGGCGACCAGGGCCTGGAGCAACCGCTGCGCGGTCGTCCGGTCGACCACGTCGATGCCGGCGACGAGGCCCATCGCGCGGACGTCCCCGAGCAGGTCGGTCCCGCCGGACAGGTCGCGCAGTCGGGTGGCGAGGTGGGCCCCGGTGACGAGGGCCCTCTCCGGCAGCCGGCGGTCCTCGAGCACGTCGAGCACCGCGTTGCCGGCGGCCGCCGCGGCCGGGGTCGCGGCGAAGGTCGAGAAGTAGTCCCAGCGCTCGGCGAACCGGTCGACGACCTCGCGCCGGGTGACGACCGCGCCGATCGGGTAGCCCGCACCCATCGGCTTGCCGAGGGTGACGAGGTCCGGCACGACGCCCGACTGCGCGAAGCGCCACAGGCCGGGACCGGTGCGGCCGTAGCCGATCTGCACCTCGTCGGCGAGCCAGAGCGCACCTGCGCCGTGCGCACCGTCGCGCAGCCCCCGGACGTACGACGGTGGCGCGTCGTGCACGCCCTCGCTGGTGAAGCCCGAGTCGGCCAGCAGGAGCGCCGGCCGGTGGCCACTCGCTGCCACGTCCTGCCAGGCCGCGCGCACCATCTCGGTCGTCGCCCCGGCTGACAGGTCACCTCCGGCGACCGGTGCCCGGAAGGTGCCGACGGCGTCGGGTCGGTGTCCGGGTGGCCACTCGTTGGGGCTCAGGTCGGCCATCCAGCGGGTCGTGCCGTGATAGCCGTGCTCCACGACCAGCGCCCCGGTGCCGCCGGTCCACTCGGTCGCCAGCCGCCAGGCGAGGCTCGTTGGCCTCGGTGCCCGAGGTCGTGAAGAGGACGGTGTCGAGCTCGTCCGGCATGGTCGCTGCGATCCGCTCGGCGAGCTCGACGACCTCGGGGTGCAGGTAGCGCGAGTGGGTGTTGAGCCGGCGCAGCTGCCGGCCGACGCGCAGCGCGACGGTCGGGTCGGCGTGCCCGACGACGGCGACGTTGTTGTAGGCGTCGAGGTAGCGGCGACCGTCCGCCGCGGTGAGCCACGGGCCCTCACCGCTGACGATCTGCAGCGGCTGGTCGTAGAAGAGCGGCGCGACGGTGCCACCCATCGCGGCGGCGCGCCGGGCGGCGACGTCGTCGCCGGGGGCGACGGTCCGGGTGCCGGCGAGCCGGTGCAACCGCTGCGCCAGCTCGCTCGGTGACAGCTGCGCCAGCTCGCTCGTCGTACGCGCGTTGGAGTCGTCGTACTGCGTGATGTACGCCGTGTTGTCCGGGTGGGCGGCCGCGCGACCGCGGGAGATGATCGTGCTGAGCACGAGCCGCGACAGCACCAGCTCACCGAGCACCTCGACCTCGTCGGTGCACAGCGGGCGGATCCGCTGGTAGCCGCGCAGCGTGGCGCCGGCGAGCTCCCACAGCGAGGACACCTGGGTGTCGCTGGTGTTGCGCAGCACCGCCGTCAGCGCGACCGCCAGGTCGGCGACGTCGGCGGTGAAGTGCATGTCGCCGAAGTCGATGACGCCCGTGACCCGTGCCGTCGGTCGCGAGCAGGTTGGTGAGGGTGACGTCGGCGTGGTGGATCCCGCTGGGCAGCGCGGCCAGGCGCGGCAGCACCGCGGCGACGCGCTCGACGACGGGGTGCAGCGGGTCGTCCGCCGTGAGGCCCCACCTGCGCCGCGACGCGCGGCAGGGCGCGGACGTCCCAGTCGAGGTCGCGGCTGCCCGCGGCCGGGTGGAAGAAGCCGCGCAGGGCCTGCGCGGTGCGGGCGGTGAAGGCGCCGACCTGCTCGGCGACGTCCTCGGTGACGACCTGTCCCTCGAGCTGGTCACCCGGCACGGTCGTGATCAGCCGCGCCAGGCACGCGCGGCCCTCGTCGTCGGTGATCGTGACGACGTCCTCGTCGCCGGCCGGCACCGTGCGCGGGATCGGGAGGTCGGGATCGGTCGCCGCGACGTGCCGCATCGCCGCGACCTCCATCTCCAGGAGCGCCCGCGACTCCGCCGGGTTGGCGACCTTGAGGACGTGGCCCGAGCCGACGAGGACGTTGACGTCGCGCTCGCTCGAGCAGCGCCGTCACGTCGGCGGTCACCCCCCAGTGGTCCTCGACCAGCCGACGGGCGGCCCCGTCCGTCAGCCGGGGTGCGGGCTCGTCGAGCACGTCGTGCGCCATGCGCGAAGGGTAGGGGTTCGGTGCGGGAGCATGTCGAGGTGAGCAGACCGACACCGTTCGTCCAGATCCATCGCGACGTCCTCGACCGCAACATCGCGCGCGATGCAGCAGACCGCGACCTCGTCCGGGCTCGCGCTGCGTCCGCACGCCAAGACCCACAAGTCGCTCGAGGTCGCGCGGCGCCAGCTCGCCGCCGGCGCGGTCGGGCTCACCGTCGCGACGGTCGCCGAGGCCGAGGTGTTCGCCGAGCGTCTGCGACGACCTCTTCATCGCCTACCCGCTCTGGGTCGACGACGAGCGGGCCACCCGGCTGCGCGGCGTGCTGGCGCGGGCCGCGCGTGGCGGTCGGCGTCGACTCCGTCGAGTCGGTACGCCAGCTCGCACCCCTCGCCGACGCAGGGCTGCGGGTGCGCGTGGAGGTCGACAGCGGCCACCACCGCAGCGGTGTGCCGGCCGCGCGACGCGGTCGCCGTCGCGCGCGCGGCCGCCGAGGTCGGGCTGGCCGTCGACGGCGTCTTCACCTTCCCCGGCCACTCCTACTCCCCCGACGCCCGCGCAGCCGCCGCCGCGGACGAGCAGCGCGAGCTGGCCGCTGCCCGCGACGCGCTGATCGACGCCGGGATCGCCGTGCCCGGTGGTCAGCGGCGGCTCGACGCCGTCGGTCGAGTTCGCCCGCGGCGGCGTGCTGACCGAGGTGCGCCCGGGCGTGTACGTCTTCGGCGACGCGCAGCAGTGGGAGCTCGGCGTCACGGCGCCCGGGCAGGTCGCCCTCACCGTCGTCGCGACCGTCGTCGGCCGCTACCCGGACCGGGTGGTCCTCGACGCCGGCAGCAAGGTGCTCGGCGCCGACCGGGCGGCGTACGCCACCGGGCACGGCCGCCTGCTCGACCACCCCGACGCCCGCATCACCGCCCTGTCCGAGCACCACGCGACGGTGACCGGCCTCGACGCACCCCGCGGCACCCGCGTCCGCGTCGTGCCCAACCACGTCTGCACGACCGTCGAACCTCGCCGACGGCTACGTCGTCGGCGACGACCACCTGGCGGGTCGACGCGCGCGGCGCCAACACCTGAGGGTCAGTCGAAGGCGGGGTCGTGCGTGCCGACCTTGCGGGCGGCCGCGAGGTGCCCGCCGAGGTAGCCGCCGGCCGCCGCGACGGCAGCGCCGGCCAGCGAACGGCGTACGCCGACTGCGTGCTCGCCGCGCCGACGGGCGAGCCACGACGGGCGAAGATCGCCGACGGCGACGGCATTCGTCGCCGCGTGCACGACGCCGACGCGCTTGTCGCGGTCGGTGGACGTCGCCCACTCGGCCCAGCCGCTCCAACGCGGTCGGACCGGCAGCCATCAGGCTCACGCCGATCAGGCGTTGCGCCGCGGCCTGCGAGTCGCGGCCGCCGATGAGGTCGAGGATCGTGGCCGAGCCCCACGTGCCGAGGACCAGGTCGGTGAGCACCGGGTGGACCGCGTGCCCGAGCCAGTCGCCGCGGAGCACCTCGCCCCGCGTGCCGGTCGCGAAGGCGGCGTCCACGAGCGGCTCGATCACCCGGACGGCGCCGTCGAGCGCCGTCGTCTCCTCGAGGGCGCGGGTCCAGCCGACCAGGCGGGGTGTGTCCATGCCCCCACCCTCACCCCGGAGCGGTGAGGGGTCAATGCGTCACGCCTCGGGCAGCTGCCTCGTCCGCACGATGTCACCGGCGACCTGGACGAGCTGGTGTTGGTGTGGGACGAGATCCGCTTGAGGTAGGCCAGCGCCTGGTCGCTGTCGACGCCCAGTCGCTCCATGAGGATGCCCTCGGCCTGCCCGATCACGGTGCGGCTCTGCAGCGCCGCACTCATCCCCTCGATCTCGTGCCCGGCGGCCAGCGCCACGGCCAGGTGCCCGGCGAGCGCCTGCGCGGTCGCCAGGTCGTCGCCGTCGAAGGCGTGGGGCGTGGGGGCGTAGAGGCTCAAGGTGCCGTAGGAGCCGCGCGCGGTGTAGACGAGGATCGAGATCATCGACCCGAGCTGGAAGTCGCTGTTGACGCGACCACCCCACGCCGAGAAGCGCTCGTCGCCGACGAGGTCGCTGATCTCGACGATCTCCTCGTCACGGTCGGGGGCGTGGCACGGACCCTCGCCGAGCTCGTTCTGCAGGGCGTTGATCTGCGAGAGGACCTCGCCCCGTGGCGGCGAGCGTGTGGCACTCCCCGTCGCGGTTGATGGTGATGCCGGCGTGCACGCACCCCGGGATGAGCTCGACCGCTGCGTTCACCGCGAGCATCAGGCGGTCGCTCTGCTCGCCCGCCGCGCCCAGCGCGCGGGCCAGCGTCTGCGAACTCGGCCATGTTCGTGCGTACTTCCGACAACGTCACTCCCTCGCTCGACCCACCGGACACCCGTCCGTGGGTCCTCCCGGGGGGACCTTACCGACCGAACCGCAAACTCGGTCCGCACGCGGTTTGATCTGGTCGGGTCGCCGGACGGCTGGCGGCCACTCCCGGGCGACGATCGCGCGATTCTTCCTTTCCCAACCTTGGCGAAGCCGTTGTCAATCGAACACCTGTTCGATAGACTGAGGCATGACCCTGTCCCTCCCCCTCCAGCCGTCGGAGGCAGCCGACGAGGCGTCCGACGAGGGACCTGCTGGACCTGCGCTACGCACGCCCTGCGCGCCCGCCGTCTGGCGGAGGTGGCGAGCTCCGGCTCGCGATCCAGTGGGCAGTCGTCAACGGACACCCACGCGATGACCGCGACCCGTGGTCACGCCGGGCGGCGACAACACTCCGACGGTCCGGGAGCACGCGATCCCCGAGCTCGCGATGGCCCGCGAGACGCACCCTGCCACGACGCGCGCGCTCATCGCCGACGGGCTCGACCTGGTCCACCGGCTCCCCCGCACCTGGGCGATCGTCGAGGCCGGTCGCTGCGAGCCGTGGGTGGCGCGCAAGGTCGCCGTGCTCTCCCGCGACCTGCTCTCCGAGCAGGTCGGCCGTGTCGACCGCGCCGTGGCGAAGGCCATCGGCGGCCACGCACCTTCGACCGTCCTCGAGGTCGCACGAGCCAAGGTCATCGAGGCCGACCCCGAGACTCACCGCGCCGAGCGCGAGCGGTCCCGCCACGAGCGGTACGTCCGTCTCTCGCGCACCGACGAGTTCGGCTACCGCGACATCATCGCCGGTCACCGCCGGCGACGCCGCCTGGACCGACGCCATGGTCGACCACGTCGCCGACATCCTTGGCGGGACGATGGGCCACGACCACAACCACGACGAGCTCCGTTCGATCGCGATGGGTTGGCTGGCCCGACCAGTCGAGCTCATCAAGCTGCTCCTCGATCACACGAGACCGCCCCCACCCCGGACGGCCGCCGAGCAGCCGGCGTGGGTGCCCGACCACATGGCCGACACGCTCGACAGGCTCTGCGCCCTCCCCGCCCGCAAGCTCGCCCAGCTCCGCGGACATGGACGCCTCTTCGTCCACCTCACCGACGAGGCCCTCCGCTCTGGTGTCGGCGTCGCCCGGGTCGAGGGTGTCGGCCCCATCGACGTACGACAACTCCCGAGGTCCTCGGCCACGGCAGACGTCACCGTCACCCCCGTCCTCGACCTGCGCGAGCGCAGACGAGTCGACGCCTACGAGCACCCCGAGTCGACCAAGGACCACGTCTGGGTTCAGACCGGCGGCGACTGCTTCCCCTTCACTCCTCGCACCGCCACCCGAGACGGCGTCGACTTCGACCACGCCATCCCCTACGACGACACCGGTCCACCCGGTCAGACCGGCTCGCACAACTCCGGCCCGTCTGCGCCGCAGCCATCACCGCGCGAAGACCCACGGCGGACTCATCACTCGAGTCGTCGGCCCTGGTCGACACCTGTGGCGTACGCCCCACGACCAGTCGTTCCTCGTCGACCACACCGGGACGACCCAGCTGACTGCAGCAGCAGGGGCGGCCATGGCCACGCCATCGACGACGGGGTCGAGCTCTACTTCACCGAGCCGTTGGGCTACGCCACCGCAGGCTGAGTCGAGTCGACGACTCAGCCGCTGACATACGCGCCAGCCCGTCGCGGCGTCTACGCGCCCAGCCCGGATCGACACCACCGCCACCACTCACCAAGCCTCAGAGACCCTCCGCCAACCGGTGGTACGCCGCGTTCCACCGCAGCTCGCGCTGGAAGGACCGCGTCGTGGTGTCGTCGTCGATCACGACCATCTCGACCCCGGTCATCTGCGCGAAGTCCTCGAGGATCTCGACCCCGACGGCCTTCGACAGCACCGTGTGGTGGGGGGCGCCGGCCATCAGCCACGACTCGGCCGAGGTCGACAGCGACGGGCCGGGGCTCCCAGACGGCACAGGCCACCGGCAGGTTCGGGAGGTCCTCGTCGGGCTCGACGACGTCGATGTCGTTGACGGTCAGGCGGAAGCGGTCGCCCAGGTCGGAGAGTCCGGCGACGACGGCGCGGCCGGGGTCGGCGGTGAAGCGCAGGCGCACGGGGTCCTCGCGGCCGCCGATGGCGAGCGGGTGGATCTCGAGCGACGGGGTCTGGGTGGTGATGGTCGGGCAGACCTCGAGCATGTGGGCGCCGAGGATCTTCTCCTGCCCGGGGACCAGGTGGTACGTGTAGTCCTCCATGAAGGACGTGCCGCCGGGCAGGCCCTCGCCCATCACCTTCGTGGCGCGCAGCAGGACCGAGGTCTTCCAGTCGCCCTCGCCGCCGAAGCCGAAGCCGTCGGCCATCAGCCGCTGCACGGCGAGGCCGGGCAGCTGGCGCAGGCCGCCGAGGTCCTCGAAGTTCGTCGTGAAGGCGTTGAAGCCGCCCTGGTGAGGAACGAGCGGATGCCGAGCTCGATGCGGGCGCCGTAGCGCAGCGACTCGTGCCGCTCGCCGTCCGGGAGGAGCTCGGCCGCGACGCGGTAGGTGTCGGCGTACTCCGTGACCAGCTTGTCGATCTCGTCGTCGCCGATCGCGTCGACCACGGCGACCAGGTCGTTGACGCCGTAGGTGTTGACCGAGACGCCGAAGCGACGCTGGGCCTCGACCTTGTCGCCCTCGGTGACCGCGACGTCGCGCATGTTGTCGCCGAAGCGGGCGAGCTTGAGGTTGCGCAGCTCGTGGCGACCGAGCGCGGCACGGGCCCAGTGGCCGATGCGCTGCGCGACGAGGGGCGAGTCGACGTGGCCGGCGACGGTCTTGCGCAGCACGCCGAGGCGCGACTGGATGTAGCCGAACTCCCGGTCGCCGTGGGCGGCCTGGTTGAGGTTCATGAAGTCCATGTCGATCGTCGACCACGGCAGCTCCATGCCCGCCTGCGTGTGCAGGTGGAGCAGCGGCTTCTGCAGCGCGTCGAGGCCGGCGATCCACATCTTCGCCGGGGAGAAGGTGTGCATCCACGCCACGACACCGACGCACGCCGCGTCCGAGTTGGCGTCGAGCATCTGGCGGTGGATCGACGAGGCGTCCATCAGGACGGGCTTCCACACGACGTCGACGGGCAGGTCGCCCACCTCGACGAGCCGGTCCGCGATGCCGCGCGACTGCGCCGCGACCTGGTCCAGCGTCTCGGGGCCGTAGAGGGACTGGCTGCCGGTCAGGAACCAGACCTCGGGACGGGGCGTCGACGTCATGCTCATGGGACTTCCTTCGTGGGTGGCCGCTCGTGGCGGTCGTGGGTGGATGGGTCGCGCGGGTCAGCGCTGGCCGTAGACGTTCTGGTAGCGGTCGAACAGGGCGTCGACGTGCTGCTGGTCGATGGCCAGCGGCTCGCCGAGCTGGCGGGAGATGTGGACGGTGCGCGCGACGTCCTCGCACATCACGGCCGCCTTGACCGCCGCCTTCGCGGTCGGCCCGATGGCGAAGACGCCGTGGTTGCGCATCAGCACCGCCGGCGAGCGGCTGTCGCGCAGGGTGTCGACGATCCCGCGGCCGATCGAGTCGTCGCCGATGATCGCGAACGGCCCGACCGGGATCTCCCCGCCGAACTCGTCGGCGCCCATCGTCAGCACGCACGGCACGGCCTCGCCGCGCGCCGCCCACGCGGTGGCGTACGTCGAGTGGGTGTGCACCACTCCCCCGACGTGCGGCATCTCGCGGTAGACGTAGGCCTGCGCCTCGGTGTCCGAGGACGGCGCGTGCTCACCCTCGACCACGCGGCCCTGCGAGGTCGCACACGACCATGTTGGCGGGCGTGAGGTCGTCGTACGCCACCCCGCTGGGCTTGATGACCAGGAGGTCGTGACCGGGCACGCGCGCCGACACGTTGCCCGCGGTCCACACGACCAGCTGGTAGCGGGTGAGCTGCTCGTGGAGCGCGCACACCTCGGCGCGGAGCCTGAGGATGGTGTCGGTGACGTCGGTGACGGCGGTCATGCCGAGACCCCCTTCATGGAGTTGGACCGGCGGGCCACCGCGTCGCGGCGGATGGCCTTGAGACGGCGCATCGTGGTCGTCGTACGGCCGAAGTGGTCGTGGAGCGCGACGTAGTGCTCGAAGAGGGCGTCGTACGACGCCGCGCGGGCCTCGTCGGGCACGAAGACGTGGCGGCGGACCTTGCCCATCTGCTTCGCCGCGGAGGCCACGTCGTCGTAGACCCCTGCGGCGACGGCCGCGTGGATGGCGGAGCCGAGCGCCGGGCCCTGCTCGGAGTCGATGATCGACAACGGCAGCCTGGTGACGTCGGAGTAGATCTGCATGAGCAGCGCGTTCTTCTGCAGACCACCGGCGACGATGAACTCCTCCACCGGCACCCCGGAGTCGCGGAAGGTCTCCACGATCACGCGGGTGCCGAACGCGGTCGCCTCGAGCAGCGCGCGGTAGACGTCCTCGGCGCGGGTGGCCAGGGTCTGCCCGACGACCAGCCCGGAGAGCTCGTGGTCGACCAGCACCGAGCGGTTGCCCGAGTGCCAGTCGAGGGCGACGAGGCCGTGCTCGCCGATCTCCTGCTGCGCAGCCAGGCGGGTGAGGTGCTCGTGCACGCCCTCCCCCGCTGCGGCGGCCGCCTCGGCGACGTACGCCGGCACGCCGTGCTCGACGAACCACCCGAAGATGTCGCCGACACCGCTCTGGCCGGCCTCGTAGCCCCAGAGACCGGAGATGATGCCGCCGTCGACGACACCGCACATCCCCGGCACCTCGCGCAGCACCTCGGCGCTCATCACATGACACGTCGACGTACCCATGATCGCGACCATCTGGCCCGGACCGACGGCCTGCGCGGCAGGTGCGGTGACGTGGGCGTCGACGTTGCCGACCGCCACCGCGATGCCCTCGGGCAGGCCCGTCCAGGCGGCCGCCTCCGCGGTCAGGGTGCCGGCGCGGTCGCCGAGCTGGCCGATCGGCGTGCTCGACCTTGTCGGCCACGAAGCCCTCGAAGCCCGGGCGACAGCTCGCCCAGGAACTCCGGCGACGGGTACGCCCCGTCCTGCAGGATCCCCTTGTAGCCGGCGGTGCAGGCGTTGCGGACGTAGGTCCCGCACAGCTGCCACACGATCCAGTCGGCCGCCTCGACCCAGTGGTCCATCCGGTCGTAGACCTCACGGTCGTCCTCGAACAGCTCCACGCCCTTGGCGAACTCCCACTCCGAGGAGATCAGCCCGCCGTAGCGCGGCAGCCACGACTCGCCGCGGGTGCGGGCGAGCTCGTTGATCCGGTCGGCGTGCGCGCTGCGCGGCGTGGTGCTTCCACAGCTTGACGTAGGCATGCGGCCGGTCGGCGAGGCCGTCGACCTCGTTGAGCGGCGTGCCGTCGGCCAGCGTCGGCACCATCGTGCAGGCAGTGAAGTCGGTGGCGATCCCGACGACCGGCGCCGGGTCGATCCCGGCCGCCTCGATCGCAGCAGGCACGGCGACGCGCAGCACGTCGCGGTAGTCCTCGGGCACCTGGAGCGCCCACTCCGGCGCGAGCGCGACGTCAGCGCCGGCGAGCGACGCAGGCAGCGAACGCTCCAGCACCGCATGCCGATAGGCATGTACGCCGGTGCCGAGCTCGGCGCCGTCCGAGACGCGGACCACCACCGCCCGACCCGACAGCGTGCCGTAGTCGACGCCGACGACGTACTTCTCGTGCTCGTGCCCGGCCATCAGCTCGCCTGCCGTCGGGTCAGCAGGCGCTGGAGGAGCACGAAGGCCAGCAGCACCGAACCAGTGATGATGGTCAGGTACTCGGGGTTGATGGTGCCGTCCTTGGTGATGATGAGGCGCAGCGCTGCCAGGACGAACACGCCGACGATCGACCCGAGCACGTAGCCGTAGCCGCCCGTGAGGAGCGTGCCTCCGATCACGACTGCCGCGATGGCGTCCAGCTCCCAACCGACCCCGGTCACGTTCTGCGCCTTGCCGCCGACCTCGGCGGTGTAGACGATCGCGGCGAGGCCCGCGAGAGCGCCGGAGACGACGTAGATCCACACCCGGGCGCGAGCGTCGCGCAGGCCCATCAGCTGCGCCGACGACTCGTTCCCACCGATCGCGTAGACGGTGCGCCCCGTGCGGCTGCGGTGCAGGAAGAAGAACCCGCCCAGGACGACCAGGAACGCGACGATGAGACCCGGCGTGACGGTGAAGTCGTTCACCTTCGGTCCGTCGTAGATCTCCCAGTCCTTGGCGAGGAGCTCGATCGGGCGAGCCCTCGGGAGCGGTGACCGGGGTGGTCGACAGGATCGAGGCCAGGCCCCGGGCGAGGAACATCATCGCGAGCGTCGCGATGAAGGGCTGCACGTCGAAGTACTGGATCATCACGCCCGCGACCAGGCCGAACACGGCACCGAACACGATCATCAGGAGCATGACGAGCCAACCGTTGTAGCCGGCGTTCATCAGCATCACCCCGGCCACCGAGCTGAACGCCACCACGGCGCCGACCGACAGGTCGATGCCGCCGGAGATGATCACGAAGGTCATGCCGACCGCGAGGATGATCGTGGGCGCGAAGCTCACGAGCAGGCTCGAGATCGTGCCCGCGTGGAAGACGCGGCCGTAGGCGGCTTCGGCGTAGATCAGCATGGCGAAGAGCAGGACCAGGGCAGCGAGCGTCGGGATCAGCCGCTGGCTGCGCTCCCACATGAGTGCAGCGCGACGTACCTGCTGTGGCTGCTTGGTCTCCGGCAGTCCCGCGACGGGCGGGACGGACTCGGCAAGGGTGCGAGTGCTCATGCGACGACCTCCGGCTGGTTCGAGGTGGCCCGCGGCTCAGGGCTCGTGGGGGGCGCCGGGGTTCGGGGGGTGTCGTGGGCCTCGCGCGCCGGGAGGCGACCGAGCGGACCCGCTCTGACTGGAGCAGCACCAGCGCGATGATGACGACCGCCTTGAACGCGGGCGTCGCCGCAGCCGGGATGCCCAGGAACAGCACCGACTTGTTCAGGGTCGCGATCAGCAGCGCGCCGATGGTCGAGCCCAGGATCGAGAACTTTCCGCCGGCGAGGGACGTCCCGCCGATGACGACCGCGAGGATCGCGTCGAGCTCCATGAGGTTCCCGGTGCCCGAGACACTCACCGTCATGACCTCCGAGACGCTGAACAGACCGCCCACCGCCGCGAGGACGGCAGACAGGATGTAGACCGCGAAGAGGATGGGACGGGGACGGATGCCGACGAGCCTGCTCGCGTGCGGGTTGATGCCGATCGACTCGATCATCAGGCCGAGCGCGGTGCGACGCATGAAGACGGCGACGACGACGACGATCGCGATCGCGATCACGAAGCTGGTCGGGAGACCGAGCACCTGACCGTTGGACAGCTGGCGGAAGGGCTCGTTGGTCGCGTTGGTGTTCTGCCCGTCGGTGATGACACGGGCGATGCCGCGCGCGGCCAGCATCATGACGAGCGTGCTGATGAACGGCTGGAGACCCACCACGGAGACGAGGAGGCCGTTGATCGCGCCCAGCACGACGGCCAGTGCGAGCGCCAGTCCGATGGCCTGGAACATGGCACCGACCGACGATGCGCTGTTCAGCGTGGACAGCGTCTCCATCGCCACCGCGCCGCCGACGGCCATCATCGAGCCGACCGAGAGGTCGATCCCCTCGGTGGCGATGACGAACGTCATCCCGAGCGCGATCATGATGATCGGCGCCGACACACGCAGGATGTCCAGCACGTTGCCGGTCAGCAGCCCGGTGGTGGGGTTGACGCCGACCGCGAGGTAGCCCGGGTCCTTGATCGAGTTGACCAGCAGCAGCACCGCGATGCCGACGAGGGCCCAGGACCACGGGGTCCTCAGTGCGGTGGCGAACCTATCCATGCTGCGCAATCCCTTCGTGTACGGCGCCGCCCTCGGCGACCTCTTCGGCGAGCACGTCTGCCTGGGCTTCCGCGTCCGCCCCTGACTCGGCGGCGATGACCGCGACGATGCTCTGCGCGGTCACCTCCGGACCGTTCACGACCTCGCCGACCTTCTCGTGGTCCTTGAGGATGACGATCCGCTCGGAGAGGCGTACGACCTCGTCCAGCTCGGACGAGATGAACACGACGCCCATCCCGCCTTCGGCGAGCTCGGCAACGGTCTCCTGGATGTCGGCCTTCGCACCCACGTCGATGCCGCGAGTCGGCTCGTCGAGGAGCAGCAGGTCGGGCTTCGTCGCCAGCCACCGGCCCAGCAACACCTTCTGCTGGTTGCCGCCGGACAGCAGCCGGATCGGACGATTCGGGTCGTTGGGGCGCACGCTGAAGCGCTCCATGTAGGTGGCGACGAGCTGGTCGACCTCGCGAGCGGGAACGCGACGCCACCATCCGCGCTGGGCCTGGACGGCGAGCACGATGTTCTCGCGGATGCTGAGGTCCCCGACGATGCCCTCCTCGCGACGATTCTCGGTGGAGTAGGCGATGCCGCGTGAGAGTCCGGCCACGGGCGAGCTCAGCGCAGCCTTCTTGCCGCGCACCCTCACCGTGCCGGAGTCCGCCTTGTCGGCGCCGGCCATCAGGCGTGCGAGCTCGGTGCGCCCGGAGCCGAGAAGGCCCGCGAAGCCGACGACCTCACCTGCGTGCACCTCGACGTCGGTCGGCGCGAGCGAACCCTTGCGGCTGAGACCCTCCGCGGCGAAGACCGGTGTCTGCGTGCGATCGCGCACGGTGGTCTGTCGGTTGGAGCCGAGCGCGCGGAGGGACTCGAAGTCCTTGCCGATCATCTTCGAGATGAGCTGCGTCCGGTCGAGGTCCCGCGTGAGGTACTCGCCGACGAACCGGCCGTTGCGCAGCACCGTGATGCGGTCGCTGATCGCGTACACCTGGTCGAGGAAGTGGGAGACGAAGAGAATGGCGACGCCGTGGTCGCGCAGGCGCCGGATCACCCCGAAGAGGACGTCGACCTCGTTCGCGTCGAGGCTCGAGGTCGGCTCGTCGAGGATGAGCACCTTCGAGTCGGTGACCATCGCTCGGCTGATGGCGACCAGCTGCTGCAGCGCGATGGAGATCGAGGAGAGCGGGGCGCGGGGGTCGAGGTCACCGAGACCCAGGCGTGCGAGGGCCTCACGCGCCTGCGCGTGGGTCTTGCGCCAGTTGATGCCGGTGACGCCACGCGCCTCGTGGCCGAGCATGACGTTCTCGCCGATGCTCAGGTTCGTGCACAGGTTGACCTCCTGGTACACGGTGGAGATGCCGGCAGCCTGGGCGGACGCCGTGCCGGAGAAGCGGCGTACCTCGCCGTTGACCACGATCTCGCCGGAGTCGATCTGGTAGACCCCGGTCAGCGCCTTGATGAGGGTCGACTTCCCTGCGCCGTTCTCCCCCATCAAGGTGTGGACCTCACCGGGGAGGAGCCGAAAGCTGACGTCGTCGAGTGCCTTGACGCCCGGGAAAGTGATGGACGCGTCGCGGACCTCGACGATGGCGACCGGTTCATTCATCGCTGCACTCCTCGTGTGATGCCTCGGCGGATCTCCACGGAGCAGGCGACGAGCGGGGGCTGCCGCACGGCATCCCCCGCTCGTCCCGTGTTCCGATCATCCAGGGACTCTTCTGGATCAGAAGCCCTTGCCCTCGTCCAGCGCGGCCTGCCCCGCCTCCGGGGAGTCGAAGGTCTCCCCGTCGACGATGATGATCTTGTCGAGGGTGTCCCCTGCCACGGCCTTGTTGACGGCGTCCACCGCCAGGTCACCGAAGAAGGGGTTGTACTGCGCCACGAAGCTGAGGTCACCGGCGGCGAGCGCCTCGAGCGCCGCGGAGGTGCCGTCGATCGTCGCGATCTTGACGTCGGTGCCCGGAGTCTTGCCCGCGGCCTTCACAGCCGCGGCTGCGCCGATGCCCATCTCGTCGTTCTGGGCGAAGATGAACTCGAGGTCGGGGTTCGCCTTCAGCACGGTCTCGATGACCGACTTGCCCTCGTCCGCGGTCCAGTTGGCCGTCTGCGCACCGATCTTGTCCCAGCCCGACGCGCCGCCGATGACCTCGTCGAAGCCCTCGTTGCGCTCGTTCACGACCGAGAGACCGGGAACGCCCTCGAGCGTGAAGTACTTCGCACCCTCCGGGTAGGTCTGCACGGCCCAGTCGCCGACGGAGGCTGCGACCTTGACGTTGTCGGGAGCGATGCGTGTGGCGTAGAGGTCCTCGCTCGAGTCGACACCGCGATCGAGCAGGATGACGGGGATCTCGGCCTCCTGCGCGAGCTCGAGGGAGTCGTCCCAGCCCGTCGCCTCCGTGGCGGTCAGGAGGATGACGTCCACCTCGTCGTTGACGAAGGTCGAGAACGCGTCGAGCTGCGACTTCTGGTCGGTCGGGCTCGAAGCAGGGGCGTACTTCAGGTCGAAACCAGCCTCCGTGGAGAACGCGTCCTTGATGGCCTGCTCGTTGGCGTTGCGGAAACCACCTTCGGGGCCGACCGCGACGAAGCCGACCGTGGTGACGTCGCTGCCACCGTCGTCGGTGGCCGTGCTGTCCCCGTCTCCGCCCGAGCACGCGCCCAGTCCGACGATCAGTACGCCAGCCGCCGCCAGGGTCAACACGCCTCGGGATGCGCGCTTGAGAGCCGCCATTTCTTCTCCTTCTTCGAATCTCCGCGCAGGTGCGCTGAGAGGTGACCACGTGTCACAGGCAAACCATGGGGTGGTCGATGTCTGACTAGCGGTCTCCGCGAGAGAGGGCCGGGTGGAACCGGACTGTTAGCGCTAACATCGACGCTCAGCCAGTGTGACGTCTGCCACCCCGCAAAGTCAACACCCATTGTCACCGGGTGCGCGACATCGCCGGAGTGAGCGCTCACACGGCCCCATCGTCAACGCGTCGGGGCGGGTTGTTACGAGACAGCTGCGTTCCGAGGACGAGCAGTCGACCCTCTGACCTCCAGGACCGGCTCGATGAGGTCGACGTCGTGGTCGTCCTCGCCGCGCACCGCCGCGAGCGCCACGGAGAGCGCGCGCCGGCCCAGCTCGGGGAAGTCCTGGGCGACGGTGGTGAGCGCCGGCCAGTAGTACGCCGCCTGCGGGACGTCGTCGAAGCCCACCACGCTCACCTCCTCGGGCACCCGACGGCCCCGCTCGTGCAGTGCGTGCAGTACACCGAGGGCCATGAAGTCGTTGCTGGCGAAGACCGCAGTGACGTCCGGGTCCTGCGCGATCCGGCACCCGGCTCGATGACCGCTCTCCGACGACCAGTCGCCCTCGAGCTCGGGTCCGGGCAGCAGGCCGCGCTCCTCGTGGGCCCTGCGCCAGCCGTTCGCACGTTGACGCGCCTCGATCCACTCCGCGACGTCCACTCACGTGGGCCACGCGGCGGTGGCCCAGGTCGAGCAGGTGCCCGACGGCCAGCTGTGCCCCGGCCTCCTGGTCGATCCCGGCGGACAACGGCTGGCCGGCCGTCACCCCCTGGACCATGACCACGGGGATGCTCGGCTGGAGCGCCCGCGTCATCACCACCGCATCCTCGTGGGGCACGGCCACGACGATCGCCTCGACCGCCTGGTCGCTCAACCGGTCGACGGCGCTCTGCAGGCCCTCGAAGGAGAACTCCGGCAGGCCGACCAGCGACACGTCGTACCCCTGGAGCTCACCGGCCTCCTGCACGCCGAGCGCGATCATGCTGGGGCCGTAGAGCGCGAGGTGGGCCGTGACCATCCCGATGCGGCGCGAGCGGTTGGTTGCGAGGAGGCGGGCGGCGAAGTTGCGGCGGTAGCCGAGCTCCTCGATCGCAGCGAGCACCCGCAGCCGCGTCTCCTCCTTGACCAGCGACGCGTCGTTGAGCACCCGCGACACGGTCTGGTGGGACACGCCCGCACGCTCGGCCACCTGCGCCATGCTCGGCGACCGCGGTGCGGCACCACGCCGTGATCCCTCTGCGACCATGCGAGCGATAGTAGGGCTTGCACGCCCGCAGTAGCGGGGCCGGTCTCAGTCGTCCGTGACCTCGATCAGCACCTTGCCCACCGCTCCGTCCTCGACGGCCTGCGTGTGCCGCCGAGGTCTCCTCCAGCGGGTAGTGGTGGATCGGGAGCCCGTGCTCGTCGCCGACGCCGAACGCGCCGTCGACGACCGCCGCGGTGATGTCGTCCGCCGCACGCCGCAGCGCCTCGTGACCGACGGTGTAGAGCAGCACCCACTGGAAGCGGGCATTGGTCGAGAACGTCTGGCGCACGCTGATCGTCACCTCGTCGCCGCCGTTGTTGGCGTAGATCGCGATCGTGCCGCGCGGCTTGATGACAGCGAGGTCGAGCTCGAGGTTCTGGGCCGGCGCCACCTCCACGACCAGGTCGACGCCGTCGGGTGCGAGGTCGCGGATCGCCGCCGACGTGTCGCCGTCGCGGTAGTTGACCACGTGGTGCGCGCCGGCCGCCGTCGCGAGACGGCCCTTCTCGTCGCTGCTCACGGTGCTGATCACGGTCGCGCCGGCCCACCGGGCGAGCTGGATCGCGGCGTTGCCGACGGCGCCGGCCCCACCCGCGACGAGCACCGTCATCCCGGAGAGCGCGCCGGGCGCCAGCCGGTCCGGCCCGTCCTCGGACGTGGTGAGGGCGCGGTGGGCGGTGACCGCGGGGACGCCGAGCGACGCGCCCAGGTCGTACGACGCCGCCTCGGGGAGCACGGTCACCCGGTCCGCCGGGATCACGACCTGCTCCTGCGCCGTGCCGCCGGGACGCTGGTGCTGCGCGAGCATCGTCCAGACGCGGTCGCCTACGGCGAGGTCCGTGACGTCGGGGCCCACGGCGTCGACGACGCCCGCGCCGTCCTGGCCGGGCACGATCTCGGGGAAGGCGAGCTCGCCCATCCCGCCGGCGCGGAACTTCCAGTCGGTGGGGTTCACGCCGGCGCGGACGATGCGCACCCGCACCTCGCCCGGCCCGGGCTCCGCCGCCTCCCGCTCGACCAGCTCCAGCACGGAGGAGTCGCCGCTCTCGGTGTAGACCACAGCACGCATCAGGTGTCCTTCCCTCGGTTTCGTCTCACCGGGGCCCAACACCGGCCGGCGCCGGACTATGCCTGCCCTGTCCGGATCGAGCTCAGCACTCCACCACGTTGAGGGCGAGACCGCCGCGGGCGGTCTCCTTGTACTTGTCCTTCATGTCGCGCGCCGGTCTCGCGCATCGTCTTGATCGCCTTGTCCAGCGACACGTGGTGCGAGCCGTCGCCGCGCATCGGCCATCCGGGCGGCGGTGATCGCCTTGATCGAGCCGACCGCGTTGCGCTCGATGCACGGGATCTGCACCAGCCCGCCGACGGGATCGCAGGTGAGCCCGAGGTTGTGCTCGATGCCGATCTCGGCGGCGTTCTCGACCTGCTCCGGGGTGCCGCCGAGGACCTCCGCGAGTCCCGCGGCGGCCATCGAGCAGGCCGAGCCGACCTCGCCCTGGCAGCCGACCTCGGCCCCGGAGATCGACGCGTTCTCCTTGAACAGCAGGCCGATCGCGGCGGCGGTCAGCAGGAAGCGCACGACGCCGTCGTCGTCGGCCCCGGGCACGAAGTGGTGGTAGTAGTGCAGCACCGCCGGCACGATCCCGGCGGCCCCGTTGGTCGGCGCCGTCACCACCCGCCCGCCCGCGGCGTTCTCCTCGTTGACCGCCAGCGCGTAGAGCGTCACCCACTCCATCGCCATGCAGCGGGTCGGCGATCCCGGAGGCCCCTCGACGTCGAGCTTGGCCTTCAGCTCGGCCGCGCGGCGGCGGACCTTCAGGCCGCCCGGCAGCACGCCCGGCGTGCGGCTGCCGCGGTCGACGCACTCCTGCATCACCGACCAGATCGCCAGCAGCCCGTTGCGCACCTCCTCCTCGGTCCGCCAGACCAGCTCGTTGGCGAGCATGACGTCGCTGATCCGCAGCCCGGTCTCGCGCGTGATGGCCAGCAGCTCGTCGCCGCTGGGGAACGGGTGCGGACGGGCGTGTCGTCGGGCACGACCACCGGGTTGCCGACGTCGTCCTCGTCGAGCACGAACCCGCCGCCGACGGAGTAGTACTCGCGCCTGCGCAGCTCGGCGCCCGCGGCGTCGAAGGCCTGGAAGACCATGCCGTTGGTGTGGAAGTCGAGGCGCTTGCGCCGGTGCAGGACGACGTCGTCGTCGACGTCGAACTCGATGGCCTGCTCCCGGCCAGGTCCAGGCGCTTGCGGTCGCGGACCTCCTGGACGATCGGCTCGGCGGTGATGGGGTCGACGAGCTCCGGCTGCTCCCCGGAGAGCCCGAGCACGACCGCCTTCACGCTGCCGTGCCCGTGCCCGGTCGCGCCGAGCGATCCGAACAGCTCGACGTGGACCCGCGCGACCTCGTCGAGCAGGCCGTCGTCCCGCAGCCGGTCGACGAAGAGGTACGCCGCCTTCATCGGGCCGACGGTGTGCGAGCTGGACGGGCCGATCCCGACCTTGAACAGGTCGAAGACGCTGATGGTCATCGGTTCCCTCCGCCACCCGCGCCGAAGCGGGCGACACCCCCGATGATGGAGCCGCGAGGCCCGCACGACAAGAGCCGTGTTGCCTCTGGCGCGACTTGTTGCACCTACCGCAACACGCTCTCGCGCCCCGTACGCTTCACCCGTGACCACCAGCCGAGCCGCACGCTGGCGGGCGATCCTCGTGCAGCTGGTCGTCTTCGCCTGCGTGGGCGGTGCGTTCAACGTGCTCTACGGCCTGCTGTACGTCGTCCTCCGCACCGAGCTCAGCGCGCAGCCGGCGAACGCCATCGCCCTCGTCGTCTCGACCATCGCCGGGACGTGGGGGCACCGCCGGATCACCTTCGGCGTCCGCGGACCGGAGCGCACGGTGACCCACCAGGTGCTGGGCCTCGCGCTCCTCGGCTTCAGCCTGGCCGTGACGGCCGGGTCGCTCTGGTTGCTGGAGGCGACGGTGGACGCGCCGTCGCGGACCCAGGAGGTCGCCGTGCTGGTCGCGGCCAACCTCGGCACCGGCCTGGTGCGCTTCGCGGTGTTCCGGGTGGCGATGTGGCGTCCCCGGCGTGCCGAGGGCTCGGATGCGCCGGAGCCTGTCGGACTCGGGTCGACCTAGGCTCGACGCCATGGCACAGCACTGGATCGCGACCCGCCCCGGCGACCTCGACGTCTTCACGCTCGAGGACCACGACGTCCCTGCTCCCCGCGCCGGGGAGGTGACCATCGAGGTGCGCGCCGCCGGGATGAACCCGGCCGACGCCAAGCACGTGGCCCACGGCAAGCCGGAGGACTTCCCGCGCCCCATCGGCTACGAGGTCGCCGGCGTCGTCACCGCGGTCGGGCCGGACACCGAGATCGGTTCGGGGCCGGTGGCCGTCGGCGACGACGTGCTGGCCTTCCGGATCAGCGGCGGCTGGGCGACCGAGGTGACCGTGCCGGCCGCGGACGTGTTCGCGAAGCCGGCGTCCCTGTCCTTCGGCGAGGCGGCGAACCTGCTCCTCGCCGGGTGCACCGCCTCCGAGATGCTGCACGTCACCGGCGTCGGCGAGGGCGACACGATCCTGGTCCACGGCGCGTCCGGCGCCGTCGGCGTCAGCGTGCTCCAGCAGGCCGCGCTCCTCGGCGCCACGCGTGATCGGCACGGCGAGCGAGAGCAGCTTCGAGTCCGTACGCCGCTTCGGCGGTCGACCGGTGTCGTACGGCGACGGGCTCGAGCAGCGCGTCCGCGACGCTGGCACCCGACGGCGTCGCGGCCGCACTCGACTGCGTCGGCACCGACGAGGCCGTCGACGTCTCGCTCGCACTCGTCGCCGACCGTGACCGCATCGTCACGATCGCTGCCGCCGGCCGGGCGGCGGCGGAGGGCTTCATCGCCATCGCGGGTGCGATGCCGGCCAGCCAGGCCTACCGCGACGCCGTGCGCGCCCACCTCGTCGAGCTCGCCGCCGACGGCCGGCTCGTCGTGCCCGTGGCCCGCACCTTCCCGCTCGCCGACGCCGTGGCGGCGACGGAGCTGCTGATGGGCGGCCACCCGGGCGGGAAGCTCGTGCTCGAGCCCTGACCGTCGGCACGGGAACAGGAGACGCCCCGGGGTCTCGGGTCGCCGGGGGCGTCGGAGCCGCCTGTCAGAATCGAACTGGCGACCTAGTCTCGTCGCGCCCCGGTGATCATGAGGGACGAGAACTAGCAATTCACGCTCGGATCGGCCGCTTCGGTGGGCCATATCGACCCTCGCAAGCGCCTTTGAAACCGCGTAGCGACTTGCAAACGTGTCACCAAACGTGTCACTGGACAGAATTTGCCCGGCCCCGCCAATCCCACATCAGGACAACCGAAACGCCCCTGCATGTCAACGAGCGGACCGGGGTCGCAGCTTTCTGGCGGACGAGGCCCCCGGCCCAGACGGGGGAGACTGGACCGGGGGGCTCGGCGAGCGTAACAACAGGGGGAACACTCCAACCCGATGGTGCCCGGTGTGAGGTTGGTTGACGGTTGCGCAAGTGCGCGCGGGCGCCCGCGACGGTAGGGGTCCAGGCCCGCCGGAGCCTTGGGGGTTGTACCGGCGGGCCTGCCCTGGTGCGCGGACAGGGAATCCCCCAGGAGCACGAGGACACGCGCACCGCTACAACGCCGGGGGTGCCGTCGAGTGACGCCGGGGGTGCGTCCGGTCTAGTCCTCAAGCAGTTCCTGTTGCGACGGCGGGCGGACTCTGACTCCGCGAAGCAGCCGTCCTCGTTGATGCTCCGATGCCATCGTTCGCCATGAGGCCGCGCGGAGCCTCGACGCGCAGAGCCGTGCGGGCCTCCATCATCCGAACCGGCTCGCTGTCTGGCCCCCGGGCGTCCACTACGTGCCTGTGGCCTCATCGCGGACAGCATCCCGAACACTGCCGACCGCACTGGCCCTCGCCCGAGCATCAGCCGCGTCGCTGCTGCGGGCAGCCCATTCGGCGTCGCTGTAGTCGAGCAAGCAGATGGGAATGCCCAGCTCGCGCATCACCCGACGGCGCTCCGGGCCGGGCGCGAGGAGGTACGGGCTGTCCATGGGCGCACCTCTATCCACCTGTGCACGCTATCGGATCGCCGACCCCGGCTGGCGGCTGCCAGAGCACGCCGTCGCCTGTAGCAAGCGGCCCAGCTCTGCGAGGTCCCTCAATCGCTGAGTTGATCGGCCAAATCCGTCAACGACCGGCTGATCAGATTCGGGCGTGTGAAGTAGTCGGGATACGACACGCCTCGTCGGTTGATCCACGCCGTAGCGAGCCCTGCGCGCGCCGCCCCGGCGATGTCCCAGGGATGGACAGCGACCAGCAGCGCGTCCCGAGGTTGGATCCCGCACCGCCCGATGGCGTACTCATATGCCGACGCTGCGGGCTTCCAGTGCGGCGCATCCTCCACTGAGAGCAGCGCCTCGAAGCAGTCCCGGACACCCGCCTGCGTCAGCAATTCCTCAGCCACCGACACCGCCCCGTTACTGAGGGTGACCAGCCGTGGCCCTGCGGCAGCCAGGCCACGAATCCCATCGGCGACGTCAGGATGTACTGGAAGGGCTCTGAACCCGTCCATCACGTGCCGGATGGCTTCGTCGATGCTGCGATCGAGAGGCTCGCTGCTCAGGACGGCCCGCAGCTGTCCGACAGCGACCTCGGCGAACGGCACGTTCATCCCTACCGCCGCTAGCGCGAAGCCGTCCCGTAAGAGGCTGGCGAACCACGCCTGTGCCAATGCTGCAGGGGCACCGACGTCAACGAAGCGTTCCGCCACTGGCGCCATGTCCGACAGCGTCTCGTTGACGTCGAACAGGATCACCGACGGCCGCGTTCTTGAGCTCGTGCCCCACGCGTCAGCCGTATAGGCGTCGTCAGACACGTGGTCACCGGGCATGTCGACCACCGTAGCCCCAGCCAGATTGGCTCCGCCTCGCCGGTCTTTGCGATCTGACCCATAATCGAACAATGCCCGCAGACGCGTCCAACGCAAGGCGCGAGGGCCAGGACACCGGCAAGCTCAAGGACTCGCGGTGGAACTCCGTGGCCGCGAAGCTCCACCACGCCCGTTCGCCAACCGGGTTCACCAAGCGGAGAGGTGCGCGCTGGTGGCGCCGAAAGACGGGGGGCATCGGATAGCCGTTGAGCCCGGGCGTCGTTGTACGTGTGTGAGTGCAGTGAAATTGGGCCTCGGCTTGATCACAGCGGCGGCCGCCTCGTGATGAGCGGCGGCGACCTGCCTCGCACCGACAGCCCCCATCATCGGGACGACACCGGTGCTGTTCTGCTGCCCGCGCACCCGTCGAGCGTCGGCGCTGCCCGCCAGCTGGTGCGCGACGTCTTGGCACAGGCGTCACGCGGCGACCTTCAGGAGACGGCGCAACTGCTGGTGAGTGAGCTGGTGACCAATGCGCTCGTGCACGCAGGGACACCCATTCAGCTGGACGCTTCAGCCGACGGCGGTGGTCTGCACGTCGAGGTGAGCGACGGCAGCACGCAGGCACCCAGCCCGCGCAACTACGCCGCAACGGCCGGCACCGGTCGCGGAATTCATCTGCTGGAGCATCTGGTCGACCGTTGGGGAACTGTCACCCACCTGGACGGCAAGACGGTGTGGTTCGACCTGGCCTCAGGCGATCGCTTGGACGAGACGCCCTCGTCGCCCCAGCCGCACACGGCTGGGGCGGGCTCCGCTCCTGGCGCGGCCGGCCGCGACGGGATCGATGTCATGTTCTTGAACGTCCCCCTCCTGCTGCACGCCGCCTGGCAGGAGCACGCTGAATCGTTGTTGCGCGAATACCTGTTGGCCACTCTCGACTCGGACGATCCCACGCAGCCGTTGGCGGTGCACGCCGCCACCAGTGAAGCGATGTCGCTGTTGCACGAGCACATCCGTGAACCCCATCTGGGCGAGGGCGCCGAGGAGCTCATGGCGCACGCTGTGGAACCCGGTGTCTCCTCGCAGCGGGAGGTCGTCCGGATCCCGCATACCTCCGTTCCACACTTCCGCGTCCTCGACGAGGCGATGGACGCCGCGCTCGTCCTAGCGGATTCTGGCGCGTTCCTGACCCCACCGATCCAACCTGAGATGCGCGAGCTGCGCCGTTGGTTGTGCAGGGAGGTCGCTCGCCAAGCGGGTGGCGAGCCGGCGACCGAGTGGTCCAGCAGCCCGGACGTGTCACATGCCGTACCGCTCCCTCCGGTGTCGTTGAGCGAGGAGATGGCGGACCTCGAGGAACGAGCGATCATCGCCGCGAATGACGCCAACAGGATCGTGGTCGTCAGCCGGCAGGCCTGCGATCTGCTCGGCTACCTCGAGCCGGGCCAACTGCTGGGCCGGCGGCTGGTGGCGATCATCCCCGCCCGCTACCACCAGGCCCACCTCGCGGGGTTCACCCTCCATCTCAGCAACGGGCGCAGCCCACTGCTGGGACGGACAGTCGTCGTGCCGATGCTGCGTAGCGACGGCACCGAGATCGCCGTCGAGCTGCTGGTCGAGTCACATCAGGAACCCGGCGGTCGCCACGTGTTCGTGGCTCGGATGCAGCCGGCCTGAGACCCGCTTGAGGAACGATGAGCACGCGTAGGCGACGCCAACCGTTCCGCCCGTACCCGGTCCGTGCCTCACACGGTGGGCGCTCGGCTCAGCCCTGTTGTCGGCGTCCGGCTGTCGGGCGGCTACCGTGCGCATGAGCTCACAAGGACGGCAGGGCCGAACTCGCGTGCGGGTTCGTCACGATCGAGAGGCGGCGGGCACGTGAAGGTGCTGGTGACAGGCGCGACCGGGTACGTCGGTGGCCGGTTGGTGCCTGTGTTGCTGGAGCGCGGTCACGAGGTGCGTACCACCGTGTCGCACCCGGACCGGGAGCGACCTTGGTGGGGAGACCGGGTGGAGACGGTCGTGATGGACGCACTCGACGCCGGGCAGGTGGCGGCCGCGTGCGAGGGCGTAGAGGCGGTGTACTACCTGATCCACGGCATGGGCGGCGACGACTTCGAGGAGAACGACAGGCGAGCGGCCATCCACATGGCTGAGGCCGTACGTGCTCACGACGTCGGGCGGGTCGCGTACCTGTCCGGTGTGCTGCCGGACGTGACGGACGAGGACCTGTCTGTGCACCTGAGATCCCGGCGTGAGGTCGAGCGGATCCTGCGCACCAGTCCCGCGCTGGTCGTGGTGCTGCGAGCCGCTGTCATCCTGGGCAGCGGTTCGACCTCGTTCGAGATCATCCGACAAGTGAGCGAACGGTTGCCGGTGCACACCGTCCCGACCTGGATGGACTCGATGGTGCAGCCGATCGCGGTCGTCGACGTGCTCGAGGCCCTGATCGGGGCTCTCGGATATTCCGGCCCCTCCCGGCACTTCGATGTGGGCGGACCTGACACGTTGCGCTACGGCGAGCTCCTCGACGTGTACACCACCCATGCCGGGCTCGCCCGGCCGCAGGTGAACGTCCCGCTGCTACCGACGGCCCTGGTCGGCAGCCTTGTCGGCAGCCTCACCGACGTACCCCGTCCCACCGTCCAGGCGCTGGTCGAGAGCCTCCGTCACGACATGGTGGCCGCGGACGACGACTTCCGGGAGCTGTTGCTGCCTCCTGGCCACGGGCTGCTCGACCTGGAGGAGGCCATCCGGCGGTCGTTGGCGCACGCGACAGCACCACCCGGTGAGGCCGATCCGATGGGACCGTTGCCACAGGACCCCGCGTGGGCAGACGGCGGCGACGCGCGCCCTCGAACTGCCAAGGTGATCGACGCCGTCAAGGACGTAATGCCAGGTTCGTAATCGGGGGCCTGTTCTGGTGCAGCGGGGGATCACGGTGTCGGCGGCAGGATGATCCCGGACCCGCCGATCGCCAGCCGTAGCAGCACCGGTCCCGGCGCGAGGAGGTCGGCGACCCGGGCGGCACTCAGTGCCTCGAGCTCGCCGAGCCTGGCGGCGTAGGTCTCCGCACCGACCAAGCGAGCACGTTGCAGCTCCACCGTGTTGTGCCACACCTTCCGGCGAGCCTCACGCAGGAACCGCCGGGAAGCGAGCCGGTTGACGGGTCGCAGAGCTCGGTCGAGCAACGAGATCACCCCCGACTGGGCCGACAGCTCCCGGTTCTCGGCAGTGACGCGCGCCGAGAGCACGGCGTCCACCCGCTCGTGGTCGCGCCGACGCCGGCCCATCACGACGGGGTCAGCGAAGTCCTGGTCGTCGATCACCGCCAGAAGCGCTTGGGGCAAGTCGAAGTTGATGTGGGCGTTGATCCCCAGCAGCACGTGCCGCAACGCCGGCAGGTCGGCTGGGGCATCGAAGGCGAGTCGCCACGGTCGGGGCACCTGCCGGAGTCCGGTCACATGAGCGTCGAGAGCATCGAAGTAGAGGCCCGCGAACGCGACGTCCCACGCCTCAACCCAGCTGACGTCCTCGAAGACACCTCTTTCGATCGCCTCTTCGACGGCGATGGTGGTGCGCAGGTAGGTGGCAAGGAACTCGCGATGACAGTGCTGATCGGGTGCTAGTCCGTCCAAGCACTGCTGCATGCATGCCACGACAGCGGCGACGCCTCCCTCGCCCAGATGTGACATGCGTGGAGTCTGCTTTGTCGTCGGGTGCCAACTTCTGGTCGGTCGGGGTTACCGGCCGTCGTGGTGTCCGCTCTTGTCGCGGTCCCGCTTCGCGAGCAGCACGCCGAGCGCGATCATGCCGACCCCGAGCACGAAGTGCAGCCAGTTGTCGGCATCGTTGACCGGCACGAAGTTGGCCGCACTCTCATGGTCGACGAGCAGACCGTAGATCCACAGGACCAGGTAGATGGCCCCGCCGCCGATCAGGTAGGTCCGAGCGCCGTCCCAGGTCCTGGCCATGGCGAGACCGGCGACACCGAAGAGAAGGTGCACGATGTTGTGGAGGATCGAGACCTCGAAGATGCCGAGCAGCTTGGCGTCTGATTCGTGACTCGCGAACTCCAGAGTGGAGTAGTCGGTCGTGATTCCGGGGATGAAGCCCAGGATCCCGACCAGGAGGAACACCGCGCCTACCGCTCCCGCGGCGCGCTGCAGGTCAGATCTTCTCGTGCCAGTACGTGCATCGCTGTCCATGGCACACTCCTTTCTCGGCCTCGGCGCGCCGAACTGCGCACCGTCCGATCGATACCCGCGGCCAGCTGATTCCATGCCCAAGTGCGTCTCGCCGGGTTCACCTATGGGTTGGCCCGGGGCTGCGGTCGCTCGACTACCCCGCAACGATCGTCAAGGCATCGCACTGCCTTCGGTCGCGGCTTTCAATGAGCGACAACGCACCCCTGGCGGTCGGCCCCGCCGGCTCATTGGGAGGGCTGGGCCGACGGGGCCTGACACGCGACCCCGAGGAGTGCGCGCGCTGTACTGCTCAACCGCGCGTAGGGAGAGGCGCTATGGCGGTCTAGTCCGGCACTCTTCGACGCGCCAGACCTTCATGGCCCGCAACGACCTATTCTCGAGTGCAGGCTGCCCCCGGCCCCCACTACCCCGAGAGTGGTTCGCTGCTCGAAGATCTGATGCGCGGTTGGGGCGGAGTCAGCGCCACCTCACACGAGCGAGCCGGCCCGCACAGCGCAGGGCAATGTCGCCGCAAGCAGAGAACGCCGCGGTGCAATCCGGACTGCGAGGGATTCCGAAGCCCCTGTGAGGCGAGTAATCTTGGCCCCGATCGGCGATCACGGCGGCCTGGCGGGAGTGGTGATTGTGAGCGAGTTGGATGACTATCTGCACGAATCGTTGCGTCTCGACCAGGCGATGGCACGGGTGGCGGAGGACAACGAGCGGCTCGTCCTGGCGCTGGAAGCCGCGGGACTCGAGATCGACCATCTCAAGACAGCACTCGCGAACCGGCTCATCATTGGCCAGGCGCAAGGCCTGCTCATGGAACGTCTCGGCCTCGACTCCGACCAGGCACTCGGCTACTTGAAACGTGCATCAATGCATCTCAACCGCAAGGTCATTGACATCGCTCGGGAGATCATGCGCACGCGCACCCTCCCGCGCCTCTAGGTCGTGGCCTCTCGTCCTTGAGGGGTGCGTGCATAGCAGGTACGGCGGCTGGGCACCGACCGGCCAGACACCCCCACGGGTCAAGACGCGGGCCGTGGGGTTGTCTGCCAAGTCGGAACCGAGCCCAAGGTTCACGCACCCGGAGCGGTCATGCTTCCACCGCCACTTGTGCAGCGTGGGGTGGCTGTCATGACGACGTGACGTGAGGGCGAGGCAACTCGGTGGCGAGCTCGGCTGCCGGGTCGAACAGGAGGAAGTAGCGGCAGCCCGCCAGCTTGGCGCAGCCCCTGGCCGTACCACCATCCCTGCGGCGCGTGACGCACCTCCGAATCGGGCGGAGGACATGCGTTCTTGACCACCTTCGGCTGCTCCGCAGCAAGGCCTTCTCGCTGCGGAGCCACCTCAGCAGGTCAGCGGCTGACTCGGAAACCTTCGACGTACGCTGTCCCGCGCTTCACCACAAGCCGGAGGCGGTGCGGCCGGTCGGTGCCGAGATCGCTGACCAGCGCGTGCCGATCGAGACGGGGGTGGTTTCGACGCCCCCTGAACGAGACCGTGCCGACCCGCGTGCCATCGATGAACAGCACCGCCTTCCCGCCGGCCTTCGCCTTCCCGAAGACCACGTCGATGGCGTCGCCCTGGAAGCCGACCCGCAGCACGTCGCGCCCCGTCCGCTTACCGCGGTTGTCGCAGTAGGACCCGCCGGGCGCGGCGCCCTGCAGCACCCGCCAGCTGCCGAGGTGCCCGACGGACCTGCCCTGGCACGGCAGGGCCCGGACGAGGGCCGCGGGTGCCGTCGAGGTGACGGTGACGCTCGCCTGGCCCGATCCGCTGCCCGAGCCGGACCCCGGTCCGGCGCCCGAACCACCGCCCGTGGGAGTGGGTGTGGGCGCGGGGGTCGGCTGGCCCGGCTGGCCCGGCTGGCCCGGCTGGCCCGGCTGGGTGATCGTGATGCGGACAGTGGCAGTGTCGGTGAGACCCGCGCTGTCGGAGACGGTCACCGTGGCGTCGTACGTCCCGGGACTGCCGTAGACATGCTCGACGACCGGACCGGTGGCGTCCTTCGTGGTGCCGCCGTTGCCGAGGTCCCACGAGAAGGTCAACCCGTTGGGCGTCTCGGTGTCGGTGCTGCCGCTGGCGTCGAGCGTGACCCGGGTGCCGGGGGCGCCGGTGGCCGGCGTGGCGGTCGCCGCCGCGTCGGGCGCAGTGTTGGCCGCAGGCGTGGGCTCGTCGCCGTAGCCGTAGTCGAAGTCCGCGCAGCCGTCACCGAGGGTGAAGCGTACGTCGCCGGTGAGGTCGCCGTCGGCCGCCTGCGGGCCCTCGCCGGCCTCGGTGCCGTCGCCGTTGCCGGTCATGTCGAGGACGTCGAAAGTCAGGCAGTCATAGTTGAACTCCCAGTTGCCCGACGCGCTGCTCGGGTCGGCGTAGTTGTCGGTCCAGCCATCGCCGCCGTCGGAGAAGTGCCCGTCGTCCGCCGCGTCGGTCCACGCCGCGTCGTTGAGGTCGGGCGTGTCGCTGCCCGGCTCGGGCTGGCTGTCCAGCGGCGACTGGGCGGGCGGGTTGTCGGTGCCGGCGTTGCCGTAGCCGTGCGCCTCGTCGGTGTACGACGTGTAGAAGCCCGACGCGAACGCCGGAGCACCGCGATCGGCCTGGCCGTTGCCGTCGAGGTCGAACCCGGAGCGGTCGCGCATCTCGAGGTAGTAGGCGTGGTCGGAGGGACCCTCCGCGCCGGCGGCGACGTACTGCCAGCCCTGGCCGCACGTGCCGGGACCGTCAGCCCGGCAGCCACCGTTGAACACCCGCGGGTCGTCGGTGGTGCCGCTGGTCCTCGAAGTCCGTCGCGTAGATCTCGCGCGTGCTGCCGTCGGGCAGCGTCGCGGTGATCGCCACGTCGTCGATGAACCAGCCCGGCCGTGCCAGTCCGGGGTCGGTGGCATAGCTGAACCGCAACACCGGTGCCTCGGAGCCGACCAGGTCGGAGATGTCGTAGCTGTCGGCGACGAACACCATGTCGGGGGTGTTGCCGAGCTTGCGGTCGGTCACCTCGGTGCCGGCGTCGTAGGAGCCCGACGTGCCGGTGATTCCGTTGTCATAGGCCGCCTGGCACCCGTTCTGGTTGGGGTTGCCGGCCAGCGGGTCGGTGTTGGAGGTCGTGTAGCCGTTGGCCGACTCGTGGGAGGCGAAGTCCTTGCCGCCGTCGGTCGAGGTGAGCACGTATCCGTAGTCGTAGTCCCACTCGATGTCCCACATGGACTTGAGGTCGAGCGAGAGCGTCGTGCCGGTGGGCAGCGACGCCACCTCGGGGATCGCGAGGTCGAAGTTGTGTCCGCCGTTGTCGGTCGAGCAGCCGAAGTCGTTGCCGGAGCGCGACCACCAGGTGTGCGACGCCGACGGCCGTGTCACCGGTGTCGAACTTCGCCGGGTCGAGCAGGACGCGCCCGGGCAACTTGGCGACGTACATCTGCGAGTTCTGCACGCGGCCGACACCGCCCTGGCCCTCGGTGAGGGTGTACGCCGTCCCAGCGGGCGTTCGCCAGGCGATGGTGTTGGTGTCCTGCTTGGAGTCGGTGATGCCGGTCTCGGTGCGGTCGGAGTCGAGCACCTCGGGTACCACCCAGCCGAGCTCCTGGCGGCCGAAGGCGTCGATGTTGTGTGACTTGTCGGTCGCCATCAGGTTCCAGTCGCCGTAGGTCTCGCGGCTGCCGGTGGAGTAGAAGTCGGGCAGGCCCAGCGAGTGGCCGTACTCGTGCGAGATCACGCTCGCCGCGTCGATCGCGGTCTCGGGGTTGAGGTTGTAGGGGCCGACGCGGACGAAGACCTTCAGGTCGTCGGGACCCTTCGTCGTCGTCATCTCCGTGTAGCTGTCGTCGACGTACCAGAGCGGCTGTCCCTCGAGGTTCTTGAGCTGGTCGTCGGTCGTGAAGCCGGGCAGGCCGGTGACCGGGTCGGTGTAGTAGAACTCCAGGCTCGACGAGTGCGGCCAGATGTTGTCGTAGGGCAGGTCGGGCATGCCGGTGTTGGGGTTCGGCAGGTCGCAGCCCGCGACGCTCAGCTGGGACGCACCGTTGCCGCCGCAGCCGGCGAACACGGCCATGAAGAAGTCGACGACGCCGTCCTTGTCGGTGTCGTAGTCGGAGTAGTCGATCTCCGGGTCGGCGATGGCGGCCGCGTCGACGACGATCTTGCCGGTCGGTCCGCAGCCCGAATCGATCTGCTGGAGCGCACCGACGCCGGCGAGCGAGCCGATGACCGCGGAGCCGTTGGCGTCCGAGCCGTAGTAGCCCGTGGTGCCGGGCAGCTGGTAGACACCGTCCTTGATCCGCTTCGGGTAGAGCGCGGTGCCCTGGGCAGGCACCGGGCTGTCGGCGTACGTCGCGCCGGCGCAGGTCTGTCCGGGCACGACCTTGGTGAAGGGGAACGCCTCGTCACCGCCGGTGGAGGTGTTGCCGGGATAGGAGAAGTCGGCCGTGGTGATGCCGGTCGAGGGGACCGTGCCGTCCGGGTAGAGCTGGCCGAGGCTCATCTCCTGGAACAGGTTGAAGGTCGAGCCCTCGTAGGTCGGGTCGTTGATCACTGTGTCGAGCGAGCGGTTGTGCGCGCCGTAGCCGCGGTCGGTGTAGGCGACGGGCACGACCGGGAACGGGCGGTCGCCGTAGCGCGCGGTGTCGTACTCCGAGCCGGGCGGGATCACCTTGGGGCCGTGACTGGTGAGCGCCTCCGTCGCGCCCGCGACGGTGACGGTCGCGGTGGTCGACAGGTCGCGCCACACGACCGTCTCCAGCTGCGCGGTGGTGGCGGCCTTGCTCTCGAGCACGAGGGTCCTGGTAGCGCCGGCGGCGAGGGCGCCGACGGTCCACGTGTAGGAGCCGCCGTTCACGGTGTCGGCACCCGCCTTGAGGATCGTGCTCCCCACGGGCGCGGCGACGGCGACCGTCGCGCCGGCCACAGGGAGGGCCGAGGTGTTGCGCACGATGACGCGCGAGGGGTAGGTCTCGCCGGGCTTGACCCAGCCGACGGCCGAGACGAACGAGTTCTCCACCTCGAGGCCACCGACCACCCCCTTCGAGACGACGGTCGCGCCCTGGGGTGCGGGTGCCGGGGCGGGAGACGCAGTGGCGGAGCCGGACGTGACCGCGGTGACGGTCAGCAGTCCGGCGAGGAGCGCGGTCGCGGCGGCCGTGGTGCGTCGAGCGGCGATCCAACGGGATGCAGTCATCGGTTTCCTTGCGTGCGGGACGCGTTCTCGGGGCGCGTCGATGACCCGAGAACGACCCACGCATGACGTTGGTTACGCCCAGTCGATTTCGTCGGAGTGCTCGGCTCTACGTGCGCGGCAGCAAGGACGAGGTGCTATCGGCCACCGATGCTGTCAACCAGGGAGGCGCAGGGAAGGCAATCTTGCGTTTGTCGTCCTTGCTGGCCATGAGCCGGTCAGCTCGGTCAGCTTGGCTCAGTCCGCCACGGCGGGTGGCCGCGACGTCTGTCTTGGCCCCGTCCTAGGTGTCGAGGTCGCGCTGCGTCGCTCCCACAAGAACGACGAGCAAAGGGAGCGCGTCCTGTACGACGGACATTGAGACGTCAGCCGCAACAGACCGCCCCGCCACCCAGAGCCGCGGTTATCCCCGCCATTCGGAACAGCGTTCGGCACAGCTACGGTCAGCGCGTCTCGCGGTCTGGTTCCTGAGCGGCGACAGCCTTTTGATCGACGTTTCTCAACGGCATCGCCGACTCGACTGCAGTGTCGGAGCGCCAATCTGACGGCCTGCGCGCCGCTCACCAAGTACCTCGCACCCTAAGCATTACGGACAATGGTTTCGTCCGCACGAAATCGTGCGGGCCCGCTCCGCACCTGGGATGGCTCGACCCTATGCCGCCCACTGCGCGGTCTTGTGGTGTGGCTCTGATCCAGTGGATGCCTCCCGGGGGCGGTCAGGAGCCGGCACTGCGAGGTCCTGCGGTTCGAGGTGGCGTCGAACCCTGGGCCCAGATTCGCGATGCTCCAGCGCGGGCCGCTTCGATTGGTCCTCAGCGAACCTGGGAGCGGGGGCAATGCTGGGCCAATCTTTGTCCGATGGGGCGACTCCGACCCCTGGCGGTTGGAATCGCGTCCAGCTAGTCGTCGTCGACCTCGAGTCCGCGCTAGGCAACGTCACCAGAGCAGGTGCCGAAACTCGTGGTGCGGTCATCGAGGGACGTGGCGGGAAACAGGCCTTGGTCGTAGACCCGTCCGGCAAACTGATCGAGCTTTTCGAGGCCTACAGGCCGACCCCACTCCTTGCAGGGACTCCGGCGCTCCGCGTGCCGACGTGCCCCGCCTACCGAGGTTGTCCCGGCTTGTAGCAGGCAGCACCAGTACTGCCAGCGGCATGCCTCGTGCGGCCGCTGAGCGCTGAACACGCACGATCAATAGCTGTACGGGCCTGAGTGAAGCGGCCGCTCAGCGACGGTGATGAACGTGTCAGGCGAGTGCAGCTAGCGCACCACGAGGCGGAAGACCCGCCGCACCAAGTCGCCCTGTCCGGACAGCACTGACGCGAACTTGCTGGTCGACATCGCCCGCACGGTGCCGCGGATCACGATGCGGTGGCCGACGACCCTCCACCTCAGGCCCCTGGGTAGCCGCCAGTCGACGCGCGCCTTCGACACGGGCCCGGCGAAGCGGATTGCGGCGCGGTAGGCGGAGCCGGTGTGTGCCCGCGGCAGCCGCGTGGTGATGAACGCGATCCTCGCCGAGGTCGCCTCATGTGTCGCTGACGTGGTGGTGGACGGTGGCAGGTCGGTCGTGCTGCCACCCGTCGACAGCGCTACGGTATAGGCACCGAGCGAGCCGTAGTCGCTGTAGCGACCGGCCTCCGAGGGCGTACCCATCCCAGTGCCGTCCACCACCGCGACATAGCTCGCAGCGGTCGCGGGCAGGTCGACGAGCCAGGTGGCAGCCATCGACGCGTCGTCGGCGACGTCGGCGACCGGGTCGACGGTGGCCACCGTGGCGCCGAGGGGCGTGAGGATCGTCAGCCGGACGTCGAGGTTCGAGAAGCCGGCGGGACCGGCGACGGAGAGTGCGGTCCGGCCGTAGGCGCTGAAGGAGAAGGCGTCGGTATCGGCGCGGGTCGTGATCGTCCCGGCCGCCGGGGTGCCCGCCTCCACGTGGGTCGCGCCGAGCACGGAGCCGGCGTGGTCGTCGGCGACGACGGGGGCCGTCCGGGCGATGACCGCCGTGTCGTCCTCGACGTTGTTCGCGCCGGCGTACTCCCCCATCGACCAGTGCGAGGCACGCCGGCAGTAGGAAGCACCCATGATCGGACCCCAGCCCTTCGCGCCGGCGTAGTAGGACGCCTGGCCGGTCCCGTCGTGGCTCAGCCCGAAGGTGTGACCGACCTCGTGGCTGATGATCTGACCCATGTCGTAGCCACCCGTGCCGGAGCCGTTCGTGAAGATCCAGGCCGGCTGGTAGTCGGTGGCGTTGACGGTGCCGAAGATCCCGACGTAGGAGAGGCCGCCGCAACCGCACCCGAAGCCGACGGAGTTCGTCGGGCTGATCACGACCGGCATGCCGTAGGTCAGGTCCACGGTCGATGTCCGGCTGAGGGCCGAGGGATCCGGACGGAGCGTGGTGACGTTGACGTCGAAGGGAGCGTAGTCCTCGGCGACGGTCTGCCAGGCGAGGTAGATCTGCGCCCGTTCGACGGAGCTGTACGTCGTGCGGTCGGCGTCGATCGAGTAGGCAGGCGACACGATCTCGGCGCCGTTCTTCCACCGCGTGCCGGAGTAGGTGGCGCCGTCGAAGTCGAGATAGATGGTGCGCGTCGAGGCCGGCCGCGAGGAGAGCGCGAACACGTCGGCAGGGACCGCGTCGCCCGACACCGCGTCGGCCGTCACCTGCTGGGACGGCTCGATTCCCTCGTCCGCCACGAAGACCCGACCGCACTCGTCGACCCAGCTCGTGGCATCGGCGGCCAGGTGGTCCAGCTCCTCGCCGGTCAGGTTGTTGATCAGTCGTACGACGGTGGCGCCAAGCCCGCTGTCGAGGGCCTCCGCGAGGCGCATCGGCTCCCGCAGGACGTGGGAGCACGATAGGACCAGCAGGCCGGTGGACGACGCATCAGCGGTGGCTGCGGCGGGCACGCCGACGGCGGTCGCGGCGATCGCGCCGGCGACGAGCCCGCGCACGACGACGGAGGGACAGAACGACCAAACGGCCACGAGGTCTCCTCCTTGATTCCGGCGCGGTCCCAGATAACCGGGTGTGGGATCTTGAATAGATCTTGACGAACTCTTCGGCATCATGTGTGGTATTGCCGCGATGCTGGCCGAACAGCTGACCCGATTAGTCACATCTGACTAGAGCGACTGACCTCGACGCGTTCAGATCGCCCGGCGGCTCTCGCGAGACGTGCTCTCGGAGCCGGTCGGCCCGATGTGCCCTGTCGAACCGAACGACGTAGGTGGACTGCCCCGTTGTCGCACCCAGGGCCCGGCGTGCGCGACGGAACAATCTGTTTGCGCGGCCCCCGCCGCTCTCGGGGCGCCTACGGAGCGCCGACGTAACCGTGGCAGTCGGGCAACGTTAACCATGGAGAGGGTGGCACCGATCGGCGTCCCTGTCTTGCGCGAGACCGTCGAGGGGATCTGCATATGGCGCGAATCCTGGTGGTCGACGACGAGAAAGACGTCCGAGATGTCTTGGCCGAGACGCTCGAGCGAGCCGGCCATGCTGTGGTTGTTGCGGCGGGCGGCCAAGAAGCGGCCGACGTGCACCACCAGCAGCATTTCGACCTGATCGTCTCGGACTTGGCCATGCCTGGCGGCGACGGGATAACCCTCGCCCGAGCTGTGCGAGCCCACGCGCGACCCGACATTCCCATCCTGCTCGTCACCGCATCCGCCTCGCCTCACAAGCTGGCAGATGCGTATCGAGCGGGTATCACCGCACACCTCGCCAAGCCGTTCAAGGTGGCAGAACTACGCGACCAGGTCGCAGCAATGCTGGCTCAGGCCGGATTGCCAGTCAACAAGTTGTCGGACGGGACTGCTGCACGGGCAGGTCAACCTGTCACCTGATGGTGCAGCAGTCCCAAGCCTTGGCCATCCGGCCTCGCGATCTCGCTCACCTCAGAGGACCGCTACCGACGCTGCACGTCTGCGGAACGCTCGTCGAGCCCCGCAAGGGCTTTGTCGACGCGCTTCATCGACAGGACACGACGAAGACTCGCGACGACCGGACGCTGATCCTTCCTGGCCGGGTCATCGCAGTGCTTCGGCAGCGGATGGAGCGCGACCGACCGGCGAACCCGGATGCACCCGTCTTCGGCACGTTGCTCTCCCCGACCACCATGCGCACACGACTGCGACGAGCACTCAGCCGCGCAACGCGCGCCGCTGCCGGCTCCCCCGACGAGATCCACGGCACCAGCTTTCACACCCTGCGTAGAACCGTCGGCACTCTGCTCGCCCACGAGGTGTCGCTGGACGCTGCACGCGAACTGCTGGGCCACCGAGACCCGTCGGTCACCTATCAGCACGACGTGGGTCGACGGGCTCTGGCGCCGGACGTCCGAGAGGTACTCGATCGGCTGCTCGCAGACCTACCACCCGGCGACGTAGGCACCCGTGCCTGCCTCGAGCTCTCGAGCAGTGTGCTTGGCGTCAATTTGGTGGGCCAGACTCGTCGCTCGACAACCGCTCCAGGAGAGCCGCCCAGAGCCTCTCGCGACTCCTCGCGGGACATTGGCCGCTGACAGCGCTGCGGGGCGTCCATAGGCCTCGTGGCACGTACGAAAGCCGTGCGACCGCGCAGACGTGTCACTCAGGGGTTCCATGGACAAAAAGATTCCCCCGTGGTCTCGGGTCCACGGGGGAATCAGAGCCGCCTGTCAGAATCGAACTGACGACCTAGTCATTACGAGTGACTCGCTCTACCGACTGAGCTAAGGCGGCGTGGCTTCGAGCAGTGCTCGATGGGCCGCGGGCGAGTATACGGATCGCGCCGGGTGGGACAGAAATCCGGGGTGGGGGTGCATTGGCTAGGTTCGGGAACGTCCCACTTCCGACACCTCGCAGGAGACCACCATGCCCACTCGCTCCGCCCGCACCGCCTGGAACGGCGGCCTCCAGGACGGATCCGGCCAGGTCGAGCTCACCAGCTCCGGCGTCGGCACCTACGACGTCTCGTTCCCGAAGCGCGCCGCCGAGAACGCCGACGGCACCACCAGCCCCGAGGAGCTCGTCGCCGCCGCGCACTCGTCCTGCTACGCCATGCAGCTGTCCGCGCTGATCGCCGAGGCCGGCGGCACGCCGCAGTCGCTCGAGGTCACCGCCGACGTCAGCCTCGGCGAGGACAAGGAGGCCGGCGGCTTCAAGCTCACCGGCATCAAGCTGACGGTCCGCGGCGAGGTCGACGGCCTCGACGAGGCCGGCTTCAAGGACGCCGCCGAGAAGGCCAAGGCCGGCTGCCCGATCAGCAAGGCGCTCGCCGGCGTCGACATCACGCTCGACGCCGCGCTCGAGAGCTGACCAGGGCTCAGCAGGTCGTCCCGTCGTCGGGGACTGCCCCCTCCAGGAGGTAGTCCTCGACGATGGAGTCGATGCACTCGTTGCCGGAGTTGTAGGCCGTGTGGCCGTCGCCGTCGCGCTCGACGAGCACGCCGGAGTCGAGCTGGCCGGCCAGCGCCTCGGCCCAGATCAGCGGGGTCGCGGGGTCACGGCTGGTGCCGAGGACGAGGATCGGTGCCGCGCCCGCGGCCTTGATCGTCAGCGGCTCCTCGCTCGACGTCACGTCGATGCCCTGGCACCCGGTCATCGCCCAGGCGAAGATCCGCCCGAACGTCGGCGAGGCCTCCTCGAACTCCGGGTAGAGCGACGGCACCTCGTCGAACGCGACGGACGTCGGGTCGTCGAGGCAGTTGATCGAGTAGTTGGCCTCGATCGAGTTGTCGGCGTAGGACCCGTCGGGGTTGCGGGAGGCGTACGCATCCGCGAGGTCCATCAGCGCCGAGCCCTGGCCGTCGAGCGCCGAGGTCAGCGCGGTGCTCAGCAGGAACCAGTAGTCGCGGTTGTAGAGCGGCGTGATGATGCCGTAGAACGCGTTGCCGACCTCGAGCTCGCGGTCGCCCGCCGGCAGCGGCTGCTCCTCGATCGAGTCGAGCAGGTCGCTGATGGTGCCGAGGCCCTCGTCGACCGTGTCGCCGAGGAAGCAGTTGTCGGTCGAGTCGAGGCAGTTCTGCACGTAGGCGCGCAACGCGGTCTCGAAGCCCTCGGCCTGCTGGAGCGCCGTGGACTGCGCGTCGAGCGACACGTCGACCGCCCCGTCGAGCACCAGGCGGCCGACCTTCTCGGGGAACAGCTCGGCGTAGGTCGCGCCGAGCTTGGTGCCGTACGACGCACCGAGGTAGGTCAGCTTCTCCTCGCCGAGCGCCGAGCGGAGGACGTCCATGTCGCGCGCCGCCTCGATCGTCGTGACGTGGCCGAGGACGGGGCCGGAGGCGGCCACGCACTTCGCGCCGAAGGACAGCACCGAGTCCTCGAAGGACCGCTCCTCGGCCGCGGTGTCCGGCGTGGGGTCACCCGCGAGGTAGGCGTCGAGCTCGCTGTCGCTCAGGCAGTCGACCGGGGCGGAGCGGCCCGTGCCCCGCGGGTCGAAGCCGACGATGTCGAACCCCTCGAGGAGCGGCTGGCGGAAGACGCGACCGGCAGCACCGGCGTACGACGTCCCGGGGGCGCCGGGGCCGCCCGGGTTCACCACCATCGAGCCGACGCGCGACCCCGCTGGCCGGGACCCGCAGCAGCGCGAGGTCGATCGTGTCGCCACCGGGGTCGGCGTAGTCGATCGGGACGGTGAGGGTGCCGCAGTCCTGGTCGGCGTTGGTCTCGCACGGCTTCCAGTCGATGCGCTGGGAGTAGAAGTCGGAGAGTCCCGCGTCGGGCGCCTCGGTCACGTCCGCCGGTGGCGGCGTCGTGGGCGACGGAGTGGGTCGCGCGGTGGGCTCGTCGGGGAGCGAGCCGCGGATCGCCAGCCCGACCGCGACGAAGGTCGTCAGGGCGAGCGCGAGCACGGCGACGATCGCCAGGACCTTCTTCACGGACGACCTCCGGGCAGTCGCAGCGCGACCGTCATCGACTCGAGCGCCAGCTGCGGCGGCACGTTGAACTCCAGCATCTGCTCGCGGGCGGTGAAGATCGCGTCGATCATCCGCAGCAGCTCGTCGGGCGTGGCGGCCCGTGCGACGGTCTGGACGTCGCCGCGCAGCTCCTCGTTGACGAGCATGCCGGGCGCGCCGACGCTGAGGGCGATCGCGTCGCGGTAGACCGAGACGAGGTCCATGAGCGCGCGGTCGATGACGTCGAGCACCCGCCGCTTGGCCTTCTGCTTCTGCAGCTTCTCCAGCGCGCCGAGCGCTGCCCGGTAGGACCGGCTGGCGGTGTCCTTGCGCTCGCTGCCGAAGATCGCCTGCAGCTCCTGGAGCTCGCGCTTCTCGGCGTCCGCGGTGATCGCCTCGGTCTCCTCCTTGGCGAGCTCGGCGAGGTTGGTCGCGGCGGTCATGCACGCGCCGAGCGACGTCAGCCTCGCGGGGATGCTGACCACCTCGCGCCGGCGCGAGCGGGTCTCCTCGTCGAGCGCGAGCGCCCGGGCGCGGCCGATGTGGCCCTGGCTGGCGCGGGCGGCGAAGCCCGCGACGGTCTCGGAGACCCCGTCGTTGCGGGCGAGGAACCGCGCGACGTCCTCGGTGCCGGGCGTCGCCAGGGTCAGCGTGCGGCAGCGCGAGCGGATGGTGGGCAGCACGTCCTGCACGGTGGGCGCGCACAGCAGCCACAGCGTCTTGGGCGTCGGCTCCTCGATCGCCTTGAGCAGCGCGTTGCCGGTGCGCGGGTTCTCCGGGGTGCCGAGGCGGTCGGCGTCCTCGATCACGACGATCTGCCACCGGCCGATCGCGGGGAACTTCGCCGCCGACATCACGAGGTCGCGCATGTCGTCGACGTAGAGCACCGACGTCTCCGACCTCACCCAGGTGATGTCGGGGTGCGAGCCGCTCATGCCGAGCCGGCACGCCTCGCACTCGCCGCAGCCCGTACGTCGTTCGCACTGCAGCGCCGTCGCGAACGCGCGGGCGACGTTGGAGCGACCCGATCCGGGCGGCCCGGTGATCAGCCAGGCGTGGGTCATCCCGATCCCGGACGCGGCGTGCTTGAGGACCTCGATCGTCGGTCGCTGGCCGACGAGGTCGTCCCAGACCGTGGCGGTCGCGGTGGTCACCGGCCCTCCAGGAGGGGCTCGACGCGCGTGCGGATGGCGGCGGCGAGCTCGTCGATCGGCGCGCGGGCGTCGAGGACCTCGTAGTGGTCGGGGTCGGCGGCCGCGAGGTCGAGGAAGCCCTGGCGCACCCGCTGGTGGAACTCCAGCGACTGGCCCTCGATGCGGTCGCGCCCGTCGAAGCGGCCGAGCCCGGCCTCCGGCGCCAGGTCGAGCACGACGGTGAGGTGCGGGCGCAGGTCGGCCGTGGCCCAGCGGGCGACGGCCTCCACCTCGGCGACGTCGAGCGTGCGGCCGGCGCCCTGGTAGGCCAGCGTCGAGTCGACGTAGCGGTCGGTGATCACGACCTCGCCGCGGGCGAGGGCCGGCAGCACGACGTGGTCGACGTGCTCGGCCTTGTCGGCGATGTAGAGCAGCGCCTCGGTGCGGTCGGACAGGTGGCCGGTCGCGGGGTCGAGCACGATGCGACGCATCTCCTTGCCGACCTCGGTGTCGCCCGGCTCGAAGGTCAGCAGCACCGTCCGGCCCCGCTCGACCAGCCAGTCGCGCAGCAGCCGCGACTGGGTGGACTTGCCGGCCCCGTCGCCCCCCTCGAAGCAGACGAAGAGTCCGTGCTCTGAGAAGACTCCGGCGCTCACGACGGACACCCTACGGGCGGGCGCCCACACCGGACGCAGGCCTCGTAGGCGCGCGGACAGAAGTCGTCCGGCGCCGCCGCTCCACGTGTGGGCGCGCGGCCGCGCTGGGAGTTCGGTCCGCGCGTCTACCAGCGGACCGAACGCGCCCCGGCCAGGGCGGCGTACGCCTGCAGCCGACCGTCGCGACGGCGTTCGGTCCGTTCGTCGGCTCAGGCGCCGGAGCTGCTGCCGCCGAGGAAGACCACGGCGATCAGGAAGGCCCAGCCGCCGGTGAGACGCCGGCCGAGGTCCTTCGGGCGCCACAGCCCGAGCGGACCGCCGAGGAGGAAGAAGCCGAGGCAGCCGAGCGGACCACCCCACAGCGTCAGCCAGGTCCAGGCCCACTTCGTCGCCCGCCAGGTCTCCGGCCCGTTGCCCGCGAGCAGCACGGTGCCGAACCAGGTCGCGACGCCCGAGCCACCCCACCCAGTCCGGTGCCCGCCACCCGCGCCACTCCTGCGGGACGCCGTTGTCGACGTAGGTGATGTCCAGCTGTCGCGGGAAGGCGATGGCACTCGAGGTACGTCGTCGGATCGCCGACGATGCGGCTGCTGTCGTCGAACGTCCCGGGCGTGCGTCGACCGGTGACCTGCACCTCTGCGAAACGGTCAAGCCATCTCCCGCGCCACTGCAGCGTGACCGTCGTACGACCTCGCCACGAGTCGCGAGGGGCTCCGACGATCTCGACCCGCGTCACGGAGCCTTCGCTGATGGAGGCCGACAGCTGGTTGAGGTCGGACCGCTTCTCGCCGGTCAGGCCGAGAGCCACGGCCGTCGCGAGCCACAGACCGACGAACACGAGGACGGTCAGCCGCCAGCGGCGGTGGCGCCACTCGTCGTACGCCGTCGGCTCGACCGTGCCCGGCGGTCGAGGACTGAACTCTCTCGTGGTCACGCGCTCTCCCCCTGTCGTGGGGTGAGGCTAACGGCTCAGGACTTCTTGGCGGCAGCCTTCTTCGTCGTCTTCTTCGCAGCGGTCTTCTTGGCGGTCGTCTTCTTCGCTGCAGCCTTCTTGGCAGGCGCCTTCTTCGCGCCCTTCTTGGCCGCCTTCTTCGCCGGACCGCGCTCGCGTCGCTCGGCGAGCAGCTCGGCCGCCCGCTCGAGGGTGATCGAGTCGACGGTGTCGTCCTTGCGGAGGGTGGCGTTGTACTCGCCGTCGGTGACGTACTCGCCGAAGCGGCCCGCCTTCACGACGACCGGCTGGCCGGAGACGGGGTCGTTGCCGAGCTCCTTGAGCGGCGGGGTGGCCGCGCCGCGGCCGCGCTGCTTGGGCTGGGCGTAGATCGCCTTGGCCTGGTCGAGCGTGATGTCGAAGATCTGGTCCTCGGACGTCAGGCTGCGGGAGTCGGTGCCCTTCTTGAGGTAGGGCCCGTAGCGACCGTTCTGCGCGGTGATCTCGGTGCCGTCCTCGTCGGTGCCGACGACGCGCGGCAGGTCGAGGAGCTTGACGGCCTCCTCGAGGGAGACGGTGTCGAGCGTCATCGACTTGAAGAGCGAGCCGGTGCGCGGCTTGGCGCTCTTGGGGGCGTCCTCGGGCAGCACCTCGGTGACGTAGGGGCCGAAGCGGCCGTTCTTCGCGACGATCTGCAGACCGGTGTCGGGGTGGTTGCCGACGACCTGCTCCTCGCCGGCCGGGTTGGCCAGCAGCTCCTTGGCCTTCGCGACGGTGAGCTCGTCGGGCGGCAGGTCGTCGGGGACGTTGGCCCTGACCGGGGCGCCGCCGTCCTCGGGCCGTCCTCGGACGGCGGACCCTCGACGTAGGGCCCGTAGCGACCGACGCGCAGGTCGATGCCCTCGCCGATCGGGAAGGTCGCCATCTCCTTGGCGTCGATCTCGCCGAGGTCGGTGACGAGCGTCTTGAGCCCGACGACGTCGCCGGCGCCGTAGTAGAACTCGCCGAGCTCGGTCGCGCGGTCCTTGCGGCCGCCGGCGATCTCGTCGAGCACGTCCTCCATCGAGGCGGTGAACTCGTAGGACACCTGCCGCGGGAAGTGCTCCTCGAGCAGCCGGATCACCGAGAACGCCAGCCACGCCGGCACCAGTGCGGTGCCCTTCTTGTAGACGTAGCCGCGGTTGAGGATGGTGCCGATGATGGAGGCGTACGTCGACGGGCGACCGATCTCGCGGTCCTCGAGCTCCTTGATGAGCGTCGCCTCGGTGTAGCGCGAGGGCGGCTTCGTCTCGTGGCCCTCGGGGCTCAGCGTCGCCGCCGTCACAGCAGCACCCTGGGTGAGGTTGGGCAGCCGGGTCTCGGCGTCGTCCTTGCGCTTCGAGGCGTCGTCGATGTCCTCGACGTAGGCCTTGAGGAAGCCGTGGAACGTGATCGTGCGACCGCTCGCGCTGAAGACCGCGTCGCGGCCGTCGCTCGCGGCGCCGCCGATGCGGATCGTCACCGAGTTGCCGACGGCGTCCTTCATCTGCGAGGCGACGGTGCGCATCCAGATCAGCTCGTAGAGGCGGAACTGCTCACCCGACAGCCCGGTCTGGGCAGGCGTGCGGAACGACTCGCCGGCGGGACGGATCGCCTCGTGCGCCTCCTGGGCGTTCTTGACCTTGGAGGCGTAGGTCCGCGGCGAGTCGGGCAGGTACTCGGCGCCGTACAGCTCACGCACCTGGTCACGCGCCGCACCGACAGCGCCGCCCGAGAGCGTCGTGGAGTCGGTGCGCATGTAGGTGATGAAGCCGTTCTCGTAGAGCCGCTGCGCGACCGACATCGTCACGCTGGCGCTCATGCCGAGCTTGCGGCTGGCCTCCTGCTGCAGCGTGGTCGTGCGGAAGGGGGCGTAGGGCGAGCGGCGGTAGGGCTTGGACTCGACCGAGCGGACGTCGTACGTCGTGTCGGCGAGGCCGGTGGCCAGGGTCTCGGCGTCGGCACGGCTGAGGTGGACGCGCTCGCCCTTGCCCTTGAGCTCGCCGGTGTTGTCGAAGTCGGAGCCGCGGGCGACGCGGACCTCGTCGACCGAGTAGAGCTTGGCGGGGAACATCCGCGGGTCGTGGCCGCTGCCGGCGTCGAACGTGGCGTCGATGTCCCAGTAGGAGGCGAGGCGGAACTTCATCCGCTCGCGCTCCTTGTCGACCACCAGGCGGGTCGCGACCGACTGCACCCGGCCGGCGGACAGGCCGGACATGACCTTCTTCCACAGCACCGGGGAGACCTCGTAGCCGTAGAGCCGGTCGAGGATGCGACGCGCCTCCTGGGCCTCGACGAGGTCGTCGTTGATGTCGCGCGGGTTCTCGACCGCGGCGAGGATCGCGGCCTTGGTGATCTCGTGGAAGACCATCCGGTGGACCGGCAGGTCCTTGCGCGGCTTGAGCTCGTCGAGGAGGTGCCAGGCGATCGCCTCGCCCTCGCGGTCCTCATCGGTGGCGAGGTAGAGGGCGTCGGCTTCCTTGACCAGCTTCTTCAGCTTGGCGATGTGGCTCTTCTTGTCGCGCGGCACGACGTAGTAGGGCTCGAACCCGTTGTCGACGTCGACAGCGAGGCGGCCCCACGGCTTGTCCTTGATCTTCGCCGGGGTGTCCGCCGCGTTGTTCGGCAGGTCGCGGATGTGCCCGATCGAGGACTCGACGACGTAGTCCTTGCCCAGGTAGCCGCCGATGGTGCGGGCCTTGGCCGGGGACTCGACGATGACGAGCTTTGCCACTTCAGATTGCTCCCTCTTGTTGCGTGCCGAGTGTTGCTCGGCGCGGCCACCGTAGCGCCCGATCGGTTTTTCGCCACGCCGCGGCGTCCACAGGGCCTCGCGTGGACTTCGTCCACCTCGTCACGGCCCCGGTCTGGACCGGGCCACCTCGGCCCCGGTCCCCTGTGGACGGACGGCCCGCTCCCGGCACCTGTGGAGAACACCCGGGAGCTGTCGGTGGGGCTGCCGACCGTGGTGGGGACACCGACCCCTTTCCCGTCATCTGGAGGATGAGATGTTCGACCACCGCTACCACGACGACCTGCTCTGGCACACGCCCCGCGAGAGGCTCGACGACGGCGGGCGGCTCAGCCACCTCGTCTTCGTCGACGGACGGCTCGTCGACGCCTGGAGCGAGCGCGTGGAGGACAGTGCGTACGCCGACGTGGCGCGCCGCCACGACGAAGCGGTCCGGCCGCAGGTGGTGCAGGGCCCGCCGCCGCTGCCCCAGCACGTGCAGGCCCTGCACTGGCTCGACTGCGTGGCCGGCAGCCGGGACGAGCTGCTCGCGATGACCGGGTCGCCGGTCGCGCTGCCGCGGCTCGGCGACCACCTCGATCCGGTGGCGGACGAGCCGTGGCTCGTCGCCGACGAGCTGCTGACCGACCTGCGCGAGTCGATGCTCGCCTCCGAGCTGGCTGCGCCGCTGCGCGAGTGCCTGCTCCTGGCGCGCGAGCGCTACCCCGAGCTCGCCGAGCGGATGACGCCCGCGCGGCTCGCGGCCGGGGTGGCGTGGGTGGTCGGGAAGGCCAACGCGGCCATCGGCCCCGAGGGCCCGGTGACGCAGGTGCGGATCGCCGACCACCTCGGCACGACGTCGCTCCACGCGTGCGGCACCCAGGTCCTCGGGCACGTACGCCGCCTCGGCTGGGTCAGCGCCCGACCCTGGTCGTCCGGCGCCCCCGCGCTCACGGCGGTGGGGCGGGTCGAGCTGCTCTCCGCCTCGGTGCGGCGCGACCTCGTCGAGCTGCGGGACCGGTCGCTCGCGGAGCACGCCGCACGTTCTACCGTCGGAGGTAGAATCGTGAGCGTGGCGACGATGAACATCAAGGACCCCGCGATCCACGCCGCTCGCCCAGCGGCTGGCGAAGGCGCGCGGGATCTCGATGACGGAGGCCGTGCGACAGGCGATCGACGAGGCGCTTGGCGAGGCAGCAGCCAGAGCGACGACGACGGCGTCGGGTCCAGCGCATGCTGGACCTCGCCCGGCAGGTGCGCGAGGCAAGCGACGAACCCTTCCTGACCGACGACGACATGTACGACGAGATGGGACTTCCCCGTTGATCCTCGACTCGTCTGCAGTCGTCGGCCATCCTCGCCGGTCGAGGACGAAGGGCCCGACTTCGTCCGGGCGATCGCTGCTGCTGCGCGCGTCTGCCATGAGCACCTCGACGGCTCTCGAGGTGTCGCTCGTCGGCAGGTCGGGCAGATCGCGGCGCGGTCAACGCGTGGATCGAGGAGGCTGGCGTCCGGCTGGTTCCGTTCGACGGCAGCCCACCTGACGGTGGCGCAGCGGGCGCACGCGACCTACGGCAAGGGTCGAGGCCACCCCGCGCAGCTCAACTTCGGCGACTGCATGTCCTACGCGCTGGCCAAGGTCAGCGGCGAGCCGCTGCTCTTCAAGGGGGCCGACTTCACCCACACCGACATCACGCCGGCGTGGTTGCCCGAGGTCAGCTGACCTCGAGGAACCCCTCCTCGACGAGCTCGCGCACCACCGGGACGTACGTCGTCCGCAGCTCGGCGGCGTCCCGCTCGAGCAGCGCGGCGAGGGCGGCGAGCAACCGGCCGACGGTGAGGTCGCCGTCGCAGGCACCGAGGAACGCGGCCTCCAGCGTGTCGGCCGTGCGAGCCCGCCGGAAGCCGCGCTGCTGGCGCAGCACGATCGCCTCCGGGTCCTCGGCGCCGGGCCGGCCGACCGTCTCCTGCTGGACGTCCTCGCGGGCGACGAGGGTGGTCTCGAGCAGCTGGTCGTCGCTCAGGCCGCGCAGGTCGGTGACCGCCTCGCCCCAGGCGTGGATCGCCGGCCCGATGGGCTGCTCGACGTCGTACGGCCACTCGAGGAGCTGGTGGGCTCCTCCCGCCGCCGAGGCGGACGTTGATCCACCCGAAGCCGACGCCCTCGATCCCGGACTCCTCGAACCACGACAGCCACGTGTCGTAGCGGCGCGTGTAGTCCGGGCCGCCGTGGTGGCCGGAGTCCTTGAGCCACAGCTCGACGTAGGCCGCCGGGTCGAGCGTCTCGCGCTGCACGACCAGCGCGTCGCAGTCGTCGCGCAGCCACGAGCCGAGCCGCTCGTCCCACGGCCGGCCCTCGACGATCGACCAGTTGGCCAGGACCTGGAGCCAGCCGCCGTCGGTGAGGTGGTCGGGGCCGGTGCGCACGATGTGCTCGACGACGCGGTCGCCGGGCAGGCCGGAGTCGCGGTAGACCAGCCGCTCGCCGGTGGCCGGCGAGATCACGAAGGGCGGGTTGGTCGCGATCAGGTCGAAGCGCTCCCCCGCGACCGGCTCGAAGAACGACCCGTCCCGCACGTCGACGTCGGCGCCGTTGAGCTCGGCGTTGAGCCGGGTCATCCAGAGCGCCCGACTGTTGACGTCCGTGGCGACGACGCGGTCGGCGTGGCCGGCGAGGTGGAGGGCCTGCACGCCGCAGCCGGTGCCGAGGTCGAGGGCCGAGCCGACGGGCTCGCGCATGGTCAGCTGGGCCAGGCTCGTCGACGCGCTCGAGATGCCGAGCACGTGGTCGGGCCCGACGGCGACGGGCGCGCCGTCGAGGCCGGGCGTCAGGTCGGAGACGATCCAGAGGTCGCGATCCTCGGTGGCGTAGGGACGGCAGTCCGTCCGCGCCGCGACCTCGCTGACGCTCTGCTCGAGCAGGCCGGCGTTGCAGAGCCGGTCGACGAGCCCGGGCAGGGCCCGGTCGGCGGCGTCCCGCGCGACCGGGGTCTGCAGCAGGAACAGCCGGACCAGGGTGTCGAGTGGCCCGCCCGACGTCGTACGCCGCAGCGCGGGGAGGGTCTCGTTGCGACCGAGCGCGCGGTGCGCGTCGTCGCCGATCGCCTCGGCCACCCGGTCGTAGGTGAAGTCGGCGGCGACGAGCGCGTCGCGCAGCGGGGCGGTGAAGTCGAGGCCTGCGGCATGGCGTCAGCCTCGCAGACAGGCCTCGCGCCGCTCCTGGACCGCGCTCCGCGACCTCCTGCACCCGCTCGCCGTACTCCCCGTCCAGGGCTCCGGCGCGGATCTCGCGATAGGCGTCGAGCCGGGCCTCGCCCGTGAGCCGGCGCGCCTCGTGGAGGTCGGCCTTCATCTCGTCCGGCAGGGCCCGACGGACGGCGCGGATCCGCTCGTCGCGGCGCTCGGCGATGCGCTGCACGCGGGCGCCGTAGTCACCGTCGAGGGCATCGCGGCGGATCTCCCGCAGCGCCTCGGGCTTGTCGCCGACGGGCAGCGCGCGCACGGCCCTGAGGTCGGCCTGCAGGTCGTCGGGGAGCTTCGACCAGACGGCGCCGCACGGGACGCGCGGTCCGTCGTCGGTGGTCGTCGCCGGCGACGGCCCCGGTGAAGAGGCCGGACGTGGTGAGGAGCCCGGCTGCGAACAGCCCGGCGGTCTGGATGAGTGGCATGTCGATCTCCTTGTCGCGGGCCGGCCCTGCTGCCGGCGCCTCACGACGACGGTGGTCGGCGCGGGTGGCGGCCGCGTCAGCGTCGTGTTCGGGTTCGCGTAAGGTGCGACCGGACGCGAGCCGCGACGGCGTCGACGCGCGCACTAGCGTTCGTGCCGTGGACCAGCCGCGCGGACTCGTGATCGTCGTGGAGGACGAGCCGGCGATCAGCGACCTCGTGCGCCGCTACCTCACCGCGGCCGGCTTCGGCGTCCACCTCGAGACCACTGTCGCCGGCGCGTTCGAGCGCCGTACGCCGCCTGCGTCCCGCGCTCGTGCTGCTCGACGTCGGCCTGCCGGACGGCGAGGGCACGGAGATCTGCCGAGCGATGCGCGACGCCGGCGACTGGACCCCGGTGCTCTTCGTCACCGCCCGCGACGACGAGGTCGAGCGCGTGCTGGGGCTCGAGCTCGGGTGCCGACGACTACGTCACCAAACCGTTCTCGCCGCGCGAGCTGGTCGCGCGCGTCTCGACCGTCCTGCGCCGCAGCAGCGCACCGGCCGGGCCGCGGGTGCGTCCGCGACGGCGCACGTCGCCCTCGACCCGGCTCGCGCACGCTGACCGTCGGCGGCGAGGACGCGCCACCTGACGACCACCGAGTTCAACCTGCTCGAGGTGCTGATGGCCGTCGCCGGGCAAGGTGTTCGACCGCGCCGAGCTCCTGTCGCGCGCCTGGGGCCAGGCCGACTACGGCTCGAGCCGCACCGTCGACGTCCACGTCGCCCAGCTGCGCGCGAAGCTCGGCGAGCAATGCCCGGTCGAGACCGTGCGCGGCATCGGCTACCGCGCGAGGCGTCCGACATGAGGATCGACGGCCTCGACCGCGCGGCTCGCGCTCGCCATGGCCGCCGTCGCCGTCGTGTCGGCCCTGCTCGCCGGCGTGCTCGTCGCCCCGCTGCTGTCCGGGCGCCCGCGAGGAAGCGGTCCGTGCGCCGCTCGCCCGCCAGGTCGACCTGCTCGCCCGGCTCCCCCGCCTCTCCCTGAGGTCCGACCGGCTCGACCGGGTGACCGAGGTGTCCGGACTGACCATCGGCGTCGTCAGCGCCGCCCGCGTCTCCGGCGCCGCCGTGGCCCTGACGTCCCGAGGACGTCGCCCGGCTCCGGGCCGGCGGCTCCGTCTCGACGAGCGGCGAGCTCGACGGCGTACCCGTCCTCGTCGAGGCCCGCCCCGCCCGCGACGGCGGTGCCGTCGTCCTGGCCGCCGACGTGGCGAGCGCCGACGACGCGCTCACGTCCGTACGCCGTCGCGTCGTGCTCGCGCTCGCCCTCGGGTCGCTGGTCGCGCTCGCCCTGGCCGCGTGGCTGGCCGCGCCGGCTCGCCGCACCCGCTCACCGCAGACCGCCGACCGCGGCCCGACGGCTCGCGAACGGCGAGCGCGGGGTCGCTCTGTCCGCCGCCGGGCCGGCCGAGGTCGTGGCGGTGGCCGACGCCCTCGGTCGGCTCGACGCCGCCCTTGCCTCGAGCGAGCATCGCCAGCGCCGGTTCCTGTTGTCGGTCTCCCACGAGCTGCGCACGCCCGCTCACCGTCGGTCCGCGGCTACGCCGAGGGCCTCGTCGACGGGACCGTGCCGCCCGACGACGCCCGCCGATGTCGGCGCGACGCTGCTCGGCGAGGCCGAGCGGATGGAGGGTTACGTCGCCGACCTGCTCGCCCTCGCCCGGGGCCGCGTTCACCATCTCGCTGCCGGTGGCGCCCACGGTGTGAGGATGGCGCGGTGCTCGAGCGACCACCCGACGTGACCGACGACGAGATCCTCGACCTGGTCCGCGCGCGAGTGGGACGACCGCGCCGACGCCGTCGAGCACCTGCCCGTCGGCTGGGGCGCCCACCACTGGCGCGTCGACGTCGCCGGCGAGCCGACGCTCTTCCTGACCCTCGACATCGACCTCCCGCGCCACACGCTCGCCAGCCTCGAGGCGGCGTACTCCTCGGCGGCCGCGCTCGACCTCGACTTCGTCTGGCCGTCGCTGCCGACGCGCGAGGGGTCGTACGTCGTCCCCCTCCGCTCGCGGAAGGCGAGCGTCACCGGGTGGCTCGACGGCTCGCGCCCGTCGGAGTCGGTGGCCGAGCTGCCCGACCTGCTCGCTCGCCTGCACGCGGCCGCGCCTCCGCCGGGCGCCCGCACGTGGTCGACCGAGGTCGAGCCCCACCTGGGCGACCGGCTCCGCGACCTGCTCCAGCAGGACTGGCCCGAGCCGCTCGGCCCCGCGGCACGCGAGCTGGTCGTCGAGCACCTGTCCCAGGTCGGCGGGTGGGCGCGCGAGCACGAGCGCCTGCTCGGCCTCGCCGACCCGTCGACGTACGTCGTCACCCACGGTGAGCCGCACGTGCGCAACCAGTGGGTCGCGCGCGGTCGGACGTGGCTGATCGACTGGGAGTCGCTGCTGCTCGCGCCGCGCGAGCGTGACCTCGCGACGCTGGTGCACGAGGGCCGCGACGTCGACCACGACCGCCAGATGCTGCGACTCTTCGACCTCGAGTGGCGCCTCGGCGAGATCTGGTCCTTCGCCCAGTGGCTGCAGGGACCGCACGTCGGGGACGACGACGACCGCACCGCGCTCGGCGGTCTCACCGGCGAGCTGACCCGGCCGCACTTCGGCGAGCGCTGACACGGCAGCGGCCCGCCACCCCCGGAGGGGCGACGGGCCGCTGGGTCGAGCGGGTCAGCCGTGGTGCGGGTCGGGCACGTGCGGGGTGAACGACGACGAGCCGGTGTTGTCACCGTCGTCGGAGATCGTGACCTCGCGACGCTTGGAGATGATCACCGCGACCGCGATGATCGCGACCGCCACGAGCGCGATCACGATGCGCAGGACGTCGTTCTGGTCCGTGCCGACGCTCAGGGAGACGACCGCGCTCGCGATGAGCAGCGAGACGAGGTTCATCACCTTGATCAGCGGGTTGATCGCCGGACCGGCGGTGTCCTTGAACGGGTCACCGACGGTGTCACCGATGATCGTCGCCTCGTGGGCGGACGAGCCCTTGCCACCGTGGTGGCCGTCCTCGACCAGCTTCTTGGCGTTGTCCCACGCGCCACCGGCGTTGGCCAGGAAGACGGCCATCAGCGTGCCGGTGCCGATGGCTCCGGCGAGGAAGCCGGCCAGAGCGGTCGCGCCGAGGCCGAAGCCCACCGCGATCGGGGCGAGCACCGCGAGGATGCCGGGCGTCACGAGCTCGCGCAGCGAGTCCTTGGTGACGATGTCGACGACCTTGCCGTACTCCGGACGGCCGGTGCCCTCCATGATGCCGGGGATCTCGCGGAACTGGCGACGCACCTCCATCACGACCGCGCCGGCAGCGCGGGCGACCGCGTTGATGGCGAGGCCGGAGAAGAGGAACACCACGGCCGCACCGAGCAGCACGCCGACGATGACCGCCGGGTTGAAGACGCTGAAGTCCAGCAGGTAGGCCTCGTCGGGGCCGACGTTGGCCTCGGCGAGCGACTCGAACACCGACGTGGCGTAGGAGCCGAACAGCGCCGTCGCGGCCAGCACCGCGGTGGCGATCGCGATGCCCTTGGTGATCGCCTTGGTGGTGTTGCCCACCGCGTCGAGCTCGGTGAGGATCTGCGCGCCCTGCTCGCTGACGTCGCCCGACATCTCGGCGATGCCCTGGGCGTTGTCGGAGACCGGGCCGAAGGTGTCCATCGCGACGATGACGCCGACCGTGGTCAGCAGGCCGCAACCGGCCAGGGCGACCGCGAAGAGCGACACCGTCAGGGCCGCGCCGCCGAGGAGGTAGGCACCGAACACGGCGGCACCGATGACGAGGGTCGTGTAGACCGCCGACTCGAAGCCGACCGAGAGGCCGGACAGGATCACCGTGGCCGGACCGGTGAGGGACGTCTTGCCGACGTCCTTGACCGGGCGGTACTCGGTGCCGGTGTAGTAGCCGGTGAGGGCCAGGATGCCTGCCGACATCACGATGCCGATGACCACGGCGGAGGCCGCGATGAACCGCGGGTCGCCGTCGGCGCCGGACAGGTCGACCGCGATGTTCGTGAACTCCGAGAAGCTGCTCGGCAGGTAGATGTACGACAGCACGACGCTCGCCACCGCGGCGATGCCGGAGGACAGGTAGAACGACTTGTTGATGGTCGTCAGGCCGTTCTCGCCGGCCTTCGGCCTGGTCAGGTAGACGCCCGCGACGGCCGTCAGGGCGCCGATGGCGGGGATGAGCAGCGGGAAGACGAGACCCTTGTCGCCGAAGGCCTGCGAGCCGAGGATCAGCGCGGCGACCAGCGTGACGGCGTACGACTCGAAGAGGTCGGCGGCCATGCCGGCGCAGTCGCCGACGTTGTCGCCCACGTTGTCGGCGATCGTGGCGGCGTTGCGCGGGTCGTCCTCGGGGATGCCCTGCTCGACCTTGCCGACGAGGTCGGCGCCGACGTCAGCGGCCTTGGTGAAGATGCCGCCGCCGACGCGCATGAACATGGCGAGCAGCGCCGCACCGAAGCCGAAGCCCTCGAGCACGTCGGGGGCCTCGTCCTGGAAGAACAGGACGACGAGGCTGGCACCGAGCAGGCCGAGGCCGACGGTGAGCATGCCCACCATCGCGCCGGTGCGCAGGCCGATCGTCATCGCCGGCTCGCGACCGGTGGTCTCGGCGGCTGCGGCGACCCGCAGGTTGGCGCGCACGGCGAGGTTCATGCCGAGGTAGCCCACCGCGGCCGAGAAGCCGGCACCGACGATGAAGAACACCGATCGGAAGATCCGCACGGTGGTGTCGTCGGCCGGCAGCACGAGCAGCGCGAAGAACGCGATCGCCGCGAAGATGGCCAAGGTCCGGAACTGCCGAGTCAGATAGGCGTTGGCGCCCTCCTGGACTGCGAGGGCGATGGTCTTCATGTTGTCGGTGCCTTCACCGGCGGCCATCACCTGTGACCGGAACATCGCTGCCATCCCGAGCGCGCCGAGCGCGATCAGGGCGACGACGACGACCAGGACGAGATTTCCGCCTTCGAGCTCCGGCTTCACGACTGCGGGCAAGATCCCCGTCATGCGTGTCCTCCTAGGACGTAAAAGATCCGTGAACGCGCCGGAGTCTACGCAGAGGTGATCCAGATCACGGGCCGGGGTGACCCACACCACACCGGGCTGCCGGATTGGAACGTACAAAGCCCCTCCGGGCCAGCCCGGAGGGGTGATCTGGTGCGGCCGATCGGGACGCTCAGGCGCCGGGGGCGAGGCCCACGGAGTCGTGGATCACGAACACCTTGGCCAGGCCGGTGATCCGGAAGATCTTGAGCAGGCGCTCCTGGGTGCAGACCAGGTCGAGCGAGCCGTCGTGGGCGCGGACCTTCTTGAGGCCGCCGACCAGGACGCCGAGGCCCGTGGAGTCGAGGAACTCGACCGCCTCGAGGTCGATCACGATGTCGTAGGTCCCGGCACCGACGAGCTCGGTGATGCAGTCGCGCAGCTTGGGTGCGGTGTAGACGTCGATCTCTCCGCCGACCGCCACGACGGCGCGACCATCCACCTCGCGTGTGGCAAGGGTGAGATCCACAACTGCTCCCCGGTTCCCGAATGCTTGGGCTGGACGCGTGCAGGACACACCGCGTGTCCCCCTGTTCCGGGTGGTATCAAACCACGAGTCCCACCGGTTTCGCAGGGTGTCCCCAGCACTTCTCCTCGCGGGCCTCGTCTCCGGCACTGTCGTCGCCGTTTGTCAGACTTCCGAGGTGAGTCCCTCCCGTCCCGACGTGCTGCCTCCGGTGGAGTCGCTCGTACGTCGCCTGACGGAGGTCCCGGGCCGCGAGGACCGGCTCCGCCACCTCGAGGTGCTGCCCGCCCGCGAGGCGGTGCACGAGGACTGGCCGGCGTGGGTTCCCGACGACGTACGAGGTGCGTTCGCCGCCCAGGGAGTCGCGCGTCCGTGGCGACACCAGGTCGTCGCCGCCGACGCCGCGCACGCCGGCGACCACGTCATCGTCGCCACCGGGACGGCCTCGGGGAAGTCGCTGGCCTACCAGGTGCCGGCGCTCTCGGCGATCCGCGCCGCACGTGGTCCGCGCGGCGAGCGGGGCGCCTCGGTGCTCTACCTCGCGCCGACCAAGGCGCTCGCCCACGACCAGCTCTCCGGGCTGGCGTCGCTCGGCCTCGACGTACGCCTCGCCGCCCACGACGGCGACAGCTCGCGCGAGGAGCGCGACTGGACGCGCGACTACGGCGAGTACGTCCTCACCAACCCCGACATGCTCCACCGCTCCCTGCTTCCCTCCCACCACCGGTGGTCGCGGCTGCTCGGGTCGCTGCAGTACGTCGTGGTCGACGAGTGCCACCACTACCGCGGGGTCTTCGGGGCGCACGTCTCCCACGTGCTGCGGCGGCTGCGGCGCGTGTGCGCGATGTACGGCGCGCACCCGACGTTCGTCCTCGCGTCGGCCACCGTCGCCGAGCCGGAGGTGACGGCCTCGCGCCTGACCGGGCTCGACGTGGTCGCCCTGACCCGCGACGACTCGCCGCGCGGGCGGGTCTCGCTGCTGCTGTGGGAGCCGCCCTTCACCTCGCACGCCGGGGAGAACGGCGCGCCGGTGCGACGGGCCGCGTCGTCCGAGGTCGCCGACCTGCTCGCCGACCTGGTCGCCGAGGACGTGCGGACGCTCGCCTTCATCCGGTCGCGGCGCGGCGCCGAGCAGGTGGCGGCGACTGCGGCCGACCTGCTCGCCGAGGTCGATCCGTCCCTGCCCGGCCGGGTCGCGGCCTACCGCGGGGGCTACCTCCCCGAGGAGCGGCGCGCCCTCGAGGCCGCGCTGCGCCGGGGCGACCTGATGGGGCTCGCCGCCACGAACGCCCTCGAGCTGGGCATCGACATCAGCGGGCTCGACGCCGTGCTGATCGCCGGCTTCCCCGGCACCCGGGCGGCCTTCTGGCAGCAGGTCGGGCGGGCCGGGCGCGGCGCGCAGGACGCCCTCGGCATCCTGGTGGCCAAGGACGACCCGCTCGACACCTACCTCGTCACCCACCCGGAGATGCTGATCGGTGCGCCGGTGGAGGCGTCGGTCTTCGACCCGTCGAACCCCCACGTGATGGGGCCGCACCTCTGCGCGGCCGCCCAGGAGTCGCCGCTGACCGAGGCCGACCTCCCGCACTTCGGGCCGACCACGCGCGAGGTGGTGGACCAGCTCGTGGACCTCGGCCTGCTGCGGAAGCGGCCGCGCGGCTGGTTCTGGACCGACCGCGGGCGTGCCGCCGACCTCGCCGACATCCGCTCCGCCGGCGGCTCGCCCGTCCAGCTGATCGAGGCCGACACCGGCCGGGTGGTCGGCACCGTCGACGCGAGCGGCGCGCACAACCAGGCCCACCCCGGTGCGGTCTACGTCCACCAGGGCGAGACCTGGCTCGTCGAGGAGCTCGACCTCGAGCACCACGTGGCGTCGATGCGTCGCGACGAACCGGCGTTCAGCACGACCGCGCGCGAGGTCACCGACATCAGCATCGTCAGCACCCGCGAGCGCCGCTCGTGGGCCGGCTGCGAGCTCTCCCTCGGCGAGGTCGACGTCTCCCACCAGGTCGTCTCCTTCCTCCGGCGACGCCAGCCCGGCGGCGAGGTGCTGTCGGAGGAGCCGCTCGACCTGCCCGAGCGCACGCTCCGCACGAGCGCCGTGTGGTGGACGGTGCCCGACGACGTGGTCGCCGAGGCCGGCCTGGCCGCGCTGGACGTCCCGGGTGCGGCGCACGCCGCCGAGCACTGCTCGATCGGTCTCCTTCCTCTCTTCGCCACCTGCGACCGCTGGGACATCGGCGGCGTCTCGACCGCCCGCCACGCCGACACCGGCGTGCTCACCGTCTTCGTGTACGACGGCCACCCCGGCGGCGCCGGCTTCTCGGAGCGCGGCTTCCACACGGCCGTCGCCTGGCTGTCCGCGACCCGCGAGGCGATCGCGAGCTGCGAGTGCGCGAGCGGGTGCCCGTCGTGCATCCAGTCGCCCAAGTGCGGCAACCAGAACAACCCGCTCGACAAGGTCGGCGCGATCCAGCTTCTGGATGCCCTCCTCGCGGGTGCGCCGGTCGAGGCCGCGGGGGGCTAGATTCTGCTCATGGTCATCCTGGGTCTCGTCCTCATGATTCTCGGCGGCATCGCGATCCTGTCGGCGCTCTTCGTCAGCCAGCCGGGCACGGGCGGTGAGCTGCTCGGTCTCGACGTCACCACGCTCCAGGCCTTCCTGGTCGGCGTGGCGGCCGGCGCCGCGATCCTCTGGGGCTTCTCGATCTCGAAGTGGGGCACCAAGCGCAGCCTCGCCCACCGCAAGGAGCGCAAGGAGCTCACCGAGCTCAACGCGAAGCTCGAGCGGGTCGAGGCCGAGCGCCGCGCGGACGGCGACACCGTCACCGACCGCGACCGCACCTGACGCTCGGCGTCACGTGCCGGCAGGCCGCTCGTCGCGGAAGGTCCGAGTCACCTGGTGGCTCGGACTGCCACGGTGCCTCGGCTGCTCCACGGTCTCATCCCGCCTCGACGTCCACGCCCGGGCCATGCCGGCCCGCCCGGGCCTCGGCCGTCACCCGGACGTCGCGCCACGGCACGCGCGGCCCGGCGACCGACACCTCGACGGTGACGTCGTCGCCGTCGAGGCGACAGGCCTCCAGCACCGCCGCAGTTGGCGGCAGCCACCTCGCGGGCGCGAGCACAGGCGTCGTCCGGTCGTGACGCACCGGCGAGCGCCGCGAGGTCGGCCGCTGCCTGAGCCCGGCGCTGGGCGGTGACGAGCCCGCCGGCCGCCGCGAGCCCGGTCATCACGAACATCAGCACGCCCGCCATCGCCACGACCAGGACGGTCGCGCCGCCTCGCTCGGCGTCCGCCTCACGACTCCTCCACCAGCGCCACCGCCTCGGCCGAGACCGTGACCCCCGGCAGCGAGGCCAGCAGGCCGCCCGGTCCCGTGATCCGGGCGCGGGTGGTGACCGTGACCCGGGTGTCGCCGACCTCGAACCGGACCCGGGCACCGTCCGGCGCGATCCGCAGGGCGACCGCCTCGGCCGAGGCCACGTCGTCCCCGCGGGCCACGGCGCGGGCCGCCTCCCGCGAGGCGTCGATGACCCGCACCTGAGCGGCGCCGACCGCGAGCATCCAGACCAGCCCGGCCGTCAGGGCGACGAGCAGCGGGATGCCGAGGGCGAGCTCGGCGGTCGCCGCCCCGTCCTCCGTCCGCCGGCGCCCGGGCATCAGCCGATGCCGAGCAGGCCCATGACGTGGTCGAACAGCCGGCCCAGCAGCTGGTCGCCGAAGCTGCCGGTCAGCAGCTTGTAGAGCAGCCCGGCGAACCCGGCCCCCGCCGCCGTGCCGACGGCGTACTCCGCGGTGGTGATCCCGTCCTCGGTCCGCTCCTGGCGATCGATCCTCATCGGCACTCCTCTCGTCGCGGGGCTCCCGATGAGCCCCGTCGTGCGACCAGCCTCGGAGGGTCGGGCCCGGCCCGCACCCACGCGACCGCTCGCCTGTGGACGAGGCCACGTCCGGCCCACCTGTGGACGCCGGATGGCCCGTCACGGCGCCACCGACCCGAACAGCGACGCCACCGTCGGCACCACACCGAGCAGCAGGAAGGCCGGCAGGAGGCAGACGCCCAGGGGGACGGCGGCGCTCACCCCGACGCGACGGGCGGCGTCCTCGGCACGCGCGAGCGACTCGCGGGCCAGCTCGTCGGCGAGCCGCTCGACGGTCTGCACGACCGATGAGCCCGACGTCAGCGAGCGGACCATCGCGCGCGACAGCGGCGCGAGCTCGTCGTCGTCGGCGATCGCCCGCCACGCCTCGGCGCCCGGCGGCTCCCCACCGGGACCGGTCGACGACCGGGGCCAGCCGGTCCGCCGCCGGTCCGGGCAGCGCGGCGCACACCTGGGCGAGGCCGGCCACTGGTTCGGCGCCGGAGCGCAGGGTCGAGGCGAACAGGTCGATGAGGTGCGGGAGGGTCCGCTCCACCTCCTCGCGCTCCCGCCGTCGCGCCGGTGTCTCGGCGTGGGCCAGGACCCACCAGGCGGAGGCCGCCGCGAGGAGCCCGACGACCGGCCCCGCCGGTCCGCCGACGAACAGCCAGGCGCAGGCGCCCGCGCCGAGCGCGGCGATCGGTCGCACGCCGAGCCCGGAGGTGGCCCGCTGGCGCGCCGCCGGTCGCACGTCGGCCGGCCACCAGCACAGGACCGCCAGCGCCGCGCCGAGCGCGCTCACCCACGTCATGGAGCGCTCGCCCGGTCGGCCAGCCGCTCGATCCACCACAACCCCAGCGCGACCAGCGTCAGTCCGGAGACCAGGCAGGCCCAGCCGACCGGCGTACGCACCAGGAAGGACCACGGGTCCGACCCCGCTCCCGAACCCATCAGCAGGACCGCCAGCGGCAGGCACGCGACGAGGCGCGCCGTCGCCCGGGCCGAGGCCAGCTCGGAGTCGACGAGCCGGCGGGTACGCCGACGGGCACGCAGGCCGTCAGCCGTCCGCTCGAGCGCGACTGCGAGACCGTGACCCGATCGCTCGGCCACCTGCCACGCGCCCGCGACCCAGCGCAGGTCGGCGGCGCCGCGGTGCTCCTCGGCGAGCCGCCTCAGCGCGTCGGGGACGTCGGCGCCGAGGCGCGCCGCCTCCACGACCGCGACCAGCGGCGGCCACCGCTCGGAGGCTGCGCCGAGCGCCGCACCTGGCGGTCGTCCGGCCGCGAGCTCGGCGGCGAGGAGGTCGCACACCTCGAGCACCGCGGCCTGGTCCGCCGCCCTGCGGCGTCGACCCGCTCCCGGCACCCGTCCCCACGACGGGGCGGAGCGGGCCGACGCGACTCGGGGCACGGCCGGGGCGGGCTGCCACCAGACGGCCACGGCAGCGGCCAGCAGGACCGCTGCGAGCCAGCCGGTCACCACGCCACCGAGCCGAGCCGAGCGGCGAGCGCACCCGCGGCCGGACCGCGGACCACCCGGTCGGGCTCGAACGTCGCCGCGGTCCGCAGCGACACGAGACCCGACGGCTCGCGCTCGGGCACCGCCAGCTCGAGCACCCGGCGCCTGCCGTCGCGCCCGCGACCGAGGTGCACGACGACGTCGAGTGCCGACGCGAGCTGGCTGTGCGCGGCCTCCCGGGGCAGCCCGGCGGCCAACGACAGGGCCTCGATCCGGGCCGGCACGTCGGCGGCCGAGTTGGCGTGGAGCGTCCCGCACCCGCCGCCGTGACCGGTGTTGAGCGCGGCCAGCAGGTCGACGACCTCGGCACCGCGCACCTCCCCGACGACCAACCGGTCCGGCCGCATCCGGAGGGCCTGGCGCACGAGGGTCTGCAGGGTGATCTCCCCGGCTCCCTCGATGTTGGGCGGGCGGCCCTCGAGGGCGACGACGTGCGGATGGTCGGGACGCAGCTCGCTGGCGTCCTCGACGAGGACGATCCGCTCGCCAGCGTCCACCAGCGAGAGCAGCGCCGAGAGGACGGACGTCTTGCCCGTCCCGGTCCCTCCCGTGACGAGGAAGGCGCACCGCGAGTCGACGACCTCCTCCAGCAGGAAGGCACCGTCCGGCGGCAGCGCGCCCGCCGCCACCAGCTCGGGCAGCGTCCACACCCGGCCGCGCGGGATGCGGAGCGACAGCACCGTCCCGGACCGCGCCACGGGAGCCAGCACCGCGTGGAACCGCGTGCCGTCGGGCAGTCGTACGTCGGCGTGCGGGGTCGCGTCGTCCAGCCGGCGTCCCGCAGTGGCGGCGAGCCGCTGCGCGAGCCGTCGCACGGAGGCGTCGTCGGGGAAGGACACCGATGCCCGCTCGAGCCCGCCGCCCCGGTCGAGCCACACGTCGTCCGGACCGTTGACCAGGACGTCGGTCACGTCGGGGAGTCGCAGCAGCTCCTCCAGCGGTCCGGCGCCGAGCACGTCGCGGCGCAACAGGTCGTGGACCGCGAGCACCGTCGCGTCCCCCACGGGAGAACCCGACGCGCGCAACGCCTCCGCCACCCGGTGCGGGGTGAGGTCGCCGGACGTGCCGGCCAGCCGTGCGGCGTACGTCGTCGACCACCTCCGCCGGGACGCGTCGTCATGCGGCGGCCAGGAGGTCGCGGGCGGCCCGGGCCAGTGGTCCGCGGCCGGTCAGCGGTCCGAGCCCGCGGTCGACCGAGGCGGCCAGGCCACGCTGCTCCCCCAGCGTCGCGACCACCGGCAGACCGGTGACCCGGGCCGCGTCGGCGTCGCTGAGCCCGCCCGGTCGCACCACCAGCCCGGCCCGTCCCGCGCGACCGAGGTCGGCGACCAGGCGCGCCGTCGCCGCCAGCCCGGGCACGGTCGCCGGCGTGACGACCAGCAGGTCGTCGCACCGGTCGACCAGCTCGACCGATGCGGCTCCGCCCTGCCGGGCGAGGTCGATGACGACGAGGTCGTGGCCCCGCACCGCCGCGTCGAGCATCCGCCTCGCCGTCGGCACGTCGACCCGTCGCCGGAGCCCGGTCCACGTGAGCACCCCGAGCGCCCCGTCGCGGGGCACGCCCTCCCGCAGTGCCCGCGCGCCGAGCCGCCCCGAGGTCTCGGTCAGCCCCTCCCAGCGCACGCCGCCGCGTCCTTCCAGGCCGAGCAGCCGGTCGACTCCCGGCCCGAGCGGGTCGGCGTCGACGAGGAGCGTCGGGCCACGGGCGGCGTGCCACTGGGCGAGCGCGCAGGCCAGCGTCGTCGCGCCCGCTCCGCCCGCGCCGCCGACCACCCCGACGACGCGACCGGGCGAGGCCCGTTCGCCGACGTCGGCCAGCGCGTCCGCCAGCCAGGACGTCGCCTCGGGGAGGGAGACCACGGACGCCGCCCCCAGCGCGACGGCATGGCGGAAGACGGCGTCGCCCGGAGCGGGCCCGACCACGTGGACACCTGCCCGCCGTGGCGGCGCGAGCGCCACCACCTCCTCCACCAGGTCCGCACCGACGAGGACCAGGTCGGCCTCGCTCCAGGACCCGAGGGACAGCGACGGATCGGCGCACACGTCGGCCGCGACACCGGCCGCGGCGCACAGCGCGACGACGGTCTCGTGGGTGGCGGCGGATCGGGTGAGGAGGAGGACGGTCATGGCGACAAGGCTCGGCGCGACCACCGACGACGGACAGCGACCGGTGCCGACAGCCTGTGGAGAACCCCGTCACCACCGGCACCTGTGGACGACTGATGGCCCACGCGGCGACGTGGCAGCCCCCTACGATGACGGCATGTCCCGCCCCACCGCGGCCTTCTTCGACCTCGACAAGACGATCATCGCCAAGTCGAGCACGCTGGCCTTCAGCCGTGAGTTCCAGGCGGGCGGACTCATCTCCCGGCGCGCGATGCTGCGCTCGGCGTACGCCCAGTTCGTCTTCTTCACCGGCGGCGCCGACCACGACCAGATGGACAAGATGCGCGAGTTCATGTCGCAGCTCTGCGCCGGCTGGGACGTCGCGACCGTGCGCGAGATCGTCCACGACACCCTCAACAACATCGTCGAGCCGCTCGTCTACGCCGAGGCCGTGACCCTGATGGAGGAGCACCGCGAGGCGGGGCGCGACATCGTCATCGTCTCCGCGAGCGGCGCGGAGGTCGTCGAGCCGATCGGCCAGATGCTGGGCGCCGACCGCGTGGTCGCGACCCGGATGGAGATCGTCGACGGGAGGTACACCGGCGAGATCGACTACTACGCGTACGCCGAGGAGAAGGCGCGCGCGATCGAGCACCTCGCCGAGACCGTCGGCTACGACCTCGCCGAGTCCTACGCCTACAGCGACTCGGTCACCGACGTGCACATGCTCAAGGTCGTCGGGCACCCGTTCGCGGTGAACCCCGACCGCGAGCTGCGCCGCATCGCGACCGCCAACGAGTGGCCGGTCCTGAGCTTCGTACGCCCCGTGGCGCTGCGTCGGCGCGTCCCGCTGCCGCCCGCGAAGCAGACCCTCGCGGCCCTCGCCGTGGGCGGCGCGGTGGCCGCGGGCGGCGTCATCTGGGCCAACCACCGCAAGAAGATCTCCGGCGCCTGACCGGCTGGCTCGGCAGCCCGGCGCACGCGCGCTGGCTGGAGGCCGAGGGCGACGGGCTGCTCGACTTCGGTCGCGCGTCCGTGCACCCCGACGGCGGGTTCGCCTGGCTGTCCGAGGACGGGCACGCCGGAGCTCGACCGGCCGGTGCCGCTCTGGGTGAGCTGCCGGATGACCCACGTCTACTCCCTGGGCCACCTGATGGGTCGCCCCGACTGCGGACGGCTGGCCGACCACGGCGTGGCCGCGCTGCGCGGTCGGTTCCGCGACGCGGAGCACGGCGGCTGGTACGCCGAGGTGGGTGCCGACGGTCCGGTGTCGAGGGACAAGACGGCCTACGAGCACGCCTTCGTGGTCCTCGCCGCCGCGAGCGCCACCGCGGCCGACCGCCCCGGCGGCCGCGAGCTGCTGGACGAGGCCCTCGCCGTCCTGCTCGAGCACTTCTGGGACGACGAGCACGGCATGGTGCGCGAGCAGTGGGACGAGGCCTGGACGACCCTCGACGGCTACCGCGGGGTCAACGCCAACATGCACACGGTCGAGGCGCTGCTCTCCGCGGCCGACGTCCTCGACGACGCGTCCCTGCGCGAGCGCGCGCAGCGGATCCTCACCCGCGTCGTGCACGACCTCGCACGCGGCAACGACTGGCGGATCCCCGAGCACTTCGACGACACCTGGACGCCGGTCCTCGACTACAACATCGACGAGCCGGCGCACCCGTTCCGTCCCTACGGCGCCACCATCGGCCACTGGCTGGAGTGGGCCCGGCTGGCCCTCCACCTGCGGGCCGCGCTCGGCGACGACGCCCCTTCGTGGCTCCTCGACGACGCCCGCGGTCTCTTCGACGCCTCGGTGCGCGAGGGCTGGGCCGTCGACGGTGCCGACGGCTTCGTCTACACCGTCGACTGGTCGGGCGCCCCGGTCGTGCGCGAGCGGATGCACTGGGTGGCGGCCGAGGCGACCGCGACCGCGGCGGCGCTGCACGCGGCGACGGGCGAGCCGGAGTACGACGCGTGGTACCGCACGTGGTGGCAGCACGTCGCCGACCACTTCCGCGACACCGACGCACGGCTCGTGGCACCACGAGCTGGCGACCGACCTGTCACCCAGCAGCGTCACGTGGGCCGGCAAGCCGGACACCTACCACGCCTTCCAGGCCACCCTGATCCCGCGCCTTCCCCTCGCCCCGACGCTCGCGGCGGCCCTGCGCGACGGCCTGCTGGACTACCGACGCGCGCACCCACCCGCGGACGGCAAAGTCAACCCTTGCGGGTGCCTGCGGGCAGGGCTAGAACTGAGTGCAGAACTCCACAGCAGCACGTGAACCCGGTACCCACGCGGCGATCCACCCATCCGATGGGGTGCTAGCCATTCGGGATCTTCCTGAGGGCGGCGACTTAGAGAATGCACGCTTGGTAGCCAGGCTTCACGTGTCAGCGGCGGCACCCGATCCACGTGAGCGGGTGCCGCTCGCATGTGCTGGCGGCTATCCCCGCAGCGGCGAGGCCTCGGCCCCCGCGGCGAACGCCTCGGCGCCGTACAACGCCCAGGCGTGGACCCCGCTCGGGCCACCGTCGCGGTAGGCACGCAGGTTGGACTCGTACGCCGCCCGGTGGGCGAGGTGCCCGGCCTCGGGCACGACCAGCGACTTGGCGTCGACGCCGCGCGCGACGAGCACCAGCCGCTCCAGCGCCCGGGCGACGATCCCGTTGTGCGAGGCGAAGGGGGCGGCCGTCGCCACGTCGGCGTGCGCGACCGCGGCGACCAGCAGGGCCGGGGCGTCCGAGTCGGAGAGGAGCAGCTCGGAGACACCGCGCAGCCGGTCGGCCGAGGCAGCGTCACGGGGCCGGCCCAGCTCGTCGGGCGCCAGCGAGGACGACCCGACGACCGCGTGGAGCCGCGCGATCGCCTGCAGCGGCGCGGTCTTCAGCAGCGGGGCCAGCGCGAGCATGGACGCCGAGAGCCGCACCGCGTCGGCCGCGACGGAGTCGGCCTCCCCCGCGCGGACCTGCTCGAGCGTCGAGGAGGACCCCTCCAGGACGGCGCTCGCGTGCGCGCCCCGCAGCAGCGAGTCGGCGGTCATCTCGGGCGACGTACGCCGCAGGCCGCGGTCGCGCAGCATCACGTCGATGCCGTCGCGGGTGCCGGCGTAGGCCGAGCGGACACCCTCGAGCTCGGTCAGCCAGGCGAGCGGATCGGTCATGGGAGGACGGTATCGGCGGCAACTTCTGCGGCCGCAGCGGTGTCCCACACGGCGTACCGTGACCGCTCAGCCATCTCGGGGGAGACACATGTTCCGCACCACCGCACTGCCGATCGCCGTCCTGCTCGGCCTCGCCACGCTCGCACCGACGACCGCGCAGGCGGCCGGGGAGACCTGCCAGGGCAGGCCGGCGACGATCGTCGGGGCAACCAGTCCTCCTACGAGCTGAAGGGCACGGACGGTCCCGACGTGATCGTCACCGACGGCGCGAGCGAGGTGGACGCCCGCGGCGGGGACGACCTGGTGTGCATCACCGGGTCCGCCTACAACCCGTCGGTCGACGCGGGCACCGGCAACGACGTCGTCGACGCGAGCGCGTCCAGGACCGGTTCCCAGTCGGAGCTCGGCGCCGGCTCCGACCGCTACCTCGGGTCGACGGGCTTCGACGTCAGTCCGCGCCGGCTACACCGACGAGAACTTCAGGGACGTCGACGCCGAGCGTGACGTCATCGACACCGGTCCGGCGGGGAAGAGCGACCTGGTCTTCTCCGGGCAGGACAGGGTGCCGAACGCCGACGAGGTCCACATGGAGGGGGGTTCCCTGCAGTGGTCCGGCATGGCAGCCGCGGGGGCGGTGCTCGACGGAGGCGCCGACAGCGGCCTGCAGCTCACCCCCGAGGACGACGACGACCTGACGCTCGACGCCGTCGCCGGGACCATCGCGGTGTCGGGCCAGGACACGCTCGCGATGAGCGGCTTCACCGCCTACATCGTCAGCACCTACGAGCCGACCGGCTCGTTCGTGTTCCGCGGGACCGACGCCGACGAGAGCCTGTACCTGTCCGCGCGCACGTCGCCGCGCTCGTCGGTGACGATGGGCGACGGAGACGACTACGTGATGCTCGACATCGGGGCGAAGATGCCCGCCAGCTCGTCGTACGACGCTGGTGCCGGGCGCGACCTGGTGGACGTCATCATCCCCGAGACCGTCGTGGGCCTGGACCTGGCGGCCGGCCGCCTCACGACCGGGCGCGGGCGTGCGACCGTCGCCGGGTTCGAGGACACCAACGTGATGGGGCGCGAGGTCGACGTGCGCGGCACGTCCGGGGCCAACGAGATCTCGGTGTACGCCTGTCGCTCGACCGTCCACGCCCGCGGCGGCGCGGACTCCCTGTCGTCCTTCAACTCGCAGATGGACGAGCGGCTGGGCTGCCGCACGCGACAGCGGTCGATGGTTCGGCAACGGGGGCGACGACGTCCTCCGCGGCACCTACGGGCCGGACCGGCTCATCGGCGGATCCGGTCGCGATCGGGTGAACGGCTCCGGTGGACGCGACGTGTGCAGCGGCGAGGTCCGCACGAAGTGCGAGGTCCGTCGCTAGGTCCGCGGCAGCAGCGAGATCTTCTGCCAGACCTTGCGCGACATGCTCGTCGTCAGGGTCTCGAGGTCGCTCACGGTGGTCAGCACGAGCGAGTCCTGCGACTCCTCCGCGCACAGCGCCGCGACCTTGCCGATCAGGGAGAGCAGCTCGGAGCAGTACTCGAGGTAGTGCTCCATCTGGCTGCGGTCGAGGTTGCCGATGTCGACCGTGGCGTCGGTCGGGACGAAGTCGGACCGCAGCCGCTCGGGGTCCTTGGTCAGCTGGTGCATGTCGACGATGTGCGCGAGCGAGCGCAGCTTGTGGAGCAGGCCGAGCAGCCGGCTGCGCACGAGCCGCTGGGGCAGGGCGTAGAGGAACCACAGCGCGAGGCCCGCGAAGACCAGGTCGTTGATGGTCGACTCGATCAGCGGCACCCACTCGAACGACCGGTCCGGCCCGGCTCGTACGGCGTCGCGCGACGCGAGCACGAAGACGAGCACGGTGGCCGCCAGGACGAGCAGCGCCGCGGCGCGGGAGGCGAGGCGTACCCATCTCAGTCGGTCGCGGACCTCGTCGGCCATCTTGCTCACCTTCGTGGTGAGCTCGATGAGCTCACCCGCGACCGAGCGCAGTCCCCGGTCGGGGAACCGGGCCGCGATGCGTGCCTCGAGCCGGGTGACCGTCTCCTGCACCGGCCCCGCGTCGAGGCGATCGAGCGTGCTCACGGACCTCAGCGTAGGGCTCGGCAACTTCTCGGGCCTGCCGCGCATCTATGGTCGACCGCACCAACACGACACAGGGGGAACACCGTGCGCAGGACTTCGATGCTGCTCTCGACCGCACTGATCGGGGCAGCGCTGCTGGCTCCCGCCACCGCCGCGACGGCCGCTGGTGAGACCTGCCAGGGCCGACCGGCGACGATCGTGGGTCCGGCCCCGGGAGGGCTGCGCGGCATCGACGGGCACCGAGGGCACCGGACGTCATCGTCACGACACGGCTCAGGCTCCGTGCTCGCCCTCGGCGGGGACGACCTCATCTGTGTCACCGGCAACCTCGAGGTGTACGTCGACGCGGGCGAGGGCAACGACGTCGTCGACGCCAGCCAGACCACGGGGACCACCACCGTGCTCGGCGCCGGTGACGACACCTACCTCGGATCCGCGGCGCGGGACATCGTCACGGCGGGCGCAGGTCCCTACGACGACACCGGGAAGGACGTCATCTCGACCGGTCCGCGCAGCGAGCTGCGGGACACCGTCGACACGGGCCAGCCCGGACAGCCCAACTCCGACGAGGTCCGCGCCGGCTACGTCGACGTCGAGTGGCACGGGAGTGCGACGGGGGCCGGCGTGCTCGACGGCGGGGCGGACAGCCTGCTGCGGCTCCAGCCCGAGACGTGGGGCATGTCGATCAACAACGACCTCGGCGTGCTGGCGTCCGCCCGCTGGCCCCAGAACCAGTCGATCAGCGGGTTCACCGACTTCACGGTGCAGTCGCGTCCCGGTCTGACGCACTTCGCGTTCGGGGGCAGCACCCGCGACGAGACCCTCACCTTCGACAGCCTGCGCAAGAAGGTCCTCTTCCAGGTCAGCATGGGCAACGGCGACGACGAGCTCTCCGTGGTCTCCCTCGGCACGACACACCGCAATGCGTCCTTCAGCGGGGGACGCGGCACCGACCGCCTCAGCCTGGTGATGCCCCAGGTCTCCGACGTCGACCTCGACCTGGCGCGCGGACGCCTCTCGACCGGACGTGGCAAGGGCGAGGAGACCGTCGCCGCCCGCGGCTTCGAGCACGCCATGGTCGAGGCGCGCGACGTCGAGGTCGTCGGCACACCGGCGTCCAACGACATCACGGCGGAGGCGTGCCGCGCGACGGTCCGGGGCCTCGGTGGCCGCGACAGCATCGCTGCGGTCACCACCGGCGGTGTCTCGAACGCCGGCGAGCTCCGCTGCCGCGACGGCCGCCGCATGCGCTTCCACGGCGACGCCGGCAACGACCGCCTGTTCGGTTCCGCCGGCTCCGACGTCCTCGTCGGCGGCCCCGGCCGGGACCGTGCCGACGGCGGCCGTGGACGCGACACCTGCTCGGCCGAGACCGTCAAGCGGTGCGAGGTACGTCGCTGACGCCTGCGCCACGGCGCCGCTTGTAGCCTGAGCCCGATGAGCGACGAACTCCCCGAGACACCAGCCACCGGCGGCCGCGCGCGGTCCTTCGGCACCGTCGCCGAGGCGTACGACCGGGGCCGGCCGGCGTACCCGACCGAAGCCGTCACCTGGCTGACGGGCGGCGAGGCCAAGGTGGTCCTCGAGCTCGGCGCGGGGACCGGCAAGCTCACCCGCCAGCTCGTCGACGCGGGCCACGCGGTCTTCGCGACCGACCCCGACGAGGCGATGCTCGAGGTGCTGCACGAGCGCGTGCCCGAGGTCAGCGCCAAGGTCGCGACCGCCGAGGACATCCCGGCCAACGACCGCTCGGTCGACGTGGTGGTCGTGGCGCAGGCGTTCCACTGGTTCGACCACGAGGTGGCGCTGCCCGAGATCGCCCGCATCCTCAAGCCCGGTGGCCACGTCGCGCTGGTGTGGAACAGCCGCGACGAGCGGATCCCGTGGGTGCGCAAGATGGGCGACCTCCTCGGCAGGCAGGACCTCGACACCAGCTCGGCGCAGCACCTCGTGCACAGCGACCTCTTCGGCTTCATGGAGGAGACCTCCTTCAAGCACTGGCAGGAGGTCAACCGCGAGAGCATCCTCGACCTGGCCCGCTCGCGGTCGTCGTACCTCGTGATGGACGAGGCCGAGCAGCAGGAGCACCTCGCGGAGGTCCGTGCCTTCTACGCCGACTACGGCCGCGGCATGGACGGCATGCAGATCCCCTACGTCACCCGCTGCTACCGCGCGGTCGTGATCGATCGCGACGAGCAGACAACTTCCGGGGACGACGAGCCGTCACAGGAGGGACCGGTCGTGAGCGACGGCAGTGACACCGACATGTTGCTCATCGACTTCCGCTGAACGCACCTTCTTGGGGGAACCATGCGTCGTACGACGCCACTGACCGCAGCCGCGATGCTGGGCCTGGCCCTGCTCGCGCCCACCACCTCGGCCAGCGCCGCCGGCGAGACCTGCCGCGGTGAGGCCGCCACGATCGTGGGCGACCGCGGCAAGCAGGTGATCGGCACGGAAGGCCGCGACGTCGTCGTGACCAACCGCAGCAGCTCCGTGAAGACGCTGGGCGGCGACGACCTGGTCTGCATCACCGGCCCCGACGCCCGCAAGGGCACCGAGTACGGCGTCAGCATCGAGACCGGCGACGGCAACGACGTCGTCGACGGCACCGCGGCGAGCTCGTGGGGTGCGGACGTGACGCTGGGAGCCGGCGCCGACCGGTTCGAGGGCGGTGGCGCGGACGACTACGTCCAGGCCGGGAGCGTCGTCGTCGAGGGATCGGTCGTCAGCTATCCCGACGCGGACGTGGACGTGCTGGTCGGCGGTGGTGGTGACGACCTGCTGTCCGGCGGACAGGCCGGCCTGCCCAACTCCGACGTCCTCCAGGGCGGCGACGGCAACGACGGGCTGGACTTCGCCGGCACCGCCACTGCGGCCGCCGTCGTCGACGGTGGCGCGGACGACGACAACCTCGGCATCGTCCTCGTCGAGGGCGCCAACACGGTGGCCGCGGCCGGCGAGCACCGGGCCGGCGGCACGGTGCTGACCCGGTGGTCGAGCGTCGAGTCGTTCTACCTCGCCGACCCGCGGTCCGGCGCGGCCGACGTCGAGATCATCGGCACCGACGGGGGCGAGTCGTTCTCCGTCAGCGGCGCCGGACGCGTGGTCGCCCACCTCGGAGCGGGCGACGACTCCGTCTCGGCGCCGGCCCTCCTGCCCGCCGGCAGCAGCCTCGACGGAGGCGCGGGTCGCGACGACTTCAGCTTCGGCACCGACGAGCACGGCATCGAGTGGGACCTGCGAGAGGGCAGCGTCCGGATCGATGACGGCCGCACGATCCCGGCCACGGGCTTCGAGGACACGTTCGTCTCGGCCCCTCGTGTCCGACTGGTCGGGACCGACGGTCCCAACAACCTGTGGGTCAACAGCTGCGACGGCGTGCTCGACGGGCGCGACGGACGCGACTCGCTCGACCTGTCCAGCGACTTCGTCTTCGAGGTCTTCCGCTCGTGCGTCGGCACGATGGTCTTCAAGGGTGGTCGCGGCCACGACCTGATCGGCAGCCGTGGCGGGTCCGTGGACCGGATGGTCGGCGGTCGGGGCAACGACCAGTTCAGCGCCGTCGGCGGCAACGACAAGGTCTTCGGCGGCCCCGGCCTCGACCGCGCCGACCTCGGCAGCGGCAACGACACCTTCTGGGGCGGCCCGGGACGTGACCGGGTCGACGGGGAGCAGGGCCGCGACCTCTGCCGCGCGGAGCGCAAGGCCGGGTGCGAGCGCTGAGCCACCGCGGCACCTAGTGTCAGCTGCGTGGCGAGGTGGAGGTGGCGGCGTACGTACCTGGGCGGCGAGGCCGACCGCGCCGCCTTCCGCGCCCTGCACAACGCCTCGCTGGCGAGCCCGGCACTGCGCGAGGGCCTGACGTCGGCGAGCGCCGAGCGGTCCGTACGCCACCTGCGTGCGCTCCTCGGCACCCCGGCCGCCGGGCTCGGTGACACGAGCGGGCTGCTGGCGTGGGACGGCCTCGGCGGCCACCACCGCAGCCAGCTCGCGGGCACGATCAGCCAGGTCGCGGAGACCGGTCGCACGATGATCGTCGACGAGCGGACCCTGGTCTGCGACGACGGCGGCTGCCAGGTGACGCAGGCGATCGTCAGCCCGCTGGTCGTCGAGGACACCCTCGTCGGCGCGCTGGTCGTCGGCGCCCCGCACACCACCGGCGGCCTCGTCCGCGCGGCCGACGAGGTCGCGTCGTGGGTCAGCGGGCAGCTCGAGCTCGCCGAGCTCGACCTCTCGCGCACCCGGCTGATGGAGGCCGAGGTGCGTGCCCTGCGGGCGCAGATCAGCCCGCACTTCATCTACAACTCGCTCGGCGCGATCGCCAGCTTCGTGCGTACGGACCCCGACCGCGCCCGCGAGCTGCTGCTCGAGTTCGCCGACTTCACGCGCTACTCCTTCCGCCGCCACGGCGAGTACACGACGCTCGCCGAGGAGCTCCGCTCCGTCGAGCGCTACCTCCTGCTCGAGCAGGCGCGCTTCGGCGACCGGCTGCAGGTGACGCTGCAGGTCGCGCCCGAGGTGCTGCCCGTCGCCGTGCCGTTCCTCTGCATCCAGCCGCTCGTCGAGAACGCCGTACGCCACGGGCTCGAGGCCAGCGCCGACAAGGAGGACGGCGTCGGCCGGCTCTCCATCACCGCGCGCGACCTCGACCAGGAGTGCCTCATCGAGGTCGAGGACGACGGCACCGGCGAGGACCCCGAGCGGGTCCGCCAGGCGCTCGCCGGCGACGTGTCGATGGACTCCGTCGGTCTCGGCAACGTCGACGCGACGGCTGCGCAACGCCTACGGCGACGACTACGGTCTGGTGGTCGAGACCGCACCCGGCGCCGGCACCAAGGTCATCGTGCGGGTGCCGAAGTTCGCCCCGGGAGTCCAGGTATGACACAGCTCAGAGTGCTGGTCATCGACGACGAGCGCCCCGCCCTCGACGAGCTCACCTTCCTGCTCGGTCGCGACCCGCGCATCGGCGAGGTGATGGGCTCGGACTCCGCGACCGAGGCGCTGCGCGTGCTGCAGGCCGAGGAGGTCGACGCGGTCTTCCTCGACATCCAGATGCCCGGCCTCACCGGGCTCGACCTCGCGCAGGTGCTGTCGCGCTTCAAGAACCCGCCGCCGGTGGTCTTCGTGACCGCCCACGAGGAGCACGCCGTCGCCGCCTTCGAGCTGCGGGCCGTCGACTACGTCCTCAAGCCGGTGCGCGAGGAGCGCCTCGCCGAGGCCGTACGCCGGGTCGTCGAGGCCGGCGGCCCGGCACCGTCGGGTGACGTGCAGATCCCCGTCGAGCGCGGCGGGGTCACCCGCTTCATCAACCGCTCGGAGATCACCCACGTCGAGGCGCAGGGCGACTACGCGCGGCTGCACACGGCCGAGGGCTCCCACCTCGTCCGGACGCCGCTGTCGTCGCTCGCCGAGCAGTGGGCGTCCGCCGGCTTCGTCCGGATCCACCGCTCCGTCCTGGTCGCGCTCCCCCACGTCGAGGAGGTGCGCAGCGAGGGCGGTCGCGTCAGCGTCGTCATCGGCGGGACCGAGCTGCCGGTGAGCCGGCGGCACACGCGCGAGCTGCGGTCGGTGCTGACCCGGCGCGAGCAGTGAGCGACCAGCCGCAGCCCCGCGTCCGGGTGACCGGACCGCCGCGGCGTCGCGCGGACGTCGTACGCCCTGCAGGTGCGCGGGAGATCGACGCGGAGACCGCGCTGGGCGAGGTCTTCATGCGCTCGCTGCTGCGTGAGCAGCTGGTGCTCGCGCTGCAGGTCATCGCGGCGCTGGGCCTGACGGTCGGGCTGCTGCCGCTGGTCTTCCACCTCTTCCCGTCGCTCGGCGACGTCCGCGTCGGGCCGATGCCGCTGGCCTGGCTGCTGCTCGGCGTGCTGACCTACCCGTGGCTGGTGCTGCTCGGGTGGCTCTACATCCGCCGCGTCGAGAGCAACGAGCGCGACTTCGCCGACCTCGTGGGGTCCGTGCTGCCCGAGGACGACCGGTGAACACCGGCATCCTCCCCGGCGTCGTCGCCGTCGTGCTGGTGTCGATCGCGACCCTGGCGATCGGCACCTTCGGGCTGCGGATCTCCCGCACCACCAGCGACTTCCTCGTCGCCTCGCGGACCGTGCGGCCACGGCTCAACGCCAGCGCGATCGGCGGCGAGTACCTCTCCGCCGCGTCCTTCCTCGGCGTCGCCGGCCTGCTGCTGACCTTCGGCGCGGAGATGCTCTGGTACCCCGTCGGCTGGACCGCGGGCTACCTCGTCCTGCTGGTGCTGGTCGCCGCGCCGCTGCGGCGATCGGGGGCCTACACGCTGCCCGACTTCGCCGAGGCGCGACTGGGCTCGCGCGGCGTGCGCAAGCTCTGCTCCGTGCTGGTCGTCGCGATCGGCTGGCTCTACCTGCTGCCGCAGTTCCAGGGCGCGGGCGTGACCCTGCGCGCCACGATCGGCGCGCCGCAGTGGGCCGGATCGCTCGTCGTCGCGCTGGTCGTGCTGGCGTCGGTGAGCCCCGGCGGGATGCGGTCGATCACCTTCGTGCAGGCCTTCCAGTACTGGCTGAAGCTGACCGCGCTCCTCATCCCGGTCTTCGTCCTGCTCGCGGTCTGGATGGCCGACGGCGCTGCCGATCCGGCCGCCGCGGCACCGGCGTCGTGGTCGATCCCGCTCGCCACCCCGGGCGGCGGCATCGGGCTCTACACGACGTACTCCCTCATCATCGCGACGTTCCTCGGCACGATGGGCCTGCCGCACGTGGTCGTGCGGTTCTACACCAACCCCGACGGCCGGGCCGCGCGTCGCACGACGCTCGCGGTGCTCGGCCTGCTCGGCATCTTCTACGTCCTGCCCCCGGTGTACGGCGCTCTCGGCCGCATCTACGCACCCGCGTTGATCGAGAGCGGGTCCGACGTGCTCGTGCTCGAGCTGCCGTCGCTGATGGTGGGCGGCGTGCTGGGGGCGGTGCTCACCGGGCTGGTGACCGCCGGCGCCTTCGCCGCCTTCCTGTCGACGTCGTCCGGGCTGACGATCGCCGTCGCCGGCGTGCTCTCGCAGGACGTGACCGGTCGGCGGTGGGGCACGCACCGGCTCGGCGGGGTCGCCGCCTTCCGGGTCGCGGCGGTCATCGCCGTCGTCGTACCTCTCCTGATGTCCCTGCCCGCGCAGGACGTCGCGGTCGCGCGCACCGTCGGCCTGGCCTTCGCGGTGACCGCCTCGACCTTCGCGCCCCTGCTGATGCTGGGCATCTGGTGGCGCGGCCTCACCCCGACCGGCGCCGTCGCCGGGCTCCTGGTCGGCGGGCTGGGATCGGGTGCCGCGGTCGCCTGGACGTTGGGTACGTCGTCGTCCTCCGGCTGGACCGCGGCCCTGCTCGGCCAGCCCGCCGCCTGGTCGGTGCCCGCGTCCTTCCTCACGATGGTCGTCGTCTCCCGGCTCACCGCCGCCACGGTCCCCGCCCACGCCGGCCGCTTCATGGTCCGCCTCCACACGCCCGAGGCCGTCGACCTCCAGCGCTAGGCCGCTCGTTGGTCGAGTAGCCGAGCGAGGCGTATCGAGACCTCGCACCCAGAAGGCAGTTCGCGAGGCGCAGCCGGGATCTCACGCTCAGCCGGCGCCGACGGTCGACGAACTGCCTGCATGGTGCGGGAGCACCGCACCGCGCACCCGCCTACTTGCTGGTCGAGTAGCCGAGCGAGGAACGAGCGAGGCGTAGCGAGACCTCAGCCCCGGTCAGGCCCGCACCCAGAACTCGTTCCCGTCCGGGTCCGCCATCTCGACCCGGCCCCCGGACCGCGAGACCTCCGAGGCCCCCAGCCCCACCAGCCGCTCCACCTCGGCATCGAGGTCCCCGGAGGCCGCGAGCACGAAGTGCATCCGGTTGCGCCCGTGCTTCTCGTTGAGCGGCGGCCCGCCCCACGCGATCAGCATCGTGCCCTCCGGCGAGCGGATCGCGGTCTCGCCGTCCTCGTCGTGGACCAGCGGCCAGTCGAGCGCCGCTGCCCAGAACACCCCGACCTCGCGCGTACCGTCCGCCGCCACCTCGCCGAGGAACCCCGTCCCGGCCAGCCAGTTGTTGGTCGACTCGATGATGCAGAACTCGTTGCCGTCCGGGTCGGCGAGCACGACGTGGTCCTCGTCGGGCAGCTGGCCGACGTCGAGGTGGGTCGCCCCGAGCGACAGCGCGCGCTCGACGTTCGCCTCCTGCGTCGCGGTGTAGCTGGTGAGGTGGAAGTGCATCTGGTTCAGCCCGGACGCGGGGCAGGTCCGCCTGCTTGAAGACGAGCGGGATCGGCACCTCGCTGTCGCCCAGCAGGTCGCGCCAGAACAGCGCGAGGGCATCGGGATCCGAGGCGAGGACGGTCAGCGCGTAGAGACGGGCAGCCATCCCGCCAACCTAGGCAGATGCGGGTGCCGGGAGCGAGCGAGTTTGATCGAGCGGCCGATCCCCGCAATGGTGGAGGGGACACATTCGCTACGGAAGGAGAGCCCATGCTTGCTCTCACCGAGAACGTGACCGAGATCGTGAAGCACCTCACCGACGAGGTGCCGGCCGTCGCCGGCATCCGCATCGCGACCGAGCCCGACGGCCAGTCGCTGTCGATCAGCCCGGCCGACCAGGCCGCTCCGTCGGACCAGGTCATCGAGCAGGACGGCGCCACGGTCTACGTGGACGAGTCCGCCACGGCGCTCCTGGACGACAAGGTCCTGGACGGCGGCGTGGACGCAGACGGCAACATCGAGTTCGCGCTGGGCCAGCAGGCCTGACACAGCAGATGCAGTGGAGCCCCGCGCCCGTAGGTAGGGCGTGGGGCTCCCGTCATGTCCGGCCGCACCTAGACTCCGGCCGTGACTGCGCGGGGGCCGATCTGGCGAGAGCCGGGCATGGCGGCCCTGGCGGCGATGACGTGCGCCGGGTTCTCCGGCTACGCCCTCCTCCTCACCGTCGCCCCGCTCTGGGCGGTCGAGGGAGGAGCCGGCACCGCCGGCTCCGGGCTGGTCAACGGCGTGCTGCTGCTCTTCACCGTGCTGACCCAGCTGCTCGTCCCGCGCTCGCTGGAGCGGTTCGGCTGGGGTCCGGTCCTCGTCGCCGGCCTGGTCCTGATGGGCGTCCCCGGCATCCTGTACGGCCTCAGCGACGGGCTCGCCGCGATCCTCGGCCTCTCCGCCCTGAGGGGCGTCGGCTTCGGCATCCTCACCGTGACCGGCAGCGCCGCGGTCGCCGCGCTGGTCGATCCCCGGCGCCGTGGTGAGGCGATCGGGGTCTACGGCCTCGCGGTCGCGATCCCCAACCTCGTCCTGCTGCCCGCCGGTCCGTGGATCGCGGAGACCTTCGGCTTCTGGTGGGTCTTCGGCCTCAACGTCCTGCCGCTCGTCGGCATCCCCGCTGCGCTCCGGCTCGCCTCGACGATCCGGCCGGCGACCGACGCACAGCGACGCGGTCGCGCCGATCGACGCGGACGTGTCGGTGCTCCGCCTGCTCCTGCGGCCGATCCTGCTGCTGCTCGCCGTCACGCTGGCGGGCGGAGCGGTCATCACGTTCACGCCGCAGGCGGTCGACAGCGCCGTCGGTCGCCGCGGGCGGCCTGTTCCTGATGGGGCTCGCGGCCGCGCTCAGCCGGTGGCGGGCCGGGGTGCTCGCGGACCGCCACGGCGCCCAGCGCTTCGTCGTACCCATGGTCGCCCTCACCGGGGTCGCGATGGCCGGAGTGGCGTGGGCGGTCGCGAGCTCCGACAACAGCGCCCTCTTCCTCGCCTCGATGCTGGTGCTCGGCCTCTGCTACGGCGGGCTGCAGAACCTGACGCTCCTGATCTCGTTCGCCGCCGTCTCCGCCCGGCACCACAACCGCGCCAGCGCCTGGTGGAACATCGGCTTCGACGCGGGTACGGCGCTGGGCTCGGTGGCGGTCGGCGTGATCGCCGAGCTCACGTCGTTCACCACCGCCTTCCTGATCTGCGGCGCGATCGCCGCGACCACGCTGCCGCTCGCGCTGCGCCGCACGGAGGCACACCCGGTCGACTGATCCGACCGCGTCGGGGAAGGTGTGCACGTGAGCGAATGGTTCCTCCCCGAGTCGGAGCGTCCGTGGACGTCGGGCAACCTGGTCGTGCCGCTCATCCACGGCGCGGCCTACTTCGCCCGCCTCGTCGAGCTCATCGAGGCCACCGGCGCCGGCGACCGGATCTTCTTCACCGACTGGCGCGGCGACGCCGACGAGAAGCTGACCGAGGACGGGCCGACGGTCGCCGAGCTGCTGCGGGACGCCGCCGCTCGCGACGTCGAGGTCCGCGCCCTCATGTGGCGCTCGCACCCCGGTCAGCTCAACGGCGAGGAGAACGGTCACCTCGGCCGGATCATCAACGAGTGCGGCGGCGAGGCGCTGCTCGACGAGCGGGTCAAGTGGGGCGGCTCGCACCACCAGAAGCTGGTCGTCGTACGCCACCAGGGCCGGCCCGAGGACGACGTGGCCTTCGTCGGCGGCATCGACCTCTGCTACAGCCGACGCGACGACGCGGAGCACGGCGGCGACCCGCAGGCGGCGCCCCTCGACGACAGGTACGGCGACGCGCCGCCGTGGCACGACGCGATGGCGGAGATCCGCGGTCCGGCGGTCGCGCACGTGCTCGACACCTTCACCGAGCGGTGGGACGACGCCACTCCGCTCGACCACCGCAACCCCTACCGCGCGCGTCGCGCACCGCATCGCCCGGATGCCGCGCCGCCCCGAGCAGCTGCCCGAGCGCTGGGACCCGCCGCCGGAGGCCGGGCGCCACCAGGTCCAGGTCCTGCGCACCTATCCGTGGAAGCGCCCGCACTACCCCTTCGCGCCGGACGGCGAGCGGTCGATCGCGCGGGCCTACACCCGGGCCTTCGCGCGGGCGCGCCGGATGATCTACGTCGAGGACCAGTACTTCTGGTCCGACGTCGTCGCGGGCACCCTCGCCGACGCGCTGCGGCGCGAGCCCGACCTGCAGGTGATCGCGGTCGTCCCGCGCTGGTCCGAGGACGAGAGCCGGTTCGGCGGCCCGCCGGCGCACTACGGCCAGCGGGTCGCCTACGACCTCCTGCGCGACGCGGGCGGCGACCGGTTCAGCATGTTCGACCTCGAGAACGCCTCAGGTACGCCGATCTACGTCCACGCCAAGGTCTGCATCGTCGACGACGAGTGGATGACCATCGGCTCCGACAACCTCAACCTCCGCTCGTGGACCCACGACTCCGAGCTCACCTGCGCGGTCGTCGATCCCGACGGCGAGCTGCCGCGCCGGGTGCGTACGACGCTGTGGGCCGAGCACCTCGGCCTGCCCGAGGACGACCCGCGCCTGGCCGACATCGGCGACCCGACGACCCTCTGGAACGAGCGGGTCGGCGCGCCCGGCAGCCGCGTCCACCACCACGTACCGCCCGAGCTGTCCGCCCGCACGGCTCGGTGGGCCGGCGCCGCTCTACCGCCGCTTCTACGACCCCGACGGCCGACCGAAGCGGCTGCGCGGGACGAGCGAGTTCTGAGCTCAGCGCCCAGGGTCGCCCTCCGGCCGCTCCAGCGCCGCGTCGACGTCGCGCTGCGCCGCGCCGTCGGCCGACGAGTCGCCGGGCAGAGGCGCCGGCCCACGTCGACGTCGCCGGTCCCCGCGCTGCGAGTCGTAGGCGCCGGCGGTCCAGACGTGGCCTCGGGCAGCGGTCGGGCGGCTGGACGGCCGCCTCGCGCGAGCCGACAGCGTCCCGTCGAGCCCGACGTCGAGCGCTGGTCCGGCGCCGCGCATCAGCAGCGCCGAGTCGCCGAACTCGTGCCAGAGGTAGCCCTCGGCCACCGCAGCGTCGTACGCCGCCTGCGTCAGGCGCTCGCCCGCGACCGCCTCGACGAGGAGCAGGTGCGACGCCATCGGGTCGTGCCAGCCGGTGACCAGTCCGTCGACGACCTGCGGCGGGGCCTCCGGGGTGATGACCCGGTCGGTCCAGCCGCGGCTCGCGACGACGTGTCGTCCGTTGACCGCCGACTCGACGGCGCGCGTGGCGGTGGTGCCGACCGCGACCACCCGTCCGCCGTGGGCGCGGGCGCCGTTGATGATGCGTGCGCTCGTCGGCGGGACCTCGAACCACTCCGGTCCCGGCGCCTCGCCCGCCTCCTGCGAGGAGACGCCGGTGTGCAGCGTGACGGGTGCGAGCTGGACGCCCGCGGTCACCAGCCGGGTGACGAGGGCATCGGTGAACGGTCGCCCGGCCGACGCCATCTCGGCGCTGCCGGGGTGCCGGCCGAAGACGGTCTGGTAGCTCGCCAGCGGGTAGCGGCGGTCGAGGTAGCCGTAGGCGATCGGCCGGCCGTTCCAGTCGAGCTGGCGGTCGAGGTCGCCGCGCACCGACGCCCGCCAGAGCCGGTTGCCGACGCCTGTCGGCGACGAGGCCGCTCCGGGCCAGGGCTCGCGGAGGGTGAGGCGGACGTCGCCGACCCGGATCTCGTCGCCCGCTCGCCGGTCGAGGATCGCGCGGCTGGGCATCGGGCGCGGTGCGGACCTCGACGACGCGGTCGCCGTCGTCGAGGTGGTGGGCGACGTGCAGCACGACGGCCTGGCCGTCGAGCTCGGCGTCGACCTCGGCGGCGATGGTGGCGGAGGTGTTCACGACCAGCACGTCGCCTGCGGCGAGGTGGTCGGGCAGGTCGCGGAACCGCTCGTGCGACAACCCGTCCGGCGTCCCCACGAGCAGGCGGACCTCGTCGCGGGCGAGCCCGCGCTCCTCCGCCGGCTGCGGCGCGAAGGCCGAGGCCGCGAAGTGGGTGTGCGGGGTCTCGGTCAGGAGCGTCATCGGAAGTCCTCCGCCTGGTAGCGACCGGACTCGGGCCTCGCCTCGAGCAGGGCGAGCAGGTGCGGCACGACCGTCTCCGGCAGCGGCCGGTCGGAGATGTCCTCGCCGGGGAACGCGTCCTGGTGCATCGCGGTGCGCATGTCGCCGGGGTCGACGGCGTACGCCGTCAGGCCGGTCTCGGCGGCGTAGGTGAGCGTCACGTGGTCGAGCGCCGCCTTGCTGGCGCCGTAGAGCCCCCACGTCTCGTAGTGGTTGACCGCGGCGTCGGAGCTGATCGAGAGCAGTACGCCGTCCGCCTCGCGCAGCCACGGCAGCAGCGTGCTCGTGAGGACCAGCGGGCCGCCGATGTTGGTGCGCCACACCTGCTGGAGGTCGGCGATGTCGACGTCCGCCAGCGGCTTCATCGGCAACGGGCCGAGCGTGCTGGCGTTGTGGACCAGCAGGTCGAGCCGGCCGTGCCGCTCGACCTCGATCCTCAGGTCCTCCCGGTGGTCGGCGTCCGTGAGGTCGCCGACGACCGTCGTCACCCCGTCGGGGAGGTCTGCCTCCTTGAACGTCGCCGCGCTCCGGCCGTCGGTGATCACCCGCCAGCCGGCCTCCGCGAGCGCCGTGGTCAGGGCCAGGCCCAGCCCGGCCGATCCTCCGGTGACGAGTGCCACCCGTGTCGTGTTGTTTGTGTCCATGCGACTATCGTTCAAGTTGAAGTGAACTTGAGTTCAAGGGGAATCTCAGATGGATGCTCGAGACCTGCTGCCGATGGGCGAGATCTCCAGTCGCAGCGGCTTCGCCGCCTCGGCGATCCGCTACTACGAGGCCGAGGGCCTGATCGAGGCGCACCGCTCGGGTGGCGGGCAGCGCCGGTTCGAGCGCAGCGTCCTGCGCCGGCTCGCCTTCATCCGCGCGGCCTCCAACGTCGGGCTGACGATCGAGGAGATCCGCGACGAGCTCGGCCGGCTGCCCGGCAACCGCACCCCCACCAAGGCCGACTGGCACCGCATCTCCCGGCACTGGGGCGCCCGCCTCGACGACCAGATCGCCGCGCTCCAGCGGCTCAAGGGCGGCCTCGACAGCTGCATCGGCTGCGGCTGCCTCAGCCTCCGCTCCTGCGCCTTCTCCAACGCCGGCGACTGGGCCGCGTCACAGGGCCCGGGCGCCCAGCTGCTCCCCGACAGCCTGCGGAAGCCCCACCCGACCAAGCGCGTCTCCGGGTAGTCCACCGGCTTCTGGTGGGTAGTCCACCGGGAATTGGCTGCCGGAGGGCGCCCTTCACGACCACAACCCGGTGGACTACCCCGGCTCAGCCAGCGTGAACAACGTCAGCTGCATCCCGTCCGGCGCAGCGACCCGCGCGTTGCGATCACCCCACGGCGTGAGTACGGCGTCCGCCACCGCCGTCGCCCCCGCGTCGACCAGCGACGCGGCCGCCGCATCGGCGTCCGGCACCTGCAGCGCGAACCGGACCTTCCCCGACACCCGCCGCCCGACCTCGAGGTCGTCGACCATCGCGGCCTGCGCCTCGTCGAAGAGCTCGAGGGTCGCCCGGCCCGCGTCGAGCAGCAGCACCCGCCCCTGGTCGCTGCTCCAGTCCGCCACCTCGGGCAGGCCGAGCGCGTCGCGGTAGAGGCGTACGGCAGCGTCGAAGTCGTCGACGGTCAGCGTGATCCGGAACTCCTGGACATCGGTCATGCCCCGATCGTCGCGGCTCAGGTGCACCTCAGGTCAAGGCCTGTCAGCGCGACGCTTCCCGGCGACCGGCTTGCCCTTGTAGCCGGAGCTCGAGCGCTGCCGCGGGATGCGAATCGAGGGCATGCTTCGGTGCCCCTCCGCGCGGCGGAGCGCCCAGAGAATGAACACGATCACCGCCGCGATGAGGAGCCACAACACCAGCAGCAACCACTCCAAGACCACGCCTTTCCGGTCGGGGACCTTACTGAAGCGCGGCCCACGCGCGGGTGACTGGACCAGACCGCTGCCCAGCACGCCTGGGACGACGACCGGAGCACTCCACGCTGAGTCCTACCTCGGTTCGCAGGTCGGCGACGGACGGCCTCGACCAGGTTCCCCAGAACTGGTCACGTCGTCAGGAGCTCGGGACACAGCGCCTCCAGCGCGGACAGCTGCGCCGGGGTGACGTAGGACGGGTTGCTGCCGGCCGGCATCCTGATCACCTCGAGGGCAGCCAGGTCCGGGTGGCCGACGAGCTCCGAGCGCAGGACCGGACTCCGCAGGGGCACGAACGTCACCGGCATGACGCCGTCGGCGGCGGGTCCCGTCGTGCGTCCGTAGGCGTGGATGCCGGCTGGCAGGTCCGGCTCGGAACCGCTGACCCACAGCAGGACACGCTGGCCCTCCTCGACCAGGTCGGTGCGGTAGGACCGGCGTACGCACCTCGTCACGACCTCGGCGAACCCTCGCGCCGCGTGCGCCTTCGTCGCGGGGTCCCCGCCGCTCGCCCGGACGAGCCAGGCGCCGAGCGACTCCGGGGTCACGGCACGAGCAGGCACGGTCCGAGGGTGGCACACGGACGATCGCGGGGCGGGCGGGGCAGACCGACGCATGAATCCGCATACCGCGGGTACCCCAAGCCGTGAACACGTTCTACGTCCGCTCCTTCGCCCAGGTCCTCGGCATGTTGAGCGCCACCGTCGTCCACGCCGCGGCGACCGCGGTGCACGTCACCCGTCGTACCCGCTGAGCGACTACCGGCCACTGGTCTCGACCACCCTGTTTCCCCCGCGCCGTCGGGCGTAACGTCCGACGGACGACGCGAGGGGAGGTGCCGATGGCGAAGCCCGCCATCCTCGCGGTCGACGACGACGTCGCGGTGGTCGGTGCCGTCGTGCGCGACCTGCGCCAGAGGTACGGCGAGGACTACCGCGTCCTGCGCGCGACGTCCGGGGCAGAGGCGCTGGAGATCCTCGCCGACCAGCTGCTCAAGGACCGTCCGATCGCGGCCGTCGTGAGCGACCAGCGGATGCCCGGGATGACCGGCATCGAGGTGCTGCAGCAGGTGCGCGAGCAGTCGCCCGACACCAAGCTCTGCCTGCTGACGGCGTACGCCGACACCGACGTCGCGATCCGCGCGATCAACGACATCGCGCTCGACTACTACCTGATGAAGCCGTGGGACCCGCCCGAGGACCGGCTCTACCCCGTGCTCGACGAGCTGCTGCGCGACTGGGCGCACGGGCATCCCGACCGCGACTCCGAGGTGCGCGTCGTCGGCCACCGCTGGTCCGACCGGACCCACGAGGTCAAGACGTTCCTCACCCACAACCACGTGCCCTACCGCTGGCTCGAGGTCGACGCAGAGGGAATGGGAGCGGGCGACGAGGCGACGCGGCTGCTCGAGGTCGCCGGCGAGGGCGAGCTCCCCGTGGTGGCCCTGCCCGACGGGTCGGTGCTCCGCTCCCCCACCACGATCGAGCTCGCCGCCGCACTCGGCCTGAGCACCCGGGCGACCAAGCCGCTCTACGACCTCTGCGTCGTCGGCGCCGGGCCGGCCGGCCTCGCGGCTGCGGTGTACGCCGCCTCCGAGGGGTTGCAGGTCGTCGTCGTGGAGCGCGACGCACCGGGCGGCCAGGCCGGGCAGAGCGCGTCGATCGAGAACTACCTCGGCTTCCCCAAGGGCCTCTCCGGCGCCGACCTCACGCACCGCGCGGTGGCGCAGGCGTCGCGGTTCGGCGCCGAGATGGTGCTGGCGCGCGACGTCGTCGGCTTCGAGACCCGCGGCCCCGTGCGCGCGGTGCTGCTCGACGGCTCGGCCGACATCGAGGCTCGCGCGGTCCTGGTGGCCAGCGGGGTGTCGTACCGCCGCCTCGACGCCCCCGGCCTCGACGACTTCGTCGGCAGGGGCATCTACTACGGCGCCAGCGCGAGCGAGGCGACGCAGACCGTCGGGGAGGACGTGTACGTCGTCGGCGCGGCGAACTCGGCCGGGCAGGCCGTGCTCAACTTCGCCCGCTATGCGCGCAAGGTCGTGCTCGTCGTGCGCGGCACCTCGCTCGAGGCGTCGATGTCGCAGTACCTCGTGACCCGCATCCTCGACGCGCCCAACGTCGAGGTCCGGCTGCAGTCCGAGATCGTCGGCACCCGCGGCGACGGCCACCTCGAGGGCATCACGCTGTGCTCGTCGGGTCGCACCGACGAGGTCGACACCAGCTCGGTGTTCATCTTCATCGGCGCGGCCCCGCGGACGGAGTGGCTGGGCTCGTCGGTCGCCCGCGACGAGCGGGGCTTCGTGCTCACCGGACCCGACCTGCCCGCCTCGACTGCTTGGCCGCTGGAGCGCGGCCCGTTCGCGCTGGAGACCAGCGTGCCCGGCGTCTTCGCCGCCGGCGACGTACGCCGTGACTCGATGAAGCGCGTCGCCTCGGCCGTCGGCGAGGGCGCGATGTCGGTCTACCTCGTCCACCGCTACCTGGCGGCGACATGACGCTCTTCGACGAGCTCCGACCGGTGTCGATCCTGTCCGGCTTCACGGACGAGCAGGTGGCCGACATGGCTGCTGCCGGGACGGAGGAGACGTACGCCGCCGGCGACCGGCTCTTCGACGAGGGCCGTCCCGCCGACGACTGGTGGGTGCTGCTGTCCGGTCGCATCGACCTGGTGCGGCGGATCGGGCACGAGGAAGCGGTGATGGCGTCGATGGAGAACGCCGGCCAGTGGGCGGGCGGCTTCAGGGCGTGGGACGACAACGGCGTCTACATGGGCTCCGGTCGCGTGATGGCGCCGACGCGGGTCTTCCGCCTGCCGGCGTCGGAGCTGGGCCGCTTCGGCGAGACCTGGTTCCCGTTCGCCGTGCACCTGCTGCGCGGACTGATCGGCACGGCCCGGCGGATCGAGAGCGGCGCCCGTCAGCGCGAGGCCCTCGTGGCGTTGGGAACCCTCGCCGCCGGGCTCGCGCACGAGATCAACAACCCCGCCTCCGCCGCCGTCCGCTCCGTCGGCGCGCTGCAGCAGTCGAGCGACGACGTCTTCGCCTCGCTGCAACGGCTGGCGGGAGCGGGCATCGACGCCTCGCAGTTCACGGCCCTGGACGAGCTGCGACGCTCGATCGATCCGTCGTCCGCCCCGACCGGGGTCGCGTTGTCCGACCTCGAGGAGTCGCTGACGGACTGGCTCGAGGACCACTCCGATCGACCGTTCGTGGACGATCGCCCCTGCCCTCGCCGCCGCGGGCGTCTCTCCTGCCTGGCTGTCGCGCGCCGCCTCCGCACTGTCCGGGCGGGCGCTCCAGGCCGGCCTCGAGTGGGTGGCCTCTGCCGTCACGACGACCGCCCTGATCAACGAGGCGCAGGACTCGACCCGCCGCATCTCCGACCTCGTCTCGGCCGTGAAGTCCTACTCCCAGATGGACCGCGCGGCCGTCCAGGAGGTCCGCGTCGTCGACGGCCTCGAGAGCACCCTGATCATGCTCGGCCACAAGCTGCGCGAGGGCGGCATCACCGTCGTCCGCGAGTACGACGACTCCGTCCCCACCATCACCGCCAACCCCGCCGAGCTCAACCAGGTCTGGACGAACCTCATCGACAACGCCGTCGACGCCATGGCAGGCGGCGGCACCCTGACGGTGAGGACGTACGCCGACGACCGCCACGTCGTCGTCGAGATCTGCGACACCGGCCCCGGCATGACCGCCGAGGTCGCCGCCCACGCCTTCGAGCCCTTCTTCACGACGAAGGAGGTCGGGAAGGGGACGGGGCTGGGCCTCGACATCTCCCGCCGGATCGTCGTCGAGCGGCACGGGGGCGAGATCGGGGTGGAGTCGGTGCCTGGATCGACGTCCGTTCACGTCCGGCTGCCGCTTGAGCGATCGGGGCAGTCCTAGCCCACTCCGCCCACTATGACGCGGGAGAGCCCGTGTCTGATGCGTCGCCACCCCCGGCACTCGATCTAAGACACAATGTTGAATTGACGAGCGCGTACTTCAGGGGGACACGAAGGTGCAAGATGAGGTCGACGACTTCGTGCTTCGCTGGCCAGTCGAGTCGTTCAAGCAGCGGGCAGCGACTCTCCTGAACGAGCGGAACGAACCGCAATGGACAGATCGGGTTGAGTGGTTCCTCGAGGACACTTTCGTGAGCGACGTCGCCCGCGAACGATTCCAAGAGAACAGCAGGCTCCGGCCCACCCCCGTCAACGATCCTTGGGCGGCGCCGCCCTCTCCGGCACCTAGGGATCCGAGCAAGCCTGTCTTGGCCGATAACGCTCGCTTCTTGGCGGACCTACTGAAGCGCGCTGACACTTACCAGCATCCTGGCCTCCGGCGTCCGTACTACTCCGAACGCCGCACAGGATTGCACCCTCGTGCGCTTGGGGTTCGGGCGTCAATCGTGGAGTTCCGCCAATTAATCCGTGACCTCGATAACCGCGGGTACTTCGCGATGCGACTAGGCATTGACTGCACCGATGACCCAGACCCGATCGACCCTGTGCATGTTGTCGAAATGCAGTCAGGGCGGCCGGGGCTATGGCCGATTGATGTTGACGCCTTGGCCTCTACCTCTGACGAGCCTGACGACTTCCTCGACCTGGTGGAGGTCCTGCACGACCTTGTCGCGCAACCGCGGCTCCGGTCGTTCCATGGGTGGTCCGGCTGCACATGGCATTACTCGGACTTTTCGATCTCCGCAGGACGCCAGATCTACCGTTGGAGCGTGAATCGCATCCTTGACGCGTCTGACCTCGGGTTGCGTCTGGCCGATGAGGGTGAGGACCGAGGTCGCCTGGTGGCGAGCACCGATGAAGCGCGTGCCGACCTGACCCGACGTATGGCCGCTCGAGCCGACCCGTCGACCGGTGATCGGGTCCGCCATGCGATGGCACTGTTCCGCAGCCGCGGCGCCACTGAGCACGACAAGCGTTCGGCGTGCATAGCCCTGGCCGGGATCCTCGAAGAGCGTCGCGACCTCGCGAAGGAGTACCTTCACCGAAAGGATGAGGGTGCCCTCTTCCACATCGCGAACGGCTTTGCCATACGGCACCAGGATGCGAAACAACTTGGCGCCTACGACGCGATGTTTCTTGACTGGGTGTTCTGGTATTACCTCGCCACCGTGGAGCTGACGGACCGGCTTTTGGTGCGTCGCGATACTCCCGCCGGCTGAGAACCCCGACCGGCCGCCTCTTGAACGGGGCGGGCGACCGCGGCGATCGGCGGCCTCCTTTGGTGCACACCGACCTACGTCTATGCGCCGCCTGCTGGCCTCGGCCGGTTCGACTCCGAGCCGGTTTGCCAGCCGTGGTTCTGCGCCGGATCGCAACTGGCCCGCCGCCGGTGTCAAACGACGATCAGTCGTGACCGACGTTCCAGTACTTCTCCGTCACTCGACCTCCGCGATACTCGACGACCGACCACCTCCAGAAGGCCATCAGGTCGTAAGTGAGGGTCAACTTCCCGGCGTATCGGTTTGGATCCCGACCATCGCTACCTACGATCTCCGCCACCTCGGCTCGAGTCATTCCCCGCTGGATCTGTCGCCATTCGGTCCGAGAGACGGTGCCGTCGACGGTCTTCTCGGTCACAGTGAGCTTTTGGGACCGCGCGTTGTCTACACCGCGACACGTTCCCAAGGTCTCGGACCTGTACTCGCCAACAGGCACCCGCGGGAAGTAGTAGCCCGGATAGCTGCCTCGCCAGTTCCAAGTCTGAGTCCACCCGGACTCCAAATTGGTGAGCGTCCAAGTGGTCTTCGGCTCGCTGTAGTCCGAGCACCAGACCACCGGGTTCGAGATGCCACCCTTTCCTCCAGCGGGAGCGTCGAAGGCAGGAGCCGACGAGATGCGCGTGGTGACCGACGAGCGCGTCACGTCACCTATCGACCCGAGCGTCGGGGCTGACGCCGCCACGCTCAGCACCCCAGACAAGAGAACCGCTGCCGCCGCCGTGAGGCACCGCCTCGGCAGCAACTTGAAGTTGTACATACCGCCCCTCCGCTCGAATTTCGTGTGCTGCTCCACAGAACACGACCATGGGGCCAGATGCCAGCGACCGTGCGTCCTTTTGCCGCTTATGACGTGCAAGGCGCGTCCGGACACCCGCCCTCAAGGGTGACCGAGGCCGAGGTGGCCGTGGCTAGTGTCGAACGCATGACCGACGCTCCCCAGCTCCCCGACCAGACCCTCACCCTCCGCGGCGGATCGAAGATCCCGCTCCTCGGGTTCGGCACCTGGCAGATCAAGGGCGACGACGCCGTACACGCGACCGCGACCGCGCTGGAGGCCGGCTACCGCCACCTCGACACCGCGACGGTGTACGGCAACGAGGCGGAGGTCGGGCGGGCGCTGGCCGAGAGCGGCGTACGTCGCGACGACGTGTTCGTGACGACGAAGTGCCCGCCGGACAACGTGGGCAAGGAGCTCGACACCCTCCGCAAGAGCCTCGAGCTGCTGCAGCTCGACCACGTCGACCTGTGGCTGATCCACTGGCCGGGCAACGGGTCGGTCAACACCGACCTGTGGAAGGCGTTCATCGAGGCGCGCGACGCCGGACTCACCAAGGAGATCGGCGTCAGCAACTTCGACGCGCACCTCCTCGACGAGGTCACCCAGGCGACCGGCGAGGCGCCGGCCATCAACCAGATCCGCTGGAGCCCGCTGCTCTTCGACGTGCAGACCGTCGGCGACCACCGCGACCGCGGTGTCGCGCTCGAGGGCTACAGCGCGCTGCGCGGCGGCACCCTCGACCACCCGGCGATCGTCGAGATCGCCGAGCGGCTCGACCGCACGCCGGCGCAGGTGATCATCCGCTGGCACCTCCAGCACGAGACCGTCGTCATCCCGAAGTCGGTCAACGCCGACCGCATCCGCTCCAACGCCGACGTCGGCGGCTTCGAGCTCAGCGACGCGGACATGGCGACGCTCGACGGGCTCGGCGGCAGCTAGGCCCGCTCCTCGGCGATGCTGTTGCCGCCGTCGACGACGACGCACTGCCCGGTGACGTACGACGAGCCGGGCGTGCAGAGGAAGGCGATGGCGGCCGCCACCTCGTCGGGCGTCGCGCTCCTGCCGATCGGCGTACGTCGTCCCTGCCGCACCTCGTCGTCGGTCTGGCTGCCGGTGGCGATCCAGCCCGGGTGCGACGGCGTTGGCGGTGATGCCGTCGGCGGCGTGGTCGAGCGCCACCGACCGCGCGAGGCCGAGCATGCCGGCCTTGGCAGCGGCGTACGCCGCCTCGTCGCGCATCGCCATGACGGCGCCCGTCACGGACGACACCATCACGACCCGGCCCCACCCCGCCTCGCGCATGCCCGGCAGGACCGCGCGGGTCGCCAGGAACGCGGTGTCGAGGTTGCGGGACAGCGCCGTGCGCCACCGGTCGTAGGCGAGTCCGTCGACGCCGCCGGTCTCGACGCCGCTGCCGGACTCGAGACCGAAGGCGGGAGCGCTCACGCTGGTCATGCCCGCGTTGTTGACGAGGATCGTCGGGGCGCCGAGCGCGTCGACCACCTGTGCGTGGGCGTCGCGCACCTGCATCCTCGTCGGTGAGGTCCGCGACGACACCGACGGCCCGGATGCCGCGCTCGGTCAGCTCGGCCACCCGGTCGTTCACGCGCGCCGACGTCGCACCCAGAGCGACGTCCGCACCCAGGGCGCCGAGGAGCGACGCGGTGGCGAAGCCGATCCCGTCCGGCGAGCCGGCACCGGTGACCCAGGCGACCCGTCCGGCGAGGCTGAAGGCGTCAGGCAGCATGCGCCGAACACTGCCACGGCGCGGGTCGAACGGGTTACCCGTTCTCGCAGGCGGTGCCGTCCTTGTCGCGGTCCAGGTTGCGGTAGTTGGTCCAGTAGACCTGGACCGCCAGCGCGGTGGTGGCGGGACGGGAGTAGCCGTCGCGCACGGCCTTGGTAGCCGCCGCCGGGCCCTTGGCCACACCGTGGGGCCACTTGGCGGTCAATGCGTCACAGGAGCGGAACACGGGGGCGGCTGCGTCGGCGGGCGCCATCGTCAGCAGCGGCGCGGCGAGCGCGATCGCGGCGACGGCCGCGCGGAAGGTCTTGGTCATGGCCGGACCGTACGTCGCCGTTCTGGCTGGGCGCAGCGAAAGCCACAAAACGAACACAACCCACACGCAATGGTGGAACGGTGACCCCGTCAGCATCACCACAGGGGGAGCACCACCGTGATCACGCACGTCTGCCGGGCCGTCGCCCTGGCTCTTGCGGCCTTCGGGCTGACCAGCGTCGTCCCGTCACCCGCCACGGCGATCATCGACCGCGACTGCGGAGACTTCGCCACCCAGGCGGCGGCGCAGGCCTTCATGCTCGCGTCCGGGCCGGGTGACCCGCACGGTCTCGACGGCAGCGACAACGACGGTCGGGCGTGCGAGTCCAAACCCTGCCCCTGCGCCACCACGGCGCCGCAGCCGTTCGTCGGAGGCACCTCGCAGCAGCCGCAGCCGCAGCCGAGCGCCGTACGCCGCAACCGCGGCAACGTCGTCAAGGTGACCGACGGCGACACCCTTAAGGTCCGCATCCGCGGCATCGGGGTGCGCGACATCCGCATCATCGGCATCGACACACCGGAGGTCTACGGCGGCGTGCAGTGCGGCGCTCGCAAGGCCAGCCGGCACATGCGCGAGCTCGCTCCCGTCGGCTCGACGGTCACTCTCATCAGCGACCCGAGCCAGGACGACCGCGACCGCTACGGACGGCTGCTGCGCTACGTGGAGCGGAAGGGCAAGGACGTCGGCCGCGCCCAGGTCAATCGTGGCCAGGCCAAGGTCTACGTCTACGACCACACGCCGTTCCGCCGCACCGCGGGCTACCGGCACGTCCAGCGTGGCGCCCGTCAGCATCACCGCGGCAGCTGGGGCACCTGCTGGTAGTGGACGCGGAAGAGCCCCCGACCGCCGCAGCGGTCGAGGGCCCTTGCCAGTGGAACGATCAGGAGGCAGCGAGGAACGGTGCGAGCCAGTCCTGCGCGACCTTGATGTCGACGCGCTGGTAGCCACCGAGGTAGCGGCAGTTGTCGGTGTAGGCGTAGCTCGTCACGGTCACGAGGTACCCGTTGAGGAACGTCGGGCCACCCGAGTCACCGAAGCAGGTCCCGCCGGTGCCCTTGGTGTCGTTCGGGTTGCCGTTGAGCTGGAGGATCTGGTCGGTCAGCTTCTGCCCGGGCTGGTCGGCGTACCTCCGGATCAGGGGGAACGTCATCGGGGTCGGCTTCTGCGGGCCCGAGTCGGGCTTGCGGACCTCGGTGCCGTAGCCGACCGACGTGAAGATCGTCTTGTTGAGCTTCGGCTGGGCGTAGGCGTCCAGGTAGTTCAGCGGCGCGAGCTTCGCCGGCGTGATGCCGGTGACGGGCTCGTCGAGGACGATGACCCCGACGTCGTTCCAGTTGTCCAGGTCGGTGAAGCCGGAGTACTGGGGGTGCGTGAACGCGGTGCCGGACCGGTAGCCCGCCGCCTCGATCTCGGCCTGCGTGTATCCGTTGGCAGGGACCGCCGCGGGGGCGTAGCCGCTGCTGGGGCCGGTCTCCTTCGACGACGGACCGGAAGTCCACGAGCGTCTTGCCCTTCGTGCCCTCCGTGCAGTGGGCGGCCGTCAGCAGCACCGTGGGGGTGACGAGGGTCGCCGAGCAGCGGAACCGCCCGGTCGCGTCGTAGAACAGGATGAGTCCCACGTTGGGGTGGGTCTCGCCGTCCGGCGTACCGCCGGTGACGGCACTGGCCGGAGCGGCCGCCATCGCGCCCAGCGTCAGCGTGGTGAGCAGCACAGCCAGCGCTGCCTTGAGTCGAGATCGCATGAACGTGTCCTTCGAGTCGGGGTCCCCCGGGCCTCTCGATGCTAGGCACCCGGCTGCGGGGCGGGAAGGACCGCGACACCGCAGGGTCCTCGCAGGTTCGCCGCCGCGGATGTCTGGACCACTCACCACGGACGCACGAGAGCCCCCGACCGCCAGGCGGTCGGGGGCTCTCAGTGAGTCAGATCAGGAGACGCGAACGTTCTCAGCCTGGGGACCCTTGGGGCCCTGGGCGAGGTCGAACTCGACCTTCTGGTTCTCGTCGAGCGACTTGTAGCCGTTGCTCTGGATCGCGGAGAAGTGGACGAACACGTCCTCGCCGCCACCGTCCTGCGCGATGAAGCCGAAGCCCTTGTCAGCGTTGAACCACTTGACAGTTCCTGAAGCCATGATGCTTTTCCTTTGTTTCGTTCGCGGGCTGTGTGCCGGCGACCTGCTGAAGACATCCACCTGATGGAGTCCAGCGAACCGAAAACCAGGAGTAAGAACACGAGCCACACGTCTTGTGCGGCCAGGACGACCCGGGGGTCGTCCCTTCAACACCCACAACTGTAGGGCATCGAGCACACCTTCGGCATTTCGCCACCCTTCGACCTAGCCCGGCTGGGTGAAGGACGCCTCCAGCGCGTCCAGCACGGCCGTCCGTTCCCGGAGCGCGATGCGCTTCATGACGGGTGTCGCGGGACCATAGATGCCGTACGTCCTGAGCCGCGCGTCGTGGCGCACGAGCGTCTCCTGCGGACCGACCGACTCGAGCGTGTAGCCCGGCCAGCCCTCGGCGAGCTTCGAGCCCCACGGCGCCTTCTGCCACCAGTGGTAGACCAGCCGCGTCGGCTGCTCGAAGGTCTCCACCTCGCCCGGTGCCTTGCCGAAGAGCGTCGAGTCCTCGTACGTCGTCCCCGCACCGACGGGGCCGTCCGACGTCTTCCGCGAGCCGCGGCGGATGCTGCCCTTGTGGGGCTGCCACTCGTTGATCGACTCGATGTCGGCGAGCTTGTCGAAGACCGCGTCGATCGGCGCCCTGACCATGCGTTCGAGGTGGAGCTCGGCTTCGCCCATGGGGTCATGATCGACCTGACTCGGGCATCGCGACAGTCCCGGTCTAGCAATGGTCTCGATACGCCAGCTCGTTCCTCGCGGGCTACTCGACCACCGAGTGGAGCGGGCAAGATCGGGGCATGACGACCGAGGGCTACGAGCTCCGCACCGAGCTCGCCGACATGGACTTCGACCGCATCCACCCGTGGCTCAGCACGGACGCCTACTGGGCGATGGGGCGCACGCGCGACAACATCGAGACGGCCGCGCGGAACTCGCTCAACTTCGGCATCTTCGACGGCGAGGGTCAGCAGGTGGCGTACGCCCGCGTGCTCACCGACCACGCGAACTTCGGCTGGCTCGCCGATGTGTACGTCGACCGCGACCACCGCGGTCGCGGCGTGGGCCGGATGCTGGTGGACGGCGTGATGGAGCAGCTCGAGCCGATCGGGCTCAGCCGCGTCCTGCTCGCGACCCGCGACGCGCACGAGGTCTACGCGCGGGTCGGCTTCGAGCCGCTGCCCAAGCCCGAGATCTTCATGATCAGGAGCTGAAGCGCCACTCGATCGTCGAGCGGTAGGTCTCCCCCGGCTCCAGCACGGGCGAGGGCCACTCCGGGTGGTTCGGCGAGTCGGGGAAGACCTGCGGCTCGAGGGCGACGCCGGCGCGGGCGTCGTACGGCGAACCGTCGAGCATGTCGCCCGTGTAGACCTGCAGGCCGGGCTGGTCGCTCCACACCTCGAGCGTCGTCCGACCCGACGAGAGCGCTGCGTGGCGACGGAGACCCGAGCCGCGCACGACGAAGTTGTGGTCGAGGGCCGCGCGGAGCGGCGCCGGCGCGCGGAGGTCGAACGGCGTACCGGCCACCGGCTCGTGCTCGCCGGTCGGGATCGCTGGTCTCGTCGACCGGCGTGTACTCGTCGGCGTCGACGACCAGCACGTGGTCGTCGATGGTGCCGGCGCCCTCGCCGTCGAGGTTCCAGTACGCATGGTTCGTCATCCCGACGACCGTCGTCGCGTCGGTCGTCGCCGACATCTCGACCGTCACGGTGTTCCCGAAAACCGCGTAGCGGACGTGCGCGGTCACGGTGCCCGGGAAGCCCTGGTCCCCGTCCGGACTCGTCATCGTCAGCGACGACCGACTCGTCCGAGTGCGACACCACGTCCCACAGTCGTACGTCGAAGCCCTCCGGCCCACCGTGCAGGCTGTTGCCGCGGTCGTGGGTCCGCACCTCGACGACCTCGTCCCCCAGGGAGAAGCGGCCACCCGCGATCCGGTTGGCGTAGCGCCCGATCGTGCCGCCGATGTAGTCACCGCTCGCCAGCCGACCGGCGACGTCGGGGTGGCCGAGGACGACGTTGCGGCCATCGACGTACAGCCGATGGACCGTCGCCCCCAGGGTGAGCACCTCGACGACCGGGCCGGGCGCGGACCCGATCGTCAGCAGCAGGACGTCACGCCCGTCGGGCAGCTGGCCGAAGACGCGATGGGAGGTCACCGGCCCATCCTCATCCATGGCGCTCGCGGGAACAGTCGCTGCCCGCCCTTGGGTACCGTTCACGCCGTGCCGGGGCTATCTCTATCCAGCCTACCGTCACCCTCCGGTCGCGTGCGGCACCCGCCCCACCGACGGAGGACGCATGACGTCACGACTGCCTGACCACGACGCGTCCGGTGCAGGGACGAGCCCGGGGACCAACTGGGCCGGCAACCACACCTACACCGCTGCGCGCTACGTCCGTGCCCGCTCCGTGGAGGAGGCGCAGGAGGTCATCCGCACCTCGACGCGCGTCCGCCTGCTCGGCACCCGTCACTCCTTCAACGCGCTGTGCGACACCGACGGGACGCTGCTCGACCTCACCGGCCTGGTCGCCGAGCCCGTGCTCGACGTCGAGCGCGGCACGGTCCGGGTCGCCGGCGGTACGCCGTACAACGACGTCGCGGCTCACCTCCAGGCCCGCGGCCACGCGCTGGCCAACATGGGCTCGCTGCCCCACATCTCGGTGGCGGGCGCGACGTCGACGGGCACGCACGGGTCGGGCACCGGGAACCGCATCCTGGGCGCGGCCGTGTCCCGCCTCGAGCTGATCGGCCCGGACGGCGAGCTGCGCACCGTCTCGCGCGGCGACGCGGACTTCGACGGGTCCGTCGTCGCGCTCGGCGCGCTGGGCGCCGTCGTCTCGCTCGACCTCGACGTCGAGCCGACCTACGACGTGCAGCAGGACTTCTACGCCCACCTGCGCTGGAGCGAGGTCGTCGAGCGGATCGACGAGGTGCTCGCGTCGGGCTACAGCGTCAGCGTCTTCGGCCGGTGGAACGACGCGGACCCGACCGAGGTGCTGGTGAAGACCCGCACCACCGACGACCGGAGCCCCGCCGACTGGATCGGGAGCGCGGAGGCCGTCCCCGCCACCACGGCGTCCCTCACCCTCGGCGAGGGCGACCACTTCACCGAGAGGGGCGCGCCCGGACCGTGGTCCGACCGGCTGCCCCACTTCCGCGGCGACCGGCAGCCCAGCTTCGGCGAGGAGATCCAGTCGGAGTGGTTCGTCCCTGCCTCGGAGGCCGCCGCTGCCCTGCGAGCGGTCACCGACCTGGCCGCCGCGACGAGCGGTGAGCTCGCGGCGCTGCTCATCGTGAGCGAGATCCGCGGCATCCGCGCCGACGAGCTGTGGATGTCGCCGGCGCAGGGTCGCGAGACGGTCGCGCTCCACTTCACCTGGCGGCGGGAGCCGGCCGCCGTGCTCGCGATGGTCCGCCGCGTCGAGGACGCCCTCGCGCCCTTCGCCGCCCGGCCGCACTGGGGCAAGGTCTGGGACCGGATCGACCACGACCAGTACCCACGGCTCGCCGACTTCCGCGCGCTGGTCGAGCGCGTGGACCCCGCCGCCACGTTCCGCAACGCCCTCGTCGACCGGGTGCTCGGCACGCCCTGACCCCGGAGCGGGTCACCGCGCCGACGTACGCGCCTCGATCGCCCGCACGATGGCGGCCATGTCCTCGGCACCGTGGCCCAGGCCCTCCGCCTCGTCGAACAGCTCGCGACAGGCGTCGATGAGCGGTGATGCCGTGCCGGACTCGCGGGCGGCGTCGGTGACGAGACGGCTGTTGTAGTGCACGTCGCGGATCGACGCCTGCGAGGTGAGGTCGCCGGTCACCAGCTTCTCGAGCTTGATCCTCGAGACCGCGCTGGCCATCGGCCCGGCGTCCAGCACCGACCGGAAGACCTCGAGGTCCAGCCCCTGGCTCTCGGCGAAGTGGAACGCCTCCGCCAGCCCGGTCACCTGGGTGATGAGGAAGAGGTTGACCGCCAGCTTCATCCGGGTCGCGCCGGGCACCTCGCCGCAGCGCGCCGTCGTCGCGCAGACCGGCGCGAGCAGCGGGACGACGTCGTCCACCGCGGCGGCCGGACCGGCCACCATCCCGACGAGCTGGCCCGCCTCCGCCGGTGCGCGGGAGCCCGACACCGGCGCCTCGACGTACGTCCCGCCCGCCGCCACCACGTCCTCGGACGAGCCCAGGGAGTACGACGCCGCCGTGGTGCCCATGTGCACGAGGATCCGGCCCGCGACCAGCTCGGCGAAGCGCGGCGTGCCGCGGCCGAGCACCTCGTCGATGACCTCGCCGTTCATCAGCATCACGAACACCGTCTCGGCGTCGCGGAAGACGTCATCAGGTGACGACGCGACCGCGGCTCCCGCCTCGGCAGCGAGCTCCAGAGCCGGACGCGAGCGGTTCCACACCACCAGCGGCGCGCCTGCCCTCGCCATGTTGAGCGCCATGGGCAGGCCCATCGTGCCGAGCCCGATGAATCCGACCGTCATGCGCTCAGGGTGTCGCCGAGGACACGCGCCGACCAGCGCCGATCCGGCCGTTCCCCGTCGGATTGGTGCCAGACGTCAGAGCAGACCGAGGCCCTGCGCGTGGCGTCGTACGGCGTCGGAGTCGGCGCACAGCACGAACGGGACGTCCGAGTCCCATGCGTCCGACACCTCCTCCACCCGCCCGTCAGCCGGGTTGAGGCGCACCTCGCGGATGTAGACGGCGAGGATCCGGCCGGGGTACTCGCGGACGATGTCGGCGTAGATCTGCGGGTCGTGCTCGCCGGAGTCGCCGAGCAGGACGAAGGACAGGTCGGGGTGCAGGTCGAGCACCTCGCGGATGCGCGTGTGCTTCTGCTCGCGCCCGTGCCGGTTGCCGAGCAGGTCGCGCAGCAGCACCGGGCCGAGCGGGAAGTCGCGGTGCCGCAGGAACGCGAGCAGGAAGGCGTGGAGGTTCCACGGGCTCGACGAGACGTAGAAGACCGGGTTCACGCCGGCCGCGAGGTCGCGGTAGAGCTCGGGCGCTCCGGGGAACGCCGTCCGCGTCAGCGCCGAGCCGGTGAAGGTCTGGACGACCATCCGCAGCGCCCGCTGCACGCCGGTCTCGAGGATCGTGTCGTCGACGTCGGAGAGGACGCCGAAGCGTGCCTCGGCCGCCGGGACCCGCACCTCGACGAGCGCCGGCTCGGCGTCGGTCACGCCGCGGTAGTCGCCGCGCAGCTCGACCGTCCCCGTCGTCCACGGCGAGGTGAGCGAGCCGGCCGGCGTCGGCACCCGCACCAGGAAGTAGCCCTCCCCGTCGGACTCCGCGTCCACCGAGACGCCGGCGACCGTCACCCGCAGCGGCACCCCGGGCAGCTCGTCGGTGACGAAGTGCCGGAGCGTACGACGTGTCGCTGCACGCACGCCCTCGTCGGGCATCGCCTCCGAGCCGAGGGGGTTGTCGAGCACGCGGCCGCGCACCACCGTGCCGGCAGGACCGCCGTGCCCGAGGTAGGGCTCGATCCGGAAGTGCTCGGGCGTGCCGTCGGCACGACGCGAGTCCCACGCACGCTCGGCGGCGAGCACCCATCGGTTGAGGTTCACGCGGTCACCGTAGGCGCGATCACCAGCGGTCGTGCACCTGCTTCCGGATGCGACGGTCGTAGAGGTCGGCGATCGCGTCGACGAGCGGGTCGGGCAGCGGGCCGACCTCGCCGGCGGCCGCGTTGGACCGGGCCTGGTCGGTGTTGCGGGCACCCGGGATGACCGACGAGACGCCGGGCTGCTGCGCCACCCACGCGATCGCGGCCTGCGCCGGCGTGACGTCGAGACCGCTGTCGGCGACGAGCCGGGCGAACTCCTGCGCCGCCTCGACGCCGGTCGCGTAGTCGACGCCGGAGAAGGTCTCGCCGACGTCGAAGGCGCTGCCGTCGCGGTTGTAGTTGCGGTGGTCGTCCTCGGCGAACGTCGTGTCCAGGCCGTACTTCCCGGACAGCAGGCCCGAGGCCAGCGGCACCCGGGCGATGATGCCGACGCCGGCCTCCGCGGCCGCGGGCAGGACGGCGTCGAGCGGCTTCATCCGGAAGGCGTTGAGGATGATCTGGACGCTGGCGACGTGCGGCCGGGCGATCGCGCTGAGCGCCTGGTCGGCGGTCTCGACGCTGACGCCGTAGGCCGCGATGACCTGCTCGTCGACGAGCCGGTCGAGCACGTCGTAGGTCGCGTCGTCGTCGATGACCTCGCTCGGCGGGCAGTGCAGCTGCACGAGGTCGATCGTGTCGACGCCGAGGTTGCGGCGCGAGCGGTCGAGCCAGGCGCGGAAGTTGGCCTCGACGTAGTTGGCCGGCACCTGCTCCTCGCGGCGGCCCATCTTGGTCGCGACGGTGAAGCCGGCGTCGGCGTGCTCGGCGACGAAGCGCCCGACGAGCTGCTCGCTGCGGCCGTCGCCGTAGACGTCGGCGGTGTCGTAGAACGTCACGCCCGCCTCGGCCGACGCCTCCAGCACCGCGCGGGCGTCGTCCTCGCTGACGTCACCCCAGTCGGCGCCGAGCTGCCACGTGCCGAGACCGACGACCGAGACCGGGCGACCGGTCCTTCCGAGAGTGCGCTGCTCCATGCCCGTCACTCTTGCAGGACCGGCCAACGGGTCAGGAACGCAGGCCCGTCCGGAGCTCGTCCAGCGCCTTGTCGAGCGAGACCTTCGGCGACCAGCCCCAGCCCTGCGCGCGGTCGGCGCGGATCTGCGCCGGTCCAGGCGGGCTTGTCGTCCCAGGTCGGCTCGACGCCGAGCGCGTCGCACACGGCACCGAGGTAGTCGCGCTGGGTGGCGCGCGTTCGCCGGCGACGTTGACCGGCGTGCAGCCGCCGAGCACCGGACCGGCGGCCACGTCGTCGCGCACCGGGATGGCGCCGGTGGCCAGGTCCGCGGTGATCGCGGCGAGGTCGGTCGACGTGGACCCAGGCCGCGGTCGCGTCGGCGATCGCGTGGCGACGCGACTCGTCCTCGGCGATGGCCGCGGGCTGGACGGTGTTCCACACCGACGACTCACCCGGGCCGAGGATCATCGGCGGCCGCACGAGGACGCGGGTCGTACCCCCGAGCCTGCCCAGCGCCTCGTCGATGTCGCGCTTGATCACCGAGTAGTCATCTGGCGTCGTCGGAGACGTAGGCCGACTCCTCGGTGACGTCACCGGTCCCCGGGCTGCGGTCGTACACGCCCGCGGTCGAGATGTGCACGATGAGCGGTACGCCGGCGTCGCCCGCCGCGGCCGCGATGGCGAGCGTGCCGTCGAGGCCGATGCGTCGCTGCTCGTCGCGGTCGCCGCCGAGCGGGTGCACCGTCGTCACGAGCGCGTCGGACCCCGCCACGACCTCGGCCGCGAAGGCCGGGTCGCCGAAGTCGCCGACGTGCTCCTCGACGCCCGCGAGGTCGGGGGCGGTGCCGGGACGGCGTACGACCGCACGCACCGTCGCGCCCCTCTCGCTCAGCGCGGACACCACGTGGCTGCCCACGAGTCCGTTGGCTCCGGTCACGACGACGATCGAGGAGGTCATGCGTCCACCTTGTCAGCCCGTGGCAGGAGGACGTGGGCCACCACCGCCACCCAGAGCGGGGCGAAGACGAGGCTGGTCAGCACGTCGGTGACGTGGTGGGCGCCCTCGTAGAGCCGCGACGGCGCGACGACGACCGGCGCGAGGAAGAGGATCCACGCCCAGCGCGTCGAGCCGGCGACCGTCCGGAAGAGGTAGATCGCGAGCGCGCAGTAGACGACGATCGAGGTCGCGACGTGGCCCGACGGGAAGCTGTGGTCGGGGACGAGGCCGGGGTCGAGGATCTTCACCGGCGGCCGGTCGCGGGTGATGAAGAAGGTGACGATCAGGTAGAGCACGAGCGTGCCGGCGACCAGCACCGTGAAGTAGACGACCGGGCGCCAGGAGTGCTCCCTGCGCCAGAGCACCAGCGCGGCGACGGCGGCCACGATCACGCCGACGATCGTGTCGGCGACGTGGCTCCCCCAGGCCGCGAGGAACTCCCCGGTCGGGCGTCCGGTCGCTCGGCGATCGACCCTCGAGATGCTGTCGTCCCACGGGTCGACGGTCGACTCGAGCGGGTGGGTGAGCAGCCAGCCGACGGCGAGCACGCCGAGCAGGAGGACGACCCACGCGATCGACAGGGTGCGGGCTGCCGTGGCGCGTGCGCGAGGAGATCTCCACGGGCCGAAGCGTCCCAGTCCCGCACCGGGTCAGCGGCAGTCCCCCAGGGGTGAGAGCGCGGTCAGGTCCTCAGGAGCAGCATGACCGCCAGCACGTGCTTGCACGGCCCTCGCGAGCCGTCGTGCTCGACGCCCCAGCGGCAGGTGCAGGTCGCCCCCTCCGAGACGGTGTGCACCTCACCCTCGGTGCCGCGGACTCTCCAGCTCCCGGCTGCCTCGCCTGCCACCACTCCGCCGGTCTCGACCAACCGCCGGGCGCCGTTGAGCCGCGGGTGACGACGCATGACCGCGTCGCTGTCGACCGGCAGCTCCCGGTGGAACCACGCCCCCTCGTCGAGGTCGAAGCCGAGCCGGCCGGACGCCGCCAGCCACGCCAGCCCCGCGCGTACGACGGACTGCGACAGGCCGCTCTCGACGGACAGCGCGACCGGGATCGATGACCGGCGACCATCCGAGGCGGTCCAGGATGCGGCGTCCGGCCACCTCGGCGTCCGGATGCACCAGCAGGTCGAGCAGCGCGCCCTCCCCGCTGAAGGACCGGAACGGTCCCGGACTCAGCGCGAGCGTGAGCCGTGCGCCGCCCAGGGCGAAGACCCACGCAGTGCTGCCGTGTCGATGGCGGTGCACCGTGACGCCCTCCACGAAGCGCAGGATCCGGTCGCAGCCCCGCAGGCGGCTGGCGCCGGGCAGGGGCACGGAGCCGACCACCGGCCTGGTCGTCGTACGCCAACCGCCACGCATCGGCAGCACGTGGACGTCCGGGCCTGGCAGTGCCACGCGCGGCAGCGACCCGATGAAGCGCCGCGCATCGGCGCCGCCCAGGGAGGCGACCGGCTCCATCCCGGCGAGGAGGTGGGAGGTCTCGGCCAGCCCCCTGACCCACCGGTCGGGCAGGGGCACCTTCTCCTCCGCAGTGCGTCTCCGCGAGCGACGCGACCTCGCAGCTCGTCGTCCCCGACGGCGAGGTGGAGCACGTCGTTGCGGCCGACGCGGGCCAGGGCCGTGCGGAGCGGCTGGTTGATGTCGACGTTCGTGGTGCCGAAACCCACCTCGCTGCTGCCCAGACCCTCGCGCAGGAGGTCGAACCGCGCGTGCACCCCGTTGCACATCGAGAAGGACTCGAACCGCAGCCGGTCGCCACCGGCCGTCACCACGGGATCGAGGTTCGCCAGGCGCTGCGCCAGGCCGAAGTCCGCGTAGCGGGTGCCGCGACGTCCGCGAGACACCCCGTCGGATCTTCGGTCTGCCCGCGCAGAATCCAGGGGTCGCCTGCGTCACCCGCACTCCCGGCCGACCCTCGTCAGCGGGTGGCCGAGCGCCGCCGCGGCGAGCCGCTCTGCAGACGAGTCACGCGAGCGGGTGCGGCGGTGCGGCTCGGCGCTCTCCACGAGCAGAGCGACCGCCCGCGCACGGAGGGCGCGACCCAGGGGTGAGCGGGACCGCTCGTCGTACGACACCGACCGCTGACCGACCCGAGCCACCCACCCGCCGACCGGAGCGCGCGCGGCCCTGCCACCGCGATCGCGACCGGTGCCACGGTGACGGCGGTCACACCTCGGTGACCCTGCCCGGAAGGACCCTGACGTGACATCTGACTCCCACGCGCAGGCCGCGCGCCACGACCCCGTCTACGACGAGTTGGCAGCACGGCCCGAGTTCGCGGAGCTGCGCCACCGCTACCGCCGCTTCGTCATCCCGGCCACGGCCGCCTTCCTGGCCTGGTACTTCGCCTACGTCCTGGCGTCGATGTTCGCCCACGACTTCATGAGCACCAAGCTCTTCGGCAACATCAACGTCGCCCTCGTCTGGGGCCTGCTGCAGTTCGTCACGACGTTCGTGCTGGCCGCCATCTACGCCCGCTACTCCAACGCCAACCTCGACCCGTTGGCCAGCCAGCTCACCGAGGACTACCACCGCACCCTCGACGGGCGCACCGACGACACCGACAAGGGAGTGCGCTGACATGGAAGGTCACCAGTTCCTCACCACCGGGCTCTTCCTCGCGGTCGTGGCCCTGACGGTCGGCATCACCATCTGGGCCAGCCGCACCTCCTCGGGCGCGGCCGACCACTACGCCGGCGGACGCAACTTCTCGCCCCTGCAGAACGGTCTCGCGATCGGCGGCGACTACATGTCGGCGGCGTCGTTCCTCGGCATCTCCGGCGCCATCGCGCTGTCGGGCTACGACGGCTTCCTCTACTCCATCGGCTTCCTGGTGGCGTGGCTCGTGGCGCTGCTGCTCGTCGCCGAGGTGCTGCGCAACTCCGGTCGCTACACGATGGCCGACCAGCTCGCCTACCGGATGAAGCAGAAGCCGGTGCGGATGGCAGCGGCGACCTCGACGGTCGTCGTCTCGATCTTCTACCTCCTCGCCCAGATGGTCGGCGCGGGCGCGCTCGTCGCGCTGCTGCTCGGCGTCACCAGTGAGGGCATCAAGAACCTGACGATCTTCTTCGTCGGCGCGCTGATGATCTTCTACGTCACCGTCGGCGGCATGAAGGGCACGACCTGGGTGCAGATCGTCAAGGCGGTCCTGCTGATGGCCGGCTCGGCGCTGATCGTGGTGCTGGTGCTCGCGAAGTTCGGCTTCAACCTGTCCGAGCTCCTCGGCACCGCCGCGCAGAACAGCGGCAAGGGCAACGCCTTCCTCGAGCCCGGCCTGAAGTACGGCGTCAGCACGACGTCGAAGATCGACCTGATCTCCCTCGGCATCGCCCTCGTGCTCGGCACGGCCGGCCTGCCGCACATCCTCATCCGCTTCTACACGACCCCGACCTCCCGCGACGCGCGCAAGTCGGTGCTGTGGGCCATCGGCCTCATCGGCGCCTTCTACCTCTTCACGCTGGTCCTCGGCTTCGGTGCCGCGGCCCTGCTCGACACGGAGGCGTACGCCAAGGTGGCGGCATCGGGCGGCAACCTGGCCTCGCCACTCCTGGCCGAAGCCGTGGGTGGTGGCCCGGGCTCCACCGGGGGCGCCGTGCTGCTGGCCCTGATCGCGGCGGTCGCCTTCGCGACGATCCTCGCCGTGGTCGCCGGTCTGACACTGACCTCGTCGGTGTCGGTGGCACACGACCTCTACAACTCGGTGTTCCGCAACGGCGAGGCCACCGAGGCCGAGGAGATCCGGGTCTCCCGGATCGCCGCCGGCGTCATCGGACTGATCGCGATCGTGCTGGCCATCCCGGCACAGAAGCTCAACATCGCGTTCCTCGTCGCCCTGGCGTTCGCGGTCGCGGCGTCGGCGAACCTGCCGGCGATCATCTACAACATGTTCTGGCGCGGCTTCAACACCCGCGGTGCGCTGTGGAGCATCTACGGCGGCCTGATCTCGTCGGTCGGCCTGGTGATCTTCAGCCCGATCGTCAGCGGCAAGGGCGTCGACGCGGTCACCGGGAAGAACCTGTCCCTGCTGCCCGCCAGCATCGACATCTCGTGGTTCCCGCTGGAGAACCCCGGCATCGTGTCGATCCCGTTGGGCTTCCTCCTCGGCTACATCGGATCCATCACCTCGAAGGAGCCGTCGGCCGCCGACCGCTACACCGAGCTCGAGGTCCGCGCCCTCACCGGTGCGGGCGCCGAGCAGGCCAGCAAGCACTGACCGGTCGACACCCGCACGACGTACGACGCCCCGGAAGGCCAGGCCTTCCGGGGCGTCGTCGTGCGTGGAGCGGTCGTGCGCGTGGATCAGATCCCGGTCATCGGGAGGACCGGGGCGCCGTTGACGGTCATCGTGCCGCCGTCGTTGTAGGCGTTGGGGCCTTCAGGAGCGGTGTTGCCCTCGAAGGTGATGCCGGTCGCCGTGAGGGTGCCGGTGGCGGAGTTCCACAGGCCGCCGCCCTCGTTGGTCGCGCTGTTGCCGGTGATCCGGCCGGTGGCCCAGGTGACCGTGCCGGCGCCGGTGATGTGGAGCGCGCCACCGTTGCCCGGAGCGGCTCCGGTCGTGTTGGCGACGGCGTTGACGTCGGCCAGGTCGGCCGTGCCCGCGTTGACCTCGATGGCTCCACCGGCACGCGGCGCGGAGTTTCCGTTGAGGGTCGTCCCGCTCACCTTGAGCGTCCCGTTGAGCGACAGGACGCCGCCGCCCGACCCGGCGGCGCCGGTGGCCTTGTTGCTCTCGATGGTCGAGCCGGTGACGGTCAGCGCACCACCGTCGTTGTAGATCGCGCCACCGCCCTGGTCGGCAGCGGCACCGCTGGCGGCGTTGCCACGCAGCTGCGTGTCGGTGACCGTCATGGTGCCGGTGGCCGAGTTCCACAGGCCGCCACCCTCGACGGCCACGTTCTCGAACACCTTGCTCTGGCCGACCTCGACCTTGCCGGCACCGGTCAGGTGCAGGCCGCCGCCGTTGCCGGGAGCGGTCCCGGCACTGTTGCCCTGGAGCGTCGTGAGCATGACCGAGGTCGAGCCGACGTTGGCCTCGATCCCGCCGCCGGCGCGGTTGGCCGCGTTGTCCTTGACCGTGGAGCCGTTGACCGTGAGCGTGCCGAGGTTGTTGAGCACCCCACCGCCCGAGCCCGCCGCACCGGTCGCCTTGTTGGCTTCGATCGTGGTGCCGGTGATCGACGTGGTGCCGTCGGAGTAGACGCCGCCACCGCCCTGGTCCGCAGCAGCACCGGAGGCGACGTTGCCCGAGATCGTGGAGCCCGAGATCGTCATCGCGCCGGTGGCGGCGTTCCACAGTCCGCCACCCTCGACGGCGCTGTTGTTCAGCACCTTGGTGGTGTCGACGGAGACCTTGCCGGCACCGGTGAGGTGCAGGCCGCCGCCGTTGCCGGGAGCCGCGCCGGTGCTGTTGCCCTCGATCGTGGAGGCGACCACGGTCGTCGTACCGACGTTGGCCTCGATGCCGCCGCCGGCGCGAGGGGCGGTGTTGCCCCGCACCTCGGTCGTCGACAGGGCGAGCGTGCCGAGGTTGTTGAGCACCCCTCCGCCCGAGCCTGCGGCGCCGGTCGCGTCGTTGTTCTCGATGGTGCTCCCGCGCACCGTCAGGACACCGCCGTCGTTGTAGAGACCGCCGCCACCCTGGTCGGCCTCCGCTCCGGTCGCGGTGTTGTTGCGGATCGTGGCGCGCTCGACGGTGAAGTCGCCGGTGGCGGAGTTCCACAGGCCACCACCCTCGGCGCCCGCGGTGTTGTTGGCCACCAGGCTGCCCTTGACCTTGACGCTGCCGGTGCCGGTCAGGTGCAGGGCACCGCCGTTGCCGGGAACCGCGCCGGTCGTGTTGCCGGTGAGGCGGCTACGAGCGATGACGGTCGTGCCGCCGTTGGCCTCGATGCCGCCGCCTGCGCGCTCGGAGGAGTTGCGCTTGACGCGGCTCTCCACGACGCGGAGCATCCCGCCGTCGTTCATGATCGCGCCGCCCGACGCACCTTCGCCGGTGACGGTGGACGTGAGGAGGCTCGACTTGCGGACCTGGACCTCGCCCCGGCTGCGGATGAGGCCGCCGCTCTCGGTCTCGACCGGCGCCCCGTTCTTGAGGCGCAGCCGCTTGATCACCAGGCGGCTGCCCTTGCGCACGTCGAAGACGCGGTCGACGCCCTTGGCGTTGATCGACTTCCCGCGACCCATGACGACGAGGCTGCCCCGCACGTCGAGGTCGCCGCGGCCGGCTCCGCCCTTGCTGTTCTTGCCGGTAGCGAACGTGATCGAGCGCAGCAGGACGATGCGGTCCTTGCCGGAGGTCTTGTTGGCCTTGCGCACGGCCTTGCGCAGCTGCTTCTCGGTGCGCACCTTGAAGACGCGCTGCTTCTTCGCCGCGGCCTTGGGGGCCGTCTGCTGCGACTGGCCCTGGGCCGACGCCTGCGTCGTGTCGGCCGCGCTGGCCGGTGCCACCGCGAAGGCGGCCAGTGCGAGTGCTGATGCGGCCACGCCGGTGGTCGCCCGCAGCCCTGTTGTCCTCAGTGCTGACATCTCTGTCTGCCCTTCTGGTCGTCGTCCGGCGGCAGGGTGTGTCGGCCGCCTCGCGCCCCCGCCCGGTTCCGGGCGGCGACACAGGTGGATACGGCGCCGGCGGGCCCGGCGTTCACCCGACTTCCGGACGTCCCGCGGTCTGGACCACTGAACGCTGACCTGCCGGGCTCCGTAGAGATGGGTGTGACCGGGAGAATGCGTGGTGTGAGCGATCCCGACGGCGCGGTCCCGGCCCTCGACGACGAGGACGGCGTCGTGGCGGCCTACCGGCAGCACGGGGCCGAGGTCTACCGCTTCGCGCTCCGCGGCCTCGCCGATCCCGGCGCCGCCCAGGACGTCACCCAGGAGACCTTCGTCAAGGCCTGGCGCAGCGCCCACCGCTTCGACCCCGACACGGCGTCACTGCGCGTCTGGCTCTTCGGCATCGCCCGCAACACGATGATCGACCACCTGCGTGCCAGCCGGGCCCGGCCCTGGCAGAGCAGCCTGGCGGACGCGCCGACGATCGAGGCCTCCGCCGGGTCGGTCGAGGACCATGCCGACACCGTGCTGGACGGCTGGCTGGTCGAGGAGGGGATGCGACGACTGGCGCCCCACCACCGCGAGGCGCTGGTGCAGACGCACCTGCTCGGCCGCCCCTACGACGAGGTCGCCGCCGAGCTGTCCATCCCCGTCGGCACCCTCCGCAGCAGGGTCTTCTACGCGATGCGTGCCCTACGCTCCGCGATGGACGAGATGGGAGTCAGCCTGTGAGCGCCGACGACGAGGCCGCGCACCGGGGGCTGCGTGAGCTGCTGGGCTCGTACGCCCTGGGGCACCTCTCCCCCGCGGACGACGACCGCCTGCGCGCGCACCTCGACGGGTGCCCCGAGTGCCGGGCCCAGCTCGACGAGCTCGCGCCGCTGGCGGACCGCCTCGGCCTCGTCGATGCGCGGGCCTTCGGCGACGTCCCGGTCCCGCCACCCACGCTGGGCGAGGACGTACGCCGAGCCGTGACGCAGGCTCGTGCCGAGCGTGACGCCGACGAGCTCGCCCAGCGACGCGCGGCAACCGCCGGGCAGCGCCGACGCCGATGGGTCGGCACCCTGACGGCCGCGGCCGTCGTCCTCGTCGCCCTGGTCGGTGGCGCGATGATCGGACGTGCCACCGCACCCGATCCCGGACAGGTCCCGCTGGAGGCCATCTCCATGGAGGTGGGCACGGACGACGACGTCACGGTCGAGAGCGCCGACCTGGTCGACCACACGTGGGGGGTCGAGCTCCGCATCGTGGCGCTCGGCTTCGACGCGGGCGAGACCTTCCGGGCGGAGTTCCGCACGACCGACGGTCGGCTGGTGCCGGCCGGCGAGTTCCGCGGGGTCGGCACGCGCACGATGACCTGCTTCCTGCAGTCGTCGACCATGCGCGAGGACGTCACCCAGGTGCTGGTCACCGACGAGAGCGGGGACACCGTGCTCTCGTCCAACCTCTGAGCGCGCGGACGCGTCCGTCCGTCGCGCCCGCGCGACCGCCCGGCGCTCCCGTGCGGCGACGGCCTCCCGACGACCAACCTCTCGGCAGTAGGTTCGATCGTGACGCTGATCACGCACGCCGAGGAGAGAACCTTGTCCGAGCAGACCCTGTCGAACCTGTCCCGTGAGGAGCGGCGCTTCGAGCCGCCCGCCGACCTGGCCGCCGACGCCAACGTCAAGGAGGAGGCCTACGCCCGCGCCGACTCCGACCGCGAGGCCTTCTGGGCCGAGGCCGCCGACCGCCTCGACTGGGGCCAGAAGTGGGACCAGGTCCTCGACTGGTCCAACCCGCCCTTCGCGAAGTGGTTCGTCGGCGGCACCATCAACGCCGCGGTCAACTGCGTGGACCGCCACGTCGACGCCGGCAACGGCGACAAGGTGGCCCTCCACTGGATCGGCGAGCCCGACGACGACACCCGCGACATCACCTACTCCGACCTCAAGGACGAGGTCTCAAGGCGGCCAACGCCCTCACCGACCTCGGTGTGAAGAAGGGCGACCGGGTCGCGATCTACATGCCGATGATCCCCGAGGTCGTCGTCGCGATGCTCGCCTGCGCCCGCCTCGGCGCCCCGCACACCGTCGTCTTCGGCGGCTTCTCCGCCGACGCCCTCGCCTCGCGCATCACCGACTGCGACGCCAAGGTCGTGATCACCTCCGACGGCGGCTACCGCCGCGGTGCGGCCAGTGCGCTCAAGCCTGCGGTCGACGAGGCCGTCGAGAAGACCGGCGACCAGGTGCGGCACGTGCTCGTCGTACGACGTACGGGCCAGGACGTCGCGTGGGACGAGTCGCGCGACGTGTGGTGGCACGAGGCCGTCGACAACGCGTCGGCCGACCACGAGGCCGAGATGCTCGACTCCGAGCACCCACTGTTCGTGATGTACACGTCCGGCTCCACCGGCAAGCCCAAGGGCATCCTGCACACCACCGGCGGCTACCTCACCGGCACGTCGTTCACGCACTGGGAGGTCTTCGACCTCAAGGACGACGACGTCTACTGGTGCACCGCCGACGTCGGCTGGATCACCGGCCACTCCTACATGGTCTACGGGCCGCTCGCCAACGGCGCGACCCAGGTGATGTACGAGGGCACGCCCGAGAAGGGCCGCTGGTGGCAGATCATCCAGGACCTCAAGGTCACCATCTTCTACACCGCGCCCACCGCGATCCGGACCTTCATGAAGCAGGGTCGCGAGATCCCCGACGGCTACGACCTCTCGTCGCTGCGGCTGCTCGGGTCGGTCGGTGAGTCGATCAACCCGGAGGCCTACGTCTGGTACCGCGAGGTCATCGGCGGCGAGCGCTGCCCGGTCGTCGACACCTGGTGGCAGACCGAGACCGGTCAGATCATGATCAGCCCGCTGCCCGGCGTCACCGCCGGCAAGCCGGGATCGGCGATGAAGGCGCTGCCGGGCGTGGCCATCGACATCGTCAACGACGAGGCGGAGCCGGTCGGCAACGGCAACGGCGGCTACCTCGTGATCCGCGAACCGTGGCCCGCGATGCTCCGCACGCTGTGGGGCGACGACCAGCGCTTCAAGGACACCTACTGGTCGCGCTGGGACGGGCTCTACTTCGCCGGCGACGGCGCCAAGCTCGACGAGGACGGTGACGTCTGGCTGCTCGGCCGCGTCGACGACGTGATGAACGTGTCGGGTCACCGCCTCTCCACCACCGAGATCGAGTCGGCGCTGGTGTCGCACCCGAAGGTCGCCGAGGCGGCCGTGGTGGGCGCGGCCGACGAGACCACCGGCCAGGCCGTCTGCGCGTTCGTCATCCTCCGCGAGTCCGCGGGCGACGGCGGGCCCGACATCGTCGAGGAGCTGCGCAAGCACGTCCAGAAGGAGATCGGCGCGATCGCCAAGCCGCGCCAGATCATGGTCGTCGCCGAGCTGCCCAAGACCCGCTCGGGCAAGATCATGCGCCGCCTGCTCAAGGACGTCGCCGAGGACCGCGAGGTCGGCGACGTCACGACGCTGGCCGACTCGACGGTCATGGACCTGATCAAGGACAAGTCGAGCTCGGCCTCCTCCGAGGACTGACCGCGCCCGGGATATCCATGGGAGCAATGGTCCCCCGGCGCGCGATCCGGTAGACCGTCTCTCCCATGGATACCGGGGCGGGGGGACGTCACTAGGGTGGCCGGGTGCCAGATTCCCCCCACGCAGACGTCGCCGTCATCGGCGGCACCGGCTTCTACTCGTTCCTGACCGATGCGACCGAGCACGTCGTCGAGACGCCGTACGGCGCCCCGTCGGGGCCGATCGCGATCGGCGAGGTCGCCGGACGCAGGGTCGCCTTCGTCCCGCGGCACGGGCCGCACCACGACTTCCCGCCGCACGCCATCCCCTACCGCGCGAACGCGTGGGCGCTCCGCTCGCTCGGCGTACGCCAGGTCCTGGCGCCGTGCGCCGTCGGTGGCCTCCGGGACACCGTCGCGCCGGGTGACCTCGTCGTCCCCGACCAGCTCGTCGACCGCACCCACCGCCGGATCGGGTCGTACGTCGAGTCGGGTGCGGTGCACCTGCCCTTCGCCGACCCCTACTGCCCCGGCGTCTCGACGGCGCTGGCCGGCGGTGCCGACGACGTGAAGCAGGGCGGCACCATGGTCATCGTCGAGGGCCCGCGCTTCTCCACCCGCGCGGAGTCGCAGCACTACGCAGCGCAGGGCTGGGACCTGATCAACATGACCGGCGCCCCCGAGGCGCAGCTGGCTCGCGAGATGGGCCAGTGCTACGCCCCGCTCGCCCTGGTGACCGACATGGACGCCGGCGCCGAGTCGGGCGAGGGCGTCGGCCAGGACGCGGTCTTCGCGCTCTTCAGGACGAACCTGGAGCGGCTCACCGGGATCCTCACGGCCGCGGTCGAGGCGCTGCCCGACCCGTCCGGTTGCACCTGTGCCACGTGGTCCGACGGCATCGAGCTGACCTACGAGGTGCCGGGCGCGTGAGGGTCCTGCTCACCGGCTCGGCCGGTTTCATCGGCTCCGCGATCGGCGCGCCAGCTCGAGGACGCCGGGCACGAGGTCGTCGGCGTCGACCTGATGCTCGCGAGCGCCCACGGCTCGTCCGTCCCGCCGGAGGGGACGCTCCAGCTCGACGTGCGCGACGCGGGCTCCGACGCCTGGGCGGACGCGCTGCGCGGGGTCGACGTCGTGTGCCACCAGGCCGCCCTGGTCGGTGCGGGCGTACGCGTCGCGGACCTGCCCGACTACGCCTCCCACAACGACGTCGGCACGGCCGCCCTGCTCGTCGCGATGCACGAGGCGGACGTCGACCGGCTGGTGCTGGCCAGCTCGATGGTCGTCTACGGCGAGGGCATCTACGCCTGCGCCGAGCACGGCCACCAGCTCCCGCCGGCCCGACCGGTCGCGGCGATGGAGGCCGGCGACTTCGACAACCACTGTCCCGTCTGCGACCGCCCCCTCGACTGGGAGCTCGTGCCGGAGGACGCCCGCCTCGACCCGCGCAGCAGCTATGCCGCGAGCAAGCTCGCGCAGGAGCACTACGCCTCGTCGTGGGTGCGCCAGGCCGGTGCCGCCGCCATCGCGCTGCGCTACCACAACGTCTACGGCCCGATGATGCCGCGCGACACCCCCTACTCGGGCGTCGCCGCGATGTTCCGCTCGTCGCTCGAGCGCGGCGAGGCGCCGCAGGTCTACGAGGACGGCGCGCAGGTGCGCGACTTCGTGCACGTCGACGACGTCGCCCGTGCCAACGTGCTCGCCCTCGAGGCGGTCGTCTCCGGCAGCACGCCGCGCTGGTCGGCGTACAACGTCTGCTCCGGTCGGCCGGTGACGATCCTCGACGTGGCCACCCGGGTCGCCGAGGGCACCGGGCGCGACATCGCGCCGCAGGTCACCGGCGGCTTCCGGCCCGGCGACGTGCGCCACGTCGTCGCCTCGCCCGCCCTCGCGGCGAGCGAGCTGGGGTTCACCGCCGAGGTCGACCCGGACGACGGCCTGCGGGCCTTCGCGACAGCACCGCTGCGCGCCTGAGGATCACCAGGTCGTGTAGAGCGCGTGCTCGACGACGAGCGCGGTGAGCACCTGCAGGGCGAGACCCCAGCGTCGCCAGCCACCGGGCAGCAGCGCGAGCGAGAGCGTCAGCCACGGCACGAACGGCAGCCAGATCCGCTCCACCTCGGCCTTCGACATCCGGCTCAGGTCGGCGAGGACGATCGTGAGGGCGGCCGCGCCGGCGAGCACCGCGACGGTCCGCGCCGGACCTGTGTGGCGGCGTACGGCGACGGCGAGCCCGGCGCCGAGGAGCGGACCGCCCGAGACGAGCAGGGCGCCGAGGTTGCCCCAGGCCCAGTAGGCGAACGGCCGCGTCTTGGCGAGGCCGTCCCAGTAGCGGTCGTGCAGCACCGGGTAGGCCTCCCACCACGCGAACCCCAGCGCCGCGAAGCCCAGCACGACCGCCAGGGCGGCGACCGCGGCGACCGGCAGCGGCCGCCACGAGCGCGCCAGCCACAGCACGGCGAGCGCCAGGATCCCCAGCAGGGGCAGGCCGTAGGAGCTCATCACGCACCAGCCGAGCAGGAGGCCGGCGACGACTCCCCAGCCGACGAGGCGGCGACCGGAGGACGTGGCCGAGGCCGCCAGCGCCGCCAGCCCCCAGGCCGCGAGCGCCGCGAAGACGGCGTCGGCGGACACGGCGAGGAACACCGCGGCCGGCGACAGCACCAGGAACGGAGCGGCCAGACGCGCCAGGTCCTCCGCGCCGAGTCGACGCAGGGTGACGAGGGTCGCGAGCGGGATGGTGGCCGCGATCGCCACGACGACGAGCGCGGCCACGAGGTCGGCCCCGAGCCCGAGCCGCACCAGCAGCACGTGGAACAGCACGGCCCCCGGCGGGTGGCCGGCGAGGTGGATCGGCCAGTTGTCCGGCGACGAGTACGGGATGCGGTCGACGTACTCCCGCAGCATCGCGGGGACGTCGGTGATCTCGCGCGCCGTGACCAGGTACTCGCTGGGGGCGGCCATCACCCGGGTCAACCCCTCCTCGCCGTCGACCAGCGCGAGCGAGACCAACCACACCAACCCGACGACGTACGACACCAGCAGCAGGCGGCGCCACGACAGCGTGCGGGCCAGTGCCTCGCCGCGCCAGACCGCGGCCGCGGCGAGGAGAACGGCCACCACGGAGGACAGGGAGGCGCGCGGGTCGACGAAGCCGTGCAGCGGCGGGAGCCCGAGCATGTCGCTGCGGGCGTCGACGTCCCAGCCGATGAGCGGCGGCACCACGAACGCGGCCGCGACCACGACGAGCGAGACCGCTAGACCGACCGCCGCGCGGCGGGAGGTGGGGGCGTCGGTCATGCGGTGCAGCCTAGGCAGCGGCTGCGCAGAGCCCGCTCGCGCGCCGCACATGTCACAGGTCCGTAAGGGTGAGAAGCATGGTCCCCGACTTGCGGCGTCTGCGCAGCGTCTTGACCGTGACCACCTGCGACCTCGTGCTCCCCTGCCGGGACGAAGGCCCGCCCTGCGCGGCCTGCTGCCGCGCGTCCCGGCGACCTTCCACGTGATCGTCGTCGACAACGGATCGAGGGACGACACGGCCGAGGTGGCCCGCGAGCTCGGCGCGCGCGTGGTCACCGAGACCACGCCGGGCTACGGCGCCGCGGTGCACGCCGGCATCGAGGCCGCGACCGCCGACTACGTCGCGGTCATGGACGGCGACGGCTCCTTCGACCCCGACCAGCTCCTCCCGCTGCTCGCCGACGTGGCGTCCGGCCGCGCCGACATCGCCGTGGGTCGACGCCGTCCGGTGCGACGCGGCGTCTGGCCGTGGCACGCGCGGGTCGGCAATGCGCTGATCGCGACCTGGCTGCGGCATCGCATCGACATGGACGCCCACGACATCGCGCCGATGCGGGTCTGCCGGCGCCAGGCCCTGCTCGACCTGGACCTGCAGGACCGGCGTTTCGGCTACCCCGTCGAGCTGCTGCAGGCGATCACCCGCGCCGGCTGGCGGGTCAGCGAGCACGACGTGGACTACCACCCGCGTGCCGCCGGCACCCGGTCGAAGGTCTCGGGCTCCGTGAGCGGGACCCTCCGGACGGCGCGCGACTTCGCGAAGGTGCTGCGATGAAGGTCCTGGTGGTCGCCAAGGCGCCCGTCGCCGGGCTCGTGAAGACGCGGCTCGGTGCGCTGGTCGGCGCGGAGGTCGCCGCCGACCTCGCCGCCGCAGCGCTGCTCGACACCCTCGACGCCTGCCGGGAGGCCGGCGCCGCGGGTCACCTCAGCCTCTCCGGGGACCTGCGCGAGGCCGTCCGCGGCGACGAGATCCGGGCTGCGCTCGACGGGTGGACGATCACGCCGCAGGTCGGCGACGGGTTCGCCGAACGGCTCGTCCGCGCCCACCTCGACGCGGGGCCCGGCCTCGTCGTCCAGGTCGGGATGGACACGCCGCAGGTGACGGCTGCGGACCTGCACGAGGTGGCCGACGCGATGGCCGGCCACGACGCCGTGCTCGCGCCGGCGACCGACGGCGGCTGGTGGGCGCTCGCCCGCCGGGACGCCGACGTCGTACGACACGTGGCGTCGGTGCCGATGTCGACGGACAGCACCTTCGTCGACACCCACGCCGCCCTCGAGCGGGCCGGAGCCCGGGTGGCGCACGCGCCTGCGATGACGGACGTCGACACCGCCGACGACGCCGACCTCGTCGCCGGGCTGGCCCCGACGACCCGCTTCGCCGAGGCCTGGCGTGCGGTCCGGGCGGTGACGCTCCGATGATCGAGCAGTCCTTCAGCGAGGTCTTCGCGAGCGCGCTCGACGGGGCCCCCACCGTCGTCGTCGGCATCGGCGACGAGCCGATGGCCCTCCCCGTGCACCTGTGGAGCCGGGCGGCCGACGACTCCGACCACGCGCTGGTCGCGCTCTGCGACGGCCCGACCCTCGACATCGGGTGCGGGCCGGGCCGGCTCACCGAGGCGCTCGCGACGCACGGCCACATCGCCCTCGGCATCGACGTGGTCGCGGCTGCCGTCGCGATGACCGCCGAGCGGGGCGTCCCGGCGATGCGGCGCGATGTCTTCGACCAGCTGCCCGGCGAGGGCCGCTGGCACACCGCGCTGCTCGCCGACGGCAACATCGGCATCGGCGGCGACCCGGTCCGGCTGCTGCGGCGCGTGCGCTCGCTGCTCGTGCCGGGTGGACGGGTGGTGGTCGAGCTGGCCGCACCCGGCGTCGCGGTGGTGAACTGCTGGGCCTCTCTCGAGGCCGCCGACCGCCGCAGCCGGCCCTTCCGGTGGGCGACGCTCGGCGTCGACGACGTCGAGCACACAGCCCGGGCAGCAGGCCTGGGAGTGCTCGACGTGCACCAGTTCGGAGACCGCTGGGCGGCCGTCCTGACCGAGGGTGCGGCATGACCCCGCGGGTGGCACCCCCGACGCCCGCGAGCTTCACGTCGCGGCTGCGCTCCCCCGCCGTCGCCGCGCGCGTCGGCCTCTGGCTCGGCATCTCCTTCGGGATCTGCTTCGTCACCGGTCTGGTCAGCCACTACGCGCAGCTGCCCAGCCACCCGATCCCCTTCCCGACCAGCCCGAGCTGGGGCTACCGCCTCACCCAGGGCCTCCACGTGACGACGGGGATCGCCGCGATCCCGCTGCTGCTGGTGAAGCTGTGGACGGTGCTGCCCAGCCTCTTCGAGGCCCCGCCGCTGCGCGACGCCCGCAAGCTCCTGCTCACCGTCCTCGAGCGCGCGTCGATCGCCGTGCTCGTCGCGTCCGCGATCTTCCAGCTCGCGACCGGCGTGGCCAACGCCGCCCAGTGGTACCCGTGGTCCTCCTTCTCCTTCCGCACCACCCACTACGCCATCGCGTGGGTCGCCATCGGCGCGCTGGTGCTGCACATCGCGGTGAAGCTGCCGATCATCCGCGACGTCCTGACCAGCGACATCGACGCCACGACCCACGACCGCGAGACCGCGACCACCCCGGGACCGCTGTCGCGGCGCGCCCTCGTGCGTACGACGTTCGCCGCCGCTGCGGTCGCCACCCTCGCGACGGCGGGCAACACGGTGACGTGGCTGCGCCAGGTCTCCGTCCTCGCCGTCCGCACCGGCGAGGGGCCGGGGGGCGTGCCGATCAACAAGTCCGCGCGGGCGGCCCGCGTCGAGGAGTCCGCGGTGTCGCCCGACTGGCGGCTCGAGGTGGTCGTCGGCGGGACCGTCGCCGGCTCCGTGTCGTACGACGACCTGCGTGCGATGGAGCAGCACACCGTCGACCTGCCGATCGCCTGCGTCGAGGGCTGGAGCGCGCAGGGCACCTGGTCGGGCGTCCGGCTGGCCGACCTGCTGGCGTCGTTCGACGCACCGGCGGACCGCGACGTGTCGGTCACCTCGCTCCAGGAGTCCGGGCCCTACCGGCGCACGACCCTGCCGGCGAACTTCGCCGCCGACGACCGCACCCTCCTCGCCCTCGACCTGTCGGGCGAGCCGTTGTCCCTCGACCACGGCTACCCGTGCCGGCTGATCGCTCCGAACCGGCCCGGGGTCCTGCAGACCAAGTGGGTCTCGCGGCTCGAGGTGTCAGCATGAGGGCCCGGCTCGCGATCGGCGCCGTGGGTGTCGTCGTCGCGCTCTACGGCGCCCTGCTCTTCCTGACCCGGCAGGACCCCGGGCAGTGGCTCGAGGTCGCGATCTGGTTCGGCGTAGGGGTGGTCGCGCACGACGTCGTGCTGTCGGCGCTGGTGATCGGCGTGTGCCTGGTGGGGGCACGGCTGCTCCCGGCCGCGTGGCGGGCACCGGCGACCATCGCCCTCGTCGTGTGGGGCACGCTCACGATCGCGACGATCCCGATGCTGACCCGCGCCGGCGCCCGCGCCGACAACGCCACGCTGCTCGATCGCCCCTATGCCGCGACGTGGTGGACGATCAGTGCCATCGTGGTCCTGCTCGTGGCCGTGGCCGGGTTCGTCCGCTCGCGCCGACCCCGGGCGAAGGGGTGAGCCCGGTGGCGAAGGTGCTGGTCGTCGACGACGACCCGACCGTGCGCGAGGTCGTCGTGGACTACCTCCGCGCCGCCGGCCACGAGGTCCGCCAGGCGACCGACGGCCCCGGTGCCCTCGCCGCCGTGCGCGAGGAGCGCGCCGACCTGGTCGTGCTCGACGTGATGATGCCGGGCCTCGACGGGCTCGAGGTGTGCCGGCGCCTGCGGGTCACCTCCGACGTACCCATCGTGCTGCTCACCGCCCTCGGCAGCGAGCAGGACCGCGTCGTCGGCCTGGAGATCGGCGCGGACGACTACGTCACCAAGCCCTTCAGCCCGCGCGAGCTGGTGCTGCGGGTCGACTCGATCCTGCGGCGGTCGTCGACGACCGCCGACACGGACGCGCCCAGCGTCCTCACCGACGGCGACCTCGTCGTCGACCGGGCCCGGCGGCTCGTGACCAAGGACGGGCAGGAGGCGGCGCTGACCACGCGCGAGTTCGACCTGCTGGCCTTCCTCGTCTCCCGACCGGGCATCGCCTTCTCCCGCGACGACCTGCTCCAGCAGGTGTGGGGCTGGTCGTTCGGCGACCAGTCCACCGTGACCGTCCACGTCCGGCGGCTGCGCGAGAAGGTCGAGCCCGACCCCACCAACCCGGTGCGGCTGCTCACGGTCTGGGGCGTCGGCTACCGGTGGGAGGCCGCCGGCATGAGCGACCTCACCGAGATCTGGGCCGTCGCGATCGCCAGCGGCGTCGCCGTCGGCCTGATCGGCCTCCTGGCGGGCTGGGCCCTGCGCCACCGGTCGCTGCGCTGGCAGCTCGCCGTGGTCGGCGTCGTCACCACCCTCACCATCCTGGTCGGCGTGCAGGCCATCTCGCGCCGGATGCTGATCTCCGACCACGACCGCTCCGTCGTCCTCATCGTCACGAGCGCCGCCGCCGTGGTCTCGCTCGTCGTCTCGCTGGTGCTCGCGACCGCGCTGGTGCGGTGGTCGCAGTCGCTGCGCGAGGAGGTACGCCGTGTCGGCGCGGGCGGCAGCACGGTGGCCGAGCGCCGCGGCCCCGCGGAGTTCCAGCACCTCGCCTCCGACCTGGCCGACGCCAACCGGCGGCTGGCCGAGGCACGCGAGCGCGAGCAGCGGCTCGAGGACTCGCGACGCGAGCTCGTCTCGTGGGTGTCCCACGACCTCCGCACGCCGCTCGCCGGGATCCGGGTGATGGCCGAGGCGCTCGAGGACGGCATCGCGACCGACCCGCAGCGCTACCACCGGCAGATCCGCGGCGAGGTCGACCGGATGGTCGTGATGGTCGACGACCTCTTCGAGCTCTCCCGCATCCACGCCGGCCAGCTCGTCGTGCAGCCGCAGCCCGTCCTGATCGGCGACCTGGTCAGCGAGGCACTCGCCGCGGCCGACCCGGTGGCCCGCGCCCGCGGCGTACAGCTCGGCGGCGAGGTGCCCCACGGCCTGCAGGTCGACGCGGACCCCGGCGGCCTCTCGCGCGTGCTCGCGAACCTCATCGTCAACGCCATCCGTCACACGCCCGCCGACGGCTCCGTCCACGTGCTCGCCCGGCCGGTCGACGGTGGCGTCGAGCTCGCCGTCACCGACGGCTGCGGCGGCATCGCCGACGACGCCCGCGACCGCGTCTTCGACGTCGGCTTCCGCGGCACCTCGTCGCGTACGCCCGAGGAGCCCGAGGTGCGCGACGTCCACACCTCGCGCGCCGGGCTCGGCCTCGCCATCGTCAAGGGGATCGTCGAGGCCCACCACGGGCAGGTCGCGGTCGAGAACGTCCCGGCAGCGACGGCGGGACCCGCCGGCTGTCGCTTCCGGGTCGTCCTCCCCGCCTGACCGACCTCGGTCGGCCCGCCGGAACCCCGCTACCTAGGGACGAAATGGTCGGTGGAACGGCGTCCGGCCGACCAGATCGTCCCTAGATACCGGCGGCGGTCAGGACAGGGGGGCGGTCAGCTCGATGTTGATGTCGTCGGGGTCCTGGAGGGACAGGATGGCCATCCCGGCGTCCGGGAAGTCCATGATCTCGCCGTGCTCGATGCCGGCCTCGTCCAGCGCGGTCAGCGCCGCCTCGAGGTCGCCGCGGGAGTCGACCGCGAAGCTGACGTGGTCGAGCCCGGTCGCGTCGGCGTCGAACCCCTGCGACCCGACCGGCCGGAGGCCGAAGAGCGTGCCCTGCGGGGTCTGGTAGATCGTGCCGCCGTAGAACTCCTCGGCGGACTCGCGCACGCCGGGCTCGTCGGCCCGGTCCGAGTTGTCGATCGCCGCCGGCCAGCCGAAGAGCCGGTCGTAGAACTCCTTGGACCGGGCGATGTCGGTGACGGTCAGTCGGACGTGGGCGAAACCGTTGCTGTTCACGAGTGCCATGCGAGGTCCGTACCCACATGCCGGATCCTCAGACACCCGGTGGTTCAGGACGAGATGGTCGTGTCCGCGTCCTCGGGACGACCGTCCTCCTCTGAACTACCCCGGGAGGTGGCGGCCAGGAGCACACCGACCCCGACGACCGCGGCGAACAGCGAGGCCAGCAGGATCGCGATCTTCGCCTCCTCGGTCAGCAGGTCGGCGCCCGGGAACGACAGGCCGGCGATGAAGATCGAGACGGTGAAGCCGATCCCGCCGACCGCGCCGAGGCCGAGCACCATCGGCCACGTGGTCCGGTCGGGCAGCCGGCCGAGCCCGAGGCGTACGGCCAGGTAGGACGCGGCGAAGATGCCGATCGGCTTGCCGACCACCAGGCCCAGCATGATGCCGAGGCCGACGGGCTCGGTGAAGACCTTGCCGATCGCGCCGAGCTCGACGCCGGCGTTGGCGAGGGCGAAGACCGGGAGGACGACGTACGCCGAGAGCGGGTGCAGCGTGCTGACCAGCCGCTCGACGACCGAGACCGACTCCTTGAGCAGGAACCGCAGCCGCGCGAGCTCGTCGGGGTCGAGCTGGTTGTCGCGCAGCGCCGCGCGCGCGTGCTCCCGGGCGACGCGCTCCTCGAGCAGCGGCGTGGCGGGGGCCAGCAGCCCGATCGCGACACCGGCCAGCGTGGCGTGCACGCCCGACTCGAGCAGGGCGAACCAGACCCCGATGCCCAGCACGGCGTAGACGACGACGGTCCACACGCGCAGCAGCCGCATCACGACCATCACGCCGAGCAGCGCGAGCGAGATCGCCAGCCAGCCCAGGGAGAGGTCGCTGGTGTAGAAGACCGCGATCACCAGGATCGCGCCGATGTCGTCGACGATCGCGAGCGTCAGCAGGAAGAGCCGCGCCGCGGACGGGATCCGGCGCCCGAGGATGCCGAGCACGCCGACCGCGAAGGCGATGTCGGTCGCCATCGGGATCCCCCACCCGGCACTGCCGTCGCTCCCGGGCGGGTTGAGCGCGAGGTAGAGCCCGGCCGGGACGACCATCCCGCCGATCGCGGCGACGATCGGCAGGGCCGCGGTCTTGGGGTCGCGCAGGTCGCCGTTGACCAGCTCGTACTTGATCTCGAGGCCGACGACGAAGAAGAAGATCACCATCAGGGCGTCGTTGACCCAGTGCTGCAGCGACTCGTCGAGGTGCAGCGGCCCGACGTCGAGGACGAGGTGCGTGTGCCACAGGGAGTCGTACGACGACGCCCACGGGCTGTTGGCCCACACGAGTGCGACGGCCGCGGCGAGCAGCAGCAGGAGCGAGCCGGCCGCCTCGACCCGGAGGAACTCGCGCACCGGTCGCGCGACGAGTCGCGCCAGGGGTCGATCGCTCTCGCTGTAGACGGGACCGGAGCGCCAGAGGTCGTCGGACGGACGATCGGGCGGGGTCGATGCCATGGGCAGGCGCATCCTTTGGAGGTCGACGGGGTAACGCAATGACCGCGACTGCACGTCACGGGCCGACCAGACTTCCCGGCTCACCTGTTCCTCAGTCTAGACGGAGGACGGGTGGCCACGGCCCCGTTGGTAGGGTCGCGACCGTCAGCACACCCCCGGCGTACACCGAAGGATCGCTCCGCATGGCCATCGAACCGAACCAGGCTCGGGAAATCGTCAAGGACACCGATCCGACGCTCGGCAAGCTCGTCATGGACGCCCAGCGCGACATCTCGACGCTCATCTCCAAGGAGATCGAGCTCGCCAAGAGCGAGCTCAAGGTCAGCGTCAAGCACGGCGGGGTCGGCATCGGGCTCTTCGCCGGAGCGGCCTTCCTCGGCCTGCTCGCGATCATCATGCTGTCGGTCTCGCTGGCCTACTTCATCCACTGGAACGGCAGCGGCCTCGACCTCCACTGGGCGTTCCTGATCGTCTTCGCGCTCTACCTCCTGATCGCCGGCCTGCTCGCCTTCATCGGCCTCAAGCAGGTCAAGCAGGTCAAGGCGCCGGAGAAGGCGATCAAGCAGGGCAAGCAGATCCCGCAGGCGCTCAAGGGCAAGGGCTGATCCCGCTCCTCCCTCCGCCGAGCGGTGGTCCACCCACCTTCCGGAAACCTCGAATGTGGCTCCACCACCGCTGTCCGGCGTGTCCAGGGCCGACACGCCCGCGGGCGGTGGTCCACCCACCTTCCTGACGCCAGGAATGTGGCTCCACCACCGCTCGGCGCAGAGCAGTACGACGCTCAGCGCACGCAGGTGCCCGTGTCGACGGGCGTGTCCCGGGTGAGCCCCCGGGCCGCCGACTCGCTGACCTGCTCGGCCGTCAGCGCGTAGCCGGTCTCCTTGTCGCTCACCGACGCGGCGAAGACCAGGCCGGCGACCTCGCCGCCGGACGTGACGATCGGGCCGCCGGAGTTGCCGGGCCGGATCAGCGCGCGCAGCGAGTAGACCTGGCGGATGACGGTGCCGTCGCCGTAGATGTCGGGTGAGCGCAGCCGCTGCTGCGACCGGATCCGGCCGACCTCGACGTCGTAGGGCCCGTCCTCGGGGTAGCCGAGCACCGCGACGTTGTCGCCGGGCTCGGCCTCGGTGTCGAGCCTGAGGTGGGGCACGCCGGTGTCGGGCAGCGCCAGGACGGCGATGTCGAGGTCGGCGTCGTAGAGCACGACCGAGGCGACGACCGTCGAGCCGGCCACCTCGACCTCGGGGCGGGTGACGCCGGCGACGACGTGGGCGTTGGTCATCAGCCGGCCGGGCGCGTAGAAGAAGCCGGTGCCCTCGACGCCGCCGCCGCACCCGTTGGAGCCGCGGACCTTGACCACGCTCGACTGGGCGACGACCACGTCGGGGTCGGTCAGCATCCGCTTGTCGCCGGGCTTGACCGCGACGATCCGCTCGGGCGCGAACGGCTCGAGGTAGCGCGGGAAGAAGGTCGTGCCGACGACGTTGTTGAAGGTCTGCAGCACCCGGCTGGAGTCGGCCGGGAGCGTCTCGTTGACCTTGGCGAGGACCAGGGAGTCGCGCACGAGGGGCGTGATGCCGCCGATGCGCGTGCCGGAGACCGCGACGCCGAGCGCCCACGCGACGAGCAGCACCGCGACGGCGCTGAGGGCCGACCCGCCGACCGCGTCGACGGCCCGGATCGGCTGCCAGGTGATGCGCGCGCGGATGCGGGAGCCGGCGTACTGGAACAGCGCCTGGCCCAGCGACGCGGCGGCGATCACGATGAAGAGCGCGCCCAGCGAGACCCACAGCGACGGCGCGGCGTCGCCGAGCGCGAGGGGCGCGGCCCAGATGCCGACCAGGCCGCCGAGCAGCAGCCCCGCGGTCGCGAACGCCCCGGTGATGAAGCCCTGCCAGTAGCCCGAGAGGGCATAGACGCCCACCAGTGCGAGCAGGCACCAGTCGAGGACGTTCACTGCCTACTCCTCGAGCCGGGTGTTCTGCGCTGGATTGTCTGCGAGGTCGGTGCCTCTCGGCACACCCTGCAGCATGTGGTCCGGCAGGTCACGCACCCGCGCCCGGTCCCAGTCCTCGCTCCAGCCGAGGTAGGAGAAGAGCCGCGCGATGATCCCGGCCGTGAAGCCCCACAGGATCACGTCGCGCTCGGGCCCGATGAGGAAGCCCGGACCCGTCCAGCCGCTCGGGTGGCGGACGTTGATCCGGTTCTCCGGGTCGAGCAGGTCGGCGATCGCGACGCGGTGGATCTCGTGGACCTCGTCGGGGCTCGCGATGCGCACGTGACCCTGACCCTGACGGCGCCAGTAGCCCAGGATCGGCGTGACCGCGAAGTTGCTCGGCGGCAGCCACAGCTCGGGCAGCTCGCCGAAGACGTCGACCTCCGCAGGGTCGAGGCCGATCTCCTCGTACGCCTCGCGCAGCGCGGCCTGCTCGGCGGTCTCGCCGTCGTCGAGCCCGCCGCCCGGGAAGGACACCTGGCCCGGGTGGGACCGCATGTGGTGGGCGCGCTCGGTGAGCAGCAGCTCGCCGCGGTGGGCGAGGTCGTCGGGGGCCTCGGGCGCTTCCTCGCGGTCGGCGAACACCATCAGCACCGCACCGCGCCGCGGGTCGCTGTCCTCGGGCGGCATGAAGCGGGTGAGCTCGTGGACCGTGATCGTCGAGGCGGCCTCGACCACGGGGCCGAGCCAGCCCGGGAAGCTCGCTCACAGCGTGATCCCGAGGTGCTCGGCGACCAGGTCCTCGACCTCGGCGAGCGAGTCGACGCCGCCGGAGTCCTGCCCGACGACCACGCCGTCGGCGTCCACGAAGACGAACGCCGGCAGCCCGCGCCGACCGATCGCGAAGGCGTCCTCGGTCATCAGGTCGCCGCCGGGGTCGGCGATCGAGGGGTAGGTCGCACCGGTGCGTGCGGCCAGCTCGAGCGCGCTGACCGGGTGGACGTCGTTGAAGTCGACCCCGACGAGCGCCACCTGGTCGGCGTACTGCTGGTGGAACTCCTCCAGGACCGGCATCTCCTTCTCGCACGGCACGCAGCCGGCCTGCCAGAGGTTGATCACCATCGGGCCGCGCAGCGAGGAGAGGTCGACGTCGGGACCGCCGCCGAGGCACGGCAGCGTCACCTCGGGCAGTCCGCCCTCGACCGCGTCGCCGGTGCCGGGCGTGCAGTCCTCCATGCCCATCTCCGCCTTGGCCGCGCGCAGCGCAGGGGTGTCGACCTCGACGTCCGGAGGGCGTACGACGATGCCGTCACCGCTCATCGACGACCAGGCGAGGGCACCGACGGCGACGCAGGCGACCAGCAGGAGCGCGACGAAGGCCTTCCTCACGCGGGACCCTGGGTGGTGACGAGCTTCTCCGCCTCGATCGGGTCGGTCGGACCGGCGCCGAAGGACGGGCACAGCTTCGCGAGCGGGCAGGCGCCGCAGGCGGGCTTCTTGGCGTGGCAGCGGCGGCGGCCGTGCCAGATGAGGTGGTGCGACAGCATCGTCCAGTCGCGCTTGGGGAAGAGCGCGGCGACGGCGTGCTCGACCTTGACCGGGTCGGTCTCCTCGGTCCAGCCGAAGCGGCGCGCGAGCCGGCCGAAGTGGGTGTCGACGGTGATCCCGGGCAGGCCGAAGGCGTTGCCGAGCACGACGTTGGCGGTCTTGCGGCCGACACCCGGCAGCTTCACCAGCTCGTCGAGCGTGGCCGGCACCTCGCCGTCGTGCTGCTCGACGAGCGCCTGGCTGAGCTTGAGCACCGAGTCGGTCTTGGCGCGGAAGAAGCCGAGCGGGCCGAGCAGCTGCTCGAGGTGCTCGCGGGGCGCGGCGGCCATCGCCTCGGGGGTCGGGTAGGCCGCGAAGAGCGCCGGGCTCGCCGCGTTGACCCGGCGGTCGGTGGTCTGCGCCGAGATCACGGTGACGACGAGGCACTCGAACGCGTTGGTGAAGTCGAGCTCGGCGGTCGCGTCGGGGTAGGTCTCGGCGAGGATCCGGTCCATCCGGCGGGCCCGCCGCACGAGCGTCGTGTCGGGCTTGGCGGTCTCGGGCTTGGCGACCTTCTTGGCGACCCTTGGCGGACCTGGGGGCGGGCACGGCCCCCAGCGTACGGTCCGCCGCCGACAGTCCCACGCGGGCCGCTCACCCCTGAGGTGTGGGCGGACTCGCACCTGTGAGGTAGAGCACGGCTAGGATCATCCCGACCCAGCGGGTCCGACGACTTGGAGGAATGACGTGGACAACGACGTGCTTCGGCAGGCACCGCTGTTCAGCTCGCTCGACGACGAGGCGGCGACCGCTCTCGGCAACTCGATGGCCGAGACGACGCTGCGGCGCGGCGACGTCCTCTTCCACGAGGGCGACTCCGGCGACAAGCTCTACATCGTCACCGAGGGCAAGGTGAAGCTCGGCCGGTCCTCCTCCGACGGCCGCGAGAACCTGCTGGCGATCATGGGCCCCGGCCAGATGTTCGGTGAGCTCTCGCTCTTCGACCCCGGCCCGCGCTCGGCGACCGTCACCGCCGTCACCGACGCGACCTTCGGCTCGCTGTCGCACGACGACCTGCTCCGCTGGCTCGAGGGCCGCCCGCAGGTCGCCCGCGGCCTGCTCTCCCAGCTCGCCTCGCGGCTGCGCAAGTCCAACGACGTCGTGGCCGACCTGGTCTTCTCCGACGTCCCGGGCCGTGTCGCCAAGGCGCTCCTCGACCTCGCCGACCGCTTCGGCCGCACGGCCGACGACGGCGTCCACGTCCACCACGACCTCACCCAGGAGGAGCTCGCCCAGCTGGTCGGCGCCTCCCGCGAGACGGTCAACAAGGCGCTCGCCGACTTCGCCTCGCGCGGCTGGCTGCGCCTGGAGCCCCGCTCCGTGGTGATCATGGACCTCGAGCGGCTCTCGCGCCGCGCCCGCTGAAGATTTCTTCGTCCCACCTGACCCCCGAGCCGGCGCATCCGTGCGTCTGACGGGGTGAAGGGGGTCCGATGACCGATCGATCCGGGTTCGACGAGTTCGTCCGCGCACGCGGTCCTGCCCTCGCGCGGACGGCGTACCTCCTCACCGGTGACCACCACCTCGCCGAGGACCTCGTGCAGGCCGCGCTCGTGCAGGCGGCGAAGCACTGGGAGCGCATCGAGACCTCCCCCGAGGCCTACGTGCGCCGCACGATGTACCACCAGAACATCTCCTGGTGGCGACGCCGCAAGCTGTCGAGACCCCGCTCGGGTCGTACGACGCCCCGGTGCCCGCGGCCGACCCGACGATCCGGCTGACCCTGGAGCAGGCGCTGCGCCGGCTCACGCCCCGCCAGCGCACCGTGCTGGTGCTGCGCTACTTCGAGGACCTCACCGAGGTCCAGACGGCCGCCGAGCTGGGCATCTCCAGCGGCGCGGTCAAGTCCATGTCGCGCGACGCCCTGCGGCGACTGCGCGCGCTGGCCCCCGAGCTCGCCGACCTGGTGGGAGCAGACACATGACCAGTCCTTCACACACGGACCTGCGCGAGGAGCTCGCCGCCCTCGCCGAGACCCAGCCCTTCTCCCCCGACCCGTGCCGCGTGGGACCGGGGACGACGGGCGCGACGGAGCTCGCGCGTCGCCCGGGGCGCCGCTGCGCTCGCCTCGGTCGCGCTCATCGGTGGCGTGGGCGCGTACGCGGTGCGCCCCGACCAGCCGCCCGCAGCCCGCCGAGGTGCCGGGCGGTGCGCTCCCGAGCCGGGTCGACCTGAGGAATGCGACACGACGGTGGACTCGCCGTCGGATCCCTCGCCGTTCGAGGAGGACTTCTCGATCGGGCGGGCCTCGGTGGCCACTCGGTGGCGCCGCCCTGACCCTCGTCGGGGCCGAGGACGGTGCGTACCACCCCTTCACCGTCCCGGGTCAGGTGTTCGCGCTGTCGCCGGACGGTTACCGGCTCGCGTGGTGGGCGAACGACGGCGTGCGCGACGTCGCCGGTGTCGATCGGCTGAACCCGGACCGGATCTACCTCGCCGACCTCCGCACGGGCGAGGTGACGGAGTGGGCGCACAACCTCGGCAACGGCGCGACGGTCACCTCGCTGTCGTGGTGGCCCGACTCGGACCTGCTGCTCTGGCAGGGGCGCGACGACGAGGACGAGGTGCGCTCTGCGCTGATCGACGTCCCCGGCTGCGTCCGAGACCTCCGACTTCGACGGTCGCTACGGCGATCGCGGCATCCCGTCCCCCAGCCGCGACATCATCGCGCTGCCGTCGACGGGCGAGGTCGCGGCCGCGCCCTTCGAGCGGAAGCTCGCGCCGCGCGAGCAGCAGGCGCCGTCGAGGCATCCCCGTCGATCGCCCCCTGCCGGCCGACCTCTACCCCGACGGCGCCGTCGTCACTCCCGTCGGCTGGGTCGACGAGGACCACGTGGTCGCGGTCATCGACCCTCCGCCCAGCGACGTCGTGGAGCGGCCGCGGCTCGCGGTCTTCACCTCGCCGGACGTCCCCGAGTCGGAGTGGACCTACCGCGAGTTCCTTCCCGCGGCTCCCGTCCGAGCCGATCAGCTTCGCCGTCGACCTGGTCCCCGACCTCACCGGCGACCCCGACCAGGAGCTCACCCACGACTTCAGCGCCGACGCCCGCTGACGCTCCGAGGACGGCAGCAGTCGCGTCCCGCTGATCGCCGGCGCGGTGCTGGCGTTGCTCGCCGGCCTCGCCTTCATCCGGATGATGCAGAAGCGCGCCTAGAATTCCTGCCCTCGGTGCCACCCGGCGCGGCCCACGCATGCGTCGTACGTCGTGAAGGGGGCACCGTGACCACATCGCGACGAGAGCCGGCTTCGACGAGTTCGTCGCCGCCCGCAGCGCGGCGCTGTCGCGGACGGCGTACCTCCTGACCGGTGACCACCACCTCGCCCAGGACCTCGTGCAGGCCGCGCTGCTCCAGGCCGTGAAGCACTGGCGGCGCATCCACACCTCGCCGGAGGCCTACGTCCGGCGGGCGATGTACCACCAGAACATCTCCTGGTGGCGACGCCGCAAGATCGCGGAGTCCCCGCTCGAGTCGTACGACGGCGCGGTCCCGCCGCCGACACCGACCTGCGGCTCACGCTCGACCAGGCGCTCGCCCGGTTGACGCCCAAGCAGCGCACCGTGCTGGTGCTGCGCTTCTACGAGGACCTCACCGAGGTCGAGACGGCGCGTGCGCTCGGGCTCTCGACCAGCACCGTGAAGTCGACGACCCGCCAGTCGCTGGCCCGGCTGCGCACGCTCGCGCCCGAGCTGGCCGAGCTGATCGGAGCAGACGCATGACCGACCTCCGCACCTCCCTCCACCGCGTGGCCGACGCGGTCGACCCCCTGCCCGTCGACGACGACCTCTGGCAGCGCGGCGTCGCCGCCCGCCGCCGGGGCCAGGCGCTCGCCGTCGCCGCCGTGGTCGCGATCATCGCCTCCGTCACCTGGAGCGCGGTCCTCCTCGGCAACGACGACCGCGAGGCGCGGACGGCGTCGCCCGTCGTCGTCGAGGGCGGGGCGATCCCGCAGCAACATCGTCGACATCCCCGACGACCTCGCGGTCACGTCCGACCTCGCCGTGGGACGAGGGTCGGCCGCCTTCAGCTCGGGCATCGGGCGATCCCGTGGTGATCACGGCGACCGACGGAGTGGCGCACCGCCTCGACCTGCCCGGGTGGGACCAGACACCGAGGACGCTCGCGATGTCGGCCGACGGGCGGAGGATCGCCTACCAGGACGCATCCGGCGAGACGGGAACCCACGTCACGGTGGTGGACCTCGAGACCGGACGCTCCGTGCGGGTCTTCTCGGACGACACCCAGCGCCTCCAGGTGAACCAGCTCAGCTGGTCGCCGGACGGACGCTGGCTCGCCTGGATCGCGACCACGCAGGACGGCCTCCTGGCGCTGCTCGGCCGGGTCGACACCTCGGACCCACGACCCCGCCAGGTCCGTCTCCCGTCGGACGCGGTCAGCGTCGCGGTCGCCGACGACGGCTCCGCGCTCGTCGGGCGGGTGGCCGGAGAGCTCCTCCTGGCCGAGCCCGGCCGCGGCGCGGACAGCGTCTACTCCGGTCCGGGACTCGGAGCGGGCGCCTTCTCCCCCGACGGCCGCCACGTCGCTCTCGGGGCGTCCGCCACCCAGACGTCGTACACCTGGGACACGGACGCGGGCGAGCTCCTGGAGCACCCGTTCCCCGAGGACACCCTCGAGGCGGTCGACCTCCGCCCCCTCGGCTGGCTCGACGACCGGCTGCAGGTGCTGCTGGCGCAGGATCCTCGCGGGAACGATGGCGAGCTCGTGGTCACCACCCCCGCGGTCGACGAGACGAGCACGTGGCGCCGGTCCGTCGGCCGCGTCGATGCGGACATCGCCGACTCGGTCACCCTCGCGGTCGACCTGCTCCCCGACCTCGACGGCACGTCGTCGCAGCAGCTGACGTACGACTTCTCGCCGGCCGGGCGCGACATCTCGTGGATCATCGGCCTCGGGGTGGCGGCAGCGATCGCCGTACTGCTGGGGCTGCGCTGGCTCTGGCGCCGCTTCATCCGCCGGTCGAGTAGTCCGCGAGACGGCTGGCGTATGGCCTCCGCCGAGGCTCGATACGCCTGCCCGTGCTCGGCGGTCAGGCGCGAGGATCCCGCCCCGAGAAGGCGGCGAGCCGCTCGTAGGCGCCCGCGTCCTCGGGCACCGACACCTCGGTCCCGAAGGCACCCTGGCGGTTCTCGTCGGTCAGGCCGCCCCGCATCGCGGCGAGCCCGGTCTCGGCGAGCGAGTCGTCGAGCGGGACGTCCGCGCCCGTCCCCCGCACCAGGTCCCACGAGTGGACGGCGTACTCCGCGACCTGGAAGCCCGCCTGGCCCTGCTGGTCCTCGGGCAGCTGCCGCATGGCCGCGAGCAGCTCGTCGGCACCGGCCCGGAAGGTCGGCCCCCACTGCCCGTCCGGCACCTCGGGGATCGCGCTCCAGTCGACCTCCTCGCCGCGCGTCATCTTCGCCCACGTGGCCGGCCCCGACGCGACGTGCCCGGCGAGCTGCCGGACGGTCCAGTCGGAGCACGGGGTCGGGTTGTCGAGGTTGTCGGCGTTGACGGTGTCGAGCGCGCGGCCCGCCTGGTCGAACGCCTGCGCCAGCTGGTCCACGGGAGAGTCCATGCGCCCACCTCACTCCTCGGAGCACCGAGGCGCAAGACCCTCAGGGCTCGGCGGGTACGTCGACCGAGCGGAGGTAGGCCAGCACGGCCAGCACCCGGCGGTTGGTGTCGGGCTGCTGGTGCAGCCGCAGCTTGGCGAACACCGACCCCACGACCGGCTCGACCGTCTTCACCGACAGGTGCAGCCGCTCGCAGATCGCGGCGTTGGAGAGCCCCTCGGCCATCAGCCCGAGCACCTCGCGCTCCCGCGGGGTCAGGCCCTCGAGGTGGCCGGCCAGCCGCTCCTGCTCGACCAGCTCGCCGAGGGTGAGGTGCTGCAGGACGAGCGCCGCCTGCGCGGCGAGGTCGTCGAGGATCCGCCCCTCCGCAGGCGTCACCTCAGCACGGTCCACCGTGAGCGCCCCGACGCGGTCGTCGTCGAGGTCGATCCGCCGCGAGGTCGGCGGGAGCTCGGTGAGAGGGGCGGGGTCGTCCGGTGTCGGCGGCCAGACGCCGACCGGTCGCAGCGACGCGGCCGACCCCAGCCACAGCACCACCGGCGCGCCGAGCGCCTCCGACGTCGCCCGGGCGAGGTCGGTCGGCAGGTCGTCCTGCGCCGGGCCCCGGCGCGACATCCAGGTGAGCGCGGCGTACGCCGCCGCGTGCCGCCCGTGCACCACCGCGAGCCCGGCGGCCACCGGGACCGTCGTCACCGCGATCAGGCCGGGCGTCGGCGTGCCCCACCCGACCAGCCCCGTGACCAGCACCAGCGCGGCACCGGCGGCGGCGAGCAGCAGCCACGCGAGCTGGCGACGTACCCATCCCGAGGCGCTCCGCCAGCGGGCCCAGATCGCGACCGGCCAGAGCAGCTGGAAGGCGGCGTACGCCGGATGCGCGAGCGCGGACCACACCGCGTCCACCCCTGCGGGCGTCGAGCTCGCGAAGGGGTGGGCGACGGCGATCCCGGCCGAGTCGTACTCCACCGGCCACAGCAGGGACAGCGCCGAGCACACGAGCGCGAGGGCGACGACCACCACGACGACCGGACGCCACCGTGGCGACGGCAACCGGCCGTCGGGGAACGCGAGGACGGCCAGGGTGACCAGGCGCGATGCTGATCGCGATCGGCCACACGCCCAGCCACGCGGCCCACGGGTCGCCCCCGGAGTGGCCGAGCTGACGGCCCCAGAACATCACCGCCGCCACGGCCCCCGCGGCGAGCATCAGCACGTCCGACCGGGTGGTCGCGGCGCTGGAGGAGGACGTAGGCGCCGACGAGGGAGAACGAGAGCGCCAGCAGGCCGTTGTGCAGGTTGCTCAGCCAGACGCCCTCGGCCAGGCCCCACGACACCAGCAGCACGCACCCGCTGACGACGAGCAGCGGCACGAGGCCGCGCGGGAGCCGAGGCGTGCTGCTCATGCCGCCATCGTGGCACCGCGCGGGCTCCCCCGGCACAGGGTTGTCCCTGGAACCCGGTTCCAGGGTCAGCCCCGTACCGCCCCGCGGGTCGCCACGGCGACCGTGGGCCCATGACCACCCTCCACGCCGACACCGGCGTCACCACCGCCCCGACCCCCACCGACCGGCTGCTCGACGGCTCGCTCGCCGTGGCCCCGCTGCTCTACCTCGCCGCCGACACGACGTACGCCGTCCGCGGCTGGGACGACGCCACCGCCGGGCTGCTGCACGTGCTCGGCGCCCTCGGCTACGGGTTCGTCGTCCTGGCGATCGCGTCGTGGCTGCCCCGCGGCCTCCGCCTGACCGCCGCGATCATCCTCACCGGCGTCATCGGCACGGTCGGCAACGCGGCCTACGGCTTCGACGCCATCCACCTCTCGCTCGGCGACGTGTCGCTGGTCGACCAGCCGGGCGCCGCGAACCTGATCAAGCCGCTCGGCCTGTTCTTCCCGCTGTCCTTCGCCCTCGTCGCGTGGGCGCTCGCCCGGCTCGGCCACCGGTGGCAGGCGGGCCTCGTGCTCGCGGCGATCATCGCCTGGCCGATCGCGCACATCGGCAACATCGCGGTCGTGGCGGTGCCGGTCAACGTCGCGCTGGTCGTCGCGTTCGGCAGCCTGCTGTGGGACCGCCGCTCCGAGGACTACCGGGAGGCGAGGTAGGCCAGCTGGGCGCGCACCGAGAGCTCGGCCGCACCCCACAGCACCGGGTCGACGTCGGCGTACACGATCTCCACCACCGCGCGCGCCGGGTCGTCCTGCTCCGGCAGCGTCGCGAGCGCGGCCCGCACCTGCTCCAGCCGCTGCTCGCGGTGGGCGAGGTAGAAGTCGATGGCGCCGAGGGCGTCGTCGATGACCGGCCCGTGCCCGGGCCAGACCGTCGTGATGCCCTGCTCGCCGCAGAGCGCGTGCAGCCGCTGGAGGGAGGAGAGGTACGCCCCCAGCTCCCCGTCGGGGTGCGCGACGACGGTGGTGCCGCGGCCGAGGACGGTGTCGCCCGTCAGCACGGCGCGGTCCTGCGGGACCACGAAGGACAACGAGTCGGAGGTGTGCCCCGGCGTCGCGACGACGTGCACCTCGAGCCCGCCGACGGAGACGACGTCGCCCTCGCCGAGTCCCTCGGAGCCGAGGCGGTGTGCCGGGTCCAGGGCTCGTACGCCGCACCCGTGCCGCTCGGCGTACTCCCGGGCGGCCTCGCTGTGGTCGGCGTGGTGGTGGGTCAGCAGCACGACGGCCACGTCGCCTGCGGCGGCGTCGATCGCGTCGAGGTGGGAGCCGATCGAGGGCCCGGGGTCGACGACGACGGACCGCGACGAGTCGGGGTCGCGCAGCACCCAGGTGTTGGTGCCGTCGAGGGTCATGATGCTGGCGTTGGGTGCCAGCACGCACTGGCCGGTCGACCCGAACGAGCCCCCGGCCCAGCGTCATCGAGCGGCCATCAGCGCGGAGTAGTGCGGCGGCGTGGACAGGATGAACTCGTCGCCGTCGGGCGACGACCTCCGGCGTGTAGATCTCGACGGTCCGGTCGCGCGACTCGCGCAGCACCGCGTCGACGTCGGCGTGCTGGCCGACGTCGAGGCAGGTCAGCCAGGTCGGCGGCATCATCATCATCTGCTGCTGCTCGACCTGCTCGACGGCGTCCATCGCGGCGGTCCACTGCACGGCCGAGGACTCCGAGGAGACGTCGCGGGTGACCTGGCCCTCGGGCAGGCGGGCGACGAAGAACCACGTGCGGTAGCGGCGCGGCTCGAAGACGGGCGTCAACCAGCCGGACCACGGCCCGAGGAGGTCGGTGCGCAGCACCAGCGAGCGCTTCTCGAGGAACGCCGTCATCGACAGCTCGCGCGACTCGAGGGCGACCCGGTCGGCCTCCCAGTCGTCACCGGTCGTGTCGGCGACGACCTCGTCGGCCCCCGCCCCGGCGAGCAGGACGCCCGACTCCTCGAAGGTCTCGCGGACCGCGGCGCAGACCAGGGCCCGCGCCTTCGCCTCGTCGACGCCGAGCAGCGTCGCCCACTCCGCCGGCGACGGACCGGCCCAGAGGCCGCGCTCGACCAGGTCGTCGGAGTAGTCGCGCGGGTCGACCCCGCCACCGGGGAAGACGCACATCCCGCCGGCGAAGGCCATCGACGTCTGGCGCCGCAGGAGGTAGATCTCGGGACCCTGGGAGGGCACCGCGCCGGGGCGCAGCAGGACCACCGTCGCCGCGTCGCGCGGCTCGGCAGGCGTCGCCCCGCCCTCGGCGTACGACCTGGCCTGGGCGACGAGCGCCTCGGGAAGCGGCAGGCGCTCCAGCGGCTCAGACCTCGACGATGATCTCGACCTCGACGGGCACGTCGAGCGGCAGCACCGCGACACCCGACGGCCGACCGGGCGTGCTTGCCGGCGTCGCCGAAGACCTCGCCGAGCAGCTCGGAGGCGCCGTTGGCGACCTTGGGCTGGCCGGTGAAGTCGGGCGTCGAGGCGACGAAGACGACGACCTTGACGACGCGCTTCACGTCGTCGAGCGAGCCGATCTCGGCCTTGACCGCGGCGAGCGCGTTGAGGGCGCACTGGCGCGCGCACTCGTAGCCCTGCTCCTCGGTGACCTCGCCGCCGAGCTTGCCGACCGCGATCATCTCGCCGTCGCGGGCGGGCAGCTGGCCGGCGGTGAAGACGAGGTTGCCGCTGCGCGCGGTGGGCTGGTAGGCCGCGACCGGCGGGACGACCTCGGGGACGGTGATGCCCAGCTCGACGAGCTTCGCCTCGGCGCCCACGTCAGGCCTTCGGCTTCTTGAGGAAGGCCACGAGACCGCCCTGGGCGTTGGTGTGGATGGCCACCAGCTCCCAGCCGTCCTGGCCGAAGTTGTTGAGCATGAGCGCTTCGTTGTGGAGCGGAATCGGCGCCACCTGGTATTCCCACTGGGTCATGGATCGCACCCTACTCGGGGCCGACCGGCGCCGGCGGGTCCTCCCGCGGACTGACGCGCGCGCCGGCGCGGCCGTCTAACGTCTCGCACCATGCGTCGAGACCGGCAGCACCCGTGGCGCCTCGGCCCGCGCGGCCAGCGCGTGGTTCGACCGGCTCCTCGTCGCCGTGCTGCTGCTCCTCGCGCGTCGGCCACGTGCTGTCCGGCCAGGCCGCGTCGGCGGTCTTCACGGTCCTCGAGGTGCTGCCGCTGCTCTGGCGCCGCCGGCACGCGTGGCCGGTGTTCCTCGCCGTCGCCGGCGGCGAGCGCCGCGCAGGCCGTCGTCGTGCGCCGAGCCGACCGTCGGGCAGCTCGCCTTCCCCGTCGCGGTCTACTCCGTCGCCCGCTGGTCGCCGCGCTGGCAGGGCGTCGCCGCGCTGCTCGTCGGCGTACGCCGGCGCGGTGGTCGCCTCGGTCCGCTGGCTGCTCGGCTTCGGCGCCGAGCGACCTCACCGCCGGCAACCTCGCCCCCTACGCCGTCACCATCGGCGCGATCGTCACCGCCGCCTGGGCGCTGGGCTTCGCCGCGCAGGAGCGGGAGAAGTACGTCGCCTCGCTGGTCGCGCGCGCCGAGCAGGCCGAGCGGATGGCCGAGCGCGAGGTCGAGCTCGCCGCCCGCGACGAGCGCTCGCGCATCGCGCGCGAGATGCACGACGTGGTCGCCCACGGGCTGTCGGTGATCGTGGTCCAGGCCGACGGCGCCCGCTACGCCGCCGCCAAGGACCCCGACGTCGCGGTCGGCACGCTCGAGACGATCTCGACCACCGGCCGCGAGGCGCTCACCGAGATGCGCCGGCTGCTCGGCCTGCTCCGCGACGGCGACACCGGGGTGGCGCCGCAGCCCGGGCTCGACGACGTACGCCACCTCGTCGACGAGGCGCGGGCGGCCGGCACCCGGGTCGAGGCCGACCTGCCGCCCGCCGGGCCCGACGTGCCCGACGGCGTCGGCGCTGGCGGCGTACCGCATCGTGCAGGAGGCGCTGACCAACGTCCGCAAGCACGCCGGCCCGGGCGCGACCGTGCGCCGTGCGCGTCGCCGTCGGCCGCGACGTCGAGGTCGAGGTGCGCGACGACGGACGCGGCGCGGCGCGCGGTCTCCGACGGGCGCGGGCTCGGCCTGGTCGGGATGCGCGAGCGGGCGGCCGTGCACGGCGGCGACGCTGGAGGCCGGACCCGTGACCGGCGGCGGGTTCGCGGTCTCTGCGAGGCTGCCGCTGTGAGCGAGCGCGATCCGGGTGTTCCTCGTCGACGACCAGCAGATGGTGCGCGCCGGCTTCCGGATGCTCGTCGAGAGCCAGGACGACATGGTCGTCGTCGGCGAGGCCGGCGACGGCGGCGAGGCGCTCGAGCGGCTGGCCGTCACCGCCGCCGACGTCGTGCTGATGGACGTCCGGATGCCGCGCCTCGACGGCGTCGAGACCACCCGTCGGCTGCTCGCGACGCCCGACGCGCCGCGGGTGATCGTGCTGACCACCTTCGACCTCGACGAGTACGCCTTCGCCGCGATCCGCGCCGGCGCCTCGGCCTTCCTGCTCAAGGACGCCGCCCCGCCCGACCTGCTCGGCGCCATCCGCGCCGTCCTGGCCGGCGACGCCGTCGTCGCCCCGAGCACCACCCGGCGGCTGCTCGACCACTTCGCCGCCCTGCCCGACCCGGCGTCGCCCGCCGCGGCCGACGACCGGCTCGCGCTGCTCACCGAGCGCGAGGTCGAGGTGCTGACCCTCATCGCCCGCGGGCTCACCAACACCGAGATCGCCGACCGACCTCGTCGTCGCCGAGACCACCGTGAAGACCCACGTCGGCCGGATCCTCGCCAAGACCGGCTCCCGCGACCGCGTCCAGCTCGTCGTCCTCGGCTACGAGACGGGCCTCGTCACGCCTGCCCGGTCGAGCCGGAATCCGGGTCACTCCCCACGGTCAGTATCGTCACGGTCGCGCCGACTCGTCACGTCCACCCGCGGACCGACGGCGACGGTCCGTGCCGCGGGCCGACGATCGCGGGGCCGATGACGACGAGCGTTGTCCCCATGACGACGACACTCGACACGACCGGCACCAGCACCGCCGCGAGCGCCCGCGGCCTCACCCGCACCTACGGCGACGGCGACAGCGCCGTCCACGCCCTGCGCGGCATCGACCTCGACCTGCCCGCCGGCCGCTTCACCGCGATCATGGGCCCGAGCGGCTCCGGCAAGTCCACCCTCATGCACTGCCTCGCCGGCCTCGACGCCGCCACCTCCGGCACCGTCACCGTCGCCGGCCGCGACCTCGCCGGGCTCGACGACACCGCGCTCACCCTGTTCCGCCGCGAGCACATCGGCTTCGTCTTCCAGGCCTTCAACCTGCTGCCGATGCTCACCGCCGGGCAGAACATCCTGCTCCCGCTCGAGCTCGCCGGCCGCGCCGGTCGACCGCGAGCGCTACGACCAGGTCGTCGGCGTCCTCGGGATCGCCGACCGGCTCGGCCACCTGCCCAGCCAGCTCTCCGGCGGCCAGCAGCAGCGCGTCGCGATCGCCCGCGCGCTGGTCACGCAGCCCGACATCGTCTTCGCCGACGAGCCCACCGGCAACCTCGACAGCGAGGCCAGCGCCGAGGTGCTCGGCCACCTGCGCCGCTCGGTCCGCGAGCTCGGCATGACGGTCGTGATGGTGACCCACGAGCTCGACGCGGCGGCGTACGCCGACGACGTCGTCGTCATCCACGACGGCGCGGTCACCGCCCACCTCACCGACCCCGGCCAGGACGAGCTCGTCGCCGCGCTGCGCGGGCGGAGCGCCTGATGCGCGCCGTGCTGCTGGCGTCGCTGCGCCACCACACGCGCAGGTACGTCGCCGCCGCGCTCGCCGTCGTCATCGGCGTCGCCTTCGTCGTGGTGACCGGGATGCTCACCGGCGCCACCCGCGCAGGGCCTGACCGCCGACGTCGGCGCCCCGGTCGCCGGCGTCGACCACGTCGTGACCGTCGACGACGCGCAGGACGGCCGCCCGGCTCGTCGACGACGGCCGCCGAGCGCGGCGTCCCCGCCCTGGCGCTGGGCTACGCGATGGAGCCGGTCAGCCGCGACGGCGTCCAGCTCGCGCCGTCCGCCGACGTCTCCGAGGTCTCGCTCGACCCGGCCCTGCAGTGGCAGGACGCTGGAGGACGGGCGCTTCCCGACCGCGTCCGGGCGAGGCGGTCGCCGACGCCAACGCCGCCAAGAGCACCGGCGTCGCGATCGGCGACGTGCTCGCGCATCGGCACCGGCGACGCCGCCGCCGACGTCGAGGTCGTCGGCCTCGTCGACAGCCCGCCCGCCGATGGGCGCCTCGCTCTACGTGCCGTGGGAGGTGCTCGCAGCGGTTCCGCGGCACGCTCTGGGTCGACGCGGTCGCCTGGGGCGGCACCGACCGACGCTGGCCGCCGAGGCTCGCCCCGGACGCCACCGTCGAGTCGGCCGACGACGTGGGTCGCCGCCCGCCAGGCGGAGATCTCCCGCGGCGTCGACGTCCTCGCGATCATGGCGCTGATGTTCGTCGCCATCGCGCTGTTCGTCGGCGTCATGGTCATCGCCAACACCTTCGCGATCCTCTTCGCCCAGCGGATGCGCGACTTCGCCCTGCTGCGCTGCGTCGGCGTCACCCGACGCCAGCTGCGCCGCGCGGTCCGCCTCGAGGCGCTCGTCCTCGGGCTGGTCGCGCTCGACCGTCGGCCTCGCCGCCGGAGCACGGCGCCGGGCTCGGCCTCGTCGCGCTCGTGCGCCACTGGTTCGCCGACATGGGCACCGGCGGCCGTCGACCCGACCTGGGCCGGGCGCCGCCTTCGCGCGTCGGCGTGGTCGTGACCCTGCTCGCCGCCTGGCTCCCGACCCGCGCGGCGACCAAGGTCGCGCCGCTCGCCGCGCTGCGTCCCGACACCGGCGTCGACGTCCGCTCGGCGGCCGGCCGCTGGCGTCTCGCGCTCGCGCGGTCGCCCTGACGATCGGCGGCGGCGCGGCTGCGTCGCTGGCGGTCGCCGGCGGACACCCGCACCGCCGTCGCGTCGATGCTCGCCGGCGGCGCGCCGTCCTTCGTCGGCGTGCTGCTGCTCGGACCGGTGCTCGTGCCCGCGCTGATCCGGCTCGTCGGCCGGGCTGCCGGCGTCGGACCCGTGCGCCGCCTCGCGGCCGGCAACGCCGTGCGCAACCCGCGGCGTACGGCGACCACCGCCGCGTCCCTGCTCGTCGGGGTCACCCTCACGACCGCCGTCCTGACCGGGCTCGCGTCGTCGCGCACCGCGATCGACCGGGACATGGACGACGAGCTACCCGCTCGACGCCACGATCACGGCCGTCGACGAGCCCGCTCGGCGCCGACCTCGCCGACCGCGTCGACGCCGTCGACGGCGTCGGCGCACGTGGCCGTGCTCGACGGCACCTTCGCCGCCTCGATCGGCCTGCGGCTGCCCCTCGCCGGCGGTCGACGGCCGGTCGCCGGTCGTCCGCGGACCGGACGACCTCGTCCCCGCCGACGGCGTGGTCGCTGCTGCCGTACGACGTCGTCGAGGAGCTGCCCGGGCCCGGCGACCGCAGGTGCGGCGCGACCAGCGAGCTCACGGTCACGGTCGCGCGGTCGCGAGCGCACCCTCGACGTGCGGCCTCGACGACGGGTGGGGCCGCGCAGGCATCGTCTCGGCGGCCACGCTGGCCGCCCTGGACCCGGACCCGCCGCCCGGTCGCGCCTGTGGGTGCGGCCGCCGACGGGGCCGACGCCGAGGACCTCCGCGGCGACCTCGCCGCGCTGGCCGGCGCGGCCGGGCCGGGCTCGACGGCGGCTCGCGCACGCAGCTGGCCTCTCCCTCAGGTCGACTCCTCACCGGCATCGCGAGCATCCTCGCCAAGCTCCAGGCGACCGACCGCGCGAACGTGCTCATCCGGGCCAGGGACGCCGGACTGGCGGACGAGACGGTGGCGACGCGCGGCCTCCCGGCCACTAGATTCCGGGGATGGAGCGCACCGACGCGGCCGAGAGCCGCGAGAAGAGCGACGGGCTCGACCCGTTCGAGAAGTTCGTCGAGATCTCGACGAAGCTGATCAGCCGGGCGCCGTTCTTCGCGGTGGTCGTCGCCGTCGTGGTCGTCTGGGCGGCGAGCTACCCGCTGTGGAAGAGCACCACCAAGTGGGAGCTGGCGATCCACACCTTCGGCGGCGTGCTGTCGCTGCTGCTGCTCGTCCTCCTCGAGAACGCCGGGCGCCGCAACACCGAGGCGATGCAGGAGAAGCTCAACGTCCTCGCCGAGGCGCTGGCCGCGCTCATGGAGGCCCAGCTCACCGACGACAGCCACGAGCTGCGGGAGGCGATCGACGACCTCCGCGAGGCCGTCGGCCTCGAGGAACGTCACTAGGCCTCAGGGGGCCAGCAGGCGGAGCGTCTCCTCGCGAGCGGGTGAGGTGGTCGCGTCGGTGCCGGCACTGGCGCCGGCCACCGGGTGCACCATCACCTCGTCGACGTCGTACTCGGCAGCGAGCTTGTCGAGCTGCTCGCGCGCCTGGTCGGCCGAGCCGACGACCCACCGCTTCGACATCGCCTCGCCGAACGCCCGCTGGTCGGGGGTCATCTCGACGGCCTCGGCCTCCTCGACCGTGCCGCTGCGGGTGGAGCGGGGCGCCGGTGCGCAGCGCGATCATCTGCTGCACGTTGGGCAGCGCCCGGCGACGGGCCTCCTCCTCGGTCTCGGCGACGACGGCGTTGACGGTGAGGAAGGTGCGCGGCTCGGGGTGCTCGGGTGAGGGGCGGTACGACGACCGGTAGAGGTCGAGCGCGGTGCCCGTCCCCTCGCCGGAGAAGTGGTGCGCGAAGACGTAGGGCAGGCCCTTCTCGGCGGCCAGGCGGGCGGAGTAGTCCGACGACCCGAGCAGCCAGATCTCGGCCACCGACGTGGCGGCCGGGGTCGCGCGCAACGGCTGGCGCCGCGGCCCGATCTGGAGCTCGACGCCGTCGGGCGACATCAGCGTGCGGATGTCCTCGACGTACTCCGGGAACTTGCTCACCGCGTCGTCCGCCGACTCGGCACTGCCGCCGCGGAGGACGTACCTCGTCAGCGGGTCGGTGCCGGGCGCGCGGCCGATGCCGAGGTCGATGCGGCCCGGGAAGGCCGCCTCCAGCAGGGCGAACTGCTCGGCGACGACCAGCGGTGCGTGGTTGGGCAGCATCACGCCGCCCGAGCCGACCTTGATCCGCTGCGTCGCGGCGGCGAGCATCGCGATGATCACCGGCGGGTTGGTCGACGCGACGGCCGGCATGTTGTGGTGCTCGGCGACCCAGTAGCGGCGGTAGCCCAGCTCGTCGGCGACCTGCGCGAGGCTGCGGGACGCGGCCAGGGCGTCGCCGGTGGTCTGGTCGCTGCGGACGGTCACGAGGTCGAGCACGGAGAGGGCAGTCACTGTCGGTGCAGCGTCGACAGGCCCTGTCCTATTCCGCCGAGTGGGCGCATCTGTTCGCCGCAAGCAGGTCGAGTCGGCGCATCTGTACGCCGTACGACCGCCGAGTCGGCGCATCTGTACCGAAGTCGATTGACCTCAGGTGCACGTGAGGACCTACCGTCGACCGGGTGACCAGCACCACCACGGAGCCGCGCGAGCGGATCCTCTCCCCGGCCTACGCCGTGACGACGATCGGCCTCTTCTCGCTGATCGCCTTCGCCGCCTTCGAGGCGATGGCGGTGACGACCGTGATGCCGACGGTGGCCCGCGACCTCGACGGCTTCGACTACTACGCGCTCGCCTTCGCGGCACCCTTCGCGAGCGGTGTCGTCGGCATGGTGGCGTCGGGGATGTGGACCGACCGCAGCGGCGCGCTGCGCCCGCTGTTCGCCTCGATGGCGATGTTCTCCGTCGGGCTCGTCGTGTGCGGCACCGCGCCGTCCATGGAGGTCCTCGTCGTCGGACGGGTGCTCCAGGGCCTCGGCAGCGGCGCGATGGTGGTCGCGATCTACGTCGTCGTCGGGCCTGATCTACCCCGCCGCCCTGCGCACGGCGGTCTTCGCGTCGTTCGCGGCCGCGTGGGTGCTGCCGGCGCTCTTCGGCCCGGCCGTGGCCGCCTTCGTCGCCGACACGGTGGGCTGGCGCTGGGTCTTCCTCGGCATGGTGGCCCTGGTCGCGCTGGCCGCCGTCCTCGTCGCCCCGTCGCTCCGCGCGCTGCCCACGCCGGAGTCGCCGACCACCACGTCGCGTACGCAGCTCTGGTGGGCGCTCCTGGCCGCCGTCGCCGTGCTGTCGCTCGAGCTCCTCGGCTCCGGGCGCGGGCTGACCGCTCGTCGCGGCGGCGCTGGCGTTCGTCCTCGTCGTCGTGGGGCTGCGGCCGCTGCTGCCGGCCGGCGCCCTGCTCGCCCGTCGTGGACTGCCGGCCGTCATCGTCACCCGCGGCCTGCTCAGCGCGGCCTTCTTCTGCGCCGAGGCCTACATCGTGTACGCCCTCCAGGAGCTCTGGGGCCTCTCCCCCGGCCAGGCCGGCATCGCCCTCACCTGCGTCGGCGTGGTGTGGGCCGCGTCCAGCCAGGTGTCGTCGCGCCTGGGCACCCGGGTCGGCAACGTCGCCGCGATGAGGTTCGGCACGGCGGTCGTGCTCGCGGGTGTCGCCGGGGTCGCCGTCGTCGTCCTGCTGCGCTCCCGGGGTGCCGACCTGCCTGCGGTCGCCCCGATCGCGGCCTACGTCTTCGCCAGCGTCGGGATGGGCTTCGCCTACCCCCGCACGAGCGTCGCGATGCTCGCCGTCACCACCGACGCCGACCGCGGCTTCAACTCCTCCGCGCTCTCGGTCGCCGACTCCCTCGGCGCGGCGCTCGCGCTCTCGCTCAGCGGGATCGCGTACGCCGTCGCGGTGCGCTCCGACCTCGACCCGTTCCCGGTCGTCTACGCCATCGCCGTCGCGATCGGCGTGCTCGGCGTCGTGGCCGCCTCCCGGACCCGCGCGCCCGGTATCTAGGGACGAAATGGTCGGTCGGCAGGCTGCTGACCGACCAGATCGTCCCCAGATACCGCAGGAAATAGGTCCGGCCGCCCCACGGGGGAGAGGGACGGCCGGACGATCAGGGGTGCTGCGAGCGGGTCAGGAGGCCTGCTCGAGCGTCGGGTAGTCGGTGTAGCCCTCGGCGCCGCCGCCGTAGAACGTCGCCTGGTCGGGCTCGTTGAGCTCGGCACCCACGGCGCCAGCGGTCGGCCAGGTCGGGGTTGGCGAGGAACTGCCGACCCACGACGACCGCGTCGGCGAGACCGGTGGCGAGGAGCTGCTCGACCGAGTCCAGCGTGGTCACGTCGCCGAAGCCGTCGTTGAGCAGGACGACGCCGTCGAAGCGCTCGCGCAGGTCGCGCACCAGCGTCTCGAGGGGCTCGAGCGGGCTGGCCAGCAGGCTCAGGTAGGCCAGGCCGAGCGGGGCGACCCCGTCGACGACCGCGCGGTAGGTGGCGGTGAGGTCGGCGTCGATCTCCTCGCCGATGCCGTTGAACTGGTGGCCGGGGCTCAGGCGGAGGCCGACCCGGTCGGCGCCGATCGCCTCGGCGACGGCGGTGACGACCTCGACGACGAAGCGCGCCCGGTTCTCCGGCGTACCTCCGTAGACGTCGTCGCGCAGGTTCACCGTCGGGTCGAGGAACTGGTGCAGCAGGTAGCCGTTGGCCGAGTGCACCTCGACACCGTCGAGGCCCGCGGCGACCGCGTTGCGGGCGGCGGTGACGAAGTCGGCGACGAGGCCGGCGACCTCGTCGGTCTCGACCGCGCGCGGTACGTCGTGGGGCTGGCCGCCGTCGGCGGTGACCATCTCGCCGGGCGCCTGCACGGCGCTCGGGGCGACGGTCTCGACGCCGTCCTTGTTGTCGGCGTGGGCGATCCGGCCGGCGTGCATCAGCTGGGCGACGACGACACCGTCACGGGCGTGCACCGCGTCGGCGACCAGGCGCCAGCCGGCGACCTGCTCGTCGGTGTAGAGGCCCGGCACGTCGAGGTAGCCCTGGCCCACCTGGCTGGGCGCGATGCCCTCGGTGACGATCAGGCCGGCACCGACGCGCGCTGGCCGTAGTACTCGGCGTTGAGGCCGGTGGGCGCGTGGCCGGCACCGGCGCGGTTGCGCGTCAGCGGTGCCATGACGAAGCGCTGCGGGAGCTGCCAGCGGCCGACGGTGAGGGACTCGAATGCACGGGACATGTAGGTGGTGCCTCCAGATGGTTGAGGACTGTACGACCTCCTCAGCCGCCTGTAGGCCGTCGATGTTCCCCTGCGAGCCACTTCGAGAGATGGCTCACAGGAACCCTCACCCGCCGGGGTGACACCGACGCCACCGGACCGCACCCCCGTGCGGCGGCCCGGTGGCGACGGGTCAGCGGCGCCGGAGCGCCGCCTCGACGAGGGCCGGTGGTGCGTAACCCCGGTCTGCCTCGTTGAGCGTGGTGCCCGGAGGAACGATCTCGTCGATCCGGTCGAGCACGTCGGGCGTGAGGACCACCTTCTCCACACCGAGCTGCGACTCGAGCTGCTCGAGGGTGCGCGGGCCGATGATGGCCGACGACACCGCCGGGTGCGCGAGCACGAAGCCGAGCGCGAGGTGGATCAGCGACAGGCCGGCCTCGTCGGCGAGCTCCTGCAGCTGGTGGACCGCCTCGAGCTTGACCTTGTTCTCCGGCGACGCGGGATCGTGCCGCGCGGGCTGGCGCTCCATCCTGCTCGAGCGCACGCCCGGCTCCTCGCCGCGGCGGTAGCGGCCGGACAGCCAGCCGCCCGCGAGCGGGCTCCACGGCAGCACGCCGATGCCGTACTTCTGCGCGGTCGGCAGGATGTCGCGCTCCACCTCGCGGGCGAGGATGGAGTACGGCGGCTGCTCGCTGACCGGGCGCTCGCGCTGGCGCTTCTCGGCCACCCACTGCGCCTCGACGACCTGCGACGGCAGGAACGTCGACGTACCGATGTAGCGGATCTTGCCCTGCCGCACGAGGTCGGTCAGCGCGCCGAGGGTCTCGTCGATGTCGACCTCCGGACGCGGGCGGTGCACCTGGTAGAGGTCGATGTGGTCGACCTGGAGCCGGCGCAGCGAGTCCTCGACCTCGCGGACGATCCAGCGGCGCGAGTTGCCCGCCTGGTTGGGGTCCTCGTCGTGCATGTTGCCGTGGAACTTGGTGGCGAGGAAGACGTCGTCGCGGCTCCCCGCACGGGCCTGGAGCGCCTTGCCGACGATCTCCTCGGACTCGCCGCGGGCGTAGACGTCGGCGGTGTCGATGACGTTGATCCCGGCGTCGAGCGCGCGGTGGATGATCGCGATCGACTCGTCGTGGTCGGGGTTGCCCCACGCGCCGAACATCATCGCGCCGAGGGTCAGCGGGCTGACCTGGACGCCGGTGCGGCCGAGCGGTCGGTAGTGCTCGAAAGTCATGCGGTCTCCTCCGGGATCGAGGGGGCGTACTGGCTGGCGGGACGGGAGAGCCCGAGGTGGTCGCGCAGCGTGCTTCCTGTGTACTCCGTGCGGAACAGCCCGCGGGAGCGCAGGATCGGGACGACCTCCTCGATGAAGACGTCGATCCCGCCCGGGAGCCACGGCGGCATCACGTTGAAGCCGTCGGCGGCACCCTGCTCGGCCCACTCCTGCATCGTGTCGGCGACCTCGAGCGGCGTGCCGGCCACGACCCGGTGGCCGCGCGCGCCGGCGAGCCGGTGGCAGAGCTGCCGGATCGTCGGGTTCTCGCGCGCCACGATGTCGAGCACGAGCTGCGACCGGCTGTGGAACGCGCGGTCGCCCACGGGCGCCACGATGTCGGTCGGGAACGGGCCGTCGAGGTCGTACGACGTCAGGTCGACGCCGACGAGGTTGCCGAGCTGCTTCAGGGAGTACGCCGGCTGCGTGAGGTCGTTGAACTCCTCCTCGAGCGCGCGCGCCTCGGCCGTCGTGGAGCCGATGAACGGACTGATGCCGGGCAGCACCTTGAGCTGGCCGGGGTCGCGTCCGGCCGCCCGGGCACGGGACTTGATGTCGGCGTAGAACTCCTGGGCGTTGTCGAGGGTCTGGTGCGCGGTGAAGATCGCCTCGGCCCACCGCGCCGCGAAGGACCGACCGTCCGGCGACGATCCGGCCTGCACGTAGACCGGCCGGCCCTGCGGCGAGCGCGGGGCGTTGAGCGGGCCGCGGACGCGGAAGAACTCGCCCTCGTGGTCGACCCGGTGGATCTTGTCGGTGTCGGCGTAGGTCCCGCTCACGCGGTCGGCGACGACGGCGTCGTCCTCCCAGCTGTCCCAGAGCTTGGTGACCACGTCGAGGAACTCCTCGGCGCGCTCGTAGCGCTGGGCGTGGGCCGGGTGCGCGTCGAGGCCGAAGTTGTGGGCCGCGGACGCCGACGAGGTGGTGACGATGTTCCACCCGACCCGGCCGTTGCTGAGGTGGTCGAGCGAGGCGAACTGCCGGGCGAGGTTGTAGGGCTCGTTGTAGGTCGTCGACGACGTCCCGATGACGCCGATCCGCTCGGTGGCCGCCGCGATGGCGGTCATCTTGGTGATCGGCTCGAGCCCCGCACGGGCGGCGTACGCGATGTTGTCCGCGAGCGCCGGGCCGTCGGCGAAGAAGACGGCGTCGAACTTCGCGGCCTCGGCGCGCTGGGCCAGCTCCTGGTAGTAGGAGATGTCGGTGATCCGCTCGGGCTGCGACTCCGGTCGCCGCCAGGCCGCCTCGTGGTGGCCGTCGGGATAGATGAACAGGTTGAGGTGCAGCTGTCGGGTCACGAGGCGGCCCTCTCGCTGAGCCGACCGACCGTGGGCGTGGCGGCGTCGTGGTCGTCCTCGACCCCGAGCTCGGCGAGCAGCTGCGCACGCAGCCGGGCGAACGCCGGGTCGGCCTGCGAGCGGCGGGTGCCGAGCTCGATGCGGGCGTCGTGGCGTACGACGCCGCCGTCGAGCACGATGACCCGGTCGGCCAGGACGATGGCCTCGTCGACGTCGTGGGTCACCAGCAGCACGGCCGGCCGGTGCACCTCGCACAGCTTGCGCAGCAGCGTGTGCATCCGGATCCGGGTCAGCGCGTCGAGGGCGCCGAAGGGCTCGTCGGCCAGCAGCAGCTCGGGGTCGCGGACCAGCGACCGCGCCAGGGCGGCACGCTGCTGCTCACCACCCGACAGCTCGTGGGGCCAGGCCTTCTCGCGTCCGGCGAGTCCGACCTCGTCCAGCGCCTGCAGTCCACGCTCGGAGGCGTCGCCCGAGCGGAGGCCGAGGGTGACGTTGTCGAGGACCCGCTTCCACGGCAGCAGCCGGGAGTCCTGGAAGACGACCGACACCTTCTCGGGGACCTCGACGCGACCGGTGCCCGCGACCCCGCGGTCGAGGCCCGCCAGGGAGCGCAGGAGCGTGCTCTTGCCCGAGCCGCTGCGACCGAGCAGCGCCACGAACTCGCCGGGCGCGATCTCGAGGTCGAGGCCGTTGAGCACGCCGCCGGCCTTGTTGAAGCTGCGGTGCAGGTCCTTGACCCGCACCGCCGGTCCCTGGGTGCTCAGCTCGCCAGTGTGCGACGCCATGACAGTGCCTTCCTCTCGATGAGACGGACCACTGCGTCGGCGCTCACGCCGAGCAGTGCGTAGACGACGAGACCGACGACGATGATGTCGGTCTGGCCATAGCTGGACGCCAGCGTGATCATGTGGCCGATCCCGCTCGTGGCGTTGATGACCTCGACGACGACCAGCGCGAGCAGCGACGACGTCACCGCGAAGCGCAGGCCGAGCAGGAAGCCGGGCATCGCGCCGGGGAGCACGACGTGGCGGACGAACTCCGTGCGCGAGACGCCCAGGGTCTCGGCCAGCTCGGCGTACCTGCCCTCGATGGTGCGCAGGCCGTTGTGGGTGTGGATGTAGATCGGGACGAAGACCGCGAGGGCGATCGTGATGACCTTCATCGGCTCGCCGATGCCCAGCCACAGGATCAGCAGCGGGATCAGGGCCAGCGTCGGGATCGAGCGCTTCACCTGGATCGGTCCGTCGATGAGGGTCTCGCCGACACGCGACAGGCCGGAGACGAGCGCCAGCACCAGCCCGACGGCGACGCCGAGGCCGAGGCCCAGGGCGGCGCGGATGCCGGAGGTGACCAGGCTTTCCGTGAGACGGCCGTTCTCGATGAGCGTCTCTGCGGTCGCGACGACGGTCCACGGCTCGGTCAGGGTGCGCGGGTCGAGCAGCCCGGTGGCCGAGCCCACGACCCACGCGGCCAGCAGCACGGCGATGCCGATGAGCCCACCGAAGCGGATCGGCTTGCCCGGGCCGAGGCGGCGTCGCGTGGGTCGTACGTCCTCGGTCTCGGACGAGATAGCGCGGCGCGAGGGAGCGGTCAGGGTGGTCACTGCGACCCCTCCACCGCGGCGGCGATGGCCTTCTCGAAGCGGCGGTCGTAGATCGTCGCCACGTCGAGCGGCTCCTGGTCCTGGCCCTCGACGAGCGTGTCGACGGTGACCTGGTGGCGGGCGATGAAGTCGTCCCAGCTCGTCGGCACGGTGTACTGCCCGTAGGCGTCGACGACGTACTTCGCGTCCTCGGGCGAGAGGCCCTCGTGGTCGACGTAGAAGGCCTTCGCGAACTCGTCGGGGTGCTCGGAGATCCACAGCTGGGCCTTGGCCCACGCGGCGACGTACTCCTTGATCGCGGCGGCCTTGTCGGCGTCCTCGAGCACGGTGGTGGGGGCGTAGAGCGTCCACGCGTCGTCGCGCACGCCCGACTCGATGGTGGTCGCGCCGTCCTGCTCGTACTTGGCGAGGTAGGTCTTCACGAGCGCCTGCTGCAGCGGGGCGACGTCGACCTGCTTGCTGGCCAGGGCGACGGAGAAGGCGTCGTCGACGCTCTGCATCTCGACCAGCTCGACGTCGTCCTGGCTGAGGCCGGCCTCGCGGAGCACGTTGAGCACCAGCGCGCCCTGGGCCTGGCCCGGGCTGTAGGCGATCTTCTTGCCCTCGAGGTCCTCGATCGACGTCACGTCGGCGCCCGGCGCGACGCCGAGCTCGTAGGTCGGGTGGGTCTCGGGGTCGACCGTCTCGCGGGCGGCGACGATGCGGACGTCGGTGCCGGTCCAGTGCGCGAAGAGCGGCGGGATGTCGGCGACGGAGCCGATGTCGATCGCGTCGGCGCGGAAGGCCTCGAGCGTCTTCGGGCCGCCGGTGATGTTGGCCCACTCGATGTCGATGTCGAGGTCGTCGATGGCACCGGACGTCTCGAGCGCCACCTGCGTGGCGGGGTCGCCGACCCGCAGGACGGTGCCGTCGGCGGGCTTGTCGGGGAGCGCGGCGGTCAGCTCGAGCCTGGGCCCGGCCTCGGCGCCGCCGCAGGCCGACAGCGCCATCAGTCCGGCGGCGGTCAGCAGGGCAGTGCGGATGAGGGGGCTGGTGTGCCCTCGTCGTGACATCGTGGATTCTCCTTGTCGGGAGGTCACGGGTGATCAAAGTACTGTAAGTGACTCGACTAACCATCACAAACCGGGTGCAACGAGTTGCCTGTCACCCATGCAGGTCGCGGCGGCCGGTCAGGCGGCGCGCAGCAGCGGCAGCAGGGAGTCCCCGATGCGGACGATCTCCTGCTCGTAGGGCGTGTCGCTGAGGACGAAGTGGGTGACGCCGAGGTCGGCGTAGCGACGTAGCGCCTTGGCCACGTCATCGGGAGAACCGACCAGCCAGGTGGTGCCGGCACCGCCGCCACCGACGCGGCCGGGAGCGGTGTAGAGGCAGTCGTCGAGGACGTCGCCCTGCTCCGCGAGGTCGAGCAGGCGCTGCTGGCCGACCGCGACGCGACGGCCGGGGTCGGCCGCCCACTCGTGCTGGCCTCGTTGGGATTGACCGGCCATCGCCGCGACCTTGGCCTCGGCGTCGGCCCAGGCCTCCTCGGTGGTGTCGCGCACCAGCGTGGTGATCCGCAGGCCGAACTGCAGCGGCGGCAGGTCACGGTCGAGCTCGGCGCTGAGCTTCTTCAGGTGGTCGATGCGGGCAGCGACGCCGTCGAGCGGCTCGCCCCAGAACAGCTGGACGTCGGCCTCCGCGGCCGCGGTCCGCTGGGCGGCCTCGGACGCGCCGCCGAAGTAGAGCTGGGGGTGCGGGCGTCCCTCGCGGGCGACCGGCTTGTGCTCGAGCGTGGCGCCCTCGGCGCGGTAGTGCTCGCCGTCGAAGGTGATGTCGTCCTCGGTCCAGTACCGGCGTACGAGCCGCATGAACTCGCGGGTGCGGGCGTAGCGGTTCGCCTGGTCGCCCTCGTCGTCGCCGTACTGCGGCTGGTGGTCGGCGCCGCTGACGATGTTGACCTTGACCCGGCCGCCGCTGAGCTGGTCGAGCGTCGCGGCCGACGAGGCGAAGTGCGCCGGGGTCCAGTAGCCCGGGCGGATCGCGATGAGCGGGTTGAACGTCGTCGTACCCGCGGCGAGCGCGGTCGACACCGTGAACGTGTCCGGGCGCTTCCAGCCGGTGCCGATCAGCGCACCACCCCAGCCGTGGTCCTCGGTGAGCCGCGCGAGCGCCGTCAGGCGCTCCAGGCTGTTGTGACCCGCCACCGTCGTGTCCGACCGGTGGCCGGCCGTCACCTGGTTGGGGATGTACCAGAGGAACTCCATGCCGAGCCTTTCAAGTATTTGTCTAGTGGGTTACTACAGATAGCACACCTGCCGGCCTCCTCCGAGATCCCCGCCCGCCTGGCGAGCCGCCCGTCCTCGCTGTCTAGGGACGATCTGGTCGGGATCCGGCCGGTGGACCGACCGGAACGTCCCTAGACAGCAAGCCATTGCGGCCAGCAGCTGACCTGAATGCGTCCTAGCCTCGAGGCATGGACATGAAGCTCGAGCTGGTGATGGTGCCCGTGACCGACGTCGACCGGGCCAGGGAGTTCTACGAGAAGGTCGGCTTCCACACCGACCACGACCAGGTCGTCAGCGACGAGGTGCGGTTCGTCCAGATGACGCCGCCCGGATCGGCCTGCTCGATCGCCTTCGGCAAGGGGCTCACCCAGATGGAGCCCGGGTCGCTGGACAACATGCAGATGGTGATCGCCGACGCCGACGCGACCCACGCCGACCTCGTCGCCCGCGGCATCGAGGTCAGCGACGTCGACGAGCTCGCCTGGGGCCGGTTCGTGTTCTTCGCCGACCCCGACGGCAACGGCTGGGCGCTCCAGCAGCTCCCCGACTGGTCGGCCTCCGCCGGCGGCGAGGGCTACGAGCCCGAGGCCTGAGGTTTGCGAGGATCGGGCCATGCCCGACCTCGACCTCCAGACGATCCGCCGCAGGGTGGAGCTCGGCCGGCTGCTCCTCGGGTCGGTCCTGGAGTGGCTGGTCAAGGCGTACGGCGCCGGCGCGGCGCTGAGCGTCGCGCTGAGCGACTCCGAGACCACCGGCGGCAAGATCGGCGACGCCGTCCGGGCGGTGCCCAACCTCGCCGACAAGCTCCACGAGGCGCAGTACGTCATCACGCACCGCGAGGAGATCCAGGCCGCCGTCACCTACCTCAACGAGCACACCCTCCCGCAGGACGAGCTGCAGCGGACCGCGGACGAGAGCATGCGGACGCTCGAGTCGATCGAGACGACGTACGACGAGGTGGGCGCCGCCCGCGACGTCCTCCAGTTCGACGGGATCAGCGGCACCCTCGACAACGTCCGCGAGGCGATCGACCACGTCGGCAACGCCTACGACGCGCGACCCGAGCTCGACTCGCTGCGACAGCTCGCCGAGGTGGCCGACCAGGTCGAGCCGTTCCGGCAGCAGGTGGACGTGCTGATCCCCGTCTACTACGGCAACTTCTTCACGCTGACCGACAACTTCGCGGGCGACGAGATCGTCTCGACCGTCTTCGTGATGGCACTGGCCCTCGTGGTCGCCGCCGTCGTCGGCCGGGCCGTCGGCTTCTGGGTGCGCCGCGGCCGGCCGGGGATCATCGCGCAGCTGCTGCAGGCCCTGGGCGCGCGCGTCTACCGGCCCTGGTACGTCGCCAACGTGCCGTGGGCCATCACCCCGCCGCTGTACGACGCCGCGCGGGAGCACGTCGAGACCGAGATCCTGGCCGACCCGTCGAACCCGCTCGACGAGGAGGCGCGCCGCGCGCTCGAGGAGTGGTTCGCGAGCCGCAAGCAGGTCAGCCCAGCGGAGGCTGCGTCTTCTCCCGGACCTCGTCCTCGGTGACGCCCGGCGCGAGCTCGACGAGCTTCAGCACGCGGTCGCCGAGGGTGCCCGACGGCGCCACCTCGCCGGTCGCGGGGTCGATCACGTCGATGACCGCGAGGTCGGTGATGATCCGCTGCACGACGCGCTTGCCGGTGTAGGGCAGGTCGCACTCGTCGAGGATCTTCAGCGAGCCGTCCTTGGCGGTGTGCTCCATCAGCACGATCACCCGCTTGGCGCCGTGGACCAGGTCCATCGCGCCGCCCATGCCCTTGACCATCTTCCCGGGGATCATCCAGTTGGCGATGTCACCGGCGGCCGAGACCTGCATGGCGCCGAGGATCGCGGCGTCGATCTTGCCGCCGCGGATCATCCCGAACGACTGCGCGGAGTCGAAGAACGACGCCCCCTTGCGCAGGGTCACCGTCTCCTTGCCCGCGTTGATCAGGTCGGGGTCCTCGTCGCCCTCATACGGGTACGCCCCCACGCCGAGGATGCCGTTCTCCGACTGCAGCACCAGCTCCACGTCGTCGCCGACGTAGTTCGGCACCAGCGTCGGCAGTCCGATGCCGAGGTTGACGTAGGACCCGTCGACCAGCTCCGAGGCGGCCCGAGCGGCCATCTCCTCACGACTCCACCCTTTTTCTCGCCATGTCAGCCTCCCAGCCCGTGCGTCGCCGCGTCGTCGACGAGGGCACCCTCGGTCGAGTCGGGACGCGGTCGCGTCGTCGTCTTCTCGATCCGCTTGTCGGCGGCCTGCTCCGGGGTCAGCGCGACCACGCGCTGGACGTACACACCGGGCGTGTGGATGTCGTTGGGGTCGAGCTCGCCGGGCTCGACCAGCTCCTCGACCTCGGCGATCGTGACCCGGCCGCACATCGCGGCGAGCGGGTTGAAGTTGCGCGAGGACTGGCGGTAGATCGAGGTTGCCGTGGCGGTCGCCCTTCCATGCCCGGACCAGCCCGAAGTCGGCGACGATCGCCTCCTCCAGGACGTACTCCCTGTCCCCCTCAGCCGTCGAGAAGACCTTCGTCTCCTTCGGCGGCGAGGCCACGATGACGTTGCCGGAGTCGTCGTACTTCCACGGCAGGCCGCCCTCGGCGACCTGGGTGCCGACGCCGGTCGCGGTGTAGAAGCCCGGGATGCCGGAGCCGCCGGCGCGCATCCGCTCGGCGAGCGTGCCCTGCGGCGTCAGCTCGACCTCGAGCTCACCGGAGAGGTACTGCCGGGCGAACTCCTTGTTCTCCCCGACGTAGGACGAGATCATCCGGCGCAGCCGCTTCTCGAAGAGCAGCCGGCCCAGGCCCCACTCGTCCACGCCGCAGTTGTTCGAGACCGCCTCGAGGTCGGTCGTGCCGGCCTCCAGCACCGCGTCGATGAGGACCGACGGGATGCCGCACAGTCCGAATCCACCGACCGCGAGGGTCGCGCCGTCCGGGATGTCGGCCACCGCAGCGGCGGCCGAGCTGACCACTTTGTCCATGCCCGGCACCCTAGCCGCCGTGTGAGCGGCGCCACTGTGTGGGCCGGGACCACACTTCGCCCCTCCGGATGGCTGCCCGACCCGCCTCTACGCTGGTCTCGTGACCGCCCACCCGGACCGCTCCCCCGACTGGCCACAGGTCACCCTGCACGTGGTGACCGGCAAGGGTGGCACCGGCAAGTCGACCGTCGCTGCGGCGCTCGCGCTGGCGCTGGCGACGACCGGCAAGAACGTGCTGCTGTGCGAGGTCGAGGGCCGCCAGGGCATCGCGAAGATGTTCGACGTCGACCCGCTGCCCTACGAGGAGCGCCGCATCACCAAGGGCGCGCCCGACGAGGGCGGTCGCGGTGGTCAGGTGTTCGCGCTGCACATCGACCCGGAGTCGGCGCTGCTGGAGTACCTCGCGATGTACTACCGGCTCGGCCGCGCCGGGAAGGCGCTCGACCGCTTCGGCGTCATCGACTTCGCCACCACCATCGCCCCCGGCGTGCGCGACGTGCTGCTCACCGGCAAGGTCTACGAGGCGGTGCAGCGCCCCCGCGGCGGGCGGAAGAAGGACCAGATCCAGTACGACGCCGTGGTGCTGGACGCACCGCCCACGGGCCGGATCGGCCAGTTCCTCAACGTCAACTCCGAGCTCGCGGGACTGGCGAAGGTGGGGCCGGTCAAGTCGCAGGCCGACAACATCATGAACGTCCTGCGCTCCCCGCGGACGGCCGTGCACCTGGTCACGATCCTCGAGGAGATGCCCGTGCAGGAGACCAGCGACGCGATCGCGGAGCTGCGCGCGGCCGGCCTCCCGGTGGGGGGCGTGGTGGTCAACCTGGTCCGCCCGCAGGCGCTCAGCCCGTCCGAGCTCGCCCTGGTGCGCGACGACGAGGTCGACCCCACGTCCGTCGCCTCGGCGCTCAAGCGCGCCAAGGTCGACGTCGACGCGGCCCTGGTCGCCTCGCTCGTCGACGAGGGCCGCGACCACGCCGTACGCCGTCAGCTCGAGGACGAGCAGCGCGAGCTCGTCGCGGCCGAGGACCTCCCGACCTACGAGCTGCCCCGGCTGGCCAACGGCATCGACCACGGCGCCCTGCTCGAGCTCGCCCAGCTCCTCCGCGCCCAGGGAATGGCATGAAGCGCACCCCGGTCCTCGACATCGACGCGCTCCTCGCCGACCGCGGCACGGAGATCATCGTCTGCTGCGGCTCGGGCGGGGTCGGCAAGACCACGACCTCCGCGGCGCTCGCCCTGCGGGCGGCCGAGCAGGGTCGCAAGGTCGTCGTGCTGACCATCGACCCGGCCCGCCGGCTCGCCCAGTCGATGGGCATCGAGCAGCTCGACAACACCCCGCGGCCGGTGCCGGACATCGAGCCCTCGGCGGGCGGGACGCTCGACGCGATGATGCTCGACATGAAGCGCACCTTCGACGAGGTGGTCGAGAGCCAGGCCAGCCCGGAGAAGGCGAAGCAGATCCTGGAGAACCCGTTCTACGTCGCGCTGTCGAGCTCGTTCGCCGGCACCCAGGAGTACATGGCGATGGAGAAGCTCGGCCAGCTCCACCGCGAGGCCCTCGAGCAGGGCACCTACGACCTCATCGTGGTCGACACGCCTCCGTCACGCTCGGCGCTCGACTTCCTCGACGCCCCCGAGCGGCTGTCCAGCTTCCTCGACGGCCGGCTGATCCGGCTGCTCGTGGCGCCGGCGCGCGGTCCGGCGCGGCTGATGACGGCCGGGCTGTCGGTGGTGACCAACGCGCTCGGCAAGATCCTGGGCAGCCAGATGCTGCGCGACGTCCAGACCTTCGTGACCGCCCTCGACACCCTCTTCGGGAGCTTCCGGCAGCGGGCGGAGAAGACGTTCGCCCTGCTGCAGGCCGACGGGACGGCGTTCATCGTGGTCGCCGCTCCCGAGCCCGACGCGCTGCGCGAGGCGGCGTACTTCGTGGACCGGCTCACCGACGACGACATGCCGCTGGCCGGACTCGTGATCAACCGGGCGAGCCCGTCGGCGCGCACGGAGCTGTCCGCGGAGGAGGCGATCAGCGCCGCCGACCGGCTGCGCGCGAAGGACTCGTCCTCGCTGACCGCCGGCCTGCTGCAGCTGCACGCCGACCGCGTCCGCATCATCGAGCGCGAGCAGCACCTGCGCGAGCGGTTCGCCGCCTCGCACCCGCACGTCCCGACCGCGGTCGTGCCCGCCATGGCGAGCGACGTCCACGACCTCGACGGCCTGCGCGAGATCGGCGTACGCCTGGCGGACCAGGCGTAACGGCCGGACCGTCAGACGGAGACGGCCGGGGCCTCGACCTTGGTGCGGGCGGTCTCGAGGATCGAGCGCCACGACGAGTCGGGGCGACGGCGGAGCAGCGCACGGCGCTCACGCTCGGTCATGCCGCCCCAGACACCCCACTCGATCTGGTTGTCCAGTGCCTCGGCCAGGCACTCGGTCCGCACGGGGCAACCCGCACAGACCTGCTTGGCCTTGTTCTGCTCCGCGCCGCGCACGAAGAGTGCGTCCGGCGTGTCCGCCTTGCAAGCGGCGCGCGATGCCCAGTCCTCTACCCACATAGTCAATCCCCACGAATCAATGGAGCCCGGTCAGCCGCCCCCATAGCGGCCATCCCGATCTCGAATAGAAAAGTAAACGACTGCGCCCCGGTATAGACAGGACCGAGTGGCTCAATTCGCATAGTCCGATGTGACTATTCGGCTGCGCGAGTGGAATTGAGGGTGCTAGGCCTTCCCCCCGTACTCTGGTGCCCATGTCTTCCCGTACGCCGTCGCCCGCCAGGCGCCCCCAGGGGCGCCCGAACGCCGGGCGCATCGCCTCGCACCTCGCCGTGATGGGCGCCGTCGCGGTGGTCATGGGCGTGCTCATCGCCTGCCTCGCCATCCCGTTCGCGGGCCTGGTCGGCGTGGCCGCGAAGGACGTCAGCAAGGGCATGGTCAACCTCCCGGAGTCGCTCGAGGCCAAGGACCTGTCGCAGAAGACGCGGATCTACGACGTCAACGGCAACCTCATCGCCTCGCTCTACGACCAGAACCGGATCAACGTCCCGCTCACGTCCATCTCGCGCCCCATGGTCAAGGCCATCGTCGCGATCGAGGACTACCGCTTCTACGACCACGGCGCGCTCGACCTCAAGGGCACGCTGCGCGCGTTCGTCACCAACCAGGCCAACGGCGGCTCGGTGCAGGGTGGTTCGTCGATCACCCAGCAGATGGTGAAGCAGACGCTGCTCTACCAGGCGGAGACCGACGAGGAGAAGGCCGCGGCCACCGAGGAGACCTACGCCCGCAAGATCCGCGAGCTGCGCTACGCCATCGCCTTCGAGAAGAACCACACGAAGGACTGGATCCTCGAGCGCTACCTCAACATCGCCTACTTCGGCGACGGCGCCTTCGGCGTCCAGGCCGCTGCCAAGCACTTCTTCTCCAAGAACGCCAACAAGCTCAACCTGCTGGAGTCGGCCACGCTCGCCGGCCTGGTCAAGAACCCGGTCGGCTACGACCCGGTCGACAACCCCGAGCGCGCGCAGAGCCGGCGCGACGTCGTGCTCGACCGCCTCGCGCAGCTCGGCGTGCTCACCGAGAAGAAGGCCGAGCGGCTCCAGAAGACGCCGATCGAGGAGACGCTGAAGGTCCAGGACTCCCCCAACGGCTGCCAGCAGTCGGCGGCGCCGTTCTTCTGCGACTACGCCGTCAACTGGCTGCTGAAGGACCCCGTGCTCGGGGACACCATGAAGGAGCGTCGTACGACGCTCAAGAACGGTGGCCTCACCATCCAGACCACCATCGACCTCGACATGCAGAAGGCCGCCGACCAGTCGGTCGCCGCCCACGTCTTCCAGACCGACCAGGCCATCGGCGGCCTGGCGATGGTCGAGCCCGGCACCGGCGACGTGCGGGCGATCGCGCAGTCCCGGCCGATGGGTCAGGACAAGGCCGCCGGCGAGACCGCCCTCAACTACGTGGTCCCCAAGAAGTACGGCGCCGCCAACGGCTTCCAGGCCGGGTCGACCTTCAAGGTCTTCGTCCTCGCCACCGCCATCAACCAGGGCATCCCGCTCAGCACCACGATCGACTCGCCGCAGGAGCTGCACATCGACGACGAGGAGTTCGAGAACTGCGACGGCCCCTACGCCGGTGACGGCGAGGGCTGGGACGTCAAGAACTCGACCGGCTTCGGCCCCTTCGACCTCTACTCCGGCACGCAGAACTCGGTGAACACCTTCTTCGCCCAGCTCGAGATGCAGACCGGCATGTGCGAGCCGCTCCAGCTCGCCGCCGACATGGGCGTGAAGGTCCCGCTGGCCCAGAAGGTGCCGTCCTGGATCCTCGGCGTCTCCGACTCCAACCCGCTGGAGATGGCCCAGGCCTATGCCACCTTCGCCGCCCGTGGGCTGCACTGCGACCCGCGACCCGTCACCCGGGTGCTCGACTCGCAGGGCCAGCCCCTGAAGGAGTTCTCGACCCAGTGCGAGCAGGTGATGCCGGGCGCCACGGCCGACGCCGTCAACGACATCCTCCGCGGCGTGATGGAGGGCGGCTTCGGCGAGAACCTCCAGATCGACAAGCCCTCCGCCGGCAAGACCGGCACCACGACCAGCGGACGCTCGGTCTGGTTCGTCGGCTACACCCCGGCGATCTCCGCCGCCGCGATGATCGCGGGCGCCAACTCGGAGGGCCAGTGGCTCGAGCTCGGCGGCCAGAGCGTGGGCGGGCAGATCATCTACGAGGCGTCGGGCTCGGGCTACGCCGGTCCCATCTGGGGTGACGCGATGGCGGCCATCTCGGCCAAGCTCCCCTACGAGAACTTCCAGGCGCCGCCCGGCGACGAGATCGCCGGCGTGCTCACCAGCGTGCCCGACGTGACCGGCCAGTCGGTCGAGGCGGCGACCACCGCCCTCGAGGCCGCCGGGTTCACCGCCGCCGACGGCGGCCAGGTCAACTCCGAGGTCGGCGAGGGCCTCGTGGTCAGCACCTCACCCGCCGCCGGTACGTCGCTGAGCAGCGGCGACACGGTCACGCTCTACACCTCGACCGGCTACGTCCCGCCGCCCCCGTCGACCGGCAACGGCGGCAACGGCGGCGGCAAGCGGCAAGGGCGGCAAGGGCCGGCGGCCGCGGCAACGGCTGACCGGCAACGGCTGACGTCAGCCCAGCTGCTTGCGCACCTCGGCGGCGACGGCGCCGCCGTCGGCGCGACCCTTCACCTGCGGGGTCACGACGCCCATCACCTTGCCCATGGCGCGCATGCCCTCGTCGCCCGCGCCGGTCTGCGCGATCGCAGCGGTGACGAGGTCGGCGACCTCGGCGTCGGTGAGCGGGGTCGGGAGGTACTCCGCGATGACCTCGCCCTCCGCGGCCTCCTTGGCCGCCATCTCCTCACGGCCCCCGTCGGCGAAGGCGGTGGCCGCCTCCCGGCGCCGCTTGGCCTCGCTGGACAGCACGCCGAGGATGTCGTCGTCGGTGAGCTCGCGGGCCTCCTTGCCGGCGACCTCCGCGTTGGTGATCGAGGTCAGCACCATCCGCAGGGTCGAGGAGCGCACCTCGTCACGCGCCTTGATGGCGGTGGTGAGGTCGGCGCGGAGACGGTCCTTCAGAGCACTCATGTGACCCATTGTGGCAGCCTTGGCGAATGCCTTTCCTCCCCGTCGTACGGCGCACAGCCACCCTCGGTGCAGTCGCCGCCACGGGGTTGACGGCGTACGCCGCCTGGGAGGCGCGGCAGTACACCCTGCGCCGGGTGACGGTGCCGCTGCTGCCTGCTGGGCACGCGCCGCTCAAGGTGCTGCACCTCAGCGACATCCACATGGCACCCGACCAGCGCGCCAAGCAGGACTGGCTGCGCGGGCTGGCCGAGCTCGAGCCCGACCTGGTCGTCAACACCGGTGACAACCTCGCCCACGCGCGCTCCGTGCCCGTGGTCACCGACGCGCTGGGCGGCCTGCTCGACGTCCCGGGCGTCTACGTCCTCGGCTCCAACGACTACTGGGTGCCGGGCATGCGCAACCCGTTCCTCTACCTGCTGCCCGACACCGGCAAGCGGCACACGTCGGGGCGCCAGCTGCCGTGGCCCGAGCTCAAGGACCGCTTCAACCAGGCCGGCTGGCTCGACCTCACCAACGGCTTCGGGCGGCTCGACGTGGGCGGCACGTCCATCGCCTTCGCCGGGGTCGACGACCCGCACCTGCAGTACGACGACCTGGCGCGCGTCGCCGGCCCCGCCGACCCGGCGACCGACATCCGGCTCGCCGTCACGCACGCGCCGTACCTCCGGGTGCTCGACCAGTTCGCCGCCGACGGCTACGACGCGGTGATCGCGGGCCACACCCATGGCGGCCAGGTGTGCCTCCCGGGCGGTCGCGCGCTGACGACCAACTGCGACATCGAGCCGGCCCGTGCCCGCGGCCTGCACCGCCACCCCGCGGACTCCTCGCCCGGCGACGCGGGGTCGGCGTGGCTCCACGTGTCGGCCGGGCTCGGGACCAACCCCTACGTCCGGATCCGGGTCGCCTGCCGCCCCGAGGCCACCCTGATGACCTTCGTCCCCCGCACCACCGAGCCCGCCCAGGAGGCCTGATGTCGCTCGTCCGCGTCACCAACTTCGCCATCTCCCTCGACGGCTACGGCGCCGGCGAGCCGCAGTCGCTCGAGGCGCCGTTCGGCCACGCCGGCATGAAGCTCCACGAGTGGCGGTTCGCGACGTGGCAGCCCGGTGCCCCCGACGGCATCGACGCCCTCTTCGGCAGGCAGTACGACGTCGGCTTCGGCGCCGAGATCATGGGCGCGAACAAGTTCGGCCCGCCCGGCTGGCAGGACGACCCCGACTGGCGCGGCTGGTGGGGCGAGGACCCGCCCTTCCACACCCCGACCTACGTCCTCACGCACCGGCCCCGGGCAGTCGATGGAGATGGAGGGCGGCACGACGTTCCACTTCCTCGACGCCTCGCCCGCCGACGCGCTCGCGGTCGCGAAGGAGGCCGCCGGCGACCTCGACGTCCGCATCGGCGGCGGCGCGAGCACGGTGAACGCCTACGTCGCCGCCGATCTCGTCGACCACCTGCACCTCGCCGTCGTACCCGTCGTCCTCGGTCGTGGCACCTCGCTCTGGCAGGGTCTCGAGGCCCTGGAGGACACCTTCCACATCGAGGCCGTCACGTCCCCCAGCGGGGTCACGCACCTGTCGCTGAGCCGGCGGTCGCCCGCTGCATGAGTCCCCGCACGTGCGGGGAGTCTGACACTTGGAGGGGGTTGCAAAGGCCAACAAGTGTCCGACTCGCCCTCCAGGTCCACGCAGCACGGGGCGATTTCGGGCGGTCATGACCGCTCCGGTATGGTTGCCCGCGTTGCCCAGCCGGAGTCTCGGATGGGTGGCGGGGTGTGGCGCAGCTTGGTAGCGCGCGTCGTTCGGGACGACGAGGCCGCAGGTTCAAATCCTGTCACCCCGACATCGGGACGGACCCACGTGAGACGTGGGTCCGTTCGTCATTTCCCACCCATTTGTCGGTCCCTACAGTGGTGCGATGGCCCTGCTGACGTGCGACTTCTTCTCCGACGCCCTCGAGCGCGGGACCTCGATGACCGTCGTCCTGCCCCAGCCCACCCTCGAGCAGATCGGCGTGAGCGGGACCGTCCACCAGGACCCGCCGCGCGTGCTCTACCTGCTCCACGGGCTGTCCGACGACCACACCGCATGGCTGCGCTACACCTCGATCGAGAGGTACGCCACCGCGCTCGGCTTCGCCGTCGTGATGCCCGCCGTCGACCGGTCCTTCTACGCCAACGAGCTGCACGGGCACGCCTACTGGGACTACGTCTCCGACGAGCTGCCGCAGGTCGTACGCCGTTTCCTCCGCGTCTCCCACGACCCCGCCGACACGTTCGTCGCCGGGCTGTCGATGGGTGGCTACGGAGCGCTCAAGCACGCGGTCACCCACCCCGAGCGCTACGCGGGCGTGGCGTCCCTGTCCGGCGTCGCCGACATCCGGCAGCTCGCCGAGCGGCTCGAGCGAACCGAGATCGTGGACCGTGTCTTCGGCGGGCAGTTCGGTCCCGAGGACGACCTGTTCGGCCTGCTCGCCTCGGTGGAGCCGGCCACGGCCCCGCGGTTGTACGTCGGCTGCGGCACGGAGGAGGACCGGCTGATGCCGCCCAACGAGCGGTTCGTCGCCGAGGCGCGGGCCCGCGGGCTCGACGTGACGACCGACTTCCGGCCCGGCGTGCACGAGTGGGGTCTCTGGGACGCGCAGATCCAGGACGTCCTCGCCTGGATGGCCGAGTCCTAGGAGCGCGAGCGCGCCATTTGGCACACTGCCCCCATGGCAGACACGGGCAAGCCCGACGACGACAGCCCTTCGCTGGAGATGCCCTCCTTCTCGCTCCGGCGCAAGAAGAAGGAGGCGCCGCCCGAGGACGTCGCCCCCGAACCGGAACCCGAGGCCGTTTCCGAGCCGGAGCCCGAGCCCGAGCCCGTCCCTGAGCCCGAGCCCGAGCCCGAGCCCGAGCCCCCGGTCCCCGAGCCCGAGCCCGCTCCGGTCCCCGTACCAGAGCCCGTCCCCGAGCCACCGGAGCCGGAGCCGGCGTACGACGCCCCGACTGCCGTCGTGCCGGTGGTCCACGAGGTCGACGAGCCGGGCCCGCTGGAGCCTGAGGACGCGCCGGTCCGCGAACGCCGCCAGCTCCCACTCTCCGGCCTGGCCGCAGCGGCGGCGACCGGTGTCGCCGTCGGCGTCCTGGCGGTGCTCTTCTCCTGGCTCGCCACCAGCGCCTGCGAGGCCGTCCGCGGTACGTCGTCGTGCGGCGGTGGCCCCGGCTTCCTGATCCTCCTCGTCGTGCTCGCCCTGCTGGCGGTGGCCGGGGCGTGGATCCTCGACATCTTCGGCGAGCCGGACTACGGCTCGACCAGCCTCCTGGCCGTCGGGATCATGGCCGTGCTCGTGCTGGTCTTCCTGCTCGGCTCGCTGGACGAGCCGTGGGCCGTCATCGCCGTACCGGTCACCGCCGTCATCGGCTACTGCGTGTCGTGGTGGGTCACCCACGCCGTCGTGGGCGACGAGGCACCCCGGGAGACCGCGGAGCCCGCGACGTCCGCTGAGCAGGACTTGTCAGGCTCTCGCTGAACATGTCAGGCCGTGCACGGGCCGACATGTTCAGTGATCCCCGGTCAGCCGGGGATCACTGGCGCAGCGCTCAGAGGGCGGCGGCGACCAGCTCGGCGATCTGCACCGTGTTGAGCGCGGCGCCCTTGCGGAGGTTGTCGCTGCTGACGAACAGGGCCAGGCCACGGTCGCCCGGCACGCCCTCGTCGGCGCGGAGGCGACCGACGTAGGACGGGTCGTGGCCGGCGGCCTTGAGCGGCGTCGGCACGTCGTCGAGCTCGACGCCGGCCGCGGTGGCGAGGATCTCGCGGGCCCGCTCGGGCGTCATCGGACGGCTCGAACTCGGCGTTGATCGCCAGCGAGTGGCCGGTGAACACCGGCACCCGGACGCAGATGCCCGACACCGGGAGCTCGGGGATGCCGAGGATCTTGCGGGACTCGTTGCGGAGCTTCTGCTCCTCGTCGGTCTCGTTGAGGCCGTCGTCGACGATCGAGCCGGCCATCGGCAGGACGTTGTAGGCGATCGGCTGGACGTACTTCACCGGGTCGGGGAACGTGATCGCCGCACCGTCGTAGGCCAGCTCGCGGGCCTTGTCGCCCGCCGCGGCCACGCCGTCGAAGAGCTCCTCGACGCCGGCGACGCCCGAGCCGGAGACGGCCTGGTAGGACGAGACGACCAGGCGGGCGAGGCCGGCCTCGTCGTGCAGCGGCTTGAGGACCGGCATGAAGGCCATGGTCGTGCAGTTGGGGTTGGCGATGATGCCGCGGCCCGCCTCGATCACACCTGACATCGCGCCGGGGTTGACCTCGGAGACGACCAGCGGGATGTCGGGGTCCTTGCGGAAGGCCGAGGAGTTGTCGACGACGATCACGCCGGCGTCGACGAACTTCGGGACGAGCGCGCGCGAGGTCGTGGCGCCGGCCGAGAACAGCGCGATGTCGAGCCCCGTCGGGTCGGCGGTCGCGGCGTCCTCGACGGTGATGTCGCGGTCACCGAACGGCAGCACCGTGCCCGCGGAGCGCGACGAGGCGAAGAAGCGGACCTGGTCGTCGGGGCCGATCAGCCCGAGGTGGGCGCGCTCGAGCAGGATCTGGCGCATGGCGACGCCGACCTGCCCGGTCGCGCCGACGATGCCGATGTTGACCATGTCAGCGGCCCGTCCCGCCGTAGACCACGGCCTCGACCTCGTCGGCGTCCAGGTCGAACGCCGTGTGGGTGGCGCGGACGGCGTCGGCGACGACGTTCTCGTCGACGATGACGGAGATGCGGATCTCGGAGGTGGAGATCATCCCGATGTTGACGCCGGCCGAGGCGAGGGCGCCGAAGAACTTCGAGGTGATGCCCGGGTGCGAGCGCATGCCGGCGCCGATCAGCGAGACCTTGCCGATCTTGTCGTCGTAGAGCAGCTTGTCGTAGCCGACCTCGGCCTGGATGCGGGCCAGCGCGGTCATCGCGGTCTGGCCGTCGGTGCGCGGCAGCGTGAACGAGATGTCGGTCAGGCTGGTCGCCGCGGCCGAGACGTTCTGCACGATCATGTCGAGGTTGATCTGCGCGTCGGCCAGGGCCTCGAAGATGCGGGCTGCCTCGCCGACCTTGTCGGGCACGCCGACGACGGTGATCTTGGCCTCGCTGACGTCGTGGGCGACACCGGCGATGATGGGCTGTTCCATGGGCTGTACCTCGGTTCCGGGGCGCGGGTCGTTGACGACCCAGGTGCCCTCGAGCTGGCTGAACGACGAACGGACGTGGATCGGGATGCCGTAGCGACGGCCGTACTCCACGCAGCGCAGGTGCAGGATCTTGGAGCCGCACGCGGCGAGCTCGAGCATCTCCTCGTAGGAGACCTTGTCGAGCTTGCGGGCGCTCGGGACGATCCGCGGGTCGGCGGTGAAGACGCCGTCGACGTCGGTGTAGATCTCGCAGGCGTCGGCGTCGAGCGCCGCCGCCAGCGCGACGGCGGTGGTGTCGGTGCCGCCGCGCCCGAGCGTGGTGATCTCCTTGGTGTCCTGGGAGACGCCCTGGAAGCCGGCGACGATGACGATGTGGCCGTTGCCGATCGCCTCGGTGATCCGGCCCGGCGTGACGTCGATGATCTTGGCCTTGCCGTGCACCGAGTCGGTGATCACGCCGGCCTGCGAGCCGGTGAAGGAGCGGGCGGTGAAGCCGAGGTCGCTGATCGCCATCGCGACGAGGGCCATCGAGATGCGCTCGCCGGCGGTGAGCAGCATGTCCATCTCGCGCGCCGGCGGCAGCGGCGAGACGCCGTTGGCCAGGTCGTAGAGGTCGTCGGTCGTGTCGCCCATCGCCGACACGGCGACGACGACGTCGTGGCCGGACTTCTTGACGTCCACGATGCGCCGCGCGACGCGCTTGATGGCGTCGGCGTCGGCGAGCGAGGAGCCGCCGTACTTCTGCACGACAATGCCCACGATCAGTCCCTCGGAAAGGTTGGTGGCAACGACGGCCCACCGGCGACGTCGGCGGCGGACCGAGACAATTCTACGGCTGCGGCGCGGGCGTGCTCCCCAGCATCTCATCGGCGACCTCGACCTGCTCGGCGTCGGCGTCGAAGTCGGTGTCGAAGCGGTCGTGCGCGACGACGGTGATCAGCGCGTTGAGCGCCGCCCCCGCGAGGTTGCCCCAGTTGTTGACGTAGGAGAACTGCCACCACCACAGCGCCTCGTCGACGTTGCCGGCCCGGAAGTGGCGCAGGCCGTTCTCCAGGTCGATGGCGATCGAGGCGAGGTCGTCGGAGAGCCGGCTCTGGACGACCTCGGGGACGTAGGGGTCGAAGACGAACGTGTAGGCGTCGACGCCCTCGAGCATGTCGGCCAGCCGCAGCCGCAGCTCGTCGATGTCGGCCTCGGGGCCGACGTCGGGCTGGAACTCCTCACGGGGGGTGAAGTCGGTCTGGGCCCCGAGCCGCGCGCCGGCGAGCAGCACCTGGCTGATCTCGAGCAGCAGCAGCGAGATGGCCTGCGAGCCGTTGCCCTCGCGGGCGATCTCGCGCAGCGCGAGCAGGAAGCTCGTCACCGAGTCGGCGATCGCCTCCTCGAACCTGATCTTCTCGGTCTGGTCGGTCTGGTCGGTCTGGTCGCTGGTCATTCTGCTGATCTCCTTCCGGCGAACGCACGGCCGAGCGTGACCTCGTCGGCGTACTCGAGGTCACCGCCCACTGGCAGTCCACTCGCCAAGCGGGTGACACGCAAGCCCATCGGGAGGAGCAGGCGTGTGAGGTAGGTCGCGGTGGCCTCGCCCTCGAGGTTGGGGTCGGTGGCGAGGATGACTTCGGTGACGATGCCGTTGGCCAGCCGCGGCATCAGCTCCTTGACGTGGAGCTGGTCGGGGCCGATGCCGTCGATCGGCGAGATGGCCCCGCCGAGCACGTGGTAGCGCCCGCGGAACTCGCGGGTGCGCTCGATCGCGACGACGTCCTTGTACTCCTCGACGACGCACAGCACGCTCGGGTCACGCCGCTCGTCGCGGCAGATCCGGCACTGCTCGTCCTCGCTGACGTTGAAGCAGATCGAGCAGAACTTCACCCTGGCCTTCACCTCGATCAGGACGTCGGCGAGCCGGCGTACGTCGACGGGCTCGGCCTGCAGCAGGTGGAACGCGATGCGTTGCGCGCTCTTGGGACCGACGCCGGGCAGCCTGCCCAGCTCGTCGATCAGGTCCTGGACGACGCCTTCGTACAAAGGAGGTCCTCAGCCCAGGGACGGCGGTGGGAAGCCCATGCCACCGGCGCCGCCGCCGAGGCCTTCGGACAGCGGGCCGAGGGAGTCGCCGGCGAGCGCCTCGGACTTGGCGCGGGCGTCGCGGTAGGCGGCGACGATCAGGTCGGAGAGGTCCGACAGGTCGTCGGGGTCGCTGCCGTCGAACTCGCCCGAGCGGATGGTCACGCCGACCAGCTCGCCCACGCCGTTGGCGGTGACGATGACCGCACCGCCGGCGACCGTGCCGTCGACGGTCTGCTTGGCCAGGGCGGCCTGCGCCTCCTCGAGCTGCTGCTGCATCTGCTGCGCCTGCTGGAGGAGGGCGTTCATGTCGAAGCCGCCGCCGAGGGCGTCGAAGGGGTTCTGGGTCATCGGATCTCCAGGTGGGACGTGAGGGAGAGGGTGGACGGGCTCATCAGTCGTTCCTGATCTCCTCGATCAGCCGGGCGCCGAGCGTCTGGCTGAGGAGTGACTCGGTGTCGAGCGCTGCCGACTCGGCGTCGCGGTCGTCGTCGCGGTCGACGTCGTCGTCGGCCGATCGGACCGGCTCGGTCGGCTGGACCGGTCCGCCCGAGCGGGCGGCCTCGAGCGCCTCGCGCGCCGGGGCGGCGGAGACCGGAGGCTGGGGATCCGGCGGGGCCGGGGGCTGGACGGGCTCGCCGTTGGGCGCCTCGACGGCCGGGGCCGGTCCGCCCGTGACCCAGTCCGGCGGGGCGTCGGGTGCGGCCTGGCCGGGAGCGGAGTCCGCGGCGGGGGCGCCGGTCGCCGCCTGGTGCACGACGGGTGCCTGGGCGGACGCGCCGCTCGGGTCGACGATCGACTCGACCTTCCAGTCCATCCCGACCACGTCGATCGACGCCTGGCGGAGGATCTCGTCGCACCCGCCGTTGACGAACGAGTCGCGCGCACCGGCGTTGGCGAAGCCGACCGTCAGGCGGGTGGCGTCCACGTCGACCACGTGGGCGTGCTGGGAGAGCACCATCCACGCGAGCCGGCGACGGTTCTTGGTCTGCTCGAGGATGTCGGGCCACAGGCGGCGTACGTCGACGAGGCTGAGGCCGCCCTGCGGTCCGGCCGGCTGCTCGGCGACGGGCTCGTCGGAGGCGGGCGCCGGTGCAGGGGCGGAGGCCGGCGCGGGCTCGGGAGCGGAGGCGACCGGCTCCGGGACCGACGTCGGCATCGGCGGGGGCGGCGGCGGGCCGTCCTGCGACGACGCGGGCGAGCTGGACGGGGCTGGCACCGGGGGCGGTGGCGCGGGCTCGTCGCGAGGCGGGGCGGCAGCAGCGCGGCGCCGGCTGGGCGGCGGGTGCGGGCGTCTCCACCGGAGCAGGGGGAGCGGCCGGAGCAGCGGCGGCGCGCGCGGCCGCGACCGGCGACGTGGGAGCCGGCGTGCCGGTGACGTCGAGCCGGCGCTCGAGGCGCTCGAGCCGGGCCATCACGCCGTCGGAGGTGTGGTCGGCGCCGGGCAGGAGCACGCGGGCGCAGAGCAGCTCGAGCAGCAGCCGCGGCGCGGTGGCGCCGCGCATCTCGGTGAGCCCGGCGGCGACGATGTCGGCGGCACGGCTGAGCTCGATCGCGCCGAACCTCGCCGCCTGGGCGACGAGTCGCTCGCCGGCGTCCTGCGGGACGTCGATGAGGCCGGTGGCCGGGGCGTCGGGGACGGCGGTGACGATCACGAGGTCGCGCAGGCGGCGGAGCAGGTCCTCGGTGAAGCGGCGCGGGTCCTGGCCGGTCTCGACGACCTTGTCGACGACGGAGAACACCGCCGCGCCGTCGCGCGAGGCGAACGCCTCGACCACCTCGTCGAGCAGGGTGTCGGGGGTGAAGCCGAGGAGGTCGGAGGCCAGCTTGTGGGTCACGCCCGCCTCGCCGGCACCGCCGAGCAGCTGGTCGAGCACGGACAGCGAGTCGCGGGCCGACCCCGCCCCGGCTCGTACGACGAGGGGCAGCGCGGCCGGCTCGATGGACACGCCCTCCTCGCCCGCGAGCTGGGAGAGGTAGTCGCTGAGCAGGCGCGGCGGGATCAGCCGGAAGGGGTAGTGGTGGGTGCGCGAGCGGATGGTCGGCAGCACCTTGTCGGGCTCGGTCGTGGCGAAGATGAACCGCAGGTGGGGCGGCGGCTCCTCGACCAGCTTGAGCAGGGCGTTGAAGCCCTGCGTGGTGACCATGTGGGCCTCGTCGATGATGTAGACCTTGTAGCGGTCGCGCACCGGCGCGAAGAACGCCTTCTCACGCAGGTCGCGGGCGTCGTCGACACCACCGTGGGACGCCGCGTCGATCTCGATGACGTCGATCGAGCCGGGGCCGCCGCGGGCCAGGTCGCGGCAGCTGTCGCACTCGCCGCAGGGGTCGGAGATCGGCGCCTGCGCGCAGTTGAGCGCGCGGGCCAGGATCCGGGCCGAGGTGGTCTTGCCGCAGCCGCGCGGGCCGGAGAAGAGATAGGCGTGGTTGACCCGGTTGGCCGCGAGGGCGGCGCGCAGCGGCTCGGTCACGTGGTCCTGCCCGATGACCTCCTTGAAGGTATCGGGCCGGTAGCGGCGATAGAGCGCGAGCGGTGACTCCACGTCGTGAACCCTAACCGGGGCCACCCACAGCGGACAGGGCACGGTGCGTAGTCATGAACCGGACATGAAGAGGCCCCCCACGCACCCGTCAGAGCTCACTTGCCCTTGCTGCCTTCCGGCCCTGGGGGATTGGGCGAGGTGACGCCGCGTGGGGGGTTGCCGGGGAGTCTAGGCGAGCGCCGATGCGGCCCCCAAACCCAGGGCCTGCGAGGGCGGGCGCAGTCGATTTCACCGGTCCCCGAGGCGACCGGTACTGTCCTCCGCGGAGGTATCGCCTAGTGGCCTATGGCGCTCGCTTGGAAAGCGGGTTGGGTTAACGCCCTCGGGGGTTCGAATCCCCCTACCTCCGCCGGCACGTCGGCCCCGCACCGCTGGTGCGGGGCCTTCGTCGTCCTGGCGGGTCGCTCACCTGCGGAGGCGGCGCTGCACGGCGCCGAGCAGGACCGCCGAGCAGAGCGCCACGAGCACCTCCTGCGGCATCCTCGCGGACGACTCCCTGGTCTGGATGCGGCCGTGGAGGTCGTCCATCGCCCGCGGGAACGGGGACCTGCCGAAGAACACCTGCCCCGGCTTGTCCAGGTCGGGCACCGATCCTCCGGCCATCCCGGCGACGACGCGCCACCGGAGCCGCGGCGGCGTACGCCACCACACGACGCCGATCACGGCCAGCCCCGTGAGCCCGTCCGCCACCGCGATCGGCATCACCTCGTCGATCGGACGGTCACCCCAGTGCGGGACGACGTCCAGGACGACGTGGGACGCGACCCCACCGACGAAGGCGCTCACCGGACCGGGCGCGGCCAGCCCGACGAGCGCACCCGCGAGCACGTGGTTGGTGACGAGCATGGGAGGTGTGTCGGCCGGTCAGCGCAGCTTGGCCTTGAGCCCGTAGCGCCACTCCTCGGAGATCAGCAGGCTCCCCTCGTCGAGCCGCTTCTCGACCGCGTCGACGAGCATCCGCGAGGCACCCTCGGGGTAGACCCGGTCCCACGACAGCTCCTTGCGGTGCTCGAAGACGTTGTGGATGACGCTGGTCATCAGGGCCTTGTCGATGGGCGGGGCGAGGAAGTTGCTGCCCGCGAGGAAGGTCTCGGAGCGGTCGGAGCCGAAGCGCAGCGTCACGCACGGCACCTCGAGCACGTTGGCCTCCTCGACGATGCTGCCGGAGTCGGTCACGATCACCGCGCACATCGACATGGCCGCGACGACGTCGAGGTAGCTGTCCCACACGGGCGTGGAGATCAGCGCGTCGCCGTACCTCGCCTCGAGGTCCTCGAGCCACTGCCGGCGCCCGAAGTTGTCGATGGCGGCCTCGGTGCCGAGGAGGCGGATGAAGAGGATGTGGTGGCCCTGCTCGAGCAGCGCCTCCATCGCGTCCATCAGCAGGTTGAACCGGAAGTGGTTCGTCGTGTTCTCGCGCCGGTGCACGCAGAACCGCAGGAACGAGCCGTCGCCCATCTGCGGGAACTTCTGCAGCACCTGGTTCTTGTCGCTGCCCGCGATCGCCTGGGCGAGCGCGTCGACGACCGAGTTGCCGACGACGTCGATCGCAGCCGGGGCGAAGCCCTCGTCGACGAGGAACTCGCGGTTGAGCTCGACGGGGGCGGCGTGCAGGTCGGTGCCGGCGTCGGCGACGCGGGTGTTGAACTGCTCGGGCGACGGCTCACGGCTGCCCTTCGACCAGCTGTTGCGGTCGATCGACTGCTCGCGGAACGCCGCCCAGTCGAGGTCGGCACCCTGGTCGAGCCAGCCCTGCAGCACCTCCGGCTTCGGCGAGAGGGTGCGCAGGCCGGCCTCGACGTGGACGAGCGCCTGGCGCTCGCCGAAGGTGGCGAGGGCGCCGGCCATCGCGGTCGTGGTGTCACCGTGGACGTACGTGATGGGGAACCCGCCGCGCTCGGCGAAGCCGCGCAGGTAGAGCGCGAGCTTGGCGGTGATGCCCGAGACGAGGTCGTTGACGCCGCCGCGCACCTCGAGGTTCACGTCCTCGCGCACGCCGAACTCGTCGAGCATCGACTGCGACAGGTTGTGGTCGTAGTGCTGGCCGGTGTGGCACAGCACCACGTCGTGGCCCCGCTCGCGCAGCTCGTGGTAGATCGGCGCCTGCTTGATGATGTCGGGCTTGGTGCCGACGACGACGATGTGCTGGCTGTTCTCGTGGGACATGGGTTCCTTCGGGTTCTACGAGGGGAGGGCGACGCGGTCAGAGGAGATCTTCGCGGTCGGTGGCCGCGAGCAGCGAACGGAGGTGCGCGAGGGAGGCGGGGTCCAGCGCCTTCTTCTTGTCGAGCACGTAGACCGCGTCCTCGTGGCACACGACGACCAGGCCGGTGGCGCCGAGCGTGATGACGGGCCGGCCGTCCATGCTGGCGACGAGGACGTCGTCGCTCTCCAGCTGCAGGGCCGGGCCGATGGCGTGCTCGTCGTCGGCGGCGAGCACCTGCTCGAGGCGCTTCCAGGTGCCGATGTCGCTCCACCCGAGGTGGCGCGGGACGACGAGGCACTCCATCCCGGCGGCGAGCAGCGGGTAGAGCTCGTGGCCGCCGATGGCCGCACCGCGGTAGCCGTTCACGTCCGGTCGGTCGGCGGTGAACCGCGAGATGGCGTCGAAGACCATCGGCATCGCGGCCCGGTAGGCGTCGCACGCCTGCTGGACGCGTACGCCGTAGCAGGCGGTGTTCCAGTAGAGCGAGCCCGCGTCGCCGATCTCGTCGATCGTCGCCGGGTCGGGCTTCTCGAAGAAGCTGGTGATCACCTCGACGGGGCCGCCCTCCCCCTCGGTGTGGATGTAGCCGAGGCTGCCGTCGAAGCCGGTCGGCTCGGCGCCGAGCACCACCATCGACTCGGGGCTCTCGACGAGCTGGGCGAGCATGTCGCGCGAGGCCTGGTTGAACGCCTCGTCCTCGGTGATGAGGTGGTCGGACGGCGCGATCAGGGCCGGCGCGTTGCCGTAGCGGTGCTCGAGCGTGGCGATGCCGAGCGCGAACGCGGTCGCCGGTCCGGCGGGGTCCTCCTCGAGGATCAGGTTCTCCGGAGGCACCGGCCCGAGGGTCGCGCGCGCCGCCTCGGCGAACCGGGCGCGCGTCGAGACGTGGATGCGGGACGGGTCGACGATCTCGCTGAGCCGCTCGATGGTGCCGGTCAGCAGGGGGCGCCCACCGAGGACCGGCTGGAACTGCTTGGGGCGCCGGTCGCGGCTGATCGGCCACAGGCGCGAGCCCTGGCCCCCGGCCAGGATGACGGCGACCGGATCGTCCGACGTGTCAGTCATGGGCTGATTCCATCATGGCGGGAGCTGCGGACGAGTGGACGCAGCATGAAGGCGAGCGCGAGCAGCGAGCCGGCGACGAGCCCCGACCACAGCAGGATCGCGCGGGGAGTGCTGAACAGGTCGATCGGCCGCGGTGCCGGAGGCGCCTGCGCGTCGGCCCGCGTCTCGCGCACCGTCGTCTCGACCTCACCCTGCCGATCGGGCCTGATCTGGCGCGTCAGCGCGTCGTGCGCCTGGACGACGCCCGCGCCGGTCCACGGGTCGCGCGCACCGCCGCTCTCGGTCGTGGCCTCCAGCCGGGCGACCAGCTGGCGCGGGGTCTCGCGCGGGAAGCGCTCGCGCAGCAGCGCCAGGATGCCGCTGACCTCGGCGGCCGCCCAGGACGTGGCGACCTGCGGCACGACGCACACCTGCCCGGTCGCGTTGACCGAGATCGCGCCGAGCGTCGGGGCGGCCACGTCGGTGTCCATGTTGGGCTTGACGTACTGGCTCGGGTCGCTGCCGTCGGGCGGGGTCGCGCTGACCGCGAGCACGCCCGGGTAGTCGGCCGGCCAGACATCCGCGTCGTTGCCCGGCGTGCCCTTGAACCCGTCCTCGCCGGAGGCGTCGCCCTCCTCCTTGTTGCCCGAGGCCGCGACCACGACGAGGTCGAGCGCGACGAGCTCGGGCGACGGCGTCCTCGAGCGCGGGGTCGGGCTGGGTCACCGCCAGCGAGATGTTGACGACGTCGAAGCGCTCGCGCCGGTTGGCCTCGATCACCTCGTTGATGCCCGCGACCATCCCGGCGGACGTCAGCGCCCGCTCCCCCTGCGCGGGGTCCGCCACCTCGGTGTCGTAGACCTTGACGTCGAAGACCTGCGCGTCCCGCGCGACGCCGTGCGGTCCGGCGATCAGGTTCGCCACGATCGTGCCGTGGCCCGACAGGCGGGTGTTGGGGTTCACGTCGGGGACGGTGGCGCCGTCGTAGGGGACCACCCCTCCCTCGCCGCCCACGATGCCGCTGTCGATCACGGCGACCTTGACCTTCTTGCCCGAGGCGAGCTCCTGTGCCCGCTCCACGTGCATCCGGTCGAAGGCGGCGTTGTCCTTCTCGTGCGTGTCGGCCAGGCGCTCGGAGCCGGGCACCTCGCCGATCGAGCAGGGCGCGTCGTGGTCGGCGTGCGCCGGCGTCGCCCACACCGGGACGATCGCGGTCGCGACGATCCCGGCCGCGAGCGTCGTACGGACCCGGTGCTCATCCAGCCCGCGTCCTCGTCCGAGTCGGGCGGCGGCGCGTCCTCCGGCACCCGGCGCGCGCTGTTGGTCGTCAGGGGCACGCCCGTGTCGAAGAACCGCATCCAGGTGCTGGGCACCAGGGGAGGCGTGACGTCCTCGTAGCCGATGTAGGTCGGCACCAGCGGTCCGAGCAGGTACTTCTCACCCTTGGTGTCGACGACGTAGGGGGTGCCGCCGGTGGCGGCGTCGTCGGAGCCGGAGAGGACGTAGGCCCCGAGGCTGGGCTCGACGTCGACGTCGTGACGGCCGGGGTTGATCGGGTCCTCTCCGGCGGGGTCCGCGGCGCCGGTCGGGTTGGTGGCCAGGCTGACCCTGGCGGCGGTCGCCGGTCCGGGGTGCAGCTCCGCGCACATCGCCCCGGAGGTGACCGCGGTCGGCAGGGTCGTGGGCCACTCGGCCGGGACCGTGGTGTCGTCGAACCTGGCGTTGACGTCGTCGGGCACCTCGACGGCCGGTCGACCGACGACGGTGTAGACCATCGCGGCGAAGGGCGAGAGCTGCTGGGGCGCGTCGTCGCCGAGGAGGTAGTAGCGACCGGAGGACGCGGAGAGCAGGAGGTCGCCGATCGTGAACTGCGAGAGGTCGGTGCGGGTGTCGCCGTAGCCGACCGGCCGGCCGGCGCGGGTGACCCCGAAGGACTCCTTCTCCAGGTCCGTGCCGGACGCGGTCGGGAAGAGGTTGAGCCACTCCTCGTCGACCTCGACCGGCGTCGCGCCGAACTGCAGCCGGTTGCCGACGGTGGAGGCGGAGATCTCGTCGTCGGGCATCGCGAAGCGCCAGGCCCGACCCTCCTGGTCGCCGACGGGCGGAGCGGTGGTGATGAGCCACTGCTCGCCCTCGCTGGAGACGAGGAACGCCGACCCGGTCAGGTCCTCGACCGACGGGGTCTCCTGCACGGCGACCTTGATGCCGAGGCCGTCGCCGGTGCAGGCGGTCCAGCCGTCGTCGACGAGCTCGCTCGCGGCCGGGAGGCCGGCGGGGGCGCCCTCGATGCCGAGGTCCTCGCCGAGGCTGACGGTGCGGATGTACTTGTCGCGCACGGTGAAGGGGGTCAGCTCGGCGTCGCCCAGCAGCAGCTGGGCGGAGACGTAGTTGGGCACCCGCTGCAGGAGCGGCTGCTCACCGCCGACCATCACGACGTACTGCTCGCCGGTGTCCTTGGAGATGATGAAGCTGCCCGTCTCGAGCCACTGCGCCGGTGGGCGGCCCAGCAGGAAGCCGGCGATCGCGGCGCCCGCGAGCAGCAGCACCGAGAGGGCGACGCCACCGATCAGCACCCGGCCGGGACGCACCGGCTCGACCTCGCGGCCGCCGGGAGCACCGGACACGAACGCCGTCACCAGCCGTCGCCGGCTGAACGCGTGGGCCTCGACGAGGTCCTTCTTGGTCGCCACCGCCTCAGCCCTTCAGCCCGCCACCGCGGACACGAAGCCGGCGGCCAGCACCATCAGCGGGAGCAGCGCGATCAGCGTCATCGTCTCGACGACGTCACCCATCCGTCCCCGGCGCACGGAGGCGGACGCCGGCACCAGCGTCAGCGCGAGCAGCACCGCGCCGATGGCGGCGAGCCCGATCGCCGCGCCCGCGCGCCACTCCTCGTGGATGAGCAGCATCGAGACCGCGACCGAGACGAGTCCGAGGATGCCGGAGGTCAGGCCGGCCAGCACCTCGGCGCCCGTGCGGTACTGCCGGGTGCGGAACATGACGGCGAGGCAGCACACCGCGGCCAGGATCGTGCCGTAGACGCCGCGGTCGACCGCGAAGGGCGCGAAGAGGACGAGCAGCGTGCCGACGGTGGCGGACACCGCGAACAGGATCTCGTGACCCACGCGGGCGTCCTCGGCCACCTCCTCGGGGACGATCTCGTCGGGGTCGGCGGTGATGTCGTGCAGCGAGTAGAGCTGGTCGACGCTCGTGCCGGTGACCCCGAGGGCGAGCCACGGGAAGATGCTGCCGGCCAGCACCACCAGCGTCATCAGCACGGTGAAGACCGGACCGGGCTCCAGCGAGGCGACCCGGATCAGCACCGAGCTGGCGACCAGCACGGCACCGACGACGATGGGCGGGATCACCAGCGGGCGGCCGTCCTGCAGGCCGACGACGGCGACCAGCCCGACGGCGAGGACGCCGAGACCGGCACAGAGCAACGGGTCGGCGAAGAAGGCGTCGTCGAGCGGCCAGCTCCACGACGGCAGGTCGCCGGGCGCGAGCAGCAGGCCCGCCACACCGGCGTACACCGCAGCGAGCAGGGACACCGCGACGCCCGCCTCGGGCTCGTGCTGGGCGCGGGCCAGGACGACCCCGCCGACGACGAGGAGCGCGGCGATCACCGCGGCGGCGACGCCGCCGAGCAGGCTCTCGCCCTGCAGCAGGAGGGCCAGGGCGCCCAGGCCGAGCAGGACGCTGCCCGCGCCGAGTGCCGTACGCCGTCCGGCTGCCGGCTCCCACGGCCTGAGCTCGTTCTCCACGACGTCGGCCATCGCCTCGACCACGTCGTCGTAGACGCGGGGCGCCTTGTCGTCGACGCCGGCGGTGACGGTCAGCAGGCCGCCGTCCTCGATGCCCTGCATCGTCAGGCCGGCGTTGGCGGCGAGCAGCCGCCCCTCCTGCGTCACCAGGCGGTAGCCGCCGTAGACGGTCGAGGCGTCGAGCAGGCCGACCGAGCGGGCCAGCTCGGGCACGAGCTCGGCCACCGGGATCGCGCCCGGCAGCACCAGGTCGACGCGACGCGAACCCGAGGCGATCGTGACCCGGACCAGGCCCGAGGCGACCGAGGACCCCTGATTCATGTGGCGCTTCCCCCTGCTGAACGTGATCGTCCCGACCGGGGGCCGGGGCACCGAACGGGGAGCAGCCTAGGCGACTCCCCAGTGGAAATGGGCCGAGGCCGGTCATCCCCGGAGGGACGACCGGCCTCGGACGAGCGGAGTGCGCTCAGAAGCGGTTGGCGCCGCGCGCGTCGGCCGCCTTGTACTCGGCGTTGGAGGAGTCCACGCCCTGGCTGGCCTGCTGCAGCAGGAGGGTCATCTCCTGCATGGCCTGGTCCCACTTGGCCTTGGCCTGGTCGTAGGCCATCTTGGCGTTACCGTTCCAGTCCGCCTTCAGCGGGTTGAGCTCGCTCTCGAGCTGGTCGAGGCGCGACTCGATGTCCTTGGCCGCCTTCATGACGTCGGCGGCACCGGCGTCGAGGTGGCCGTGCTGGACCTTGATTCCGTCGAAGCTCATCATCGATCTCCTAAGTCTGTGGAGGGCCCGGCGTCAGCCGAGACGGCCCTGGAGGTTGGCGTGGGTGGCGGACTGGTTCTCGTCGGTCGAGACGTTGTCGCGCTCCGTCTCCTTCATCGACGCGGAGAGCTGGTCGAGGGCCTTGAGGATGGTCTCCTGCTTCTGGTCCCACGAGATCATCAGGTTGTTGAACGCGGTCGCACCCTGGCCACCCCATCCAGCCATCAGGGTCTGGATGTTGCCGGAGAGGACGCCACACTTGTTCTTGACGTCACCGCGGGCCTGGTCGACGTAGTCGGCGCCCTTGGAGAGGGCCTTCTCTGTCTGGCCGTACATGTCGCTCATGGAAGTTTCCTTCTCCCCCGGCGGTCTGACCGGCCGAGTGTTGTGTGGGTGGTGGAGAACCACTGTCGTGGTCGTGACCTGCTGCTCAGGGAGACGTCCCGACCCCCTGTGCTGACGTGGCATCTACCCGACGAAAAAGGCGCTAAACCTCAGGAGGTGATTTCCCACAGGCGCCGGAAGATCCCGGCTGCGACGACGGCCGCGGCGAAGGCGAAGCTGCCGCACAGCGACTCCGCCACCTCGGCACGGCGCGACCACCAGACCGAGCGCCAGCCGCGGCCGGTGGCGACGGCGGCCGCGACCGCGATCGCGCCGAGCCCGACGACGACGTAGGAGAAGGTGTCGAGGTGACCGGCCCCGGGACCGGTCACGAGGTGCTCGGCCAGGGCGGCGAGGGCGCCGAGACCGGCCAGTCGGAGGAACGCCCGGGCGGCCGCGTGCCGGTAGGACCGGGCCGCGAGCAGCAGCGAGAGGCCGGCGAAGAGCACGAGGCAGCGCGCGCCGATGCGGTCGAGGTCGACGGTGGCGCTGTGCAGCAGGAGCGGGCTCGCGGTCACCGTGACGACCATGATCGCGACGCTCGCCCCGGTGACGATGCGCGAGGCGCGATGGACCAGCCGCTCCATCGCGTCGGCACTCACCACGATGCGACCGCGACGGCCCTTGGGCTGGGTGTCGCGCGCCGACCAGGCGGTGACGGCGAGCCGTTCGAGGTCGAGGAGCGCCTCGTCGGGCACGTCGATGGCGAGCGACGGCGCGAAGCGTGCGGCCATCATCGCGAGGAACACGAGGAGGGTCCACGCGACGCGGGCGTCCCACCCGAGCAGGGACGTGACGGCGCAGCACGCGAAGACCACGAGACCGCTGACGATCCACACGATGCTGGTCTCGTCGCCGTGCGCGGCGAGCGCGCGACCGATGCCGGCGACGACCGCGGCGGCGATCCCCGCGGCACCGAGGATGGCCGGCAGCAGGTGGACGCCCGGCTCGTAGAGGGCGGCGAAGGCGGCGGCCGCGGCGAAGGCCGGGGCCGCGGCGGCACGCTGACGCCGGTGGCGGCCGACCGGGAGCACCCCGACCAGCGCACAGGCGAGCAGGATCCCGACCGCCACGGTGCGGAAGGTCTCCTCGCCCGCGCGACCGGCGTACCACGCAGCGAGCACGGCGGCCGCGGACGCGACCGTCGCGATCATCGAGGCCAGCGCGGGGCTCTCGGGCGCGTTCTTGGCCGCGTCGAGCAGCGTCGCCCTCCTCGGCCGGTGCACGCCGCTCGTCGCGACGAGCACGTCGCCGGGCTGTACGCCGGCCTCGCCGAGCGGGACGGCCGCGTTGAGCCGCGTGCCGAGCGCGGTCTGCAGCAGCGGGACGCCCGGCACGGAGCCGGCGCCCAGTCCCGACTCCCGGGCCTGCTTGGCGTACTCGCGGGCGACGTCGACCGCGGTGGCCCCGGCGGGCACGACGAGGTCGAGCACCCCGGCGGGGCCGTGGATGCTGAGGGCGATGGTCGCGTGCGCGGAGCCGGGCACCACGACGTCAGACACGATTCCCCCTTCGCGTGCATCGAGCGGTTCTCCGCTGGAGAGATCAGCACCTTTCCGCTGGAGAGTAGTCGCAGTCGCGACGCCTATCATCGACGCGACTTCATCGGGTGAGGCAACGGGGGACGCGTGAGCACGACACTGCGAGGCGGACAACGGCTCGACGAGCCGGAGATGCCGGGCGGGCAGATCGTCCTGCAGCCGCCGCCCGAGCTGCAGGAGGGCGAGGGCGCCAGCGGCGTGCTGATGAACGCCATCCCGATGCTCGGCAGCCTCGGCTCGATCGTGCTCGTCGCGACGATGAGCGGCAGCGGCAACCGCGGGCGCAGCTTCCTCGCGGCCGGCATGTTCCTCTTCGCCACCCTCGGCTTCATCGTCGTCCAGATCGACCGGCAGCGGAAGCAGCGCGCGCAGCAGGTCACGGGCTCGCGCACGGAGTACCTCCGCTACCTCAGCAACATCCGCAAGGTGGCGCGCGAGGCGGCCGACCAGCAGCGCCGCGCGCTCAACTGGCACCACCCCGAGCCGTCCGCACTGCCGTCGCTGGCCGAGGACCGCACCCGGCTGTGGGAGCACACCGGCACCGACGACCACTTCCTGCACGTGCGCTACGGCCTGTGCTCGCAGCCGCTGTCGCTCGAGCTGGTGCCGCCGGAGAGCGCGCCCGTCGACCAGGTCGACCCGGCTGCGGCGTCGGCGCTGCACCGGCTGCTCGTCGTGCACCGGGTCCAGCCCCACCTGCCGGCGTCGATCGACCTGCGCGCCTTCGACCGCATCGAGCTGTGCGGCGAGGCCGACGAGGCCCGCTCGACGGCCCGGGCGATGATCTGCTCGGCCACCGCCTTCCAGAACCCGGACCAGCTGATCGTCGCGGTGCTGAGCTCGGAGCAGAACCTCACCCACTGGGACTGGGTGAAGTGGCTCCCGCACGCCCAGAGCACGCGCGAGGTCGACGCCGTCGGTCCGATGCGACTGGTCTCGACCTCGCTCGACGACCTGGGCAACCTGCTGCCGCCCGACCTGAGCGACCGGCCGCGCTTCGGCGCCGACGAGCGGGCGGCGACCCCGCACATCCTGCTCGTGATCGACGGCGGCCACCTGCCTCCCGGCAACCACATCGTGCCGCCCGACGGCCTGCACGGCGTCACCCTCCTCGACCTGCCGGCGCGGTGGGACGAGCTCGAGGACTCGACGCGGCTGCGCCTCGAGTTCGCCGGCGGGCCCGACGAGCTCGGCAAGCGTCCGGTGCGCGCGCTGCGGCTGCGCGGCGAGCCGATCAAGGCGCTCGCCGACCAGTGCGACCTCGCGACCGCGGAGGCCTTCGCCCGCCGCATCGCGCCGCTCAAGACGGCCAGCGCCGAGTCCGCCTCGGCCGGCGGCGCCGTCGACATCACCTCGGCGACGCCCGACCACATGGACCTGCTCGGCCTCGGCGACATCTTCGCCTACGACCCGGCCACCGCCTGGCGCCCGCGGCCCGTCCGTGACCGGCTGCGCGTGCCGATCGGCATCGGCGACTCCGGCGGCCTGATCCACCTCGACATCAAGGAGTCCGCCCAGCAGGGCATGGGCCCCCACGGCCTGGTGATCGGCGCGACCGGCTCCGGGAAGTCGGAGTTCCTCCGCACGCTCGTGCTCGGCCTCGTGATGACGCACTCCTCGGAGCAGCTCAACCTCGTGCTCGTCGACTTCAAGGGTGGCGCGACCTTCGCCGGCATGGCCGACATGCCGCACGTCTCCGCCGTCATCACCAACCTCGCCAACGAGCTCACCCTCGTCGACCGCATGCAGGACGCCCTGTCCGGCGAGATGACCCGTCGCCAGGAGCTGCTGCGCGACGCCGGCAACTACGCCTCGGTCCGCGACTACGAGAAGGCCCGCGCCAACGGGGAGCCGCTCGAGCCGATGCCGTCGCTCTTCATCGTCGTCGACGAGTTCTCCGAGATGCTGTCGGCCAAGCCGGAGTTCATCGACCTCTTCGTCGCCATCGGCCGGCTCGGCCGCTCGCTCGGCCTCCACCTGCTGCTCGCCTCGCAGCGGCTCGAGGAGGGCCGGCTCCGCGGCCTGGAGTCCCACCTCTCCTACCGCGTCGGCCTCCGCACCTTCTCCGCCGGCGAGTCCCGGGCGGTCCTCGGGGTCCCGGACGCCTACGAGCTCCCCGCCGTCCCGGGCCTCGGCTACCTCAAGCCCGACCAGTCCACGCTGCTGCGGTTCAAGGCGGCGTACGTCTCCGGGCCGCCGTCGAGCCGCGCACGGGTCACCCGCGACGAGGGCGGCGGCATCCGCGGCATCCTGCCCTTCACGATCTCCGAGGTGCAGGCGCTCGAGCCGACCCCCGACGACAACGCCGAGGTCGTCGCGCCGCAGCCGCAGCAGCAGCAGGGAGAGCAGCCGTCGCTGCTCGACGTCGCCGTCACCCGGATGATCGGCAAGGGCCCCGAGGCGCACCAGGTCTGGCTGCCGCCGCTCGACGTCCCCGACACCCTCGACGACCTGATGCCCGACCTCGCCCCGCACCCCGAGCACGGCCTGACCTCCCTGCAGTGGCGCAACGTCCCCGGCCTGGTGATCCCGCTCGGCACCGTCGACCGACCGCGCGAGCAGCGCCGCGACACGATGACGCTCAACCTGACCGGCGCGGCCGGCCACGTCGCCGTCGTCGGTGGTCCGCGGTCCGGCAAGAGCACGCTCCTGCGCAGCATCGTGACCAGCATGGCGC
>CAWCGM010000034.1:0-5877 GCA_963795095.1 uncultured Actinomycetota bacterium | reverse complement strand
GAGCCCGGGCTCGTCGAGATCGGCCCGGGCGGTCGCGCCGACGCCGAGCTCCTCGACGCCGTGCGCTCGGGACCGGTCGCGCCGACGATCTTCCTGGCGCAGGTGCCGGAGGAGAAGGTGGCGAAGAACCGGGTCCACTTCGACGTCTCGCCCGTCGACTGCTCCCAGGACGAGGAGGTCGAGCGGATCCTCGCGCTCGGCGCCACCCGGGCCGACATCGGTCAGACCGGTGAGGAGTCGTGGACCGTGCTCGCCGACCCCGAGGGCAACGAGTTCTGCGTGCTCCGCAGCCTGGCGCCGGAGCACTTCTCGCTGTGACCGGGCTCCCCGTCGACCTGCCGATCGAGACCGAACGACTCGCGCTCCGGCCACACCGGATGGACGACCTCGACGACCTGGCCCGTTTCCACGGCGACCCCGAGGTCGTCCGCTACGTCCCCTGGCCGGTCCGTGACCGCGTGGCCACCGAGGAGACCCTCCGGATCAAGCTCGGCCAGACGGCGCTCGACGAGCACGGTCAGTGGCTGGTGCTGGCGGTCGAGGAGCGGTCGACCGGAACGGTGATCGGGGAGGTGCTCCTCAAGTGGGCCTCGGACCGCCAGGGCGAGCTCGGCTTCGCCTTCGGCCGTGACCACCACGGACAGGGGTACGCCGCCGAGGCCGCGCGCGCGATCCTCGGCCTGGCCTTCGACGACCTCGGCTTCCACCGGGTGACCGCCGTCGTCGTCGAGGGCAACGACCCCTCGGTCCGCCTGCTCGGCCGGCTCGGGCTTCCGGCAGGAGGCCCGCCACGTCGACGGCGCGTTCTTCAAGGGCGCGTGGGCGACGACCCTGGTCTTCGCCCTGCTCGAGGACGAGTGGGCGGGACGCGTCAGTCGTCCGTCATGAAGTCCCGCAGGACGCGCGCGAACCGCTCGGGGTCGTCGAGGTGCGGGAAGTGGCCGGCACCCTCGAACAGCTCGACCCGGCAGTCGGGCACGGCGCGCTGGGCGCTCAGCGCGTGCCAGGCCGGGATCATCCGGTCCTTCGAGCCCCAGACGATCAGGGTCGGTGGGGCCGTCACGGCTCCGAGGTGGTCGTAGGCGTTGATGCTCTGCCCGCCGACGTCGATGACCGCGCGCGTGGTGGCGAGGAACGCGCGGCGGCTCTCGCTGTCGCCCAGCGAGGTGAAGCCGCGCCAGATCGCGCCGATGTCGGCGCCCGGCTTCCAGCCGACCTTCTGCGCACCGCGACCCAGCGCCTCGACGCGCTGCGAGGACCGGCGCGGAGGCGATCACGCTCAGCACCTGCTCGGCGCCGGGGAGCGTGGCCGAGCGCAGGACCAGGTTGACCTCGCGGCCGAGGCCGCCGCTGGAGACGAGGACGAGCCGGTCCACCCGGTCGGGGAAGAGGTAGTAGAACTGCATCGCGATGCCGCCGCCGAGCGAGTGCCCGACGAGGGTGACCCGCTCGATGCCGAGGTGGTCGAGCAGGTCGCGCAACGTGGCGGCGTGCGAGCTGAGCGAGTAGTCGCCCGTCGGCTTGGCCGACGCACCGTGCCCGAAGAGGTCGGGCACGACGACGCGGTGGTCGTCGTCGACCTGGTCGACGAGGTGGGACCACTGGCGCTGCGAGCCCAGGATGCCGTGGATGAAGAGCACGACGGGGCCGGAGCCGCTGTCGACGTACGACAGCTCGTGGCCGTGGAGGGCGACCGTGTGCGGGGCCGGGCGGGCCATGGCTGACTTCCTCGCGGTGGTGGGTGGCGCTGGTTACCCCACGGTAGCCGCGATCGCACCGGCTCCGGCCGCGCTGGGGCGAAGATCACGCGACCCAGCGCGGCGCGGGTGCTCAGCCCGCTGCGAGGGCCTCGCGCAGCGCGTCGGAGCCCAGCTCCGCGCCGTACGCCGGCTTGTCGCGGTCGAAGCGCTTCCCCTCGGCGAGCGGACCGGCGTCGACGACGTCGAAGCCGAAGGACTCGATCAGGTCGGTGACGACCGACTTCGCGTCGGCGTCGTCGCCTGCGATCGCGAGGGCGCGTCGGTCGTCGGCGCCGGCCGGACGGCCCTCCGTGACGATGTGGGCGGCCTGGATCGCGTTGAACGCCTTGACGACCTTCGAGGTCGGCAGGTGCGCGGCCAGCATCTCGCTCACGCTGGTGCGGCCCTCGTCGAGCTCGGCGTAGTGGCCGTCGCGCTCGAAGTAGTAGTTGTTGGTGTCGATGACGACCTTGCCGGCGAGGGGCTCGACCGGCACGTCGAGGTAGGCCTTGAACGGAACCGTCACCACGACCAGGTCACCGGCCTCCCCTGCCTCCTGGGCCGTCGCTGCCCGCGCTCGCGGGCCGAGCTCCGCCACGAGGTCGGACAGCGTCTCCGGACCGCGCGAGTTGCTGAGCACGACGTCGTGCCCCTGCTCGATCGCGCGCCGCGCGATCGCCGTACCGATGTGTCCACTGCCGATGAGTCCGATGGTTGTCATGGTGGTGGAACAGATCGCACCGCGGTCTGCTTCCCTCAGCCGGTGACACCGAAGCGCTCGACCCGGATCGCCTCGGGGCTCAGGCCGGACGTGATCAGCAGGTCCTCCGCGAACTCGGCGAAGCGGGAAGAACCGCAGACGTACGCCAGCTCCGCGCCGGCCAGCAGCGGGGCGACCTCGTCCGGCGTCGGCGGCCCCGGCGCGCGATCGCCGGTGGCGTGCCGGGTGTAGGCGATGGTGGCACCTGCGCGGGCCAGCTCGTCGGCGTACGGCAGCTCCTCGGGGCTGCGCGCGACGGCCACCACCCGCAGCAGGTCGGAGCGGCCGAGGTGTCGTGCGGCGCGGATCATCGACACCGCGGGGACGATCCCGGTGCCACCGACCAGGCAGAGCGCGGGCGTGTAGGTGTCCCACCTGAACCACCGGCCGATCGGCCCCCGCAGCTCGAGGACGTCGCCGACCTCGGCCACGTCCGCGAGGAACTCCGAGACCTCCCCGTCCGGGAGCCGCTCGACGAGGAACTCCACGAGCGGGTCGCTGTCGTCGGACGCCAGCGAGTAGGACCGCTGGGCGGTGTAGTCGTCGGGGGCGCGCAGCCGGATGAGGTAGTGCTGCCCGGGCCAGTGGCGCTGGCGGTCCTCGACGTGCATGCGCAGCCGGACGAGGTGCGGCGCCGGGAAGTCCTTGCTGATGATCCGTCCGGTCGTCCACGAGGTCGCGCCGGCGCCCACCGACGCGAAGGGCTCGTCCGTCACGGGTCGCCCTGGTAGCGCTGCTCGAGCCACGGGTCGCCACGGTCGTGGTAGCCGTTGCGCTCCCAGAACCCGGGCCGGTCCGTCGCGGTCAGCTCGAGCCGGCTGATCCACTTCGCGGACTTCCAGAAGTAGAGGTGCGGCACCAGCAGGCGCACCGGCCCACCGTGCTCCGCCGTCAGCGGCTTCCCGTCGAACTCCCACACGACCCAGGCCTTGCCGCCGGTGACGTCCGCCAGGGGCAGGTTGGTCGTGTAGCCGGTCGACGAGTGGGCCATCACGAACGCCGCCTCCGGCCTGCGGCCCGGCGGCCGCGAGCAGCGTGTCGACGGAGACGCCGGCGAACACCACGTCGAACTTCGACCACGTCGTCACGCAGTGGATGTCGCCGCTGTAGGACGACCCCGGCAGCTGCTGCACGTCGTCCCACGTCCACGTCGTCGGCCGGTCCACCAGCCCGTCCACGCCGATGGTCCACGACTCGCGCTGGATCCGCGGCGTCGCCTCGGCGGTGAGCACGGGCCAGCCCGCACCGGTGTCGTACTGCCCGGGCGGCAGGCGACCTTCAGGGCCATCAGGTCGGCGACGGCGAAAGCCTCGGGTCACGGGCACGGACCGAGCCTACCCACGAACTGCGCCTGCCGGACCAGGGCGGCAGACTGGCTCCATGGCCCTGCGAGACGTGACGCGGTCGTTCGCCGGCGGCGCGCTCGCGACCGGGATGGCGCGGCTCAACGCCCGCCACCCGTGGAGCCACAACGACCACTTCCACCGGTGGATCCTCGCCAACCTGCCGGTGCAGCGTCGCACTGCCCTCGACGTCGGGTGCGGGCAGGGCGCGCTGGTCGCCGCCCTCGCTCCGGGCTTCGACGCCGTGATCGGCAACGACCTCGACCCGGCGATGCGGGCACGAGGCGGCCCGCCGCTGCTCCGCGCTGCCGAACGTCACGATCGACGGCAGCGACTGGGCCGCCCTCGACGGTCCCTTCGACCTGGTGACGATGGTGGCGGTGCTGCACCACCTCGACGTCGACGCGGCGCTGCGCGACGTGCGGGACCTGCTGGCGCCCGGCGGCCGCTTCCTCGTCGTCGGCCTCGCTCCCCCGGAGTCGGTCGTCGACCACCTCTGGGACGCGGCGTCGATGGTCACGAACCCGCTCATCGGCCTCGCCAAGCACCCGCGGGCCAGCCGCGTCGGCCCCCAGCCGCCGGCGTACCCCGTGCAGGACCCGACGATGACGTACGACGACCTGCGCCGGCGCGTCGACGCCGTCATGCCCGGCGCGACGATGCGCCACCGGCTGGGCTTCCGCCACACGATCGCGTGGAGCAAGCCCGTCGGGACGTGACACGGCTCCCCTGCCGCCCGTCACCAGGGACGGCAGGGGAGCCGGGTCGGACCGAGCGGTCAGCCGCGCAGCTTGACCAGGTTGTCGAAGCTGAACTTGGCGTACTCCAGCGACTGCGCCGGGTTGATGGGGGTCTGCGTGCCCGGGATGTTGGCGCTGGGCGCGGTGTCCTGCTCCCACATCGGGTTGTGGTAGCCCTTGGCACCGACCCCGCCCAGGAACTTCACGTAGTCGATGTCACCGGCACCGAAGGGCACGATCGCGTAGCCGTTGGCGGTCGTCGGCTGCGAGTCGCCGTCCTTGGCGTGGAACAGCGGGTAGCGCATGGGCCCGAACGTGTTGACCGTGCCCAGCGGGTCGAAGATGTCCGCGACCACGGTGCCGTCGGCGGCGGTGTAGCTCTTGTGCTTGAACTGCGCCACGTGGGCCCAGAAGATGTCCATCTCCAGGAAGACGTAGCGCGAGTCGGTGTTGTTCATGAACCACTCGAGGCGTCGTACGCCGCTGGAGCGGGTGTGCCGACCCAGCGCGTCGAGCGGCCCGGAGTCGAGCAGGTGGCTGTAGGCGATGTCGTGGTTGTGCGTGTAGAGCTTCAGCCCGTGCATGTTCATCGCCCGCTCGCCGAGGGTGTTCCAGCGCGCTGCGGCCTTCTGCCAGTCGTCCAGCGCGGGGTTCGGGTCGGAGAGCCATGCCACGCTGGTGGGGTCGTTGCCGGTGCCGACGTGACCCATCCCCAGGACGTTGGCCGCCTCGCAGGCCGCGTCGAAGCTGGCGAGGGCCGCGGCCGGGTCGGCGAGCATCTGCCCGTGTGACGGGATGCTGCCGTGGTTGCCCTCGGCCTCGAGGCCGTTGTCGTCGAGCCACTGCTTGAGCAGGGCCGGGGCCGGCGTCCGACCACCCTCGGCGTTGGCGTGCTGCGTGTAGCCGGCGAACTCGATCTGCTTGTAGCCGATCCGCGACAGCTCGGCGAAGACCTCCTTGAAGCCCGAGGGGACGGAGAAGACGTTGGGGTCGCGGCCGATGGCGTCGCGCACGCTGTAGAGGATGATCCCGAGCTTGCCCCTCGGGATGAGGACTCCCTTGCCGGCTGCGGCAGCCGGGGAGCTCAGCGGGCCGATCATCGACGCGGCGGCGAGGCCGGTCGAGGCCGCCACCAGCTGACGTCGGCTGAGCCCGAAGCTGCGCCTCAGCGCGGGTGTCTCGGTGGACCTGATGTCGGGGGTCTTCATGGTTCCTCCAGGGGCGGCGGTGTGGCGTACGTCACGGCGTGACCCTGTGAACCTAGGCAGTTGTGACGACCAACGTCAATCTTTTGT
>CAWCGM010000033.1:0-124093 GCA_963795095.1 uncultured Actinomycetota bacterium | reverse complement strand
CCTGCTCTACGTCGGTGCGGCGGCTCGGGCAAGACGACCGCGCTCCGCTCACTCGCGCTGGCGGCCGCCATCACGCCCCGCAGCGGGCCGGTCGATGTCTACGGCCTCGACTTCGCCGGCGGCGGCCTCGGTTCGCTCGAGCCGATGCCCAACGTGGGATCCGTCATCACGGGGGACGACGAGGAGCGAGTCGTCAGGCTCATCTCGTGGCTGAGCGGGCGGATCGAGGATCGCGCCGTGCGCTACTCCGCCGTACGGGCCACACGCTCACCGCCTACCGGGAAGCTGTCCGGGAACGTCTCGAAGCCGCGCCTGCTGCTGCTGCTCGACGGGTTCAGCGCGTTCCGGGCGGAGTACGAGTCCTCGACCCTGCTCCTCCCGACCTACCAGGCGTTCCAGCGCATGCTGATCGACGGGCGTGCGGTCGGAATCCACGTCGCGGTCACCGCGGACCGTCCGTCGGCCGTGCCGAGGCCATCAGCACCGCCTTCCAGCGCAAGGTCGTCCTCCGCCTGAGCGAGGACGACGGCTACCTCGTGATGGGGGTTCCGAGGGACATCCTCAACCCGGCGAGCCCGCCCGGCCGGTGCGTGCAGGTGGACCAGCCGGAGGCCTCCAGCCTGCCATCCTCGGCCAGGAGGCGAACGCCGCCGCGCAGGCACGCGTCACCGAGGAGGCCTGGCGAGGAACTCACGGGTCTGCACCAGGTGCACCCCGAGCGGATCCGGTCGCTGCCGACCATCGTCACGGCAGCGGCTTCCCGGACCCCCCTCGCCGGGCGGCCGGTGCTCGGCGTCGCGGCCGACACGACGCTCGAGCCGTCGGGTTCAAGCCGTCCGGGACGCTGCTGCTGAGCGGAGCCCACCAGTCCGGGCGCTCGAGCGCCGTGCGGTGGATGGCCGAGTCCGTGCGTCGCGCGTCGCCCAGGTGCCGCTGGTGCACCTCACCGGTCGGCCGTCGCCCCTGAGCGGCCTCGACCTGTGGAGGGTGACCGGCACAGGCATCGCCGACGTCACGACCAAGCTCGCGAAGCTGCACCGAGATCGCAGGCTCTCCAGCGGGTGACGAGCCGGCCATCGCGATCTTCGTCGAGTACGTTCACCGACTTCGTCGGCACTCCTGCCGAGCAGGGCCTCACGGACCTGGTGAAGGCGTGTCGCCGCAACGGACAGCTGCATCGTGGGCGAGGGCGAAGCCAGCACGTGGAGCGGGTTGTGGAGCCTCATCACCGAGATGCGGGCCGCCCGCACCGGACTGCTGCTCCAGCCCGACCAGCACCGACGGCGAGACGCTCCTGCGTACTCCGCTGCCGCGCATCCGGGCCGGCGCCGAACCCACCGGGTCGCGGCTTCTGGGTGGCCGGCGGCAAGGCGGTCAAGGTCCAGGTGCCGCTCGTCGACTGACCCATGGGTAGGTCAACCCATCGACCACCCGCACATCCCGATCCATGCTCATCGCACCACCCACATCGAAAGGAGGGGCCGCAGATGGACCGACTCATCATCCGCGACGGAGAGCTCCGCGGGGCCATCACCTCGGTCAGGGCGTCCCGCACCGAGTTCGCCCACGCGGTCTCGCGCACCGACGCCCTGCAGGAGGCCGTGGGGCACCGGGGACTCTCGGGCGCCCTCCAAGCCTTCGAGTCGTGCTGGAGCGTGCGACGGGAGAAGCTGGTCACCAGCCTCGAGGTGATCGAGAAGCAGCTCCAGGGCGTGCTGGACACCTTCGGCGAGTGGGACCGAGCGAACACGTCGTCGCAGCAGTCCCCCGGCGAGGCCGCACCCACGCCCGCAAGTGCCGCAGCGTCCGCGCCCCCCGCTCCGGTGGCGCCCGTCGGTCCCGCCGCCGAAGCCTCGCCGTCGGTCACGCCTCCCGACGCAGCTCCCGACTCGGTGCCGTCTGCGCTCGAGCCCACCCCGCCGAGCGACGGCACCAGTCGCCGGCCGGTGCGACACCCCCACCCGACGCGGTGGTGCCGACGCGTCCACGGATGACCCGGACTCCCCGGTCCTCCCCGGCAGCCCGGAGGCGATCAACGACCTCCTCGACCGGCTGGAGAAGCTGGCTGACAGCCCGGCCGGCCTGGCCGCCCTGGCGGGATCGCTGGGGGCGCTGGTCGTGCTCCTGGCCTTGTTCGCCCCGGGGTCGGCGGTCGCTCCCGGTCTGGCAGGTGTGGACGGCGCGCGGGTGAAGACCCTGCTCGATCGCTACACCGCAAGCACTGAGGACGCGTTCGACGGCCTGACAGGCACCCCGTCCCAGCCGAGCGTCGCCGGAGTCGACATCGAGCAGCAGCTGAAGGATCTCGACGTGGCCACCGCGATCGAGAGCGAGGTGTCGGCCGACGTTGCCGACCAGAGCGCCGCGAACGACATCGTCGGCGCCGAGGAGGTGTCGGGCGATGCGGACACGGACGATGCTGCCAGCACGGACCAGACGTCCGGCACCCGCGACAACGAGGTCGAGTCCGAGTCACCGGGCGCGGCTCCCTCCGCTCCGAGCACCGACTCCGGCGCTGGCGCTCCGGGGTCGGCCGTGCTGCCCGATCTCCCTCCACCACCCGACAGCCCTTCTTCGTCGAGGGGGACCCGCGGGTGAGCAACAGCGCGTTCGACGAGCGGTTCCCCGACGCCCAGCGAGACGGCGGGGCGGACGTGGGACCGGGCGCGGGCGTCAGTGCCGTCGACGTCGACGCCGAGCTGGCCGCCCTGGCCGATGATGACGCGGACAGCGGCCGCGAACCGAGCAACGCCGTCAACCCGCGCATGCCCATGGTCACAGGCGGGATGGGATCGATGGCGGCTGCGAGCGCCGGTCACGCAGTGACCACCGCGCAGAACAAGGGGGCCGCCCACGGCAACGACGCCGACCGTCTGTCAGCGGTTCGGCGGGAGCTGGACGAGCTTCGCACCACGACCGAGAAGGAGGAGAAGCCGTGACCCGTCGCAACCTGGACTGGAGCCCGTTGGACGTATGGGGTGATCCTGTCCCCGGCGATCCTGGTTACGTCACGCAGCAGTCCGTCTCCATGCGCTCCTCGGCCGACGCCATGCACTCTGCGGCCCACAACCTCCGCCGGCTCGAGGCCCCGGCCACCTGCTCCGAGGCAGTGGCGAAGATCCTGGTCGAGTCGTCGAAGGCGGCCGAGCTGTTGGACGAGGCCGGCGACAGGTACCACTCCGTGGCCGAAGCCTTGGCGACCTACGCACCGCACCTCACCCACGCCCAGGACGAGTCATTCGCTGCCCTCCAGCAGGCGATCGTGCACCAGGCGGACGAGCGGGCGGCGTACAAGAAGTCCGTCGGGCTCTACTGGCAGGCCAAGGCGACGATCGACCCGGTGGAGCGCGAGCACCTCATCCAGCGCTACAAGCAGGCGTCTGGTCGACAAGCCACCGCGAAGGGCTCGCTGGATGCTGCCAAGAACCGGCTCCACACTGCAATCCAGGAACGTGACGAGGCGGCGAACCGGGCGGCCGGCGCCGTGGACGCCGCGAGCTCGGGAGGGAAGCTCAACGACTCGGCGTGGGACAAGTTCGCGGACTTCGTGGAGCCCCTGGTCGATGCGGTGGACGCCGTTGGGAAGTGGATCTGGGAGCACATCGACGAGATCTCGCTGGTCCTGACCATCGCCGCCATCGCGCTTGCGTGGGTGCCGGGACTCAATGTCGTTCTTGCCGCGCTCGCCGCGGGGGCCAACGTGTTGAGCAAGGCGAAGGCTGCCTACGCGTTCGTGGCGGGGGTCGCCGAGGGAGTGCGCACCGGCAATTGGGGTGCCGCCGCCATGGGAGCGACGGGCCTGGTCCTCAGCTTCGTGGGAGGCAGGGCCGTCGGTGCCGTGGCGAAGAAGGTGGGAGCCAAGGTCGGGGCCAAGGTCACCACGGCGGTGACCACCGGTGTACGGAAGACGCTCACCGCGGCCAACACGCTCCTCAAGCGGCGATACCAGACCTTGGCGGTGAACCGGGTCCACCACCTGCGCCAGCTCGTCGATGCGTCGCACATGGAGCGCGCAACGACCAACAACGCCATTGCTGCGATGCGGAAGTCGCCTTACTACCACCAGGCAGCTGCCCCAGATCGACAAGCTCCGTCATGCCGGCAACGAGGCCACGCGAGGGATCGCGGCCAAGGCGGACGCCATCCTTGCCACCGTCAAGGGGACCGACCTCACCCACGAGATGCGCGACGCCGTCCAGGACCTCGTGAAGCTCGGTCGAGCACCACGACATGTCCGACGCGCTCATCAAGGAGATCTCACACGGCGCGGGCGACGCTGCTGGCCGCTACGCGCAGCACGAGGTCACGGGGCAGATCAAGGACCGTGGCGAGCAGCTCGTCGACGCGGGAGCGCACTGGGCCGACGAGCGGATGAAGGAACTCCAGACCCACCGCGTGAGCTCCTCCTCGGCCGGTGCAAGATGAGGAGGTTCGAGGTGTACTGCCCCGCCGGCTGGACTCATGTCGACCTGGACCAGGACGTCGCGAGGTCCGCACGATCGCTCGCCCTGGTGACCGTCCCCGATGATGCGATCGAGGGCCGCGCGGCACTCGTGGGCCGGGTGACCCACCAGCTCGAGACCGCTTTCGCCACGCTTGCCGAAGGTGGCGTCTGGAGCATCATGATGCCCGTCACCGGACCCACTGCCATCGCGGTGCGACCGACGGTGGTCTTCGCTCCTCTGTCATTGCCGCCCGAACGCCATCCGATGGATGCCGTCGTCGCCCTGGCGGCCTCGGACCCGACGGCCGAGGTGATCGACATCGACCCGCTGGTGGCCCTCCGGACCAGTCGCACCGATGACGTGACCGACGTGCTGGAGGCCCGGGCGTCGGCCGTCGTCGAGGACATGGTCGCCGACCGCCCCGTCGAGACGAGCGCCGCCACCGCGGGATCGACGAGTCGGGCACTCGCGCGCCGCGTCCGCTACGTCCTGGGAGACGCAGAGGACGACGACAACTGGGTCGACGTCCTGTTCTCGGTGACTCATCTCGACGAGCCCGACCACGTCGAGCTGGCCGACGCGGCCGTCGACGCGTTCGATGCCTTGGTCAAGACCTTCAGGTGGCGCTCATGAGCGACGACGTCGAGGAGCAGATGACGCTGTTCTCGCTCCTCCCCGACACGGTCCCGACGGATGACCTCCATGACTGGGCCATCGCTGGAGCAGCCAGCCTCGCCCTCGGGACGGACTGGGGTGAGGACGACGCCCAGCTCGAGCGGACGGCGTTCATGCTTGAGTCCCTGATGGGCCTGGACCGCCTGCCGGGCTTCGACCTGCGCTTCCTCTTCCTGGCCCATCCCAGCCTGGGAGCGAGCCTCTGGCACGTGGCGATCGTCGAGCCCGAAGGTGACGCGGACCGCGCGTTGTCCGCCCTGGTAGGTGCAGGGGTGCAGGCGAGCCTCGAATCGACGATCGAGTGGTTCGACGTCGACGGACACCGCGTGTGCCAGCGCATCGCGCTGGACGACCTGGATCCTGTCGGTGGCCTGCCGACAGGTGACCGGCTCAGCGACCGGGTGCTCCAGGCAACGGTGGGGATCGCGGTACGCCGCGAGCTCCCCAGCCTGGGCATGACCGACCTGCTGGCCCACTGCTGCTCCACCAACCTCGAGTCGCTCCTCGCGAGCGTCGAGGCCACCCGGATCCTGCTCACGAGCAAGGTCATCCCCGACGAGGTCGCGGCTTCCGCGACGTCCTGATCTGCACCACCCGCAGCACCACACCACCTCTCATCACACCAACGAAAGGCACGACCATGGCAAACCTCAACGTCAGCTACCAGGACATGCACAACGAGGCGCAGGCGCTGCGCTCCGGCCGCGAGCAGATCGACGCGCAGCTGAACACCCTCAAGGGCCGGATCAACAACCTCGTCAGCGGCGGCTTCGTCACCGACTCCGCCTCGGGCGCTTTCAACAACTCGTACGAGTCGTTCACCCAGGGCGCGTCACAGACGATCGCCGCGCTCGACCAGCTCGCCTCGCAGCTCACCACGATGGCGAACACGCTGCAGGAGACCGACGCCTCGCTCGCCGCGCAGATGGGCAGCTGACCGGACCCACCACTGCGGCGGACACGGCGCCCGACCCCGAGCCGGGGCGGGCGCCGTACGTCGTCCTAGGCGCCGGCGGTCTGCACTTCCTCGGCGATCGCCTCGACGGTCGCGGCGGCCTCGCCGGCCGTCGACGCCTCGTGGTCGAGGGCGGCGATGAAGCGCTCGGCGTCGAGGGCTGCGGCGCAGCCGGTGCCGGCGGCCGTGATGGCCTGACGGTAGTGGTGGTCGACCAGGTCGCCGGCGGCGAAGACGCCCGGCAGGTTGGTCGCGGTGGACGGGTGGTCGACGAGGACGTAGCCGTCGTCGTTGAGGTCGACCTGGCCGGTCAGCAGCTCGGACCGCGGGTCGTGGCCGATCGCGATGAACATGCCGGTCACGTCGAGCTGGCGCTCCTCACCGGTGACGGTGTCGCGCAGCGTGATCGACTCGAGCTTGTCGGCACCGTTGATCGCGGCGACCTCGGAGTTCCAGACCATCTCCAGCTTGGGGTCGGCGAAGGCGCGCTCCTGCATGATCTTGGAGGCGCGCAGCTCGTCGCGGCGGTGGATCAGGTAGACCTTCGAGCCGAAGCGGGTCAGGAAGGTGGCCTCCTCGATCGCGGAGTCGCCGCCACCGATGACGGCGATGGCCTGCTCGCGGAAGAAGAACCCGTCGCAGGTCGCACACCACGACACGCCGCGACCGGAGAGCTCGTCCTCGCGGGGCAGGCCGAGCTTGCGGTAGCTCGAACCGGTCGAGAGGATCACCGAGCGCGCGGTGTAGGTGTCGGTCGCGGTCTTGACGACCTTGATGTCGCCGGTGAGGTCGACCTCGACGATGTCGTCGGAGATCAGCTCGGCACCGAAGCGCTCGGCCTGCGCGCGCATCTCGTCCATCAGCGCGGGACCCATGATGCCGTCGCGGAAGCCGGGGAAGTTCTCGACCTCGGTGGTGTTCATCAGCGCACCGCCGGCGGTCACGGACCCCTCGAAGACCAGGGGCTCGAGCGCGGCGCGGGCGGCGTACACGGCAGCGGTGTAGCCCGAGGGCCCCGATCCGATCACGATGACGTTGCGCGGTTCGGTGGTGTGGCTCATGGGGCGGTTCACTCCTGCTGGTCTCGGAACTGGCGTACGACGTCCTCAACCGATCGTAGGCCAGCGTTCTTCCCGCGCGAGGAGTGCGTCAGGGCGCGGGCAGCGTGAGCGTGCGCACGGCGGTCGGGTCGCCGCAGACGTAGAGGTCCACCTGCTGCGACGCGCCGTCCGCCCGGCGGAACACCACCAGGCCGAGAGTGCCGTCGACCTCGGCCACGACCTGCCGTCCACGGCCGACGCTGGGCACGTCGCAGGCACCCGCACGCGTGGACTCGCTCGACTCGGGCGCGGTCGGCGGCGCGTCCCTGAGCCGGACCAGCTCGTTGTCGAGGTCAGCGTCGAAGGTGAACAGCTCGGGGTATCCCAGGAGTCCGGGACTGAGCTGGGACTTCGGCTGCGATCTCCTGGCTCTCCGCACCGCCCGAGCCCGAGTCCGCACCGCCGGCGGAGTCGTCGCTGAGCTCGCGCTGCGAGGTGGCGGTGTCACCGGCGGCGGACGAGCCCGCATCGGAGCCGCCCTGCATCGAGGGAAGGCCCGGGCCGAGGGCGACACCGGCGACGACCACCGCGGCCGCGGCCAGGAGGCCGATGCCCGCCGTCCGGCGGCGCCGGGCGCCGAGGTCGATGACGGGAGCGGTGGTGGGCGACGTGGTGGGGGCTGGCTGAGCGCTCAGCGGCGAGCGAGGCGAGGGTCGCGTCGAGGCGGGCGACGACCTCGGGCGGGGTGGGCCCGTCGTGGCGCGCGTCGGCGAGCAGGCGGCGTACGGCCTCCTGCTCGGGGGGCAGGCCGGTGGGCTGCTGGTCGGGGGGCTGGGTCATCGGGTCACCTCCTCACGCGTGGGGGAACAGGTCGGGCATGGGCACGGACGGGCGGCTCAGGGCGCGGGCGGGCCGCGAGGCCGCACGGTGGGTTGGACGGGACCGTCCGGGGGCAGGTTCCCGTGAGGGGCGTCACCCACCGCGTGGTGCAGGTCGGCGAGGAGACCGGCGAGCTTGGTGCGACCGCGCGAGCAGCGCGACTTCACCGTGCCCTCGGCGCAGCCGAGCATCTCGGCCACCTCCGCCACGGGGTAGCCCTCCATGTCGACGAGGACCAGAGCCGCGCGCTGTTCGGCCGGCAGCGTCGCGAGGGCAGCGAGGACCTGCCGGCGACGCTCGGCGTCCTCGGCGGCCGCGTCCGGCAGGTCGTCGTGCTGGGCCGTCGCGACGAGGGTGCCGCGGTCCTCGACGTCGTCGGGGAGCGAGTCGAAGCGGCGGATCTTCGCCGCACGGAACCGGTCGAGGCACGCGTTGACCACGACGCGGTGCAACCAGGTCGTCACGGCCGCCTCGCCACGGAACGACCCCGCCCGCCGGAAGGCCGCGATCATGCCGTCCTGGAGGCCGTCGGCGGCGTCGTCGGGGTTGCCCATCGTGCGCAGCGCCACCGCCCAGAGCCGGTCGCGGTGGCGCGCGAACAGCACGCCGAACGCGTCGGCGTCCCCGTCGACGTGCGCCTGGAGGAGCTCCCGGTCCGACCGCTCGTCGGTCGACGCGGTCGTCATCCCAGCACCTGCACCTCGGAGATCGTGCCCCGGAAGCCGTCGGAGACCTGGGGCAGGATCGTGAGCCAGACCGTGACGAAGCGTCCGGACACCGCCTCGTCGACCGAGATCTCGAGGTCGCCGGAGCCGGACGCGGTGCCGATCGGGGTCAGTCCTGCGACGCCCGTCGGTGCGGTGGAGGTGACGTACGCCGCCAGCGACGTCTCGCCCTCGACGCTCACCGTGACCCGGCGCACGCCCTTGGTGGCGCCGAGGTCGACGACCAGGCCGACGCCGGTCTTGAGGCCGGCGGGACCGAAGTTCTGGACGTAGGTCGAGGTGCTCCACGACGTGGTGGCGTCACCGTCGACGACGTTGGGCACCGTGTCGGAGTTCTCCACGCCGTCGTCGGTGCCCTGCGGGTCGAACGCCGCGGCGGCCAGGCCGGTGAAGGGGGTGGGCTCGGCCGCGGTGGGGCTCGGCGAGGCCGAGGTCGTCGGGTCGTCGTCGCCCGAGTCGGTCACCGTGGGGAGGCCGAGCTGGTAGGCCGCGACCGCCGCCACCATCACGACGACGCAGATGCCGACGATCATGGCCAGGCGGAACCAGCTCCGCCCGGGGACCTGGTCGCCGGTGTCGTCGAGCCCCTCGCCGGTGCTCCAGCGGTCCTCCGACCACGCGCCCGAGCTCCACGAACCGGTGTCGCGGCCCACCGGGGGCACGGCGGAGTCACGGCTCGCCCCGACCGAGGAGTCGCGGCTCGAGTCGCTGGAGGAGTCCCACGGCCAGTAGTCGGGGTTGCCGGACGCGGCGCGGCTGCCGGGACGCGGACGTCGTACGGGCTCACCGTCGGGCGGGTCGGGAGCGAAGAGCGGCTTGGGCGGCAGGTCCTCGAGCGGCGGCGGGGGCTCCGGCTTCTCGGCACGGGCCCGCAGCCAGTCGACCTCGTCGTCGTCGTGGAACACCGGCATCCCCGCCTGCGTGGGCAGGTCGACCGGGGCGGTCGGCTCGGGAGCAGGAGGTGCGGGGTCCGGGACGACGGGCTGCACCTCGGTGGCGCCGGACTCGGGCTCGGGGTCAGGCTGCGGCTCGATCTCGGGCTCGAGCCTGGGCTCCAGCTCAGGCTCCAGGTCGGGCTCCGGCAGGTCGGGGGTGACCGGCACGACCGGGACGACGGGCACGGTCGCCGTCTCCGTCGACGACCGGGGGCCATGAACGGAGGCGGGGACGGGGGCGTGCGTCCCGGTGAGGTCGCCGACGTAGTCGTGGAGCAGGTCGCGGATCGCGCGGGCGCTGAAGTCCGACCCGGCGCCGCCGGGGGCGTGCTGGGGGTTGAGCACCTGGTCGCAGAGGGCGTCGAGCATCCGCGGGATCCCGGCACGCACGCGCCGCGGGCGCAGCACCTCGCCGTGCACCTCGGGAGCCTGCGGGACGGCGGACTCGGAGGCGCCGGCCCACTTGCCGGTCAGCGCGCAGTAGAGCAGGCCGGCGAGGTCGATCTCGTCGACGCCGGTCCGCCCGGCAGGCAGGCCGCGCAGCGCGGCGTCCACCCCGAAGCCGATGATGCGGATCTGGCCGTGCTGGTCGACCAGCACGTTCTCCGGCACGAGGCGGCCGTGGGCCAGCCCGGCGGAGTGCGCCTCGGCCATCGTGTCCGCGACCTCGGCGACCAGCCAGGCCGCCCGGCGCGGCGCCAGCGGACCCTCGCGGGCGACGAGGATGTCGAGGGAGTCGCCCTGTCCCCACTCGTTCACGACGTAGCAGCGCCCGCCGGCCGACTCGGCGTCGAGCACCCGGAGCAGCCGTCGGTCCATGACGGGGCCGGCGCCGCGCGCGGCCTCGAGGACGGCGCCTGCGCGCTCGTCGTCGGAGGGGAGCAGGTGCACCGACACGGCCCGGTGGAGGACCAGGTCGTGCGCGCGCCAGAACCGGCCGGTCCCGTTCTCCGCCAGGAGGTCGTCGAGGCGGTAGCGCTCGGCGAGCACGTCACCGGCCTGCATCGACGTCGGCATCGCTCACCTGCCTTCCCACGGCGCGTCCTCGACCCCGTCCTTGCTGTCCCTGTGCGGTCCCGATGGCCACTCTAGGGACTTTCAGCCCCGGTGCAGCCGCGCCGCGACGGTGTCGACCAGGCTGGTGACCTCGCGGATCCGCAACACCTTCGCCCCGCCGAGCACCACGAGGAGCCCCAGCGCCCCTGCCGCGCCACCGCGAGCGAGCGCGACCAGCGGGTGCGGCTCCTCGCCGAGGCCGGACAGCGCCCACTCCACGCCCCAGGCCGCGGCCGCGGCGGCGGCGAGCACCAGGGAGATGCGTACGGCGAACCGCACCAGCTGCGCGCCCTGCAGCTCGCCGAGCGTCCGGCGCAGCACCGTGAAGCTGATGATCGAGCCGATCAGGTACGACAACAGGTTGGCCACCACGAGCATCGGCGCGGTGTCGACGGGCGGGCGCGCGGCCACCAGCAGGTGGGCCGCGACGACGTTGGTGAGGGCGACGGCGCACTGGATGTAGAACACCCGGCGGGTCGCCTCGAGCGAGTAGAAGCCGCGCTGCATGAGGTAGTGGACGGTGAAGGGCACGAGGGCCGGACCGAAGAGCGCGATGGTCGGCGCGAGCTGCTCCGGGTCGGTCGCGCCCCACCCGAAGAGCCCGTTGGCGACGTCGTCGGCCACGACCGGCAGCAGCACGGCGAAGGGCAGCACCAGCGCCAGCGCGGTGCCGAGGGTCGAGCCGACGGTGCGGCCCACGCCGCGCAGGTCGCCGTCGTGGGCCATCGAGGAGATGCGCGGCAGGATCGCCGTCGCGAGCGAGACCGTCACGACGGAGTGCGGCACCATCATCAGCAGCAGGCCGGTGGAGTAGACCGTGTAGCCGGTGCCGCCGGCAGCACTGCCGCCCGACGCGAGCTTGACGACGTACATGTAGGCGAGCTGGGTGGCGACCACGAACAGCACGGTCCAGACGCCCAGGGACAGGGTCTTCTTCAGCTCGGGGTCGCGGAAGTCGAAGCGGGGTCGGTAGGTGAAGCCCGAGGCCCGCAGGTAGGGCACGAGCACGACGAGCTGCGCGGCGATCCCGAGCGTGGAGCCGAGGCCGAGGAGTGCCTCCTGCGACGACGACAGCGCCTGATCGGTCTGGGCGACGGTGGCCGCGCCGAACGCGACCAGGTAGGCCACCAGCATCACCACCGAGATGACGTTGTTGGCGATGGGCGCCCACATCATCGGCCCGAAGCGGCCGCGGGCGTTGAGCACCTGCCCGACCAGGACGTACATCCCGTAGAAGAACACCTGCGGCAGGCACCACCGGGTGAGGTCGACGATGGACTCGAGGTGCGGCGCGAGTGCCGGCTCGAGGAAGTCGTCGTCGAGGTAGAGCCTCAGCAGCACCGGCGCGAGCACCATCAGCACGACGGTGACCGCGGCCAGGAACAGCGCGGACAGGGTGATGATCCGGCTGGCGTAGGCGTCGCCGCCGTCGGGGTCGTCCTTGATCCGGCGCACCAGCTGCGGCACGAGGACGGCGTTGAAGACGCCTCCCGCCACGAGGATGTAGACCATGTTGGGGATCGTGTTGGCGATCGAGAAGAGGTCGGCGCGCAGCACCGCCCCCAGCGCCAGCACGAGGAGCGCGCTGCGGACGAAGCCCGACGCGCGGGACACCACGGTGCCCGCGGCCATCACGGCCGAGGAGGCCAGGATGCGCTGGTCGCTCGCCCGTGGGGTCGTCATGCGGTGCTCACGGGCGGCCCGGGGGCAGCGGCGCGCCCCCCGGCGGGTCGTACGTCGGACGCGCTCTCGTCACGCGCGTCGCCGGCCTCCGTGACGTCGTCCTCCGACGCCTCGTCGAGGTCCTCGCCGCGCGACGCGGCCGCGAGCTCCGCGCGACGGGCGCGGATCTGTCCGGGCAGGCGGTAGCCGATCATCCCGAAGAGCACGAGGGCGCCGCCGGCCATCGCCACCCACACCAGGGCGCTCACCCGCGCCGCACGGATCGGCAGGGCGTCGGAGGAGCCCAGCGGGGCGCCCTCGACCGAGGTGACGATGAAGCGGACGTTGTGCGTGCCGAGCTGGTCGGTGGTCGCCTCGTAGCGCAGCACGCTGCGCGCGGCCGGTCCGAGCGTCCGCGCGCCGCCGAGGCCGGTGATCGTCAGCTGCCCGTCCGTCGTCGGGCGCACCTCGACGGTGACCGGCTGGTCGAGGCCGTTGACGAGCGTCGCCCCGAGCTTGCCGGACGCGCTGAAGAGCGTCACCGCCGGAGGCGCCTCGATCTGGATCTTGCCGAGGTAGTCCGACATCCCCGTCTCCAGGCGCCCGGCGGACTTCAGCGCCACGCCCGGTCGCGAGCGGTGCTGCTCGGAGAGCGTCACGAGCGCCTCGTCACGCACCTGGCCCTCGATCGTCGTCTGGCGGAGGAGGACCTGCTCGAGCAGGTTGGCGGCGTTGGTGGCCCGGGTGGCGGCGGTGAAGTTGCCGGAGCCGAGCTCCGCCCCCTGGTCGTCGGTCGTGTAGTTCAGGGTCGAAGCGGGCTGGCCGACGGCACTGCGGTCGTCGGCGATCTCCTCGACCGGCACGATGTCGAGCCAGGGCTGCTCGAGCTCGTCGAAGAACGCCGCGGCGTCCTCGCCGCGCCACACGGTCGGCAGGGTCAGGATGAGCGGCGCCGAGTTGTCGTCGAGCGCCCTGAGGGCCGCCTCGCTGAGCAGCCGCTGGCGCAGGGCCAGCGGGTCGGTCGCCGCTGTCGGACCGGGACCGCCGGACTCGGCCGCGGTGCTGGTGACGAGCACCTTGTGCCCGAGCATCTTCACCACCGAGTTCGGCGTCGTCGGCGGGAAGTCGAAGGCGCTGTCGCCCATCAGGATGACGGTGTCGGGGGCGACGGTCTGCAGGGCCTCGGGGCTCAACCGGTCGCTGGTCGGCGACACCGCCGGTCGCGACGGGAGCCGCAGCACCCGCATCACCTCGGCGCTGCGGGCGACGGCCTGGTCGAGGCGCGTGCGGTCGCTGCGGACCGCGGCGGAGACGTCCAGGTCGCCGAAGGGGAGCGTCAGCACCGGCTGCGTACCGACGAGGTCCCGGAAGCGGTTGAGCCACCCGGCCGCTGCGGTGGCGAGAGCCTGCTCCTGGGCGGTGGGTTCGGCGTCCGGCGAGGTGGGCGGGGCGAGGGTGTCCCAGCCGCCCGGAGCCTCGGTCGGCTCCGTGCTCTCCTCGGGCGCGGGCGTCTCGGACGCGGGCTCCTCGATGGGGATGTTGGGGTCCGGCACGATGCTGCGTGCCGGGTTGCCCCGCTCCAGCCGGGTCAGTGCGACGAGCACGGCCGGGTCGACGAGCCAGCTGTACGGCGTCCCGTCGGCGGAGTCCGCCATGTCGAGCACGCCGTCGAGGCTGCCGCCCTCCCCGAGCCGCTTCTCCCACCGGTCGAGCCCGGCGACCTTGCCGTCGTCGGTGAACCAGACCGGGCTCCGGAGCGAGAGGATGACCGACGTCTCGGCCGAGCCGTCCGAGCTCGGCCGTGCCGGGATGAACGTGCGGGCCCTCCCGTCGGCGAACCCGTCGCGCGGGACGGCGCCGTCGCCGAAGGCGTGGATGCCGATCCAGTAGACGCCCTCGACGCTGGGGTCCATCTCGAGCAGGTCGACCGGCACCGTGTCGGAGAAGTACGCCGTCTGCCCGGGAGCGAGCTCGGCCACCGTGTAGAAGGTGCCCGGCACCGTCACCCGGTCGCCGACGGCCTGCGTCGGGTCGCTGGCGGCGGAGTTGATGAGGCTGAGCGAGTCGAGGATCGGCTGCTCCGACGAGAACGCGTGCAGGTTGATCCGGGTGTAGGTGTCCGCGCTGACGTTGGTCACGGTGCCGGTGATCACGACGTCGCCGCTGCGCGGCAGCACCGGATCGATCGTGTCGATGTGCACGACCAGCGGGTCTTCCTCGTCCGCAGGCGCCGCCGTGGCGGGCGCCTGGGCGCCCAGGCAGGCCAGTCCGGCCGTCAGGAACCCCGCCAGGACAGCGCGGAACGAGGACGAGCGGGGCACGCACCGACTGTAGTTGTTCGGCCGCAACTGGCTGGCACGTAGACTGGCCCGTCGTGTCCGACGCCGCCATGCCCCCGCTCACGATCGTCGAGATCCAGCGCCGCGTCGGCGCCGAGCTCGACCGCATCGGGTCGGTCATCGACGAGCTCGGAGCCCTCTTCGCCGAGGCCGGCGAGGAGCTGTCGCTGGTCGGCGGCCCGGTCCGCGACGCGATGCTCGGGCGGCTCCAGAGCGACCTCGACTTCACCACCTCCGCGCTGCCCGACGTGACCGAGCGCCTGGTCTCCGGCTGGGCCGACGCGGTCTGGGACATGGGGCGCTCCTTCGGCACCATCGGGTGCCGCAAGGGCCCGTGGCAGGTGGAGATCACCACCTACCGCTCGGAGTCCTACGACCCCGACTCGCGCAAGCCCGCGGTCGACTTCGGCGACAACCTCGAGGGCGACCTCGGTCGCCGGGACTTCAGCGTGAACTCGATGGCGGTGGGCGTGCCGAGCCGCGACTTCGTCGACCCGTTCGGCGGCATCGTCGACCTGGCCGAGCGCGTCCTGCGGACCCCGGGAGCACCCGAGGACTCGTTCTCCGACGACCCGCTGCGGATGATGCGCGCCGCGCGCTTCGCGGCCCAGCTCGGCTTCGCGGTCGCGCCCGAGGTGGTCGCGGCGATGACCGAGATGGCCGGGCGGATCGAGATCATCTCGGCCGAGCGGGTGCGCGACGAGCTGGTCAAGCTCGTGTGCGCGCCCCACCCGCGGCTCGGCCTCACCCTGCTCGTCGACACCGGCCTGGCGGCGTACGTCCTGCCGGAGCTGCCGGCCCTCGCCCTCGAGCGCGACGAGCACCACCGCCACAAGGACGTCTACGAGCACACCCTCACCGTGCTCGAGCAGTCGATCGACCTCGAGCACCGCCTCGGCGGTGCTCCCGACTTCGTCAGCCGCTTCGCCGCCCTCATGCACGACATCGGCAAGCCGAAGACCCGCCGCTTCGAGTCCGGCGGCACGGTGACCTTCCACCACCACGACGTGGTCGGCGCGAAGCTCACCCGCAAGCGGATGCAGGCGCTGCGGTTCTCCAACCACGAGATCGACGCCGTCGCCACGCTGGTCGAGCTGCACCTGCGCTTCCACGGCTACGGCTCGGGGGAGTGGACCGACAGTGCCGTACGCCGTTACGTCCGCGACGCCGGCGACCAGCTCGAGCGGCTGCACATCCTCACCCGCGCCGACTGCACGACCCGCAACCAGCGCAAGGCCGACCGGCTGCGGCGGACCTACGACTCGCTCGAGGAGCGCATCGCCCGGCTGTCCGAGGAGGAGGAGCTCGCGTCGATCCGGCCCGACCTCGACGGCAACCAGATCATGGCGATCCTCGGCGTCGGTCCCGGTCGCGAGATCGGCGACGCCTACAAGTTCCTCCTCGAGCTGCGGATGGACGAGGGCCCGCAGACCCCGGAGGCCGCGGAGGCCGCGCTGCGCTCGTGGTGGGCAGCGCGCCCGTCCTGACCTCACGCCGGGGTCAGCGCACGACCTTGATGTTGAACATGCCGGTCCCGAGCGCGCCCATCGTCCGCAGCCACAGCGGCAGCAGCATCTCGGTGCCGCGGGCGGTCTCGATCCCGCCGAGGTCGATCACGTCCTGGTGACCGAACGCCGTGAGGAGCTCGGTCACGGCGGCCTTGGCGTCCGCGTCGTCGCCCGACACGAAGACGGTGGTCGCCTCGGCGAGCAGGCCGGGGTCCACCATGAGCGGCGCGGTCAGGGTGTTGAGCGACTTCACGATCCGGGCCTCGGGGAACGCCGCCTGGATCTGCTCCGCCAGCGAGTCGGTGTCCTTGACGAACAGGCTCGGCGGGAAGCCGGCCGAGAAGTCCAGCGGGTTGGAGATGTCCAGGACGGGCTTGCCGGCGAGGTGCTCGGCCCCGGCGGCCGTCAGCATGTCCAGGGCCGCGGAGCCACTGCCCGCCAGCACCACCAGGTCGGCGCCGGCGGCGGCATCCGCGAAGGTGGTGAGCCCGACGTCGGCGTGGTCGGCGTGCCACGTCGCGAACGCCGGGTTGCCCATGCCGTCGGGCTCGGTCCGCGCCAGGGTGGCCTCGGGGTCGCGGGTGCCGACGGCCACGGTGTGGCCGAGTCCGCTGAGCCGGCCGGCGAGTGCCTGGCCGACCATGCCGGTGCCGAGTACTGCGATGTTCATGGGAGTCCTTCCGAGGGAGATGGACGGCCAGCCCTCGGACTGTAACGCCCTGTTACGCGCTGTACCCACCCCCGGGCATGGGGGTGGGTACAGGCACTAACCCGGCGTTACAGGGGCGTCCCGGGACGCCCGGCGATCACTCGCCGGCGATGAACTTCTCGAGCTCGGCGCGGCCGAGGTCGTCGGGCATCTGCACCGGCGGGGACTTCATCAGGTAGGTCGAGGCGGAGATGATCGGGCCACCGATGCCGCGGTCCTTGGCGATCTTCGCGGCACGGACGGCGTCGATGATGATGCCGGCCGAGTTGGGGGAGTCCCAGACCTCGAGCTTGTACTCCAGGTTGAGCGGGACGTCACCGAAGGCGCGGCCCTCGAGGCGGACGTAGGCCCACTTGCGGTCGTCGAGCCACGCGACGTAGTCCGACGGGCCGATGTGGACGTTGCGGCTGTCGATCTTGTCGGCCAGCTCGCCGGTGAGGTTGGACGTCACGGCCTGGGTCTTCGAGACCTTCTTGGACTCCAGGCGCTCACGCTCGAGCATGTTCTTGAAGTCCATGTTGCCGCCGACGTTGAGCTGGTAGGTGCGGTCCAGCGCGACGCCGCGGTCCTCGAACAGCTTCGCCATCACGCGGTGGGTGATGGTGGCGCCGACCTGGCTCTTGATGTCGTCGCCGACGATCGGGACGCCGGCGTCCTCGAACTTCTTGGCCCACTCGGGGTCGGAGGCGATGAAGACGGGGAGGGCGTTGACGAAGCCGACACCGGCGTCGATCGCGCACTGCGCGTAGAACTTGGCGGCCTGCTCCGAGCCGACGGGGAGGTAGCACACGAGGACGTCGACCTCGGCGTCCTTGAGCGCCTGCGTGACGTCGACCGGCTCCGCGGCGGACTCCTCGATGGTCTGGCGGTAGTACTTGCCGAGGCCGTCCATCGTCGGGCCGCGCTTGACCTCGACCCCGAGGGTCGGCACGTCGGCGATCTTGATGGTGTTGTTCTCGGAGGCGTTGATGGCCTCGGAGAGGTCCTTGCCGACCTTCTTGTCGTCGACGTCGAAGGCGACGACGAACTCGACGTCCTTGACGTGGTAGTCGCCGAACTTCACGTGCATGAGTCCGGGGACGGTCCCTGAGGGGTCCGCGTCCTTGTAGTACTCAACGCCCTGGATCAAGGAGGTGGCGCAGTTGCCGACGCCCACGATCCCTACTCGTACCGAACCCATGGGGCTCTCCTTTTCTCTGCTGGTCGTGCTGGAAGGTGGTGAAGAAGTCGTGCTGGTCAGTCGTGCGGTCAGCGGTGCGGAGCCGGCGTCGGAGCCGGTGCCGGGGTGCTGCCGCGCTCGGCCTGGATCAGGTCGGAGAGCCACCGCACCTCGCGCTCGACGGACTCCACGCCGTGGCGCTGGAGCTCGGCGGCGTAGCGGTTGACCTCGGCCTGGGTCCGCTCGAGCTCGCCCTGCACGCGGGCGAGCCGCTCCTGCAGCCGCGAGCGGCGTCCTTCGAGGACGCGGAGCCGGATCTCCATGTCGGTGGAGGAGAAGAACGCGAACCGGATGTCGAAGTTGTCGTCCTCCCACGCCGTGGGGCCGACCTCCGACATGAGTCGCTGGAAGTGCTCGGTGCCGGCCGGCGTCACCTCGTAGGTGATGCGCGGCCGACGGGTCGCGGTGGTGGCGGGACCGGCGACCTCGGTGATCAGGGTGGCGCGCAGCATCTTCTTCAGCGCCGGGTAGAGCGAGCCGTAGGACAGCACGCGGCCCCAGCCGAGCATCAGGTTCAGGCGCTTGCGCAGCTCGTAGCCGTGCATGGGTCCCTCGTGCAGCAGTCCGAGGACTGCGAGCTCGATGGTGTCTGCACGGCGTGCCATGGGACCTATCGTACCGATATATCCGCGAGTGACGAATCGGGATGCCGAGCGCCTCCCCGTACCCTTGTCCGGTGACCGCTAAGAAGCGCAGGGCCGACGGCAAGGCCCGCACCCGACGGCCCCAGCAGCGGCGTACGAAGGGGCAGCGCGCGGCCAAGGTCGCCAAGGTCCTCGGAGTCCTCGCGGTCGTCGGCGCGCTCGTCGTGGCCGGTGTCGCCGTCGTGCTCTACCAGGCGATCAGCATCCCGACGCCCAACTCCGCCTTCCAGGCACAGACGACCTTCGTCTACTACGAGGACGGCAAGCAGCAGCTCGGCACCTACTACGAGGACCAGAACCGCGAGTCGATCCCCTACGACGAGATGCCGGACACGATGAAGGACGCCGTGGTCGCCGCGGAGAACCGCACCTTCTGGACCGACAAGGGCATCGACCCCAAGGGCATCCTGCGCGCGCTCTTCTCCAACGCCAGCGGCAAGTCGCGCCAGGGCGCGTCGACGATCACCCAGCAGTACGTGAAGATCCTCTACCTGACGAGCGAGCAGAGCTACAAGCGCAAGATCAAGGAAGCGGTCGTCTCGCTCAAGATCCAGCAGCAGCTCGACAAGAAGCAGGTCCTCGAGGGCTACCTCAACACCATCTACTTCGGCCGCGGCGCCTACGGCATCCAGGCCGCGTCCAAGGCCTTCTTCGACCACGACGCCAAGGACCTCAGCCTCCGCGAGGCCGCGGTGCTGGCGACGGTGCTCAACAACCCGGCGCAGTTCGATCCTGCCAACGGCAAGGAGGCGAGGGCGGACCTCAAGGTCCGCTACGAGTACGTCCTCGACAGCATGGCCGAGATGGGCAGCATCACCACCGAGGAGCGCGACAAGGCCCTCAAGAGGCTGCCCAAGTTCCCCAAGGTCGCGGCGCAGAGCCAGTTCGGTGGCCAGAAGGGCCACATGCTCGCCCTGGTGAAGGCCGAGCTCCTCGCCAAGGGGATCGCGGAGGAGGACATCGACGGTGGTGGCCTCCGGATCACCACCACCTTCGACCCGCAGGTGATGGCCGACGTCCAGGAGGGCGTGCTCGAGGAGAAGCCCGACGGCTTCGGTGACAAGCAGCTCCACATCGGCGCCGCGACCGTCGAGGTCGGCACCGGTGCGGTGCGCGGGTTCTACGGCGGCCAGGACTACCTCCAGTCCCAGATCAACTGGGCCGCCACCGGTGGCATGGCCGGCTCGACGATCAAGCCGCTGACGATCGCCGCGGCGATCAAGCAGGGCTTCTCGATCGAGGACAGCTTCCAGGGCAACTCTCCCTACGAGTTCCCCGACGGCACCGAGGTGCGCAACGAGGGCACCGGCAGCGACGGTCTCGGCAACGACTACGGCGAGTCCGTCAGCCTGGTGGAGGCGGGCGAGGAGTCGATCAACACCGCCTTCGTCGACATGTCCGACTCGATGGAGGACGGACCGCAGGCGATCTACGACATGTCCCGCGCCCTGGGCATCCCCGGCGAGGACTCGTCGAGCAAGTACCCCGGCATCCCGATGACGTCGACCGACTTCGGCCCGGAGGACACCCTGATCACCCTCGGCAAGGGACGCGTCAGCCCCATCAACATGGCCAACGCCTACGCGACGATCGCCAACGGTGGCCAGCGCTCGGACGTCCACGTCGTGCAGAAGGTCGTCGACAAGAACGGCGAGACCCTCTACGAGTGGAAGGGCAAGACGCGCGAGGCCGTCGACGAGGACATCGCCGCCGACACGTCCTACGTCATGCAGCAGATCGTGCAGAACGGCACGGGGCAGGCCGCCCTCCAGCTCGGTCGCCCGGCCGCCGGCAAGACCGGCACCGCGACCGGTGGCGAGGACGAGCACGTCTCCTCGTCGTGGTTCGCCGGCTACACCCCCCAGATGGCGACGGCCGTGATGTACGTCCGCGGTGACGGCGACGACCAGATCGACGGCTGGCTGCCGTCCTACTTCGGCGCGGTCTATCCCGCGCAGACCTGGACCGGGATCATGCAGCGCGTGATGGACGGCATGGACGTCGAGGAGTTCCCGGAGCCGGTCTACGTCGACGGCGACGCGCCCGAGGACGGCCACGAGTACACCCCGCCGCCGTCCCCGACGTCGACGCCGCAGCCCACGAGGTCGCCGACCGAGACCGGTGGCGTGCCGACGGAGACCCCGACCGAGACGCCCACGGAGACCCCGACCGAGACGCCGCTCCCGACGGAGACCCCGACCACGCCGGTGCCGACCACCCCGGTGCCGACCACGCCGGTCCCGACCACCCCGGTGCCGACCACGCCGGCCCCGACGACCCCGGCGCCGACCACGCCGCCGCCGTCGCCGTCGCAGACACCGACGACCCCGGCACCCAGGACCCAGCCACGGGCGGTGCTTCCTCCGGACTCCCGGCCCTGACCGTGCGGGCGCACTCGGGGGAGGCACCCAGCCGGACGGACCCGGTCGTCGCGGCGCTGTCCGAGGTGGTCGGCGGACCGCTGGGTGACCACGCAGCAGGTCATCGCTGGTGGACCCCTGCGCGGGTCCTCCTCGGCGCGACCGCCGTCGCGCTGGCCGCGGGCATGGTCGGCAAGAGCGCCTGCGTCCCCTCGGGGTGGAGCAAGGACGAGCAGCCGTTCCGCCAGCTCTGCTGGACCGAGCTCGCCGGCACCTCGGCGACCTCCGCCACGCCACCGCACGTCACCACCTGGCTCGAGCGCCTCGTCGGCCTGCTCCCCGGCACGGGCACCGTGGCGACCACCGCTGCGCTGGCGGTGGTGCTGGCCGCGCTCGCCCTGCTGGCCACCGCACTGCTCGTGCGGGTGGACGTCCGCCGACCGTGGGCCGCCGCCGGCTGGGCCGTCGCCCCGGTGCTCGTCGCCCACTGGTTGTCCTGGGAGCTCGTCGCCGCGGTGGGAGTCGCGGTCCTCGTCCGGGGCTGGACGAGCGGACGGCCCTGGCTGGCCGGCGTCGGCGCCGGCATCGGCGCGGCCTTCGCACTGCCGGTCGCGGTCGCGTTCGTCGGAGTCATCGCGATCGGCGGCCGCACGCGCGACCGGATCGACGCCCTCCTGGCGGCAGCGGCGGCGTACGTCGTCATCACGCTGCCCGGCCGAGCACGGTCCGAGGGCGTGGACACCGGCTCGGTCTGGCAGCTGCTCGACCAGGGCGGGATCGACGCGTCGACCACGACCCGCGCGGTCGTGCAGCTCGTGGTGCTGGCCGCGGCGGCTGCCGCCGTCGCGTGGATGGTGCGTCGGTGCGGGCGGCCCACGCCGCTGACCAGCGTCCGGTCGGGCCTCGTGATGGTGTGCGCCGCACTGGTCGTGGCGCCGTCGGCCCCTCCGGAGCTGGCCCTCGTCGCGCTGCCGCTGGCCGCGATCGCCGTACGCCGCTGGCGCGACCTGCTCGTGTGGCAGGGCCTGCACCTGGTGAGCTGGGTGATCACCGGGTGGTACCTCGGGGGCGGGCTCGTGCCGACCATCGCCGACGACGTGCGGGCCTACTGGCTGGCGATCGTGCTGCGGGTCACCGGGCTGGTGTGGATCGCGGTCGCGGTGCTGCGCGACGTGCAGGACGACCGGCCGGAGGACTGGCCGGACGGACTCAGCTGACGACGACGCGGTCGAAGTCGGTCGCGGTGAAGCGGACCCGGACCTCGATCTCCTCGCCGACGCGAGGCACCCGCGCGCCTGACGGCACGAACAGCATCGACGCCTGCATGTGCGGCGGCTCGGCGAAGAGCCGCTGCTTGCCGTCGATGGAGAACGGCGAGCGGACGAAGCCGACGGCGTCCATGCCGCCGCGGGCCAGGGTCGCGGCACGCGCCTTGAGCGACTGGTCGCCGGTCGGCGCCTCGAGGCCGATGCCGTGCGCGGTGCCGCCGCTGACGATGACGATGTGGCCGTGCTTGGGCACGCCGCGCCCGCGGTAGCCGAAGGTGTCACCGCGATCGACCTCGTGCACGTCGAGGACGGTGGCCCCGACCCGGAGCGCGCCGCGGTCGCCGAGCCAGAGGTCGGTGCCGATGCGCGGGCGCACGGTGAAGTCGGGATAGCTGCTCGCCAGCGTGCCCATCTCGGCATGGGTCAGGTGGGAGACGAAGACCGTGCGGGTCGGCAGGCCGGAGGCGACGACGTCGTTGATCAGCCGGGTGACCTCGCCGAGGTGGGAGGTGGTGTTGAGCGGCAGGTGCATCGCGACGCCGCGCAGTCCGCTGCGCTCGCCGCCACCGTGCTGACGGAGGGAGTCGGCAGCGGCGGCCAGCTCGCGCCGGGTCATGCCGTGGCGGCGCATCGAGGTGAGCTGCTCGAGCACGAAGCGGGCGTCCGGGTCGTGCGCACGGAGCCCGGCCAGGTCGTCGGGCCGACTGACGGTGTGCACCACGCGCGAGGCCGTACGGGCGTCGAGGTGGAGCGCCGCGCGGAAGGGACGCCACGGGGTGAGCACGAGCAGGTCGCCGCTGTAGCGCGACGCCATCTGCTCGATCTCGTCGTAGGTGCCGACGGCGATCATGTCGAGCGGTGCGCCGGTCTCGTCGGCGTGGTCCGCCAGCCACTGCGCGCGCCGGGCGAGCCGCGGGAGGCCGAAGCCGTAGCCGTTGCCCTTGGTCACCGGCACGATGCCGGGGTTCTGGGCGACGACGCTGAGCAGGTGCGCGCGCCAGCGGTCGCCGTCGACCGTGAGGGTCAGGCTCATGTCAGCCTCGCCGGGCCAGGTAGAGCTGGAACGCCTTGTAGATGGCGCGATTCACCGGCAGGTCCCACTCGCCGGCGTACTCCACCGCCTGGCCGCCGGTGCCGACCTTGAACTGGATCAGCCCGACGTGCGGGTCGTCGGCGTCGAGGGTCTCGGTGATGCCGCGGAGGTCGTAGACGTGGGCGCCCGCGTCGAGGGCGTGGCGGATCATCGCCCACTGCACGGCGTTGGACCCGCGCACGTCGCGCTTCTCGGTCGAGGAGGCGCCGTAGGAGTACCACGCGTGGGTGCCGACGCGGATCGCGATCGTCGCCGCCACGAGGTCCCCCTCGTGCCGGGCCAGCCAGACCTGCATCCGGTCGGGGTCCTCGGCGACGAGGGCGTCCCACATCGTCTGGAAGTACGCCAGCGGGCGCGGGGCGAAGTGGTCGCGCTCGGCGGTGTGGACGTAGAGGTCGTGGAAGGCCTTGAGGTCCGCCCGCTCGCCGAGGCTGACCTCGACGCCGGACTTGTCGGCCTTCTTGATGTTGCGGCGCCAGAGCTGGTTCATCCCCTTGAGGACGTCGTCCTCGCTGCGCGGGGCACCGCTCGCGTCGACCAGCGGGATCTGGAAGTTGAACTGCGGCTGCCCGGCGGAGAAGCCGCCCTCGGCCGACTGCTGCTGCCAGCCGAGCTCGTGCAGCTGGGCGATGACGCACGCCCCCTCCTGCGATCGCTCGAGGGGAGGTACGTCGCCGAGCCGGCGTACGGACTCGTCGGCGACGCCCGCCTTGACCTGGTCGGCCGACCAGCGACGGGTGACGACGGGGGGTCCCATCCGGACCGCGAAGGCGCCCTGGCCCTTGAGGTGGGCGACCATCGGGGCGAGCCACGCCTCGAGGTCGTCGCCGGACCAGTCGATGACCGGGCCCTCGGGCAGGTAGGCGAGGTAGCGCTTGACCCTGGGCAGCTGGCGGTAGAGGACGAGTCCGGCGCCGACCAGCTCGGCCCCACGGAACCAGCCGATCGACTCGGCCTTCCACTCCGACTTCACGCTCGCCCAGGCGGGCGTCTGGAGGAAGCTGGCGGACGACCGACCGGCGATGAAGTCGCGGTGCTGCGGCGCGGTGATCGGGCGCAGCGAAAGAAGGGTCGTCACTGGAGAGACGTTACAAGGGACCAGACACGACCCCCGTGCGTGTCTGGTCCCTTGTGACTAGAGACGCACGTTGTCAGGGAACGGTTGCGTCGTGTCGGCACATTTTTTCGTACGGCGACCTCCGCCCGGCCTCAAGAAGTAGTCAAGAGATCATTCCAAGGGGTGGTTCGGCATAGCCCATCCGGGCCATGCCCGTTGGTCCTTGTGCGTGGGGGCACCGGTCCGTGGGGGTCCGGGCCCCGCGGACGACCGGCACCACCGTGCCGCGTCACACCCGACCCGAGCGCCACCGCGCGAGGGTCACCAGGAGAGAAGTCACATGTCAGCCACCAGCATCACCACCACGACCCGGACCATCGGCGCCGCAGTCCTGCTCGCCGGCGCCACCATGAGCGCGTTCGCCGCTCCCGCCAGCGCCGACCCGGACGGCCAGTCCGAGAAGGTCTTCGTCTGCAAGTACGTCGGCACCCCGAACGTCGACGAGCGCCTCCAGACCGGCAACAACCCGATCGAGGTCAGCGTCAACGCGATCCCGATCTACAGCGGTCAGCCCGCCAGCGACCTGATCGGCCAGGAGTTCGCCGACGCGCAGGGCCGCTCCATCGTCATCGCCGTCTCGCCGGTGCGGGGCGGTGGCCAGGGCGACGAGCCCACCATCGAGGACTGCCCGGCGCCCGCCGGCCCGCCCGAGGACGCCCACCCCGCACGCCGACGCCGGAGGTGCCGATCACGACGCCGACGCCCGTGACTCCGACGACCACGCCGACCCCGGTGACGCCGACCACGACGCCGACCCCGGTGACGCCCACCGCCACGCCCACCCCCGACGTGCTGGGCGAGCAGGCGACCGCGCCGACCGGCACGTCGAACCAGCCCCAGGCGCAGACCCAGCCGCAGACCCAGCCGCAGACCCAGGCCCAGTCGCAGGTGCAGCCGCGCTCGCAGCAGGCGCTCCCGACCGCGGTGAACGCCGGCGCCTCGCCGGCCGGCGCCCCCGTGTCGGGCACCGAGTCGCTCCTGGCCCTGCTCCTCGTGCTGCTGGGCGCGGTGAGCGCGCGCCTCGGGTGGATCCGCGCGCGTGGCTGATCGAGGACGTAGCCGACTCTCGGGGGTGCTGCTGATGGCAGCGGCACCCCTGCTGGTCGTCGGCGGCCTCCTCCTCAGCACCACCGTCGGGGACGGCGCTCAGCCGACCGTCCCGGACGCCGTGGCACCGGCCGCTTCTGTGCCGGTGCCCGCACCCTCGTCCTCGCCCACGGGCGCGACCACCGCCCCGGGTGGCAGGGGTGCGGCCCGACACCGTCGTCGTACCGTCCCTCGACGTCCGCGCCGACGTGACGCCGATCGCCACGCAGGACGGGGCGCTCACCCCGCCCTCCGACCCGCTCGACGTGGGGTGGTGGTCGGGTGGCTCGCGCCCGGGTGACGGCACCGGCGCGGCCGTGATCACCGGCCACACCGTTCACACGGGCGGCGGGGCCTTCGACGACCTCGAGGAGCTCGCGACCGGCGACCGCGTGCTGGTGCTGTCGGGCGGCACCACGGTGGCGTACGACGTCGCGACGGTCGAGGTGCTCAGCCGGGCCGAGCTGGCGCGGGACAGCACGTCGATCTTCGCCCGGTCCGGTCCGGGTCGGCTCGTCCTCATCACCTGCGAGGACTGGGACGGGACCGCCTACCGGAGCAACGTCGTCGTCACGGCGCGGCCCGCCGACTCAGAGCCGCTCGCGCAGCCAGGCGAAGTCGGCGATGTGCTCGGCCGCGCCACCGGGCGTCTCGCAGATGACGGGCGCGCCGGCCTCGCGCACGACGGCCGCGAACTCGTCGGCGGGGAGGTGGCCGTTGCCGAAGTTGGCGTGGCGGTCCGCCCCGGAGTCGAAGTCGTCGCGCGAGTCGTTGGCGTGGACCAGGTCGATGCGGCCGGTGATGCCGCGCACCTTCTCGACGGCGTCGCCGAGCTCGATGCCGCCGGCCCAGGCGTGGCAGGTGTCGAGGCAGAAGCCCACGTCGTCCGCGCCCTCGGCCGAGGAGATCGCGTCCCAGACGCCCGCGATCCGGTCGAGGTGGCGTGCCATCGCGTTGTCGCCGCCGGCGGTGTTCTCGATCAGCAGCGGGATCTTGAGGTCGGTGGCCTCGATCGCCTTGCGCCAGTTGTCGAAGCCGACGCTCGGGTCGTCGTCCTTGTTGACGTGACCGCCGTGCACGATCAGGCCGAGGGCGCCGATCTCGGCGGCCGCGTCCATGTGCTGCTGGAGCAGCTTGCGGCTCGGGATCCGGATCCGGTTGTTCGTCGTCGCGACGTTGACGATGTAGGGCGCGTGGACGTAGAGGTCGACGCCCGCCTCCGCCGCAGCCGCGCGCAGGGCGGCCGGACCGCCCTCGAAGCGGACCTCCGGGCCCTTGTAGCCCTGCGGGTCGCCGAGGAAGAACTGCACCAGCGTCGTGCCGCGCGCGACGGCCTCGGCGACCGGGTCGGTCTGCTCGACGTGGGCTCCGATGGCGAGAGTGCTCATGGCGTCCACCCTAGGAGGACGCACAGACAGCCGGCGACGACGGCGACCAGTGCGGCCACCGCCGCCCACGCCGGCCAGTCGACCTCCCCCGCCCGGCTCGTACGACGTCCGCGCGGCGGCGGCCCGAGCCGGTCGGGCACCGGCGGACCGGCGGCGGCCGGCACCGGCAGCCGGCGGAGCAGCCGCAGCGCCGCGTCGGCAGTGGCGAGGCGCTGCTCGGGGTCGGTCACCAGCAGCCGCTCGACGAGTGGTCGGAGCGGGTGGGAGGGGACCTCCCCCTGACGCGCGGGGGGCAGGCCCGGTGATCATCTCCAGCACCACGCGGCCCACGGCGTAGAGGTCCTGCGGCGGGTCCGGCGGCGCCCCCCGCGCCTGCTCGGGGGCCATGTAGCCGTCGGTGCCGATGGCGCCCGGGACGGTGGTGAAGCGGCGGTCGGCGACCGGGGCGGCGACGCCGAAGTCCCCGAGGCGCAGGTGCGGCGGCCTGTCGCCGGTCGCCTCGAGGAGCAGGTTGGCGGGCTTGACGTCGCGGTGCACGAGCCCGGCGGCGTGCACCGCGGACAGCCCGAGGAGGAGCTGTTCGCAGAGCAGTCCGACGGTGCCGGGGTCGAGCGGTCCGTGCTCGCGCAGGAGGTCGGCGACCGAGCCGCCCGCCACCAGCTCCATGGCCAGCACCACCAGGTCGTCCTCGGCGGCCCAGCCGTGCGGCGCGACGACGTGGGGGTGGCGCACCCGCACCGCCTGCTCGCGGACGAAGCGGGCGAGCAGGGCCGAGCTGTGCTGGCCCAGGACCTTGAGCGCGACGTGGCGCCGGGTCCGCTCGTCCCACGCCCGCCAGACCGAGCCCATGCCGCCGGTCCCGACCTGGTCGAGCAGCACGTAGCGCCCCGCGACCACGGCGGGGTGTCGGGTCGTCACTGCCGGCACCCGAGCGACGCTAGCCCGGTCCGACGTCGTCGCGCGGCGCTCGTCCACAGGGGTCGTACGACGATTCAGGCAGGGGTCCCCGGCGCTGGTAGCCTTCCCCGGTTGCCTTCGGGTGACCGTGACGCCCGGCCCATGCCGTGTGCGTCACGAACGCACAGTCCCTCCTGCCACGGAAAGCCCGTGGCCGCTCTAGCCCAGAGGAGGTGGAGACCGCTATGCGTGCCTATGAAGTGATGGTCATCCTCGACCCGAGTCTCGACGAGCGCACCATCGAGCCGTCGCTCGACAAGTACCTCAACGTGATCCGCAAGGACGGCGGCTCGGTCGAGTCCGTCGACGTGTGGGGTCGTCGCCGGATGGCGTACGAGATCAAGAAGAACGCCGAGGGCATCTACGCCGTCGTCCAGCTGACGGCCGAGCCCGCCACGGTGAAGGAGTTCGACCGCCAGCTCACGCTGAACGAGTCGATCCTCCGCACGAAGGTCATGCGTCCCGACGCTCACTGAGCGTCTGTGGATTAACCCTTCCGGCTGTCGGTGAGTGCCTGTTTGATGGGCGCATCACCGGGAGCACCCCGGATCAGCACGACATCCTGAGGAGACCTGGCATGGCAGGCGAGACCACGATCACCGTCATCGGCAACCTCGTCGACGACCCGGAGCTGCGGTTCACCCCTTCTGGGGCACCCGTGGCCAACTTCCGGATCGCGTCGACGCCGCGCACCTTCGACCGCCAGACGAACGAGTGGAAGGACGGCGACACGCTGTTCCTCTCGTGCGCCGTGTGGCGGCAGGCCGCGGAGAACGTCGCCGAGTCCCTCCAGCGGGGCATGCGCGTGATCGTCCAGGGTCGCCTCAAGTCGCGCCAGTACGAGACCCGCGAGGGTGAGAAGCGCACCGTCTTCGAGATCGACGTCGAGGAGGTCGGCCCGTCGCTGCGCTCCGCATCGGCCAAGGTCACCAAGACGACCCGGTCCGGCGGCGGTGGCGGCTACTCCGGTGGAGGCGGCGGCTACTCGGGCGGCGGCGGTGGCGGTCAGTCCGCGACAGCCGACGACCCGTGGGCCAGCCCGGCTCCCTCGCAGGGTGGCGGCGCCGCCCAGGGCGGCAGCTGGGGCGGTCAGTCCCAGGGCAGCCCGGGTGGCCAGGGGGGCGGCCAGTCCGCTCCGCCCAAGGACCCGTGGGCCACGCCCGGGGTCAACGGCGGCAACGAAGAGCCCCCCTTCTGATCCTGATCCGGGATCACTGAAGCAAGACACACCTCCATTCCGTCCCTGATTGCCTCAGGGCCGGGCTCACTGAAAGGGAGCACCACAATGGCCAAGGCAATTCTGCGCAAGCCCAAGAAGAAGGTTTGCCAGTTCTGCAAGGAGAAGGCGACCGGTGTCGACTACAAGGACACCACCCTCCTCCGCAAGTTCATCTCCGACCGTGGCAAGATCCGCGCCCGTCGCGTGACCGGCAACTGCGTCCAGCACCAGCGCGACGTGGCCATCGCCGTCAAGAACGCGCGCGAGCTGGCTCTGCTGCCCTACACGTCCACCGGTCGCTGAGAGGAGCACGAGACATGAAGCTCATCCTGACCCAGGAGGTCGACGGCCTCGGCGCCCCCGGCGACGTGGTCGAGGTCAAGGACGGCTACGGCCGCAACTACCTCGTTCCCCGTGGCCTCGGCATCAAGTGGAGCCGCGGTGGCGAGAAGACCATCGAGTCGATCAAGACCGCCCGCACCGCCCGTGCGGCGCGCGACGAGGACCACGCCACCGAGATCAAGACCAAGCTCGAGTCCAACCCGGTCATGGTCAAGGTCCGCGCCGGTGAGGGCGGTCGCCTGTTCGGCGCCGTCACCACCTCGGAGATCGCCGACGCGATCACCGAGGTCTCCGGCGAGAAGGTCGACCGCCGCACGATCGTGGTCACCAACCCGATCAAGACGCTCGGCTCGCACACGGTGTCGGTCAAGCTGCACGACGAGGTGTCCGCCACGGTGGCCCTCAACGTCGTCCCGGCCTGATCGGCACGCGACACCCGCATCACCCAGCACCACCGCGCGCGGCCCGCTGCCTCCTCGGAGGCGGCGGGCCGTTCGTCGTGTACCCCCACCACCTGCCTCGGTAGTCCGCATCAAACGTCTGGTCGCTGACGCCCTCGCACCAGAATCCTGATGCGGACTACGACGGGCTGTGCACTACTGGGTCGGGCGCTCGCAGAGGAAGGGCGGGCCGGAGCCGCCGGAGTGGTACTCGTACGTCGTGCCGTCGACCTGCAGCGTGATCCGCTGACCTTCGATGAGCGACTGGGTGTAGAGCACGCCCTTCTTCGCGCACCCCAAGCTCGAGTCACGCCAGGTCACGTCCTGCACCGCGACCACCTCCACCGCGCCGACCTCCACCCCCAGCCGCGCGGCGAGGTCGTCGACGGAGCCGACCACGGGGGGTGAGTCAGCGCCGGGGACGGGATCGCTGGGCGCCGGCTGTTCCACGGGACTCTCCTCGGCGGTCTCGACGGACGGGGTCGCGTCCGGGTCGTCCGCGCACCCGGTGAGGGCGAGGCCGAGGGCGGCAGCCACGAGCCAGGTGCGTACGCCGGTCACGCTCGCCACCCTAGGCCCGGGCGCCGGTCACCATCCACGCGTCGCCGCGTGCCCGCCACGTGAGCAGCGCACCGCGTGCGCCCATGAAGACGACCGTCATCGCCACCCACACCATGACCAGCCCGTGCGGGAGGGTGGCCGCCCAGAGCGCGGCGGGTGCGTACGCCGCCAGCACGACGAGGCCGGCCCAGGCGAGGTAGGCGCCGTCACCGGCGCCGATGAGCACGCCGTCGAGCACGAAGACGACGCCGGCCAGCGGTTGGCCGATCGCGGCCACGAGCAGCACCGGCACCAGCAGCTCCTGGACCGCCGGGTCGCTGGTGAAGAGCGCGCCCACGAAGGGGGAGACCGCCGCCAGGGCGAGCCCGGCCACGAGACCGCTGCCCCAGCCCCACCGGATCATCCGCTTCGTCAGCCGACGCGTGGTCTCGACGTCGCCGCTGCCGAGCGAGCGCCCGGTGAGGGCCTGGGCGGCGATCGCGATGGCGTCGAGGGCGAAGGCGAGGAACGACCAGAGGGTGATCGCGACCTGGTGGGTGGCGACGGTGACGTCGCGCCCGTCCGTGCCGACGCGGGTGACGGCGTACGTCCCGACGAGCAGGCAGGCGCGCAGCGCGAGCGTCCGGATGACGAGGGCGACGGCGGCGTGGGCGGCGGCACGGATGCCGGGCAGGTCGGGGGTCAGCGGGGCGCCCTGCTCGCGGGAGGCGCGGACGACGACGGCGACCAGCCACCCCGCCGAGATCACCTGGGCGATGACCGAGCCGATGGCGGAGCCGGCTATCCCGAGGTCGAGGCCGTAGACGAGGAGGAGGTTGAGCGCGATGTTGACGCCGTTGCCGACGACCGCGACGAGCAGCGGCGTACGCGTGTCCTGCAGTCCGCGCAGCACGCCGGTCGCGGCGAGCATGATCAGCAGCGGGGTGGTGCCGAGGAAGGCGATCGCGAGGTAGGTCTCGGCGTGGCCGGCGACCTCGGCGCCGGTGCCGAAGGCGCCCACCAGCGCCGGTGTGCCGACGACGCCGAGGACCGTGGCGATGGCGCCGATGATCACCGCCAGCCAGATGCCGTCGACTCCCTGCGCGAGGGCCGCGCGGAGGTCGCCCGCGCCGAGGTGGCGCGCGACGCTCGCGGTCGTGCCGTAGGCGAGGAAGACGCACAGCCCGACGACGGTCTGGAGGATGACGGCGGCGATGCCGAGGCCGGCGAGCTGCGGGGTGCCGAGGTGGCCGACGATCGCGGCGTCGGAGAGCAGGAACAGCGGCTCCGCGACCAGGGCGAGGAAGGCGGGCACGGCGAGCCGCAAGATCTCCCGGTCGACGGCTTTCACGAGTTTCAGCCTAGGAACACCCCGTCCTCCGCCGCTCGGCGGGCCGCTCTAGTCGACGGGTCCGCGCGGCGTACATAGTCCTTTCGGACTACCTGTGCATCGTCGTGTGGATGAATGGGTCCGAGGACCCGCAGGAGCTCGATGTCGACAAAGCAACGGGCAACATCCAGATGTCGGACAGATGAACGACCGCAGCGGCGACATATTCTCCGTCCACAGGGTGTGCACGACGTTTCCGCAGGTCAGCGGCTTGTGCGCTGCCGATTCGACTTGTTTTCCACAGCGCGCTCCACGGTGCGTCCACGACGGTGTGCGTGTCGTCCACCCGAGTGCGCAGGTTGTCCACAGACCCTGTGGACAACTGGCTGTTCATGGGGCCCGTGACCACGTACGTTCGCCCGCGGCAAGGGCCACGCTCGGGCATCACGGACACGGACACGACGTCGTACGACGTCACACCAGTGTCGGTGGTCGTCCCTAGCGTGCCCCACGTGGGCAGTGCGGCGAAGGGAGCATCGGTGAGCGTCACCTTCCAGGGGGACACCGACGAGGCATGGGGCGACGGTCCCGCGGCCTACGAGCCCGGCGAGTCGCCCCGTTCGGCGGGTGACCGGACGCCTCCGCAGGACAACGCCGCGGAGCAGAGCGTGCTCGGCTCGATGCTGCTGTCCAAGGACGCGATCGCGGACGTCGTCGAGGAGGTCCAGGCGGTCGACTACTACCGCCCCGCCCACGAGGTGATCCACGACGCGATCATCGACCTCTACGGTCGTGGCGAGCCGGCCGACCCGATCACCGTGGCCGACGAGCTGCAGAAGCGCGGGGAGCTCCAGCGCATCGGCGGCGCCCCCTACCTCCACACCCTCTCGGCCAACGTCCCGATCGCCGCCAACGCCGGCTACTACGCGACGATCGTGCGGGAGAAGGCGATCCTGCGCCGCCTGGTCGAGGCGGGCACCCGCATCGCCGCGATGGGCTACTCCGGCGAGGGCGAGATCAACGACGTCGTCGACAGCGCCCAGGCAGAGGTCTACAAGGTCACCGACCGCCGCGCGAGCGAGGACTACGCGCCCCTGAGCGACATCATGAGCGGCGTCCTCGACGAGATCGAGATGATCGGCAACCGCGAGGCCGGCCTCTACGGCGTGCCCACCGGCTTCGCCGACCTCGACGACCTGACCAACGGTCTCCACTCCGGCCAGATGATCATCGTCGCCGCCCGTCCCGCGATGGGTAAGTCGACGCTGGCCCTCGACTTCTGCCGCGCCGCGTCGATCCACAACAACCTCACCAGCTGCTTCTTCAGCCTCGAGATGACGCGCTCGGAGATCATGATGCGCCTGCTCTCGGCCGAGGCGAAGGTGCCGCTCAACCACATCCGCAACGGCACGATGCGCGACGACGACTGGGAGAAGCTCGCCCGCAAGATGGGCCAGGTCTCCGGGGCGCCGATGTTCATCGACGACAGCCCCAACATGACGATGATGGAGATCCGCGCCAAGGCCCGCCGGCTCAAGCAGCGCCACGACCTCAAGCTCATCGTCATCGACTACATGCAGCTGATGAGCTCGGGCAAGAAGGTCGAGTCCCGCCAGCTCGAGGTCTCGGAGTTCTCCCGCAACATCAAGCTCCTCGCCAAGGAGCTCGAGCTGCCGATCATCGCGCTCTCCCAGCTCAACCGTGGTCCCGAGCAGCGCGGCGACAAGCGCCCGATGATGAGCGACCTGCGTGAGTCGGGCTCGCTCGAGCAGGACGCCGACATGGTGATCCTGCTCCACCGCGACGACGTCTACGAGAAGGAGTCGACCCGCCCCGGCGAGGCCGACCTGATCGTGGCCAAGCACCGCAACGGCCCCACCCGCGACCTCACCGTCGCGTTCCAGGGCCACTACTCCCGCTTCGTGGACATGGCCCAGGGCTGACGTCAGCCCGGACCCACCGGGTGTGCGAGGTCGTACGCCCTCGCCACCTTCTGCGGCACGACCATCCGCCAGGCGTCGACGACGAGCTCGCGCGCCTCGGCCGGGTCGAGCTCGGCGAGGGTGGCGTGCACCCAGTGGAAGCGCATGTCCGACTCGCGCGGCAGCTGGAAGCGGGGGTCGCTCTCGACGAGCGCGAGGCGCTCGTCCTTGGGGAACGCGAAGCCCATCACGGACTCGTCGAGGGAGAAGGCGACGTAGACGATCGAGCCGACGCGGAACTTCAGCCGGCCCGCGACGTGCGCGACGTACGACCGCTCCAGTCCCTCGCCGAGCGGCAGGACGTCGCCGACGACCGCCATCGCGACCCTCCTTTCGCCAGCACCTCCGAGTATGCGTCGGTGCGGCCGGGATGAGCGAGGGGATTCTGGGCCAGGGATGTCGATATGTGGAATCGTGTTCGACAATGTGAACTGAGGGGCGTACGGTCGGCACCGGTTGTGGCGGGTGTCACAACCGTGAACCGCTCGAGTCCGCACACCGAGCCCCACCCGATCCCTGTCGGAGGAGCCCGTCGTGCCCCAGTCCCGCCCCCTGCGTCGCCTGGCGACCGCCGCCCTGACCTGCGCGTCCGTCGCACTCGGAGCCCTCGCGCTCGCCCCCACGTCCGCCACCGCGGCGGTCGGCGACACCCAGGTCGCCTGGGTCGAGGTCGAGGACGGGGTGATCAGCGGTGGTCCGGCGCTCAACTCCGGCGACCACGGCAACTTCTCGGGCAGCGGCTCCTACACGTTCCGCGAGACCGGGATGACCTCGACGATGACGGTGACCGCGCCGGCGGCGGGGACCTACCCCGTCTGGATCCGCTACGCCGCCGGGCCGCTGACCCCGGAGGAGAACGTCACGCGGTCGATGGGCCTGACGACCAACGGCTCGCGCCAGGTCGTCAGCTATCCGCTGACCGGGAGCTGGGAGTCGTGGGCGTTCGCCAGCGCGACCGTCACCCTCAACCAGGGCACCAACACGATCGCGCTCAACTGCGAGCGCAACCTGCCGACCGAGATGTGCCGGCTCAACTTCGACGCCATCCAGGTCGGCGGGGTCGCCGCCGACACGTGCGTCCCGACCGCGGTGCCGGCCGGTGCGGCGCGGCTCTTCGACGGCACCTTCGCGAGCTTCGACCAGTGGCGCAAGGCCGGCGGCGGTGGGTTCGGCCACCAGACCGACTGCACGATCCGCGGCTTCCGCGGCCCCGGCAGCACCTGGACCCAGACGACCACCAGCCAGCAGGCGAACCCCTACACGCTCGTCCTCGACTGGAAGCGGCGCGACGCCGACGACGCGTCGAGCGTCTACGTCGGGTCGAGCACCTTCAACGCAGCGAACCCGACCACCGGCTACCGCGTGATGATCGGCGCCTCCGACACCGCGACCGTCACCTCGGCCGACGGCGCCTTCACCCAGGCGGCCGACGCGACGGCGCTCGCCGCGGCCGTGAAGCCGGTCAACCAGTGGAACCGGTACGCCGTCCAGGTGACGCCGGCCCGCATCCGGGTGCTGCTCAACGGCACCGTCGTCAACGCCGTCGACCGGACCGTCCCGCTCGGCGGCTTCATCGGCCTGGAGAACCGCAGCGAGGCTGCCCAGGTCGACTTCCGCGACATCCAGGTGCAGCCCGGCGTCGACCTCGGGCCGATCACCGGCCCGGCGAAGCGCGCGACGAAGGCCGACGGCACCACGCCCAACCCCGGCGGTGAGTCGACCCTCGCCCACCTCGTCGCCGACGCCCAGCGCTGGGCGACCCGCGGCACGAGCGGTGGCACCGCCCGCATCGCGTTCGCCAGCCCGACCGCGCTGAAGGCCGACCTGGTCCCCACCGGCGCCCACGTCACCTACGCGCAGGCCACGGCAGTGCTCGACTCCGAGCCGCTCGTGAACATGCGGCTCACGGGCGCGCAGATCAAGACCGTCCTCGAGCAGCAGTGGCAGACCACGTCCGGCGGGCAGGTGCCCACCCCGGCCTTCATCCGGCTCGGCGCCTCCTCGGGACTCACGTGGACCCACGACGCCAGCCGTCCGCAGGGTGACCGGATCACCGGCACGTGGCTCGACGGCACGGCCCTCAACCCGGCCGGCAACTACTCGGTCACCGTCAGCCAGTCGCTCGCCGCCGGCGGCGACAACTTCCGCGGGTTCACCGACGGCCTCGTGCCCCAGGTGCGCCAGGCCACGACCGTCTCCGCCCTCGCGGCCTACGTCGGCGACGGCTCGACCGCCGCTCCGCTCGCCGTGCCGCAGTCCCAGCGCGCGGTCGGCGTCAGCGTGCCGGGCGGTGCCCCGTCGTCCTACGTCGCCGGGACGACGTACGCCCTCGACCTCAGCTCGTGGTCCTACTCGAACGCCACCGACCCGCAGGACGCGACCGTCGACGTCACCATCGCCGGTCGTCCGGTGGGCAGCTTCCCGGTCGACGCCACCCGCACCGACAACGCCTTCGACGAGGACGGCAGGGTCGCCGTGCGCGCCACGATCCCGGCCGACCTCGCCGCCGGTCCCGCGACGGTGCGGATCGTCGGCAGCACGACCGGCACCACGGTGACCCGGACGATCGCGGTGACCGCCGCACCGCCTGCTCCGACCCCGACCCCGACGCCGACGCCCACCCCGACGCCGACTCCGACCCCCACGCCCACACCGACACCGACGCCCACCCCGACGACCTCGAAGGTGAAGCCGACGCTCAAGGTGAAGGTCAAGCCCGGTCGCGTCACGGCCAAGGCAGACCCGGGCCAAGGTGGTCGTCACCGTCGCCTCGACCGGCTCCACGCCGACGGGCAAGGTCACCGTCCGCGCCGCCGGCAAGACGTACGTCGCCAAGCTCCGCGCCGGCAGGGCGACCGTCACCCTCCGTGCGTTCAAGGCGACCGGCAAGGCCAAGGTGAAGGTGTCGTACGCCGGTGACGCCGCGACGCTGTCGGCCGCCCGGACCCTGAAGATCGCGGTCCTCGCGCCCTGACCGACGGACCCACCGGAGGGTGAGGCGATCGGGCGGAGGACCGACCTACCGTCGAGGGGTCCGGTCGAGCTCCAGGAGGACGACCAGTGCCCCACCAACCGCCCCAGGACGTCCAGGAGGCAGCGCAGCGAGCCCAGCGCTGGATCGAGGAGGGCAGGGCGGGCAAGGGCTTCACCGACACCGGCCGCCGCCGCGCCTCCCAGCTGGCCAAGGGCGACGAGGTGAGCGACGACGTCGTGAAGAAGATGCAGGCCTACTTCGCGCGGCACGCCGTCGACAAGGACGCTGCGGGGTTCACGCAGGGCGGTGACGGCTTCCCGTCGCCCGGCCGGGTGGCCTGGGACGCCTGGGGAGGCGACGCGGGCGAGCGCTGGGTCGGGACGATCGATCTTGACTGACGCCACGCCGCTGATCAGCCTGACCTACACGAGCGCTGCGACCCGGCTGCTGTCGGTGAGCGAGCTCGTCGAGCTGATCGAGCAGATCCGGACCAAGAACGAGCGCCTCGGCGTCACCGGCCTGCTGCTCTACAGCGGCGGCAACGTGATCCAGACCCTCGAGGGCACGGCGGACGCCGTCGACGCCGTCTTCGACTCGATCCGGACCGACCCGCGGCACGGTGACATCCACGTGGTCGACCGGAGCGAGGTCGACGAGCGGTCCTTCGCCACCTGGTCGATGGGGTTCCGCAACGTCTCGGGCCGCGAGGTCGCCCAGCTCCAGGACTTCGGCGCCTTCGCGCGCGAGTCGGTCGGCCGCGACCTCTCCGCGCACGCCGCCTCCGCCTTCGAGCTGCTGGAGAAGTTCCGCGTCGGAGCGCGCTGAGGCCTGCGCGCCACACGTGTCCGAGAGGTGGCCCTCGCAGGCCGGGCTCGAGGGCCACATCGCGGACACGTGTCCCTGTGGCGGCGGCACAATGACCATGTGCCGATCCCCGACCCCGCCCTCGTCGTGCTGGTGGGCGCCTCGGGCTCGGGCAAGTCGACCTGGGCGGCCGCGCACTACCGCGCGCAGGAGGTCGTCTCCTCCGACGAGCTCCGCGGCATCGTCGGCAGCGGTCCGCACGACCTCGACGCGTCGACCGACGCGTTCGCCGTCCTGGAGACGGTCGTCGCCGCGCGTCTCGGCCGCGGCCTGACCACGGTCGTCGACACCCTCGGCCTCGACCCGTCGAAGCGGCAGGCCTGGCGCGACGCGGCCCGTGCAGCCGGCCTTCCGGCAGTCGCGGTGCTGATGGAGACGCCGGACGCCGAGTGCCGGCGGCGCAACGCCTCCCGCGACCGGCCGGTCCCGGCACCCGCGCTGGCCGGGCAGCTGCGGTCGGCGCGCGACGTACGACCGCTGCTGGACGCCGAGGGCTGGGACCTCGTCGTGCCGGTGACGGCCGAGCAGGTGGCAGCCGAGCCGATGCCCGCAGCCGAGAGGACGACTGACGACCGCACCTCGAGCCTCGGCCTGCGCGCGGTGCTGCAGGTGTCGCGGTTCCCGTGGGGCGAGGACCCGCTCGCCTGGCTCACCGGGATCGCGCGGGCCGCGGACGAGGCGGGCTTCGCCGGGCTGGCGCTGATGGACCACCTCATCCAGGTGCCGCAGGTCGGCCGGGCGTGGGACCCGATCCCGGAGCCGTGGGTGACCCTCGGTGCGATCGCGGGCCTCGGCACCGGGCTCGAGCTCGGCACCCTCTGCACCCCGGTCACCTTCCGGCCGGCCGGCATCACGGCGAAGGCCGCCGCCACGCTCTCGGCGCTCACCGGCGGCCGCGCGTTCGTCGGCATCGGGGCCGGCTGGTGGGAGCGCGAGCACGCGGCGTACGACATCCCCTTCCCGCCGGCGCGCGAGCGGCTCGACGACCTCGAGCGCGCGATCGTGACGATGAAGGCGCTGTGGGCGAGCGGCACCAAGGCCTACGACGACCACGGCGTCGTGCTGCCGGAGACGACGAGCTATCCCCGCCCGGCCGGGCCGATCCCGGTCGTCGTCGGCGGGTCGGGCGAGCGCCGGACGCTGCGGATCGCGGCCGCGCACGGCGACGCCTGCAACCTGCGGACCACCGACGAGGACGAGCTCGCGCGACTCATCGGCGTGCTGCACGCGCACTGCGACGACGTCGGCCGGCCGCGCGAGGACGTGGCGGTCACCGTCCTCGACCTGCCGATCGTCGGGAGCGACCGCGACGACGTGTGGGCGCGGGTCGAGCGGCACCGCGGTCGCACGCCCGCGGCGACGTACGCCGCCCGCACGCACGCCGCGACCGTCGCCGGCCACCGCGACCGGTGGGCGCGGCTCGCGGGGCTGGGTGTGAGCACGGTCTTCATCGCCACCCCCGACCTCGGCAGTCCCGAGGACGTCCTCGCCCTTCGGGGGCTGAACGCTGAGCACCCCACGACGTTCTGCTCCTCCGCTCCGCTCCTCCGAACAACGCCGCGGGGACCCCGCCTGACCGAGCGGCCCGTAGGGTCGTGAGCATGCAGACTCGCACCCTCGGAAACCAGCAGGTCGGCGCCATCGGGCTCGGCCTCATGACCTTCGACCAGACCGGCACGCAGCCGCGCCAGCAGCTCCTCGACACCGTCACCGCCGCCCTCGACGCGGGCGTGACGCTCTTCGACTCCGCCGATGCCTACGGCCCCGGCGACGAGAAGGGCGCGGGCGCCCAGGGCGAGAACGAGCGCCTCATCGCCTCGATCCTCGACGAGCTCGGCGTGCGCGACCAGGTGCTGCTCGCGACCAAGGGCGGCCACGTCCGCACCGACGGCGGGGACTGGGAGGTCGACAGCTCGGCCGCCCACCTCAAGCAGGCCGTCGACGACAGCCTCCAGCGGATCGGCGTCGACCAGATCTCGCTGTGGCAGCACCACCGCCCCGACCCGAAGGTGTCCTACGACGACGTGATCGGGACGCTCAAGGAGATCGCCGACAGCGGCAAGGTCGCCCACATCGGCCTCTCCAACGCCGACCCCGACCAGATCCGCGCGGCGCACGCCGTGCTGGGTGACTCGCTGGTGAGCGTGCAGAACCAGTTCTCGCCGGCCTTCCGCAGCTCCAAGCCGGAGATCGACGTGTGCACGGAGCTCGGCCTGGCGTTCCTGCCGTGGAGCCCGCTCGGCGGCCTGTCCAACGCCAAGGAGCTCGCCGACAAGCACCCCGCCTTCGCCGAGATCGCGGCCGACCGCGGGGTCAGCGCCCAGCAGGTCGCCCTCGCCTGGGAGCTCGCGCAGTCGCCCGTCGTCATCCCGATCCCCGGCGCGAAGCGGCCCTCGTCGATCACCGACTCCGCGGCCGCCGCGGACCTCGAGCTGACCGACGACGAGCTGTCGCGCCTCGACGCGAGCTGAGCCTCCCGTGACGCGCCCGCTCCTCGCCCGCGCGGTCGACACCGCGATGGACCGCTCGCTGGTCCTCGGCTACACGACGATCGGCCTCGCGGTGCGGCGCGCGCTGCCGGGGTGGCCGGCCGACCCGCGGCCGCGCTCGCTCGAGGGCCGGCACGTCCTCGTCACGGGCGCCAGCTCCGGGCTCGGCATCGCGACCGTCGAGGGACTCGCCGACCTCGGGGCGACCGTGCACATGCTGGTGCGCGACGAGGCCAAGGGGGCGAGGGTCCGCGACGAGATCCGCGCCTCGCGGCCCGCTGCCGAGCTGAGGCTCTGGCGCTGCGACGTGGGCGACCTCGACGACGTACGACGCTTCGCAGCCGACTTCGCCGCCGAGGTCCCGAGCCCTCCACGCGGTCGTGCACAACGCGGGCGCGATGCCGCCGGAGCGGGCCGAGTCGCCGCAGGGCCACGAGCTCAGCATGGCCGTGCACGTGCTCGGTCCCGTCGTGATGACCGAGGCGCTGCGCGGTCCCCTCGCCGGCGGCCGGGTGGTGCTGGTGAGCAGCGGCGGGATGTACGGCCAGCCGCTGCGCGCCGACGACCCGGACTACCGCAAGGGCGACTACTCGCCGACGACGTCCTACGCCCGCTCGAAGCGCTGGCAGGTCGAGATGGCCCCGCTGCTCGGCGAGCGCTGGTCGTCCGACGCGATCACCGTCGCGGTCATGCACCCCGGCTGGGCCGACACCCCGGGCGTGCAGGAGTCGCTGCCGCGGTTCCGCTCGATCACCCGGCCGGTGCTGCGCGACGACGCCCAGGGCGCCGACACCAGCGTCTGGCTGGCGGCGGTCGAGCCGGCCCCGCCGACCGGGAAGTTCTGGCACGACCGGGTCGAGCGCCCGACCTCGCTCCTCCCGTCGACGCGCCCGTCCGACGACGTACGCGCGACGGCGTGGGCGTGGCTGCAGGACGCGGCGGGTCTCGACCGATGACGGACGTCTGGCCCCTCGTCCACGCCGAGCGGCACGCACTGATCGCCGACCTGTCCGGCCTGAGCGCCGAGCAGTGGCGCACGCCGTCGCTCTGCGCGGGCTGGACCGTCCACGACGTCGCCGCGCACCTGGTCGGCAATGCGGGCTCGATCAGCATCCCCGGGCTGGTCGTCGCGATGGTGCGTGCCCGCTTCGACTTCGACCGGATGAACCAGGCCGACGCCGCGGCCGAGCTCGGCGACGGACCGGCGTACACCCTGCGCCGGCTGCGCGAGGTCGCCGACAACACCGACGCCCCGCCGTTCGTGCCGCTGGTGGTGCGGCTGGTCGAGGAGGTGGTGCACGGCGAGGACGTACGCCGTCCGCTCGGCATCGCGCACGACTACCCGCTCGCCGCCGTGGTGCCCGCCCTCGAGCACCAGGTGCGCACCAAGGTGTCGATCGGCGGCGGTCGCGAGCGCGCCGCCGGCGTACGACTCCGGGCCACCGACGCCGACGTCGCGATCGGCGACGGGCCCGAGGTCTCGGGTCCCGTCGTGTCCCTCCTCCTCGCGGTCTCCGGTCGGTCCGAGGCGCGCGCCGACCTGGCCGGCCCGGGCCTCGCCCACCTCGGTATCTAGGGACGATCTCGTAGGTGGAGGCCCTGCCGGACCGACCATTTCGTCCCTGGATACCCAGCGGGGGCGCACGAAAGACTTGACTCGTTCAAGTAAAGACGGCAAGGTGGCGAGGGATGGACCACCACGACGCCGAGGCTGACTTCGAGCAGCTGCTGCGGGCCGCGGACCTCCGGGTCACCCGGCCGCGCCTGGCCGTCCTGCGTGCCGTGGGCCGTCACCCGCACGCCGACACCGGCAGCGTCCTCGCGGCCGTCCGCACCGAGGAGCCGACCGTCTCGCACCAGGCCGTCTACGACGTGCTCGGCGTGCTGAGCGACTCGGGCCTGGTGCGGCGGATCCAGCCGGCCGGCTCGGTCGCCCGCTACGAGCTGCGCGTCGGCGACAACCACCACCACGTCGTGTGCCGCTCGTGCGGCACGGTCGCGGACGTCGACTGCGCGGTCGGCGTACGCCCCTGCCTCGACGCCTCCGACACCCACGGCTTCGTCGTCGACGAGGCCGAGGTCACCTACTGGGGCCTGTGCCCCGCCTGCGCCACCACACCGTCCACCGGCACGAACAACTGAGAGGGACCACATGTCCGACGAGAAGACCGACGACCTGCCCAACGACTCCGAGCGCGCCACCGACACCTCCGACAGCAACCAGGCCAACGCCGAGGTCGGGGAGATGAACGAGGACGCCCCGGCCGGGTCCTGCCCGGTGCTGCACCAGGGCCAGAAGCACCCCACCCAGGGTGACGCGAACAGCGAGTGGTGGCCCGAGCGCCTCAACCTCAAGATCCTCGCCAAGAACCAGCCGGCGTCCAACCCGCTCGGCGCGGACTTCGACTACGCCGCCGCCTTCGAGTCCCTCGACCTCGGTGCCGTGAAGAGCGACATCACGGCCGTCCTGCACGACAGCAAGGACTGGTGGCCGGCGGACTTCGGTCACTACGGCCCGCTGATGATCCGGATGGCGTGGCACAGCGCCGGCACCTACCGCGTCCAGGACGGCCGCGGCGGCGGTGGCACCGGCCAGCAGCGCTTCGCCCCGCTGAACTCGTGGCCCGACAACGGCAACCTCGACAAGGCCCGCCGCCTGCTGTGGCCGGTGAAGAAGAAGTACGGCAACGCGCTCTCGTGGGCCGACCTGATGATCCTCACCGGCAACGTCGCGCTCGAGGACATGGGCTTCGAGACCTTCGGCTTCGCCGGTGGCCGCGTCGACGCGTGGGAGCCGGACGACGACGTCTACTGGGGTCCCGAGACCGAGTGGCTCGGCGGCGACAAGGGCGGCTCGCAGCGCTACACCGGCGAGCGCGAGCTCGACAACCCGCTCGCCGCGGTCCAGATGGGCCTCATCTACGTGAACCCCGAGGGCCCGGAGGGCAACCCCGACCCGCTCGCTCGCGGCCTACGACATCCGCGACACGTTCGGCCGGATGGCGATGAACGACGAGGAGACCGTCGCGCTGATCGCCGGCGGCCACACCTTCGGCAAGACCCACGGTGCGGCCGACCCGGAGGAGTACGTCGGTCCCGGAGCCGGAGGCGGCACCCATCGAGACCGGCGGCATGGGCTGGCTCTCGAAGTACGGCTCGGGGGTCGGCAAGGACGCCATCACCTCGGGCCTCGAGGTCACCTGGACCGACGTCCCGACCCAGTGGAGCAACCGCTTCTTCGAGATCCTCTTCGAGCACGAGTGGGAGCTCTCGAAGAGCCCGGCCGGTGCCGCGCAGTGGGTCGCGAAGGACTCCGACGAGATCATCCCGGCGCCCGACGAGGGCGGCGCCAAGCGCAAGCCGACGATGCTCACGACCGACCTCGCGCTGCGGATGGACCCGGCCTACGAGGCCATCTCGCGCCGCTTCCTCGAGAACCCGGCCGAGTTCGCCGACGCCTTCGCCCGCGCGTGGTTCAAGCTGACCCACCGCGACATGGGCCCGGTCACCCGCTACGTCGGGCCCGAGGTCCCGTCGGAGGAGCTCATCTGGCAGGACCCGATCCCGGCGCCGGCGCACACCGCCTCCGCCGAGACGATCGCCGCCGTCAAGGCGAAGATCGCCGACTCCGGCCTCACCGTCAGCCAGCTGGTGTCGACCGCGTGGGCTGCCGCGTCGTCGTACCGCCACTCCGACAAGCGCGGTGGCGCCAACGGTGGCCGCATCCGCCTCGAGCCGCAGCGCAGCTGGGAGGTCAACGACCCGCAGCAGCTCGCGGGCGCGATCACCGTGCTCGAGGGCATCGCCGAGGCCCACGACATCACCTTCGCCGACACGGTCGTGCTGGCCGGCAACGTCGGTGTGGAGCAGGCCGCGGCCGCGGCCGGCGTCACCGTCGAGGTGCCGTTCACCCCGGGTCGCGGCGACGCGACCCAGGAGCAGACCGACGTCGAGTCGTTCGCGTGGCTCGAGCCGAAGGCCGACGGCTTCCGCAACTTCGTGCGGTCCGACGCCAAGCTGCCGGCGGAGTACCTCCTGGTCGACAAGGCCAACCTGCTCAACGTCACCGCGCCGGAGATGACCGTCCTCGTCGGCGGCCTGCGGGTGCTCGGCGCCAACACCGCGGCGTCGACCGACGGCGTGCTCACCGAGCGCGTGGGCGAGCTGACGAACGACTTCTTCGTCAACCTGCTCGACCTCGACACGGTCTGGAGCCCCGCCGGCTCCAACGACCGCTTCGAGGCCAGCACCAACGGCAACGCGTGGACCGGCTCGCGCGCCGACCTGGTCTTCGCCTCGAACTCCGAGCTGCGTGCCGTCGCCGAGGTCTACGCGCAGGACGGTGCCGAGGAGAAGTTCGTCCACGACTTCGTCGCTGCGTGGGCGAAGGTCATGGACAACGACAGGTACGACGTCAGACGCTGATCGCATGCCCAGCACGACAGCGCAGACGGAGCACTTCGAGGGGAGTGACCTCGCGGGCGACCGGTCGGTGCCGTGGTACCTGCCCCACTGGTCGTCGCGCGAGGTCGCACGGGCGTCCTACGACGTCGCGGACTCGGTGCTCCGTCTGCGCATCCCCACCGGGCAGGGGCTGTGGTGCGCGGATCGGCACTCGCCCGCGCTGCGCACCTCGACGATCGCGTCGGGGCTGTACGCCGGCCCGCTCGGGTCGACGGTGGGACAACAACCCTTCGCCGACGGGCTGACGGTCACCGAGGAGCAGGACCCGTTCCGCGGGTGGCTGCTCACGGAGGGACGCCTGACGGTCCGCGCGCGGGCCGACCTCACCGCGCGGTCGATGGTGTCGGTGTGGCTGACCGGGTTCGAGGACGAGCCGGACCGCTGCGGCGAGGTCTGCGTCTTCGAGGTCTTCGGCGACACCGTGACCCCGACGTCGGCCGGCGTCGGCGCCGGGGTGCACCAGTTCCGCGACCCCGCGCTGCGCGAGGACTTCGCGCGTCACCCCGGTCGACCTGCGACCTGCGCGAGTGGCACGACTACGCCGTCACCATGACCCCGAGTGGCTGCACGTGGTCGGTCGACGGCCGGCCGCTGCGCACCTCTGACCAGTGCCCTGCGTACCCGCTCCAGCTCTTCGTCGGCGTCTTCGACTTCCCCGACCGCGAGGACGGCTCGACCCGCGACCACGAGCCGACCCTCGAGGTCGACTCGATCGTGCACGAGGTCGCGATGAGCGACCGCGCGACGCCCAACCTGCCCTCCCGCGACCTCGACGCGACGGCCGCGTTCTACGCCGCGATCGGGTTCTCGACGACGTACAGCATCCCGGGCTGGCTCATCCTCGAGCGCGGCTCGCTGATGCTGGAGTTCTTCCCCGACCCGGGCCTCGACCCGGCCACCACGTCGGCCGGCTGCTGCCTGCGGGTCGACGACCTCGATGCGTTGTACGCCGCCTGCGTGGCCGCGGGCCTGCCCGTGACGCACCTCGGCTGGCCGCGGCTGCACCCGCCGCACGGTCGAGGACTCGGGGATGCGGATCGGCTACCTCGTCGACGCCGACGGCGTGCTGCTGCGGCTCGTGCAGAACTAGAGGACGACGACCTCGTCGCCGACCCGGATCGTCCCGGAGCCGAGGAGCCGGAAGACCGTGCCGCCGCGCGGGGACTGCAGCGCCTGCATCGCGCCCGGCCCCAGCCAGTCGTCGAGCAGCCGGCAGGGTGCCGCGATCCGCACCACCTCGAGCTCGACGCCGCCGATGCGCATCCGCTCGCCCGGCCGGGTCGGGATCGGTCCGTGGTCGAGCGTGACGTTGCGTCGGGTCAGCCCGGGATCGATCGGGCGACCGAGCGCCTCGGCGGCGACGGCGAGGTCGTCGAGCGCCTGCACGGTCACGTGCCGGTGCTTCGTGCCGTGGTAGCGGTCGCCCACCAGGCCGACGCCCGCCTCGGCCTCGACCGACGTCGACCGACTTCGTCGGGAGCCGGCGGCCGGGCGCGAGGTGGATGGAGTGCGACGCGGGCGTTCACGCTGCGACCGTACGGGTGTGTCGGGCAGGCTCCGCAATGCGGTCGCCGACCGTCCGGGCTCCGCGGGCATGATCGACGGATGGACGCTCACCTGCTCGACACGAAGGCCGCCCTGCAGCACTACCTCCAGGAGGCGCGCGACGCGCTGCTCTGGAAGCTCGACGGGCTCGGCGAGCGCGACCTCCGGCTGCCGCGGACGCCGACGGGCACCAACCTGCTCGGCATCGTGCGCCACGTCGCCAACGTGGAGATCGACTACTTCGGCCCGACCTTCGGGCGCGAGTGGCCCCACCCGGACCACCCGCTGCGGGTGGGGGACGAGGCCGCCGACGCGGACCCGCAGGCCGACTGGTGGGTGCCGGCCGACGTCTCCGCCGCCGAGGTCGCGGAGTTCTACCGCGAGGTGTGGGCGTTCAGCGACGCGACGATCGCCGACCTCCCGCTCGACGCGCGCGGTGCCGTCCCGTGGTGGCCCGAGGACCACCGCGACGTCTCGCTGGCCCGGATCGTCGTGCACGTCATCTCCGACACCACCCGGCACGCCGGCCACGCCGACATCCTCCGCGAGGGCATCGACGGTGCCGCCGGCCTCGGCGCCTCGTCCACCAACCTGCCCGACGTCGACTGGGCGGCGTACACCGCGAGGCTGACGGCGCTCGCCGAGGACGTTCCCGCCGGGCCGACCGGACTAGTCAGCCCGCCACGCGCGCCCGTCGTCGTACGACACTGGGCCGCGGAAGGGAGCCCCCGTGACCGCATCCACCTGGCAGCTGCCCGAGACCGACCGAGGCTGGGTCACCGACGGCGGCCTCGAGACCGACCTGATCTTCCACCGCGGGCTGGACCTGCCCGACTTCGCGTCCTTCCCGCTGCTCGACACGACGGACGGCCGCGCGGCGCTCGACGACTACTACCGCGGCGTACGCCGACGTGGCGGCGCGGGCCGGTGCCGGGCTGCTGCTCGAGACCCCGACCTGGCGGGCGAACACCGACTGGGGCGCGCGGCTCGGGTACGACGTCGACGCACTGCAGCGGGTCAACCGGGACGCGGTCGCCGTACCTGCGCGGCCTCGCCGACGCGGTGCCCGACGGGGTCGAGCGGGTGCTGGTCGTCGGCGCCGTCGGTCCGCGCGGCGACGGCTACCTCGCCGGCGACCTCGACGCGGACCGCTACGCCGACTACCACCGCCCGCAGCTCGCCGCCTTCGCGGAGGCGGGCGCGGACCTCGCGACGGCGTACACGCTGACGACGGTCGCCGAGGCGGTCGGGATCGTGCGCGCGGGCCAGGACGTCGGGCTGCCGGTGGCGATCTCCTACACCGTCGAGACCGACGGCCGCCTGCCCGACGGCACCGCGCTCGGCGATGCGATCGAGCAGCTCGACGCCGCGACCGCATCCGGCGCCGCGCACGTGCTCGTCAACTGTGCGCACCCCGACCACGTCTCGCCCGGGATCGACGCCGGCGCACCGTGGGCTGCCCGCATCGCCGGCCTGCGGGTGAACTCCTCGCGGCTCAGCCACGCCGAGCTCGACGAGGCCGAGGAGCTCGACGAGGGCGACCTGCCCGACCTCGCGACCCGCACGCGTCGGCTCGCGGGATCGCTGCCGTCGGTGCGGATCATCGGCGGCTGCTGCGGCACCGACTCGCGGCACGTGGCGGCGATGTGGGCGGAGTGGCAGGTCGGAAAGTAGGAGGCGGGATGTCGGTGGCCGGTCCTAGGGTTTCCGCATGCCCATGGACGAGCCCGACCGGTCCCGGCCGACCCGGCCGCGCCGCAGGTCGAGGCCCACCTCCCGGCGGGGGTGAGCCGCGGCCCGGAGACGATGCGCGCCTTCCGGGCGGTGCTCGCGAACACGCTCGTCGCCAACGTGACGTCGAGCTTCCTCTGGTTCGCGCTGACGTTCTGGGCCTACCTCGAGACCCGCTCGGTGATGGCGACGGCCATCATCGGCGGCGGCTTCATGATGTTCACCGCCGTCTTCGGCACCTACTTCGGCACGCTCGTCGACCGCCACCGCAAGAAGCAGGTGATGGTCGTGTCGTCGACGGTCACCCTGGTCAGCTACGCGGCGTCGGGAGTGCTGTGGCTGCTCCTCGGTGAGGGCCGGCTCGCCGACTGGGAGAGCCCGTGGTTCTGGCTCTTCACCGCGGTCATCCTCGCGGGCAGCGTGGTCGAGAGCATGCGCAACATCGCGCTGTCGACCACCGTCACCCTGCTCGTCCCGGAGGACGGTCGCGACAAGGCCAACGGTCTCGTCGGCACGGTCCAGGGCGTCGCCTTCATGATCACCAGCGTCTTCAGCGGCCTGAGCGTCGGCCTGCTCGGCATGGGCTGGACGCTCGCCATCGCGGTCGCGCTGACCGGCGCCTCGCTGCTCCACCTGATGCCGCTCACCATCCCGGAGGTCGCGCCCGACCCGGAGGAGGGCGGCTCGAGGTTCGACGTGCGCGGGGCGGTCCTCGCGATCCGGGCAGTGCCGGGGCTGGTCGCGCTGATCCTGTTCTCGACCTTCAACAACCTCGTCAGCGGCGTCTACATCGCCCTCATGGACCCCTACGGCCTGACCCTCTTCAGCGTCGAGGCGTGGGGTCTCGTCCTCGGCGTCACCGGGCTCGGCTTCGTGGTCGGCGGCGGCCTGGTCGCCAGGTTCGGCCTCGGCACCAACCCGGTGCGCACCCTGCTCCTGGTCAACCTCGGCATCGCGGTCCTCGGGATGACCTTCACGGCGCGCGAGTGGGCCTGGCTCTACGTCCTCGGGATCTTCGCCTTCATGGCGGTCATCCCGGCGGCCGAGTCGGCCGAGCAGACGATCCTCCAGCGGGTGGTGCCGTTCCGCACGCAGGGTCGCGTGTTCGGGTTCGCGCAGAGCGTCGAGCTCGCCGCCAGCCCCATCTCCGCCTTCATGATCGGCCCGATCGCCGAGTTCTGGCTGATCCCCTACATGGAGTCCGACCGACGGCCGCTCGACGTGGGGCTGGCTCGTCGGCGACGGCGACGCGCGTGGCATCGCGCTCGTCTTCATGGCGGCCGGCGCGATCATGCTCGCCACCGTGCTCCTCGCACTGGCGTCGGCGCCCTACCGCCGGCTCTCCGCTGCCTACTCCGCCGCCCCGGCCCAGCAGCTCGAGGGGACCGCCGCGCCCGACCATTGAGGTTTCGCTCTATTCCCGTTCGGGTCTGGTGGAAGGCGGCGTCCTCCGCCTAGGGTCCATAGTCGCAGGGAGTTGTCGTGGTGTGATCCCGCCCGCCTTCCTGCCTCTCGGAAAGGAAACTGTCTCGTGAGATCCACGACCCTCGGGCTTTCTCTTGCCCTCATCACAGGCGCGGGGGCGCTGACCCTGACCCCCTCCGCCGCGGCACCCGCCGCACAGCAGCAGCGCTCCGTCGGGCGAGGCGCAGGCCGCCAACTCCGACCACGTCCTCCCCAACCCGGAGGCCGAGAAGCAGGCCGCCCTGCGCCAGCAGGCGTGGGCCGACGTGCTCGTCCGGCGAGGCCGCGCCGGAGAACATCAGCGGCAACAGCGTGCTCAAGGTCGGCGAGGAGCCGGCCGCCGCGACCAGCGGTGCGGCCTCGAAGGGCAAGGCGCGCAAGAAGACCGCGAGGCACGCAGGACCAGTACGTCGAGCTCAGCAACGAGCGCACCGACAAGGTCTTCGTGTTCCTGGTCGACTTCGGCACCCAGCGCCACCCCAACTACCCCGACCGCGACACCGACCCGCCACGCCGGGTCCGGTCACCTACGACGGTCCGGGCTACAACGAGATCCCCCAGCCGGGTCCCGACGACAACTCGACCCAGTGGCGCCCGAAGTACACCAAGAAGTACTACAAGGACCTGTACTTCGGTGAGGGAGAGCTCGCGGACTCGCTCAAGAGCTACTACGAGCGCCAGTCCTCGGGTCGCTACAGCGTCGAGGGCATGGTCACCGACTTCACGACCGTCCCCTACAACCAGGCCCGCTACGGCCGCAGCAACGGCTACCCCTGCGCCACCAACGTCTGCAACAACACCTGGAACCTCGTCGCCGACGGCATGAAGCAGTGGGTCGCGGACCAGAAGGCCGCCGGCAAGACCGACGCGCAGATCAAGCGGACCGTGTCGCAGTACGACATCCGCGACCGCTACGACTTCGACGGCGACGGCAACTTCGACGAGCCCGACGGCTACATCGACCGCTTCCAGATCATCCACGCCGGCGGCGACCAGGCCGACGGTGACCCGATCTACGGCGAGGACGCCATCTGGAGCCACCGCTGGAAGGCCTTCCAGGGCACCGGCCAGGGCCCGACCCCGAACGGCGTGCCCAACCCGCGACGGCGGGACCCAGATCGGCAACACCGGCATCTGGGTGGCCGACTACACGATCCAGCCCGAGAACGGCGGCATCTCGGTCGTCGCGCACGAGTACGGCCACGACCTCGGCCTGCCCGACCACTACGACACCGCGGCCTCGGGCGACAACCCGGTCTCCTGGTGGACGCTGATGGCCCAGAGCCGCGTCTCGGCCGCCGGCGACCAGGGCATCGGCACGCGTGCCGCCGACCTCGGCGTCTGGGACAAGCTCCAGCTCGGCTGGCTCGACTACGAGACCGTCGTGGCCGGCCAGGACCGCACGATCGACCTCGGTCCCCACGAGTACAACTCGAGCAAGGCCCAAGGCGTCGCGGTCGTGCTCCCCGACAAGCAGATCGCCACCACGCTGCCGACTCCGCCCGAGGGCACCAAGCAGTGGTACAGCGGTGCGGGCGACGGCTACCAGGCCATCGATGTCGCGCGCCGAGATCGCGGTCCCGGCCGGCACCACCACGCTGTCGCTCAAGGCTGCGTGGAACATCGAGGAGGACTACGACTACGCCTACTTCGAGGTCGAGTCGCCCGCCGGCAGCGGCAACTGGGTGGCCGCTCGCCGACGTCGTCGATCGACCCTGACACCGCGGGGCCTACGCCGGTCGAGGCCGCCGATCGACGGCGTCAGCACGGCTACGTGCCGGCGACGTTCGACCTGTCGTCCTACGCCGGACAGACGATCGGCTTCCGGGTCCGCTACGTCCACCGACGGTGCAGTGCAGGGCCAGGACGCGACGCTCGCGATGGTCGGGAATCGTTCGTGGACGACATCAAGCTGACCAACGGCGCGACGACGATCCTCGCCGACGGCGCCGAGTCCTCGCCCAACGGCTGGACGCTCAACGGCTTCTCGCTCGGTGGGCGCGAGCTTCAACACGCCGTACGACCAGTTCTACCTGGCCAGCAACCGCACCTACGTCGTCGTACGACAAGTACCTCCAGACCGGTCCCTACAACTTCAGCTTCCCGGACCGGCCTGACTTCGTGGAGAAGTTCCCCTACCAGGACGGCCTCCTGGTCAACTACTGGGACTCGTCCTACGCGGACAACAACACCAGCCAGCACCCCGGTGGTGGCCTGGTGCTCCCGGTCGACGCCAACCCGCAGGCGCACTACAACCTGCAGGGGGCCGCATGGCGCGGACGCATCCAGAACTACGATGCCCCGTTCGGCCTGCAGACGTCCGACTCGTTCTACCTGACGGCCGGTGGCCGGAAGAGCTACATCCGTGGCCGGGCGGCCAACCCGCTGTTCGACGACAGCGACCCGAACCGCTACTTCCAGCCGTTCGTCGACGCGGGCCTGCCCCGGGTCGGCGTGAAGGTGGCCGGCGCGGGCGTGCAGATCCAGGTGCTCTCCCAGAGCGGCACCGGCATGCAGATCCGCGTGCAGTGATCCTGCAGGGCTGACCGGCAGGACCGATCAGACCGGCGAGGGGCCGGGAGCCAGTGGCTCCCGGCCCCTCGTGCTGCTCAGCCGACCGCACCGTCACGCTGACCGCGGCGACGACCGGTCCGCCACAGCCCAGCGCCCTCAGGTCCGGGGCACCCGTCACCTGCACGCGTTCGCCGAGGACCAGGTCTGCGGCGAGGTCGCCGGTGATCGTCCACGTCATCGGGCTGTCGTCGCGCACGACGACGCAGTCGCCGACCTCCACCACCTCGCCGACCACACGGACCTTCTGGAGCGCCCCGCTGGGGGGCGTGGTCGGGTCCGCCCGGTCGGCTCGCTCGGAGTGGGAGTGGGGGTGGCGGTCGGTGTCGGGGTCGACGGGCTGGTCCCGTCGCCCGTCGCTGCGCCGGGGTCGGTCGCGCTCCACGTCGGGACCACCGCCGCAGCCTGCGACCGCCATGGCCAGGACGAGGGGCGCGAGAGGGAGCAGTAGCGACGGATCACGGTGGTGGGACGCGCACGGGGACCGTACGGCTCCGTCAGGCGGGCATCCGCGCGCGCAGGAAGCGCACCGTGCGGTCCATCGCGGCGACGAAGGCCGGGCCGAACGCGTGCCCGTCGTCGTACCACTCGAGGGTGGAGTCGACCCCGGCCCGGTCAGCGCGCGCTGCGTCGCCCGCGCCCACGGCGGCGGGCAGGTGTCGTCGAAGCGGCCGTGCACCATCAGCACCGGCTCGGTGATGTCGTCGAAGTCCGGCCGCGGCGAGACGCCCTCCCAGAAGGCCGGGTCGTCGTCGGGCAGGCCGTGCCGGCCGCGGAAGCCGGCCTTCAGCTCGGCCAGCGGTGCGTCGGGCCGCTGGAACTGCGCGAAGTTCTCCGCCTCCAGGCTCGACACCGATGCCCAGCCGACGCCCGCGGCGAACAGCCCGGGCTCCGCGACGAGCGCCTTCATCATCACGCCACCACCCATCGACCGGCCGAAGAGCGCGATGCGGTCGGGGTCGACGCGCACGTCGTCGGAGCCGCTCAACGCACGCGCCGCGGCGATCGTGTCCGCGGCGTAGCCGAGGCGGACCGCCTGCTCGATGCGCGGGTCGTCGGTCGACTCGGCGTGGTTGCGGTAGTCGACGTGCAGCGCGACGTAGCCCCGCTGGGCGAGGAAGCCGCGCTCGCGGGTCATCCCCTGCCCGCGGACGTAGTAGGCCGGGTCGATGTAGCCGTGCGCGAGCACCACGGCCGGCCATCCCTGACCACCGGGTCCGCGCCCGGACGGCACGTTGAGGACGCCGCTGATCCGCAGCGGCGCCGTCCCCCTGCCGGCGGTGGTCGAGCGGAAGGTGACGTCGTACGACGTGTAGGCGGGCGTGCGCTCGCGGACCGCGCCGAGCCGCAGGTCGCCGCCGGTGAGGTCGGCGGCCGCCAGGGCGGCCATCGAGATCGGGGCCGGCGGCTCCTCGGTCGGCTCCTCGGTGGGCTCCTCGGTGGGCTCCTCCGTCGGCTCCTCGGTCGGGCTCGCCGGGTCGGCGAGGGCGACTCCGACTGCGAGGACTCCGCGGGAGCCGGTGGCGCCTCGTGTCCTCCGGCGTCGCCGAGCAGGCGGCGAGCAGGGGCAGGGTCGCAGGAGTGCCGGTGCGCCGCGACGCCAGGGGCCGTCCATGCCGATCCAGTGTGCGCGACCACCCGGTGACCGTCGCGGTCACACTCGGCCGCCCGAACGTCAGGGGGTTGGATGATGACCAGCGGGAGAGGGTGGAGCACATGGACCAGACGGAGATCTTCGAGGCCGAGCGGCCGCGGCTGCTCGGCATCGCGAGCCGCGTGCTCGGCGACCACGCCGAGGCGGAGGACGTCGTGCAGCAGGCCTGGCTGCGGCTGGACCGGGCGCTCACGCGACGGATCGGCACCGAGATCGACAACCTGCCGGCCTGGCTGACCACGGTCACCACCCGGCTCTGCCTCGACCGGCTGCGGGCGCGCACCCCGGTGCCCTACGAGGAGGTCGAGGTCGCGGACACCGCCCCCGACCCCGCCGACGACGTCGCCCTCGCCGACACCGTCGGCATCGCCCTGCAGGCCGTGATCGACCGGCTCTCCCCGCGCGAGCGGGTGGCGTTCGTGCTGCACGACAGCTTCGGCTTCGAGTTCGCGCACGATCGCCGCGGTCCTCGACACCACTCCGGCGGCCGCCCGCAAGCTCGCCTCGCGAGCCCGGGCCAAGGTCGCCCAGCCGGCGGCCGAGGACGCGCTCGCGGACTGGGAGGTGGTCGACGCGTTCATGGCCGCTGCTCGCGGCGGCGACTTCGAGCGGCTGCTCCAGCTGCTCGCGCCCGACGCCGTCGTCGGCGCCGACGAGGCCGCGATCCTGGCCGGCACCCCGTCGTCGATCGAGGGCCGCGACGAGGTCGCCACCTTCTTCAACGGCAGCGCCCAGTCGGCGTTCCCCGTCCTCGTCGGCGACCGCCCGGCGTCGGCCTGGTTCCTGCGCGGCGAGGCCTCGCGTGGTCTTCGACTTCACCGTCGCGGACGGCCAGGTCAGCGCCATCACCTTCCGTGCCGCACCCGACGTCCTCGCCCGGGTCGTACGCCGCTCCGGTGCCGACCCGACGTGAGCCCGCGGTCACATCCGTGGCCCGCCGATCGTCAGACCAGTGACACCACCACGAGGAGAACCCGATGAAGACCATGACCTGCCGCCAGCTCGGCGGCCCGTGCGACCTGCCCGCACCGCGGGCAACACCCACGACGACGTGATCAACGCCCAGGACAAGCACCTGAAGGAGGCCGAGAAGGCCGGCGACGCCGCCCACCAGCCGGCGCGCGACGAGATGAAGAGCCGCTGGCGGCACCCGAAGAAGTCGCTCGGGTGGTACCGCGACATGAAGCAGGCCTTCGCCGACCTCCCGGAGGACTGACGTCAGCGGCGGCGGTCCTCAGCGGCGGCGGTCGGCCAGCACCCAGGCCGCGCCCGCGCTGACCGCGGTCACGCCGAGCACCGAGGGCCAGGTGCCGACCTTCTTCGCGAGCGGGTGGGACACGCCCATCGCCGTCCAGTAGCCCGCGGTGAGGCCGGCCGCCAGCGGCGCCCCGCCGACGGCGTACCACTGACGTGCCGCGACGGCGTTGGCGGCGAGCATGGCGGCTCCACCGAGGGGTCGTACGCCGGTCTGCTGGGCCAGTGCGAACCCGCCGACGAGGCCGCCGGCGAGCAGGGGAGCGGTGGGGACACGCGTCAGGTCGGGCACGGTGCGAGCCTAGCCAGCGGCCCCGGCGTCACGGGACCGTAAGGAGCAGGACGGCTCCGGCGCCCTAGCGTGGGAAGCCGGAGGTGATCGACATGATGGACATGTTGAGCCCAGCTGTGGCAACGACCCTGCTCGTGATCGTGCTGGTGGCGGCCGGTGCCGGATTCGTCGTGATGCGCGTCCTCGGCGCACGGGCGGTCGAGGGCGACCATCCCGGCGAGAAGGGCTATGCCAGCCACCCACGCACCACGCACACTGGGGCTCCGCCTACTGACAAGGAACTTCCGTGAGTGATCTCCAGGTCGTCGCCACCATCCCCGCCAAGCCCGAGGCGGCCGACGCCGTCCGGGAGGCCCTGACCACGCTGGCCGAGGCGACCCGCGCGGAGGAGGGGTGCCTGGCCTACGACCTGTTCGAGTCGGGCAGCACGCCGGGCACGTTCGTGACCGTCGAGCGGTGGACCGACACCGCGGCCCTCGACGCCCACATGGCGACGCCGCACGTGGCCGCGGCCTTCGCCGCCGCGGCGGACGCGCTCAGCGGCGAGGTCGCGATCCACCCGCTGCAGCCCGTGGGCTGATCGCGCAGGTCTGCGCGAGCCCGAGGGCCCAGCACGTCGGGCAGCCGCGCAGCAGCACGGCCGCCGGGACGATCAGCAGGAGCGCGAGCGGACCGAGCCACGGCACGAGCACGAACGCGCCCACCATCATCGGCAGCCCGATCGCACCTCGCACGAGGTGGCGCGGGACGCTGCTGCTGGCGAACATCGTGTCGGGCTGGCCCATGCCAGGAGTTCGTCGCCGCGAGCGGGACGGATGTCGCACCATGAAGGCAGTTCGTCGCGCCGTCAGCCCGGCACGCTCAGGTGCCGGCGCAGCGGCCGCCAACTGCCTTCCTGGTGCGGAGGCGTCAGCCGCGGCCGACGCGGCCCTTGCTGCCGGCGGCCCAGCAGACCTTCGCGACGCAGTCGACGACGTGGTAGCCGAGGTCGCTGACGCGGGTCCAGGTGGCGCCGCCGTCGCGGGTCAGGCTGGTGCCGACCGAGCCGCGGTAGTCGCCGGTCGCGACGGCGAGCTTCCAGCCGCGGATGAAGGTGACGTCCTCGCCGACGTGGGTCAGCGTGATGCCGCCGGTCCAGGTGCGGCCGTCGCGGGTGTAGGCGACGTTGTCGTCGAGGACGGGCTTCTCGCCGAAGTCACCGCCGACGGCGATCCCGCGGCGCGGTGACGCGAACGCGCCGGCGAAGCCGCCGGCCGCCGGGCCCTCGGGGATGCCGGACTCGACGGCGGTCCAGGTGAGGCCGCGGTCGTCCGAGCGGAGCACCCGGGACTGCGCGCCACCGGTGATCAGGAACGCCGCCTTGCCGGCGGTGACCAGGCAGTCACCGCTCGCCGCGAAGCCGTACTCGTCGGCCGAGGCGGGCATGCCGGCGTCTGGACAGCACGGTCCAGGTCTGGCCGCGGTCGCGGGTGGAGAGGATCCGCAGCTTGCCGTCGACGGGGTCGCTCACCGCGAGACCCTTCTGGCCGCCGGGGTAGAACGCCATGCAGTCGTAGAACGCGTTCTCGTCGGTGTTGCGGAAGGCCTCGGTCCACGTGGCGCCGCCGTCGGTGGAGCGGTAGATGCGCGAGGCCTCGCCGGGGCCGATCGCCAGGACGTGGGCGACCTTGCCGTTGACCTCGACGTCGCGGAAGGACAGCCCGGCGGTGTCGTCGGGGCTGACGTCGGTCCACGTCTCGCCGCGGTCGGTGGTGCGGAAGACGCGCGCCGGACCGCCGTCGGTGAGGCTCTCGCCGGTGACCCACGCCTCCTTCTTGCTCACGGCCTCCAGGCCGCGGAAGTTCTGGTCGGCGTCGAGGACCTGCTCGGTCCAGCCGTCGTCGAAGGGGTGGTGCTTCGACCGTGGTCGTGTCCGGCTGTCGCACGGGAGCCGAGGTCGCGGCCGCGGGAAGGGCGAGGGCCAGGGCAAGGGCGGGGATGAGGGTGACTCCGAGTCGTCGCATCCGGCCAGCCTGCTCCCGGATGTCGAAGGTGTCCAGCACCCCTGCGGAGGATCCGGAAGCCGACCGTCCGCGACCGCCACTAGCGTCACGGACATGACCACCGAAGAGAACACCGATGTCTGGGTCCCCCCGCCGTGGGAGCCGCCGATCGACGGCACCGAGGCCGAGCACCTCACCGGCGCGCTGGGCCGGATGCGCGCGACGCTGCGGTGGAAGGCCGACGGCCTCGACGAGGCGGGGCTGGCGCACCGGATCCCGTCGTCGTCGCTGTCCCTCGGCGGACTGCTGCGCCACCTGGCGCTGGCCGAGGACTACTACCTGACGACCAAGCTCCGCGGCGAGGAGCTCGTCGAGCCGTGGAAGTCGCTCGGCCACGACGACACCGACGAGTGGGAGTTCGAGGCCGACCACTTCACCGCCGCGGAGACGTACGCCGTCTTCGACGAGGCCGTCGTCCGCAACACCCGGCGGATCGAGGACGCCCTCGCCGAGGGCGGGCTCGACCTGGTCGCGCACGTCGACGACGGCAACGGCAACCACCCGCGCCTGCGCCGGCTGCTCATCGACCTGCTCGAGGAGTACAGCCGGCACACCGGCCACGCCGACCTGCTGCGGGAGGCCGTCGACGGCCGGGTCGGCGAGGACCCCGACGAGGACTGGGTCGCCGACCTGGCTGGAAAACCCGTCGTCCTGACCGTCCGGGGCTGACACGCTGGGCCCGTGCCCGGACCCGAAGGCTTCGACTACGAGACCCGCGGCGGCGAGGTCGTCATCACGCACCACGGCCGCCGCGCGACCGTGCTGCGCGGCGCCGCCGCCGCGCGGTTCCTCGCCGACGTCGAGGACGACGACGACGAGCAGGAGCTGATGGCGCGCGTCACCGGCAACTACCGCCGCGGCAACGAGCGCACGGCGAAGAACCACCCGCGCAACAGCGGACGCTGATGACCTACTTCGAGGGCTCCGGGGTGTCGACGTCGACGTCGGGGCAGCCCACCTTGGGGTTGACCCCGGTGTAGTTGAGCGGGCCGGCGACGATGTTGAGCGCGATGTCGCTCGCCTCGGAGCAGTTGGTCTCCGCGTCGTCGAAGTAGCCGCGCTGGAAGGCGGCGAAGGCTCCGATGATCAACCAGAGCACGAGCAGGATGCCGATCAGTCGTCCCATGGGGACCTCCTCGATCATGACGGCGGGGTAGCCGTCGGCGCCGATCATGGCCCCGGCGCGGACCGACGTACCACCCTCGCAGGGGTAGGTGGCCCTAGGGTGCGGCCATGACGATCTTCACCGTGGGCTTCTCGCTGCTGGCCGCGCTGCTCCACGTCTACATCTGGGTCCTCGAGTCCTTCCGCTGGACCGAGCCCGCGACCCGCAAGACCTTCGGCACCTCCGAGGCCGACGCCGAGATCACCAGGCCGATGGCCTACAACCAGGGCTTCTACAACCTCTTCCTCGCGATCATCACGCTCGTCGGGCTCGCGCTCTACCGGCACCGAGCACGGGCGTCGGCTCGGCGCTCGCGCTCGCCGGCACCGGCTCGATGCTCGCCGCGGCGCTCGTCCTCGTCACCCACGACCGCTCGATGGTGCGCGCCGCGCTGACCCAGGGCACGCTGCCCGCGCTCGCCGTGCTGTTCCTGCTGCTGGAGCTCTAGCGGCCTACTGCCCCAGCCAGGCGTGCACGGACGACACGACCGACGCGCCCTCGCCGGTCGCCGACGCGACCCGCTTCATCGAGCCCGACCGGATGTCGCCGCCGCAGAAGATGCCGGGCACCGTCGTGGCGAGGTCCTCCGGAGGTACGTCCTCGACCCAGCTGCTCGCGCGGGATGTCGCGCCCGGTCAGCACGAAGCCGCGCTCGTCGCGCAGCACCGTGTCGGGCAGCCAGCCGCACTCCGGCGCCGCGCCGAGCAGCAGGAAGAGCCCGCGGGCGTCGACCCGCTCGTGCTCGCCGGTGGTCGACGTCCTCGACGGTGAGCCAGCCGAGGTGCCCGACGTCGTCCGCGCCGCCGTCGACGACGCACGCCGAGCCGCGCACGGTGATCCGCGGGTTCCACTCGATCTCGTCGATGAGGTACGACGACATGGTGGCCGTCAGGTCCGGACGGCGCACGACGATCGTGACCTCCTTGGCGAAGCGGGCGGCGTGGATCGCGGCCTGCCCGGCCGAGTTGCCGCCGCCGACGATGACGACGTGGTCGCCGGCCAGCTCGCGCGCGGCCGCCATCGCGGCGCCGTAGTAGACGCCGCGGCCGACGAGCTCCTCGATCGAGTCGACCCCGAGCCGGCGGTAGTTCACGCCGGTCGCGACCAGGACCGTCCGGGTGTGCACGTCGCCGCCCTCGGTGTGCACGATGTGGTGGCCGCCGTCCTCGCACGGCGAGATCCCGGTCGCCGGCCAGCCGGTGAAGAAGCGGGTGCCGAAGCGCAGCGCCTGGCCGCGCGCCCGCTGGGCCAGCCGCATGCCGGAGATGCCGCGCGGGAAGCCGAGGTAGTTGCGGATCATCGAGCTGGTGCCGGCCTGCCCGCCGATCGCCTCGGCCTCGAGGCAGACCGTCGAGAGGCCCTCGCTCGAGGCGTACACGCTGGCCGCGAGCCCGGCCGGTCCCGGCGCCGACGACCACCAGGTCGACGACCTCGTCGACGTCGATCTCGTCGGGACGGCCGTAGAGCTGGTTGGCGAGCGAGCGCACGTCGGGGCAGTGGCCGCACCAGCCGGCGAGCGAGGACACGACCGGCCAGCGACCCTCGTCCTCGGGGCACCGCGCCATGATCTCGCGGCCGATCTCGCTGTCGGGGTGGTGCACGCCGGCCGGCAGCCCGACCCGACCGAGGTAGTCGAGCAGGTCGCGGGTCAGCGCGTCCTTCTCCGGCGTGACGATGCGGACGTTCTCGACCACCGGGGTCGCGACGGTCGCGTTCCACTCGTTGAGCATCTCGCCGACCGCGCCGTGGAACTCCTCGTCGCGCGGTCCCTGCGGCATCAGCAGCAGCGCGTCGACCTTGCCCGCGGCGACCGCGTGGCGGAAGTCGGCGTTGTCCGTCCGGAAGCGGCTGATGTGCGACACGATCAGCCGCCGCGCGGTCGGGCACGGCCTTCCGGGTGCCGCCGATCAGGCCGTAGAGCTTGTCCTGGTCGTGGTCGGTGTCGATCACGAACAGGGCGACCTGGTGCCCGGACGTCATCAGGTCCTTGGCGGTGTGCCTTCGCGGTGACCTCGTCGTGCACCAGCCGGACGTCGTACTCCCGCTCGTAGCGGCCGAAGGCCTCGGCCAGCACGTCGCCGTGGTTCGCGGAGGCGATGACGATCGCGGGTGCTCCCATGTCAGAGATCCTTGTCGCGGCGTCAGCCGGTGAGGTTGTGGACGAAGCACCAGCGCCAGGACTCGTCGGGCTCGGCCGACTCCATCACCGGGTGGAGGGTCTCGTGGAAGTGCGCGGTCGCGTGCTTGCCGACCGAGGAGTCGCAGCAGCCGACGTGGCCGCACTCCAGGCACTGGCGCAGCGAGACCCAGCGGGTGCCGTCGGCCAGGCAGGTCGCGCAGGCGGGGTCGGCGACGGTGTCGATCGCCGGGAAGGCCTCGAGGTCGTCGCACTGGCGACCGCCGGTGAAGGCCAGCGACCCGATGCGCGTGCGCTCCGGCGCCTCGGCGGCGGCGTCGAGCATCGACTCCTCGATGTCGAGCATCGCCGAGCACGCCGCTGACCACGTCGGAGGGGATCTTGCCCTTGCTGCGCACCAGCAGGACCTTGGCGCGCTCGGCGTCGATCATCTCGCCGCGGATGCGCGCGTAGAGCTGCGACGGCGTCTCGGCGTCCTCGGCCGTGGCGAGCTGCTCCCAGGCGGCGAACGAGCGCTGGTCGAGGCGGGCCCGGATCTGCTCGGAGACGCCGTGGTGGTCGTCGTACTCCAGCTCGTCGAGCTTGGCGAGCCCGGCGTCCGCGGCCTGCTGGAGCAGCGCGGCCCGGGCGAGCGCGTCCTCGGCCGGGTCGGGGGCGGGTACGTCGAGGAGGCGGGTGAGCAGCGGGAGGGTGAGCCCCTGGAGGAGCAGCGTGCCGGCCACGACCGTGAAGGCGACGAGCAGCAGCACCTCGCGGTGCGGTGCGTCCTCGGGGATGACGAACGCGGCGGCCAGGGTGACCACGCCGCGCATGCCGGCCCAGCCGATGAGGAAGGTCCACGACGGGCGGGATCGGGTTGGCGCCGGCGGAACAGCCAGGTGGCGTACATGTAGACGAGCCGGACGACGATCACCGTCACCAGGGTCAGCAGGCAGACCAGCGCGATCCGGCTGCCGGGGAGCGTCGACTCGCGGACGTCCTCGAGGATCCAGTCGAGCTGGAGGCCGATCAGCAGGAAGACCGTGTTCTCCAGGATGAAGGCGACCGTGCGCCAGGTGATCCGCTCGGTGATCCGCGACTGGGCGGTCTGGATGATCGGCGCCTTGTGGCCGAGCAGCAGGCCGGCGACGACGACCGAGATGACGCCGGAGGCGTGGATCTCCTCGGCCGCGACGAAGGCGGCGAACGGCGTGAGGAACGAGATGCCGGTGTCCAGCAGCGGGTCGGTGATCCGCTTGCGGAGCCAGGCGATGAGCAGGAAGAAGGCGAAGCCGATGAGCGCGCCGCCGCCGGCCGCGCGGACGAAGTCGAGGCCGACCTCGACGACCGTCAGGCTCCCGGCGAGGAAGGCGATGGCGGTGCGCAGCGCGACGAGGGCGGTGGCGTCGTTGAGCAGCGACTCGCCCTCGAGGATCGTCACGACCCGTCGTGGCAGGCCGATCCGTTTCGCCACCGCGGTCGCGGCGACCGCGTCGGGCGGCGCGACGACCGCGCCGATCGCGATCGCGGCCGCCCAGCCGATGCCGGGCACCAGCCACTGGACGACCGCCGCGACGGCCAGCGAGGTGACCACGACGAGCACCACCGAGAGCCGCAGGATCGCGCCGCGGTTGGCGTTGAAGTCGACGAGCGAGGTCTGGATCGCCGCCGCGTAGAGCAGCGGCGGCAGCAGCCCGAGCAGGACGACCTCGGACTCGAGGTGGATCGTGGGCAGCATCGGGACGTAGGACGCCGCGGCGCCGACGACGATCAGGAGGAGCGGCGCCGGGACGTGCAGGCGTTCGCTGATGGCGGTGGCGGCCAGGACGACGGCGGCCATCGAGACCAGCAGCAGGGCGAGTTCCACCGGGAGAGTCTCGCGGCTGCGCGACGCCTCAGACCAGCGCGTTCGCGCGTCAGCGCACGACGTCGTAGACCTGGAGCGTGATCCCGTTGGAGTAGGCGGCGTGCTCGATGAGCGCGAGCTTCGTCTTGTCGAGGGCGGTGCCGTCGACGAAGAGGCGCTTGCCGCTGCCGAGCAGGATCGGGAAGACGAGCAGGTGGTAGCGGTCGACCAGGCCGGCGGCAGCCAGCCCCTGGGCGAGGGTCGGGCTGCCGTGCACGTGGATCTCGCCGCCGTCGGTCTCCTTCAGCGCGGCGACGTCGTCGAGCGAGCGGAGCACGTGCACCTCGCTGTCGCCCCACGGCACGGTGTCGCCGGCGAGCGTGGTCGAGACGACGTACTTCGGCATCGCGTTGTAGGTGGCGAACTCCTCCATCGAGGGCCACACCGGGGCGAACTCGTCGTAGGACTGGCGCCCGAAGAGCAGCGCGGAGGCCTGCTCGGTCTCGCGTCCCTTGATGTCGTAGGCGGCCTGTCGAACTCGACGTCCTTGAAGGTCCAGCCGCCGTGGGGGTGGTCGCCCCCGCCGGGGGAGTCGACGATGCCGTCGAGGGTGACGAACTCGGTGACGACGATGGTGCGCATGGTCGGTGTCCTGTTCTCGTGGCGGGGGATGGTGGTCAGGCCGCGTAGGCGACGCAGGTCGTCGATCTGGTTGATGGCGAGCGACGAGCCCTCGACGACGCCCATCGCGAGCACCGTCTGCAGCGCCTCGGCGGTGGCGTAGCGACGACGGTAGGTGGCGCGGGTGCCGCTGTCGGCTCGGCTGAACGTGTAGACCTGGCTCGACTCCGGCATGTCGGGGTTGGGCGTGAAGGTCTCGTCGATGGCGAAGCCGTCGGCGAAGGTGAAGCCGGTCGGGCGCGTCGACGGTCCGGATGTCCCAGTAGGCGTAGTACTTCTCGCCCTCCGGGCTGGTCATGTAGTAGTTCATCCGGCCGCCGGGGGCGAGCTCGTGGTCGACGAAGGTGGCCGGGTAGCTCGGCGGACCCCAGACGCGCTCGAGCTGGCGCGGGTCGGCGTACACCTCCCACACGCGCTCGACGGGCGCGGCGAAGTCGGCGGTGATGGTCAGGGTGAGGGCGTCGAGGTCGTGCTGGACGTCGGTGACAGGCATGGGTCTCAGTCCTTCTGGTCGGTGGTGTCGGTGTCGGTCGGTGCGGGTTCGCTGGCGAAGAGCTCGTCCATCCGGGAGATCCGGCCGCGCCACAGCGCCTCGAGCTCGGTGAGCATCACGCCCACCGACCGGACCGCCTCGACGTCGCCGCTGGCGAGGGCCTCGCGGCCCTGCCGGCGCTTGGTCAGGAGGCCCGCCTTCTCGAGCACGGCGACGTGCTTCTGGACGGCCGCGAAGCTCATGTCGTAGCTCCGCGCCAGGGTCGAGACGGAGTGCTCGCCGGCCAGCACGCGACGCAGGATGTCGCGCCGGGTGCGGTCGGCGAGGGCGTGGAACCAGGCGTCCGCCCGGTCCTCCCGCTCGCTCGTGCTCGTCTGGTCATGGAGAAACATACAACCGATCAGTTGTACGTTGTCAAGGGGGTGGTGCTCGGTCATGGGACGAAACATACAACCAATCAGTTGTACGTTGTCAAGGGGTGTGATCGGAAGGCGTGCGTATGGAGACCGCGACGGCGGGGCACTGGTGCCTTCCTAGGGGTGGGAGCCTCCGCGCGCAGGCGTACGAATCGGCGCCGGTGCGAGCTCGTGCCACGATCTCGAAGAGAAGTGGGGCACGACCGTGCAAAGACTCGCGGGAGGTCTCCGTCTCGGCGACCGCTACGTGCTCGAGGAACGCATCGCCTCCGGCGGCATGGCCGACGTGTGGCGCGGGCTCGACGAGGTCCTGCAGCGCCAGGTCGCGGTCAAGATCATGCGGGCCGACCCGGACAACGAGGAGATCTTCGCCCAGCGGTTCCGCGACGAGGCCCAGCACTCCGCGGCCCTGCTGCACCCCAACATCACGACCGTCTTCGACTACGGCGAGGACGACCACCTCTCCTACCTCGTGATGGAGCTCATCGAGGGCCTGCCGCTGTCCGCGGTCATCCGCGACCAGGGCGCCCTCGACGCGGAGAACGTGCGCTCGATCCTGGCCCAGGCCGCGCTCGCCCTCGGCCTCGCCCACGAGGCCGGCGTCGTCCACCGCGACGTCAAGCCCGCCAACATCCTCCTGCGCGAGGACGGCGTGGTGAAGCTGACCGACTTCGGCATCGCCCGGGCCATGGACTCGATCGGCCACACGCGGGTCGGCGAGATGCTCGGCACCCCCAACTACATCAGCCCGGAGCAGGCCATGGGCGCGACGGCGACCGGCGCGAGCGACCTCTACGCCCTCGGCGTGGTCGCGCACGAGATGCTCACCGGGATCCGGCCCTTCGACCGGGGAACGCCGATCGCCACGGCGATGTCGCACGTCAACGAGCCGCCGCCGCCGCTCGCCGACGACGTCCCGGCCGAGCTCCGCGCGGTCGTGGCGACCCTCCTCGACAAGGACCCCGAGAAGCGGCCGGCCAACGCCCGCACCGTCGCGGTGATGCTCGGCATGGCCAGCACCGAGCTGTCCGGCCTCGACCTCGGCCTCGCCTCGGGCGTGGCCAGCGACTACGTCCTGCCGGCCACGCCCGTCACGCCGATGAACCTGCGCAAGCCCGCGCCCCTCGCGACCCCGGTGGACACGCCGACCGTCGCGGGGCGTCCGGAGGACCTGCTCGACTGACCCCGCTGGTCAGGAGCGCTTCGTCGCCTCGTCGATCAGCACGGCCAGCGCCTTCGGCTGGGTGAACATCGGCCAGTGGCCCGACTCGATGTCGACCAGCTCGAGCGCGTTGGCCGTCGCGAGCTCGGGCACGTCGCCGCCGTCGATCCACTCCTGCGCCTCGGCCGGGCTGAACTCCGGGCAGATCAGCGTGAGCGGTACGTCGTGGCGTGCCTCGCTCGTCCAGTGCACCTCTCCCCGCGTCACCCCGACCGGCACCGGGATCGTGCCGGGTGAGCAGGTCGGCCTTGAGCTCCTCGGACATGTCGTCGGAGTCCGGACCCTCGAACTTCTCCCAGCCCGGGAAGGGCATCGCCCCGTCGACGGGCTCGAAGAAGTCGGCGTACGTCTCGCCCTCGGTCGACGGGAAGCCGCCGATCAGCGCGACCCCCGTGACGCCGTCCGGTCGCTGGTCGGCCGCCACCCACGCGAGCGTGCACGCGGCCGAGTGACCGACGACGAAGGGCCGGCCCTCGGCCGCGTCGACCGCTGCGACCACGGCCGCCGCCTGGTCGTCGTACGTCGCCGAGGCGGTGCCGTCGCCCTGGCCGGGCAGCGTCACCGCGATGCCGCGGTGGCCGAGCGCCTCCAGCTCGGGGAGCACGTCGTCCCAGGCCGAGCCGTCGAGCCAGAGTCCGGCGATGAGCACGATGTCCATGGGTTCTCCTTCATCGGTGGTGTCGACCCTCGAGATCCACCCTAGGAGCGGTTCCGGACGCTCCACGACCGGATCCGGTGCCACCATGTGCGCATGAGCGAGATCAGCCCCACCGCGCGGGCGCTGCGGGCGCTGGACATCCTGCAGGGACGGCCCGGCATCACCGCCGCCGAGCTGGCGTCGCGCCTCGGCGTGACCGAGCGGGCCGCGCGGCGCTACGTCGCGATCCTGCGCGAGGCCGACATCCCGGTGGAGTCGACCCGCGGTCCCTACGGCGGCTACACGCTGGGCCGCGGCCTGCGGCTGCCGCCGCTGGTCTTCTCCGCGACCGAGGCGCTCGGCCTGGTGATGGCCGCGCTCGACTCCCAGCACGCGGTCGCCGACCCCGACGACCCGGTCGGCTCGGCGCTCGGCAAGATCCTGCGGGTGCTGCCGAGCAACGTCGCCCGGCAGGCGGTCGCGCTGCGCGAGACCGCGCAGGCGGTGCCGGAGCGGTTCCCGGTCAAGCCCGACGCCGACGTGACGTCCGAGCTGGTGGAGGCGGTCGCCGCGCAGCGGCAGGTGCGCCTCGGCTACCGGACCGCCGCCGGCAACGCGCGCACCTTCGAGGTCGACCCGTGGTCGGTGGTGGTGCGCTACGGCCGGTGGTACCTGCTCTGCCACTCCCACCACGCCGACGAGCTGCGCACCTTCCGGGTCGACCGCATCACCTCGGTCGAGCTCCTCGAGGGCACCTTCGACGTGCCGGCCGACCTCGACCCGGCGGCCGAGCTGGAGGCCAACCTCGGCAAGGGCTGGGAGCACGAGACGCACGTCGTCTTCGAGCAGCCGCTGGAGGAGGTGCGGCCCTGGATCCGGCCGACGCTCGGCGAGCTGCGCGCGCGGCCCGAGGGCGGGTGCGAGCTGGTGGGCACCACGAGCAACGCGGAGGCGTACGCCGGCGAGTGGCTGGCCGGCGTACCGCTGCAGTTCACGGTGGTGGGCGGCGACGAGCTGAAGGCGGCCGTGGCCGCGGTCGCCGAGCGGCTGACCCGAGCGGTGTCGACCGGGCCGGCCTAGCGGCTGACCGAGACCTCCTTGCCGAGGCTCCAGCCCTCGGAGATCGGGAGGTAGTCGCCGCTCCAGAAGGTGCCGGGGTCGTACCAGGTCGCGCGTCGGTCGTCGCGCAGGATGCCCATCTCGATGTAGCAGGACGCGACGATCTCCGCGCAGAACGCCGCCTCCGGCGTGACCCGCTGGCTGCGCTTGCGGCGCGGGACGTAGGCGTCGCGGCCGCGGAGCCAGCGGGCGCCGAGCTTGGCGATGCTGGGGAACGAGACGCCGTCGAGCCGGGCGATCGTGCGCAGCATCCCGTCCTCCTCGGCCTGGCCGATCTCCGGCTCGAGCTGGCGCACCCAGGCGTCCTGGTCGTACTCCGTCTGCCACCGCGACACCGCCTCGCGCAGGTCGTGGAGCTGGACGCCGCGGTGGTGGGCGCCGGTCCACACGTCCTCCTGCTTCTTGCCGAGCTCGGCGTGGAAGATCAGCGGCGGCAGGTCGTCGACGACGACCGCCATCCCGACGTGGTTGACCGGCGAGTTGGTGACCGCCCGGATCGCGCGGTCGGGAGCGCGACGCCCGCGGAAGAGCCAGATGTCGCCGCTGCGGGTGAGGTCGACCGCCTGGTCGAGGGACAGGACCGGAGCCATGGCCGGAAGTCTGCCCTAGGACGCGGCTAGTCTCGGCGCCATGCGCGTGTGGAAGCTGCTCGGTCTCGCCGGGATCCTGGCCGGTGTCGCCACCGGTGCCGCCGTCGCCCGGGACGAGCGCGTACGCCGTCACTACGACGCCGGCGAGATCCGCACCCGCCTCCACCAGAAGCACGACGAGGCCGTCGCCGCGCGCCGAGGACACCTCTGACGCCTGACGTCCTCCTGGATTCGTGACGGTCGCTGCGCGACCGTCCTCAGACGCCACGGAAGGCCGAGGGCCAGCCGCACGGCGATCGCGAGCATCACCAGTCCGATGAGGACGTCGAGCACCTGCCAGGCACGGGGGTCGGCGAGCCGCGGGGCGGCCAGGCGGGCGCCGTACGCCAGGCCCGAGAACCACGCGATGCTGGCGACGCACGCACCCAGCGCGAACCACCACCGACCGGGCGTGCCGTGGGTGCCGGCGATCGAGCCGAGCAGGAGCACGGTGTCGAGGTAGACGTGCGGGTTGAGCCAGGTCAGCGCGACGGCCTTCGCGACCACGCCGCCGCGCGACTCGACCACGGTCCCGCCCGCCGCGAGGGCCTGCGGACGCCGGGCCCGCAGCAGCGACATGACGCCGTACGCCGTCAGGAACGCGACGCCGAGCCAGCGGATCACCTCGACCGCCCACGGTGCGCGGTCGACCACCACGCCGATGCCCGCGACGCCGGCGACGATCAGCACGACGTCGGAGAGCGCGCAGATCGCGACGACGAGGGCGACGTGGCTGCGCCGCAGGCCCTGGCGCAGGACGAACGCGTTCTGCGCGCCGATCGCGACGATGAGGGACAGGCCCGTCAGCAGCCCGGCGGCGATGTCTCCCACGAGGGTCAATCTAGGTGTCGGCAGAGGTGGTGCGGACCCCGAGCCGGCCCTGACGGATGTCAGGGTCGGCTGGGGGTCATGTCCCATGGCAGCGGATTCTGCGCGACTGCCAGACTTGCCGCATGAGTGAGCAGCCCCGGGAGGGCGCAGTGGCCGAGGTCGCTGCGAGCGCGAAGGACCTGACGAAGACCTACGGCAAGGGCGAGGCCGAGGTGCGTGCCCTCGACGGCGTGACCGTCGACCTGATGAAGGGCGAGTTCACCGCGGTGATGGGCCCGTCGGGCTCCGGGAAGTCGACGCTCATGCACTGCCTGGCCGCCCTCGACACCCCGACCTCCGGGGAGGCGATCGTCGACGGCACCTCGCTCGGCAGGCTCAAGGACAAGGACCTGACGACCCTGCGCCGCGAGCGCGTGGGCTTCGTGTTCCAGTCGTTCAACCTGGTGCCGACGCTGAGTGCGGAGGAGAACATCCTGCTCCCGCTGAGCCTCGCCGGTCGCAAGCCCGACCGCGAGTGGTTCGACCAGGTGGTCGACGCCGTCGGCCTCCGCCCGCGCCTCGGGCACCGCCCCAGCGAGATGTCCGGCGGCCAGCAGCAGCGGGTGGCGTGCGCGCGGGCGCTGGTGAGCAAGCCGTCGATCGTCTTCGCGGACGAGCCCACCGGCAACCTCGACTCGACCAGCTCGGCCGAGGTCCTCGGCTTCCTGCGCCGCAGCGTCGACGAGTTCGGCCAGACCGTCGTGATGGTGACGCACGACCCGGTCGCGGCGTCGTACACCGACCGGATCGTCTTCCTCGCCGACGGCAAGATCGTCGACGAGCTGCGCGAGCCCGACCGCGACCAGATCCTCGCGAAGATGGCGAGCCTCCAGGACGTCGCCGCCCAGAAGGCAGCCGGCTGATGCTCCTCCTGACCTGGCGCAACCTGCTCGCTCGCAAGGTGCGCCTGCTGATGAGCACGCTCGCGATCGTGCTCGGCATCGGCTTCCTCGCCGGCGTGATGACCTTCAGCAGCGGGCTCAACAAGACCTTCGACAACATCATCTACGGCTCGACCCCCGACGGCGTCGGTGCGCCCGGCCGGCGAGGTGCAGGGCGCCGACGCCGGGGTGAGCACCGACCAGGTCGCTCACCCCTGCCGACGTCGACAAGCTCGCGGCGCTGCCCGAGGTGGAGGAGGCCGTCGGGTCGATCCGTGACGGCCTCGGCTCCTACCTGCTGACCAAGGACGGCAAGTCCCTCACCGGCGACCGGGCGCCCACGCTCGCGTTCAACTACGCACCCGGCGACAACATGGCGGGCGAGCAGATCCTCCAGCTCAGCGAGGGTCGCTGGCCCGAGCAGCCCGGCGAGATCACCCTCGACACCTCCTCCGCGGAGCGCGGCGTCCTACGACGTCGGCGACACGGTCACGCATGTTCGTGCCGACGCGGCAACCCCCGGCGGACGTTCACCCTCGTCGGCACCGCCGACTTCAACGGTGGCGGCACCGCCGGCGCCTCGCTGGTGCTGCTCGACACCGCGGAGGCCCAGGAGATCTTCCTCGACGGCCAGGACGCCTTCACCAGCGTCTCGCTGACCGCCGCCGACGGCGTCTCGCAGGCGGAGCTGGCCGAGGCCGCCGCGGCGGTGGTACCCGAGGGCTTCACCGCCGTCACGGGCGACAAGGTGGCCAAGGAGAGCCAGCAGCAGCTCGGCCAGTTCCTCGACGTCATCTCCTACTTCCTCGTGACGCTTCGCCGTGATCGCGATCGTCGTCGGCGCCTTCATCATCTTCAACACCTTCTCGATCCTGGTGTCGCAGCGGGTGCGCGAGTCCGCCCTCCTGCGGGCGCTCGGTGCGAGCAAGGGGCAGGTCACCCGCTCGGTGCTCATCGAGGCCTTCGTGATGGGGGTGGTCGGCAGCGCGACGCGGGCTGCTCGTCGGGCTGGGTGTCGCCCGCCTCGTGGCCCTGGCGTTCCGCACCCTCTTCGGCCTCGACGTCTCCGGCGAGGTCCTGACCCTCACCTCGGGGACCGTGCTGGCCGGCTTCGTCGTCGGCGTCGTCGTCACCATGGTCGCCGGCTTCGTGCCCGGCGTGGCGTGCCGCCAAGGTGCCGCCGGTCGCCGCGATGCGCGACGACCTGGTGGTCCAGGAGAAGGGCATGAGACGCCGGCTCGTGCTCGGCGCGATCGCGATGGTCGTCGGCACGGCGCTCGTGGCCGTACGGCCTGGCCGGGGCGCCCGGCACCGACGCCATCTGGATCGGCGTGGGCGCGGTGATCTGGGTCGTCACGACCGCCGTGCTCGCCCCGGTGATCGGCTATCCCCGTGCTCGTGGTGTGCCGGTCGCGTGTTCGGCGCGGTCTTCCGTACGCCCGGCCGCCTGGCCGGCGAGAACGCGCTGCGCAACCCGCGGCGCACGGGCGCCACCGCGTCGGCGCTGATGATCGGCCTCGCCGTCGTCTCGGCGGTCGGCGTGCTCGCCGCGTCGCTGAGCGCGACCCAGGACGCCATCGTCGACGACCAGTTCACGCAGCGACTTCCTCGTCCAGACGCCGACGTTCGGCGGCTTCAACCCCGAGTTCGGCAACCAGATGGAGGACGTCGACGGCGTCGCGCCTCGTCTCGCGGCAGCAGGGCACCCCGGTCAGCGTGCGAGGTGGACGGCAAGCCGGACCAGACCTTCGCGGCCGGTGTCGACCCGGCGTTCTTCGAGATCTACGACCTCACCATGGTCGACGGCACCGACCAGATCTCGGGCGACCAGACGGTGCTCAGCGAGGGCCGCGCCGTCGACCTGCGGGCCGGGGTCGGGGACACCATCGAGGTCGAGTTCCCCGGCGGGAAGAAGGTCTCGCTCGAGGTCGGCGGGCATCTTCGAGGACACCCCCGTCGACCAGCGGCATCACGTTCCCGCTGTCGGTGCTCCGTGAGGCCGGGATCAAGCGCAGCGACTCCTCGGTGAGCATCACGATCGCCGACGGCGCGGACCGCGGCGCGGTCAAGCAGGACCTCGAGGACGTCGTCAAGGACCTGCCGATCCTCTCGGTGCAGGACAAGGTCGGAGTTCAAGGAGCTCATCAGCAGCCAGGTCAACCTGCTGCTCGGGATGATCTACGGCCTGCTCGGGCTGGCGGTCGTCATCGCCGTGATCGGCATCATCAACACCCTCGGCCTCAGCGTCCTGGAGCGGACGCGCGAGATCGGCCTCCTCCGGGCGGTCGGGCTGTCGCGGCGCAAGCTCCGCACGATGATCACCCTCGAGTCCGTCGCGATCGCCCTCCTCGGGGCCGTGCTCGGCCTCGTGCTCGGGCTGGTCATCGGCGTGGTCCTGCGCAAGTCGCTCGAGGACGACCTCACCGAGCTCGCGCTGCCCCTCGACAACCTGGTCATCTTCCTGGTGGTCGCCGTGCATCTTCGGCGTGCTCGCGGCCGTCGTACCCGCCATCCGCGCGTCGCGGATGAAGGTGCTCGAGGCCATCGCGACCGAGTAGTCCATCGAGTGAGGGCGCTCACCCGCCCCGCCCCCCGGGTGCTGACAGACCCGGGGCGCGGTGGCACGGTGGACGGGTGACTGACCAGCAACTGAAGACGTCAGAGAACAGGTCCGACCGCAGCTTCTTCGGCCAGCCGGGTGTGCTCGCCAACCTGTTCGGGGTGGAGCTGTGGGAGCGGTTCAGCTTCTACGGCATGCAGGGCATCCTGCTGATCTACCTCTACTACTCCGCGGCCGAGGGCGGCCTCGGCATCGACGAGGGGGTCGCGACCGGCATCGTCGGGGCCTACGGCGGAGGGGTCTACCTCTCCACGATCCTCGGTGCCTGGCTCGCCGACCGGCTGATCGGCCCGGAGCGGACGCTGTTCTACTCCGCGGTCTGCGTGATGCTCGGCCACATCGCACTGGCCCTGCTCCCCGGCCTGACCGGTGTCGGCGTCGGCCTCGTGCTGATCGCGCTCGGCTCGGGCGGCGTGAAGGCCAACGCGACCTCGCTGGTCGGCTCGCTCTACGACGAGCACGACTCGCGCCGCGACGCCGGCTTCTCGCTGTTCTACATGGGCATCAACATCGGCGCCCTCCTCGGCCCGCTGCTGACCGGCCTGCTGCAGGAGGAGGCCGGGTTCCACTGGGGCTTCGGCGCTGCCGCGGTCGGCATGGCGATCGGCCTGGCGCAGTACGCCGCCTTCCGCGAGCCGGCTGCCCGAGGAGACCCACCACGTGACGAACCCGCTGCCGGCGGGTCGCGGGGCGGCGTACGCCGGTGGCGCCGTCGCCGTGCTCGCGATCATCGCCGTGCTGGTCTGGGTCGACGTCATCACCGCCGACCGGCTGTCCAACATCGTGATCGGCATCAGCCTGGTGGCGGCCATCGCCTACTTCGCGGTGATCCTCGCCGACAAGCAGGTGACCGGCGTCGAGCGCAGCCGGATCTTCGCGTTCATCCCGCTCTTCATCTGCAACGTCGTCTTCTGGTCGCTCTACCAGCAGCAGTTCACCGTCGTGACGATCTACGCCGACCAGCGCCTCGACCGCAACCTCTTCGGCTGGGAGATGCCGGTGTCGTGGGTGCAGTCGATCAACCCGGTCTTCATCATCGTGCTGGCCGGCGTCTTCGCCGCGCTGTGGACCAAGCTCGGCGACCGGCAGCCGGTGACGCCGTTCAAGTTCGGTGCCGGCACCGCGCTGATGGGCGTCGCGTTCTTCTGCTTCCTGCCGATGCCCGGCGGCGAGAACACCGCGCCGCTCCTCGGCCTCGCCGGCATCCTGCTGGTCTTCACGCTGGCCGAGCTGCTGATCTCGCCGGTGGGCCTGAGCGCGACGACCAAGCTGGCGCCGAAGAAGTTCGCGACCCAGATGGTCGCGCTCTACTTCCTCTCGATCGCCCTCGGCACCGCGCTCGCCGGCACCCTGGCGGGCTACTACGACCCCGAGGCCGAGTCGCCGTTCTTCATCTGGGTCGGCCTCGCCTCGGTCGTCACCGGTGTCGTCGTGATGCTCGCGTCGAAGCCGATCCACAAGCTGATGGCCGGCGTGGACTGACATGCTCGAGTCCCTCGGCTGGGGAGCGGTGGCGGCCAGCTCGCTGCTGGTCGGCGCCGTCCTCGCACTCGTCCGCACCTGGTCCGACCGGCTGGTCGGACTGGTGCTCGGCTTCGGGGCGGGCGCGCTGATCGCGAGCGTGTCCTTCGAGCTCGCCGAGGAGGGGCTCGAGGTCGGCAGTGCGTACGCCGTCGCGGCGGGCCTGGCCCTCGGCGGCCTCACCTTCTTCGCGGCCGACCGGCTCGTGCAGCGGTGGGGCGGCCGGTCCGGCGGATCGTCGGCCGGCGCCCCGCTCGCGGTCGGCGCCTTCCTCGACGGGATCCCCGAGCAGATGGTGCTCGGGATCGGCATCGCGTCCGGCGGCGGCGTGAGCGCCGCGCTGGTGGTGGCGATCTTCGCCTCCAACCTGCCCGAGGCCATCGGCTCCGCCTCCGACATGCGCGCCGGCGGCCGCTCGGGCCGGTCGGTCATCGGGCTGTGGGCGGTCGTCGCGGCCCTCTGCGCGCTCGCGACCGTCGGCGGGTACGCCCTCTCCGACGTGGTCTCCGACGAGGGCCAGGCCCTCATCGACGGCTTCGCCGCCGGAGCGCTGCTCACGATGCTGATCGACTCGATGGTCCCCGAGGCCAAGGACAAGGCGAAGGACCTCGCGGGGCTCGCGACGGTCGTCGGCTTCGCGATCGCAGCGGGGTTGTCGCTGCTCGGTGGCTAGCTCGCACGGTGGAGCCAGCGGCCCGACCTACGGGCGTCCGGCTCCACTGTCGGTCAGTAGCCGCCCTCCGGCTCGACCATCTCGCCGCGGACGCCGAGCAGGCGGACCGGTCGCTGGTCGTCGAGCGCGAGGAAGAGGTCGTACGCCGTCTGCGCGATCACCTCGACGTCGTAGGTCGGCTCCTTCAGCTTGCGCACCTTGGTGAACGTGAAGAACGGCGCGAACCGCACCTTGAGGTGCACGCGCTGCACCGCGCGCTCCTCCTTGCGGACGTCGTCGACGACCCGGCCGGCGAGCTCGGCCAGCGCGGCGCGCACCTCGTCGGCGGTGACCAGGTCGGCCTGGTAGGTCGTCTCGCGGCCGTGGGCGCGCGCCACCCACGGGGTGTCGTCGGGCTTCGACCGGCCGCCGCCGCGGCCGAGCCGGCCGAGGTGCGCGCCGCTGGCCGGGCCGAAGGCGGCGACCAGTGCCTCCTCGTCGGCCGCCGCGAGGTCGGCGACCGTGCGGATCCCGATCGCCTGGAGACGCGCACCGATCTTGTTGCCGACGCCCCAGAGCGCGGTCGTCGGGCGCTCGCCCATGACCTCCATCCAGTTGTCCCGGGTCAGCATGAAGGTGCCCTGCGGCTTGCCGAAGTCGGTCGCGATCTTGGCCCGCACGAGGGTGTCGCCGATGCCCACCGAGCAGTGCAGCCCGGTCGCCTCGAGCACCGCCGCCTGGATCGAGCGCGCCGCCGCGACGGGGTCGTCGGCCTCGATCCCCACGAAGGCCTCGTCCCACCCGAGCACCTCGACCACCGCTCCCGGGGTCGCGCGCAACGTCGCCATCACCTGCGCGGACGCCGCCTCGTAGACCGGGAAGTCGACCGGCAGGAACACCGCCTCCGGGCAGCGCCGCTGGGCGAGCTTGAGCGCCAGCCCACTGCGTACGCCGTGCGCACGCGCCTCGTAGGACGCGGTCGACACGACCGCGCGCTCGGTCGGGTCGCCCCGCCCGCCGACGACGACCGGCAGCCCGACCAGCTCGGGTCGGCGCAGCAGCTCGACGGCGACCAGGAACTGGTCCATGTCGACGTGGAGCACCCAGTGGGTCACCTCGCCAGTGTGGCCGAGTCGTCCGACAGCCGTCCGCCTCGCCGTCGGGCGGTGGCGGCACATTGCCGTTCGGGGGCCGTCGGATCTGCGCTCTGCGCCACCCCGAAGGGGTCTGCCGCTGGGGTGGCGGCACATTGCCGTCCGGGCGCCTTCGCGATCTGCGATCTGCCGCCACCCCTGCGGGCGATCACGGCCGTACGTCCTCGGCGTAGCGTCGCGAGCATGAGCGACGACCAGCCCGAGCCGACCCGTACGAGACGCACCCCGAGGAGTCGGCCTTCCCGGCCGCGGGTGAGCGCGTGTCCGACGAGGACCGCCAGCGCGCGCTCGACGCCGAGCCCGGCGGCAACGCGACGGTCGGCGACACCGTGGACACCGACGACGTCGACTCGAGCGCCGAGGAGGGCACCTCGGGGCAGGAGGTCGAGGAGCAGGCCCGCGAGGACTGAAATCCGGGTGCCGCGCGGGCGGCCCGACTGCCAGAGTGCGCGCATGACCCCGCACCGCCTCGACATCGAGCAGGCCCTCCCGCAGATGCAGGCGCTGGCCTCGCGGCTCTGGTCCCCGGAGGCGCGGCACCACCCCGGCCAGCTCGCGTGGTCGGCGGCCTACGGCGAGCCCGAGGCGCTCGGCCTCGGCCCGGCCTTCCTGGTCGACGACGCCTGGGCGTGGCTGGAGTCCGCGGACTGGCTGGAGGTCTGCGGCACCGACCGGCCGGCGGTCGAGGCCGTCGTGACCGCGGCGCTGGCGGAGTCCGCAGACGAGGTCACGGCCAGCACGCTGGAGACCGAGACCGTCGCCGTCGAGGTGCTCCTCGACCACGGCTTCGCCGAGGTGGAGAGCCCGTGGTTCACCCACCACCTCCTCGACCTCGCCGACCTGCCGGACGTCGTCCTGCCCGAGGGGTACGCCGTCCGCGCGGTGCGCGAGGGCGAGCACGAGCAGCGGTCGCAGGTCCACCGCGACGCCTGGTCGCCGACCTCGAAGGTGACCGCGACGGCGTACGAGCGGCTGATGGCCACGCCGCCCTACCGCCCCGTGACCGACCACGTCGTCGTCGCGCCCGACGGCACGTGGGTGGCGTCGTGCTGCGTGTGGCTCGACGAGGCGACCGGCGTCGCACTGGTCGAGCCCGTCGGCTGCGTCGAGGAGCACGGGCGCCGCGGCCTCGCGACGGCCGCCTCCGTCTCGGCCCTCACCGCCGCCCGCGACCTCGGCGCGACCACCGGGCTCGTCTGCCCGCGCGGCGACGACGACTACCCGGCGCCGGCGCGGCTCTACCGGAAGATCGGGTTCGTGCCGGGCGCGCGGACGCGGACCTACCGACGGCAGGGCTAGGTCGAACTTCGCTCGCGGATGTCGCGAGCAGACCTCGAGTCAGCCGAGGAAGTCGCCGAGCCCCTCGAGCAGCCGGTCGACGTCGGAGTCGTCGGTGTAGGCCGCGAGCCCGATCCGCAGGCCGGAGTCGACGGGGAGGCCGAGCGCGCGGAAGGTCTCGTAGGCGTAGAAGGTGCCGGCCGGGACGAGCACGTCGTGCTTCGCGAGGGCGTCGTACGCGTCCACGGGCAGGCGGTCGCGCAGGGTGAGGAAGAGCGTGGAGGTCCGGTCGGCGGCGCGCGAGTGGAGGGTGAGGTGATCGCCCAGCGCGGCGAGGCCCTCCTCGATCCGGAGCCGCAGCCGCAGCTCGTGCTCCGCGATCGAGGCGGCGGCCGAGACGAGCCGCTCGCGGCGGGTCGAGCCCGAGCCGACCGAGGCGATGAAGTCGACCGCTGCGGTGACGCCGGCGAGCAGCTCGTAGGGCAGCGTGCCGAGCTCGAAGCGCTCGGGCACCGCGTCGCTCGACGGCAGCAGCTTGTCGGGGCGCAGCGTCTCGAGCAGCTCCGGGTCGGCGACGAGCGCGCCGCAGTGGGGGCCGAAGAACTTGTAGGGCGAGCAGACCAGCAGGTCGGCGCCCATCGCGGCGAGGTCGGGAGCGGCGTGCGCGGTGTGGTGCACCGCGTCGACGTACAGCAGGGCGCCGACCTCGTGCGCCCGCGCCGCCACGGTCGCGACGGGCGGGCGGGTGCCGAGCAGGTTCGAGGCGGCGGTCATCGCGACCAGGCGCGTGCGGTCGGTGATGGCGTCGAGCGAGGAGAGGTCGAGCTCGCCGGTCGACGGGTCGAGCCGCAGCCACCTCACCGACACCCCGGCGCGCTCGGCCGACTGGATCCACGGCCGCACGTTGGAGTCGTGGTCGAGCTCGCAGAGGACGATCTCGTCGCCGGGCGACCAGGTGCGCGCCAGCGTGCGGGAGAAGTCGTACGTCAGCGCGGTCGCGCTGCGGCCGTGGACCACGCCCTCGGGCACGCCGCCGACGAGGTCGGCGATGGCGGAGCGGAAGCCGGCGACGGACTCCTCGGCGTTGCGCTGGCTCAGGGTGGCGGCGCCGCGCTGCGACAGCGGTCCGGTCAGCGTCCGGGCGATCGCCTCGCCGACGACCCGCGGCGTCTGGGTGCCGCCGGGGTTGTCGAAGTGGGCGATCCCGGACTCGAGCGAGGGGAACTCGGCGCGGAAGGACGCGACATCGAAGGACATGCGCACGCACGCTAGTTGGCGATGTGCACGACCGCGTCACCGGAGTTGACGAGTGGCGCCTCGGTGCGGCCGATCACGATGCCGTCGCGGTTGGCGTAGACCGCACGCAGCGTCTTGCCGAAGGAGTCGAAGAGCGTGCCGAGCCGCTCGCCGTCGCTCACCTTCTGGCCGAGGTGCGCGTCGAGGTGCAGGATCCCGGTGCGGCGCGCGCGGACCCAGCCGCTCGTGCGGCACTCCAGGCTCGGCTCCGGGGGCAGCTCCTCGACCGGCTCGGTCATGCCGAGCGTGGCGAGCACCCGGCGTACGCCGATCACGCCGGCCTCGACCGCGTAGTCGTCGAAGCGCAGCGGCTCGCCGGCCTCGTAGAGCAGGACCTTCGCGCCCATGCTCGCGCGCGGCGTGGCGCAGCGACCCGTCGCGGATCTTGGCGTGGAGCATCACGGGCGCACCGAAGGCGGCGGCCAGCTCGCGGGTGCCCTCGTCGTCGAGGTCGGCGCGCACCTGCGGCAGGTTGCTGCGGCGGTCGGAGCCGGTGTGCAGGTCGATGCCGACCTCGCAGCCGGCCACGATCTCGCGCATGAAGAGGTAGGCGATCCGGCTGGCGAGCGAGCCGCGGGCCGAGCCGGGGAAGGAGCGGTTGAGGTCGCGGCGGTCGGGCAGGTAGCGGTCGCCGGTCATGAAGCCGAGGACGTTGACGATCGGCACCGCGACGAGCGTGCCGCGGAAGGTCTTGGGGTCGAGCCCGGCCATCACCTGGCGGACCACCTCGACGCCGACGACCTCGTCGCCGTGGATCGCCGCGTTGATCCAGATGCACGGCCCGTCCTCGCGGCCGTGCACGACGCGCACCGGCAGCGTCACGTCGGCGCCGGTGACCAGCCGGGTGATCGGCAGCTCGAGGGCGCGCACCGTGCCGGCCCGGATCCGCACGCCGCCGATGGCGAAGGACTCGCGGGCCACTCAGGCCGCCCCTGCGCGAGGGCTGGGCGGCGGTGCGTCACGCGGCGCAGCAGTAGTCGCGACGTAGACCCGCCCCGGACACCTCCCGGGGGAGAGGCGGTCCGGGGCGGAGCCGGCATCGGGGGGAGTCGGCCCGGGGCGTCAGCTGTTGGACGGGGGAGTCAGCTGTCGAGGGAGTCGCTCGTCGTCCCGCTGTCGGTGTCGGGCTGGCCGTCGCCGTCGAAGTCGGGCGCCTCGCCCGTGCCGTCCGTGCCGCCACCGTCCTGGGTGGTGCCGCCCATCGGACCGCCCGGCACCTGGCCGGGCATCTGGCCGCCGTCGCCGTCCAGGTCGCCCATCGGTCCGCGACCGTCGCCGGGGAAGCCATGCCCGTCGAGCTGGCCGCCGAAGCCGTCGGTGGTCTGGGTGGTGGTGCTGGTGGTCGCGACGTCGTCGTGCCCGACGGCGTACCCGGCCCCGAAGCCGGCACCGCCGACCGCCAGGCCGGCGACGACCGCGCCCGCGGTGATCACCTTGCGGCCGCTCGGCACGCGGTCGCGCCAGGTGCGCTTCGGTGCGGGCGACTCGGCGTACGGCGCGTGCGCGGTGTCGGTGGCGGGTGCTGCGGGGAGCTGGTTCTCGGTCATGTCTGTTCCTTCGTGGTGGGTGCTGGGAGAGGGAGGGGTGGTCATCGGGTCAGCCGCCCATCGGGCCGCCGGACCCACCCATCCGGCCACCGGCCGGCGCCTCGCCGGCGGTGACGGTGGTCGCGGTGCCGTCGACGGTGACCGTGTAGGTCGCGCCCTGCTCGATGCCGGAGCCGGAGTAGACGACGGAGGCGAAGTCCTTCTCGATCGCGTACGTCGCGACCTCGGTGCCGTCGGCGTCGGTGATCACGACCTCCGACCCGGCGGTGGCCGTGCTGGCGAGGGCCGTGGCGATCCAGCCCTGGGCGGAGTCGGTCGACGGGGCGACCATCATCCCGGCGCTGCCGGTGGCCATCAGCGTGCCGCCGGTGACCTCGAAGGTGCCGTTGACGTCGAGCGCACCGTTGCCGTCGGTGGTCGGGCCGTAGACGACGATGTCGCCGCCGGTGATCGTGGCGTTGCCGTTGGAGTCGAGGCCGTCGCCGCTCGCCCAGACCTCGAGCGTGCCGCCGTTGACGTAGAGGTTGAGCGAGTTGTCGGCCGCCATCTCGCCGCCGCCGCCCATCTGCCGGCCGTGCCGTCGGTCGACGCGCTGTCGTCGGAGGTGGCGGCGTTGACGCCGTCGTCGGCGGAGTGCAGCTCGACGTCGCCGTCGTCGATGATGATCAGCGAGCCCTCGAGCGCCTCGTTGGACCCGGCCACCTCGACGGTGCCGCCGCTGATCAGCACCTGCACGCCCTTGATGCCGTCGTCCTGCGAGGTGACGGTGAGGTCGCCGCCCTCGATCAGCACGAAGCCGGAGCCGGCGTCCTCGGTGTTGTCGGACTTGAAGGTGTCGCCGACGGCGTCGACGGTGACGGTGCCGTCGGTGAGGACGAGGTAGTCCTTGCCGAGGATGCCGTCGTCCACCGAGGTCACGTCGATCGTGCCGCCGGTGATGACCAGCCCGTCCTTGCCGACGATGCCGTTGTTGCTGTTGCCGGTCACCGTGAGCGACCCGCTGCCGCCGATCGTGAGGTCGGCGGTGGAGTAGAGGGTGCCGGTCGGCGCGTCCTCGCGACGCGTCGGCGTACGTCGCCGCGTCGGCGAGCGCGTTGTCGCTGCCGTCGGCGAGGACCACGACGACCGACTCGGCGTCGACGACGTTGATCGCGGCGGTGGTCTCGGAGGTGATCGTCGCGTCGTCGAGCACGAGGCGTACGACGCCGTCGCCGGCGCTGTCGACGACGACCTGGCCGGTCGAGCTCGCCGGTCAGCACGTAGGTGCCGGCCGCGGAGATGGTGACCGTGCCGTCCTCGACGGTGACGGCGTCGGAGTCGGACGTCGCGGTGGTGCCGTCGAGGGTCATCGCGATCGCGTCGGCCTCGTCGTAGGACGTGTCGCCGGTCTCGACAGCGACGTCGTCGGCGAGCGCGTCGTCCACGGTCGTGCCGTCGGACGTGGCGACCGCGCTGGAGCTGGTCGACGTGCTGGTCGTCGAGGTGCTGGTGTCGGCGGCGACGGACGCGCCGCAGCCGGCGAGGAGGAGGACGGCGGCCGTGCCGGCGAGGGCCTGGCGGAGCCGGGTCGAGAGGGGAGGAAGTCGCATCGGGCGCGGCCTTTCGTCGGTGGTGCGGGAGGTCGGGAGCCGCGTCAGCGGCTGGTGGTGTCGACTGTGGTCGGCCTGGCTGTCGAGGAGGTGGGCTGGTCTTGTGCGTCTCCTGTGAAGGCCGCGGGCGCGCGGAAGACGAAGGCGCGCTGGGCCGCGAAGCTCGTCGACACGAGCGCCAGCTCGGTGAGGACCTTGGCCGGCAGGAGTGCGATCCCGGAGGCACCGAGGGCGCTCAGGAGCAGGAAGTTGAGGGCGAGCAGCGCTGTCGCGAGGGCGGCGTACCTGACCGCGGCGACGCGCGTGCGGACCCGGTGCTCGCCGTCGAAGACCAGCTGCCGGTTGACCACGAAGTTCACCCCGGCGCTGGTCAGGCGGGCACCGACGACCGCGACGAGCAGGTCGCCGGTCGCGGCCTGGAGTGCGAGCAGCGCGACGGTGTCGATGACGAAGGCGGCCAGCGAGGAGGCGAGGAACGCGAGGAGCGGGGCGTAGACCCGCAGCGAGTCCACGACCGGGCGGAAGTGGGAGGACGCGTTGTCCTCGAGGTAGATCGTCGCGATCGGCACCGGGTCGAGCGCGATGCCGGACCGGCCTGCGCGCAGCAGCACCTGGAGCTCGTACTCGTACCTCTCGCCAGGGACGCCGCACGCCCACCCGAGCAGGCCGGCCGGGACGCCGCGCAGCCCGGTCTGGGTGTCGGGGACGCGGGTGCGGGTCGCAGCGGTGAAGAGCCAGCGCGTCACGTCGTTGCCGACGCGACTGCGCAGGGGCACCCGGTGTCCGTCCGAGGTGGCGTCGAAGCTGCGGGTGCCGAGGACGATCCGGCGCGCCTCGGGATCCTCGACGAGGCGCTCGCCCACGGCGACGACGTCGTCGAGCGCGTGCTGGCCGTCGGCGTCGGCGCACACCACGGGCGAGCCGGGTCGGGTCGCTGCGACGTGGGCGAAGCCGGCCTTGAGGGCCGCGCCCTTGCCGCGGTTGACGGGGATGGTCACCACGTCGGCCCCGGCCGCGCGCACCTGCGCGAAGCGGTCGGCGTACGCCGCTCCGGAGCCGTCGTCGACCACGACGATCCCCCAGTCGGGGCGGGCCGCGCGGACGTCGGCGACGGTCCGGAGCAGCGCGGCGCCCGGACGGTAGGCGGGGACCAGCACGGTCGGGACTGGCAGGGCGGACACCGGTCAGCCCTTGATGTAGAGGATGTCGGAGGTGCCGCGCTCGCCGCCGTTGCTCGGCCGGTTGACCACCTCGCCGTCGAACCAGAGCGTCGACGAGCCGCCGCCGTCGAGGTTGTAGGCGGTGACCGCGCCGAGGCCCTTCATGAGGGTGGCGAGCTCGGTCATCGTCGCGCCGGCGCTGTAGCCGGCGGACCGGCCGTCGACCACCACGACGAGCAGGTGGTTGTCGTCGACGACGCCGATGGCGGTGCGCGGCTGGTCGCCCTGGATGGAGTGGTTGCCGAAGTTGGTGTCGACCTCGACGTCGTCGATGCCGTCGAGGACCGCGCCGTCGGCGACGAGCGCCGGCCCGAACGACAGCGTGTTCCACACGCCCGCGTCGACGAGCGCCTGCGCGTCGCGTGGCGGTCTCGTCGTAGAGCTCGACGCGGCCGTCGCGGTAGAACGCCAGCCCCTCGCGGGCGCCGGAGTCGCGCCACACCACGCCGTTGCGGATCACCATGCCGGTGTCGCGGAAGCCGTAGTAGTCGCCGTTGACCGCGAAGATCGCGCCGTTCTGCTCGGCGATGTCGGAGGTCTCGTCCACGATGTTGGTGCCGAAGGCGTCGCCGGCGAAGGCCGAGCGCAGGACGGTGGCGTCGCTCAGCACGAGGTCGGCGACGAAGTAGGTCACCGTCGCGTCGCCGCTGCCCGTCGACACCTCGCGCACGGTCACGGTCGTGCCGTCGGCGCTCCAGCTGTCGTCGGTCAGCACGGCCTGCGAGGTGTCGAGCTCGGTGCCGTCGCTGCCCTGGCTGGCTTCGTACGCCGATGCGTCGGCGACCTCGACGTGGTCGACGACGTAGCGGTCGAGGGCCCAGGCGCCGCCGCCGGTGGTCAGGGCGAGGGTCGTGAGTCCGCCGACGAGGAAGCCGCGGCGGGTGGGAGTGGGGAGACGTGAAGGCATGCCCCGACGGTGCTGGCGCTCCCTGTCCTGGCCCTGTGTCGCAGCCAGTGATCCGGTGTGACCTACTTGCCCCAGTTCCGCCGGCGCACGGCCCGCCGCGGCCTGCCGCCGGCGTACGACCGCGACGAGTCGACGAGGAAGCCGCGCTCGAGGGCCTCGCGGCCGATCAGCATCCGGAAGCCCATCTCGTCACGGTTGCTGAGCGTCATGACGGTCGTGATGGTGCGACCGGCGAGCCGTCACGTCGAGGCTGACGGCGTACCTCTGCTCCACCTGGCCGTTGCTCGACCTCACCTCGCGGCGGTCGAGCACGGGAAGGGCCAGCTCGACGTGGTCCTCGTCGGACTTCTGCCAGGGGTGGACGGAGAAGCGCACCCACTCGGTGCCGTCCTGCTCGTAGGCCTCGAGGTCGAAGGCGTGGATCGCCGACGACCGCGCGCCGGTGTCGATCTTGGCCTTCACCCACTCCAGCTCGGCCTGCGGGAGGCCGACCCACTCGCGCCAGCCGACGACCAGCGGCTCGGGCGTCTCGTCGGTGGTGGGCACGCCGCCATCCTGTCAGGTGGCCTCGTGCTTGTATGAGGCCCGTGAAGCTCGCCATCCTCTCGCGCGCACCGCGCTCCTACAGCACCCAGCGACTCCGCACGGCCGCCCTCGATCGCGGCCACGACGTCAAGGTGCTCAACACGCTGCGCTTCGGCATCGACCTCACCGGCGACGAGCCCGACCTGCTGTTCCGCGGCAAGCAGCTGTCGACGTACGACGCCGTGCTGCCGCGCATCGGCAACTCGATCACCTACTTCGGCACCGCCGTCGTGCGGCAGTTCGAGCAGATGGACGTCTACACGCCCAACACCAGCTATGGCATCGCCAACAGCCGCGACAAGCTGCGCGCGACGCAGATCCTGTCGCGCCACAAGATCCCGATGCCGGCGACGACCTTCGTGCAGGACCGCGCCGACGTGATCCCCGCGATCGAGAGCGTCGGCGGTGCGCCCGTCGTGATCAAGCTGCTCGAGGGCACGCAGGGCATCGGCGTCATCCTCGCGCCGACGCTGAAGGTCGCCGAGGCGATCATCGAGACGCTGCAGAGCACCCGGCAGAACGTGCTGATCCAGCGCTTCGTCAAGGAGAGCAAGGGCCGCGACATCCGCGCCCTCGTCGTCGGCGACCGCGTCGTCGCGGCGATGCGGCGCGTCGCGCAGGGCGACGAGTTCCGCTCCAACGTGCACCGCGGCGGCAGCGTCGAGCCGGTCGAGCTCGACGAGGAGTTCGAGCGCGTCGCCGTGCGGTCGGCGCAGATCATGGGCCTGCGCGTCGCCGGTGTCGACATGCTCGAGGGCAAGAACGGCCCGCAGGTGATGGAGGTCAACTCCTCGCCCGGCCTGGAGGGCATCGAGGCCGCGACCAAGCTCGACGTCGCCGGCGCGATCATCGACTACATCGACAACCAGGTCGCCTTCCCCGACATCGACGTACGCCAGCGGCTCACCGTCTCGACGGGCTACGGCGTCGCCGAGATCGTCGTGCACGCCGGCTCCGACATGGTCGGCAAGAAGCTCGGCGACTCCGGCCTCGACGACCGCGACATCACCGTCCTGACGCTGCACCGCGGCCCGCAGGTCATCCCGAACCCGCGCCACAAGACCGTCCTCGAGGGCGAGGACCGCCTGCTCTGCTTCGGCAAGCTCGAGGAGATGCGCTCGATGATCCCGGACCGCAAGCAGCGCCGGGTCAAGCGGCTGATGAAGAAGCACCTGCCGCCGACGACGCCGTAGCGGCACGCAAGGTCATACGGACGGGGCAAGCCGATGCCCCGTCCGCATGACGTCGTGGGGTCACATGGGGTGCGCGCTGAGGGAGCCCTGGACCGCTCCCGCCGGGTAGGCGGCGTTGTGGACGTTGACGTAGTAGCGCCGCGGGTGCCGGCGATGCGGCGGATCACGGCCCGTGGGGCGGTGGCGCAGCGCGCTCCTCCCGTCACGGCTCCGGTGAGGTCGACGAGGACGAAGCCGTCGGAGGCCCGGTGGATGTGCGCGGCCGTCGGGGCGTCGATCCCCGTCCAGGAGATGGTGGCGCACACGCGGCCGGCCGCCGGCCGGAGTCGGACGCTCGCCGAGCCACTGCCGTCTGCGTCGCCGCTGTGGGTGAGTCGGGCGCTGAGGACCGTCGCGCCCACCTGGGCGGGACGGGCGTGCGCTGCCGGGGTGAAGGACAGGATCATCAGGGCCGCGGCGAGCGCGGCGACGGGACGGGTGACGGTGGCCATCTCGTCATCGTGCTCCCCGGTGGGCACGTGGGGGTATCCCTCATCTGGGGGGACGCGTGTGCCACCAGCCACGCGTCGATCGCGCCTGGCCACTCGACGACCCGTCTCGCTGGGGCTCCGGACTCAGCCCGCGGGCGCGTGCCAGAGCCACGAGCCCGACGAAGGCAGCACCAGCGGCAGCCAGCCGTAGCCTGCGCCGTACGACGACCACACGGTCTGGTCGGGGAACAGCTCCGGGTCGAGGACGGTCAGCGTGCCGACCGTGAGCACGCCGACGAGCTCGAAGCCGACGGCCGCCCAGGCCAGCCGGCGCGGGGACGGGCCGACCTCGGCGAGGCCGAGGGTGGCGGCGACGTAGACCAGCGCGGCGACCGCGGACAGCGTGTACGCGAGCGGCGCCTCGGAGGCCTTGGTGCGCAGCTGGACGAGCGAGCGGGCGGTGGCGGCGAGGGCGAAGACGCCGTAGACCGCGACGAGGGCGCGGCCGGCGCCCGACCTGCGTGGAGCTCATGACGGCCACACCTGCAGGACGCGTACGACGACGAAGGCCTGGGCCAGCGCCGGCGACCAGCAGCACCGCCGTGGCGCCGCGGCTGCGCTCGGCGAGCGACCAGACGAAGCCGATCGGCAGCAGGACGAGCCCGGCCAGCAGGTAGCCGAACAGCGTGACCATCCCGCCGCCGGACAGGTCGACGTCGCCGACCTGCACCGCCGCGACGACGAGCAGGACCAGCGTGCCCGACTCGATCACGCCCGCGAAGCCGAGCAGGCCCCAGTCGGGCGTGCGGTCGAGCGCGACGTAGACCAGCACCACCGCCGCGAAGGCCAGCGACGCGTAGATCAGCACGAGGGGCAGGGGTCCGTCCACGACGCCGATCCTCGCAGAGCGACGGACACACAGCGGTCGCCACAGGTCGGCGGCAGGTCGGCGACAGGTGAGGCGCGACAGCCTCGGCCCATGAACCCGACCTACCTCCTCGCCGCCGTCGACCTCGTCGCCGTGCTGGTGCTCGCCCTCGCCGTCTACTACCCGCGCCACCGCCGCGCCGACCTGGTCACCGCGTTCGTCGCGGTCAACGTCGGCGTCCTCGCCGTCACGATCGTGCTGTCGAGCAGCGCCGCCACGGTCGGCCTCGGCCTGGGCCTCTTCGGCGTCCTCTCGATCATCCGGCTCCGCTCCGACGAGCTCGGCCAGCACGAGATCGCCTACTACTTCGCCGCCCTCGCCATCGGCCTGATCGGCGGCCTCGGCACCGGCGACGTCGCCCTCTCGGTCACGCTGATGGCCGGCCTGGTGGGCGTCCTCGCCCTCGCCGACAGCCGCCTGCTGCACGGCACCGGGCTGCGGCAGGTCGTCGTGCTCGACTCCGCGATCACCGACGAGGCGACCCTCGTCGCAGCGGCTCGAGCTGCTGCTCGACGCCCGGGTCACCCGGGTGACGCCGGTCCGCGTCGACCTCGTCAACGACACCACGACCGTCGAGGTCCACTACGCCGCCGCGCCCCGCCCGGCCTGCCGCGCGCCGAGCGCCACGAGCTGCCGCGGTCACCCGATGACGCGCCGCTCGACCGCCTGCCCCCGTCTCCCTCGACGAGCTCAACGCCGAGGCCGAGCTGCTGACCCGGATCGACCGCAAGTACGTCGTCCCGGCCGGCGACCTCGACGCCGTCGCTGACCGGCATCCCCGGGCCTGCGCGTCCTCGAGATCGACGGCCGTCGCACGCTCGCGCTACGAGTCGACGTACCTCGACACCGTCGACCTCGACAGCTGGACCGCCGCGGCCCACCGCCGCGGCGCCGCTGGAAGGTCCGCACCCGGGTCTACGCCGACACCGGCGAGCGGTGGCTGGAGGTGAAGACCCGCGGCCTGCGCGGCACGACCGTCAAGGAGCGGCTGCCGCACGCCGGCGCCGACGACCTCGTCGTCCCGCGGCCGGCCGGCGCCTGGGTCCGCGACCGGCTCGGCGCCGCGCACGTCCACGACGTCGACCCCGGCGGCCTGGTCGCGACGCTGCACACCAGCTACCGGCGTACGACGCTGCTGCTCGCCGGCGGCGCCGGCCGCGCCACGATCGACCGCGACCTGCGCTGGGTCTCCGGCCACGGCACCGCCGAGGTCGGCGACGTGCTCGTCGTCGAGACCAAGTCGGGCAGCGCCCGCCCCGGCCCGCTCGACCGGCGGCTGTGGGAGCTCGGCCACCGGCCGGTCCGGATCTCGCAAGTACGGCACCGGGCTGGCGCTGCTCACCCCCGACCTCCAGCGCAACCGCTGGCACCGCGTCACCTCGCGGCACCTCGCCGAGCACCTCACCCTCGGACGCGGGAGTGCTGGCATGACGCGCGCACGGTCCGGGCGCGAACGCGGCTCGCGGCCACTCGCCGACGCTGGCGCCCTCGGCGGCTGTGCGCCGGCTGCGTCCGACCGACCCGACTCCGTCCGCGAGCACCGGCGTCGGCTCCGCGGCCCGAGACGTCGCCGCACGGCACCGGGCGTCTGGGACGCGAGCACCGGTGCACGAGATCTCGGTCGACGTCGACGAGGACGCCGTCGCCGCGATGATCGACACCTACCAGGAGACTCGACGAGAAGGAGTGGATCGAGGCCACCGTCACGATCGACGGCACGACCTTCGAGCGCGCCGGGCTCCGGCTCAAGGGCAACTCGTCGCTGCGCGGCGTCACCGACGACGCCGACCCGACCGACCTGCCGTGGCTGATCCGGCTCGACAAGTTCGTCGACGACCAGTCGCGTCGACGGCTGGAGCGAGCTTCATCGTCCGGTCCAACGGCTCGCAGACCGCGCTCAACGAGGCCGTCGCGCTCGACCTGCTCGCCGAGGCCGGGCTCGCCAGCGAGCACGCGGTCGCCGTCGTCGTTCAGCGTCAACGGCGCCGACGCCCGGCTGCGGCTGGTCGTGCAGAACCTCGACGAGGACGTGGGAGGCGGAGAACTTCGCCACCGACGGCCTGCTCTACAAGGCCGAGGCCGGCGGCGACTGGTCCTACCGCGGCGACGACCCCGACTCCTACACCGACGTCTTCGACCAGGAGACCGGCGACGACGACCTCGACCCCGCTGATCGACTTCCTCGAGTTCGTCAACGAGAGCAGCGACGAGGACTTCGCCGCCGAGCCTGCCCGAGCGGCTCGACGTCGAGTCGTTCGCCCGCTACCTCGCCTTCGAGGAGGTCGTCGACAACTTCGACGACATCGACGGACCCGGGCAACAACGCCTACCTGCGCTGGGACGCCGAGTCCGGCGGCTTCACCGTCGTCGCCTGGGACCACAACCTCGCCTTCGGCGGCGCGCCCGGCGGGATGGGCGGCGGGATCCGGGCGGCTGGCCGGCGGCCGGACGGCGAGCGGCCCGGGCGCGTTCCCCGGCGGCGAGGACGGCGAGCGCCCCGACGCCTGCCGGAGGGGATGCCCGACGGCGAGCGCCCGGACGGCGCCGGCCGCGGCGGACCCGGCGGCGGGTCCAACGTCCTCGTCGAGCGGTTCACCGCGGTCGACGAGTGGGCCGACCTCGTCGAGCAGGCGAAGGCCGACCTCACCGAGGAGCTCTTCGCCAGCGGGTACGCCGACGAGGTGCTGGACCGCTGGGTCGACGTCCTCACCGACCAGGCCGGCGACCTCGTCGACGCGGCGACCGTGCAGGAGGAGGCCGACGCGATCCGGCACAGCCTCAGCTGACGACCGGGAACTCCTTCATCGCGTGGTCGGCGATCTTCTTCATCATGTAGCCGTCGATCCCGCCGCCGACGAACCCGCCGGCGAAGGGGATGCCGCGGCCGAAGCGGCGCAGCGCCTTCTCGCTGACGCCGCGCATCAGCCGGAAGCCGACCGCCTTGTTGACCATCATCAGCGCGGCGGGCGGCAGGCCCCTGAGGGCGTACGACGTCACGCGGCTGCCGGCGGTCGCCATCCCGACCTTCTTGAGCACCTCGTCGGAGTCCGAGCCGACGAGCGTGAGCAGGATCGCGGTGCGCACCCGCGGGTCGTAGACGTCGTACCCGCGCAGCATCGCGACGACGCCGACCATCCGGACGGCCTGGAGGTAGAACTCGGCGACGTTGACCGGCAGCGACACCGGCATCGTGACGAAGCCGCCGAGCCCGGTGACGAAGCCGCCGATCGCCGCCGGTGACGGTGCGTCGCGCGGGCCACCGCCGCGATCGCCTTCTCGCGGTCACCGCCGGCCTTGCGCAGCGCCGGTCGGCCACCTCGCGGACGGGGTCGAGCGGGCCGCGGCCGTCGAGGCCGACGTCGAGGAGCATCGTGACGAGCCGGTCGATGGCACCGGGGTCGGGCTGCGGGTCGTTGGCCGCCTCGAGCGCGGCCTGCGTCGTCTTCGCGAGCGGCCGGGGGTGAGGAGGTCGTTGAGTCCCATGCGCACACGCTACGAACCCGGCGGTGGGGACGGCCACCCCTGGAGTCGGACGCGAGCGGTGGTCCACCCACATTCCGACCACTCGAATGTAGTTGGACCACCGCCGTCGCGTCCGCGCGACACGCCCGTGAGCGGTGGCCCAGCCACAGTTCCGCCGTCGAACGTGTGGACCACCGCTCGGCGCGGGGTCAGACGGACGAGCGGAAGCCGCGCAGCCGCAGGCTGTTGGTCACCACGAAGACGCTCGAGAAGGCCATCGCGGCGCCGGCGAGCATCGGGTTGAGCAGGCCGGCAGCGGCGAGGGGGAGCGCGGCGACGTTGTAGCCGAAGGCCCAGAACAGGTTGCCCTTGATCGTCGCGAGCGTGCGGCGCGCGAGGCGGATCGCGTCGACCGCGACGAGCAGGTCGCCGCGCACGAGCGTCAGGTCGCTGGCCTCGATCGCCACGTCGGTGCCGGTGCCCATCGCGAGGCCGAGGTCGGCCTGGGCGAGCGCGGCGGCGTCGTTGACGCCGTCGCCGACCATCGCGACGACCTTGCCCGCGGCCTGGAGGCGCTGCACCTCGGCGACCTTGTCGGCGGGCAGCACGTCGGCGATCACCGTCTCGATGCCGACCTGGTCGGCGACCTGGCGGGCCGCGGCGGCGTTGTCGCCGGTGAGCAGGATCGGGGTGAGGCCGAGGTCGCGCAGCCGTGCGATCGCCTCGGCGGACGTCGGCTTCACCGTGTCGGCGACGACGATGACGCCGCGCGCCCGGCCGTCCCAGCCGACCGCGACGGGCGTACGTCCCTCGCCCTGCGCGCGCTCGACGACGGCGGCCAGCGCGGTCGGCGAGGTGCTGCGACCAGTCCGCGAGCAGCCGCGGCCGGCCGACGAGCACGGCGTGGCCGTCGACGACGCCCTGCACGCCGAGGCCCTCGACGTTGGCGAAGTCCTCGACTGCCGGCAGCGGCCCGTCGGCGGCGGCGATGGCCCGGCCGATCGGGTGCTCGGACGCGGACTCGAGCGCAGCGGCGAGACGGCGTACGTCGTCGGCGCTCTCGCCGTCGGCGGCCACCACCTCGTGGACGGTCATCTCGCCGGTGGTCACGGTGCCGGTCTTGTCGAGCACGATCGTGTCGACGCGGCGGGTCTGCTCGAGCACCTCGGGCCCCTTGATCAGGATGCCGAGCTGGGCGCCGCGGCCGGTGCCGACCATGAGCGCGGTCGGCGTGGCCAGGCCGAGCGCGCACGGGCAGGCGATGATCAGCACCGCCACGGCGGCGGTGAAGGCCGCGGTCGCGCCGCCGCCGGCGCCGAGCCAGAAGCCGAGCGTCGCCACGGCGAGCCCGATCACGACCGGCACGAAGACGCCGGAGACCCGGTCGGCGAGGCGCTGCACCTCGGCCTTGCCGTTCTGCGCGTCCTCGACGAGCCGCGCCATCTGGGCGAGCTGGGTGTCGGCGCCGACGCGGGTCGCGCGGACGACGAGCCGGCCGCCGGCGTTGACGGTGGCGCCGACCACGGCGTCGCCGGGACGCACCTCGACCGGCACCGACTCGCCGGTGAGCATCGAGGCGTCGACCGCGGACGTGCCCTCGACGACCTCGCCGTCGGTCGCGATCTTCTCCCCGGGGCGTACGACGAACACGTCGCCGACGGCGAGCTGGTCGATCGGGACGCGGGTCTCGACGCCGTCGCGCAGCACCGCCACGTCCCGGACGCCGAGCTCGAGCAGGGCCCGCAGCGCCGCGCCGGACTGCCGCTTCGAGCGGTGCTCGAGCCAGCGGCCGGCGAGGAGGAACGTCGTCACGCCGGCGGCGGCCTCGAGGTAGATGTTGCCCGCGCCGTCGGTGCGGTCGATCGAGATCCGGAACGGGTGGGTCATGCCCGGCTCGCCGGCGGTGCCGAGGAACAGCGCCCACAGCGACCAGCCGAAGGCGGCGAGGACGCCGACCGAGACGAGGGTGTCCATCGTGGTCGCGCCGTGGCGCAGGTTGGTCCACGCGGCCCGGTGGAAGGGCAGCGCGCCCCACACCACGACGGGCGCGGCGAGGACGAGCGAGACCCACTGCCAGTAGGTGAACTGCCAGGCGGGCACCATGCCCAGCGCGACGACCGGGATGGTCAGCGCGGCGCTGACGAGCAGCCGCTGCAGCAGCGGGTCGCGCTCGGGTGCGTCGTCGACGACCTCGGTGCTGGGCAGCGCGGCGGCGTAGCCGGCGGACTCGACGGTGCGCAGCAGGTCGTCGGTGGAGACGGTGCCGGGGTAGGAGACCTTGGCCTTCTCGGTGGCGTAGTTGACCGTCGCGGTCACGCCGTCGAGCTTGTTGAGCTTGCGCTCGATGCGGTTGGCGCACGACGCGCAGGTCATGCCGGTGATGGCGAGCTCGACGTCAGTGGTCATGGTCGCCTCCCTCGGCGTGGTCGCCCGAGGGCGCGCCGCCGGACTCGACGGTGAACGCGGCCGTGCGGACCACGCCGCGGTGCTGGAAGTCGAGGAACAGGCGGTACGTCGCCGGCTCGGGGAAGGCGGTCGCGAAGTCGATCCCGGGCCCGGGCTCGCCGTCCTCCGGGTGGACGTGGAGGTAGGCCAGGTCGCCGGCGCGGATCGCGACGAGGTGGCCGTAGGCGCCGAGGTAGGGCTCGAGGTCGGTGACCGGCTCGCCGTCGAGCTCGATGCGGGTGGTGAGCACGGTGCTCGCGCCCGGGGCGGTGTCGCCCTCCAGGCTCACGGTGTAGGTGCCCTCGTCGGTCTCGATGGTCGCCGTCCGGCTGTCGTCCGGCAGCGGCTCCGGTGCGAAGTCGCCCGCGACCGCGAGGTCGTCGGCGAGCGTGATGCCCTCCCAGCCCTCGGGCGTGAAGTCGGCGACCACGCGCCACACGCCGGGCGTCAGGCGGACGTCGACGGACCACGTGCCGCTCGCCCGGTCGAGCACCGGGTGCACGTGCTGGAAGCCGGTGAGGTCACGGCGTACGACGATGAGGTGCAGGTCCTTGTCGTGCTCGCGCGTGTAGTCGAGCAGCGGCCGCCCGCTGGAGGTGAGCACCTGGAAGTCGAGCCGGGTGCGGCCGGCGGTCACCTCGCGGTCGGCCAGCGCCAGGGTGAAGCCGTCCGCACGGGCGGTGAGGCCACCGACGTCGGCGGCGGAGGCAGCGCTCGCGCCGTGCTCGTCGCCGTGGCCGGCCTCGTGGGCCGCGACGGGTGCGCTGTCGATCGGACCCACGACGGCTCCCGCACCCCAGGCCACCGCGAACGCGGCGACCAGGGCGGTGACGAACGCGGCGACCCGCAACGGCGTACTCATGCCGGTCATGCGATGGCGTAGCCGGCTTCCTCGACGGCAGCCCGGACGGCGGCGGGGTCGAGGGGTGCGGCGCTGGTGACGGTGACGGCTCCGGTCTCGACGACGACGGCGACGTCCTCGACGCCGGCGATCTCGGAGATCTCCTCGGTGACCGAGGCGGCGCAGTGGCCGCAGGTCATGCCGGTGACGGTGTAGGTGGTGGTCTCGCTCATGGTGCAGCTCCTTCGAGAACGGGTCGGGGTCAGGACTTCACGAGGCGCGCGATGGCCTCGGAGGCCTCCTTGAGCTTCTGCTCCTGCTCGGCGCCGCCCTGGCGGGCGGCGTCGACGAGGCAGTGGGCCATGTGGTCGTCGAGCAGCGACAGCGCCAGGGCCTGGAGGGCCTTCGTGGCGGCGGAGACCTGGGTGAGGATGTCGATGCAGTACTTCTCCTCCTCGACCATCCGCTGGATGCCGCGCACCTGCCCCTCGATCCGGCGCAGGCGCTTGAGGTGGGCCTGGACGGCTTCGTCGTTGCCCTCGAGGTGTCCGTGCTGCTCGCTCATGGCGACAACAATACCCCTAGGGGGTATACATCCCTCGAATCCCTCACCCGTGGGGGTGGAGTTCGCTACCCAATCCACGCTCAGCGGCAGGTCGGCGTCGTCGAAATGCACTGGTCCAGACCTATGGTGACGACGACGGTCCGGGGGGACGTCGAGGGCGCACCACCGTGCGACCCCTCCCCACAGGACCGTCAGGACTCACATGAACATCCGCGTAGCCATGCTCGGTGGTGACGAGCTCGTCCGACGGGGGTTGGAGAGCATGCTCCGGACCCTCGGCGGGTTCGAGATGGGCAGCGTCAAGGACCGGATGCGAGCGCCGATCGACATCGCGCTCGTCGAGACCTACGGCACCGCCCTCGACGACACCACGCTCGCCCGCGCCGTCGCCGACCCCTACATCCGCCGGGTGGCCGTCTTCACCTGGAACCACCACCCCGGGCTCGTCGACGAGGTCCTCGTCGGCGGCGTCGCGGGCTACCTCGGCAAGAACCTCACGGCCGCCCAGCTCGGTCGCGCGCTGCGCGCCGTCCACGAGGGCCAGTCCGTCGTCGCTCCGCCGCTCCCGGGGGCGTCGGCGCAGGGCATGGCCACGCCCAGCGAGGCCGACATGCTCACCACGCGTGAGCGCGAGACCCTGGCCCTGATCGCCACGGGTCGCAGCAACGACGAGATCGCGCAGGAGATGCGGATCTCGCTCAACTCGGTGAAGTCCTACATCCGCAGCGCCTACCGCAAGACCGGCGTCCAGAGCCGCAGCCAGGCCGTGCTCTGGGCGGTCACCCACGGAGTGCGGGTCGAGGTCCTCCAGGAGGTCTGACGTCGGGCCGGGTCCACTGGTCCCGGCTGACCAGCACCTCGCGCAGCACGTCGGGCCGGTCGGTGATGATCCCGTCGACGCCGGCGTCGAGGAGCGTACGCATCGTGGCCGGGTCGTCGACCGTCCACACGACGACCCGGATGCCGAGGTCGTGGGCGCGCGCGATCACCCGCTCGGAGTGGATCGGCAGCCGCCCGAGCCGCATCGGCACGTGGGCGAAGGCGCCGCCCGCGCTGCCCGAGGCCCAGGGGTCGCACGCGACCCTTCGAGCAGGCGATGAGCGTGGTCAGCGAGCGCCAGCCGAGCGCCGTCGTGACGCCGGGTGCCTCGTCCTGCAGGCGGCTCAGCCACCGGCTCCACGCTCCGGCGACGAGCACCCGCTGTGCCCAGCGCGGGTTGGCCCTCAGCAGCCGGGCCATCGAGGCGATCGACGCCTCGTCCTTGAGGTCGATCGCGAACCTCGCCTCCGCGAACGTCCCCATCGCCTCGGCGAGGGTGGGGATCCGCTCGCTGCCGTGCACCCGCAGCTGCTGCAGGTCGGCGAGGTCGAGGTCGGCGACCCGGCCCCGGTGCCCGGTCACGCGGTGCAGGTCGGAGTCGTGGAAGCACACGAGGTGCCCGTCGCGGGTGGTGTGCACGTCGGTCTCGAGGTAGGTGAGGCCGAGGGCGGTGGCCCGACCGAACGCGGCCAGGGTGTTCTCGGGAGCCAGGCCCATGCCACCGCGGTGCGCGATGGCGAGCGGTCCTGCGTGGTCGCCGTAGCTGGTCACCTCACCAGCATGAGGTCGTACGACGACCGCTGTCGCGCCGCGACGGCCGGTCCGGGCGAGTGTTCACCCAACCGTCGTCGCGGCGCCCGGCGCCGGACACGTCAGGCCCGGTAGCCGCCCAGCAGCTCGGCCAGCCGCAGGTGCGGCTGCGCCTCGTCGGCCTTGCCCTGGCGCTGCAGGGACCGGCCCACCAGGAGGTGGGCGTAGGGCTCGTTGGGGTCGTGCTCGAGCAGCTCGGTCGCGACCCGGATCGCCCCGTTGAGCTGGGCGGAGTGGTAGAGCGAGCGCGCCAGCAGGAGACGTACGTCGGTGAGCTCGTGACGCACGTCGGCGGAGTCGTCGAGCAGCTCGGCCAGCAGCACGGCCGCCTCGCGGTAGGACTTCTCCGCGAAGAGCTCCTGGGCGTGGAGCCAGCGGTCGAGGGCGTGTCCTCGAGCAGCCCCGCGTGTCCGCGCAGCAGGTCCTCGAAGGGGGTGAAGTCGGTCATCGTCGCTCCTCTCGAGCGGGTCTCTCCTCCGAGCGTGCGCCCGGACACCGTCCCAACGCCGTAACGGTGCCCGGCGATTCCGCGGAATACTGGGGGAGGCAGTCCCGTTGAAGATGATAGAAACTTCAACCACTGTGACACTTCTGGGAAGAGGACATCATGCAGTTCGGCATCTTCAGCGTCGGTGACGTCACCGAGGACCCGACCACCGGTCGGACCCCGTCGGAGGCCGAGCGCATCGCGTCGATGACCCAGCTCGCGCTCAAGGCCGAGGAGGTCGGGCTCGACGTCTTCGCGACCGGCGAGCACCACAACCCGCCGTTCGTCGTCTCCTCGCCGACCACGCACCTCGGCTACATCGCGGCCAAGACCGAGAAGCTGCTGCTCTCGACGAGCACCACGCTGATCACCACCAACGACCCGGTGAAGATCGCCGAGGACTACGCGTTCCTGCAGCACCTGTCCGGCGGTCGCGTCGACCTGATGATGGGCCGCGGCAACACCGGCCCGGTCTACCCCTGGTTCGGCAAGGACATCCGCGACGGCATCAAGCTCGCGGTCGAGAACTACCACCTCCTGCGCACGCTCTGGCGCGAGCCGGTCGTCAACTGGCAGGGCCAGTTCCGCACGCCGCTGCAGGGCTACACCTCGACCCCCGCTCCGCTCGACGGCACGCCGCCGTTCGTGTGGCACGGCTCGATCCGCAGCAGCGAGATCGCCGAGCAGGCGGCCTACTACGGCGACGGCTTCTTCCACAACCACATCTTCTGGAACAAGGAGCACACCGAGGCGATGGTGCGGCTCTACCGCCGCCGCTTCGAGCACTACGGCCACGGCGCCGCCGACCAGGCGTACGTCGGGCTGGGCGGCCAGGTCTTCATGGGCGCCGACCGAGGCCGAGGCCAAGCGCACCTTCCGGCCCTACTTCGACAACGCCCCGGTCTACGGCCACGGCCCGTCGCTGGAGGACTTCACGGAGATGACGCCGCTGACCGTCGGCACGCCCGAGCAGGTCATCGAGCGCACGCTCGGCTTCGCCGACTACGTCGGTGACTACCAGCGCCAGCTGTTCCTCGTCGACCACGCCGGCCTGCCGACGTCGCTGGTGATGGAGCAGGTCGAGATGCTCGGCACCGAGGTCGTGCCGGTGCTGCGCAAGGAGTTCGAGCGTCGCCGCCCGGCGCACGTCCCGAGCGACCCGCCCACCCACGCCTCGCTGGTGGCGGCCGGTCCCGACGCGCCGCACCACCTGGTCGAGCCCGCCCGCGCCCGCGCGGAAGAGCTGGCCGCTGCGAAGGTCGACGCATGACGCACCGCATCGTCGTGGTGACGGCGGGACTCACCGTCCCGTCGTCCACCCGGCTCCTCGCCGACCAGATCGCCGAGGCCACCTCGGCGCAGGTCAGCGCACGCGGCGAGTCCGTCGAGATGGCGTACGTCGAGCTGCGCGAGGTCGCCAGCGAGCTGGCCACGTTCATGGTGACCGGCGGCATCCCGACGCCGCGGCTCACCGCGCTGCGCGAGCAGGTGGCCGCGGCCGACGGGCTGATCGCGGTGACGCCGGTCTTCAACGCGAGCTTCAGCGGCCTCTTCAAGATGTTCTTCGACGCCCTCGACCCCGACGGGCTGACCGGCACCCCGGTGCTCATCGCCGCGACCGCCGGCACCGCCCGGCACTCGCTGGTCCTCGACCACGCGATGCGCCCGCTCTTCGCCTACCTCCGCGCGGTCGTCGTACCGACCGGGGTGTTCGCGGCGACCGAGGACTTCGGCAGCCACGGGCTCTCGGACCGGATCACCCGTGCGGCGTCCGAGCTGGCCGCGGCGGTGCTGAGCCAGGGTGACTACGGCGTCGGCGGGTTCGCCCCCGACCTCGCGGCCCGCCCTCGTCGTACGTCCGGCACCCAGGTCGAGTCCGACGTGACGCCCTTCGGCGACCTCCTCCGGGGCCACTCCGGCACCGACTGACGCCTCCCCACTTCCGGGGGGTCGGGCCCGGAACGCCTGCCGACGGCCCGCGCCGTGGTTAGCGTTCCGCTGGAGCGCGGTACATGGGGACCACGCTGCCTGGTCAAGGGGGCGTGGGATGGCAGGTCTGCCCGGTGCGGGTCAGACGTTCGGACGGTACGACCTGACGCGGCGCATCGGTCGTGGCGGGATGGGCGTCGTCTACGAGGCGACCCACCGCGACCTGCAACGGCCGGTCGCGCTCAAGCTCCTGTCGATGGACCTGCTCGACAACGAGGCGCTGCGCAACCGCTTCATCCGCGAGGCGCAGGCGCTGGCGGCAGTGGACTCGCCGATGATCGTTCCCGTCTTCGACGCGGGCGAGCACGACGGCTGGCTCTACATCGCGACCAAGCTGTTCCCGGACGGCGACCTCAGTGACTGGATCCACGAGCACGGTGCCCTCTCGCAGGACGAGGCGGTGTCCGTCCTGGTGCAGGTGGCCGAGGGCTTGGCCGATGCCCACGAGGCGGGGTTCCTGCACCGGGACATCAAGCCGTCCAACGTCCTCCTGCAGCGGCGTGCGGACGGTCTGCGTGCGGTGATCTGCGACTTCGGCATCGCGTTCGCCGAGGGCAGCGAGCACACGAAGACGGTCGGCGTCATCGGGACGCTCGGCTACATGGCTCCCGAGCGTCACGAGGGGCTGCCCGCCACCGCCGCGTCCGACGTCTACAGCCTCGGGTGCGTGCTCTACGCCTGCCTCCAGGGGCGTGCTCCCTGGGTCGGCACCGACGTCAAGGTCGCCATGGGCCACCTCTACAACCCGGTGCCGCAGATCCCCGAGGGCGGCGACGCCATCAACGACGTGCTGCTGCGCGCCCTCGCGAAGAACCCCGACGACCGATACCAGACCGCCGCCGAGTTCCGCGCGGCGCTCCTACGGCTGGGCGAGCCGGAGGAGTCGACCGTGATCGTCGACCTCGCGCACGAGGAGAACCTGGCTCCGGTCGTGCCGACGGACCTGACGTACCTGCTGCCCGCTTCGAGGTCCGGGTCCACCCCGACCGGCGCACCCCGCGTCGATGTCCACCCAGCACCCGGACGCGACGACCGGTCCGACACTCCTCGACCCGCTCGGGATCGCGACGTGGTGTCCGTTGACACCGTCGTCCCGAAGACCGACACCGCCTCCCCGGTCGCATCGGACGTGCCGCCGACGCCTTGGACCCACCGACCGCGCACGTGGTGGGTGGCGGGCGCCGCTGTCGCGCTGGTGGGCGCGCTCGCCCTGATCCCGGTGCTGAACGGAGGGGACGGCGAGCCGACGAGCACGGCCCCCGACACCCTGACGCTCGAGGTGGTGGGCAGCTGCACGCCGTCCGAGCCGGACTGCAGGAAGGTCGAGCTCGTGGCCACCGGGCTCCCCGCAGAGGAGCTGGTGCTGGTGAGGACGACTGTCGACGGAACCCTCCAACAGGACGGGTGCACGTACGACGACGGCGAGGTCCTGCCGTGCTTCTCCGGGACGACGTCGAGCACCGGCCGTCTGGAGGTGGGCATCGACTGGACCACGTCCGGCGCCATCGAGGTCCAGCTCCGCGGTCTGACCGCGAGTGTCGTGGTGCCGTAGCCCCGATCGTCAGTGATCTCGTCGAGGAGTTGCCCAGCACCGACTGACCCTCCTGCGGGTGGTTGCTAAGTCAACTTCCCCCTGACGGGTGGTGACTCTGGCCATCGGCCGTGATTACGTCGATGGTTGAGCAGGCAACGAACCCTGGGGAGGGAACCATGAGCGGCTATGTGCCGAAAGTGGGCGACGTGATCGGGCTGGCGCAGTGATCCGGGTCGGGCGGGCCTCGAGCTCGCGGATGCCGGCCACACTGCTTCCCCGGCCACGGCGGGAGTCACTAGGTTGGGCAGCCCAGACCGAGCAACGGGAGCCGACGATGTCGATCAACCTCAATCCCTACCTCAACTTCCCCGGCGCGCAGGCGCGCGAGGCGATGGAGTTCTACCAGTCGGTGCTGGGTGGCGAGCTCAACGTCATGACCTTCGGCGACATGGGCACCGAGGGTCCGCTGGCCGCCCAGGTGATGCACGGCCAGCTCGAGGTGCCCGGCGGGCTGGTGCTGATGGGTGCCGATGCGCCGCCGGAGATGGTGCAGGTGACCTTCGGTGACAACGTGTCGGTCAGCCTGTCCGGCGGCCCGGAGGACGCCGAGCGGCTGCGCGAGTGGTTCGCGAAGCTGTCGGAGGGCGGCGTCGTACGTCAGCCGCTCGAGGCCGCGCCGTGGGGCGACGAGTTCGGCATGCTCACCGACCGCTTCGGCATCGGCTGGCTGGTCAACATCGCGGGCGCCTCGTCCTGAACCTCTGGCGGCTTCGGCCGCGGAGGAGCACACTCTTCTCATGCGCAGCCTGACGCGTCGCCTCGCACCCCACGCCCGCACGTCGTGGCTCACCTTCGCTGCGGTGGCGGTGGCAGCGGTCCTCGTCTCGATCATGGTGGTGGAGCTCGTCGGCGGCGGCCGCTTCGCCCTCGTCGGGACGCTCGCCACCTTGCTCGTGGTGGTCGTCGTCCTGGGCGCGGTCCTCGACGCGATCCTGGTGCCGGGCAACCCGGACGTACGCCGGTGGGCCGGCCACGACGCCGGGTGGACCGGTCTCGGCGCGCCTGTCAGCCTGCCCGAGGGTCGCGGGGGCGACGGAGGTTCCTGCTGAGGTCAGGCGCCCCTGCCTAGGCTCGACGTGTGTTCAAGCGCCGCGCCCGACCCCAGCCACCGGTAGTACGCACCGACACGGAATGGCGCGAGCGCCTCGATCCCGAGGCCTACCGCGTGCTCCGCCGGTCGGGGACCGAGGCGCCCGGCAGCAGTCCGTACGCCCACCCGACGGACAGGTCGGACGGCGTGTACCGCTGCGCCGGGTGCGAGGCCGAGCTGTTCCGCGCGCGGGACCAGTTCGAGTCGGGGACGGGCTGGCCCAGCTTCTCGGACGCCGCCACCCGCGACGCGGTGGCGGTCCACACCGACTTCAAGCTGCTCGTCCCGCGACGTGAGGCGACCTGCGCCACGTGCGGAGGCCACCTGGGCCACGTCTTCGGCGACGGTCCTCGGCCCACCGGTCAGCGGTGGTGCATCAATGGTGCGGCGCTGGCGTTCGACCCGCTCGAACAGATTGACGAATAGTGTAGACGTGTTGTAGAGTGGAAGCACGTCCCAAGCCTCCGGGCCACTGAGCTCCAGACAGTGCGCCTTCCCGGTTGTGAGGTGGACGAGTTGCGAGGGACCTAAGTGTCCGGTGAACCCGGCCTCCAGGAGCGACGACAGTTCTCCAGCCGCGCGTGCGCGCGGATGGACCGTCGTCGAGAGGAGGCCGACCATGACCGAGCTGGCGTTGCACCCGATCGTGGCAGCGGCCGCCGACGTACGGTCCTCGCTCAAGGCCGTGGCAGGCGTGAACCCGACCTTCATGTCGACCGCCGACAAGGCTGCCGCGCTCACCGAGCTCGGCCGCGCCGAGTCGCAGCTGGCGGAGCTGCGGCTCCGGATCCTGGCCGACGCGGGCGACCTCGCGCACGAGACCGCGGCGAAGGACGCCGCCGGATGGTTCGCGAAGATGACGCGGACCCGTTTCACCGACGCCCGTGCCGACCTTGCGCTCGCCTCCGCCCTCGACCGCGACCGGACGTTCGTCGCCGCGGCGATGCGCGACGGGTCGGTGACGCTGGCGCAGGCGCACGTCATCCATCGGGCGGTCGACGCCCTGCCCGCTTCCGTGGACGCCGACACGGTGACGAGGGCCGAGGCGCACCTCGTGGCACAGGCCGCGGAGTTCGGGCCGAAGGAGCTCGGCCGCATCGGGCGCCGCATCCTCGACGTCGTCGCGCCCGAGATCGCCGAGGCCGTCGAAGCGGCCCGTCTGGCCGATCTGGAGGCCAACGCCGCCGAGCGACTTGCGTTCTCCCTGCGTCGGCTCGGCGACGGCACCACCCGGATCTCCGGCCGCGTCCCCGACGCGGTCGGCACCCGGTTCGCGACCTACCTCGAGGCGTACACCAACCCGCGGCGCGACGGAGCGCGTGCGACTCGGCGACGGCGGGCGACCCGGTGGTCCGGGCGCCGTACCCGAAGCGCATGGGCCAGGCGTTCGCCCAGTTCCTCGAGGCCATCGACCCGACCCGCCTCCCGCTCCACGGCGGCGACGCGACCACGGTCATCGTCACCATCCCGCTCGCCTCGCTGCAGGCCGACCTCGCGGCAGCCGACCTCATCGGCGCCGGCCTCGTCCCCGGCGACGACCTCACCGGCGACCGGCTCACCGCCGCCCAGGCCCGTCGGCTCGCGTGCACCGCGAAGATCCTGCCCGCGGTCCTCGACGGCCACTCCCTGCCGATCGACCTCGGTCGCGCAAAGCGACTCTTCAGCCCGGCCCAGCGCAAGGCCCTCCTGATCCGCGACCGGACCTGCCGTGCCGAGGGCTGCGACGTCCCCGGCACCTGGTGCGAGGCCCACCACCTCGACCCCTGGCGCAACGGCGGCCGGACCGACCTCGACGACGCGATCCTGCTCTGCAGCCACCATCACCACCGGATTCACGACACGACCGCCGCGTCGACCGCCTCCCCAACGGGGACGTCCGGTTCCACCGGCGCACTTAGGACTTCGCGGGCGGAGTTCTCGTTGAGTTCAGGAGATCGTCCGAGTCGGGTGGCGGCTAGATCGACGTTCAGCTGAATGCGGTTGGCGGCGACGGCGAGGACGTGCCGGGCCAGCGCGCCGTGCTTGTCGCACACCGACACACCAGTGCCGGTGATGTCGACTCGGCACCGCTCGCCGGTGGACTCGTAGTGTGGCGTGCAACCGGTTCGCTCCGGGGCGGCCTTGCTAGTTTCGAGGCGGTACAGGCAGCTCAGAGGCGGTTGATGTCCGCGAAGCGGAAGATGAATGACGGGTCCTCCACCGAGCCCGCCTGCGTCAGCCTTGAATCATTTACACAGGTTCCTCCCGAGCCTCGGAAAGACCCGGAGAACTTGACGTTTTGTCCCTCCTCAAGTTCCAAGAGCTTGTCTAGGAGCGGGCCAGGCTTGATGAGGGTGTCATCCATGATGTCTGAGAACGCGTTGTTCCAGGTTCCAGTTCGGTGTCCGGTGCAATCTCAATGGTGACGATGCCGTACCCGTCTCCGTTTGAGTCGAGTGTCGTGACTGTTCCGGTCCAGCCGGCGATCTGACCGGACCCAAGCAACTGGCACATTGCGTCGTTACGGCCGCTGAGGGCAGCTCCCGCCTTAAGGTCGTTCGAGGCGTTCGCGAAGGTGTCCCTCGCGTCATTCGCGATCGTTAGGAACTGTGACTGCTGAGCCGGCTGCGGGCCGTAGGGGTTCGTGGGCTTCGGCGCCGGTTTCGGCTTAGGTTTCGGTGAGGCTGCGGACGGTTCGGCCGCAGATGCGCTTTCCTCGTTGCTGCTATCACCATCAGACTGCGAACTACTCGTCAGCGACTTGGCCTCTGAGGCCGCGTCGTCCGTTGAGTCATCACCGAAAGCGCCACTCACGGCGCCGATCAGCCGACGAGGAGCCCACCCGTGAGCCACCGTGCAGCTTCACCGAAGCCCACCGCGCCGCCCTCCGGGAGCCTGACTGACGGCGTCGGCCACCCGCCGTTCCAGCAGCGCCGGTCAGGGTCATTCTCGTCGGATACCACCCAGCGCGGAGTTGAAAGCGGTTCTCGAGGCGGACGACGACTCCAGCCTGAACCAGGCGTTCGCGAAAACCTATAAGGGCCGTCGGATCGCGTTCGACGGCTGCGTCGCCGGCGCATCGCCCGCGGGCTACCTCGTCTGCCCGGAGCGCTACGCGATCCGCGCCAGTCAGCCGAGTCCAGTTGGAGCGGATCTTCGACGCGGTCCGGCTACGGCGCACTCGATGGCCCAGGTCGGCGCGTCGGCATCGATCAGGATCGCTGCTGCGCACTGGTGAGTTGCGCCGATCCCCGGAGAGCCGCGTCTCGCCCTGAGCGGCGCCGACGACGACCGCTCCCCCGCCGCTCGTGCCATCCGCCGTCATCAGTGCCGCCGTCCTACGGCCCACAGCGCCGCGATTGGTGCGACGCCTCACCGCCGTCGACTGGATGTCAGGGTCCGCGCTTCGTTCTCCATCCGGAGCCGCTGCGTCGGACGTCCGCGGGAAAGATTGTCGACGCTCGTTCCGAGTTAGTCCTCGGCAGCGGCGCGGATGCCAAGGCGCACGCCGAGGCCAACAACTGCCACCAGAGCGGCCAGCGATCCGCCGCCGATGAGCACCCACCCGAGCGCCAAGCCGACACCGCTGCCGGCTAACGACGCTTGCCCAGCAGCGTCGACATTGAAAGTGGGCCACGACAAACCAAGGGCGATCCCACCTACGAACTGCGCGATCTGGGGCTCTGCCGAGAGGAGGGCGCTTGCGCCGCCTCCTCACTCGGAGCTGACCTCGGCATGCGCGACCACGACCTACGGTCCCCGTCGCTCGCGCTCGATGAGCGATGCTGGAGGACCGCCCGTGGACGCCCCGCCTCGGTGGCCTCTATGTTCCGATCGTGGTCTAGGCATGTTCCGACGATGGGCTACGCCGACCGCTCAGCGTCGGCTCTCATCGGAGACGCGATTCGACGACGAGCTCGCCGTGCCCGTCGGCTGCCTCGGTGGCGGCCCGATGTCGGAGGCGAGCGGTCGACACCGACGGCGATGGTGTTCTGGACGACGACGACTTCTCCGCCGAGGATCCGAAAGTCCAAACCGAGGACGATGTCGACACCGACAAGGACGGCGTTCCGGACTATAAGGACGACTTCCCGAAGAACGCCGCGTACAGCAAGGACGCCGACGGTGATGGCGTTGCTGACCAGGTCGACGACTTCCCGAAGGATGAGCGCTACAGCAAGGACTCTGACGGCGACAAGGTGGCTGACTCGGAGGACGACTTCCCGGCCGATCCCAGTCGCTCGAAGATCACCAACGCGATGTACAACGCAATCGACAGTGCGTCGTCCTACCTCGACTACAGCGCATTCTCGCGAACCGGGTTGATCGGTCAGTTGGAGTACGAGGGGTACGGGACGAGCGACGCGACCTTTGCGGTGGACTACTTGAAGGTGAACTGGAACGAGCAGGCGTTCAAGTCCGCCAAGTCCTACCTCGACTACTCGAGCTTCTCCCTCACTGGGCTCATCGGCCAGCTGGAGTACGAGGGTTTCACTTACGCGCAGGCGTCGTACGGCGCGAACAAGGCGTACTGACCAAGGATGATCAAACGGCTCAAGAGGACGTTCGCTGTCCTTCTGGTCTGCGCATTCGTGATGAGTGCCTACGTGGCGTGGTCGGGCATCACCGGTCAAGAACCGGTGCCGCTCCCGGAGGCACTCGGGGGAGGACCCAACCAGATCACTGGAACCGACTCCGACTTCGGCGACCTCGACGTGACTAGAGCTGACGACGACCTAATCGCCGGCTCGATCTCCATCAAGAACTCCACTGACAGCTTCCAGGACGTGCTCGTCACCGTCGACCTGTTCGACGGAGATCAGAACGTCGGAGAACTGCTCGGCACCGTCACTGTGAAGCCTGGTACCGCGTCGACAGTCGACCTGTTTTCTATGGACCCCTATGTGACGTGGAGCGATGCCTACGTCGACCTGATCCGATCGCCCTGACCGTCGGGGAGGCTCAGTCGCTCGGGTGCAGCCCGGCATCCGGCGGGGTGATCCGCCACGACGTGAAGTGGACGGTGAGCCCGGCGCGGGTCGGCGCGCAGCAGAACGGCCCTGCCGTGACGGGTGCGACCGCATCCAGGGGCGCGACGCGGACGAGTCGCCAGGGTTCGTCGTCCACCCGCGCGCGCACGGTGAGTGCGTTGCCCGACCAGCTGCCGCGGACGGTCACCAACCGCCCTGCCCAGCCCGGCACGGGGGACAGGGACCAGTCCGAGGTCCCCCGGGTCACCACGGCGCCGAGGCTCTCTTCTCCGTCGCTCAGCTCGACGCCGGCCTTGATCCACGACTCGTCGTCGACCTTCACGAAGATGCCGGCCTGGTCGAACTGCTCGGCGAAGTCGAGGCGGAACTGCACCTCGATCGCGGACTCGGGCTCGAACGTGGCCAGGAGCGCGTGCTCGGTGGAGTGGATGAAGTCGTAGGACGTGATGCGCCAGGCGTCGCTGCCCTCGCGGGCGGTGACGCGGAGGCCATCACGGTCGGTCGCGACGTCGACGGGGTCGTTCGTCCACAGTCCGTCGCTCCACGGAACGGTGTGAGTCATGGTCGCCGGCGCTCAGAAGCCGCCGAAGTCGAAGCCGCCACCGTCGAAGCCTCCGCCGTCGCCGCCACCGCCGTCGTACCCACCACCGTCGCCGCCGTCGTGATCCGCCGTCGCCGCCGTCACCGCCGTCGCCGCCGTCACCACCGCCGTCGTAGCCACCACCGAGGTCGCCGAACATCATCCCGCCCATGAACATCCACGTCATGGGACCGAAGGCGCCGAAGTAGCCGGCGGCGTACGGCTCGTAGGCGCGGCCGCCCTGCCAGTAGGGGACCCGCTGGGCGCCGACCATGACCTTGCGGACGTCCGGCTCGGCGCCGGCGTTGACGCGCTCGACGTCGAGGGCGCAGGCGGGCACGTCGCGCTCGACGCCGTCCGGCGGGACGAAGAGGACGTCGGCGACCGACGGTCCGTGGCGCGGGTCGAAGAAGCACGGCGGCCGGCGGGTGGGGAGCGGTCGTCCTTCGACCCGGGCGCGCACGCAGGCGATGGCGTACCGACCGTCCTCGACGATCGAGGTGATGTGGCGGATGTCCTCGGGCCGGGTGATGGAGTCACCCGCGGTCTTGGCCGACTCGTAGGTGTCGAGTGCGCGCTGGTAGTCGGCGTTGGCGCCGGCGTCCAGGTCGTGGCCGCTCATCTCGTGGTCGAGGTCCTGCAGGTCGACACCGAACGCGGTGATGTCCTCGAAGGCGAGCTTCTTCACCGGGGCGAGCTCGTCCTCGCGGCGCTGGAGCTCACGCTCCTTGCTCCGACGCGTCGTGACGACCGCGACGGCGCCCACCACGCCCAGGACCACCAGCAGCAGGATCAGCTCCATGACGAGAGCCTAGGTCGCCGGACGAAGCCGGTCCGCCTCGTCGTTGGCGCAGCGGAAGCCGATGTTGCCCGAGGAGGACTCCGCCGTGTTCGACGAGCGCGCTGCGACCCGGTAGCGGTTGCAGTAGCTGTCGTGGCAGAGGTACGACCCGCCCCGCATCACCCGGCTGACCTGCGCGTCGTCCACGTCCGTCGGCTCCGCGGCGACCGGGTCGACCACGGGCGTGGCGCCCGCGCGCTCGGCGTACTCGGTCGCGCGGAAGGCGTCCTGGCACCACTCCCAGACGTTGCCGACCGTGTTGAACAGGCCGTGAGCATTGGGCTGGTACGCCGTCACCGGCGCGGTCGTGAGGTAGCCGTCCTCGAGGGTGTTGCGCCGCGGGAACTCGCCCTGCCAGATGTTGCAGCGCCAGCGTCCCCCGCTGCCGAGCTCGTCGCCCCAGGGGTAGCGCGCACGATCGAGGCCGCCGCGCGCCGCGTGCTCCCACTCCGCCTCGGTCGGCAGTCGCTTGCCCGCCCAGCGGCAGTAGGCCTGCGCGTCGCGCCACGAGACGTGCACGACCGGATGGTTCTGCAGGTCCGCGATGTCCGACCGGGGCCCGGCCGGGTGCCGCCAGTCCGCGCCGCGCACCGCCAGCCACCACGGCACGCCCGCGGCCCCCTGGAGGATGTCGGCCGGCGCCGCGTCGACCGCGAGGTGGAACACCGCTGACACGCCGTCACGCTCGGCCTCGGTGACGTACGCCGTCGCCTTCACGAAGGCGGCGAACTGCGCGTTGGTCACGGCCTTGGCATCGATGAGGTGGGCCGAGAGCTGCACCTCGTGGACCGGACGCTCGCCGTCCGCGGCGTAGCCGTCGCCGTGGCTGTCGCCCATCCAGAACGTGCCGGCCGGGATGCGCACCTGGCCGCGCGTGCTCCGCTCCCCGCGGGGGACGGCGCGCGACCACGTCGGACGCGGTAGGGGTCCGGTCGGCGGTGGGGGCGCAGCAGGAGCCGGAGTCGTCGTGCGCCTCGACCAGCGGAAGAAGCGGACGGCTCACATCGTGGTGGGTCGTCACGGGTCGAAATTACCTGACTGAAGAGGTGGGTCTCTGCCTCAGCGCAGCCGCATCCGGTGCTCGGTCTCGTCCTCGCCGACGTAGGCGAACCCGCACCGCTCCCAGAAGGCCCGCGCCCGCGGGTTGTCCTTCTCCACGCCGAGCTCGACGGGGAGACCGTCGGCCCGCGCCTGCGCGACCAGTCGGTCGACGACCGTCCGCCCGATCCCCTGCGACTGGTGCCCGGGCAGCAGCTGGAGGCCCGCGATCTCGACGAGCCCGCCACGACGTACGACGCGCAGCCGGCCCGCGGGTTCGCCGTCGACCTCCACCACCGAGATCGACGAGCCGGCGCCGTCACCGTCGACCTGCTCGGCGGTCCACGCACCGAAGCCCGCGCGGTAGTCGACCTCGTCGAAGTCGTCGGGCAGCCGCCCCTGGTGCAGCGTCGCCTCGATGACCACCGTCGTCAGGAAGTCGACGTCGGCCCGGGTCGCGGGACGGACGGTCACCTCCACGCCGGTCAGGACTCCCACGCCGGGCCGGACCCGCCGAGGCGTTCGACCAGGAGGTGCCCGACGTGCGCGGCGTTCGCACGGCGTACGTCCTCGGGGATGTCGGGGAGGTTCTCCTCCCAGTCGAGGACGCACGAGCCGCGCAGCTGGCCCATGCGGGCCGGGCGACCGAAGAAGAACGGGTGCAGGTGTGCGCCGCCGTCGCCGTAGCGACCGACGTGGCAGCGCCCGACGCTCGGCAGCGACTCGACGGCGGCGGTGATCGCGACCATCAGCCGGCCCATCTCCGAGGCGAGGTCGTCGGGGAGATCGGCCAGGTCGTGGTGGGCGCGCGGCTGGAGGAGCAGGGTGACGGGCAGCTTCATGCCGCCGTCGACCAGCACCCAGCGCTCGTTGCTCCAGGCGAAGCGAGCGGCTCGCTCCGGGTCCTCCGGGCCCCGGCACGGGCAGTCGGCGGGGTCCTCGCCGCGGCGGGCGGGTTCCTCCTCCAGCAGCGGCTCGAGCGGCTTGACCCGCAGGCCGTCGAGCTCGAACGGGAAGATGTCCCACCCCGGCATCAGCTCGATCGCGACGGGCAGCCGGCCCTCGTCGTCGGTCGCCGCTGCGACCCGGGCGTGGAACTCTTCGGCGGTCTCGAGACTCATGGGTCGAGTCTGTCACCAGGGGGAGGGCTGGTAGTCCTTCACGAAGCAGCCGTAGAGGTCGGTGCCGGCCTCGCCGAGCACGACCGGGTCGTAGACCCGAGCCGCGCCGTCGACCAGGTCGAGCGGCGCGTGCCAGCCCTCGGCGGCGATGCGGAGCTTCTCGTGGTGCGGGCGCTCGTCGGTGATCCAGCCGGTGTCGACGGCCGTCATCAGGATCCGGTCGGTCTCGAACATCTCGCCCGACGACGTGCGGGTCATCATGTTGAGCGCGGCCTTGGCCATGTTGGTGTGCGGGTGGCCGGGTCCCTTGTAGCGCCGCGAGAACTGGCCCTCCATCGCGGAGACGTTGACGACGTACGCCCTGCCGGAGGCGGCGTTCGCGGCGGCCGCGGCGAGGGCGGGCCGGAGCCGGGAGACCAGCAGGAACGGGGCGATCGAGTTGCAGAGCTGCACCTCGAGGAGCTCGAGCGGGTCGACCTCGCCGACGGTCTGGGTCCACGAGTTGTTGACCTGCATGTCCGGCAGCAGTCCGCCGGCGTCGACGGCCGTCCCGGCGAGGTGCGCGTCGAGCGAGGCGTGCCCGGCCTTGAGCGCGAGCGCCGTCAGCGTCGCCGCGTTGTGGGCCGCCACGGCGTGGTCGTCGCTCTCCCCGAGGTGGTGGGCGACGGCGGTGTCCGTGAGCGCTCCGGCGATCGCGGCCGGGTGCGCCTCGGAGATGTGGTCGAAGGTGATCAGCTCGGGCAGGTCGATCCCCGACGGCAGCGGCAACGACTCGGCGTCGACCAGTGGGGCGTAGGCGCCGGGCGTGCGTCGTACGGTCTGGCACGCGTTGTTGATCAGGATGTCGAGTCGACCGGCCGCCGAGACGTCGTCGGCCAGCGAGATCACCTGGGTCGGGTCGCGCAGGTCGATCCCGACGACCTTGAGCCGGTCGATCCAGTCGGCGGCGTCGGGCAGCGAGGAGAAGCGGCGGACGGCGTCCTTGGGGAAGCGCGTCGTGATCGTGGTGTGCGCGCCGTCGCGGAGGAGGCGCAGCGCGATGTACATCCCGATCTTGGCGCGACCGCCGGTGAGCAGCGCGCGCTTGCCGGTGAGGTCGGTGCGCTGGTCGCGCTTGGCGTGGCTCGTGGCCGCGCAGGCCGGGCAGAGCCAGTGGTAGAACGCGTCGACGAGGGTGAAGTCCTGCTTGCAGATGTAGCAGCCACGGGCGACGGTCAGCTCGCCGGCGAAGGCGCCCGCCGCGTTCGAGACGAGCGGGATGCCGGCGGTCTCGTCGTCGATCCGCATCGGCGACCCGGTCGCGGTGCGTTCGATGATCGCGCGGTCGTGGGCCAGGTCGGCGGCGCGAGCGGCCAGCTTCCGCTCGGCCTTGATCGCCTTGTACATGTGCGACGCGGCCCGCTTCACCGTGACGTGGTCGGGGTGGTCGCCGGGCAGGTGGTGGAGCGTCGCCAGCACCCGCAGGGTCGCCTCGAGGTCGGCGGGGTCGATGCCGGGGTCCTGCTCGCTCACCGGAGCAGGGTACGGGCGTCGTTGCGATCCCCGGATATCCGGGGAACTGTCACTTGCGCGCGGGCGAGCCGTTGATCCGCACGCGGTCCGCGCGCATGCCGTGCTCGACGCCCCAGAGGACCGCCTTGGAGCGCGAGTCGACGTCGATCTTGCGGTAGGCCGAGCGGATGTAGGACTTGATCGAGTTGAGCGACAGCAGGGTGCGCTCGGCGATCTCCTGGTTGCTGAGGCCCATCGTGATGAGGGACAGCACCTCGGCCTCGCGAGCGGTCAGGCCCTCCTCGCGCCCGGGCCAGTCGCCACCGACGAGCGAGGACCGGCCGCGCGACGGCGAGACCACGACCTGGCCCGCCGAGATGGCGTGCAGCGCGTCGACCAGGCGGGAGGCCGGGAGGCTCTTGGAGAGGTAGCCGCGGACACCGGTGTTGAGGGTGTCGCGGGTCAGCCACGGCTGGAAGTTCCAGGTGTAGACGGCCACGCTGCGCACCTGGGGGCTCTCGACCAGGCGCTGCACCGCGGGACCGTTGCCCTGGCCCATCCCGAAGGTGTCGTAGAGCGCGACGTCGACGGGCTGCGCGACGGGCTTCCCGGCCACGAGCTCGACCACCTCGACGCGGCTGCCGTAGTTGCGCATCATCGCGTCGAGCCCGCGGACGACGACCTCGTCGTCGTTCACCAGGGCCACACGGATCACCATGCGCTCAACGTACGTCAGTTTATGTATGTTGAGGGCCGTTGTTTCACGGAGAAGGGGAGAACGTGCGGGGACGTGGGGCCACGGTCGAGGAGACCCGCACCGGGGGACTCGGCATCCGGTGCGAGGGTGTCGTGCACCTCTACAAGACCTTCGGCGGCCACGACGTCGTCGCGCTGCGCGGCGTCGACCTGACGATCCGCGCCGGCGAGCGCGTCGCGTTCCTCGGCCCGAGCGGCTCGGGCAAGTCCACCCTCCTCGCGCTCCTCGGCGGCATCCAGCGACCCAGCGCCGGCAAGATCTTCCTCGGCGACGAGGAGGTGTCGCGGATGGGCGAGCGCTACCTCGCCCGGATCCGCTCGCGCCAGGTCTCGACGATGCTGCAGGGCGCCACCCGCAACCTCCTGCCGTACGCCACCGCGCGCCAGAACATCGCCTTCGCCCGGCTCTCGCTGTCCAGCGGCGACCGCGACCAGGCGCTGGCCGACACCGAGCTGCTCGACCGGGTCGGGCTGACCGAGCAGGCCGACCAGGTCGTCTCGACGATGTCCGGCGGCCAGCGCCAGCGCCTCGCCCTCGCGTGCGCGGTCTCGACCGCGCCGCGCCTGCTGCTCGCCGACGAGCCGACCAGCCAGCTCAGCCACGCCGACCGCGACCACGTGCTCCACCTCATCCACTCCCTCGGCGACGACTTCGGCACCACGATCGTGGTCGTCACCCACCAGCCCGAGGTCGCCGCGACCTTCCCGCGCACCGTCACGATGAAGGGCGGGCGCGTCGGCGCGGAGGGCCACGGCGGCTCGGAGTACGCCGTCGTGGGCGAGGACGGCGTCCTCCACCTGCCCGGCCACATCGCCGCCGAGTGGCCTCCGGGCACCCTCGTCCGGTTCGAGGACGACGAGCAGGGCCGCATCATCGTGACCCGCGCGAGCAGCGAAGGCAGCCAGCAGTGACGACCCTCGGCGGCTTCGGCTCGGACGACCGCGACCCGATCGGCGGTCTCTCGCCTCGACTCGATCACCTACGTCGCCGGCCGCACGCTGCTCGACGACGTCAGCGTCGCGTTCCCGGCCGGCAAGGTGACCGCGCTGTCCGGGCCCAGCGGCTCGGGCAAGACCACGCTGCTCTCGATCGCCGGCGGCCTGCTGCAGGCGACGTCGGGCACCGCGGTGCTCGACGGCGGCCAGGGGACGCAGGACATGTGGACCGGCAGCGGCGACCCGCGCCCCGAGGTCGCGTTCGTCCTCCAGGTCTACGGCCTCGTCCCGATCCTGTCGGCGCGCGAGAACGTCTCCATCGCCCTCCGCGCCCGCGGCACGTCGCCCGCCGACGCCGACGAGGCCGCCGAGGCCGCGCTCGCGCGCTTCGGCATCGCGGACCTCGGCGAGCGGCAGGTCGAGGAGCTGTCGGGCGGCCAGATGCAGCGCGTGGCCTGTGCCCGCGGCTTCGTCGTCGGCGCCGACGTCCTGCTGGCCGACGAGCCGACCTCCGAGCTCGACGAGGGCAACCGGGGCGTCGTCCTCGGTGAGCTGCGCGAGGAGGCGGCGCGCGGAGCCGTCGTCGTCGTCGCCACCCACGACCCTGCCGTCGTCGAGGCCTGCGACCTCCACATCGCGCTCGACGAGGGCCGGGTCGTCGGATGAGCCGTGTCCTCCGGGGCGTCTGGAGTCGTCGCGGTGCCCTGACCACCCTCGTGCTGATGGCCGGCGGTCGTCGTCGCGGGCGCGGTCACGGTGCTCCAGTTCGCCGAGGCCGCCGGCACGTCGCGCTGGCTCACGGCGCCGCTCCTCCTGCTGGGTGCGGTCGCCGTGCCGAGCATCGGTGCCGAGCTCGCCGTCGCCCGGCGTGAGGAGATCGGCCTGGCCCGGCTCCGCGGCATCCACGGCTTCCGGCTCTGGCGCTTCCTCCTCGTCGAGCCGTTGCTGGCCATCGTCGTCGGCACGCTGCTCGGCATCGCCGTGGGCGCCGCCGGCACGGTCCTCGCCACGACGACCTGGCTCGACGAGGCGGCCGCGCCGCTCGAGCAGCCCGCCCTCCTCGCCGCCGCAGCGATCGCGGTCGCCGCGCTGGTCATCGTCGGGCTGTCCGCGGCCGCCGCGCTCCGCGAGCCGCTCTCCGTCCAGGTCGCCACCCGCCGCCGGCCGCGCCGCGCGACGACGCTCGCGGTCTTCCTCAGCGTCCTCGTGCTGGTCGGCGCCGGCGTCGCGGCCTACCGCAGCCGCTCGGCCGCCGGGGAGCCCGACCTGCTCGTCCTCCTGGGTCCGGCACTCGTCGGCCTGGCCCTCGGCCAGGTCGCGATCTGGGTGATCCGCATCGCCGCCCGCAGCCTCACGCCGGCCACCGAGCGGCGCGGCATCGGCGCCTTCCTCGCGGCCCGGCGCCTCGCCCGCGCCGACGACCTCGTCACGCCCGTACGCCTCGTGGTGGCCGCAGCCGTCGTCGGATCCCTCGCCCTGAGCGGGGCCGTCAGCGTCGACCGGTGGACCGAGGAGCAGGCGGGCGTCGAGGTGCCCGGTGCCCGCACGATCGTCGCGACCGAGATCGGCGCCATGGGTGCCGTGGACCTCACCGAGAGGGTCGACCCGGAGGGCGACCACCTGATCGCCACCGCCATCGTCCGCAACGAGGGCCGCCTCGGCGAGCGCCGGGCCTACGTCGACGCCGGCCGCTGGGACGCCGTGGTGGGCGACTTCTACGACGGCACGCCCGCCCGCGCGGCGTCGGACGCGGTCGATCGCCTCGGCACCGGCGCCGTACCCCTCCAGGCGACGGGCGAGCGACTCACCGTCACGGCGCGCGCGACGACGCTCCCGCCCCCGCAGGTGTTCACCGATCCCGACGGCACCCGCTTCGAGTCCGCCGCACGAGCAGCGCTGGTGGTGCGGCTGTCCTACGTCAGCACCGACAACGTGTCGGGCACCGCGACGGCGACGGTGAGGTTCCCGCGCGAGGGCTGCCGGGTCGAGTCCTCGGTCCGGCTGCGCGACTGCGCCGACGGCTGCCTGGTCACCGGGCTCGAGGTGTCGCGCGACCTGACCGGCATCTTCACGATCGACCCGTTCCACGTGGAGGTCGGCTCGATCGTCGATCGGCGACACCGACCTGGCGCGATCCGGACCTGGCTGCCCGATCCGTCGTCGGTCGCCGCAGCGCTCGGCGACCGGTTCCTGCCGCCGGACAGCGATCGACGCGGATGCTCGTGGTCAACCTCCCCGACGGCCTCGAGCTCTCGCTCCTGCCGAACTCCTCGCTCCGCCTGATCAACGAGTCGCGCAACGCCCCGTGCCGGTGATCGTCGCAGACGGGGGAGCAGCTGGGGTCGACGACGAGGCGCCGCAGGCGCTCGACCTCGGTGGCGACGAGCGCACGACCGACGTCCTCGGCATCGCCCGGACGATGCCGCTCCTCGGGAGCATCGGCGTGCTCTCCGACATCCGCACGTCGGCCGTCGGCTCCGACCCGACCGTGCCGTCCGCCGAGGTCCAGATCGTCGCGGCCGCCGGCACGCCGGAGGCGATGCTCGACCAGGTCGCCGACGCCACCGGCTCGTCGTGGCGCACGTTCGCGGCGGTCCGCGACCGGCTCGGCGAGACCCACGGCGGCGCGCAGACGGTGGCGTACGCCCTCACGGCACTCGCGTGCGCCCTCGTCGCGCTGCTGGCGCTGGGCGCCGGCGTGGCCCGTCACCTCCGCGACTACCGTCGCGACGTGGCTTCCCTGCGCGTGGTCGGCATCTCCGCCGGCACCGTCCGCAGGGCGGGACGGCTGGAGCTCGTCAGCCTCACCGTCCTGGTGCTCGCGGCCGTGGTCGCGGGTGGCTGGCTCGCCGTCACCCTCCTCCTGTCCGGCCTGCCGCTCCTCTCGCTCCCCGTCGCCGGCATCGCGCTCGACACCGCGCCGCACCTCGTGCCGCTGGTGATCCCGGCGGTGCTCGCGGCCGTGGCGGTCGTCGTGGTCGGGGGCCGCGCCCGCGCCGTACGCGCCTCGACCACCCGACCCAGCCTGCTGCGGGAGGACGAGGGATGACACCACCCCACGCCGTTCTTCTCCTCCGCTGCGCTCCCCCGAACAACGACGAGGGGACCCCGGAATGAGGTCGATGCTCGGCGCGATCCTGCGGGGCGTGCGCTCGCGCGCGCTGCTCAGCGCCGGCTCGGTCCTGCTCACCGCCCTCGCCGTGGCGTCCGCGGTGCTCGGTCCGATCTTCGCCGGGGCCGTCACCAACTCCTACCTGGTCACCCGGCTCCGCGAGGCGCCGCCCGCGCTGACCGGGCTCAGCCGGGTCTTCACGCCCGACTCGCAGCAGTCGAGCGCCGATGCCGCGCGCAACGCCGTCGCCGCCACGGACTCGTTCAACGAGGGCCCGTGGGCCCGGACGGTGGCGATCGTGCAGTCGGAGCGGCTGATGGCGCTGCGCGGCTCCGTGGAGTTCTGGGCGCGCGACGACGCCTGCGAGGGTCTCGAGATCACCGGCCGGTGCCCCGAGAAGAAGGGCGAGGTGCTGCTGCTCGAGAAGGCGGCCGACCAGGCCGGTGCCACGATCGGCGAGCCGCTCGACCTCGTCGGCTTCGAGCCGCCCGCGCTCCAGGGCCTGGGCCTTCCGCGCCCCGGGCTCGGTGCAGGTCACCGTCGTCGGCACCTACGTCACGCCCGCCGACGCCACCGACTGGCTGGTGCCGCGACGCCTGACGATCACCAACGAGGCTGTGTCCGACACCGGCCCCTACACGCCGTACTCACCCGGTCCGGTCATCACCACGGCGGACACGGTCGAGGCCGTGGGCGAGTGGACGGTGCGCGTCGACACCTTCCTCGACGTGCCTCCCGACATCACCCCGGCCGAGCTCGGCGTGGCCGCGCGGTCGGCCGCGTCCCTCCCCGACGACGAGGCCGTCGAGGTCGAGGGCGGCACGCTCGCCGACGACAGCACCAACGACCTCGGCGCCGTGGTCGACGAGGTGGAGTCGCAGCAGGCCACCGCACGCAGCTCCATCGCCCCGGCCGTGCTGTCGCTGGTGCTCGTGGCGCTGGCGCTGCTGATGCGGTTGCTCACGGCGGCGAGCGAGCTCCGCGTGCCGGAGCTCGCCCTCGCCTCGCTGCGCGGGGTGAACTCGCGGCGGTTGTGGGCGCTCGGTCTCGCCGAGCCGCTGACCATCCTGCTGATCGCCACCCCGATCGGCATCGCCCTCGGCCTGGGCAGCGGACTGCTGCTGACCCGCGCCTGGCTCGTCCCCGGGCTGCCCCTGCCGGTCGGTGCCGCGAGCTGGATCGCTGCTGCGCTGGTGCTGCTGGCCGCCGTCGCGGTCGCGTGCGTCGCCATCGGCCTGGTGGTGCGCGAGTCGCTCGCGTCCCAGCTCAGCGGCGTACGCCGTCCGGTGGCGTCGCGCCGCTGGTCCGTGATCGCCCAGCTCACCCTCGTCGCCCTCGCCGGAGCGGTCCTGCTGAGCAAGCTGTCCGACACCGGCGGCGGTGACCCCGACGTCACCGACCTCCTGCTCCCCGTGCTGCTCGCCGTGGTCGCGGGCCTGGCGGCCACCCGGCTCACGGCCGTCCTCGCCACCTGGTGGACCAACCGCTCGCGCGGCCGCTCGCTCAGCGGCTTCGTCTCCTCGCGCGCGATCTCGCGCCGCCAGGAGGGCACCCTCGTCATCCTGCCGATCACGGCGGCGATCGCGGTCGCGGTCTTCGGTGCCGGCGTCTACGACTCGGCCGCGACCTGGCGCACCAGCGTCGCCGCCACCGCCTCGCCCGCCGACACGACCTGGCACTCGCCGGTGACCTACGCCGAGACGCTCGAGCTCACCCGCCAGATCGACCCCGAGGGCGACTGGGTGATGGCGGCCGGCTCCGTCCTGAACCCCGGCGCGCACTTCTCCGTCGTCGACAGCAGCCGACTGGCCAGGGTCGCGACCTGGCCACCGACGTGGAGCCCGGGTCGCGACGTCGAGCAGGTCGCCGCCGACATCGAGCCGCCGGGCGTCGTGCCGACGTTCTCCGGCCGACGGATCTCGGTCACGATCGACAGTGACGTCGAGAGCGAGCGGCCGCTGTCGCTCGAGGTGCGGTTCGGTCGCCGCGACGGGATCCCGCTCAAGGTCTACCTCGGCCCCTACGGGCCCGGTGAGGTGACCAGGTCGGCCAGGGTCCCGTGGTGCCGCGACCTCCCGTGCCCCGTCGAGGGCATGACGCTCGGCGGCGGAGCCGGCACCAACACCGCCATGTCGGGCTCCGCGACGGTCCTCTCCATCGACGCCGACGGCGAGCCGATCCCGGGTGTGATCGAGGGAGCCGGCTGGGTCGCCACCCCCGACCCGGCGGTCCGCACCGCGATCACCGACCTGCGCGAGTCCGACGGCCACCTCGACCTCGACCTCGACACCGGCGACTCGGTCGGCATGGCCCGCCTCACCGCCGGCGGGATCATCCGGCGAGCGGCCCGCCCTGATGGGCCCCAAGGTGCAGCAGACCGCGCTGGCCAAGCTCGACGAGGGCCTGGGCCTGATCCCCGTCGGCCCCGTCGGTGACCTCGAGGGCATGCCCTTCGTCGGTCCGTCCGGCCTGCTCGTCGACTACTCGTCGTTCATCACCGACCGCCCGGTCTACAACAGCAACCTCGACACCCGCGTGCTCCAGCGCACGGGCGCCCCCGCCTCGATCACCGAGGCCCTCTCGGCCGCCGGCATGACCGTCGAGACGACGCTCGCCCAGGAGCGGCAGGTCCTCGACCAGAGTGCGTACGCCCTCGCGCTCCGGCTCTACGCCGTCGTCGCCGCGATGGTGCTGCTGATGGCGCTCGCCGGGCTGTTCGTCAGCGCGGCGGTCCAGCTGCCGGCCCGCCGGCGTGACGCCGCCGCCCTGCGCGTGGTCGGCGTACCCCGCTCGTCGGTGATGGTCGCCGTCGTGCGCGAGCTCGCGGTGGTGCTCGGCAGCGCTGCGATCGCCGGCATCCTGGCGGGCTCGCTCGCCCAGTACGTCGTCCTGCGCTCGTTGACCCTGGGGTACGCCGAGGGGCTGGCGACCCCTGCCCTGATCGCGACGATCTCGCCGCTGCGGCTCGTGGTGCTGGCGCTGCTCGCGGCGGCCGTCTTCGGCACCGTCGCCCTGGTCAGCGCGTCGATGACCGTGCGGGGCGCGCGCGGCGCGACCCTGCGCGAGAGCGCGCGCTGAGCCGAGGTCAGGCGCAGCAGGGGTCGAACCGGAAGCCGACGCCCCGGATCGTGCGGATCCACTGGTTGTCGGCCGAGGCCGCGCGCAGCTTGCGGCGCAGGTTGGCCAGGTGCACGTCGACGACGTGGGTGCTGTCGGGGACGAAGTCGGTCGACCACACGGCCCTGAGCAGGTCCTCGCGGGCGACGACCACACCGGGGTGGGTGACCAGGTGGGCCAGCAGGTCGAACTCGGTGCGCGTCAGCTCGATCTCCTCGCCGTCGACCCGGACCTCGCGGGAGCGCTGGTCGACGAGCAGGTCGTCGCACCCGGTCGGTGCGTCGAGCGCGTCGGTCGCCACGGCGCCCGCCTCGGTGGCGGCGACCGGCTCGGCGGCCGGGAGGTCGCGGCTGCGGGGACGCCGGAAGAGGGCGGCGACCCGCGCCTGCAGCTCGCGCATCGAGAACGGCTTGACCAGGTAGTCGTCGGCACCGACCTCGAGCCCGATCAACCGGTCGAGCTCGGCCGAGCGCCCGCTGACCACGATCACGTAGCAGTCGCTGATCAGGCGCACCTGGCGGCAGACCTCGACGCCGTCGATGTCGGGCAGGGTCAGGTCGAGCGTGACCAGGTCGGGTCGTTCGTCGCGGATCATCGCGAGCGCGTCGATGCCGTTGCTCGCGACCGAGACCTCGAAGCCGGCCTTCGCGAGCAGTCCGGAGATGGCGTCGCCGACGTCGCGATCGTCCTCCACGACGACGGCTGTCCGTCGGTTGTCCATGTGTGTCATCCCCCCGGATGAAGAGCCTAGGAGGCACGTGGTCGGACCCCCGTGACCCGGATCGTGCGCACGCACGTGCCGAGCCACTCCCGATGCTAGGGGGAGTGACCCGGGCGCGTGTTCGTTATCCGTCTTGTCGGGTGGAGCGGTCCACCCGGTCGGTCCGCTCAGAAGTCGAGCCCGCGGGCCCAGTCCTCGGAGTCGATCCGTGCCACGAGGTAGGGGCCGCCGCCGGCGCGCCGGTCCTGCGGCTGCTCCTCGCGGTCCATCCGGTAGCCGATGCCGCGGATCGTGTGGATCCACGTGGCGTCGGAGTGCCGGCGCAGCTTGCCGCGCAGGTTGGCCACGTGCACGTCCACCAGGTGGTGGTCGTGGGTGAGCGCGCTGCTCCAGATGGCCAGGACCATCTCCTCGCGGGTGCAGACCCGCGACAGGTGCGTGGCGAGGTACTCCAGGACGTCGTACTCGATGCGGGTCAGCTCGACGATCGTGCCGTCGATCTGCACCTCGCGCCGCGCCGAGTTGATGACCAGCCCGGCACCGCAGGAGATGGTCGTCGGCTCGTCGGTCGGCCGCGACGGGCTCGGGACGTGCGGCGCCGAAGCGCCCGCCTCGTCACCGCTCATCGCGGTCCGCGGCCGGCGGAACAGCGCGGCCACGCGGGCCCGCAGCTCGCGCGGCGAGAACGGCTTGAGGACGAAGTCGTCCGCGCCGACCTCCAGGCCGATCAGCTTGTCCACCTCGTCGGACCGTGCGGACACGATCACGATGTAGCAGTCGCTGGTCTCCCGGATGCGGCGGCACACCTCGATGCCGTCCATGTGCGGCAGGGTGAGGTCGAGCGTGACCAGGTCCGGTGGATCGGCTGCCGCCACGTCCACTGCTGCCCGTCCGTCGCGCGCCGAGGTCACGCGGAAGCCCGCGCCCTCCAGTGTCTCCACCAGCGCCGAGGAAATGTCCGGATCGTCTTCGACGACCAATGCATGTAGATCTTGCACGTGGAACCCCCACATAAAAAATGCCGAAAACAGGGACCCCACGTCCCCGCCGTGGCGCCGCCCGATCCGGCGTCGGTCGATGGTAAGGCCAAGAACGTCCCCAGAGGAGCGTTGTTTCTCAAGGCGAGTCTCAGGTCTAGACCACTGGTATTGACGGAAACTTTTGCCGTGACCGCTTTCAGGGTGCGTTTTCCACGGTCTGGGTGAGATCGAGGGCCCGATTGACCCAGACGCTCTCTACGACCATTCCCACCCTTTCGTAGAGGGGAAGCGCCCCGGTCCGGGAGTCCGTGCTCAGCTCGGCCGTCGACGTGCCGTGCTCGCGGGCCCGGGCGAACGAGTCCACCAGCAGGGCCTGGGCCAGCCCGCGGTTGCGCTGGTCGCGGCGTACGGCGAGCCGGTCGACGTAGCCGGTCGAGCCGTTGTCCGAGACGAGGACCAGCGAGACGCCCACGACCGCGCCGTCCGGGTCGAGGGCGACCCGGAGGTTCCACGGCTCGAAGCCCGGACGTCCGGTCGTCGCGGCCTCGAAGTCCTCGAACGGCTCACGGTCGCGCACCGACCACTCGAGGAACGCGTCCTCCAGCACGTCGTGCGCGGCCCGCAGCTCGCCGGGCTCGGCGGTGCGGACGATGTAGCCGGCCGGCAGGTCGCGCTCGGGGATCGAGGCGCCCTCGGGGAGCTTCAGGACCCAGCTGGTCCAGCGCACCCGGAAGCCGAGCTCCTCGAGCAGCCGGTCGCCCGGCGACCCCTGCGGCACCGGCATCCCGATGACCGGGGAGCCCAGGCTGCGGCCGAGGTCCTCGAGCCACCGCGCGAGCCAGGTGCCGATCCCGCGACCGCGGTGTGAGGGCAGGACGGAGGTGTCGGCGCGGTCGGCGCCCATCAGCTCGGCGTACGCCACGAGCGTGTCGCCGTCGAAGACGCCCACCGACCGGGCGCCGAGGTCGTGGCTGGGCCTGGCCCAGTCGCTGACGATGTCGGACTCCTCGATGGCGACCTCCCCGATGTCCTCCTGCTCCTGGGCCGCCATCAGCACGAAGACGGCGTGGGCGTCGGACTTCTGGAGGGGCCGGGTGGTGAGACCGTCGGGGAGCCGTGCTGACATGCGGAGAGTGTGCTCGCTCACGTGGCGCGCTGTCTTGCGCTTATCCGCGCTCAGCAGGCACGTCCCGGAATGACCGAAACACCCCTGAGGCCCTACCGTGGTGGCGTGAGTGACGAGCCCCTAGCACCCGAGCAGACCTTCTCCGACCTCGGCCTGTCGCCGGAGGTCCTCAAGGGACTGTCCGCCGTCGGCTACGAGACCCCGTCGCAGATCCAGGCGCTGACCATCCCGCCGCTGCTCGAGGGCCGCCACGTCGTCGGCCTCGCGCAGACCGGCACCGGCAAGACCGCCGCCTTCGCGCTGCCGATCCTGTCGCGCCTCGACCTGTCGCAGAAGACCCCGCAGGCCCTCGTCCTCGCCCCGACCCGCGAGCTCGCGATCCAGGTCTCCGAGGCCTTCGAGAAGTACGCCGCCCACATGAAGGGCGTCCGCGTGCTGCCGATCTACGGTGGCCAGGGCTACGGCGTCCAGCTCTCCGCCCTGCGCCGCGGCGTCCACGTCGTCGTCGGCACGCCCGGCCGGATCATGGACCACCTCGAGAAGGGCACGCTCGACCTCAGCGAGCTGCGCTTCCTCGTCCTCGACGAGGCCGACGAGATGCTCAACATGGGCTTCGCGGAGGACGTCGAGACGATCCTCGCCGACACCCCCGACGACAAGCACGTCGCGCTGTTCTCCGCGACGATGCCGGCGCAGATCCGCCGCATCTCGAAGAAGTACCTCGAGGACCCGGTCGAGATCACCGTCAAGAACAAGACGTCGACGGTCTCCTCGATCACCCAGCGCTACCTGATCGTGTCCTACCCGCAGAAGGTCGACGCCCTCACCCGCATCCTCGAGGTGGAGAACTTCGAGGGGATGATCGTCTTCGTCCGCACCAAGAACGAGACCGAGACGCTCGCCGAGAAGCTGCGGGCCCGCGGCTACAGCGCGATGGCGATCAACGGCGACGTCGCCCAGGTGCAGCGCGAGCGGACGATCAACCAGCTCAAGGCCGGCAAGCTCGACATCCTCGTCGCCACCGACGTCGCCGCCCGCGGGCTCGACGTCGAGCGGATCAGCCACGTCGTCAACTACGACATCCCGACCGACACGGAGTCCTACGTCCACCGCATCGGCCGCACCGGCCGTGCGGGCCGCACCGGCGACTCGATCGCGTTCGTCACCCCGCGCGAGCGGCACCTGCTGCGCTCGATCGAGAAGGCCACCCGCCAGCCGCTCACCCAGATGCAGCTGCCGACCGTCGACGACGTCAACGCCACCCGGCTCACGCGCTTCGACGAGCAGATCACCCAGGCGCTGACGCAGCCGGAGCGGATCGACTTCTTCCGCGACGTGGTCTCCCACTACGTCAGCGAGCACGACGTGCCCGAGGTCGACGTCGCCGCCGCCCTGGCCGCGGTGATGCACGGCGAGCAGCCGCTGCTGCTCGAGCCGGAGCCCGAGCGCTCCACCCGCACCTTCGACGAGCGGCCGACCCACGCCGGCAAGGCCGACCGTCATCCGCGGGAGTCGCGCAGCGGCGAGCCGATGGCGGCGTACCGCCTCGAGGTCGGCAAGCGCCACAAGGTCGAGCCGCGCCAGATCGTCGGCGCGCTCGCCAACGAGGGTGGGCTCTCGCGCGGCGACTTCGGGCACATCATGATCAAGCCCGACTTCTCGATCGTCGAGCTCCCGGCGACCCTGCCGCCCGGCACCCTCGAGCGGCTCGCCGGCACCCGGATCTCGGGCAAGCTCATCGAGATCTCGCCCGACAAGGGTCCCTACCGGGGTCGTCCCGGCGGCGGCCACGGCGGGCAGGGCGGGCACCGCAAGGGCGGCGGCGGCTACAAGGGCAAGAACCCCCGCTGACCGGACGCATGCCTGCGCGCTGCACCTGACCGAGCCGTGCGCGCAGGGCGACGTCCGAAATGCACGGAGTCCGCGCGTCTGCTCGCGTGGTGCGAACAGATGCGCCGATCGGCGGGGGTGGGGCGCCCGGAGGCGCCGAGTCGTCAGGCGCTCTTGATCGCCGAGATGTCGAACTCGAGCTTGATCTTCTCGGAGACGAGGACGCCGCCGGTCTCGAGCGCGGCGTTCCAGGTGAGGCCCCAGTCCTTGCGGTTGATGGTGGTCTCGCCCTCGAAGCCGACGCGGACGTTGCCGAAGGGGTCCTGGGCGGAGCCGGTCTGCTCGAAGGGGATCACGACGGACTTGGTGACGTCCTTGATCGTGAGGTCGCCGGTGATGTGTCCAGTCGTTGCCGTCGCGCTTCACGTCGGTCGAGGTGAAGGTGATGGTCGGGTAGGTCTCGGCGTCGAAGAAGTCGCCGGACTTGAGGTGGCCGTCGCGGTCCGGGCTGCCGGTCTCGACCGAGGCGACCTCGATGGAGAGGTCGACCTTGGAGCTGGCGGGGGTGGCCTCGTCGATGTGGGCGGTGCCGGTGAAGGCGCCGAACTGGCCGCGCACCTTGGTCACCATGGCGTGGCGGGCCACGAAGCCGAGGCGGCTGTGGCTGACGTCGAGGGCGTAGTCACCGGTGATGTCGTCGATGGCGGTGGTGGGGGCGTCGAACGAGGTGGTCATGGCTGGGGCTCCTGGTGGGGATGGACGGGGTTGGTACAACTTTCAACCACTCGTAACGGACCGCGGTCCACGATTCATTCCCGCTCGGTGCACTCTTTTTCCTGCAGCCCGTGCATGCAGACGAGCCACGCCCCGGTGCGGGGCGTGGCTCGTGACTGTGCGGGCTGCGGTCAGGCGGCCGCGGCGGCGAGGCTCGCGGCGGTGGTCCAGCGGGCCTCCATGCGCGTGCGGCCGGACGCGTCCGTGACAGCGACCCAGGTGCAGACCGGTGCGTCGGCCATCTGGTGCTTGCTCATGTGACACCTCCCGTTCATCTTCTGTTCACCCAAGATACCACGTCCCCAC
>CAWCGM010000032.1:0-461641 GCA_963795095.1 uncultured Actinomycetota bacterium | reverse complement strand
GCTTCCATCATCTGCCGCAGCTCCTTCTTGAGCTCGGAGATCTCGTCGCGGAGGCGGGCGGCGACCTCGAACTGGAGCTCGGCGGCGGCCGGCTTCATCTGGTCGGTGAGCCCCTGGATCAGCTCGGCGAGGTCGGCGGACGGGATGCCGGCGGTGTCGGGCTGGTCGCGGTGGATCCGCGACAGCGCGGGCGTCGGCGACTTGCCGGCCTTCACCCCACCGGCGCGACCCTTCTGACCGACGTCGGCCCAGGTCTGGAGCAGCTCCTCGGTGTTCTCGTCCTCGCGGGCGAGCATCTCGGTGATGTCGGCGATCTTCTTGCGCAGCGGCTGCGGGTCGATGCCGCGCTCGGTGTTGTAGGCGACCTGGATCGGCCCGGCGGCGGTTGGTCTCGCCGATCGCCATCTCCATCGACGGCGTGATCTTGTCGGCGTACATGTGGACCTGGCCGGACACGTTGCGCGCCGCGCGACCGATGGTCTGGATGAGCGACTTGTCGGAGCGCAGGAAGCCCTCCTTGTCGGCGTCGAGGATCGCGACCAGCGACACCTCGGGCAGGTCGAGGCCCTCGCGGAGCAGGTTGATGCCGACGAGGACGTCGTACTCGCCCATCCGCAGCTCGCGCAGCAGCTCGATGCGCCGCAGCGTGTCGACCTCGGAGTGGAGGTAGCGGGTGCGGATGCCGGCGTCGAGGAGGTAGTCGGTGAGGTCCTCGGACATCTTCTTGGTCAGCGTCGTGACCAGCACGCGCTCGTCCTTGTCGGCGCGGGTGCGGATCTCGTGGATCAGGTCGTCGATCTGGCCCTTGGTCGGCTTGACCACGACCTCGGGGTCGATCAGGCCGGTCGGGCGGATGATCTGCTGGACCGTGCCGTCGATGCCGCCGACCTTGTCGAGCTCGTAGTTGCCGGGCGTCGCCGAGAGGTAGATCGTCTGGCCGATCCGGTCGAGGAACTCCTCCCACCTCAGCGGCCGGTTGTCCATCGCGCTCGGCAGCCGGAAGCCGTGGTCGACGAGGTTGCGCTTGCGCGACATGTCGCCCTCGTACATCCCGCCGATCTGCGGGACCGCGACGTGGGACTCGTCGACGACGAGCACGAAGTCCTCGGGGAAGTAGTCGAGCAGCGTGTTGGGCGCGCTGCCCGGCTTGCGGCCGTCCATGTGCATCGAGTAGTTCTCGATGCCCGAGCACGAGCCGACCTGCCGCATCATCTCGACGTCGTAGGTCGTGCGCATCCGCAGCCGCTGGGCCTCGAGCAGCTTGCCCTGCTGCTCGAAGGTGGCGAGCTGGTCGTCGAGCTCGAGCTCGATGCCCGTGATCGCCCGCTCCATCCGCTCGGGGCCGGCGACGTAGTGGGTGGCCGGGAAGACGTGGAGCTCGGTGTCCTCGGTGATCACCTCGCCGGTGATCGGGTGGAGCGTCATCAGCCGCTCGATCTCGTCGCCGAAGAACTCGACGCGCACCGCGAGCTCCTCGTAGACCGGGAAGATCTCGAGGGTGTCGCCGCGCACCCGGAACGTGCCGCGGGTGAAGGACATGTCGTTGCGGGTGTACTGGATCTCGACCAGCCGGCGCAGCACCGAGTCGCGGTCGTGCTCCTCGCCGACCTTGAGCCGCAGCATCCGGTCGACGTACTCCTGCGGGGTGCCGAGGCCGTAGATGCACGACACCGTCGAGACCACGATCGTGTCGCGGCGGGTCAGCAGGCTGTTGGTCGCGCTGTGGCGCAGCCGCTCGACCTCCTCGTTGATCGAGGAGTCCTTCTCGATGTAGGTGTCGGTCTGGGGGACGTAGGCCTCGGGCTGGTAGTAGTCGTAGTAGGAGACGAAGTACTCGACCGCGTTGTGCGGGAACAGCTGGCGCAGCTCGTTGGCGAACTGCGCGGCGAGCGTCTTGTTGGGCTGCAGCACCAGCACCGGGCGCTGCACCTGCTCGGCCACCCAGGCGACCGTCGCGGTCTTGCCGGTGCCGGTCGCGCCGAGCAGCACGACGTCCTGCTCACCGCCGTTGATCCGCTCGACGATCTCCTTGATCGCGGTCGGCTGGTCGCCGGACGGCGTGTAGTCGGAGACCACCTTGAAGGGGGCCACCCGGCGCTCGAGATCGGTGACTGGACGCATGCGTCGAGCCTACGAGCGGCCACCGACAGCGGGTCGTGCGCCGTTCGTGACCCGTCGTGACCCGGCTCGTCCGCCTGACGCCGAGCTCCTCTGCACCGGGAAGGCAGTTCGCCCGTGCGACCGGCCGGGCTGAGCGTGGCCGAGCGTCCAGAGGCCCCGAACTGCCTGCGTCGTGCACGGTCCTACGCTCGTGCGGTGCCCCACCCGACCCAGCCACCGGACCACGTCCTCGACCTGTTCGCCGCCGAGGGCGTGCTCGAGCCGCTCGCGGGCGGGCAGGGCACGAGCTGGCGGGCGGGCGACCTCGTGCTGAAGCCCGGCCACGACGAGTCCGGGGCGTGGCTCGCGCCGATCCAGGCCCGGCTCGCCGTGCGGCTCGACGAGGAGGTGCCCCGGTCCGTGCGCCTGGCGCTGCCCGTCCCGGCGCGTGACGGCAGCCTGGGCGTCGACGGGTGGGCGGCGACCCGCTTCGAGCGCGGTACGACGCCGTGCCGCGACCTCGCGACCCTCCGGGCCACGGCCCACCTCCTCCACGCCCGTCTGGCGAGCGCCGTGCCGGAGCGGCCCGCCGGCCTCGACGACCGGACCGGCCAGTGGGCCGACGCCGAGCGGGCGGCGTACGACCCGGAGCTGGCGCTGCGAGCCGCAGCCGACCGCCCCGAGCCGGGTCTGGCCGACCTGGTGGGCGAGCTGGTGGCCGGCCTCGACGCCGGCACCCTCGACCACGCCGACCTCGGCCGCGAGCAGCTCGTGCACGCCGACCTCGCCGGCAACGTCCTGCTGGACGCGACCGGCGTGCCGTTCGTCATCGACTTCTCGCCCTCCTGGCGCTCGCCGCTGTGGGCCGAGGCGATCTGCGTCCTCGACGCCGTGCTGTGGCTGGGCGCGGACGACGGCGTCCTCGACGAGTGGCGGACGGGCGTCCAGCGGCAGGCGATGCTGCGGGCCGCGCTCTTCCGGGTGCTCTCCGACGTCCCGTGCGACGTCAGGCGCTACGCGGCGCTCGGCCTGGCCGGCTGAATCCGCTGGCCCGTGCTCGATAGGTTGTGCGCGTGACCGTCGCCCGCACGCTGACCGCCGTCGCGGCGCAGCCTGCTCACGCTGCTCGGCCTCCAGATCGCGGTCGCCGTCGCGCTGTCGCTCGTCGACTCCTACCGCCGCCGCGGCAAGAAGCCGAAGGCGTTCCCGGTCGTCCGCGCCCGAGACGGTGCCGGTCGGCGGCGGACTCATCACGACGTACACCTTCGGGCGCGACCTCTACGACGACATGCTGGCCGCGATCGACGGCGCCAAGAAGCAGATCCTCTTCGAGACCTACATCTGGAAGGGCGACGAGATCGGGTGGAAGTTCAAGTCGGCCCTGGCCGCGGCCGCCGCCCGCGGCGTCGACGTGCACTGCATCTACGACGGGTTCGCCAACGTCGTCGTCTCGCCGGCGTTCAAGCGGTTCCCGGCGTCGATGAAGGTGATGCGCTACCCGATCTGGAACGCCGGCCTCCGCTTCTGGGACCTGCGCCGCTACGGCCGCAACCACCGCAAGCTGCTGGTGGTCGACGAGGAGGTCGCCTTCCTCGGCGGCTACAACATCGGCTCGGCGTACGCCACCGAGTGGCGCGACACGCACGTGCGGATCACCGGCCCGGGGGTCTGGGACCTCAAGCGCGCGTTCGCCGACTTCTGGAACCTCAACCGCCGCCGGCGCCTCACCCGCAGCGAGCGGCCGCTGCTGCTCGAGACGGCGTCCGACTGGGACCCGCAGATCCGGATCCACCGCAACATCCCGCGGCAGTGGAACTTCCCGATCCGCAGCATGTACCTCGAGGCGATCAACCGCTCGAGCCGCAACATCTGGCTGACGACCGCCTACTTCCTGCCCGACCAGGACTTCGTGGACTCGCTGGCCGACGCGGCGCGTCGCGGGGTCGACGTACGCATCCTGCTGCCGCTGAAGTCCAACCACATCGTGGCCGACTGGATCTCGCGCGGCTACTACGGCCAGCTGCTCGCGGCGGGCGTGCGGATCCTGCGCTTCAAGGACGCGATGGTGCACGCCAAGACGGCGACCATCGACGGCAGCTGGGCGACGGTCGGCACCGCCAACATCGACCGGCTCAGCCTCCAGGGCAACTACGAGATCAACCTCGAGGTGATCGACCCCGACTTCGCGGCGGTGATGGAGAAGGTCTTCCGCACCGACGAGACCAACTGCCTCGAGCTGACCCTCGACGAGTGGCAGGCCCGCGACCTCAACCGGAAGTTCACCGAGAGCTTCCTGGCTCCGCTGCGTCCGCTGCTCTGAGGCTCACCCGCGACCTATCGCGTCGGCAGGTGGGTCGGGATGCTCATCCGCGGCCCGCGACGGGGCCGGGACTGCCCGCCGGCCATCGCCATCGCCGCCGCCCGGCCGCGCTGGGGCTCGTAGGGCTCGAGCAGGACGGCCATCTCGTCGTCGGTGATGTCGTGCCCGACGAGCGCCCAGCCGACCCAGTTGGCGAGGTGGTAGTCGCCGAAGCTGACCGCGTCGGCGTCGCCGAGCGCACGCATCCGCACCTCGGCGCTCGTCCACACGCCGATGCCGCGGACCGTCCGGAGCCGCTGGTCGGCCTCGTCGGTCGAGACCTGGGTGATCCGCTCCAGCGACGACGCGAGCCGGCAGGCGGTGACGAGGGTGCGCGACTGGGCGGGTTGCACGCCGAGCCGCAGCCACTCCCAGGACGGGATCGCGGCGATCGTGGCCGGGGTGGGCTGCAGCATCAGCCGCAGCGGCGCGACCGGGCCGGGCGCGGGCTCGCCGTGACGGCGTACGAGCTCGCGGAACGAGCCGAACGCCTGCTTGCCGGTCACCTTCTGCTCGAGGATCGAGGGGACGAGCGACTCCATCACCAGTCCGGTCGCACCGATCCGCCAGTGCTGGTGGGTGCGCCACCCGGCGGCGACCTCGGGGTGGTGGTGCGGCTCGAAGCCGGTCGGGTCGTCATCGGCGCCGAGCAGCGCCGGCATCCGGTCGAGCGCCCACTCCGCCCCCGGACCCCACGCGCGGCCGAGCACGTCGCCGGTCGACGGCCGCGGCAGCACGGCCAGCGTCGCCGGCCCCACCGGCGTGCGCATCGCGCGCCAGACCCGGCCCGACTCCTCGTGCCGCTGCGTCGGGTCGCCGGCCCCGCGCCGCTGCGGACGCAGCACCTGGCCGACCGCGCACGGCCAGTCGGGCACCCAGGTGCGGGTGCGCTCGCCGCGGTGTGGCCATGGGTGCGACGGTAGACGAGCCCACCGACTACGTTGCACCCCATGTCGCAGAACGGGCGACGCCCCACAAGCGTGACCTCGAGGACGGCATCCAGCGCGACTTCTCCCGATCGATGTCCTACGGCGACTACCTCCGCCTCGACACCCTGCTCGCGGCCCAGCAGCCGCTGTCCGACCCGCCACAGCACGACGAGCTGCTCTTCATCGTGCAGCACCAGACGAGCGAGCTGTGGCTCAAGCTGATGATCCACGAGCTCCGCTCGGCCCGCGCGCTGCTGCGCTCCGACGACCTCTCCCCCGCCCTCAAGCGGACGGCGCGGATCAAGCACATCCTCCACACGCTCACCGACCAGTGGTCCGTGCTCGCCACGCTGACGCCGTCGGAGTACGCGGAGATCCGACCGTTCCTCGCCACCAGCTCGGGCTTCCAGTCCGCGCAGTACCGCGAGGTCGAGTTCCTCCTCGGCAACAAGAACGCCGACATGGTCGCGGTCTTCTCCCACGACTCCGTCGCGCACGACGCGCTCGACGAGCTCCTGCACGAGCCGTCGCTCTACGACGAGTTCCTCGCCCACCTCGCGCGCCAGGGGTACGCCATCCCGGCCCGCCTGCTCGACCGCGACTGGTCGCAGCCCTACACGACCGACGCCGAGCTGGTCGACGTCTTCGCCGGGGTGTACGCCGCACCGGCCGAGCACTGGGGCGTCTACGAGACCTGCGAGGAGCTCGTCGACGTCGAGGACGCCTTCCAGCAGTGGCGCTTCCGCCACCTCCAGGTCGTCCAGCGGGTCATCGGCCACAAGGTCGGCACCGGCGGTTCGTCGGGCGTCGACTTCCTCCGCCGCGCCCTCTCGCTCACGTTCTTCCCGGAGCTGTACGAGGTGCGGACGCGGATCGGGCAGTAGGCAGGGCCGGTTCGGCGCGCTCCCTGATCCGACACGCCGTACGCCGTCCGCGACACGCCGGATCGACCCGACCGAGCGGTCAGGAATCGGCCCCCCGCCCCTCGCTCCGCCGGACCACGCCGTTCTAGGCTGCGAGAGGCGCCCGCTCCGGACGCCGCCCGCCGACCTTGAGGACCACCCACGTGTCTGTCCGCAGTCTTCGCCAGGAGGAGGCGGTCGAGCGCGCGGCGCTGCTGTCGGTCACCTCCTACGACATCGCCATCGACCTGACCGACCTCGTCGACGGGCCCGCCTTCCGGGCGGTCAGCACCATCCGCTTCACCGCCACGGCAGGGGCGTCGACGTTCGTCGACTGCTGCGCGGAGGTCGAGTCGGCGACGCTCAACGGCGAGCCGCTGCCTGCCGCCGAGGAGGGGCGGATCGCGCTCAGCCGGCCTGGCGCAGGACAACGAGCTCGTCGTGGCCACCGTCCAGGCCGACACCGTCCACGGCCGCGGCGTCCACCGCGCTGTCGACCCGGCCGACAAGAACGTCTACCTCTGGACCACCTTCGAGCCCGACGAGGCGCGCTACGCGTGGGCGTGCTTCGACCAGCCCGACCTCAAGGCACCGCACGCGTTCACCGTGACTGCGCCGGAGGCGTGGACCGTCGTCAGCAACTCCGGCGACCCGGTCATCGAGAAGGTGGACGAGGGCCGTCGGTGGACCTTCGAGCCGACGCCGCCGCTGTCGACGTACAACCCCGTCGTCGTGGCCGGCCCCTTCTTCGAGATCCGCACGGAGGCCGGTGGCTACGACCTCGGCCTCTACGCGCGCCAGACCCTGGCGTGCCGCGCTCGAGCGCGACTCCGAGCAGCTCTTCACGATCACCGCGCAGGGTCTCGAGTTCTTCGGCGACCGCTTCGGGATGCCCTTCCCGCAGCGGAAGTACGACCAGGTGTTCCTGCCCGAGTTCGGCGGGGCGATGGAGAACTACGGCTGCGTGACGTGGGCCGACGCCGTCATCCGGCGCCACGAGCCCACCACAGGCGGAGTGGCAGCTCTTCACCAACGTGACGCTGCACGAGATGGCGCACATGTGGTTCGGCAACATCGTGACGATGCGCTGGTGGGACGACCTCTGGCTCAACGAGGCCTTCGCCGAGTTCGCCTGCATGTGGGCGGCCGAGAACGCGACGGCCTACGGCGACACGGCCGCGAACAACCTGGTGGGCGACAAGCTCGCCGCCTACCTCGCCGACCAGGGCCCGAGCTCGCACCCGATCCGCCAGCCCGTGCCGTCGGTGGCCGACGCCGAGTCGATCTTCGACTCCATCACCTACCCCAAGGGCGCGGCGGTGCTCAAGCAGCTCATGCACTTCGTGGGCGAGGAGACCTTCTGCGTGGGCATGAGCGCCTACTTCGCCGAGCACGCGTGGACCAACACCACGCTCGACGACCTCGTCGGCGCGCTCGAGAAGGCCAGCGGCCGTGACCTGCAGCCGTGGCGTACGGCGTGGCTGGAGACCGCCGGCGTCGACCGGCTCGGCATCGAGGCGACCGACGACGGCCTGGTGCTGACCGCTGCCGGCGCGCACGGTGCGCCGCACCCGCAGGTGGTCGGCGTGGGTGCCTACCGCCGCAGCGGCGACGCGCTCGAGGAGATCGGCTCGGTCCGCGTCGAGGTCGACGGCGAGCGCACGGCCGTCGAGGGCCTGCCCGAGGCCGACCTCTACCTCGTGAACCACGACGACACGACGTTCGCCACGACCCGACCGGACGCCGCCGGGCGGGAGGTGCTGATCAACCACCCGTCGGGCCTGCCGACGACCCTGACCCGCGCCGTGGCGATGGCCACCGTGTGGGACATGCTCTCCAGCTCCGAGGCCACGGCGACGGAGGCCGTGGGTGCGCTGACCGACGCGCTGACCACCGAGTCGGTGGAGACGGTCGCCGAGCCGTTCCTCCAGCTCGCCCTGACCGCAGCCCAGCTCTGGGCACCCGAGTCGGCGCGACCCGGCCTCGAGTCGCAGGTGGCCGACGCGGCGCGCCGGATGGTCGACGCCGGGGTGTCGCGGCACTCGGCGATGCGCGTGCTGGCTCGTACGGCGACGGGCGAGGACGACCTCGCGAGGTTGCGCGAGGAGGCCGGCGACGACGTCGACCTGCAGTGGTACGTCCTCCAGCGGCGCGCCGAGCTCGGCGACGTGGACGCCGGAGCCGTGCAGGCGCTGGAGGACCGCGACCCCGACCCCGACGCGTGGATCCGCGCGCTGACCGTGCGGGCGAGCTCTCCCTCCGCGGAGGCGAAGGAGGAGGTGTGGACCGCGCTGGTGCAGCGCACCGTGCCCGTCCAGTCGGCACGCGTCGTCGGGCCGGCCTTCTGGCGGCCCGGCCAGGACGAGGTGCTGGCTCCCTACGCCGAGCGCTTCATCGAGGTGCTCCCGACGCTGCACGAGGGCGGGATGATCCCCGGCCTGGCGCTCACGGCGAGCCTGTTCCCGGTGTTCGCGATCGACGAGGGCTGGATCGCTCGTGCCCGCGAGGTCGCGGCCGCCGAGGCCGCACCCGTCGTGATCAGCGCGCTCACCGAGCGCTCCGAAGAGGTGCTGCGGATGGTGCGCACTCGCGCACTGTGAGAAGTGGAGCGGACGCGAGGATTTGAACCTCGACCATCTCCCTGGAAGGGAGCCGTGCTGCAACTACACCACGTCCGCGTGGCCGGCCCCTGACGAGCCCGACTGGTGACAAGTGTGGACCATTCGCCTGGCAGATCGGGCATCGGGGCTACGTTGACGCCGTGTTCCACGTGATGTTCCTCGAGCCGCGGATCCCGCCCAACACGGGCAACGCGATCAGGATGGTGGCGGCGACCGGTGCGACCCTGCACCTCGTCGAGCCGCTGGGCTTCGACCTGTCCGAGCCGAAGCTGAAGCGGGCCGGCCTGGACTACCACGACCTCGCGTCGGTGGTGGTCCACCCGGACCTCGACACGGCGCTCGGCACGCTCGACGGCATGCGCGTGTTCGCGTTCACCGCGCACGCGACGCGGTGGCACACCGACGTGGCGTTCGAGCCCGGCGACGTGCTCCTGTTCGGGCCGGAGCCCACTGGCCTGTCCGACGAGGTGCTCGGCCACGACCGCGTCACCGACCGGCTGCGGATCCCGATGGTCCCCGGCCGCCGCTCGCTCAACCTCGCGAACTCCGCCGCCGTGGTGTCGTACGAGGCCTGGCGCCAGCACGGTTTCCCCGGCGCTCGTTGAGGTTGTGACCCCGGATCGTCCGCAACCGTCGTGATGATGGGCGCATGACCACCTACTCAGACACCACAGGAGTTCGAGGGCGCGTCCTTCGTGCAGGCCAGCCTCAAGGGCGCGACGATGCGGTTCTCCGACGTCAGCGGCGTGACGATGCGCAGCGTCGACGTGGACGGCCTCGACATCGACAGCCACGACCTCTTCTTCGGCAGCCTCATCGTCAACGGCGTCGACGTGGTGCCGTTCGTCGATGCCGAGCTGAACCGCCGGTTCCCCGGACGTGAGCTCCAGAAGGCGGAGACGCCCGAGGGACTTCGCGAGGGCTGGGACGCCGTGTGCGCCGCGTGGCAGGAGACGGTCGACGGCACGCCCCGCGAGACGTGGGACGCCCACGTCGAGGACGAGTGGTCGCTCGCCCAGACCCTGCGCCACCTCGTCCTCGCGACCGACGCCTGGCTCGGCCGCGGGATCCACCGGATCGAGCAGCCGTGGCACCCGATCGGCCAGCAGTTCACCGGCGCGGCCGAGATGGGCTTCGACATGTCGGTCTTCCGCGAGCCCGAGTCGCACGACGAGATCCTCGAGGTGCGGGCCGAGCGCCAGCAGCAGGTCACCGACTTCCTGGCCACCGTCACGCCCGAGGCGCTCGCCGAGGAGCGCCCCGGTCCGTGGGGCGGTTCGTGGAAGCCGACCGTCGGCGACTGCATCCGGGTGATCCTCGAGGAGGAGTGGGCGCACCTGCGCTACATCCGGCGCGACCTCGCGCTGCTGGGCTGAGCCGGCTCAGCGATACCGCGCGACCAGCTCGAGGAGCGTCGCGTGCGACTCGGCGTCACGCGCCGCGACCACGCCGGGGCCGGTGTGCACGGGCGCGCCGTCGAAGTCGGTGATGACGACGCCGGCCGCCCGGCACAGCGCGATGCCTGCCGTGAAGTGCACGCTGCGCTCGCACCTGCCGTCGGTGACGTACGCCAGTCTCCGGCCCGCCGCGACCCACGCGAGCGCCAGCGTCGTCGACTCGACGCGTGGGTTGAACGTCGCGCGGAACGCCGGATCGGCGGCGAGCTGGGCACCCACGAAGTCGCGGTCGAGCGGGCCGTCGGCGTTGATGTCGACGAGGCGGTTCGGCGTCGGAGGTGCGTCGATCCCGATCACTCCGAACCGGTCGCCGTCCGCCCAGTAGGTCTCCCCCGTCGGCGGGTGGGCGACGACGGCCGTCGTGGTCTCGTCCCCGTCGACCAGCGCCACGTTGACGCAGAAGGACGGCGACCTGGGCCGCGAAGTTGACCGTGCCGCACAGCGGGTCGACGAGCCACGTACGACGTCCGCTCGCCACGGCCCCGAGCTCCTCGCCCTCGAACCCGTCGTCCGGGCGAGCCTGCTGGATCACGTCGAGGATCGCCCGCTCCGCCGCACTGTCCGCCGCGGTCGCGAAGTCGGTCGCCGTCTTGTGCTCGCGGGCGAGGTCGGTCCCGAACATCTCGTCCAGCACCGCGGACCCCGCCCGTGCGGCGGCCAGCGCGACGTCCAGGTCGCTCGTCGTCACGGATCTCAGTCGAAGCGTGCGGCGCTGCCGCTGAGCGACATCGACTGGCCCAGGGGGAGGTCGGAGAGCTGCACTGCCTGCTCGAGGGTGAGCAGGCCCCGGTCGCGCAACGTCGAGATCGCACGGCGTCGTACCTCGGCCGAGGTGGGCCCGCTCACCGGGGTCGAGCCGGTCCAGCAGCTCTCGGGCCCGAACGGGGTCCGGGTCCCCGGAGCGTCGGAAGTGCGCGGGAGCGCCTCGGCCCCCGTCGGAAGGTGACCAGCGAGACCACGGCAGAACGTCGTCGCGGTGAGCACCAGCGAGGCCCACACCGGAATCGACGCCAGCTGCAGGTGCAGCACGTCCACGTCCCAGATCCGTGCCATTCCCGTCAGGGTGAGCGCCGAGGCGACCAGCGTGACGCAGAACCCGGCGACCTCGAGATAGGTCAGACCGCCCCGGTGGAGCAGGCATCGCCTCAGCTCCAGCAGCGGCCCCGGCAGGGAGAGCGTGAAGGCGCTCGCGACCAGGGGGACACCCACTCCGGCGTCGAGCCCCTCGAACTCGGTGTTCGTGGCGAGGTCCGAGCCGCCGAACGCCGTCGACCGCGACCACGGGCAGCAGGATCATGAAGACGAAGACCGCGAGCGGTGTGCCGGTCCATGGGCCGCTCACGGTCCTCGGTCCGCGCGCTCGTGCGGAACGTGCTCCGCCACCCCAGGGCCCGCAAGATGTTGTCGTACTGCTGGAGCGCGTAGAGGTCGATCCACGCAGGGTCGAAGGCGCGGGCGGACACCGTGTCGGCCCACTCGCGGAGGCTGGGCACCTTGGTCTGCTTCCCCGTCATGGACAGGGAGTATCCCCGACCGCTCAGAGCAGGCGGCCGCAGGTGGGCCACGGGCGAGCGGCCGCGCTGCTGGTAGAGCAGCTTGGCGCGGTAGGTCTGCTCCGCGGCCGAGGCCGCGGTCGGGAGACCGGAGCCGCCCACGCTGCGCCACGTGCCGGTGTCGAACTGGTAGAGGCCGTAGTAGCCGGCCGGGTTGACCGCGTGGGGGTTGCCGCCGGACTCGCAGTTGGCGAGCGCGCCCCAGTTGAGGCCGTCGGCGCCGGGCACGGACCAGGCCTCGCGACCGACGAGCACGCGCCGCGGGCGCGGCTCGCGGACGAGCTTCGTGGTGATGACGCGCCACTTCACCGGCTCGCCGTTGTGCAGGGTCTGCAGCGCGACGGTCCTGCGGACGCCGGCGCGACCCGTGCTGACGACCTTGCGCTCGCCCGGCTTCAGCTCGGTCGTGAACTTCTCGACGGTGCCCTTGCGCACCTTCGCGCCGCTTGACCTTCCGCTCCTTGACGACGTCGGTCATCTTCACGACGTCGCCCTGCGCGCAGGCGCTTGCGGTCACCCGAGACCTCGTCGCCGTCACGGACGACCTCGACGATGTCGTTGCCGTCCACCGGGACGCCGTACGCCTCGAGCACCTCGCCGGGCCACTCGAGCGGTGCGGTCCCGACCTCGACGGGGGCAGCGTCCGCCACCTTGAGGCGTACGTCGACCGCGTCCTGCGCGGAGGCGGGCCGACGGCGCTGCCGGGTGCGAGCGTCAGGGCGAGCGCCGCGGCGGCGACGGCCGCGCGACGGATCGCGGACGGATGAACAGGGACGGTGTGGTGGTGGCACGCACGTGCTTCGGACCTCACGGGGGATCGGGGACGCGCCGGGTGGCGCTCGGACGAGACGCCGGGAAGGGGCGTCGGGCCGCGGCGCGCATCACCTCGCGATGGGAGGTGCCTCGAGGCACGAGGACGCTGCCTGCGACTCGTCCACCAGAACATGTCGCCGCGGTCGTGTCGAATCGGGCGTGGTCACGAAGTTCTGCACAAACCTTGGACACAGGTGCATCCGGTGTGACGTGTCGCACGGAGTCAGGGGTGAGGGGTGACCCGCCGGCTGACCGCTCGGCTCCCCCTGATCGGCGAAGGGCGTCCTGGCCCCCGACCTGGGCGCCCTTCGTCCTGGGTGTCGTACTGCCGTCGATCCGTTCGTGGCAGGTGTGGAGCCGGCGATGACCGACCGGCCTCGCGGAGGCGCCGTCCCCGCTCGGGATTCGCGAGCGCCGGACGGGTCAGGCGTCACCCTCCATGAGCGCGGTGCCCGGCAGCCAGTCAGCGCCGAGGAGCTGCGCGACGTCGGCGAGGCCGCCGGTGTCGCCGCCCACGGTGTCGGAGGCGGCGGCGATCCGCTCCACCATCACCCGGCCGACCTGCTCCTCCACCGTGCCCTCGGCCCAGGCGATGTGCCACGGCGAGACCTGGTGGTCGCGGTGGGTGCGTCCGGTCACCTGCCGCCCGGCGATCCCCGAGAAGCGCGCCTGGTGGAAGACGCCGACCCGTGGCTCCGTGCTCGCCTGCCTCCCGTCGGCGAGGGTCTCGCCTGCGTGCAGGCTGATCGAGGCGACGGTGGTGAAGACACAGACCTTCGCGTCCCCGGTCTGGAACCGGAGCCGCTCGGCCTCCGCGTCGAACCGGCCGCGACCGTAGATCGACGCGACCTCGATCCCTGCGTCACGGAGCCGGTCGGCGATCGGGTCGGCCGCCGTAGCGACGAACTCCACCGAGCACGCGACCTGCCGCTCGGCCTCGACCTGCTGGGCGATCCAGGCGACCGTCGAGTCGACGCGGATCAACCCGGCCTTCTGCCGGAAGCGCAGCAGCGCGGCCCGCCCCTTGGCGACGCTGCGACCCCGTCGGGCGATGTCCATCTCGCGGCAGAACTCGCCCCACTCGGCGTCGTACGCCGTCCGCTCAGCGGGTGTGAGCGCCACCGGCATGCCGGAGACCGGCACCGGCCCCCACGGCGCCGGACGGTGCAGCATCGCCGGCGGCCGCTCCTCGTCGAGCCAGCCGCGGACGAGCTTGAGGTCGGCCGCGCGCCGCGCGGGGTCGCTGGTCCACGTCGCGCCGTAGCGTCCGCGCTCGACCCCGACCCCGTGCCGCTCGAGGGCGGTGGCGAAGACGTCCGCGGCCTTCGTCACCGAGGTCCACTCCTTCATCGGCTCGCCGAGCACCTGCGCGTAGGCCGGGGCCGAGGTAGGGCAGCTCCAGCGGCGTGTGCCCGGGCGTCGCGGTGGTCGCGATGACGAACGGCGCCCGGTCGTGGGGCTTGCCGTGCCCGGATATCCGGGCCCAGAGCCTCCATCGCTTGGTCGTCGTACGCCGCAGGGCGTGGGCCTCGTCCGCGATGATCACGTCCCAGTCGTGGTCCGTCACCTTGTCGAGGCGGTCCCACGTGATCACGACCCACTCCAGGCCGCCGTTGCCCAGCGCCTCGATCGTGCGGCACCAGTGGCCGATCGTGATCGCCGCAGGCCGGTCGGCGACGACCAGCACCCGCCGGGCACCGCGGAGGTCACCCACCGCGGTGGCTCCGAGCACGGCAGAGATCGTCTTGCCGACCCCCGGCTCGTCGGCCAGCAGGAACTGCCGCCCGCCCGCCTCGGCCCGCGCCGCGATCGCATCGGCCGCCTCGAACTGGATCCGTCGCGGCTCCAGTGCCTCCGTGGGCTCGGGGTCGGGCGTCGGGTCGCCGGGGTTGAGGGTGTTCTCGAGGAACCGTCCGAGCGTGAACGGCCCGGGCGCGTAGGGCGCGAGGTGCGCCGGCAGTCGTCGTCCGACGTGCAGGTGCATCTTGGGAACCGGATGCCAGGCCGCGCCCTCGACCTGCGTCCCGTAGGGGACGTCGAGCACCCCACAGCCGCTCCCCCGGCCCGGTGACCGGGAGCGGGCGGGGCTGGCGCGCGCCGCTTCGGCGCTTCGGCGCGGACTTCCGACGAGACGTCGATCGTCGGGGACTGGGCACCTCCGGACGCTATCGGCGTACGCCGGACGGGCTGCGGCGGCTCGCCACGGAGCTCAACCGCCAGGGCGATCGCTGCGGGTGGACGCGTGCCTGACCGGGGCTTCGCGACCGTGGAACGATGGGTCGACACACCCCATCAGCAGGGAGAGACACCGATGCATCTAGGCGTGGACAGCTTCGTCTCCACCGTGACGGATCCGGTCACCGGACACGTCATCGGGCCTGAGGAGCGGATGGAGCACCTGCTGGAGGAGATCACTCTCGCCGACCGGGTCGGGCTCTACTCCTTCGGCATCGGCGAGCACCACCGCAGTGAGTACTTCGACTCGGCGCCGGCGATCATCCTCGCGGCCGCAGCCGCCCGCACCGAGCGCATCAGGCTCGGCAGCGCGGTGACGGTGTTGAGTGCGGCCGACCCGGTGCGGGTGTTCCAGCAGTTCGCGACCTTGGACATCATCTCGAAGGGACGCATCGACCTGGTGGTCGGCCGCGGCTCGTTCACCGAGGCCTTCCCTCTCTTCGGACTGGACCTCGCCGACTACGACTCGCTCTTCACCGAGAAGCTCGAGCTGCTGCTGCAGATCCGTGATGCTGACGAGGTGACCTGGTCGGGACGGCACCGTCCCGCCATGGTCCGTCAGACGCGTCTACCCGCGCCCGGTGCAGGACCCGCTGCCGGTCTGGGTCGGCGTCGGAGGGACCCCGGAGTCCTTTGCCCGAGCCGGCCTGCTCGGTCTTCCGTTGATGGTGGCGATCATCGGCGGCGAGCCGCGACAGTTTGCTCCGCTCGTCGACCTCTATCGGCGCGCCGGCGCCCAGGCCGGTCACTCACCGGACCAGCTCCAGGTGGGACTGCACGTGTTCGGGTTCGTCGCCGGCAGCACCCAGGAAGCAGCGGACACCATCTACCCGGGCTGGGAGGAGATGTTCACCAAGGTCTCGCAGGAGCGCGGTTTCCCCCGGCCGACCCGGCAGCAGTTCGACGCCACGTCGGGACCGAACGGCGCCTTCTTCATGGGCGACCCGCAGACGGTCGCCGACAAGATCAACCGCGTCTCCGAGCAGCTCGGCGGCGTCGACCGACTGTCCCTGCAGATGACCAACCCGAGGTTGGCCCATGACGACCTCCTCCGCGGGATCGAGCTCCTCGGCACCGAAGTGGCCCCGCTCGTGGCGACCGCATAGGAACAGGCACCGGCCAGCGGCTCGTCTGCACACGTCCTCACCACCCACCTGGACCGACCCCCGTCGTGTGCCCTAGATCTATCGCACCGAGCTCGCGTCGGCGCATCCGACGTCTCACACATTGACGACCACGAGGTGCCCGACGGGTCAGCCGGTTTCCGCGATCGCCTTGATCGCGGCGAGCGTCCGAGGGATCCCGTCGTGCGCCAGGCGGGTGCGCTCGTCGATCTCGGCAGCCGCGCGGTCGCCGTACTTCTCCGCGAACATCGCCAGCCCGTCGGGCGTGAACTCCCACGTCTCGGTGAGCCGGGTGCCGTCGTCGGCCGGCTCCATGACGAAGCCCCACCGGGCGAACGCACCACCGACGATCCAGGCGAACTCGCGCCCACGATCGGCCGCGACCACCTGTGACCGGGTCTCCCAGGTGCGGTCCGGCAGCTCGTTGCGACCGACGAACCAGGCGCCGACCCGGCCCGCCTCGTCCTCGTCCTCCCACCAGCAGGCGGTGCAGACGGGGCTCCACTCGCCGGTGCGGGCGATGTCGCTGACCAGGTCGTAGACCTCGTCGGGCGTGGCCGCGACGACCACCGAGTCCTGGTGCGTCCGTGCCTCGAGCTCCGTCATCCGCGCTCACTCCTCTGTCGTCGGCTGCCACCGTGCCAGTCCTCCTGCTGCCCGATGCTGTCGGGGTCCACGCCGAACCCGATCAGCTGCGGCCGCTCGCGGAGGCTGCGCTTGAGCTCGGCGAAGCCCGGGAAGCGAGCCAGGCCCACCACGTGGTCCCACAGCTCGACCGCCTGCTCCGGCTCCGGCAACCGGCTGATCACGGGCCCGAAGAACGCCACCCCGTCCGGCGGCTCGAAGTGGATGATCGGCGTGCCCACGTCCTTGCCGGTGAGCGCCCTCGCCTCGTCGCCGTCCGCCCGGATCGCGTCGTCCCACGACGGGTCGTCGAGGGCGTCGGCGAGCTCGACCGGCAGGCCTGCCTCGCGAAGGATCGGCTCCACGAACCCAGCGGTGCCGCGGTCCGCCTCCACATCGGTTTCGGCAGGTGGGGTGTCGAAGATGCGGGCCCCGAGCGCCGCCTGCAGGATGTCGACCGCCTCGGCGCCGTGCTCCTCGCGCGCGCGGGCGGCGACGCGCAGCAGGCGCAGGCCGGCGGTGTGCCCGACCTCGTACTCCGGCGGGAAGTGCGCGTCGTAGTCGATGTGCTCGTTGATCAGGCGCAGCGAGATGAAGCGCCAGTCCACGGTGAGGCCGCGCTCGGCCTGCACCATCCGGACCCACTTGCTGGTCAGCCAGCAGAAGGGGCAGACGGGGTCGAAGTAGAAGTGGATGTCCGCGGCGGTGTCGGAGGAGCTCATGCGAACACCCCAGCCGGGAACGCGCCGTTGGTCAACGCCGTGGTGACCAACGGTCGGCAGAGCTCGGTCAGCCGACTCGTACCGGCCTCCCCGAGGTGCTCCCACGGCGCGGACGCGCTCTCCTCCGTACGCCGCTCGACCGCCGTCCTGAGCGCCACCCCGTCCTCGGTGAGCAGCCCGTCCGGTGTCATGACGCCGCGCTCCGCGAGCCCTGCGACGGCCGCCGACCAGTCCTCGTCGGACCAGGCGCGGGTCGCCTGGGCGGCCGGCTGGGTGAAGCCCTTGCCGGTCGCCGTGTGCGAGACCAGCGCCTCGATCCCGCTCAGGTCGGCGCCGATCAGGGCGGCGACGTGCCCGTCCCCGCGGTGCTCGCGGAGCAGGGTGAGGGCGTGGAAGAGCACCATGTGCGTCTCGTCCGGCCAGGGCAGGTCGGCGTGGGCTGCGTAGAGCGGGCGGCCGGCGACGGTGCACCCCTCGGAGGCCGTACGGGCGAGGTCGGCGGCCTCCGCGACCTCGTCGGACACCAGCGTCTCCTCACCGAGGAGGCGGGCCCACGCGGCCGAGACCCCGCGGTAGCGGGCCGCCACCACGTCCTCCGGCGAGGCCGACTCCCACACCGCCGGGACGAAGTGCGCGACCAGCGACGGGTTGAACACGTAGAAGGTCGCGGCCACCGGCCCCGCGCCGACGCGACCCATCGCCGCTGCGCGCGAGGCGAAGTAGGTGGCGCGGCCCTTGCGCACCCCGACGCCGGTCACCTCCGCCTCGACCTCTGGCGCGAAGTAGCCCAGCGCGTGGAGGGGTTCGAGCAGGCGGGCGGTTCGTCCGGCGAGGCGAGGGTCCATGCCCCCTTCCTACCGTGTCGGCCTCCCCGGACCTCCGAGACCGGCTTCAGGTGCCGCCCCTCGCTGCCCCTCGCTGGCCCCTGCGAGGTCTAGCGCGGGCGGCGATGTCCGACCAGCCGAGGGCCGCGGCGGCGACGCGGCGACCCAGCGGCGCGGGGTCGTCAGGTGCGCCGCGCAGGAGGCTGGTGAGGACCCCGTTGTAGACCATCGTCACGACGGCGACGATCTCGTCGGCCCGACCGGCGTCTGCGTCCTCGGCACACCGGTGGAGCCGCTCGTGCAGCAACGTGGTGTCGCGCGAGACGAGCTGTGCGGGTGCGTCGTCGGCAGCCGGTCGCTCGGAGGCCGTGGCCAGGAAGGTGCACCACTGGGTCGGACCGGTCGCTGCCCGGAAGGCGGTCACGGCGTCGAAGACGGCCAGCACCGCTTCTCGTGGAGTCCTCCGCGGAGTCGACCTGGGCCTGCCACACCTCGTCCCAGGCCTCGAGTCGCCGCGAGAGGACCGCGCCGACCAGGCCGTCCTTGCTCCCGAAGTGGGAGTAGAGCGTCACGACCGACACTCCGGCCTCGCGTGCCACGGCATCGACGCCGGTGACGGCGATGCCGTCACCGAAGAACAGTCGCTCGGCGGCGTCGAGGGCCTTGGTTCGAGTGTCCGAGCGCGCCATGCGCGTTAGTGTAACGTGCGTTTCATGTTGGTGAAACGTCGTTTCAGTCTACGACGACGCGGGAGCGCTCTCTCGCGGCCGGCGCCCTCCTGGTCGCATCGACCTACGGGATGGCGCGGTTCGGGGTCGGCCTGCTGCATCCCGCCATGGCGGTCGAGCGCCCCGGTGTCGCAGCAGCGCTGCCGTCAGCGGGCGCGGCGCAGTTCGCGTCCTACTGCGTGGCCGCCGGGCTGGCGGCCTTCCTGGTCCCGCGCAGGTCCCGAGCGGTGGCCGGGGCCGCAGGCCTCGTGGCCGGCCTCGGGTGCCTGGGGCTCGCGCTCAGCACCTCGGCCGGGTGGTTCGTCGTCAGCGCGTACGTCAGCGGCGCCGGGGCCGGTCTCGCGTCTCCGGCGCTGGTGGGGCTGCTCGACGCCGTGGTCCCCGAGCGGATGGCCGGCACCGCGCAGGCGGTGGTGAACTCCGGCACCTCCGTGGGTGTCGTGATGACCGGCATGCTCGCCACTGCCGTCACGGCGCCCGGGCCCGCCTGGCTGCTGATGGCGGTCGCGTGCCTGCAGCGGCCGGCGCCGTCGTGGTCCTGAGCTCCGGCGGCATCGAGCCCCGCGCGAGCCGGCCGGACCGCCACGGCGCAGCCCAGTGCCGGCCTCGTGGGCGCTGCCGCTCACGCTGGCCCTCGGGAGCCGGCGTCACCTCGGCGGCCGTGTGGACCTTCGGCCCCACCGTGGTCGTGGGACGCGGAGCACTCGCAGCCGGACCAGGTCGGGCTCCTGTGGACCGCGCTCGGGCCTGGGCGGGCTCACCGGCGCGTTCGTCGCCGGACCCGTGACGCGTTACGGACCCACCAAGGCGTTCGTGCTGTGCACCGCTGCGCTGCTGGTCGGCTCGGTCGCGGTGCTGGCCCCGAGCGACGGCGGGGACGACCGTGGCCCCTGGTCGGTGCGGCGTGCTTCGGTGCCGGCTACATGTCCATGAGCGGGGTGCTGATCCTCTGGGGTCGCCTCCTCGATCCGCGAGGTGGCGCTGCCGCCACCGCATGGCTCTTCATCGCGCTGGCCGTCGGCCAGGCCGTCGGGCGCGCAGGCACTGGGAGCGGTGTTCGCGTGAGCCGGTCCCTGGTCAGGGTCCGCTCGATCGTCGTCACCACGCTCGTCACCGACGGCCGCGCCGGGGTCGAGGAGAAGCCGAAGTGGCAGGGCGGATCCACCGGTGCGAGCGAGCCGAGGTCGGTCCCCCGCCACGCGCCGGAGACGGACGTGACCGCGACGACGGAGGTCGCGCCGTACCACTCCCTCCGGTCGTTGCCGGCGGTCCCGCGCGTGCGCACGCCGCGCATGACGACGCGGGCGACCGGGTCGACCAGGCCGCACCAGGCGGGCGCGGTCGCGACGCGGGACGGGACGAGGCCGAGGGCGAGCCCCAGCGGCGTACGTCCTCCGACCACGAGGCGCAGCGACAGCGAGGGCGTGGTCGACCTGCCACCCGTCGGCCGTGTCCACCACCGACACCGGCTCGATGACCTCCTCGTCGAAGGAGTAGGTCGCGGCGACGAAGTCGCGCACCTGCTCCGACGGGGCGAGGAGGACGCGGTGGCCCGAGGCGTCCTCGAGCATCACGTCGGCGAACGGTCCCCACGGCCCGTCGTCCCAGCGGCCGACGACGACGCGGATGCCGGACGTGCTGCCGACGCCGGCGATCCGGCCGGTGAAGCGCTCGCGGACGCGGGCCTCACTCCGACCACCAGGCGGGCGGGATCGCGGCCGTCGGCGGTGAGTCCGGACGCCACGCCGGCGCGGTCCGCGTCCGAGCGGTTCTGGCTGAGCTTCGCCTTCGCCTCCACCGACGAGACGACGAGCTCGACGCCGACGATGGGTCGGAGGTTCTTCTCGATGTAGTCGTCAGGCGCGTCGCTGACCGCCCACGGATCGTCGCGCGACGACTCGTGCCGGTCCGTCAGCCGGGTGACGAGCGAGCGCACCCACGCGGCGTCGTCGTGGACGACCACCGACCCCGCGCAGGTGCACGACGGAGTAGTTCCACGTCGGCACGACCTTGCCGTGCTCGGCCTTGGTGGCGTACCAGCTCGGCGAGACGTACGCATCCGGCCCGGTCACGATCGCCAGCGCCGGCGAGCCGTCGACGATCCGCCGCCAGTGGGCGTTCGCGCGGGCGAGGTGGCCGACCAACCGGTCGCCCTCCCACAGCACGGGCAGGAAGGTCGCGTCGGGCACGCCGTCCTCCCCGACCGTCACCAGCTGTGCGGTCGCGACGGCCTCGACGAACGGGCGTACGTCGTCGGCGTCCATCACGTTGAAGCGCGGGACGTAGAGGGAGGCGTCGGTCACGACGCCATCCTGCCCCAGCGATCCTGCCCGTGCCCGGGTGGCGCCGCTGTCGGTGGCGGGCGGCAGGATGGACGCATGCTGCTCGCCGAGCTCGTCGCCACCTCCGAGGAGGTCGCGGCCACCAGGTCCCGCAAGGCCAAGGTCGTCCTGCTCGCCGAGCTGCTCGGCCGCGTCGAGCCGGCCGAGCTCGAGGTCGTCGTGTCCTACCTCGGCGGTGCGCTGCGGCAACGGCGTACGGGCCTGGGCTGGCGCGGTGTCTCCGACCTGCCCGACCCCGCCGACGAGCCGTCGCTGGGCGTGCTCGAGGTCCACGAGGCGTTCGAGGCGATGTCGCGGCTGTCCGGCTCGGGTTCGCAGCTCGCGCGCAAGCAGGCGGTCGACGACCTCTTCGGCCGCGCGACCGCGGCGGAGCAGTCGTGGCTGCGCGCCGTCGTCACCGGCAACCTCCGCCAGGGCGCGCTCGACGCCGTGACCCAGGAGGCGGTCGCGCAGGTGGCCGAGGTGCCGCTGGCAGCCGTACGCCGTGCCGCGATGCTCGCGGGCTCGACGGTCGCGGCCGCCGGGGCCGCGTTCGAGGGCGAGGAGGCGCTCGCCGCGATCGGGCTCGAGGTCGGTCGGCCGATCATGCCGATGCTGGCCTCCAGCGCGCCCGACGTCGCCGCGGCGATGGCGGGCCTCTCCCCCGACGGCGAGACCGAGGTCGCGATCGACGCCAAGCTCGACGGCATCCGGATCCAGGTGCACCGCGACGGCGACGACGTGCTCGTCGTGACCCGCAGCCTCGACGACATCACCGGCCGCCTGCCCGAGGTGGTCGAGGTCGGCGCGCTCGCTGCCCGCCGAGCGCTTCGTGCTCGACGGCGAGGCGCTCGCCCTGTCCGAGGACGGTCGGCCGATGGCGTTCCAGGACACCGCGAGCCGCACCGCGCAGGACACCGCCAGAGAAGGGCGAGGGCGGTCACGCCGCACTTCTTCGACCTGCTCCACGTCGACGGTCGCGACCTCCTCGACTCCCCCGGCCACGAACGCCTCGCCGCGCTCGACGCGCTCGTGCCCGAGCAGCACCGCGTACGCCGCCTCGTGACCACGCGATGCCGCTGCCGCCGACGCCTTCGCGACCGAGACCGTCGCCGCCGGCCACGAGGGCGTCGTCCTCAAGGACCTGTCGGCCGCCCTACGCCGCCGGCCGCCGCGGCTCGGCGTGGGTGAAGGTCAAGCCCGTCCACACCCTCGACCTCGTGGTGCTGGCCGTCGAGTGGGGCTCCGGCCGGCGCGAGGGCTGGCTCTCCAACATCCACCTCGGCGCCCGCGACGAGTCGTCGGAGTCCGGGTTCGTGATGCTCGGCAAGACCTTCAAGGGGATGACCGACGAGATGCTCGCCTGGCAGACCGAGCGCTTCACCGAGCTCGCCACCTCGCCGGTCGACCGCAGCTCCTACGTCGTCCACGTCCGACCCGAGCAGGTCGTCGAGATCGCCTTCGACGGCCTCCAGCGGTCCACCCGCTACCCCGGTGGCGTCGCGCTCAGGTTCGCCCGGGTGCTGCGCTACCGCGACGACAAGGGGCCGGCCGAGGCCGACACGATCGAGACGGTCAGGTCCTACGTCACCTGAGGCCGCGGTCCCGGCCGCGACGTGCTGCAAGAAGCTGTGCACGGTCCACACCGGGGTCACGGCGTTGCGCGAGAACTTTCGCGCGCACGCGTGACCACCTTCGCGGTCGTGCACCAGGAGTTGCACGGTCCTCCCTGGAGCGTCACGACCGGGGCCGGGGCAGCCGGCAGCCCGCCACCGACAGGTCGAACCGCCGGTCGGCGCCGACGCAGGTCGTCAGCAGCCAGGTCTGCTGGCCGTAGTTCATGTCCCGCTTCATGACGACCCGGCCGCGCTGGTTCTCCTCGCAGGCCGAGTCGATGCACCGACGGCCGCCGACGTAGCCGGTGTTCGCGATCCCGACGACCTCGCCGGTGTCGCGGGAGACGATCGGCGAGCCGGAGTAGCCGCCGCGGATGCGGCACCCGTCGAGGGCGGGCAGCCGGATCGAGCGCTGCCAGTCCCAGCTGCGCTCGTGGAGCCGGTACGCCGTCCCGGTGGTCGTGCAGGCACGCTGCTCGACCCAGTAGCCGGACGGGATCCTGATCCGGTCACCCCGGGCCGGCCCGCGCGTGGCGAGGGTGAGCGGGGTGACGCCGGCCGCCGCGAGGTCGGCGTACGACTCGCGCAGCTCGTAGACCGCGAGGTCGGTGCGATACATCGTGGCGTACGCCAGCCGCGTGCCGCGGACGGTCGTCGCGACCTCGCCCGCACCGTCGAGCAGCTCGATCTTCTTGTACTGCTTGACGTCCACGAGCGTCTCGCGCGCGCCGAGGAACGGGAACCGCACGCAGTGGCCGTTGGTGATCACCACGGCCGGGTCGGAGTCGAGGGCCGACGCCCAGCGGACGACGGCACCGGAGCAGCCGGGCAGGCGAGCCGTCCCCGCGAAGCGGTTGTCGGGGGCGGCGGCGCCGGCAGGGGCGAGCGGCACGAGCAGCGCGCCCAGCAGCGCGGGGAGGAGGACGAGGAGCAGGCGACGGAGTCCGAGAGCGGCCATGCGGGCATCACACCACACCGGATCGTCGTCGGCCACGAGCGCGCGTCTCCCTAGACTGACCGCCATGAGCACCGACCCGACGACGCGGGGGACGACCGCGGCCAGCGGCGGCACCGCGGCCCGCCGGCGGCTCCGCGAGGCCGAGATCATCACGGCCACCCGTCGGCTCTTCGACGAGCGAGGCGTCCGCGACGCCCAGATCGAGGACATCGCGCGGGCGGTCGGCATCAACCGGGCGATCATCTACCGGCACTTCACCGGCAAGGAGGAGCTCTTCAGCCTCACGCTCGTGCAGTACCTCGACGAGCTCCGCGTCGCGCTCGAGGACGCCGCCGAGACGACCGACGAGCCCCGCGCCCAGCTCGTCCGACTGGTCGAGGCCTTCGTCCACTACGGCCTGGCGCACCCCGCCTTCGTCGACTGCGCGCAGTCGATCATGCGCCGCCAGGGCGGCGACCTGCTCGAGGAGGTCAGCGAGAGCGCGATGTACCGCCTCGGGCAGGCCATCAGCGGCTGCCTGTCCGTCCTCACCCGCACCATCGAGGCCGGCGCGACGAGCGGCGACTTCCACGTCGACGACCCGGCGCTGCTGGCCAACATGCTCTACGCCAGCGGGCTGGGCACCCTCCAGCTCGGCCGGGTGGCCATGCTCGTCAGCGAGGAGGCACCCGGCGTACCCCGGATCAGCAGGGTCACCGCCGAGCAGGTGCGCGACGCACATGGTCGCGACGGCGCTCGCCGTGACCGCCGGAGCGCCCGCCGACGCGTAGGGATCAGCGCGACAGGTGCTTGGCGCGCGCGAAGCAGAAGAGGCCGTAGGCCGCGATGCCGAGCGCGATCGCGGTCAGCAGCACCTGGCCGAAGGGCTGCTCGAGCACGGTCTGCAGCGCCTGGTCGAGCCCGCCGGACTTCTTGGCCTCGTGGGTGATCGCGGCGTAGCCGAAGAGGCTGCCGACGAGGGCGATGGAGATGCCCTTGGCGATGTAGCCGACCTTGCCGAGCGTGACGTACGCCGACCCGTCCTGGCCCGACTGGCCCTGGGCGTCGAGGTTCTCGCGGAACTTCTCGGTCCAGCCGCGGATGATGAGCGAGACGCCGTAGCCGATGATCGCGAGCGCGGCAGCGCCGACGATCAGCTGGCCGCCCGGCCAGTTCATGACCTTCGCCGTCATCGAGTCGGTGCCGCCCTTGCCGCCGCCGTCGCCGGTGGCGGTCTTGAAGGCGCTGTAGGAGATGACGCCGTAGATGACCGCCTTGCCGAGCGAGGTCGCGCGCTTGCGCCAGCGCTTCTTGTCGTCCGACTCCTCCGGGTAGCCGAAGGCGAACTCCAGCACCCGCCAGATGACCAGGAAGAGCATCCCGATCGCGATCACCCACACCAGGAACCCGCCGAGCGGCTGCTGCGAGAGGTAGTGCAGGGCGCCGGAGTTGGAGGCCTGGTCCTCCTTCTCGCCGAACGCCAGCTGCAGGGCGAGCCAGCCGACGAGCAGGTGCACGACGCCGTAGGTCACCAGCCCGATGCGGATGGCGCAGTCCATCCACTTGCTCTGGTGGACGGACTCGGCGGTGTCGGCGGCGTCCGGGCGGCGTTCATGTGCTCAACCTAGGACGTACGACCGTTCACCCGCGAGGGGCGGTCACCCCTGTGAGTGGTCGGATCAGACCGGGGGCTGGACGAGCGACGCGCGGTCGCGCATGACCGAGCCGAGCAGGCCGTTGACGAAGGCCGGCGAGTCGTCGGTCGAGAGGTCCTGCACGAGGTGCAGCGCCTCGCTGACCGCGACCGACTCCGGCACGTCCGCGTCGCCCCACAGCAGCTCGTAGACGCCGATCCGCAGGACGTTGCGGTCGACGGCGGGCATCCGCGCGAGCGTCCAGCTCTTGCTGTACGTCGTCAGCACCTCGTCGATGCGGGACTGGTGCTCGACGACGCCGCGCACGAGCGTGGCGGTGTAGTCGTTGGTCGGTCCCTCACCGGCCTCGATGGCGCGGTCGAGCGCCATGACGGGGTCCTCGGAGCGGAGCTCGGAGGCGAACAGGATGTCCAGCGCGCGCTTGCGGGCCTTGGAACGGGCAGCCACGTGGGGCGCTCAGGCCTTGACGCGGCCGAGGTAGGACGAGTCGCGCGTGTCGACCTTGACCTTCTCGCCGGTGGTGATGAAGAGCGGCACGGCGATCGTGTGACCGGTCTCGAGCGTCGCGGGCTTGGTGCCGCCGGTGGAGCGGTCGCCCTGCAGGCCCGGCTCGGTCTCGGCGATCAGCAGCTCGACGGAGGCGGGCAGCTCGATGAAGAGCACGCGGCCGTCGTTGGTGGCGACGATCGCCTCCTGGTTCTCCAGCATGAAGTTCTTGGCGTCGCCGACGACCTCGGGCGAGACCTCGAGCTGCTCGTAGGTGCTGTTGTCCATGAAGACGTAGGACGAGCCGTCGTTGTAGAGGTACTGCATGGTGCGCTTGTCGACGTTGGCCGTCTCGACCTTGGTGCCGGCGTTGAAGGTCCTGTCGACGTTCTTGCCCGACTCGACGTTGCGGAGCTTGGTGCGCACGAACGCCGGGCCCTTGCCGGGCTTGACGTGCTGGAACTCGACCACGGCCCAGAGCTGTCCCTCGATCCGGAGGACCATGCCGTTCTTGAGGTCGTTGGTGCTTGCCACGTGTCTGTCCGCCTTCGTCGCTGTGTCAGATGTCAAGGAATGCCGGGTTCGGAACGGCGCTTGCGCCGACGCGCCAGTCTAGTGGCCGCTCACGAGCCTCATGAAATGCTCGGCCTGCTCCTCGGTCGTCCCCGGCGGGTTGCGTCGCCAGGCGCCGTTGCCCGGCAGCAGCATCGCGAGCCAGAAGGCGGCGAACAGCGGCCGGTAGGCGGCCATCCGCTGGAGCGCCTCCTCGTCCAGCCCGACGGCGGCCGGCAGTGCGTGGACGTCGTACACCCCGGGGAGGCGGCTGCCGAGGTGCTCGACGTGGTCCGCGAGCTCGTACGCCGGATCGCTGAGGCCGCCGTCCTCGAAGTCGACGAGCCGTACGGTCCGGCCGTGCACGAGCACGTTGGCCGGGTTGAGGTCGGCGATGCCGAGCGCGCTCAACCTCGGCTCGGGCAGCGCCGGCGCGGCGACGTAGGCGCGGGCGGCGTCCAGCGCCTCGGCGACCAGCACCGGGTCCCGGCACTCCCCCAGGTCGTGGTCGTCGCCGAGCCACTCCACCAGCACGGGCACGTGCTCGCGGGCGCCGTAGCGTCGCGGCCCGATCCCGGCCGCCGCCACCGCCTCGACCGGTACGTCGTACAGCCGGCGCAGCGACGCCCCCAGCGCCTCCGTCCGGGTGGCCGTCAGCGGTCGTGGCGCGAGCGGCTCACCGGGGAGCCGCTCCATGACGATGACCGGCGTCGCGCCGTCGTCGCGGCGGATCGGGCGGGGTGCGAGGCCCGGGGCGTGCTCGGCCAGCAGCGTCAGGATCGCCCACTCCCGCTCGGCCTCCGCCTCGTGGTCGGCGACGAACTCCTTGCGGACCTCGTGCTCCCCGATGGTCAGCCCGTGGGTCGAGGTCTGCACCCGGATACGGTGGCACACATGCGCATCACCATCTTCGGCGGTCACGGCAAGATCGCCCTCCTCCTCGCCCCCCTGCTCGTCGAGGCCGGACACGAGGTCACGTCCGTCGTCCGCAACCCCGACCACGTCGCGGACGTCGAGGCCACGGGCGCCGCCGCGCTCGTCTCGTCGGTGGAGGACGCCGACCTCGAGTCGCTGACGTCTCAGCTCGAGGGCGTCGACGCCGTCGTGTGGTCGGCGGGCGCCGGCGGCGGCAGTCCCGAACGGACGTACGCCGTCGACCGGGACGCCGCGATCCGCTCGATGGACGCCGCGGTCGCCGCAGGCGTCGAGCGCTACGTGATGGTGTCGTTCTCCGGCGCCACGTCCGACGCGCTCGTGCCGGAGGACAACCCGTTCCGGCACTACCAGGACGCCAAGATCGCCGCCGACGAGCACCTGCGCGGCACCGAGCTCGCCTGGACCGTCCTCGGCCCCGGCACGCTCACCCTCGAGCCCGGCCGCGGCTCGGTCAACCCCGACGCGAGCTTCAACGACGGCGACGAGACCTCGCGCGAGCTGGTCGCGCAGGTCGCGGCCGCGGTGCTCGCCGACGACCGCGCCGCCCGGACGACCCTCGTCTTCGGCGACGGCGACGTGCCGATCGACGCCTGGCTCAGCGCGCTCTGAGGTCAGGCACGCTCCTTCAGCCGCGACCGCACCGCGTCCGCTGCGACGCGCAGGTCCCGCCAGTCGATGACGGCGAGCCGCGCGGCGGACGCGAGGTTGCCCAGGTGCCCCCCGGCCACGACCCACACGTCCTCGACGACCTCGGCGGGAGGCGTGATCTCCCCGAAGCAGTCGTGCCACGACAGCTCGAGCAGGTCGAGCAGGTCGAGCGCCGCAGCGGCGTCCGTGCCGAACTCGAGCGCGGCGCGACCGCGGTCCGCCTCGCGGCGATCGCGCCGGCTGATGCCGATCACGGACGGCGGGACCCGGCCCCCGCTGCCGGCTCCCGCTGCTCCGTCGCGCACCATCATCGGACGGCCCTCCGTGGCCGGACGGTGCTGATCGAGTGCAGGAGCGCGTCGCGCCGGATCGCGCGGACCTCTCCCAGCTTGATCTCGCAGGACCAGCACCGGTCGGTCGCGACGCAGCACGTCGCGTCGCGGACCTCCGCCTCCAGCTGGTCCGCGTGCGCGCTCCTGCTCAGCACCGTACGCATGGTTCCCTCCCCGACCTCGCTCAGGGGGCGAGGCCTGCGACCGAGTCTGCTGCCGCGGAGGGCCGCTCGGCATCGGCAGTCCTACCGATATCCGGCAACCTGCTGGTCGGCGGCGTGCTGGGTGGTTAGAGGTCGACCTCGCCGACGATCCGGGTGACGGCGTCGCCCGACACCCACACGCGGTCGCCGTCCGCCTCGATCCGCACCCGGCCCTCGCGGCCGATCACGCTCCCCTGCCGCGAGGTGTACGACGACGGCAGCGCACCGGTCCCGATCAGCCACTGGGCGAGGCCGGCGTTGGCCGAGCCCGTCACCGGGTCCTCGGCGAAGTCGCGGCCGTCGGCGAAGAAGGCCCGCACCTCGACGTCCGCACCCAGCTCGGCCGCATCGGCCCTCGTCCCAGCGGCCGAGCACCGTGACCTTGAGGTCGGTGAAGGCGGCGATGTCCGGCACGACGGCGAGCACGGCATCGGCCGAGCCCAGGTCGACGCCGACCCAGCCGGGTCCGTTGTCGATCCACGCCATGTCGGCGACGGCGGCGTCGTCGATGCCGAGGCCCGTGACGATCCGCGCCCGCAGGTCGGCCTCGACCGGGCCGGAGCGCACCAGCGGCGGTGCCGTGAAGCCGAGCCGCGGCGAGCGGCGTACGTCGACGAGGCCGGCGCCGCACTCCTGCACGATCGTGTCCCCGCGGGGCACGCCCCCGGCCTCGAGCCAGGCGTGGGCGCTGCCGATGGTCGGGTGGCCGGCGAAGGGCAGCTCGCCTGCCGTGGTCCAGATCCGCACGCGGTAGTCGGCCCCGGGGTCGGTCGGCGTGCACAGGAAGGTGGTCTCGGAGAGGTTCGTCCAGCGCGCGAAGCGCCGCATCTGCTCGTCCGCTCAGCCCGTCGGCGTCGTGGACGACCGCGAGCGGGTTGCCGAGCCACGGCTCGGCGCTGAAGACATCGACCTGGCGGAAGGGCAGCACCCGCCCATCAGATCAGACGTGGGCGGCCCACCGTCTCGCCGCCTCGTCGGCAGCAGCCGAGACGAGGGCGGCGATCTCCGGGCGGTCGGGCACCGGGAACGAGACGTACGCCCCGCGTCCTCCGGCCACCGGTCGCCCGTAGGCCTTCGCCGCCAGCGAGCCGTCGGGGAGCATCCGGATGGTCAACGACTGGAGCTCGAACTCCTCGTCACGGCGGGTGTCGCGCCACCGCAGGTCCTCCGGGATGGCCACGTTGATCGCCATCGCGCTGATCTCGACTGGTGCCTCCATGCCCCGATCGTCCCACTCGCGGACGTCATACGGAGGGGGCAGGCGTTTGCCCCCTCCGTATGACGTCCGGGAGGCTCAGCCAGCGAGGTGCGCGAGTGCCTGCCGGTAGCCGTCGATGCCCTCGCCGGCGATCGTGAGCGACGGCGTGCGGCTCGACGACGGAGGTGTGGCGGAACTCCTCCGGCCGCTGCTTGGGGTCGGAGATGTGCACCTCCACGAGCGGCGCGCTGAGCTGGGCACAGGCGTCCCAGAGCGCGAGCGAGTAGTGCGTCCAGGCGCCTGCGTTGAGCACCACGCTGTCGCCGTCGTCGGCGGCGGCGTTGAGCCAGTCGAGGAGCTCGCCCTCGTGGTTGGTCTGGCGCACCTCGACGTCGAGGCCGAGGTCGCTGCCCCACTCGACGCACTGGTGCGCGAGCTCGGCGTGGGTGGTCGACCCGTAGATCTCCGGCTGGCGGCGGCCGAGCCGGCCGAGGTTGGGCCCGTTGAGGACGAGGACCTTCATCCGGGCAGCGTAGTTCGTCGCGCCTGCTCGACGAGGGGTGTGTCCGGCAGCGGCGGCATGGTCCAGTCGGCGGGCGGACGCCACGTGGTCCACTCCTCGTCGAGCGGCCAGTCCCGTCCCTCGACGAGCTCGGCGCGGGCCCACTCGGCGGCCGCGCGGATCTCGTCGGCGGCGGCGCGCGTGTGGTGCGCGGCATCGACGGCGGCATCGAGCTCGTCGGCGTCCTTGAGCCACAGCTCGCCCGACGGCTCCAGCCAGAGGTCGAGGATCAGGTCGCGCGTGTTGGTCTCGTCGCCGTGGCGCCGGTGGGGCAGCTCGAGGTTGACGTAGTGCCCGGCCAGCGACCCGTCGTCCTCCCGGAAGATCCACACCGACCACGGCCGGGCCGTCGGCGCGATCCGCAGCACGCCCCCGCCGCGCCACCTGTCGATGGTCGGGACCCGCTCACCGAGGAAGCGCTCCGCCAGTGGCAGGTCCCTCAGGGCGAGGCCGTCGCCGGGCGCCGTGGAGAGGAGCTCGGTGTCGTCGGCCAACCACGCCACCAGCCCGCGCGCGTCGTCGCGGACGACGCGCATCGGGTCGCACCGCGTCGAGTAGCGCCACTGCACGACGTCCCCCGGAGCGAGGAACGGCGCTGCACCGGCCGGGAGCCACGGACCGTCACCCTCGGCCCTGTGCAGCGACGAGAGCACGTCGAGGTCGACGGGACGCGGCGCCGCGACACCGCCCAGCCTCTGCATGGTGCCTCCGGACTCGGAGACCTGGACGTCGTCGCTCGGATCGGGGTCGGTCACCCGGCGGAGGCTAGCGCGGCGTAGGCCGCCCGCAGGTCCGCCTCGCTCGGCCCGGCGAGGATCCGCGGCGAGGCGAGGTCGTCGAGCACGACGAACCGCAGCTGCGAGCCGCGCGCCTTCTTGTCGACCTTCATCGCGGCGTGGAGGTCGTCGAAGGAGGCAGCGTCGTACGTCGTCGGCAGGCCGACGCGGCCCAGCGCGGCGCGGTGCCGCTCGACCAGCGCCGGCTCGAGCGACCCGGCGCGCGCGGCCAGCTCGGCGACGTACACGCAGCCGATGGCCACGGCCTCGCCGTGGCGGACCGTGTAGTCGCTGGTGCGCTCGATCGCGTGGGCGAGCGTGTGGCCGTAGTTGAGCACCTCGCGACCGGGGTGCCCGTGCGGGCCGCCGGTCTCCTTGAGGTCACCGACCACGACGTCGATCTTCACGCGGATGGCGCGCTCGACGAGCTCGCGCAGCTCGGCGGAGTCGTGCGTGAGGGCGGCCGGGTCGGTGCGCTCGACGAGGTCGAGGATCGCCGGGTCGGCGATGAAGCCGCACTTGACGACCTCACCCAGCCCGGCGACGAGCTCCTCGCGCGGCAGCGACTCCAGGAGGGACAGGTCGCACAGCACGCCGGCGGGCTCGTGGAAGGCGCCGACGAGGTTCTTGCCCGCACCGGTGTTGATGCCGGTCTTGCCGCCGACCGCGGCATCGACCATCGCCAGCAGGGTCGTGGGCACGTGGACGACACGCACACCGCGGAGCCAGGACGCGGCGACGAAGCCGCCGAGGTCGGTGGTCGCTCCCCCGCCGATCGTGACGACCGCGTCGGACCGGGTGAACCCCGCCTCGCCGAGCGCCTCCCAGCAGTCCGAGGCCACCGGGGCGGTCTTGGCCCGCTCGCCCTCGGGCAGGCCGAGGGCGAGGACGTCGTAGTGCTCGACGAGCTCGTCGACGACCGGATCGGCCAGGGCGCCGAGCGAGCCGGCGTAGAGCACGGCCACCCGCTCGACCGACCCGCCCAGGATGCCGGGCAGCCGGCCGGACAGGCCGTGGCCGACGACGACGTCGTAGGGCGACGCGCCGCCGACGTGCAGGACGGTGTCACTCACCGAACAGCTCCCGGATCTCCGCGGCCACCTCGTCGGGCGTGCGGTCGTCGGTCTCGACGACGTGGGTCGCCACGGACTCGTAGACGGGCGTGCGCTCGTCGAGCAGCGCCTTGATCCGCGAGCGGACGTTGCCGAGCAGCAGCGGCCGGCCGACGCCCAGGCCCACGCGCTTGACCGCGTCGGTCAGACCGACGCGCAGGAAGACCACGGGGAGGTCGGCCAGCAGCGCACGGCTCTCGGGGCGCAGCACCGCGCCACCACCGAGGGCCAGGACACCGTCGTGCTCGGCGACCGCGGCGGCCACGGCGGCCGCCTCGAGCTCGCGGAAGTGCGTCCTCGCCCGACTCCACGAAGATGTCGGAGATCTCGCGCCCCGTGCCCGCCTCGATGTCGGCGTCGGTGTCGCGCACCGGGACGCCCCAGGCCTCGCCGAGCAGCCCGGCCACGGTCGTCTTGCCGGCGCCCATCGGTCCGACCAGCACCACGCGAGGAGGCATCAGCGGTACCGCAGCGTGTCGAGGTAGGACTCGGCGTTGCGCCGCGTCTCCTGGACCGAGTCGCCGCCGAACTTCTCGACGACGGCGTCCGCGAGCACGAGCGCGACCATCGCCTCGGCGACGATCCCGGCGGCCGGGACGGCACACACGTCGGAGCGCTGGTGGTGGGCGACGGTGGCCTCACCCGTCGACACGTCGACCGTGCGCAGGGCCTTGGGCACGGTCGCGATCGGCTTCATCGCCGCGCGCACCCGCAGGATCTCGCCCGTCGACATCCCGCCCTCGGTGCCGCCGGAGCGACCCGAGGTGCGCCTCAGGCCCTCGTCGGTCGGCACGATCTCGTCGTGGGCGAGCGAGCCGGGGGTGTCGGCGAGCTCGAAGCCGTCGCCGACCTCGACCCCCTTGATCGCCTGGATGCCCATCAGCGCCTCGGCCAGCTTGGCGTCGAGGCGGCGGTCCCAGTGGACGTGCGAGCCGAGGCCCGGCGGCAGTCCGTGCACGACGACCTCGACGACACCGCCGAGGGTGTCGCCGTCCTTGTGGGCCTGGTCGATGCGCGCCACCATCGCCGCGCTCGCCTCGGGGTCGAGGCAGCGGACCTCGTCGGCGTCGAGGCGCGCGACGTCGTCGGGAGCCGGTACGACGCCCGCGGGCGCCTTGACGCCGCCGAGGGAGACGACGTGGGAGACGATCCGCGCGCCGATCGCCTGCTCGAGGAAGTTGGACGCCACCCGGCCGAGCGCCACCCGTGCCGCGGTCTCCCGGGCGGAGGCGCGCTCGAGGATCGGGCGGGCCTCGTCGAAGGCGTACTTCTGCATGCCGACGAGGTCGGCGTGGCCGGGGCGTGGCCGGGTCAGCGGGGCGTTGCGGGCCAGTGCCTCGAGCTCGACGGGGTCGACGGGATCGGCCGACATGACCTTCTCCCACTTCGGCCACTCGGTGTTGCCGATCTCGATCGCGACCGGGCCGCCCTGGGTCTCACCGTGGCGGACGCCGCCGAGCACGCGCACCTGGTCCTGCTCGAACTTCATCCGCGCGCCGCGGCCGTAGCCGAGCCGGCGGCGTGCCAGGGAGTCGGCGAGGTCGTCGGTCGTCACCCGGACGTGCGCGGGGAGCCCCTCGAGGATCGCCACCAGGGAGGGACCGTGGGACTCGCCTGCAGTGAGCCATCGGAGCATGGCTGAAGTCTCTCAGCCCCACATCCGCTCAGCGACCGCAGTCCCCCAGACGAGACCCACGAGCGCGCCGAACACCATGAACGGCCCGAACGGGAACGACCTCTTCAGCAGGGACCGGTCGCGGCGCGCCACCACCACGACGAGGGCCGGGAGCGCGAACGCCAGGAACGACGTCCACAGCCCGATCGCCAGCGCTCCCCACCCGAGCCAGCCCAGCACCAGACCGACCGGGGCCGCGAGGCGGACGTCGCCGAACCCCATCCCGGCCGAGCGGACGAACCACAGCACCCAGAAGAACGACCGGGCGACGAGCATCGCCACCAGTGCCCGCACCAGGGTGTCGCGCTGGTCGGTCGCGAGGCCGACCACCACCATCAGCAGGATCGTGGCGAGGGTTGCCGGCACCACGATGCGGCGCGGCAGCAGCATGGTGTGCCAGTCGATGACCGACAGCGCAACGCCGATCGGGACCAGCGGCAGCAACCAGAGCAGCGGCCAGTCCAGCCCCGTCGCCGCACCGACCAGGCCGCCGCTCACCGCGGAGACGAGCGCACTGCGCGCGCGGAGCCCCGTCCGGACGGCGATGTCGGCGTAGAGGATCTTCGGCGGCTCCTCGGCGGCCGGCTGTCGCGGGGGTCGCGTCGTCCTCCGGAGCCTCTGGAGCCTTCGGTTCCTTGGGCGCGGGCTCGGGCACCCACGCGATCAGGGCAGGCACGAGCAGGCCGCCGAGCCCTGCGACGAGGAGGCCGAGCAGCGCCGCGAGCACGCGTGACGTTCACGCCGTCATTCAACCGGCATTCTGTGCCGCGAGGGCGCGTTCGCCGGTTTCGCGCATCGTGTCGAGCGGCGCCGGGAGCCCCGTGAACAGCTCGAGCTGGAGCGCCGCCTGGTGCACGAGCAGGTCCAGCCCGCCGACGAGCGCCCGCCCGGAGGCCTGCGCGGCAGCGGCCAGCGGCGTGGGCCACGGGTCGTAGAGCGCCTCGAAGACGACCGGCACGTCCGCCGTGCGCGCGACCAGCTCGTCCGTCTGGGCCGCGGCAGGGATCGTGGACACCACGACGTCGGCGTCGAGGACGTCGGTCGCCTCCAGCGCCCCGGTGCGTACGTCGATGCCCGCCGGGTGCGACCGCAGGGCGTCCACGGTCTCCTGCGCGCGGGACGCGTCGCGCACCAGGAGCTCGATCGAGGTCACGCCCAGCTCGACCAGCGCGAGGCCGATCGAGGTCGCGGTCGCCCCGCCGCCGAGGACGACGGCGGACGCCAGCGGCAGCGTCGTACGCTCCCGGATCGCGGCGACGGCGCCGGGGAGGTCGGTGTTGTCCCCGACCCGCGAGCCGCCGTCGAGGACGAGGGTGTTCACCGCGCCGGCGAGCCGGGCGCGGTCGGTGACCTCGTCGGCCACTGCCAGCGCCTCCCGCTTGAGCGGCATCGTCAGCGACAGCCCACGCCACTCCGGGCCGAGCCCGGCGAGGAAGGACGCCAGGCCGCCCGCCGGCACGCGGTGGGCGTCGTAGGACCACTCCAGCCCGAGCGCGGAGTACGCCGCCCGGTGCAGCACCGGGGAGAGCGAGTGCGCGACGGGGTCGCCGAGCACGCCGCAGCGCCGCGCCTCGTTCACCTCGGCATCGACATCGGCGTCAACAACGGTCCGAGGTCTCGCAGTAGGCCTTGTACTCGTCGCGACCCTCGAGGAAGCCGTCGTAGTCCTCGTAGAACTTGGTCTCGCCGGTGGAGAGGTCGACGGTGACGTAGTAGTACCAGTCGCCGTCCGCCGGGTTGGCCGCGGCAGCGATCGCGTCGTCACCGGGCGCCTCGATCGGGGTCGGCGGCAGGCCGGCGTTGAGGCGCGTGTTGTAGGGCGTGTCCTCGGCCAGCTGCTCAGGCGTGAGCTCGGTCGAGCCGGGCGAGAGGCCGAGGCCGTAGGCGATCGCGGCGTCGATGCCGAGCGTCCCGTTGGTGCCGCCCTTGTCGCCGGGACCGTCGAGACGGTTGTAGATGACGCGGGCGATCTTCGGCATGTCGTCGCCGCGACCCTCGGCCTCGATGAGGGAGGCGATGATCATGAGCTCGGCGGGGGTGTGCCCGAGCTCGGCGGCCTTGGTCTCGAGGTCGGCTGCCTCGGCGGCCTCGGCCCAGCGCGCGACCATCATCTTGAGGATGGCGACGGGCTTCATGCTGGGCTTGATCTCGTAGGTCGCCGGGAAGAGGTAGCCCTCGGCGTTGCCCTCGGCGTAGTCGGGGAGGCCGATCTTCCCGGACTCGAGCGCCTTGTTGAAGGCCCCCTCGGGGAAGTCGGTGTTCTCGGCGAGCGTCGAGACGATCTCGGTGAGGCGCAGGCCCTCGGGGATGGTCACGGTCGGGAAGCCGATGAGGTTCGCCGGGTCGGCGAGGACCTCGCAGGCGTCGGCGGCCTTCATCTCCTTCTGGAGCTTGTAGTCACCGACCTGGATGCCGGTGCCGTCCTCCGTGCACGCGTCGATGAAGGCCTGCACGGACGCGGTCACGCCCTCGCCCTTCAGGTTGCGGCCGATCTGGGCGACGACGTCGCCCTCGTTGACGGTGAACTCGACCTTGCCCGAGCCGGGACCGGGGAAGTCCTCCGGCCCCTGGAACTGGTCGGCGAGCAGCGAGACGCCCTTGGTCAGGCCGAAGTAGAAGCCGCCCGCGAGCACGGCCAGCGCGACGATGACTGCCAGGCAGCCCTTGGCGCCACGGCTCTTGCGCCGCTTGCCCCCGGGCTCGTAGTCGTAGGACTCCTCCTCGACCAGGTCCTGCTCAGTCATGCGTCCACCTCGACGATCTCTCCCGGTGCCTCTCCCCGCAGGCGCTCCGTGTCGAGCGCAGTCTGCAGGATCAGCACCGCGGCTGCTTGGTCCACCACGGCGCGGCGCTTGGCACCGTGTCGTCCCTGCTCGCGCAGGATCGACTCGGCCGACACCGTGGTCAGTCGTTCATCACACAGCCTGACAGGTACGGGTGCAACTCGGCGCGCGAGCCGCGCGGCGAACGCGCGCACCTTCTCCGCGGCCGGGCCCTCGCTCCCGCTGAGTGACCGCGGGAGCCCGACGACCACCTCCACGACCTCGCGCTCGACGACGAGCTCCGCGAGGCGGCGTACGTCGCCACCGCCGCGGCGCACCGTCTCCACCGGGGTCGCCAGGAAGCCCGAGGGGTCGCTGCTCGCGACGCCGATCCGGGCGTCGCCCGGGTCGATCCCCAGCCGGACTCCGAAGCGCACGCTCAGCCCGCCGCCCGCGCGACCTCGGTGGACACCAGCGCGAGGGCCTCGTCGATGCGTGAGGCGTCGCTGCCGCCGCCCTGGGCCACGTCGTCCTTGCCGCCGCCCTTGCCGCCGAGCAGCGGGCCGACGGCGCGCACCAGCTCGCCGGCGGACAGGCCACGCGCGCGCGCCTCGTCGTTCGTCGCGGCGACGACCGACACCTTGCCCTCGGCGTTGCCGATGATCACGACGACGCCCGGCTCGCCCTGCGGCAACCTGCCGCGCACGTCCATCGCGAGGTTGCGTACGTCGCCGCCGCCCGCGCCGTCGGCGCGGTGGGCCACGACCTTGACCGGACCGACCTGCGTCGCGCCGGCCGCCAGCTCGGCGCTGGCGCCGAGCAGCTGGGCCAGGTGGGCCTTCTCGAGCTCCTTCTCGGCGTTCTTCAGGCGCTCGGTGAGCCCCTGCACGCGCCCGACGAGGTCATCGGGCTGGGTCTTGAGGAGCCCGGTGAGCTGCGCGACCACGTCGCGCTCGCGGGCGAGGTAGGCGAAGCCCTCGACGCCCGTGAGGGCCTCGATGCGGCGGTTGCCCGAGCCCACGCTCGTCTCACCGGTCACCACGACGGTGCCGATCTGCGAGGAGTGGTCGACGTGCGTGCCACCGCACAGCTCGCGCGACCAGGGGCCGCCGATCTCGACGACGCGCACCTTGGTGTTGTCGTAGGTCTCGCCGAAGAGCGCGATCGCGCCCCACTCCCTGGCCTGCTCGAGCGTCATGTAGTCCCACCCGACGGCCAGGTCGGCGCGCAGCGCCTGCTGGGAGACCTGCTCGATGTCGCGGACCTGCTCGGCCGAGAGGCCCTGCGTCCAGCCGAAGTCGAGGCGGAGGTAGCCGGGCCGGTTGTAGGAGCCGGACTGCAGCGCCGTCGGGCCGAGCACCTCGCGCAGCGCGGCGTGGACGACGTGCGTGCCGGAGTGGGCCTGGCGCGCGCCGATGCGCCACTCGGGGTCGACGCGCGCGTGGACCTCCCGGGCGGGGTCGAGCTCGCCCTCGACGACGCGCACCTGGTGCACGACGAGCCCCTTGATCGGGCGCTGCACGTCGATCACCTCGAGGCGACCGCCGTCGAAGACGATCGTGCCGGCGTCGGCGACCTGGCCGCCCGACTCGGCGTAGAACGGCGTGCGGTCGAGCACGAGCTCGCCGATCTCGCCCTCGGCGAGGCGCGACACGGCCGCTCCCCCGCTGAGCAGGGCCAGCGGGCGCGACTCGGTCTCGAGGGTCTCGTAGGCCAGCCACTCAGTGGGACCGTGCTCGTCGAGCACGGCCCGGTAGACACCCGTGTCGCCGTGAGTCCCCTTCTTGGCGCGCGAGTCGGCCTTCGCGCGCTCGCGCTGCTCGGCCATCAGGCCGCGGAAGCCCGCCTCGTCGACGGTCAGCCCCTGCTCGGCCGCCATCTCGAGGGTGAGGTCGATCGGGAAGCCGTAGGTGTCGTGGAGCGCGAAGGCGCGCTCGCTGGACAACGACGTGCCACCCGTCCGCTTCACCTCGTCGGCGGCCTGGTCGAAGATCTGGGTGCCGGACTGGAGCGTCTTGCGGAACGCGTCCTCCTCGGCGTACGCCACCTGCGCGATGCGCTCCCAGTCGGTGACGAGGTTGCCGTAGACCGGCCCCATCACGTCGCGGGACACCGGCATCAGCTCGGGCAGCACCCGGTCCTCGCAGCCCAGGAGTCGCATGGAGCGCACGGCGCGACGCAGCAGCCGGCGCAGCACGTAGCCGCGGCCGTCGTTGCCGGGGGTGACGCCGTCGCCGATGAGCACCATGGACGAACGGACGTGGTCGGCCACGACGCAGAAGCGGACGTCGTCCTCAGCCGAGCCGGGTGTGCCGGCGCCGTAGGTCTTGCCGCTGAGCTGCTCCGCGCGGGCGATGACGGGGTAGAGCAGGTCGATCTCGTACACGTTCTTCTTGCCCTGCAGGAGCAGCGCCACGCGATCCAGGCCCATGCCGGTGTCGATGTTCTTCTTCGGCAGCGAGCCGGCGATGTCGAAGTCCGACTTGGAACGGACGGCGCTGAGGTCGTCCTGCATGAAGACGAGGTTCCAGATCTCCAGCAGCCGGTCCTCCAGCTCGACGGGCATGTCGGGCCCGAGCGTGGCGGCGTCGAAGTCGGGGCCGAAGTCCGGGCCGCGGTCGAAGAGGATCTCCGAGCACGGTCCGCCCGGCCCGGGCACGCCCATCGACCAGTAGTTCTCCTTGGGGCCGAGCTGCACGATCCGCTCGCGCGGCAGCCCGGTGACCTTCATCCAGAGCTCGATGGCCTCGTCGTCACCGACCAGCACGGACGGGTAGAGCCGGTCCTTGTCGAGGCCGTAGCCACCCTCCTCGACCGGGTTGGTGACCAGGCTCCAGGCCAGCTCGATGGCGCCTTCCTTGAAGTAGTCGCCGAAGGAGAAGTTGCCGCACATCTCGAAGAACGTGGCGTGCCGCGTCGTCTTGCCGACGTCCTCGATGTCAGGCGTGCGGATGCACTTCTGCACGCTCGTGGCGCGGTCGAACGGCGGCGTCTCCTGGCCGAGGAAGTAGGGCTTGAACGGCACCATGCCGGCGTTGACGAAGAGCAGGTTGGGGTCGTTGGCCAGCGTCGAGGCGGAGTCCACCACTGCGTGTCCGGCGGCCTCGAAGTGCGCGAGGAAGCGACGGCGGATCTCGGCGGTGTCCATCAGTGGGGGTCCTTCATCTCGGTGCTGCTCGGCGTCGGGGTCGACAGTTCTGCCAGTCCATGGGGCCTCAGCCCGAGCTGCTCGCGCAACTCGGTTTCCCGCTCGGTGCGGCCCTGGTGCACCTCGTCGGCGAACATCCGGGCACCCACCTGCCATCCGCGCAGGCGGTCGCGCAGGCCGTCGGCGGTGAGGGCATCGGCGGCACGACGGGCGCGGGCAGCGGCGTACACCCCGACCCCCGCCCCGGCCACGAACCAGAGTGGGCGACCCATCAGGCGACGTCCTCCCCTGCCCCGGAGCGGTGGGAGCCGGCGGCGCGCTCGCGGGCGCGGAACTCGCGCAGCGCCTGCTTGGTCTCGGCGCGCCGCTCACGCCCGGCCTGCTTGGTCTCCTGGCGCACGTGGAAACGGATCCGGTTGCGGGTCTCGGGCGCGAGCGCCCTCCTCAGCCCGGCCGTCCACGACGCGGCCTTCACCACGGTCTCGCGCGCGACGATGTCGGCGAACAGGCGCCCGTCGATCGGCCGGGCCGGAGGTCCTGCGTCAGGGTCCAGCCGCGTGATGACGTACGTCTTCGCGTCGGCGTCGGCGTCGCGGCTCACGGAACCCGGTGGCGGATGTCGAGGACACGGCACCGGCGGACTCGAGGACGTCGATCCGTCCGGCCAGGGTGGCGACCAGCGACTCCGCACGACGTGCTCGGCGGCGGGCACGGAGCGCCAGCAGGAGCGCCACCAGGGCGAGCGTGGTCGCCGCAGCGCAGAACGCGCCCAGCCACACCTGCTCCGTCGTCACCGGGACACCCTATAAGCCGCGTGGAATCACGGCGTGACGTAGAGGTCCTTGTAGTTGGGCATGCCCATCGAGCCGTCGCCGGACGGGTTGCCGACCCGGTCCCCGAAGACGAACAGGCGGTTGACGTAGGCGATCGGGATGACCGGGAAGTACGTCGTCATGATCTTCTCGTCCAGCGCCCCCCAGGCGTCGGCCTGGTCCTCGACCGGCAGGGCGTGGAGTGCGGCCATCGCCTCGTCGATCGTGGGCTCGTCGAACTGGGCGGTGTTGTAGGCCGCGCCCTGGCTCAGCAGCGGCGGGAGCATGGCCGCGCCGGCGGGCCACGCAGGGCACCAGTTCGCGCCGCGCAGGTTGAGGGTCTGGTTGACCTCGTCGTCGGGGTCGGTCCAGATGTTGAACGGCGACTCCTGGACCGGGATGGCCCTGACCGAGAAGCCACTGGCCTCGAAGCCCTTGGTGATCTGGTCCTGGGCCGCCACGGCCTGCGGGTCGAGCGCGTAGTAGACCATCGTGATCGGGTAGGGCTCGTCACCGTGGCCGGCCCCGGCCAGGAGCTCCTTCGCCTTCTCCGGGTCGTAGGTGATCTGCTGGCCGTCGACCTGGAAGTCGTGGTGACCCGCCATGCCGGGAGGCATCAACGAGCTCGCCGGCACCCGGGTGACGCCCGGCACCTCACCGCTGGCGATCCAGACGTCCTCGTAGGGGTACGCGTAGGCGAGGGCCTTGCGGACGTCGATGTCGGTGATCTTGGTGTAGTCGGGCGCAAGGGTCGACACGCACTGCGACGTCTGCTGCACCAGACGGTCCCCCAGCCGGACGCGGGCGAGGTTGTAGAGGCTGGCGTCGAGCGACGTGGACACGGCGGCATCGCCGGCCGAGCCGTCCGCCAGCATGATCGCGTCCACCTTGTCCTGGTCCTGGTTGAACTTGAAGACCCACCGGGCGGCGTACTGGTGACGACCCGGGTCGGAGCCCGCGTCCCACGCGTCGTTCCTGACCAGCACCAGCTCCTCACCGGGCACCCAGCTCTCGACCTTGTAGGGGCCGGTGGCCTCGGGCTCCTGGGCGTACGACGACGGATCGGCGGCGTCGCCCAGCGGAGCCGGGCCCATGGCCATGACCGCGCCCCAGTAGTCCATGTCCGGGAACGGCCGGGACATCGAGATCGTGATGTCCTGGCCGTCGACCGAGATGCCCGACCAGTCGTCGCACGCGGGGTCCTTGCCCGTGTAGGGGCCCTCGTAGTCCTCGGCGCCGGCGAAGTAGGTCTTCGAGTACTCCGTTCCCGGCCCAGCGGGGAACTGCCTCGGAGTCGAGCGAGCGGCAGATGCCGAAGGCCACCTCCTCGGCGGTGACCGGCCGGCCGTCCTCCCACGTGGCGTCGTCGCGGATGGTGAACGTCCACTCCGTGAAGTCGCCGTTGTGCCGGCCGAGGTCGGTCGCCAGGTCCGGCACCAGCACCGGCTCGCCGTCGGCACCCCGGACGTACTGGGTCAGCGAGCGGCTGACGAGGGACTGCTGGATCGCGTTGCCCGTGACCGACCAGGCGGCGGTCGGGTCGAGCGTGTCGGGCCCCGGCGCGCCGGGGAGGTAGACGGTGATCGTCCCTCCGCTGGCGGCAGCCGCGACCGGCGCGGCGGGAGCCGTGCGCCCCGGCGTCCTTGCTCCCGGTCCCCTGGTCGGCGTACGTCGGGGTCGTGCCGACCGGGTCGGCCCTCGTTGTCCTCGGCCCCGCCGCCGGTGCACGCTGCCAGGGTCAGGAGGGCAAGGCACCCCCCGAGGACCAGCCTGGTCCTGCTCATGCCTTCCGGTCTCCGCGGACGATGCGGCGGACGCGCTCCCAGCGCTCCTTGACCGCGGCCTCGGCGCCGAGCGCGGTGGGCCGGTAGTAGGTGGCGTCGGCGAGCTCGTCGGGTGCGTACTGCTGCTCGGCGATCCCGTAGGGCGCGTCGTGGCTGTAGACGTAGGGCTTCGGTGCCCCCGAGTTGTGGCCCAGCTTGGCGGCGCCGGCGTAGTGCCCGTCACGCAGGTGGGGCGGGACGTTGCCGATCTTCCCGGCGCGTACGTCGGCCTGGGCGGCGTCGATGGCCGTGATCACCGCGTTGGACTTGGCGGCGACCGCCAGCGCGATCGTGGCCTGGGCGAGGTTGAGCCGCGCCTCGGGCATGCCGATCAGCTGGACGGCCTGCGCCGCTGCGACCGCGGTCGGCAGGGCCGTCGGGTCGGCGAGCCCGATGTCCTCGCTGGCGCTGATCACCAGCCGGCGGGCGATGAAGCGCGGGTCCTCGCCGGCCTCGATCATCCGCGCGAGGTAGTGCAGCGCGGCGTCGACGTCGGAGCCCCGGATCGACTTGATGAAGGCGCTGATCACGTCGTAGTGCTGGTCGCCCTGGCGGTCGTAGCGGACGGCTGCCTGGTCGACGGCCGTCTCGGCGGTCGCGAGGTCGATGGCGTCGAGTCCGGTGCTGGCAGCGGCGCCGGAGGCGGCCTCGAGGTAGGTGAGCGCGCGACGTGCGTCACCGCCGGCCAGGCGTACGAGGTGGGCGCGGGCGTCGTCGTCGAGCTCGACCTCGCCGGCCAGGCCGCGCTCGTCGGCGAGCGCCTGGTCGATCACCTCGGCGACGTCGTCGTCGGTCAGCGACTGCAGCCGCAGCAGCAGGCTGCGGGACAGCAGCGGCGAGATCACCGAGAAGAACGGGTTCTCCGTGGTGGCGGCGATGAGGGTGACCCAGCGGTTCTCCACGCCCGGGCAGCAGCGCGTCCTGCTGCGCCTTGCTGAAGCGGTGCACCTCGTCGACGAAGAGCACCGTCTCCTGCCCGCTCCGCACGAGCTCGGCACGCGCGCCGTCGATCGCGGCGCGGACCTCCTTGACGCCCGCCGAGACGGCCGACACCTCCACGAAGCGGCGGCTGGTCTGCTGGCTGACGATCGCGGCGATGGTGGTCTTGCCGGTGCCCGGTGGGCCCCACAGCAGGAGCGACATCGACTGGTCGCCCTCGATCAGGCGGCGCAGCGGCGACCCCGCGGCGCGCAGCTGCTGCTGACCGACGAGCTCGTCGATCGTGCGCGGCCGCATGCGTACGGCCAGCGGCGCGGACGCATGGGTGTTGGCCCCGAGCGAGCCGCTGCCCGGAACGGCTCCGGGAACGCCGGGACCCGTCGAGAGAACGGGCGCGGGTTGCCCCGCGCCCGGAATCTCGAACAGTCCGTCCACGTGGGTGAGTATCCCCCGACGGTCGGACAGCGTGGTCAGGCCCCCGTGGTCTGCTTCGTCCTGAGGTCGTACCAGGTGTCCTCGTAGCCCGGGATGGTGAGCTGGGTGTTGCTGGGCGTGGCCCCCGAGACCGGGCTGCCCTGGTCGTCGACACCGAGGAGCTCGCGTGGTGACCGGCGTCGCCGGGTGCGAGCCCAGCTCGCCGGCGAAGTGGCAGGCGACCTTGTGCCGCTGGCCGATCTGGAGCAGCGGCGGCTCGACCTTGGCGCAGATCTCCTGGGCGAACTGGCACCGCGTGCGGAACCGGCAGCCCGACGGCGGGTTGATCGGGGACGGCACGTCACCCTCGAGGCGGATGCGCTCGCGCCGACCGCCGACCGCCGCCTGCTTCACGTCGGGCACCGCGGAGAGCAGGGCCTGGGTGTAGGGGTGGTGCGGCTTGCCGTAGATGGTCTCCCGGTCGCCGATCTCCACGATCTTGCCGAGGTACATCACCGCGACCTCGGGGCAGAAGTGCCGCACGATCGCGAGGTCGTGGGCGATGAAGAGGAACGAGACGTCGAACTCGGTCTGGATGTCCTGGAGCAGGTTGACCACCTGCGCCTGGATCGACACGTCGAGCGCGGACACCGGCTCGTCGGCCACCAGCACCTTCGGGTTGAGCGTGAGGGCACGGGCGATGCCGATGCGCTGGCGCTGGCCGCCGGAGAACTCGTTGGGGTAGCGGTTGTAGTGCTCGGGGTTGAGGCCCACGATCTCGAGGAGCTCCTGCACCCGCGGGAGCACCTTGTTCTTGGGGACGATCTTGTGCACCTCGAGAGGGGCGCCGACGATCGCACCGACCGTGTGACGCGGGTTGAGCGAGGTGTAGGGGTCCTGGAAGATCATCTGCACGTCGCGGCGCAGCGGCTTCATCTCCCGCGAGGACAGCTTCGCGAGGTCGTGGCCGTCGAACATCATCGACCCGCCGGTGGGCTTGTAGAGCCGGGTGATCAGTCGACCGGTGGTCGACTTGCCACAACCGGACTCGCCCACCAGCCCGAGCGAGCCGCCCTTGGGGACCTCGAACGAGATGCCGTCCACGGCCTGCACGTGACCGATGGTCCGGCGGAGGACGCCCGACGACTTCACGGGGAAGTACATCTTCAGGTTGTCGACCGAGAGCACCGCGGGTGCCAGCGGGTCGAGCATCGTGGCGGTGTGGCCCTGCTCGGCCAGCGTGGCGAAGTCGAGGTCCTCGATGCCGATCTCGTGCGAGCCGTAGGCGTCGGGGGTCTCCGGGCTGCTCTCCGCGGTGAGCTGGCGATCGCCCGCCTCGGCGGCGTTGGCGCCCACCTCGGTCGGCTCGATCTGGGCGCGGGCGTTGGGGTCCTGCGTCATCGGGTCTCCTCGACGAGCTCGGGGGCGATCTCGGGCAGCACTTCGGTCTGGTAGACACCGACCGGGTCCGCGAGATGGCATCGCTTGAGGTGGGCCGTGCCACTGCTGGCGGGCACCAGCTCCGGCAGCTCCGTGCGGCACAGCTCGCCCGGGACCTTGTCCATGTGCACGCACCGCGGGTGGAACGAGCACCCCGACGGCGGCCGCAGCAGGCTGGGGGGGTTGCCCGGGATCGGGATCAGGCGGGCGTCGGTCGACGCCGTGACGTCGGGGATGCTCGACAGCAGGCCCCACGTGTACGGCATCTCGGGCGAGGTCAGGATCTGCTTGGTGGTGCCGTACTCCACGCAGCGGCCGGCGTACATCACGAGGACGTCGTCGGCCATCTCGGCGATGACGCCGAGGTCGTGGGTGATGATGATGACCGCGGAGTTGAACTCGCGCTGCAGGTCCTGGAGCAGGTCCAGGATCTGCGCCTGCACCGTCACGTCCAGCGCGGTCGTCGGCTCGTCGGCGATGAGCAGCGACGGGTCGTTGATCAGGCCCATCGCGATCATCGCGCGCTGCCGCATGCCACCGGAGAACTGGTGCGGGAAGTCGTCCACCCGACGGTCGGGCTGCGGGATGCCCACGCGGTCGAGCATCTCGATCGCCTTGCGACGCGCATCGCGCTTCGAGGCGCTCGAGTGGTGCACCAGGTAGGCCTCCTCGAGCTGCCCGCCGATCTTGTAGAACGGGTGCAGCGCGGCGAGGGCGTCCTGGAAGATCATCGCCATCGAGTTGCCACGCAGGCCGCGCATCTTGGACTCGCTGAGCCCGACCACCTCGGTGCCGCCGACCCGGATGGAACCGGAGATCTGCGCGGACTTCGTGTCGTGCAGGCCCATCACGGCCATGCTCGAGACGGACTTGCCCGAACCGGACTCCCCCACGATGCCGAGGGTCTTGCCCTTCTCGACCGAGTACGACAGCCCCTGCACGGCGGTCACGGGACCGTCCTGCGTCGGGAAGGTGACCTTCAGGTCCTCGACCTGGAGGTAGGGCCCGTCGGTCGCGTCGCGCTCGGCGGCGGACGACTGGGTCATGGGAACGCTGGTCACGAAAGCCTCACCCTCGGGTCGAGGACGCTGTAGACAACGTCGACGAGCAGGTTGGAACAGATCAGGACGACGGCGCTGAAGAGCGCGGTGGCCTGCACGACGGGCAGGTCACGGCCCTGCACGGCCTCGAGGCTCCACCAGCCGATGCCCTGGATCTCGAAGATCCGCTCGGTGAAGATCGTGCCGGCGAGCAGGGTGCCGAAGTCGATGCCGAAGATCGTGACGACGGGCACCAGGGCGGCGCGCAGGCCGTGCTTGTAGACGATCGTGCGGGACGGCAGGCCCTTGGCCTTGGCCGTGCGGATGTAGTCCTCGCTCAGCGCCTCGACCATCGCGCCGCGGGTGAATCGCGTGTACTGGGTGCATCCGAAGATGCCGAGCGCGACCCACGCCAGGAACAACCCGCTGAACCACTTGAAGGGTCCGTCCTGGGTGATCGGGAAGTAGCCCGTGTCGCTGAACAGCGGCACCTCGAACGTGATCGTGAGGTAGAGCCAGGTCAGCAGGGCGAAGAGGTAGTAGGGGACCGAGCTGATGAACAGGAAGCTCGAGACCAGGGCCTTGTCGGCCACGGTGCCGCGCCTGCGCGCGGCGGCGACCCCGATGGGGACGCCGAAGAGGAGGTAGAGGAACGCACCACCGATGGCGATGGAGAAGGTCGCGGGGATCCGCGAGACCAGCTCCTCCTTGACCGGCTGCTTCGTGCGGAAGCTGACGCCCAGGCAGGGCGCGCCGCACTCGTACTCGTTGGAGGCGATGGTGAGGGTGCGGCCGACGAAGATGCCCTTGACGTACTTGCCGTACTCCTCGTAGACGGGGTTCTGGTAACCCAGCGTCCGCTCGTAGATCTCGAGCTTCGCCGCGGTGCAGCGGTTCTGCGTCTCGCGGTCACAGATGGGCTGTGCGGGACTCGACGGGCCGAACCAGAACAACAGGAAGATCGCCATCGAGACCAACGTCACGACGAGGACTCCCGAGATCAGCCGCTTCACGACATACGCGAACATCGCAGGTCACTCTCCGGGGATGGTGGATGAGTCGGACCCCCCGAGGCAGGAAGCCTACCGGGTCCGGGCTGCCGAGTGGGGGCTCCCGGTCAGGGAGCCCCCACCCGTCAGTGGTTGCTACTTCGAACTACGCGGTGCTCTCAGGATGCTGCGAGAGCACCAGGTCACTGCATGACGTAGACGTCCTTGTAGTTCGGGGCACCGATCGAGCCATCGCCCGTCGGGTTGCCGACCTTGCTGCCGAAGACGAACAGGTCGTTGCGGAACGCGGTCGGGATGATCGGGAAGTACTCCGTCATGATCTTCTCGTCCAGCGCGCCCCAGGCGTCAGCCTGCTCCTCGAGCGGGAGGGTGGCGATGTTCGTCATCTCCTCGTTGACCGACGGCTCGTCGAAGAACGCGGTGTTGTAGACGGCACCACCCTTGAGCAGCGGCGGGACCATCGTCGAGCCGGCCGGCCAGTCCGAGCACCAGTTCACGCCACGGAGGTTGAGGGTCTTGTTGACCTTGTTGTCCGGGTCGAGCCAGATGTTGTAGGGCGAGTCCTGCACCGGGATGGCCTTGACCTTGAAGCCACCGGCCTCGAAGCCCTTGGTGATCTGCTCCTGGCCGGCGACGGCCAGCGGGTCGACCTCGTAGAAGACCATGGTGATCGGGTACGGCTTGTCGCCCGTAACCGGCCTCCGCGAGGAGCTCCTTCGACTTCTCGGGGTCGTAGGTGATCTGCTCACCGTCGACCTGGAAGTCCTTCTTGCCCGCCATGCCGGGAGGCATGACCGAGTTCGCGGGGATACGGGTCACGCCCGGAACCTCGCCGCCGGCGATCCACACGTCCTCGTAGGGGTACGCGTAGGCGAGCGCCTTGCGGACGTTGATGTCGGTGATCTTGGTGTAGTCAGGCGTCAGCGTGGACACGCACTGCGAGGTCTGCTGCACGAGGCGGTCGCCGAGCTGGCCGTTCGCGTCGTTGTACTTGTCCGAACCGAGCGAGGTCGAGATCGCGGTCTGGCTGTCGGAGTTGTCCGAGAGCATGATCTCGTCGACCTTGGCCTGGTCCTGGTTGAACTTGAAGACGAACTCGTCGGCGTACTGGTGACGGCCCGGGTCGGAGTCAGCGGACCACTGGTCGTTCTTGACCAGGACCAGCTCCTCGTTGGGCTTGTAGCTGTCGACCTTGTAGGGGCCGTTCGAGAGCGGCTTGTTGCCGTAGTTCGGCGGCTTGGAGGCGTTGCCGAGCGGAGCCGGGCCCATCGCCATGAAGGCGCCCCAGTAGTCCATGTCCGGGAACGGGGTGGCCATCTTGATGGTGATGTCCTGGCCCTCGACCGAGATGCCGGACCAGCCCTCGCACTTCGGGTCCTTGCCGGTGTAGGGACCCTTGTAGTCCGCAGCACCGTCGAAGTACGTCTTGGAGTACTCGGTGCCGGCACCGGACGGGAACGCGTCGGAGTCGAGCGAGCGGCAGATGCCGAACGCGACCTCGTCGGCGGTGACGGGCTGGCCGTCCTCCCACGTGGCGTCGTCACGGATGGTGAACGTCCACTCGGTGAAGTCCTCGTTGGGCGTGCCGAGGTCGGTGGCGAGGTCGGGGACCAGCACGGGCTGGCCGCTCCTCGTCGCGGACGTACTGCGTCAGCGAGCGGCTGGTGAGCGCCTGCTGGATCGAGTTGCCCGTGACGGACCATCCGGCGGTCGGGTCGAGCGTGTCGGGACCCGGGTCGCCGGGGAGGTAGACGGTGATGGTGCCGCCAGCGGCAGCTCCGTCGATCTCCGCTGCGGGGCCCTGACGCTCAGCGTCCTTGGTGCCCCCCTCTTGGTCGCCGAAGGTCCTGTCCGTGCCTCCGCCGTTGTCGCCATCGTCCGACGACCCGCCACCACAGGCAGCGAGGGTCAGAAGAGCGGCGCCAGCGACGAGCGCGAGCGGCTTGTTCCGCTTCATGCTGTCCAGCCTTTCGTTTTTGTTCTCACCGAGGACGGCGTCTTCGGCGCGTGCAGGGACCGTGGTCGGAGCCGGGTGGCTCAGCGTCGGGTCTTGGGGTCGAGGGCGTCGCGGACCGCGTCGCCCAACAGGTTGAGCGAGAGCACCAGCGCGACGATGCCCAGCAGGGGCTGCCACAGGTACTGCGGGTACTCACGGAAGAACGTCAGGTTGGTCGCCTTGAGGATCGTCTGACCCCACGAGACGCCATCGGTGACGCCGATGCCGAGGAAGGCGAGGCCGGCCTCGAGCGCGACGAACGTCGGGAGCATCAGCGAGATGCTGATGATGATCGGAGCCGCGAGGTTGGGCAGCAGCTCCTTGAAGAGGATGCGACTGGTGGGCATGCCCATCACCCGGGCCGCCTGCACGAACTCGCGCTCGCGCAGGGCGAGGACCTCACCGCGGATCAGGCGGGCGGTGCCCATCCAGCCGAAGATCGACAGCACCACGATCAGCGCTGTCTTCTGGATGGTGCCGTAGTTGTCGGACAGGTTGAACCGGTCGTTGATGATCGGCGCGATCGTCAGCGCGGCCAGGAGGAACGGGATCGTGAGGAACATGTCGATGAAGAACGACAGCACCTTGTCGACCGCTCCGCCCAGGAACCCGGAGAGGAGTCCGATGATCACGCCCACGACGCTGGCGAACAGCGTCGCAGTGGTCGCGATGAGCAGCGACACGCGGCAGCCGTAGAGCCAGTAGGCGAGGTTGTCCTCACCCGTGCGCGGGGCGACACCCATCGGGTGCTCCATGGTGAACGGGCCGTTGGGCGGGCCCATCTCGGGCTTCGGGAGGCCCTGGTTGAGGCCGTCGACGCGCTCGCTGGCGAGCGGGGTCTCGAGGCTCACGCCGAAGGCGGCGCTGATCGGACCCGCGAAGACCGCGCAGATGATGAAGAAGAGGACGACGACGGCGCAGACGACCGCGATCTTGTCCTTGGCGAGACGACCCAGCGCGATCCGCAGCGGCGACTTGCCGGAGATCTCCTTGGCCTGCTGGCTGTTGGGATCCTGGTGCTCCGGCTCGGTGCTCAACGAGCCCAGCGTCTCCGGTCCTGCGGTGTCTGCCGACATGCTCTCCCCATCTGGTTCGGGACTGTCCCGGCGCCGATCCGGGGATCACCCGGGGCCAGCGCCGAGACAGGACTGTATGTGACCCGCGCCGCACGGACGATCACTGACGCGTAACGATCCCGTTACGACCCATTAACCAGTTGACTTCTCCGAGACCGGCAAATGCTCCGCAGGATCGTGCGTACGGCGGGACTTCCTCTACCTACTGACGCGTGGCGTCCGCAGCATCCTCTGCCGCGACGGGGGTGGCGTCAACGCCCGCCTCCTTGCGCTGCTCGGGCGTGATCGGCGCGGGCGCGGCGGTCAGCGGGTCGTACCCGCCGCCGGACTTGGGGAACGCGATGACGTCGCGGATCGAGTCGCTGCCCGCGAGCAGCGCCACGATCCGGTCCATCCCCACGGCGATGCCGCCGTGCGGGGGCGCACCGAACTTGAAGGCGTCGAGGAGGAAGCCGAACTTCTCCTGCGCCTCGTCCTCGCCGAGGCCCATGACCGAGAAGACGCGCTTCTGCACGTCGCCGCGGTGGATACGGATGGACCCGCCGCCGAGCTCGTTGCCGTTGCAGACGATGTCGTAGGCGTAGGCCAGCGCGCTGCCCGGGTCGGTGTCGAAGGAGTCCATGAACTCCTCCTTCGGGCTGGTGAACGCGTGGTGCACGGCCGTCCAGGCGCCGGCGCCCACGGCGACGTCGCCGCTGGCGACCGCCTCGGAGCTCGGCTCGAACAGCGGCGCGTCGACGACCCACGTGAAGGCGAAGGTCGAGTCGTCGAGCAGGTCGCCGCGGCGACCGATCTCGAGGCGGGCGGCACCGAGCAGCGCGCGGCTGCTCTTGACCGGCCCTGCGGCGAAGAAGATGCAGTCCCCCGGCGCTGCGCCGACGTGGGCGACGAGGCCCGCGCGCTCGGCGTCCGTCAGGTTCTTGGCGACCGGGCCACCGAGCTCGCCGTCCTCGGCGACGGTGACGTAGGCCAGGCCCTTGGCCCCGCGCTGCTTGGCCCAGTCCTGCCAGGCGTCGAACTGGCGGCGCGGCTGGCTGCCACCACCCGGCATGACGACGGCACCGACGTAGGCGGCGTTGTCGGGCGAGAACACCCGGAACGGGGTGTCCTTGAAGTAGTCGGTGCAGTCGACGAGCTCGAGGCCCATCCGCAGGTCGGGCTTGTCGGAGCCGAACCGCGCCATCGCGTCGGCGTACGTCATCCGCGGGATCGGGCGCTCGATCGTGTGGCCGGCCTGCGCCCACATCGCCTCGAGGACGTCCTCCATCAGCGTGAGCACGTCCTCCTGGTCGACGAAGCTCATCTCGATGTCGAGCTGGGTGAACTCCGGCTGCCGGTCGGCGCGGAAGTCCTCGTCGCGGTAGCAGCGCGCGATCTGGTAGTAGCGCTCCATGCCGCCGACCATCAGCAGCTGCTTGAACAGCTGCGGGCTCTGCGGCAGGGCGTACCAGCTGCCGGGGGCCAGGCGGGCCGGCACGAGGAAGTCGCGGGCACCCTCGGGGGTCGACCGGGTGAGGGTCGGCGTCTCGACCTCGACGAAGTCGCGCGCGTCGAGCACGTCGCGGGCGGCCTTGTTGATCTTCGAGCGCAGCCGCAGCGCGGCGGCGGGGCCGGAGCGGCGCAGGTCGAGGTAGCGGTGCTTGAGGCGGGCCTCCTCGCCGACCTCGCCGCCCTTGTGCCCGGACGCGTCGTCGATCGGGAACGGCAGCGGGTCGGAGGTCGAGAGCACGACGAGGTCGGTGGCGACCACCTCGATGTCGCCGGTGGCGAGGTTGGGGTTCTGGTTGCCCTCCTTGCGGGCCACGACCTCGCCGGTCACCTTGAGGCAGAACTCGCTGCGGAGGCTGTGCGCGACCTCCTCGTCGCGGACGACGACCTGCACCACGCCGCTGGCCTCGCGGAGGTCGAGGAACGCCACGCCGCCGTGATCGCGTCGGCGCGCCACCCATCCGGCGAGCGTGACGGTCTGGCCGACGTGCTCGGCGCGCAGGGCGCCGGCGTCATGGGTGCGGATCACTGGTTCTCCTCAGGTGTGCTGGCTGTCGTGCTGGCTGTGCTGACGATGGTGGGCCGGAGGTCCTGCTCCGGCGGGGTCCAGGTGGCGGGGTCGGCGTCGACCTGCTCGCCGGACCGGATGTCCTTGACCTGACTCGTCCCGTCGGCCTGGACGAACCAGACGTAGGGGATGCCGCGGCGCTCGGCGAAGCGGATCTGCTTGCCGAACTTCGCGGGCGACGGTGCGACCTCGCACGCGATGTCCCGCTGCCTGAGCGCTGCTGCCACCTGCGTGCTGGCGGCGCGGTCGTCCTCGGTGTTGAGGGCGACGAGCACGGCGCTCGGCACCGGACGGCTCCCGGACAGGACGCCGTCGGAGATCAGCGGGACCAGCGTGCGGGAGACGCCGAAGGACACGCCGACGCCGGGATAGGTCGTACGGCCGTCGCTGGCGAGCGCGTCGTAGCGCCCTCCCCCGCCGACCGACTTGAGCCGCTCGTAGCCGGCCATGAAGACCTCGACGACGGTGCCGGTGTAGTAGTCGAGGCCGCGCGCGATGCGCAGGTTGGCCTCGACGTCGACACGGTCGCCTGCGACGGCGCGGCAGCCCTCGACGACGGCCGCGAGCTCGTCGAGGCCCTGGTCGAGCAGCTCGTCGGTGACGCCGAGTGCGCGGACCTGCTCGACGAACGAGCTGTCGGACACGCGGATCGTGGCCAGCTCGAGGCAGCGCTGCGCCTGCTCCGGCGTGGTGCCGACGCGTTCGACGAGCATCCGGGCGACCTCGTCGGCCGGGAGCTTGTCGAGCTTGTCGATGACGCGGATCGCGTCGGTGACGTCGTCGATGCCCAGGCCGCGGTAGAAGCCCTGGATGAGCTTGCGGTTGTTGAACTGGAACGACAGGCGCGGGATCGGGAGACGGCTCAGCGCGTCGACCATCACCGACATCACCTCGACGTCGTGGTGGAAGGGCAGCTCGTCGCGACCGACGATGTCGACGTCGGCCTGGGTGAACTGCCGGAAGCGACCCTCCTGCGGCCGCTCGCCGCGCCAGGCCGGCTGGACCTGGAAGCGGCGGAAGGGGAACTCGAGGTGCCCGGCGTGCTCGAGGACGTAGCGCGCGAAGGGCACGGTGAGGTCGAAGTGCATGCCGAGCTCGGCCTTCGCGTCCGGGTCGGCGGCGAGCCGCTGGAGGACGTAGATCTCCTTGTCGACCTCGCCGCCCTTGGCGAGCCGGTCGATCGGCTCGACGACGCGGGTCTCGATGTTGGCGAAGCCGTGCAGCTCGAAGGTGCGCGACAGCGACGCGATGACCTCGCGCTCGACGGCGCGCTGGGCGGGCAGCAGCTCGGGGAACCCGCTGAGGGGGGCGATCTTGCTCATCGGTCCATCACGTCGGTCTCCAGGTCCTGGAGGTAGGGGTTGGTGGCGCGCTCGCGCCCGATGGAGGTCTGCTCGCCGTGACCGGGCAGCACGACGATGTCGTCGGCCAGCGGCAGCACCTTGTCGGTGAGGCTGCGCAGCATCGTCGCGTGGTCGCCGCCGGGCAGGTCGGTGCGACCGATGGAGCCTGCGAAGAGCAGGTCGCCGGAGAACATCACCTCGGAGACGTCCTGCTGCGCGTACGGCGTACGGAAGGTCACCGAGCCCTCGGTGTGCCCGGGCGTGTGGTCGACGACGAACCTCAGCCCGGCCAGCTCGAGCTCGGCGAGGTCGGAGAGCTCGCGCACGTCGTCGGGCTCGGCCCACGTGTAGTCGCCGCCGAGCAGCATCTGGGTGGTCTCGGGGCTCATCCCGGCCATCGGGTCGCTCAGCAGGTGCCGGTCGGCGGGGTGGATCCAGGCGGTGGCGTCGTAGGTGCCGGCGACCGGGGCCACGCACCACATGTGGTCGACGTGGCCGTGGGTGACCAGCACGCTGACCGGCTTGAGCTGGTGCTCGCGGACGACCTGGGCGACGCCCTCGGCCGAGTCCTTGCCGGGATCGATGACGACGCACTCGGCCCCGGGACCCGTGGCGACGACGTAGCAGTTGGTCCCCCAGGGTCCGGCGGGGAAGCCAGCGATGAACACAGGCGTCAGTCCTTGCTAGATGCTCGAGGTGGTCGCGGGGACGCCACGATCGTCCCATCCGCTCAGGTGGGAAGCCTACCGAGGGCCGTCGGGGCCATGACTACGATGGGCGACCATGAGCGCCGACAAGCAGTCACCGGACGACGCAGCCCCCTGGGGTCGCGTCGCCGATGACGGCACAGTCTTTGTCCGAACCGCAGACGGGGAGCGTTCCGTCGGGTCCTACGAGGCCGGCACGCCGGAGGAGGCCCTGGAGTTCTTCACCAAGCGCTACGACGAGCTGGAGGGCAAGGTCCACCTGCTCGAGCAGCGCGTCGCGTCGGGGCGCCTGGCGCCCGAGGAGGCGACCTCCTCGACGAAGGCACTGCGCGAGCAGGTCGTCGACGCCCACGCGGTCGGCGACCTCGTGGCGCTCGCGGCCAGGCTCGACGCGCTCGGCCCCGTGATCGCGGTCCAGCGCAGCGCCCGCAAGGAGGAGCGCGCGCAGAAGAGCGCCGAGTCCAAGGCGGAGAAGGAGAAGCTCGTCGCCGAGGCCGAGAAGCTGGCCGAGGGCACCGACTGGCGCAACGGCGCCAACCGCCTGCGCGACCTGCTCGCGACGTGGAAGGAGCTGCCGCGCCTCGACCGGGCCACCGACGACGCGCTGTGGCGGCGCTTCTCCACCGCGCGGACGACGTACACCCGGCACCGCAAGGCGCACTTCGCCGAGGAGCACGAGCGCCGCGACAGCGCTCGCGTCGTCAAGGAGCGGCTGGCCAAGGAGGCCGAGGCGCTCTCCACGTCGACCGAGTGGGGTCCGACCGCCGGCAAGTACCGCGACCTGATGCGCGAGTGGAAGGCCGCAGGGCCGGCGCCGCGCGAGGTCGACGACCAGCTCTGGCAGCGCTTCCGCGGCGCGCAGGACACGTTCTTCGGCGCCCGCGACGCCACCAACGCCGCACTCGACGAGGAGTTCGCGGCCAACGCCGTCGTCAAGGACGAGATCCTGGTCGAGGCCGAGAAGCTGGTCCCGGTGACCGACGTCGACGCCGCCAAGAAGGCCTTCCGCGACCTCGCCGACCGCTGGGACGCCGCCGGCAAGGTGCCGCGCGACCGGATGAAGGACCTCGAGGCCCGGATGCGGAAGGTCGAGCAGGCCATCCGCGCGGTCGAGGACGAGCAGTGGAGCCGCAGCGACCCGGAGAAGTCGGCGCGCGCGGACGACATGATCGGCAAGCTCGAGGCCGGCATCGCCGAGACGCAGGCCAAGCTCGACAAGGCGACGGCCGCGGGCGACGCGAAGCGCACCAAGGACCTCGAGTCCGAGCTCGCCAACAAGCAGGCCTTCCTCGACATGGCGAAGAAGGCAGCTGCCGACTTCAGCTGAGAGTCGAGTCGGCGCATCTGTACGTCAGGACGGCGCCGAGTCGGCGCATCTGTACGTCAGGACGCGTGCCGAGTCGGCACGTCTGTGCGGCGACGAGCGAACACGTGCGCCGACTCAGCCCCTCGTGGACGTACACATGCGCCGACTCGACCGTTCATCGGCGAACCGATGCGCCGACTCGACCCTCTGGGGCGAACATTCGCGCCGACTCGACTCGTCAGGACGTGACGCGGTAGGCGTCGAACACGCCGGGCACGGCGCGGACGGCGCGGAGCACGCCGTCGAGGTGGGCGGCGTCGGCCATCTCGAAGGAGAACCGGCTCTTGGCGACGCGGTCGCGCGTCGTGGAGAGCGTCGCGCTGAGGATGTTCACGTGGGCGTCGGAGAGCGCCATCGTGATGTCGGAGAGCAGGCGGGCGCGGTCGAGGGCCTCGACCTGGATGTTGACGAGGAAGGTCGACTGCGAGGTCGGCGCCCACTCCACGTCGAGCACCCGCTCGGGCTGGCCGAGCAGGCTGGAGGCGTTGGTGCAGTCCTTGCGGTGCACCGAGACTCCCCCGCCCTTGGTGACGAAGCCGAGGATCGGGTCGGGCGGCACCGGCGTGCAGCACTTGGCGAGCTTGACCCAGAGGTCGTCGACACCCGGGACGATGACGCCCGAGTCGGTGGGGCTGCGCTTGGCGCGCGAGCGGCCGGTGATCGTGACGGCCTCGGACATGTCCTCTGCCGCACCGTCGTCGCCGCCGTGGAGGTCGATGACGCGACGGACGACCGCCTGGGCGCTGAGGTTGCCCTCGCCGACCGCGGCGTAGAGCGCGGAGACGTCGGCGTGGTGGAAGTGCTCGGCGACCAGGGCCAGCACGTCGTGGGTCATCAGGCGGGTGAGGGGCAGGCCCTCCTTGCGCATCAGCTTGGCGATCTGGTCCTTGCCGCGCTCGATCGCCTCCTCGCGCCGCTCCTTGGTGAACCACTGGCGGATCTTGTTGCGGGCGCGCGGTGACTGGACGAAGTTGAGCCAGTCGCGCGACGGACCCGAGGTGGGCGACTTGGAGGTGAACACCTCGACCACGTCGCCGTTGTCGAGGGTCGACTCCAGCGGCACGAGGCGACCGTTGACCCGCGACCCGATCGTGTGGTGGCCGACCTCGGTGTGGACGGCGTACGCGAAGTCGACGGGGGTCGCGCCCATCGGCAGCGGGATGACGTCACCGCGCGGGGTGAAGACGTAGACCTGCTGCTGGTTCATCTCGAAGCGCAGCGACTCCAGGAACTCGCCCGGGTCGTCGACCTCGCTCTGCCAGTCGAGCAGCTGGCGCAGCCAGGTGAGGTCGTCCTTGTCGCCGAGGCGGTCGGTGTCGACGCCGGCCTTGCTGTTCTCCTTGTACTTCCAGTGCGCCGCGACGCCGTACTCCGCGCGACGGTGCTGGGAGAACGTGCGGATCTGCACCTCGACGGGCTTGCCCGCCGGACCGATGACGGTCGTGTGGAGCGACTGGTACATGTTGAACTTCGGCATCGCGACGTAGTCCTTGAACCGCCCCAGCACCGGGTTCCACCGCGAGTGGATGACGCCGAGCGCGCTGTAGCAGTCGCGGTCCTCGTCGACGAGGATGCGGATGCCGACCAGGTCGTAGATGTCGGAGAAGTCGCGGCCGCCGACGATCATCTTCTGGTAGATCGAGTAGTAGTGCTTCGGTCGACCCGTCACCTTGGCGTTGATCTTCGACGCCTTGAGGTCCTGCTCGATCTCGGTGACGACGTCGGACAGGAACGAGTCGCGCGACGGCGCCCGCTCGGCGACCATCCGCACGATCTCGTCGTAGATCTTGGGGTGGAGGGTCGCGAAGGCGAGGTCCTCGAGCTCCCACTTGAGGGTGTTCATGCCGAGCCGGTGCGCCAGCGGGGCGTAGATGTCGAGGGTCTCGCGCGACGACCGCTCCTGCGAGGCCGCCGGCACGTAGCGCAGGGTGCGCATGTTGTGGAGCCGGTCGGCGAGCTTGATCACCAGCACCCGGATGTCGCGCGACATCGCGACGATCATCTTGCGGATGGTCTCGGCCTGCGCCGAGTCGCCGTACTGCACCTTGTCGAGCTTGGTCACGCCGTCGACCAGGACGGCGACCTCGTCACCGAAGTCGGCGCGGAGCGCCTCGAGGGTGTAGGGCGTGTCCTCGACCGTGTCGTGGAGCAGCGCGGCGACCAGCGTCGGCTCGGTCATGCCGATGTCGGCGAGGATCGTGGTCACCGCGAGCGGGTGGGTGATGTAGGGGTCGCCGCTCTTGCGCATCTGGCCGGTGTGCCACTTGTCGGCCTCGGCGTAGGCGCGCTCGAGGAGGGCGAGATCGGCCTTCGGGTGGTTGGCCCGCACGGCGCGGAAGAGCGGCTCGAGGACCGGGTTGGACGACGGCGGCTTGGTGCCGACGCGGGCGAGGCGCGCACGCATGCCGCGCGCGGTCAGCGGGACCCTGACCTCCTGCGTCGGTGCCTGCTCCTCTGCCATGCACAGAGTCTAGTGAGTGGGCTCAGATGGTCAGCAGGGTGTGGACCGGCAGGTCGCCGGTCCGCGAGCGCGGGTCGAGGAAGCCCAGCTCCATCAGCACGGCCACGCCGGTGGCGGTGCCGCCGCACGCCTCGATCAGCTGCTGGGTCGCGACGACGGTGCCGCCGGTGGCCAGGACGTCGTCGACCATCAGCACCCGGTCGCCCGGGGCGATCGCGTCGCGGTGCACCTCGAGGGTCGCCTCGCCGTACTCCAGGGCGTACGACACCGCGTGGGTCTCGCGCGGGAGCTTGCCCGCCTTGCGGATCGGGACGAAGCCGATGCCGAGCGCCAGGGCGACCGGCGCGGCGAGGATGAAGCCGCGGGCCTCCATGCCGACGACCTTGTCCACCACGACGTTGCCGTGGGCGTCGCGACCGGCCGCGGCGAGGGCGGCGATGATCGCGGAGAAGGCGTGGTGGTCGGCGAGGACCGGCGTGATGTCCTTGAACGTCACGCCCTCCTGCGGCCAGTCGGGGACGTCGACGGTCAGGCGCGTGAGCGCCTCCTGGGCCGTACGCCGGTCAGGCATCGGTGGCCGGACCGTCGACCACGCCGTGGTCGGGCTCGTCGATCCGCGCGATCGCCGCGCGAGCGATCTGGATCTCGGTGCCGGGGGCGATCTCGAGGCGGGCCGTGTCGTCGGTGACCGACCGGACGGTGCCGTAGATGCCCGACGACATCATCACCCGCTGGCCGACCTCGATGCTGTTCTGCAGCGCGGTCACCTCCCGCTGCCGGCGCTGCTGCGGGCGGACCACCATGAACCAGAACAGGGCCAGGATGGCGACAAGGGGAAGAAGTGCGGCGAGGTCGGTCACGTCGGGGCTCCTCGAGGGGGTCGGGTGCGTGAGCGCCCGGAGTCTACTTCTCCGTCAGACCTCGTCGAACAGGGTGGAGTCGACCACCTGGTCCGGCCCGGACATCGGCGGCGGGGTGAGGCCGAGGTGCTGCCAGGCGGCGGGGGTCGCGACGCGGCCCCGGGGGGTGCGGGCGAGCAGGCCGGTGCGGACCAGGAACGGCTCGGCGACCTCCTCGACGGTCTCGCGCTCCTCGCCGACCGCGACGGCGAGCGTCGAGATGCCGACCGGTCCCCCGCCGAAGCGGCGGCACAGCACGTCGAGCACGCCCCGGTCGAGACGGTCGAGCCCGGACTCGTCGACCTCGAACAGCTCGAGCGCGGCCTGTCGCCACCGGCAGCGTCAGCACGCCGTCGGCGCGCACCTGCGCGTAGTCGCGGACCCGGCGCAGCAGCCGGTTGGCGATGCGGGGGGTGCCGCGGGAGCGACCGGCGATCTCGCTGGAGCCCTCCGCGGTGAGGTGCACGCCGAGGAGGCCGGCGGAGCGGTGCACGATCTGGTCGAGCTCGTGGGGCTCGTAGAACTCGAGGTGCGCGGTGAAGCCGAAGCGGTCGCGCAGCGGTCCGGGCAGCAGGCCGGCGCGGGTGGTCGCGCCGACGAGGGTGAACGGCGGGATGTCGATCGGGATCGCCGTGGCGCCGGGGCCCTTGCCGATGACGACGTCGACCCGGAAGTCCTCCATCGCCATGTAGAGGAGCTCCTCGGCCGGGCGCGACATCCGGTGGATCTCGTCGACGAAGAGCACGTCGCCCTCGTTGAGGCCGGACAGGATCGCGGCGAGGTCACCGGCGTGGGTGATCGCCGGGCCGCTCGTCAGCCGCAGCGGCGTGCTCATCTCGGCGGCGATGATCATCGCGAGGGTGGTCTTGCCGAGCCCGGGCGGGCCGGAGAGCAGGACGTGGTCGGGCGCCCGGCCCCTGCGGCGGGCCGCCTCGAGGACGAGCCCGAGCTGGTCGCGTACGCGCACCTGCCCGACCACCTCGTCGAGCGTCTTCGGGCGCAGGGCCGCCTCCACCGCGCGCTCGTCGCCGTCGGCCTCGGCGTCGGTGAGGCGCTGGAGGTGGGTGAGCTCGGCCTGGCTCAGCTCGGTCTCCGTGTCGTCGTCGACGTCGTCCCAGTTCATCGGCTCCTCACGCCTTGCTCAGGGCGCGGAGCGCGGCACGCATCAGGGCGCCGACGTCGGGGATCTCGCCGGCGTCGGGGGCGACGGCGTCGACCGCCTTCTCCGACTCCTTGACCGACCAGCCGAGGCCGACGAGGCCCTGCTGCACCTGGTCGCGCCAGGCCTCCTGCGGCTTCGCCTCGGTCATGGCGTGGTGGCCGCCGGTGGGCGGGCCGATGCGGTCCTTGAGCTCGAGGATGATGCGCTGGGCGCCCTTCTGGCCGATGCCCGGGACGCGGGTGAGCGCCTTGACGTCCTCGGTCATGATCGCGCGGCGTACGTCGTCGGGGCTCATCACCGCGACGATCGCCTGGGCGACCTTGGGGCCGACCCCCGAGGCGGTCTGGACGATCTCGAAGACCTGCTTCTCGTCCTCGTCGAGGAAGCCGAAGATCGTCAGGCTGTCCTCGCGCACGATCATGCTCGTGGGCAGGATGGCGGGCCGCCCGACGCGCAGGGTGGCGAGGGTGCCGGGGGTGCACATCAGCTCGAGGCCGACGCCGCCGACCTCGAGCACGGCGCTGGTGAGCGTGACGGCGGCGACCTCGCCGCGGACGAAGGCGATCATCGGGTCCTCACTGGGGCCTTCCTCTGCTGTGCCTTGGCGCGGGCCACCGCTTCCTCGAGCCGGGTGTTGGCCGAGCCGCGCCAGACGTGGGTGATGGCCAGGGCGAGGGCGTCGGCGGCGTCGGCGGGCTTGGGCATCTCGGTGAGGCGCAGGATCCGGACGACCATCGCGCCGACCTGGGCCTTGTCGGCGCGGCCGTTGCCGGACACGGCGGCCTTGACCTCGCTGGGGGTGTGCATCGCGATCGGCAGGCCGCGCCGAGCGGCCACGACGAGCGCGATCCCGCTGGCCTGGGCGGTGCCCATGATCGTGCTGGAGTCGGAGCGGGCGAAGACCCGTTCGACGGCGACCGCGTCGGGCTGGTGCTCCTCGATCCAGGCGTCGAGGCCCTTCTCGATGCTGACCAGCCGCTGGGCGATCGGCAGGTCCGCGCTCGTGCGGATCACGCCCACGTCGACCATCGTCAGCGGGCGGCCGACGCTGCCGTCGACCACGCCGACGCCGCACCTCGTGAGGCCGGGGTCGATGCCGAGCACCCGCACTCCGCCACCCCTCTCCGCCTGACCGTCTGCCGTCGTCGTCCGAACACATGTTCGTCCGGCAAACGCTAACCGGCCGCGCCCGCCGGGCGGCGTACGACACGCGGGGTCGGGGTGTTGTCCGCCCGGCCGCCTCGCCCCGCCCGGCCCGCTGTAACGCCGGGTTAGTGGCTGTACCCACCCTGGGTGCATCAGGGTGGGTACAGCGCACTAACCCGGCGTTACAGCGGGCAGGGACAGGTCACCGGCGGCGCTCGACGCGGTACGGGCGCGAGGTCGTCGATGTCCGTCCCGAAGCGCGCGCAGGTGTCGGCGAACTCCCGCGCCGCCCGGGCGCAGGGCAGCTCGATCGTCCGGCGTAGCAGGTCGATGTAGCGTCAGCCGGCGCAGCTCCCGAGCTTGAAGCCGGTCGAGGAAGTCGGTCCGCTCCTTCTCCTGCGATCAGCACGCAGGCGCGGCTCGATGCCGCTCGGGATTGTCGTCGTCGTACTTGAGCAGGCCGTCGCCTCGAAGAGGTGCCGCGTGCACGACGCAGGTCGGCGAACGCCGTCGTGACGCCGTCCGACAGGCCGAACTGGAGCACGGGACGACCGATCCCGAGCTCCAGCACGAAGTCGCGCACGAGGGACTCGAGGTAGGTCTCGGCCAGCGCGGTCGGCGTGCTCGATGCACCAGCGCACGCAGCGGCTGTGCGGCCAGGCCGTCATGCGTCGCGAGCCTCGTCCGACAGAGCTCGCTCGCGTCGTAACGCCGGCGCGCATCGCGGCGTCGCACGCCGCGCAGGCCGTGGGCCCGTCCGTGCTCACGCACCATGTCGACCGCCGTCCGCGGCACGATCGAGCACAGCGACAGGCCGTCGACCTCGGTCGACGGTCACCGGGCGCGGTACGGAGCGAGGTGGTGCTTGACGCCGGCACGGACGGCGTCGCCGTGCACCTTGGTCCGGCTGACGTGGACCAGGGCGGTGCGGGGATCGGTGCGCCCATGCCGAGGACGATCGCCGACGAGTCGTGGCTGAAGGCGTACGTCCTCGACGTCAGCGCTCAGCCTCGCGGCCCGCATCCGCAGCAGCGGCTGCGCGCGGAACGGGTCGAGGCACGACCACGCGTCCGCGTCGGCGTACACCCCCCGCCGCAGGCGCACCAGCACGCCGCGCAGCGACGAGGCGGCGGACGTCGTCCGCGTCGACGCCGGCGTCCGCGAGCTGGCGGGCGGTGACCAGGCCGTGCTGGGCGACGAGCCTGGCGATGACGGGGAGGTACATGCGACCGACGCTCGGACGGCTCCGTGCATCGCCGCCGACCGCTGGCGGCCGGACCGCCTGTGGACGGGCGTGGTCGGGGCCGGGCTGTGGACGGCCGGAGGCCCGCGAGCCGCGCTGTAACGCCGGGTTAGTGGTGTACCCACTACTGGGTTGCAGCACAGTGGGACAGTCGCACTAACCCGGCGTTACAGCGGGTGACGGGCGAGCGGGGCGGGCGGCGGCGAGCCCGTCAGGCGTCGGCGGCCTCGAGCTCGGCGAGGACGTCGGCGGGGACGTCGACGTTGGTGAAGACGTCCTGGACGTCGTCGAGGTCCTCGAGGGCGTCGACGAGGTGCATCACCTTGCCGGCGCCGGAGGCGTCGACGGGGATCTCCATGCTGGGCACGAACTCGACGTCGGCGGAGTCGTAGTCGATGCCGGCGTCCTGGAGGGCCGTGCGGACGGCGACGACGTCGGTGGCCTCGCTCTGCACCTGGAAGACGTCGTCGAGGTCGCTGACCTCCTCGGCGCCGGCGTCGAGGGTGGCCTCGAGGACGTCGTCCTCGGTGACCTCACGGACGCTGCCGTCGTGCTCCTGCGACTTCGGCACGACGACGATCCCCTTGCGGGTGAACAGCCGCGAGACCGAGCCGGGGTCGGCCATCGTGCCGCCGTTGCGGGTCACCGCGGTGCGGACCTCCATCGCGGCACGGTTGGTGTTGTCGGTGAGGCACTCGACGAGGATCGCGACGCCCTGCGGGCCGTAGACCTCGTAGGAGATCGTCTTGTAGTCGACCCCGCCCGACTCGGCACCGGAGCCGCGCTTGAGCGCGGAGTCGATGTTCTTGTTGGGGACCGAGTTCTTCTTCGCCTTCTGGATCGCGTCGTAGAGCGTCGGGTTGCCGGCGGGGTCGCCGCCGCCCTGCTTCGCCGCGACCTCGATGTTCTTGATCAGCTTGGCGAAGAGCTTGCCGCGCTTGGCGTCGACCGCGGCCTTCTTGTGCTTGGTCGTTGCCCACTTGGAGTGGCCGGACATGAGTACCTCTGTCTGTCGTCGTGGTGCGTCGTACGTCGTCAGGCCGAGCGCACCAGGTCCACGAACATTCCGTGGACGCGGTCGTCGCTGCCGACCTCCGGGTGGAACGAGGTCGCCATCAGGGGGCCTTGACGGACCGCGACGATCCTACCCGCGGCGGGCCCGTCCTCGACCCGAGCCAGCACCTCGACGTCGTCGTCGACCGCCTCGACCCACGGCGCCCGGATGAAGACCGCGCGGACCGGGTCGGCCAGCCCGTCGACGCGGAGGTCCTCCTCGAAGGAGTCGACCTGGCGCCCGAAGGCGTTGCGCCGCACGGTGATGTGGAGGCCGCCGATCGTCTCCTGCCCCGTCGCGCCGTCCTCGATCCGGTCGGCCAGCATGATCATCCCGGCGCACGTGCCGAAGGCCGGCAGACCGGCTCGTACGGCGTCGCGCAACGGCTCCAGCAGGTCGAAGATCGTGGCGAGCTTGACCATCGTCGTGGACTCCCCGCCCGGGATGACGAGGCCGTCGCAGGCCGCGAGCTCGCCGGGACGGCGTACGGAGATCGGGTCGGCGCCCAGCGACCGCAGGGCCGCCAGGTGCTCGCGCACGTCGCCCTGCAGGGCCAGCACGCCGATGGTCGGGTTCACGGACGCCGATCCTAGGACGGCCGTAGGCTCAGCGACCATGAGGCTCCCCCGCCCCGCCGTCCTGCTCGTCGCCCTCCTCGCGACGATCCCGGTCGCGGGCACCGCGAGCGCCACGCCTGCGCTGGACCGCACGCGGACGGTCGACGGCTGGACCGTCGCGTCACCGTCGAGCCTGGGCCTGCGCGCCACCGCGATCGAGCGCGGCGCGGCGGAGGCCAGGCGGCTCGGCTCCACGTGCTTCGCGGTCGTGCGCAACGGCAAGCTGGCCGGCGAGTGGAACTGGAAGCAGCAGCGTCGCGACACCCCGCGCGAGGTCTTCTCGATCACCAAGTCGGTCACCAGCACGCTGGTCGGCATCGCGATCCGCGACGGCGACCTGCGCCTCGACGACAGGGTCTCGCGCTACGTCCCCCAGTGGCGCGGCACGCCGTCGGAGTCGGTGACGGTGCGCAACCTGCTCTCCAACGACAGCGGTCGCTTCTGGTCGCTGCAGAGCGACTACGGCGACCTGCTCCGCGCGAGGAGCCGCACGACGTACGCCGTCGGGCTGACCCAGCAGTACGCCCCCGGCAGCGCGTGGGCCTACAACAACGCGGCGATCCAGGTGCTCGAGCCGGTGCTGGAGAAGGCGACCGGGATGCGCGTCGCGAGGTTCGCCCGGGAGCGGCTCTTCGAGCCCCTCGGCATGACGCACACGTCGTTCATCACCGACCGCGCCGACGACGCGGCCGTGTTCTACGGGCTGCAGACCACGTGCCTCGACCTGGCGCGGTTCGGCGAGCTCTACCTCGGCCGCGGCAAGGTCGACGGGCGCCGGATCCTCGACACGAGCTTCGTGGAGCGGGCCGTGGGCCGGTCGTCGACCGTCCACAACGCGGCCTACGGCTACCTCTGGTGGCTCAACCGTCCCGGCCTGCTCCGCGGCGCGACCGACGCGGTCGACGCCCAGGGCCAGCCGGTGGAGCGCGTCACCGGCCAGCTGGCGCCGGAGGCCCCGGAGGACGTGTTCGCCGCACTCGGCTTCGGCGGGCAGGTGCTGCTGGTGGACCCGACGACGCGCACGATGGTGGTCCGGATCGGCGCACCCGCGCAGCCGGGCGCAGAGGCGTACGGCTTCGGGAAGGCCGCCGCCGTGCTCACCGCCGCCGTGCGCTGAGGACTACCAGCCGCGCTCGGACAGGCGGTGCGGCTGCGGGATCTCGTCGACGTTGATGCCGACCATCGCCTCGCCGAGGCCGCGCGAGACCTTGGCGACCACGTCGGGGTCGTCGAAGAACGTCGTGGCCTTGACGATCGCCTCGGCGCGCTCGGCCGGGTTGCCGGACTTGAAGATGCCGGAGCCGACGAAGACGCCCTCGGCGCCGAGCTGCATCATCATCGCGGCGTCGGCCGGGGTGGCGATGCCGCCGGCGGTGAAGAGGACGACCGGCAGCTTGCCCGCGGCCGCGACCTCCTTGACCAGCTCGTAGGGGGCCTGCAGCTCCTTGGCCGCGACGTAGAGCTCGTCCTCGGCCATGCCGTGCAGGCGGCGCAGCTCGCCGCCGATGGTGCGCATGTGCATCACCGCGTTGGAGACGTCGCCGGTGCCGGCCTCGCCCTTGGAGCGGATCATCGCCGCGCCCTCGGTGATGCGGCGCAGCGCCTCACCCAGGTTGGTGGCACCGCACACGAACGGGACGGTGAACTGCCACTTGTCGATGTGGTTGGCGTAGTCGGCCGGGGTCAGCACCTCGGACTCGTCGATGTAGTCGACGCCGAGCGACTGCAGGACCTGCGCCTCGGCGAAGTGGCCGATGCGGGCCTTGGCCATCACCGGGATCGAGACGGCCTCGATGATCGAGTCGATCATGTCGGGGTCGCTCATCCGCGAGACGCCGCCCTGGGCGCGGATGTCGGCCGGGACGCGCTCGAGCGCCATCACCGCGACGGCGCCGGCGTCCTCGGCGATCTTCGCCTGCTCGGCGGTGACGACGTCCATGATGACGCCGCCCTTGAGCATCTCGGCCATGCCGCGCTTGACGCGGCTGGTGCCGTGCTCGATGGGGGTCTCGGACGAGGTCGAGGGAGAAGCCTGGGGGTGTGCTCAGCCATGCCCAGATCGTAGTGCTGGCTCATCCGAAAGGAGGCATCGGGATCAGGGCTGTGAGGCCGCCCGCGCGAGGGCCTGGCGGCGGACCACCCAGATGCGCTGGGCGACGGTCACGGTGGCGGCGATCGCCAGCGCCCAGAGGGCGATGTAGAGCAGCCACCAGAGGTCGAGGACGTCGGCGAAGAACGCCGGCACGAGCATCCCGACGAGCCGGTCGGGACGCTCCGCGATGCCGACCTTGGCGTCGTAGCCGAGGACGTCGGCCTTCGCGCGGGCGTACGACGTCACGGCGCCCATGACGAGGATGACGAGGCACAGCGCGAGGTAGAGGCGGCTCTCGTGGTGCCACGCGAAGAAGAGGGCCAGGCCGCCGAAGAGCGCCCCGTCGGCCACCCGGTCGAGGGTCGAGTCGAGGAAGGCGCCGAAGTCGTCCTTGCGCCCCATCTTGCGGGCCATCGCGCCGTCGACCAGGTCGCTGAAGACGAACGCGGTGATGAAGAGGACGCCCTGCCAGACCCAGCCCTGGGCGAAGAAGAAGATCGCGCCGAAGCTGACCCCGAGCGTGCCGACCAGCGTCACCGCGTCGGGGCTGATGCCGAGCCGGATGAAGAGGTTGATGAACGGGGCGAGCATGACGCCCTGCCAGAACTGCTTGAACCTGTCGAGCACGGGCGCAGGCTACCGGTCGAGCAGCGCGGCGCGGATGTCCGCCACCGCGGCGGGCGCTCCGGTGAGCGTCCAGTCCACCCCTGCATGCTCGTACGACGACGGAGTCGCCGCCCGCGCCCCGCACGATCGCCGCACCCGGGAGCCGGTCCCAGTCGGCGACGCTGTGCTGGAAGAGCACGTCCCACTGACCGCCGGCGATGGCCATGCAGTCCATCGTCCCGGAGCCGAGCATCCGCAGGGTGCCCACCTGGCCCAGCGCGCGGGTGAACGCCTCCCCCACCGGCCCGCCGTAGAACGGCGGGTGCAGGTAGGTCACCGCGCAGCGCGCCTCGCGGGCGATCTCGGGCAACGGGGCGAGGCGGACGCCGTCGCAGGTGCTCGGCAGGTCGGGGCCACCGACCCACGTGCGCTGCTCGGCGGCGTGGTGCACGGCACCGAGGAGCACGTCGTCCTCGTCGCGGAGCGCCAGGGCCGAGCACCACCAGTCGCTGCCGCGGGTGAAGTTGTAGGTGCCGTCGACGGGGTCGATCACCCACGTCCGGCCCGAGGTGCCCGGCCGTGAGGTGCCCTCCTCCCCCACGATCGCGTCGTCGGGGCGCTCGGCGCCGAGCCGCTCGACGATCAGTCGCTCGGCGGCGGTGTCGGCCTGCGTGACGACGTCGGAGCCACTGGTCTTCCGCTCGACGTCGAGCCCGCCCTCGCGGATCCGTGCGGCCAGCGTCGCGGCGTCCCGCACCAGCTCGGCGGCGAGGGCGGCGTCGGCGATCAGGCGCGAGTCATCCACGGACGTCACGCTAGCCCGAGGGCGTACTGTGGCCGGACGGAGCCATCCAGGCTTCCGACCAGGGAGCCCCGATGAGCGACAAGTCGCCACGGCAAGGCATGTCCAAGAAGTCCGGCAAGTCCATCAAGGAAAAGCGCGCCGACAAGCACGCGAAGGCGGCCGGGAAGAGCGGCGCCGACGAGACGTTCCTGCCGCCGAAGAAGAAGTGAGCCTGCTCAGCCTCGGTGTGATCGGCACGTCGGCCAAGGAGAACGAGCACCGGCTCCCCCTCCATCCCGACCACCTCGCGCGCCTCGCGCCCGAGGTCGCGGCGCGCACCACGCTCGAGCACGGGTACGCCCATCGCTTCGGCGTCTCGGACGAGGAGCTGGCTCCGCACGTGGCGGGCTTCGCGACGCGCGAGGAGATCCTCGAGGGCTCCGACGTCGTGGTGCTGCCCAAGCCGCAGCACGAGGACGTCGCCCGGATGCACGCCGGACAGGTCCTCTGGGGCTGGCCGCACTGCGTCCAGGACCCGACGATGACCCAGCTGGCGATCGACCGCGAGCTGACGCTGATCGCCTTCGAGGCGATGAACCACTGGACCTCGGACGGCCACGTCGGGCTGCACGTCTTCCACAAGAACAACGAGCTCGCCGGCTACTGCTCGGTGCTCCAGGCGATGGAGCTCGTCGGGATCACCGGCGACTACGGCCGCCGGCTGAGCGCCGTCGTGATCGGCTTCGGCGCCACCGCGCGCGGGGCCGTCACGGCGCTCAAGGCGCACGGCGTCGGCGACGTCGCCGTCCTCACGACGCGCGGGGTGGCCGCCGTCGGGTCGCCGATCCACTCGGTGCGGATCCGGCAGTGGGACCACGACCCCGACGGCGAGGGCATCAGCGTCGTCACCGACCGCGGCCGTGAGCCGCTGGCGCCCTACCTCGCGGAGAACGACATCGTCGTCAACTGCACGCTGCAGGACACGGCCGCGCCACTGACCTACCTCCGGACCGAGGACCTGGTCGACTTCCGCAACGGCAGCCTGATCGTCGACGTGTCGTGCGACGAGGGCATGGGCTTCTCCTGGGCCGTGCCGACCACGTTCGACGAGCCGATGTTCACCGTCGGCGGCCGCGTGCACTACTACGCGGTCGACCACAGCCCGTCGTACCTCTGGAACTCGGCCACGTGGGAGAACAGCGAGGCGCTGCTGCCGTTCGTCGACCTCGTCCTCGAGGGCCCCGAGAGCTGGGACGCGTCGGAGGTGCTGAGCCGGGCGATCGAGATCCGCGAGGGACGCGTGTGCAACCCGGCGATCCTGGCGTTCCAGGGCCGGTCGGCGGAGCACCCCTACCCCGTCGGCTGACCCTCCGGCCGGCACCGGGCCACGCGTCCGCGAGCAGCCGGCGGGTGTCCTCGAGCAGCTGCGGGAGCGTCTTCGTGCCGCCGACGACCGTGATGAAGTTGGCGTCGCCCGTCCATCGCGGTACGACGTGCTGGTGCAGGTGGTCGGCCAGCGAGCCACCCGCCGAGCGCCCGAGGTTGAGCCCGACGTTGAAGGAGTGCGGGCTGCTGACGGCGCGGATGGTCCGCAGCGCCTGCTGGGTCATCGCCATCAGCTCACCGGCCTCGTCCTCGGTGAGGTCGGTGAGGTCGGCGACGTGGCGGTAGGGCAGCACCATCAGGTGGCCGGGGTTGTAGGGGTGCAGGTTGAGGACGGCGTACGTCGACCCGCCCCGCGCCACGATCAGCGACTCGTCGTCGGGGTGCCCCGGGATCGCGCAGAACGGGCAGCCCTCGTCGTCGACGGCGGTGCGGACGTAGGCCATCCGGTGGGGCGTCCAGATCCGCTCGAGCCCGTCGTGTGCCATGCGTCGATCCTAGGGTGGGGGCATGACCACGATCCGTCCGGCCGCTGACGCCGACATGGCCGCGGTGGCCGATCTCTGGCACGAGGGCTGGCACGACGGCCACGCCGGGCGGGTGCCCGAGGGGCTCACCGAGCTGCGCACCGCTGGAGGCCTTCCACGAGCGCACGCCGGCCCGGGTCGCCGACACCACGGTGGCCGTCTCCGACTCCGGCGACCTGCTGGGGTTCGTGATGGTCGTCGGAGACGAGGTCGAGCAGGTCTTCGTCGGGCGGGACGCCCGCGGCTCCGGCCTGGCTGCCGACCTGCTCGCCGTCGCCGAGCAGCAGGTGGGCGCCGCCGGACACGAGTCCGCCTGGCTCGCGGTGGTCGCCGGCAACGCCCGCGCGCGCCGCTTCTACGAGAAGCAGGGCTGGGTCGACGAGGGCGACCTGCCCTACGAGGTCACCGCCGGCGGGCAGACGTTCACGTCGCCCTGCCGGAGGTACGTCAAGCAGCTGTGAGGTCACCGGGACGTCATACGGAGGGGGCAACCGCTGGCCCCGTCCGTATGACGTCCGGAGCAGGATCCTCAGGTCCAGGCCTTCGCCAGCCGCTCGACGATCTCGGTGAGTCGCTCGGGCGAGGTGGCGAAGTTGAGGCGCACGTGGCCGGTCGAGCCCGGGGCGTACGACGCGCCGTCGCTCAGCTGGACCCGGCCGCGCTCGAGGGCGACCGCCACCGCGTCGTCGTGGCCGTAGGCGGACGCGTCGAGCCAGGCGAGGTACGTCGCCTCGATCGGCCGCATCCGCACCTCCGGCAGGTGCTCGGCGAGCAGCTCGCCGAGCAGCGTCCGCTGCTGGTCGAGGCGCTCGACCAGGGACGCGAGCCACGGGTCACCGTGGTCGTACGCCGCGAGCGCGGCGACCACGCCGAGGGCCGAGTAGGAGTCGTTGCGCGACATCGGCTCCGCGTCGAGCCGGTCCCGGTCGGCAGCCGACGGCACCACGAGCTGGGCGCACTTCAGGCCGGCGGTGTTGAACGCCTTGGACGCCGAGACCACCGCGACCGCGTGGTCGTGCGTGCCGTCGATCGCGAGGTAGGAGACGTGCTCCGCACCGGGCAGCACGAGTGGGGCGAAGATCTCGTCGCTCACGACGCGGGCACCGTGGCGGAGGACCACGTCGCGGATCCCCTCCAGCTCGGCGCGGGTGAACACGCGGCCCCACGGGTTGTGCGGCTGGTTCAGGATCAGCGTCTGCGCGCCGTCGGCGAGGAGCCGGTCGAGCCGGTCGAGGTCGATCTCGGCACGCTCGGCCGAGGCGGGCACCTCGAGCAGGTGCTCGACCCGACCGGTGATGCCGGCCAGACCGTGCTGGGCGTTGTAGCCGGGCGTCGGGTAGACCACTGCGCCGGGACCGCTGAGGACGTCGATCGCGAGGCGGACACCCGCCGTCACGTCCACGACGGCGCGGACCGCCGCGGCCTCCGGCGCCCAGCCGAAGTGCCGCCCGGCCCAGCCGACGTAGGCCTCGGCGAGCTCGGGATAGTGGTCGAGCGGGTATCCCGTGACGCCGTCGGCGAGCGCGCGCTGGACGGCCTCCATCACCACCGGGTCGACCGCGTAGTCCATCTCCGCGACCCACGCGGGGATCACGTCGTCGGGGACGGTGCCCCACTTCAGCGGCAGGGCGCGCCGCGCCTGCTCCTCGGTGAGGTCGACGATCGGTCGGCGTTCGGTGGCGGTCATCAGTGCCAGTTCTCTTCCTTGATCAGTCGCACGACGAGCACGCGTCGATCGGTCATCGTGCGCGCCTCGGCGAGCGCGGCGTCGTAGGAGTCGTGCCGGTGGTGGATCCACTGGCCGTCCGGTCCACGCTTGCTGCCCTGCCCGTCGAGGACGTCGAAGGTCCCCGAGGACTCGAAGCCGGGCACGTGGTGCTGGTAGGGGTCGAAGCCGCCGTCGCCGACCGCAGGTGGCCCGTGCTCCGGCCACTCGCGCACCACGGCGCCACGGTCGACGACCGCGCGACGCTCGACGACCTGGATGGTCGCGTAGCCCAGGGGCACCCGCGCCGCGAAGTCGGTCGTCCAGCTCCCGAAGTCGAGGACGTCACCTGCCGGCCAGGTCCGGCCGAAGCGCCCGCGCGCGAACAACACCCACCGCGTCTCGTCGGGAGCGGTGTCGAAGGGCGCACCTCCGCCCTCGGGCCAGTCGTGGCGGACCTGGTCGTCGGCGTCGTCCGTCACGACTGCGGCTCAGACCTGCTCGCGGGACGCGACGGCCGCGGCCACCCTCTCGATCGCCTCCGCGACGGGTACGCCGTTGTCCTGGCGACCGTCGCGGTAGCGGAAGGAGACCGCGCCCTTCTCGACGTCGTCGTCGCCGGCGATCAGCATGAACGGCACCTTCTGCAGCTGCGCGTTGCGGATCTTCTTCTGCATCCGGTCGTCGGACTCGTCGACCTCGACGCGCAGCCCCTGCGCCTTCATGGTGCGGGCGATGTCGTAGAGGTAGTCGTTGTGGCGCTCCGCGATCGGGATGCCCTGGACCTGGACGGGAGCCAGCCAGGGCGGGAACGCGCCGGCGTAGTGCTCGACCAGGACGCCGATGAACCGCTCGATCGAGCCGAACTTGGCGGAGTGGATCATCACCGGCTGCTGGCGGGTGCCGTCGGCGGCGACGTACTCGAGGTTGAAGCGGTCGGTCGACGGCTGGTTGAAGTCGTACTGGATGGTCGACATCTGCCAGGTGCGGCCGATCGCGTCGCGTGCCTGCACCGACACCTTGGGGCCGTAGTAGGCAGCACCGCCGGGGTCGGGGACGAGCTCGAGGCCCGACTCCTCGCAGACCTTGCGGAGCACCTCGGTCGCCATCTCCCAGTCCTCGTCGGAGCCGATGAACTTGTCGGGCTTGGAGTCGTCACGGGTCGAGAGCTCGAGGTAGAAGTCGTTGAGCCCGAAGTCGCGGAACAGGCCGAGGCAGAAGTCGAGGAGGTGCTTGATCTCGCCCGGTGCCTGCTCGGGGGTGACGTAGGAGTGCGAGTCGTCCTGGGCGAACCCGCGCACCCGGGTGAGGCCGTGGACCACGCCGGACTTCTCGTGACGGTAGACCGAGCCGAACTCGAAGAGCCGCAGCGGCAGCTCGCGGTAGGACCGCTGGCGCGAGCGGTAGATGAGGTTGTGCATCGGGCAGTTCATCGCCTTGAGGCGGTAGTCCATGCCGTCCACGTCGAGCGGGGGGAACATGCCCTCGCCGTAGTAGGGCAGGTGGCCCGAGGTGTAGAAGAGCCCCTCCTTGGCGATGTGGGGGGTTCCGACGTACTCGAAGCCCTCCTCGATGTGCCGCTGGCGGACGTAGTCCTCCATCTCCCGCTTGATCACTCCGCCACGTGGGTGGAACACCGGGAGCCCGGAGCCGATCTCGTCCGGGAAGGAGTAGAGGTCGAGCTCGCGGCCGAGCTTGCGGTGGTCGCGGCGCTCGGCCTCCTCGATCCGGTGGAGGTGCTCCTCGAGCGCCTCCTTGGTCTCCCAGGCGGTGCCGTAGATGCGCTGGAGCTGCTTGTTCTTCTCGTCGCCGCGCCAGTAGGCCGCCGCGCTGCGCATCAGCTTGAAGGCCGGGATCCGCTTGGTGGTCGGCAGGTGCGGGCCGCGGCAGAGGTCGGACCACTTGGCCTCGCCGGAGCGGCCGATGTTGTCGTAGATGGTGAGCTCGCCGGCACCCACCTCGACCGAGGCGCCCTCGGTGTCGGAGGCACCCGAGCCGCCCTTGAGGCCGATCAGCTCGATCTTGTAGGGCTCGTCCTTGAGCTCGGTCAGCGCGTCGGCATCGGTGGTGACCCGGCGCTCGAAGCGCTGGTTCTCCTTGATGATCTTGCGCATCGCGGACTCGATCTTCACGAGGTCCTCGGGCACGAACGGGGTCTCGACGTCGAAGTCGTAGTAGAAGCCGTTGTCGATCGGCGGGCCGATGCCGAGCTTGGCCTCGGGCCAGAGCTGCTGCACGGCCTGGGCCATCACGTGCGCGGTCGAGTGGCGCAGGATGTCGCGGCCGTCGGCGCTGTCGATGGCCACTGCCTCGACCTCGTCGCCGTCCTCGAGCTCGTAGGCGAGGTCCTTGAGCTGGCCCGCCACCCGGGCGGCGACCACGTCGGCGTCGTCGCGGAACAGCTCCCACGCCTTGGTGCCCGTCGTCACCGAGGTCTCCGCACGCTGGTCTGCGTGGATGCGGACGACCTGGATGTCAGACACGGGAGCTCCTGGGAGTGGTGGGACGGATGTCGCGGCGAGCCTATCGGCCGGGTCGGGCCGTCCTCACCCCGGTTTCGCCGCGCTCGGAGGAGCCCGCGCTCAGAATTGTCGGGGCAGTGCGGCGGTGAGCGTCTCGATCGAGGCGTCGTCGAACAGGTCGCGGGGATAGACGCTGAGCACGTCCGGCGACAGGAACGGCCCCTTGCGCCGCAGGAGCACGGCGTCCGCGCTGACCCGGCAGGCGTCGTACATCTCCCACCGCACGGCAAGGACGACGGCGTCCAGCTCGGTCGTGATGGAGTCGGCCGTCACCTCGGCGTGGAGCGTGCGGCCCGCGGGGTAGGCCGAGCGGACCATGGCCCGTGCCCGCAGCGCCGCTCGAGGAGTGGTGAGCACCCACACGACGGCGATCACGGCACCGACGGTGAGCCATCCTCCCGACCGGACGGCGACACCCACCGCGAGGAACGCGAGGGCAGAGACGACCGGCATCATCGAGTCCGCGGACAGGGTGACGGCGCGGACGATGGCGGCCCCCGCCCGCGCGGTCACGTCCTCGGTGAGTGTCAGTGACAGCGGCAGTGCACTGGCCGGCTCCGGCGCGGGCTCACTCCCCTCCGGCGTTGCCAGGTGACCCTCGAGGAAACCGATCTCCGCCTCGGTCAGCAACCCCGCCGGGAGGACGAACGACAGCTGGCGTCCGTGGACGGTGACGTACGACCTGAACCGGGTGACCACGAGGACAGAGCCGCGGCCCAGCTCCACCTCACCGGTCACGTCCGTGACCACCACCGCCGGGTCGCCGTCGATCCGGCCGCGCACGGTGATGGACTGCCCGACGCCCAGACCGTGCCGCATGGTGCGACCGAGGTGCAGCCAGCGGAGGACGGCCCAGCCGGCCACGCCGGCGAGGGCCACCACGACGCCCGTCAGCGGACGGGCAAGCAAGACCCCGAGCACGACGGCCGCCACCCCGACGGCAAGCACGCTGCGTGTGTGACGGGCGACGTCGATGGTCATGTCGGTGCGCAGGCGCAGGTGCAGGTCGCGATCGACGACGACCGTCCGGCCCCCCTGAACCTGCTCGTGCACCGGCACAGGCTAGGCCGGTCCCACCCGGGCGGGTGGACGAACCGGTGAAGCCGCGTGAACCGGGGTACGCCGAAGCATGCCCATCGCCCAGACCCGGAAGCAGGTTGCTGCTCCGCACCGTTCCACGCCGCTGACGATCGCCTCCGTGCCCTCGGGGCACGTGTACGTCCGCCACCTCGCGCCGCTCGCCGGCGACGGCGTCGTACGCCTCCCGGACCCGGACCCGGCCCACCCGGACCGCCCGGCCGGTGCCACCTGGTGGCCGCCGGTGATGCTCGACCCCGAGTGGGCGCGCACGGCCGACTTCGACGTGTTCCACCTGCACTTCGGCTTCGACGCCGTTCGGCCCGAGGACCTCGAGCAGCTGACCCGCGTCCTGCGTGGACGCGGCAAGCCCTTCGTGTTCACCGTCCACGACCTGCGCAACCCTCACCACCGCGACCGCGCGCTCCACGACGAGCAGCTCGACGTGCTGGTGCGGGCGGCCGACGCCGTCGTGACGCTGACCCCGGGCGCCGCGAGCGAGATCGAGGCGCGGTGGGGTCGCACTCCCCTGGTCGTCCCCCACCCGCACGTCGTCGACCTGCCGACGATCTCGCGTGCGCTGGAGGTGCGACCGCGGTGGCGTCGGCGGCCGTTCCGCGTGGGCCTGCACCTCAAGAGCCTGCGCGCCAACATGGACCCGATGCGGATCCTGCCGACGCTCGTGGAGACCGTGGCGGACCTCGACGACGCGGTGCTGCAGGTCAACTGCCACCGCGACGTCCTCGACGACGACGGCGCCCGACGGGACGCGGAGCTCGCGGCCTGGCTGCGCCGCGAGGCGGCGGCCGGGCGGCTCGAGCTGGAGGTCCACGACTACCTCTCCGACGAGGACCTGTGGGGCTACCTGGCCTCGCTCGACCTGTCGGTCCTGCCCTACACCTTCGGCACCCACTCCGGCTGGCTCGAGGCCTGCCGCGACCTGCAGACGACCGTGCTCGCGCCGAGCTGCGGCTACTACGCCGACCAGGGACCGATCCTGAGCTACACCAACGACGGCGACGACTTCGACGCAGATTCCCTGCGTGACGCGGTCCTGCGCGCGCACGACGAGCGACCGCGCTACGGCGCAGGCGTCGACGAGCGCACCGAGCAGCGTCGCCTGGTCGCGCAGGCCCACGAGGACCTGTATCGCGAGGTGAGCAGGTGACGGTGCGCCTCTCCGGGGACCGGCTGCGGATCTGCCTGGTCGCCAACTGTCGCTTCCCGATCGCGGAGCCCTTCACCGGAGGGCTCGAGTCGATGACCTGGCACCTCGCCAGCGAGCTCGTCCGCCGTGGGCACGAGGTCTCGGTGTTCGCAGCCCCGGGCTCCGACCCGGGCCTCGGCGCGGTCGAGCTCGCGGTCGCGGCGATGCCCGAGCGGGCGGGTCGCCACGACGTCGACGCACCTCCCTACGTCGAGGTGGCCGAGCACCACGCCTACCTGTCGCTGATGCTGCAGCTGGGCCAGCACGACGGCGCGGACTTCGACGTCCTGCACAACAACAGCCTCCACTACCTCCCCGTCGCGATGGCGCGCTCGCTGCCGATGCCGGTGCTCACCACCCTGCACACGCCTCCCCTGTGGTGGCTCGAGTCGGCGGTGCAGATGGATGGCGGCAGCAGCTCCTTCGCGTCGGTCTCCCGGCACACGGCCGCCGCCTGGGCGCCGATCACGGAGAGCACCGTCGTGCTCAACGGGGTCGACGTCGAGCAGTGGCCGGCCGGTCCGGGCGGCGACACCGCCGTCTGGTCGGGACGGATCGTGGAGGAGAAGGCACCGCACCACGCCGTCCTCGCGGCCCGCCGGGCCGGGGTGCCGATCGTGCTCGCCGGTCCCATCCTCGACGCCACCTACTTCCGCGAGTCGGTCGAGCCGCTGCTCGGTCCCGGAGCGACGTACGCCGGACACCTCGCGCAGGCCGAGCTCGCGAGCCTGGTCGGCAGCGCAGGCGTCGCCGTCGTGACGCCCGCGTGGGACGAGCCCTACGGCCTGGTGGCCGCCGAGGCCCTGTCGTGCGGCACCCCGGTGGCGGCCTACGCCCGCGGCGGCCTGCCCGAGGTGCTGTCGGCCGACACGGGCCGGCTGGCCGAGCCGGGCAACGTCGACGCGCTGGCGCGCGCGATCCGGGAGGCGATGTCGCTCGACCGCGACGGCTGCCGGGCGCACGCGGAGGCCGAGCTCTCGCTCGGGCGGATGGTCGACCGCTACGAGGACATCTACCTGCAGCTCGTCGACCGCCGGCTCGCCGCGTGATCGGCTACTACGTCCACCACCACGGCAACGGCCACCTCCACCGGGCGATCACCGTCGCGCCGCACCTGCCCGACCAGGTGACCGGCTTCTCCTCCCTCCCCCGCCCCGACGAGTGGACCGGTCCGTGGGTGCAGCTCCCCCGCGACGACAGCGCGCCCGGCTACGCCGGGGCCGACGTCACGGCTCGGGGGCGGCTGCACTGGGTCCCGCTCGGCGATGCCGGGATGCGTGGCCGGATGGCCGCCATCTCCGCCTGGATCGAGGACCACGCGCCGTCGGCGATGGTCGTCGACCAGTCGGTCGAGGTGTGTCTCCTGGCCCGCCTCCACGGCGTCCCGGTGGTGGCGATGACGGCACCCGGACGTCGTACGGATCCGGCGCACGCGCTGGGCTTCGGCACCGCCACGGCGGTCGTCGGCGCCTGGCCGGCCGACTGGACGGACCGGATGCTCCCCGGACTCGACAGGGACGTGCACGCGATCGGTGCGGTCTCGAGGTTCGCGGTCGCCTCGGGTCGGAGGCGACCGCCCGGACGCCGCCCCCACGCGGTGCTGCTGGCCGGCACTGGAGGCGACGGATTCACCCGCGCCTCGATCGACCTCGCCCGCGAGCAGACACCCGGCTGGGACTGGACCGTGCTGAGCCGCACGCTGGGCACCTGGCACGCGGACCCCGCAGCAGTCCTGGCGACCGCGGACGTCGCCGTGCTGCACCCGGGGCAGAACTCGCTCGCCGAGGTGGCCGCCCTGCGGGTGCCGGCCGTCGTGGTGCCGGCGGACCGACCCTTCGACGAGCAGCACGTCACCGCCTCGGTCCTGGCCGACGGGTGGCCCGCCGTCGTGGTCGACGGCGTGCCCGCGACCGGCTGGAGCGACCTGCTCGACGAGGCACGATTCCTCGACGGCGAGGGCTGGGCCGACTGGTGCGACGGCGCCGCCCCGACCCGGCTCGCCGGGGTCGTGAGCGACGTCGTGGACGACAGCGACCGCGCCGCATGACGCGCACCGCAGTGGTGACCGTCGTCCACGACCGACGCGACCACCTGGACCGGCAGCGCGCCTCGCTCGCCCTGTCGGGACTCGCGCCCGACCACCACGTCGTCGTTGCGGTCGACGACCCGGTCGTGGCGGCCGCCGACTGGTGCGCGACGTCGCTGCCCGCCGACCCGCTGGGCCTCCCGATCGCCGCCGCCCGCAACCGTGGTGCCGAGGTCGCGATCGCTGGTGGTGCCGACGTGCTCGTCTTCCTCGACGTCGACTGCCTCGTCGACCCCGGACTCGTCGCGGCGTACGCCGACGTGGTGCGCGACGAGCCGCTGATCGTCTGGTCGGGACCGGTGACCTACCTCGAGCGCCCACCTCCCGGCGGGTACGACCTCGCGACCCTGGCCGCCCTCGACTCACCCCACCCGGCCCGGCCGGCCCCCGGCTTCGGCGTCCGGATCAGGGGCGCCGACCCGGACCTCTTCTGGTCGCTGTCGTTCGCGTGCTCGGTGGAGGCGTGGCACCGCATCGGTGGCTTCTGCGAGGACTACGTCGGCTACGGCGGCGAGGACACGGACTTCTCCCGGAAGGTCGTCGGCTCCGGCCTGGACCTCGGCTGGGTCGGCGACGCCCGGGCCTACCACCAGTGGCACCCGGTGTCGCGGCCGCCGGTCGAGCACGTCGACGACATCGTGCGCAACGCCGAGATCTACCGCCGGCGTTGGGGGACGACGCCGATGCTCGGCTGGCTCGAGGCGTTCGAGGAGCGTGGGTTGGTCTCCCGCAGCAGCCGCGGCGAGTGGCTCGCCGCCCCGCCCAGCGCCGATCAGTGACCGACGGGTTCCTGCTCCCCCGTCTGCACGCGCCAGAGGGCGGCGTACGCGCCGTTGCCGTCGATCAGCTCGTCGTGCGTGCCGGCCTCGACCACGCGCCCGGCGTCGAGCACCCAGATCCGGTGCGCGTGCCGCACCGTCGAGAGCCGGTGGGCGACGACGATCGCGGTGCGCTGCGCGGTGGCGCGCCGCAGGGAGCGCTGGATGGCCGCCTCGGTCTCGTTGTCGACCGCGCTGGTCGCCTCGTCGAGGACGAGGACGGCGGGGTCGCGCAGCAGCGCGCGGGCCAGCGCGAGCCGCTGCCGCTGGCCGCCGGACAGCGTCACGCCGCGCTCGCCGACCCACGTGTCGAGGCCCTGCGGCATCTCCTCGATGAAGTCGAGCGCTGCCGCTGACTCGGCCGCCGCGCGGACCTCGTCACGGGTGGCCCCGGGCCGGCCGTAGGCGATGTTGTCGGCCACGGAGCCCGCGAACATGAAGACGTCCTGGGCGACGTAGCCCATCGAGCCGCGCAGCGAGTCCCAGTCGAGGTCGCGGACGTCCTGGCCGTCGAAGAGCACGTGCCCGTCGCGCGGGTCGTCGAAGCGCAGCACCAGGCGCAGCAGCGAGGACTTGCCCGAGCCGGTGGAGCCGACGATCGCGTGCGTCTCGCCCGCCGGGACGACGAGGTCGATGCCGTGGAGGACGTCGGGCCCGTCGGCGTAGCCCGCACGTACGCCGCGCAGCTCGACGCGCCCGGCCACGGGCCGCTCGAGTGCCGTGGCCCCGGCCGGCACGGTGACCGGGATGTCGAGGAGGGCGAGGATGCGCGCGGCGGACGCGCGGCCGCGCTGGTAGAGGTCGAGGACCTCGGCGACCTCGGTCAGCGGCCACAGGAGGCGCTGGGTCATGAAGACCAGCACGGAGTAGAGACCGACCTGGAGGTCGCCGCGCAGGGTCGCCCACCCGCCGAGGAGCAGGGTGCAGGTGAAGCCGGCGAGGATCGCCATCCGCACGAGCGGGACGAAGGCGGCCGACGAGCGGATCGCCTCGGTGTTGGCCTCGCGGTAGGCCTGCGAGACGGCCGACACCCGGTCGCGCTCGCGGTCCTCGGCGGTGAACGCCTTGATCGTCGCGATGCCGGAGATGTTGGCCGACAGGGTGCTCGACAGGTCGCTGACCGCGACCCGCACCCGGTCGTAGAGCGGCTCCAGGCGGCGCTGGAAGACGAGCGAGCCGACCACGATCAGCGGGATCGGCAGGAACGCCAGCACCAGCAGCTGCCCGGAGGCCGCGGCGAAGACGGCGCCGACGAGCAGCACGTTGAGCGCGGTCTGCAGGATCGCCGGTGCGCCGACGTCGAGGAAGCGCTCGAGCTGGTTGACGTCGTCGTTGAGCGTGGCGAGCGTCGCCCCGGCGGGCCGGCTCTCGTGCCAGCCCAGGTCGAGGTGCTGGACGTGGTCGTAGGCCTCGACGCGCAGGTCGTGCTCGACGCCCTGGGCCAGGCCGCGCCACAGCACGCTGGCGACGTACTGGCTGAGCGACTCGACCACCCAGACGACGGCGTTGATGACCGCGAGCCAGCCCAGCTGGGCGAAGCGCGACTCGACGCCGAGCACCTCGCCGACGAAGGAGCCGTCGCCGCGCACGACGACGTCCACCGCGGCGCCGATCAGCAGCTCGGGCACGACGTCGGCGACCTTGTTGATCGTCGAGGCGACGACGGCGCCGACGAACCGCGCCCGGTAGGCGTCGTACCGGCGCCAGAGCTCACGCAGCGGCTGGACGGGGGCGGGGTCGGCGGGGGCGTGCTGGCACGGGTAGAGGCTAGGTGGCCTCGGCGGACCGACCGGTCAGCGGGCCGCGTCGAGGTAGCCGACCATGCGGTCGAAGAGCTCCGACGCCCGGTGCAGGTCGGCCGAGCCGGCCTCGGGGTCCTCGTCGGGCAGGACGGGCGCTCCCTGCCGCCAGTCCGGGCGGTAGCGGTCGGCGAGGGCCGCGGCCACCCGGCTGGCGTCGCGGACGACCACGGGGTCGACGGACCACAGGGCCTCGAAGCGGCGGTCGGCGGAGGAGGACGCGTCCTGTCCCGGCCGCTCGACGGCGGTGAGGAAGGCGGGGAGGTCGGGCGAGTCGCAGATCACGAGCCACTCGCGGTTCAGCTGGGCGTCGCGCGGCAGGGCCACCTCGACCAGCTCGCCCGGCTCGAGGGGTGCGGGATCGGCGAAGTCCGCGAAGACGACGGCGTGGCGGGCCGTGCGGGCCAGCTCGCGCCAGCGGTCGTACGACCCGCGCAGGAAGGTCTCGCGCTGGAACCCGCCGAAGAGGACCGGCTCCGCGGCCCGGGAGCAGCACTCGTCCTCGATCGCCCAGCTCATCGCGACCAGGGTGGGACGCGTGAGCACCCGTGGCGTCAGGGTGGGGTGCCGGCGGCGGAGCTCGGCGAAGACCGAGCCCGACCGCGCCGGCGCATCGATGACGCGCTGCACGGCCGTGGGGAGCGAGAGCCCCGAGCTCCGCCGCTCCAGCACGTCGAGCACGGCGCGCACCTCCGACTCCGGCGTAGCGGCGGTGGCCACCGTCGGCCTGGCGCACCGGGCGCGGAAATCCGTAGCGGGATTCCCAGCTGCGCAGCGTCGTGGTGGGTACACCAGTACGACGAGCCAGCTCACCGATGGTGAGGGGTGCGTGCGACGTGGACACCGATGACTCCTATGCATGATGTCTAGATATAGTTGCAAGTCTTGCATAGATTGACTCGGGACAGGTGCACCCGCGAGGAGGGGGACGAATGATCTCGACAGGTACGGATGCCGCGCTGCGGCGCCTGCTCGACGACGGGCGCGCCCGGGCGGCGACGATCGACCCCCACCACGCGCTCCTCTGGGACGCCCTCGTCGAGGCCACCGTGGGCGGCAAGCGCTTCCGGCCCGCGCTGGTCACCTCCACGCACGAGGCCCTCGGCGGCACGAGCCCCGACGCCGCCGCAGAGGTCGGGGCAGCCGTCGAGCTGCTCCACACGGCGTTCGTCATCCACGACGACGTGATCGACGACGACCACCTGCGACGGGGCCGGCCCAACGTCAGCGGCACGTTCCGCGCGCGGGGACGGGCGCTCGGCGCGCACGGACGACGGAGCGGCCTACGGGCTGACCGCCGCCATCCTCGCCGGCGACCTCGCCCTGGCCGCCGCGGTCCGCGCGGTCGCCCTGTGCGGAGCGCAGCCCGACGTCGTACGACGCCTGCTCGACCTCTTCGACTCCGCCCTGCACACCACGGCCGCGGGCGAGCTGGCAGACGTGCGCCTCACCCTCGACCAGCGGGCCCGTGTCGCTCGCCGAGAGCCTGACCATGGAGGAGCACAAGACCAGCGCCTACTCCTTCGCCCTGCCGCTGCAGGCCGGGGCGGTGCTGGCGGGCGCCGACGCGGCGACGACGACGCGGCTCGGCGACCTGGGGCGGGCCATGGGCGTGGCCTTCCAGCTGGTCGACGACCTGATCGGTGTCTTCGGCGATCCCGACCGCTCCGGCAAGAGCGCGACGTGCGACCTGCGCACCCGCAAGCAGACGCCCCTCATCGTCCACGCGCGCTCGACCCCCCAGTGGGACGAGATCAGCGGCCACCTCGGCCGCGAGCTCGACGACGACGAGCTCGACGAGGTCCGGGCGCTGCTCACCGCGTCCGGGTCACGCGCCTTCGTGGAGGAGCTCGCCGAGCAGCACCTGGCCGCTGGCCCGGTCGGGTGTCGCCGAGCTCGGCATCTCCGCTCGACCTCCTCGAGGCCGTCACCGTCCGACAGCTGACCGTCGTCGACGGGCGCGAGGTCGCGGCATGAACCTCCACCTGAGCCGGGCGGCCACCGGCAACCTCTACGACACGGTGTCCGAGGCCAGCTCCGCCGTCGTCATCCGTGAGTACTCCAGCTCCTTCGGCCTCGCCTCGCGCCTGCTCGGCGAGCCGGTGCGCACCCAGGTGCGCAACATCTACGCACTGGTGCGGGTCGCCGACGAGATCGTCGACAACCCCGACCCCTCCCTCCCCCGCGAGGCCCGGGCCACGATGCTCGACTGGCTCGAGGACGACGTCCGGCACGCGCTGCGCACCGGCTACAGCGGCAACCTCGTCGTGCACGCCTTCGCCCGCACCGCGCAGGCCGTCGGCATCACCGACGAGATCGTCGCGCCGTTCTTCGCGTCCATGCGGATGGACCTCGACACCACCGAGCACACCCCCGCCAGCTTCGAGACGTACGTCTACGGGTCGGCCGAGGTCGTCGGGCTGATGTGCCTGCGGGCGTTCGTCGCCGCCCCGGACGGCCCTCGCGACCGCGCGGACGGCTACGACCGGCTCGCACCGGGCGCCCGGCGGCTCGGTGCGGCCTTCCAGAAGCTCAACTTCGTGCGCGACCTGGCCGACGACCACGACGTCCTGCGCCGCGACTACTTCCCCGGCCTGGACGTGGACCGGTTCTGCGACGCCGACCGCGACCGCATCCTCGACGACATCGACGCCGACCTGGCGGCCGCCGCCGTGGTCGTTCCCGCCCTGCCGTCGAGCAGCCGCCGGGCGGTGCGCGCCGCCCACGCGACGTTCGGCGAGCTCGCCTGCCGGCTGCGCCGGACCTCCGCAGCGGAGATCCGGCGCACCCGGGTGCGGGTGCCCACCGCGGTGAAGCTGCGGATCGCCGCCGGCGCGGTGCGCGGGAGCGGCTCGTGAAGGTGGTGGTCGTCGGTGGTGGCATCGCCGGGCTCGCGACCGCCGCCCTCCTGGCGTCGCGCGGCCACAGCGTCGACCTCCTCGAGAAGAACGACGAGGTCGGCGGCCGGGTCGGCAGCGTCGAGCGCGACGGCTTCCGCTTCGACACCGGCGCCTCGTGGTACCTCATGCCCGAGGTCTTCGAGCACTTCTTCGACCTCCTGGGCACCTCGGCCGAGGCCGAGCTCGACCTGCGGGTGCTCGACCCCAGCTATCGCGTCTTCTTCGAGGGCCACCCCGACCCGGTGGACCTCCGCCCCGACCGCGCGCACAACCGCGCGCTCTTCGAGTCGATCGAGCCGGGAGCCGGTGACCGGTTCGACACCTACCTGGCCTCGGCCGAGGACACCTACGACGTCGCGCTGCGCCGCTTCCTCTACAACAGCTTCGAGTCGCCCACCTCGCTGCTCGGCGCCGACGTCGTACGCCGTGCGCCGTCCCTGGGCCGGCTGCTGACCCGCTCGCTGGAGAAGCACGTCGCCGCGTCGTTCTCCGACCGCCGGATCCAGCAGGTCCTCGGCTACCCCGCCGTCTTCCTCGGCTCCTCGCCGAGCCGGGCACCCAGCATCTACCACCTGATGAGCCGGCTCGACCTGGGCGACCGGGTGCTCTACCCGCAGGGCGGCTTCACCCGCCTGGTCGAGGCGATCGCGCTCCTGGCCGAGAAGCACGGAGCGCGGCTGCACACGGGCGCCGAGGTCACCGCGATCACGCACGAGCACCGCGGGACGAGGTCGCGCCCGGGTCTCGGGCGTGCGGCACGTCGACCGGCACGGCACCGCCACGACCATCGATGCCGACGTCGTCGTCGGGGCCGCCGACCTCCACCACCTCGAGACCGCCCTGCTCCCGGAGCACCTGCAGACCCACCCCGAGCGCTCGTGGCGCCGCCGCTCCCCCGGTCCGGGCGCCGTGCTCGCGATGCTGGGCGTCGACGGCGAGCTGCCCCAGCTGGCCCACCACTCGCTGTTCTTCACCGCCGACTGGCGCCAGAACTTCGGCGACATCTTCGGTCGCGACGCCCGGGTGCCCGACCCGGCGTCGGTCTACGTCTGCAAGCCGTCCGAGACCGACAGCTCGGTCGCCCCGCCCGGCTCGGAGAACCTGTTCGTCCTCGTGCCGGTGCCCGCCGACACCGCCATCGGCGCCGGCGGCGACGACGGCAACGGTGACGACCTGGTCGAGCGCACGGCGGACGCGGCGATCGACCTCGTCGCCGACTGGGCGGGCGTGCCCGACCTGCGGGACCGGATCCGGGTCCGCCACACCATCGGCCCGCAGGACTTCGCCGATCGCTACCACTCCTGGCGCGGTGGCGCCCTCGGGCTGGAGCACACCCTGCGGCAGAGCGCGTTCCTGCGCCCCGGCAACGCGTCGAGCAAGGTCGACGGCCTGCTCTACGCCGGCTCCACGACGATCCCGGGCGTGGGGCTGCCGATGTGCCTGATCAGCGCGGAGCTGGTCCTCAAGCGTCTGTCCGGCGACCGCACGACCGGGCCGGTGGGTGGATGACCCTGCTGCAGTGGTCGTACGTCGCCATGCTGGCGTTCTGCCTGGCCGGCACCCTCCCGCTCGTCCCTGCCTTCCGGCTCGACGTGCTGCGCCAGCCGCGCCGGCTCCTCCTCACCGTCCTCCTGGCCGGCACCCCGTTCCTGCTGTGGGACCTCTACGCCACCCACGCCGGGCCACTGGCGGTTCGACGCCGACCAGACGCTCCCGCCGCGCGTCGCCGGGATCCCGCTCGAGGAGGTCGCCTTCTTCGTCGTCATCCCCGTCGTGTCGGTGCTGACCTTCGAGGCGGTCAAGGTCGTCCGACGCCGGGTGGCGGACCGATGACCTACACCTCGCTCGCGGTGCTGGGCGTGCTGGTCGCCGTGGTGGTCGACCGGTGGGTGGCCCGCACCCGGATCACCAGCACCCGCGACTGGTGGTCCGCCTACGCGATCATCGTCTTCTTCCAGCTGCTCACCAACGGCTGGCTGACCGGGCGCCGCATCGTGCAGTACGACCCCGGCACCATCCTCGGCAACGAGGACGTCGTCGCCCTCGGGGCGTGGCGCCTGCTCTACGCGCCCGTCGAGGACCTCCTCTTCGGCTTCGCCCTGGTCCTGCTGTCCTGCGTGTCGTGGACGTGGCTGGGGCGCAGCCGCGCCCGCGGGGAGGCCGCATGACCATCACCGAGCGGTTGCAGGCGATGCAGCCCACCGAGATCGGCGTACGCGGGTCCGACGTCGACCGACATGGCGCGCGCCTTCCGGTCGGTGCGCCGCGACCCCCTCACCTTCCTCGGGCAGGTGCAGCGGCGCTACGGCGACCTGGTCTCGTTCCCCGTGCCCGGTTCGCCGGCGCTGCTCGTGAACGACCCCGACGACGTGCGGCAGGTCCTGCAGACCGGAGCACGCCACTGGGGCAAGTCCACGGTGCAGTACGCCGCCCTCGGGCGGGTGACCGGCTCGGGACTGCTGGCCTCGGCCGAGCCGAACTGGATCGAGCACCGTCGGCTGGCCGCGCCCGCGTTCCACCACGAGCGACTCACCGCGGTGAGCGACCGCGTGCGCGCCGCCGCCGACGACGCGATGCGCGCGTCGCTGCCGGCCACCGGTCCCGCCGTCCTCGACGTCGCGTCCCTGATGCACCGGATCGGGCTCGACGCCGTCGGGAGGGCGCTGTTCTCCGCGGACCTCGGCGGCCATGCCGACGACCTGCTCCACGCCAGCAGCGAGGCTGCCGAGATCGTCGTCCGGCTCGGGCGCTCGATCCTGCCGACGGCCGAGTGGGCGCCGACGCGGACCAACCTCCGGCTCCGGTCGGCGCGGCGGCGCCTCGACACCGTCACCGCGCAGCTGATGGCGGAGCGGCGCGCGCGACCGCCGGCGCCCGGTGCCGTCCCGCACGGCGACGACCTCCTCGGCCTGCTCCTCGACAGCGGCCTCACCGACCGCGAGATCCGCGACGAGCTCGTCACGATGGTGATCGCCGGCCACGAGACCGTCGCCGCCTCGCTCACCTGGACCCTCATGCTCCTCGCCGAGGACCGCGACGCGCAGGAGAGGGTCCGCGACGAGCTGGCCGCGCTGCCCGGGACCCGTCTCGCTGCTCGACCACCGCGACCGCATCCCCTGGACCCGCGCAGTCATCGACGAGGCACTGCGGCTGTTCCCGCCGGCCTGGGTGATCTCGCGACGCTCGGACCGCGACGACGTGCTGGGCGGCGTCGAGGTCCCGGCCGGCACGCTGGCGATCATCAGCCCGTGGCTCGTCCACCGCAGGCCGGACGTGTGGTCCGAGCCCGAGGAGTTCCGGCCGCAGCGCTTCCTCGAGGCCGGCGCCGGGCGGACGGCGTACCTCCCGTTCGGCCAGGGCCCGCGGCTCTGCATCGGCCGCGAGCTCGCGCTCGGCGAGATGGCCGTCGTGCTCGACCGGCTCCTCGCCACGCACCACGTCGGGCTGCCCACGGGCTGGCGCCGACCCGACCCCGAGGCCCAGGTGGCCGTGCACCCGCGGGGCGGGATGCACCTCGAGCTCACGCCGCTCCCGGGGTCCGGAGGTCGCCGTGCCTGACCTGTCGCCCGATCTCGTGCTGGCCGTCGTGCTGCTCGTGGCCGGATGCGTCCCGCTGTGGCTGCTGCGCGACGTCCGGACCCTCCCGCCCTCGGCCCCGGGAGAGGGACGCGCGGTCTCGGTCGTGGTGCCTGCCCGCGACGAGGAGAGGACACTGCCGGCGCTGCTGGCCTCGCTCGCGGCGCAACGCGGTGGGCGAGGCGGTGGACGAGGTGGTGGTGGTCGACGACGACTCGGCCGACCGGACCGCGTCCGTGGCGGCCGCCGCGGGTGCGCGGGTGGTCGTCGCCGCCCGGTCGCGACCCGAGGGCTGGACCGGCAAGGCCTGGGCCTGCCACACCGGGGCCGAGGCCACGGCCGGTGACCTGCTGCTCTTCCTCGACGCCGACACCGTGCTGGCCCCGGACGCCCTGCCGCGACTGCTCGCAGCCCACGAGCAGCACGGCGGGCTGGTCTCGGTGCAGCCCCACCACCGGGTCGTCCGGACCTACGAGCAGGCGTCGGCCTACTTCAACGCCGTCGCCCTGATGGCCAGTGCCGCCTTCACCGGAGGCCGCGCGAGGCGGCCGATGGCCTTCGGGCCGTGCCTGCTCACCTCGCGCGCCGACTACGAGCTCGTCGGCGGCCACCGCGCCGTGCGCGGCGAGATCCTCGACGACGTCCAGCTCGCCCGGGCGTACGACCGGGCGGGCCTGCCGGTGACGTCCTTCGCCGGCACCGACGTGGTCTCGATGCGGAGCTATCCGGGCGGCGCTGCGCAGCTGGTGTCCGGGTGGAGCAAGAACATCGCCTCGGGTGCGACCGCTGCGAGCCCGATCGCCTCGCTCGCGACCGTGCTGTGGGTCTGCGCCCACCACGTCGTCGCGCTCGGGACGCTGGGGGCCGTCGTCGACGCGTTCGGCGGCGAGGTCGGGACGTCCACGGTGCTCTGGGCGGCGGCGTGGCTCGTGGCCGCCGTGCAGCTGCGGTCCGTGCTGCGCACGGCGGGCACCTTCCGGTGGTGGGCCTGGGCGCTCTTCCCGCTCCCGCTGCTCGCCTTCGACCTGGTGTTCGCGCGCTCGCTGCTCCTGACGGTCGTACGCCGCTCGGTGAGCTGGCGCGGTCGCCCGGTCGACCTGCGGCGCGACCGCGCCACCCGCGAGGCGGCCTGATGGGCTACGTCATGCCGCCGTGGCTGACCGTCGTCGTCGACGTGCTCGCCTGGGGGTTCTTCCACGCCGTGACGGGGTATGCCGCCCACCACGTCGGCGACCACCGGCTCGACCGCGACGGCCCGCTGCTGCGTGGGCGCGGCTTCGAGGCGGGCGGCGGGTGGTACCGCCGCCGGCTCCGCATCCACCGCTGGAAGGACCGGCTGCCCGAGGCGGGCGCGATCTTCGAGGGCGGGATCAGCAAGCGCGAGCTGCCCGGACGCGACGTCGAGGGCCTGCGGACCTTCGTGCGCGAGACGCGGCGCGCCGAGCTCACCCACTGGTGGGCGATGGCCTGCGCCCCGCTCTTCGTGCTGTGGAACCCGCCCGTCGCGGCCGTCCTGCTGGTGGCCTACGGCGTACTGGTCAACCTGCCCTTCATCGCTCATCCAGCGCTACAACCGGTTCCGCACGCCTGCCGCTGATCGAGCGACTCGAGCGCCGCGGGAGCCTCCGATGACGACCGAGGCGACCCGACCACGGACCGACCCGGCGTCGCCGCCCGCCGACGAGGGCTCGCGGCACGGGCCGATCGCCCAGCTCCTCATCGCCTGGTCGCCGCTCAGCGCGATCCTGGTCGCCTACGGGATCGCCCAGTGGATCACCGCGCCGCTCGGCAGGGGCGACGGCGAGGACACCAACCGGGTCGGCGCACCGCTCCACGTGCTCGGCCCCGCGCGCGCCGACGAGGGCCTCTTCGGCGTCGTCCCCACCGTCTGGCTGCAGGCCCGGCTGTCGGACGGCGCACCGCACTGGTGGGACGCGGTCGCCGCGCTCGTCTACGTCACGCACTTCGTGGTGATCCCCCTCGTCACGGCCGTCGTGTGGTTCGCGGTCCGCGACCGGTTCCGGGAGTGGGTGGTCGCCGCCCTGACGATGTCGGTCGTCGGCATCACCGGCTACGTCGCCTACCCCGCCGCACCCCCGTGGCTCGCCTCGCAGCGCGGCGACATCGGCGAGGTCGCCCGCACGTCGCACGTCGGCTGGGACCTGCTGCACCTCGACGTCGTCGGCCGCCTCACCGAGGCCGGCCAGGCGGGCAGCAACCCGGTGGCCGCGATGCCGTCGCTCCACGCCGGTGCGGCGCTCCTCGTCGCCCTCTTCCTCTGGCCGTCCGTCTCGCGGGCCGTGCGCCTCGCGCTGGCGGCGTACGCCCTCGCGATGGGGCTGACGCTCGTCCACACGGGCGAGCACTACGTCGTCGACGTCCTCGCGGGCTGGGCGGTCGCCGTCCTCGCCGTCCTCGTCGCCGTTGCCACACGACCCGGTGGGTACGGTCGCAGGAGGAGGTCCGTCCCGGGCCCCACCGAGGAGGCCACGTGAGCACCGAGCTCTCGCACGGCCGCGGAACCGCCGGACCTGCCGTCCGGGGTCTCGTGCACGCGGCTCATGCCGGGCCTGCCCTCGCGGTCACCGTGCTGTCCGGCCTGCTGGCGACGGCCCAGGGCCTCGATCCCGCGACGACCCTCCTCGTCGTCGCCGCGGTGCTTCGCCGGTCAGCTGTCCGTCGGCTGGAGCAACGACCTCGTCGACGTCGGCCGCGACCGGCGCGCGGGACGCGCCGACAAGCCCCTCGCGACCGGTGAGGCGTCGCTCGCCGTCGTGCGCGGCGCCTGCGCGGCCGCCGTGGTCGCCTGCGTCGTCCTCTCCCTCTCCCTCGGCCTGCTCCCCGGGCTCATCCACCTCGGCTGCGTCGCGTCGGCGTGGGCCTACAACCTCGGCCTCAAGTCCACCGTGTGGTCGTGGGCTCCCTACGCCGTGAGCTTCGGCGGCCTGACGGCCGTGGTGTCGTACGCCGACGACGCGGCGCCGCCGTGGTGGTGGCCGGTCGGTGCCGCACTGCTCGGCGTGGGTGCGCACCTCCTCAACGTGCTGCCCGACCTCGACGACGACGCGGCGACCGGTGTCCGCGGGCTGCCGCACCGGCTCGGTCCCCGCTGGATCGCCCCGGTGGCCGCAGCGGTGCTCGTGGCCGCGACCGTGGTCGTGCTGGCGGGCGCCTCGGTCCCGCCGGTCCCGGCGGGCCTCGCCGCAGTCGTCACCCTCGCCCTCGCGCTCGTCGTGGTCCGCGGCTCCGGACGGCGGCCCTTCCTCGCCGCGATCGCCATCGCCCTCCTCGACGCGACCCTCCTGGTGGTGGCGCGATGACCGACGAGACCTGGGACCTCGTGGTCGTCGGCGCCGGACCGGCGGGCGCCGCAACCGCGCTCGGTGCCCTCACCGCCGACCCGTCCCTGCGCGTCCTGCTCCTCGACCGCAGCGACTTCCCGCGCGACAAGTCGTGCGGCGACGGCATCGCGCCCCACGTGGTCGATGCCCTCGCCGAGGTCGGTGCCGCCGACGTCGTGGCCGGGTGGACTCCCCTGCGCGACCTCGAGCTGGGCCACGGCAGCGTCGTGGTCACCGGTCCGATGCGCCGCGAGGCGCACGTGATCCCCCGTCGGGTCTTCGACGCGCGGCTCGTCGACCACGCGGTGGCTGCCGGCGCCGTGCTGCGGCGGCACCGCGTCACCTCGCTCGAGGTCGACGACGCCGGGCCCGTCCTGTCGGGCGAGATCCGCGGATCCGTCGTGGTCGGCGCCGACGGTGCCCACTCGCTGGTCCGGCAGGTGCTCCTCGGCAAGCGACGCGACCCGCGTGCCATCGCGATCCGCGGCTACGCGCCCGTCACCGACGCGATCCGCGGCCGGCAGGTCATCCGCTTCGGCGACCGGCGGCACCCGTCGTACGCCTGGGCCTTCGACCGCGGCGACGGCCTGGCCAACGTGGGCTACGGCGAGCTGTTGCCCGACGAGGGGTCCGACCGCCCGGCGCCCAGCCGTCGGCTCCTGCTCGACCAGCTCGAGGAGCTGGTGCCCGGTGCCGCCAGCACCGGCACCGACTGGCGCGGCCACCACCTGCCGTTGAGCAGCTGGCGCTGGGAGCAGCCCGACGGACCGGCGCTCCTGGTCGGCGACGCCGCCGGTCTGGTGAACCCGATGACCGGCGAGGGCATCTTCTACGCCGTCACCACCGGGATCGCCGCCGGTCGCACGGCGGCGCGCGCCGTCGCCCTCGGCCGTCCTGCGGCGGCCGGCGCCCGCCACCGCCGCGTCGTGCGCGGGCTGCTCGGCTCGCACCTGCGCCACACCTTCGTCGCGTCCCGGCTCGTGCGGTCACCGCGCGTCGTCGACGCCGGCATCCGTGCCGCCGCCCGCGACCGCCACGTCTTCGACGCGCTCGTCGAGATGGGCCTCGGCGACGGCCGCATCGACCCGGGGCTCGCCGCCGGCCTGGCGCGCGACCTGCTCCCCCACCCCCGACTCCTGAACCGACCTCGACCCGCAAGGACACACGCATGAGGATCCTGGCCGCCCGCGGCGCGCTGCCCCCGCACTCCTACCCGCAGGCGGAGATCACCGAGGCCTTCGCCGCCGTGATCTCCGAGCGGAGCGTCGACCACGCGCTCCTCCGGCGGTTCCACCGCAACGCAGGTGTCGAGCGACGCCACCTCGTGCTCCCCCTCGCCGACTACGCGACGCTCGGCGACTTCGGCCACGCCAACGACCTGTTCATCGAGCACGCCGTCGAGCTCGGCGCGCAGGCGCTGGTCGACGCGCTGAAGGCCGCCGACCTCACCCCGTCCGACGTCGACCTGGTCGTGACCGCGACCGTCACCGGGCTGGCCGTGCCGTCCCTCGACGCCCGGATCGCCGGAGTGGTCGGGCTGCGCCAGGACGTACGCCGGATGCCGTTGGTCGGCCTCGGCTGCGTGGCCGGCGCCGCCGGGATCGCCCGCGTGCACGACTACCTGCTCGGCCACCCCGACCACGTCGCGGTGCTGGTCGCGGTCGAGCTGTGCTCGCTCACCGTCCAGCGTGACGACACCTCGGTGCCCAACCTGGTGGCGAGCGGGCTCTTCGGCGACGGGGCGTCCGCCGTCGTGGCCGTCGGCGACGCGCGGCACGGCGGCACGGTGCAGGTCCTGGACTCGCGCAGCCGGCTCTACCCCGACAGCGAGCGCACGATGGGCTTCGACGTCGCGGGATCCGGCCTACGGATCGTCCTCGACGCCGAGGTCCCGCACCTCGTCGAGCGCTTCATCCGCGACGACGTCGACGCCTTCCTCGCCGACCACGACCTCACCCGCGACGACATCGGCTGGTGGGTCTGCCACCCCGGCGGCCCCAAGGTCATCGAGGCCCTGGAGGCCGCCCTCGAGGTGCCCCGCGAGGCCCTGCAGCTGACCTGGGAGTCGCTGGCGCGGGTCGGCAACCTCTCGTCGGTCTCGGTCCTCCACGTCCTCGAGGACACCCTCGCCCAGCGCCCGCCGGAGCCCGGCAGCCACGGCGTGCTGCTCGCGATGGGACCCGGCTTCTGCTCCGAGCTGGTGCTGCTGAGGGCCACTCCGGGAGGCACGGCGTGACCACGCTGCTCGCCTTCACGGTCCTGGTCGCGCTCGTCGGGATCGAGCGCGTCGCCGAGCTCGTCGTCTCCGTCCGCAACGCCGCGTGGAGCCGCGAGCGCGGCGGCGTCGAGAGCGGGCTCGGCCACTTCCCGTTCATGGTCGTGCTCCACACCGCGCTGCTCGTCGGCGCGCTCGTCGAGGCGTGGGTACGCCGACCCGACGTGCCGTCGCTGCTGGCCTGGTCGATGCTCGCGCTCGTCCTCGCGTCGCAGGCGCTGCGGTGGTGGTGCATCGCGACGCTCGGGCGGCGGTGGAACACCCGCGTGATCGTCGTGCCCGGCCTCGCCCCGGTCACCTCCGGCCCCTACCGCCTCCTCCGGCACCCCAACTACGTCGCCGTGGTGGTCGAGGGCATCGCGCTGCCGCTCGTGCACGCCGCCTGGATCACCGCCGTCGTCTTCACGGTCCTCAACGCCGCCCTGCTCGCGGTGCGGATCCGGACCGAGGACGCCGCCCTCGCCACGCTCCCCCGGCAGGAGCAGGTGCCCGCCGATGCATGACGTCGTCGTCGCCGGCGGCGGCCCGGTCGGGCTCGCCGCGGCCCTGCACGCCCACCGCGCCGGCCTGTCCGTCGTCGTCCGCGAGCCGCGTGCGGCGCGATCGACAAGGCGTGCGGCGAGGGCCTGATGCCCGGCGCCGTCGCCGAGCTGGCCGCGCTGGGCGTGCACCCGCACGGCCGCCCGCTCACCGGCATCCACTACCTCGACGCGGCCGGCTCGGGCGCCGGGGCCACGGCACGCTTCGCGGCGGGTCCGGGTCGCGGGGTCCGGCGCACGGTCCTGCACGACGCCCTCGCGACCGCGGTCGCCGAGGCCGGGATCCCGGTCGAGCAGCGGGCGGTGCAGGACGTGCGCGACGCCGGCGACCACGTGCTCGTCGACGGCGAGCCGGCCCGCTACCTCGTCGCGGCCGACGGCCTGCACTCGCCCGTACGTCGCCTGCTCGGCCTCGACGCGCCCGCCAGGGACGGGTCGCGCCGACGGTTCGGCCAGCGCTGCCACGTCGAGCAGGCGCCCTGGACGTCCTACGTCGAGGTGCACTGGTCGGCGCGGGCCGAGGCCTACGTGACGCCCGTCGACGACGACCTCGTCGGGGTCGCGGTGCTCGGCGACGCGGGTGCCCGCTTCGACGACCTGATCGCCGACTTCCCCGCCCTTGCCGAGCGGCTCACCGGGGCCCGGACCCGCGTCATGGGCGCGGGCCCGCTGCGACAGAGGTCCCGATCACGATCGGCCGGGCGGGTGCTGCTGGTCGGGGACGCCGCCGGCTACGTCGACGCCCTGACCGGTGAGGGCATCGCCCTCGGGCTCGCCCAGGCGCGGGCGGCAGTGGCGTGCCTCGCCTCGGACCGGCCCGACCTCTACGACGGACGGGCGCGACGGCTGGGGTGGCGGCACGAGCTGCTCACGCACGCGCTGCTGCAGGCGACCGCACGCCCCGTCGTACGTCGTGCGCTCGTCCCCGCCGCATCGCGGCTCCCGCGGGTCTTCGGTGCGGCCGTCAACCAGCTCGCCCGACCCGCAGGTGGTGCTGCATGAGCACCGTCAGGGAGCTCGTGGTCCTCCTCGACGAGGCCGGGCGGGCGGTCGGCACGGCCGACAAGGCAGGCGTCCACCACGGCGAGACGCCGCTGCACCTGGCGTTCTCCACCTACCTCTTCGACGGTGCCGGCCGGGTCCTCGTCACCCGGCGCGCCCTCACGAAGAAGACCTTTGCGGGCGTCTGGACCAACAGCTGCTGCGGCCACCCCGCTCCGGGCGAGGACCTCGCCGACGCCGCACGCCGCCGGGTGCGGCAGGAGCTCGGGGTGGACGTCGACGACCTCCGCCTGGTGCTGCCGTCGTTCCGCTACCGGGCCGAGCAGGACGGCGTCGTCGAGAACGAGATGTGTCCGGTCTACACCGGCCTGGTGCGGGATGCGGTCGATCCGGACCCCTCCGAGGTGGACTCGGTCGCCTGGGTGCCGTGGAGCGAGTTCCGGGCGGGTGTGCTGGACGGGACGCGCGTCGGTGTCGGTGTGGTGCCGCGAGCAGGTCGCCCAGCTGCCGGAGGACCCGCTCGGCGCCCCCGAGGGCCGGGTCGACGGACCTGCCTCCGGCGGCCCAGCCGTAGGGGTGGGACACCTGACTGGACCTTTGCACGTTCTACGAGCGCTGGACGCGGACCTGTGACACCCTGCCGCCAAGGGCACGCCTGGAGACCACGGGTGGGCCTGACCAGTGCAGAGGAGCACGCGTGTCGGACATCGGTGCCCCGTCCGCCATCGGCGTGCCCGCCCAGAGGGAGCCCGTCGAGATGACCGCCGCGCTGGACGAGGAGAGCGACCGCGTCGCCCTGCGCCTCGCCATCGACGCAGCCGGGGTCGGCGCCTTCGTCTGGAACCTGGTCAGCGGTCGGCTGCGCTGGGACGAGCGGCTGCTCGAGCTCTTCGGCCTCGACGAGTCGTCGTTCGGCGGCACCATCGAGGCGTTCAACGCGTGCGTCCACCCCGACGACCTGCCCCGCGTGACCGCTGCCGCCGAGCTCGCGATCGCCACCTGCGGTGAGTACGTCGCCGAGTACCGCGTGGTGCGGCCCGAGGGTGGCGTGAGGTGGATCGAGGCCCGTGGGCGGGCCTTCGCCGAGACCGAGGGCGGGCCGGCCGTGCGCCTCGTGGGCGCGGCGTACGACACCACCCAGGTGCACGAGGGCGAGGCCCGCATCGGTCGGGTCCTCGAGTCGATGTCGTCGGCCTTCTACCAGCTCGACGACGAGTGGCGCTTCACCTACGTCAACTCCGAGGCCGAGCGCCTCCTGGGAGCCGGTCGCGCCCACCTGGTGGGCCGCTCGGTCTGGGAGGAGTTCCCGGCAGCGGTCGGCAGCGAGTTCGAGGTGAACTACCGCTCGGCCGTCGCCACGGGGCGCCCGGTGTCGTTCGAGGCCTACTACCCGCCACCGCTCGACGGGTGGTACGAGGTGCGGGCCTGGCCGTCACCGGAGGGTCTCGCGGTCTACTTCGTCGACATCACCGACCGCCGCGAGGCCCAGGACGCGCTGGCCCGATCGGCCCAGCGGCTCGCCCTGCTCGCGTCGGTCTCCGAGGGTCTCACCGGCACGCTCGACGCGACCGAGGGCGTGAGCCTGCTCTCGACCCTGCTCGTCCCGGCGCTCGCCGACTGGTGCCTCGTCACGCTCGTCGACGACCCCCACAGCCACTGACTGGCGGCGCGGGGTCAAGGACGCCGCATGGTCGCACGCCGACCCCTCGATGCAGGACACCGTGCAGCAGTACGCCTCGCTGCGCCTGCGCGCGATGACCGACGAGTCCTACCTGGCGCGGGCGATCCGTGACATGACCACCGTGGTGATGGAGTCCGGGGCCACCGACAAGGTCGCTGCAGTGCTGCGCGAGGGGGCGGCTCGCGACCTCCTGCGTGAGCTCGACCCGGAGTCCGCCGTCGCCGTGCCGCTGCGTGCGCGCGGACGAACGGTGGGCGTGGTGACCGTGTTCCGGGGGAAGGGGCGGCAGGCGTTCACCGAGGGCGACACGTCCCTGCTCGAGGACATCGCCGCCCGTGCCGCCCTGGCGCTCGACAACGCCCGGCTCTACGAGGAGCAGCGCCACGTCGCCGAGGCCCTCCAGCGCAGCATGCTCACCGACCCGCCGCGGACCCCCCACCTGGAGGTCGTCACCCGCTACTCCCCCGCCAGCGACGCGGCTCGCATCGGTGGCGACTGGTACGACGCGTTCCTCCAGCAGAACCGTGGACCCGGCAACAACGACGTCGTGGTGGTCGTCGGCGACGTGGTCGGCCACGACGTCGAGGCAGCGGCTGCCATGGGCCAGGTGCGCGGACTGCTCCGCGGCATCGCCGTGCACAGCGGCTACTCCCCCGCGGCGGTCCTCTCGGGAGTCGACCAGGTGATGCAGTCGCTGCACCTGGAGACCACCGCGACCGCGGTCGTGGCACGGCTCGAGCACCACCCGCGCCCCGGAGCGGCCGCCGGCGAGGAGGTCGTGCTGCGCTGGGCGCACGCGGGCCACCCGCCCGCCATGCTCGTGGGCCCGGACGGCGTGGTCACGAGGCTGGCCGACGTGGCGGACAACGACCTCCTGCTCGGCCTCGACCCGGAGACGAAGCGGGCCGAGCGGGCTGCGTTCCTCGAGCCGGGCTCGACGCTGCTCTTCTACACCGACGGACTGGTCGAGCGTCGCGGGTCGTGACGTCGAGCAGGGCATCGAGGCCCTCGAGGAGCTGCTGCGCGAGCTGGAGCCCGGGACCGCCGACCTCGATGACCTCTGCGACCGACTGCTCGCGCAGATGATCGGCGACCAGCCGGAGGACGACGTGGCGCTCCTCGTGGTGCGGTGGAACCCCGTCACGGCTGCTTGAATTCTGCACTTCCTCGGTGAACAGACGTTTACCGCTGGTGCTCCATGGGTACGTGCGACGTGCTGGCTCGGGTCGGCACCACGCACCCATGAGAGGAAGTCTTGCACCGCACACCGCACAACGCCCACGCCAGCACGAGTCCCGCGTCCGCGGCGATCGAGCGCGACGTGATCGCCTCGCTCGACCACGATCCGGAGCTCTACGTCCCCGGCACCCTCGCGACCCTTCCCGGGAGCCGTACGGTGACGTGGCAGACCGCCTGCAGCACGCGGTGCCCGCACTCGGACCGTCGGTGCCACCGTTCGCACGCCGTGTGGGTCGACCACGACCCCACGCACGCCCTCCTCGAGCGAGGGACGCGGGTGTCGCACGCGGAGGCCGGCTCCCGCCCCCGGGTGCCCCAGCAGCGCAGGGTCAGCCGCCCGGCCTGACGTGGGAGTCGGTCCGACGCCGCGTCCTCGTCGTGCGCGTGTGGACGCTGCGCCGGGAGAACCAGAGGTCATGGCCGAGAGTCCAGTGACCTCTTCGGTGCAAACGACAGAGCCGCGCTACTCCGTAGCGCGGCTCTCGTGTCTCGGGGTGGGCGATACTGGGTTCGAACCAGTGACCTCTTCGGTGTGAACGAAGCGCGCTACCACTGCGCCAATCGCCCGGGACGCGGGAACGATATCCCATGGTCGGAGCGGCCCGAGAATCCGGGTCAGTCCTTCATCGTCGCTGACGACCTCCTCCGACCCGGTCCTTGAGCTCCTGGGATCTCCGCGTCGTTGCCGTGGTAGCGGCGGTAGCTGTAGACGATGAAGCCGAGGGCGAAGATCGCGGACGCGATCTGCGTGATCCCGGTCCACATCCCGCCCGGCAGCCACGACCAGTCGGGCAGCGGCCACCACGACGGCTGGTCGGACCCACGATCCAGAACACCCCGCACGCCCGCCAGGGCGACGGCTGCCGACCACCGAGGCGACGATCTTGGGCCAGCTCTCGACGCCCTGCGCGGCACCGAGCATCGCCTTCATCTTCACGGGCTCGACACGCTTCTCGGCCCACTCGTACTGCTGCGACAGCAGCAGCAGCCCGGCGAACACCCCCAGCAGTCCCGGACCCGGGAGGGGATGGCGAGATGCCGAGGACGAGGAGCGCCCAGCCGGCCACCTCGAGGCCGATGCGCTTGCGCCCCAGTCATGGGAAGAAACCTACCCGGCCGCCCCAGCCCGATATGGTCCAAGGAAACACGAACGTTTCTCCAAGTTCGTCATGAGTGATCCTCAAGAACAGGTCTGGACCGGTCCGGGTCATTTTTGGGGGTTTCGCATCACGAGGCGGTGCAGATGCCGTCTCATGAGCAATCGAACCCGGGAACCCCCGTCCGGGCACCTTTCCTCAAGGAGCAGCGATGAACATGTCTGGTAGCGGTCACACGCTGGCCGATGTGACGTGCGACATCACCGTGGAGTGCACGGACGAGCGCGGAATCCGCCACGAGATCGCGACGGTGCTCGGCTACCGCAGCACCGACCCCTTCGCCGTGGCCATGACGTTCGTGACGCCCGAGGGCGACCTCGTGTGGACCTTCGGCCGCGACCTGCTCATCCGCGGCGTGGCCGCGCCCGCCGGCGACGGCGACGTGCACGTCTCCCCGGCCCTCAGCCTCACGGGACGCGCGATGGTCAGCATCGAGCTCAGCTCCCCCGACGGCCACCTCGTGCTGCACGCCAGCGCCGCCGACGTCCAGGACTTCCTCGCCCGCTCCGCCGCGGTCGTCGCGCCGGGCACCGAGTCGGACTTCTTCGACGTGGACATGCTGATCAACCAGGTCCTGGCCTGATCGACGGCCAGCTCGGCCGCCTGACGGAGACACGCTCCGCCAGGTCCCCGCTACACCTGCGAGTGCTACACCTGCGAGTGCTGGGCGATCCAGCTCGCGTGCAGTCCCGCGTAGACGCTGCCCTCCTGGGTCACCAGGACCGAGTGCGGCCCGCGCTGCACGACACGTCCCTTGTCGACGACGATGACCTCGTCGGCCCCCTCGGCCGTCGAGAGCCGGTGCGCGATCGTGACCGACGTACGCGACTGCATGAGGCGCTCGAGCGCCCGCCCGATCTGCATCTCCAGGGCGGGGTCGACCGCGCTGGTCGCCTCGTCGAGCACCAGCAGGTCGGGATCGGCCAGGTGCGCGCGCAGCAGCGCCACCAGCTGCCGCTCCCCCGCCGACAGCGACTCGCCTCGCTGTCCGACCTGCGTGTGCAGGCCCCGCGGCAGGCCGTCGAGCCAGTCGTCGATGCCGAGCTGGACCGCCGACTCGCGGATCTCGCTCTCCGTGGCCTCGAGGCGCCCGTAGCGGACGTTGGCCGCGATGGTGTCGTCGAAGAGGAAGCCCTCCTGCGGCACCAGGACCACGCTGCGCCGCAGTGAGCGCGGCTCGATGCGGCGTACGTCGACACCGTCGAGGAGCACCGCACCGTCGACCGGGTCCATCAGGCGGGTGAGCAGCTTGGCGAAGGTCGACTTGCCCGAGCCGGTCTCCCCCACGATCGCGATGCGGGTGCCGGCCTCGATCGCGAGGTCGATCTCGCGCAGCACCGGCGGGCCGCCCGGGTAGGAGAACGTCACGTCGGCGAACCGGACGTCGATCGGACCGCGCGGCAGCACCTCGCCGTCGGGGCCGGGGTCGATCAGGTCGGCCGGGGTCTCCAGGATCCCGAGGACCCGGCGCCAGCTGGAGATGGCGTTCTGCGCGTCGGTGAGGATCTGCGTGCCCATCTGGACCGGACCGACGAAGAGGGACACCAGGAAGGCGAAGGCGAGGACCTTGCCGGGCGTCATGTCACCGGTGAAGCCGAGCATCACGCCGATGATGATGACGCCGGCGTTGGCCAGCCCTGCCGACAGGCCGCCGAGCGAGAACGAGGTGACCGTGTAGGTCTGCGCGTGCGTGTAGGCGTTCTGCCAGTCCTGGATCGCGGTGTCGATGCGCGCCTGGGTGCGGTCCTCGACGCCGTAGGACCGGACGACGGCGGCGCCGACCACGGGCTCCGAGATGGCGCCGAGCAGCACGCCCACCTGGTGGCGTACGACGGTGTAGGCGGCCGACAGCTTCTTCTGGAACCAGCGGATCGAGAGGAAGAGCGGCAGGAAGGCGAGCCACACGACGGCCGCCAGCTCCCAGCTGTAGATCAGCATCAGCACGGTCGCGACCAGCATCTGCCCGATGCTGACGACGAAGATCAGGCCGCCGAAGACCAGGAACTGGCTGACCTGGTCGACGTCGGTGGTGACGCGGGAGACGAGCGCACCGCGGCGCTCGGTGTTCTGGGTGAGCAGCGGCAGGTCGTGGACGTGGCGGAACGCCTTGGTGCGCAGCGTCGCGAGGCCGTGCTCGGAGGTGGTGAAGAGCCGCGTCGTCATGGCGTAGGACGCCCAGCTGGTGAGGCCGATCGCGACGGCCGCCAGCACGCCCATCCAGGCGACGTAGTCGAGGCGCGGGCCGCCCGGTGCGTTGAGCCCGCGGTCGAGGGTCTGCTGCACGGCGATCGGGACGACGATCTGGCCGCACGAGGAGATGATCGCGAACAGCATCGTGAGGCCGAGACCCTCGCGGAGCTCGGGCGAGTACTTCATGCCGAGGCGGATCGTCGCGATCGCGCCGATGTCCTCGCCGGAGTCCATCTTCGTGCCGGAGGTCGCGGTCGGGGCCGTGGTGCTCATGCGTTGTCCCTTCCGGCGTCGACCGAGGTGGCCTCGGGCTCGACCTCGTAGGCGTTGACGAGGTGGGCGTAGGCCGGGCTGGACTCCAGCAGCTCCGCGTGGGTGCCGCGCCCGACGATGCGGCCGCCCTCGAGGTGGGCGACCTCGTCGGCCAGCGAGATGGTGGCCTTGCGGTAGGCCACGACGAGCAGGGAGGCAGCGGCGCCGTGGACGTCGTCGCGCAGCGAGGCCAGGATCCGCGCCTCCACCTCCGGGTCGACGGCGGACGTGGCGTCGTCGAGGATCAGCAGGCGCGGACGGCGTACGAGCGCGCGGGCGAGCGACAGTCGCTGCCGCTGGCCGCCGGACAGCGAGGTGCCGCGCTCCCCCAGCTTGGTGTCGAGGCCCTCGGACAGGGCGGCGACGAACCCGTCGGCCTGCGAGGTGCGCAGCGCGCTCCACACCTCCTCGTCGGGCACGTCGGCGCCGAGGGTGACGTTGCCGCGGACGGTGTCGTCGAACATGAACGCGGTCTGCGGCACGAGCGCGACGTCGCGCGGCAGCTCGCCCTTGCTCAGGGTGCGCAGGTCGCGGCCGTCGAGCCGGATCGCACCGGCATCGGGGTCGACGAGCCGGCTCAGCAGGCTGGTGAGGGTGCTCTTGCCGGACGCGGTGGCTCCCACGAGCGCCACGGTCCGACCGGGCTTGACCTCGAGGTCGAGGCCGCGCAGCAGCGGGTTGTCGGGGTCGTAGGCGTAGTGGACGTCCTCGACCTGCAGCAGCGCCCCGACGTCGGTGCGGGGCAGCTCGTCGGTGCCGTAGGGCATGGCGCCGGTGGCGTCGAGGACCGCCTTGGCGCGGCGGTAGCCGACGACCGAGCGCGGGAACTCGCCCAGCAGCCAGCCGATGGCCCGGATCGGGAAGGACACGATGGTGAGGAGGTAGGCGATCGTCACCACGTCGCCGGCGCTGGTCGCGCCGGTGGTCACGCGGGACACCCCGACGGCCAGCACGACGAGCACGCCGAGGCCCGGGAGGCTGGCGAGCGCGGGGTCGAAGATCGCGCGGATGCGGCCGGCGCGGATGTTGACGTCACGCAGCTCCTGCGCCTTCGCGCGGAACCGGTCGGTCTCCTCCGTCTCGCGACCGAGGGTCTTGACGACCATCGCGCCGTCGAAGGACTCGTGCGCGATCTCGCTGACCTCGGCGCGCAGGCCCTGGGCGCGGGTCATCAGCGGCGAGGCGTAGCGCTGGTAGAGCAGGTTGGCGAGCACGACGGCCGGGAAGACGAGCAGCCCGACGATCGCCATGACCACGTCGGCGACGAACATCTGCACGACCGCGACGACCATCATCACGACCGTGCCGAGCGCCATCGGCAGCGGCATGATCGGCGACCACGCCGCCTCGACGTCGGAGTAGGCGTTGGAGAGGAGCTGGCCGGTCGGGTGGCGCTGGTGCCACTCCATCGGCAGGGCGAGGTACTGCCTCGTGACGCCGCGCCTCGTGTGGGACTGCATCCGGTAGTACATGATCCCGCCGCCGAGGCGTCGCGCGACGATGCCGATCGCGCGCAGGATCGCCACCGACATGAACAGCACGAAGACCCAGACCAGCAGGTCGGTGCCGATCTCGCCGGTGTCGAAGGCGGGGATCAGGACGTGCTGGGTCGACCAGCCGAGCACCCAGGCGTCGGCCACGGTGAGCACGCCGAACAGCACGGCACCGAGGGTGGCCACGGTGAACACCCGAGGCTCGCGCTTGACGCCCACCCACAGGACGCGGAACCCGTCGAGCGTCGTCGTGCCTCGCAGCTCCGCATCTTCTGCCACCGGTGTCGCCCGCCTCCTCGTCGTCCGCCTGCCGTCGTGCTCCGTCAGTTGCTCGTGCGCAACCAAGGAGCCCCGTCAGGCTATTCCTCACCACCGACGGTGGACGAATCCGTTGGGTGTCTCAGGCGCGGATGCGGGAGAGGAAGGCGCGGGTCCGCTCCTCCTGCGGGTCGCCGATCACCTGGTCGGGTGTGCCGCGCTCGTGGACGCGGCCGTCGTGGAGGAAGCAGACCTGGTCGGCGACGTCGCGGGCGAACCCCATCTCGTGGGTGTTGAGCAGCATCGTCACGCCCTCGCCCTTGAGCTCGGTGAGCAGGTCGAGGACCTCACCGACCAGCTCGGGGTCGAGTGCGCTGGTGACCTCGTCGAGCAGCATCAGCCGTGGGTTGGCCACGAGCGCCCGGGCGATCGCGACCCGCTGCTGCTGCCCGCCGGAGAGGTCGTCGGGGCGGGCGTCCGCCTTCTCGGCGAGCCCGACGCGCTCCAGCATCGCGAGGCCGCGGGAGCGGGCCTCGTCGGCCTTCACGTCGTGCACGAGCCGCAGGGCGAGGGTGACGTTGCCGATGACGTCGAGGTGCGGGAAGAGGTTGTAGGCCTGGAAGACCATCCCCATCCGCGACCGGATCTCGTCGCCGTCGACGCGCGGGTCGGTGATGTCGCGGCCGTCGAAGGTGATCACGCCGTCGTCGACCACCTCGAGGAGGTTGACGCACCGCAGCAGGGTCGACTTGCCGGAGCCCGAGGCGCCGATCAGCACGACGCACTCGCCGGGCTCGACGGTGAGGTCGACGTCGCGCAGGACCACGTTGTCACCGAAGGACTTGCGGACGCCGTCGAGGCGCAGCAGCTCGCTCACAGCGTGCCTCCGGCTCCGTGGTAGCCCTTCTTGCGGGCGTAGCGGTCGGTGAGCCGCGCCATCGGGATGGTGAGGCAGCAGAACAGCACGCCCGCGACGACGTAGGGCGTGTAGTTGAAGTCGAGCGCCGTCTCGATCTGGGCCTTGCGGATCGCGTCGCTGACCCCGAGCACCGCGATCAGGCCCGAGTCCTTCTGCAGCGAGACGAGGTCGTTCATGAGCGGGGGGATCACCCGGCGCCACGCCTGCGGCAGCACGACGTGGCGCAGCGTCTGGCCGTAGGACAGGCCGAGCGAGCGGCCGGCGAGGCGTTGGCTGGGGTGCACCGACTCGATGCCGGCGCGGAACACCTCGGCGACGTAGGCCGAGTAGGACAGCACGAGCGCGGTCCCGCCCCAGAACAACGGCGACGTCGGCAGTCCCTGGAGGCTCAGCGCCGGGCCGCCGAAGCCGAGCAGGAAGATCACCAGGAGCAGGGGCAGGCCGCGGAACACGTCGACGTACGCCGTGCCCAGGAGCCGCAGCGGGAACGCGACCGGGCCGCGCAGGGTGCGCACCACCGCGACGGTGAGGCTGAGCAGCAGGATCAGCACCCAGCAGACCACCATCACGCGGATGTTGAGCCAGAGCCCGTCGAGCACCGCCGGGAACGACGAGACCGCCTTGTCCCAGCTGAAGTAGGTCTCCTGGACGCGGTCCCAGCCCGGCGAGCTGACCACGGCACCGCCGAGGGCGCCGAGCAGCAGCAGCGTGCTGCCCGCGGCGATCACCGCGCTGCGGAGCGTGCGGCGTCGTCGCCACTCGTCGCGGTCGCGCTGGACGTCCGAGGGCCGCCAGGCCTCACGCGGCTCGGCGGCCACCCGGTCGGTCATCAGGAGAGCTCGGGAGCGCCCTGCTGCTCCAGCCACTCCTGGCCGATCTGGTCCAGGATCCCGTCCTCGCGCAGCGCGTCGACCGCACCGGAGACGCAGTCGGTGAGCGGGCTGCCCAGGCCCAGGACGGCACCGAACTGCTCGGGCTCGCCGTCGGGCAGGGGCAGCTGGCCGACGATCAGGCCGTCGTCGAGCTGGACCGCGGTCATGAAGTAGGCCGTCGGCAGGTCGACGACGATGCCGTCGATCTGGCCGTTCTTGAGCGCCTGCACGGCCTGGTCGTTGGTGTCGAAGACCGCCGGCTCCTGCGAGGGCTGGATCTGGTCGGTGATCGCGGTGTAGCTCGTCGTGCCGACCTGGGCGCCGAGCTTGGCGTCGGCGAGCTCGGCGACGCTCGTGATCCCGTCGATCGCGCTGCCCTTGTTGGTGATGACGGTCTGCACGACGTCGTAGTAGCCGGAGGAGAAGTCGACGGCCTTGCGACGTGCCTCGGTGATCGAGACCTGGTTGACGTCGAAGTCGAAGTCCTTCGGACCGGGCTGGACGACCTTGTTGAACGGCACCGTGACCCAGGCGACCTGGTCCTGGGTGTAGCCGAGCTGCTCGGCGATGGCGTACGCCACCGCGGACTCGTAGCCCTGGCCGTTGGTCGGGTCGTTGTCGACGAACCACGGCTCGTAGGCCGGGTCGTCGGTAGCGATGGTGAGGGTGCCGTCGGCGACCGTCTCCATCGTGTCGGGGGTGCACTCGTCGGCTGCCGGGGTCTCCGACGTCGACTCGGACGCAGAGTCGCTCGCGTCGCTCCCGGTGTCGGCCTCGTCGGTCGGGGCGCACGCGGTCAGCGCGAGGGTGGCGGTCGCGAGGGCGGCGAGGGCGAGGTGGCGCTTCGCGACGCGCCGGGAGGTCTTCAGCATGGCGGAATCCTACGGCGCGTGGTTGGCCTGGCGGACCGGGTGACCCGCCGTGGACAGACCGGTCTTGACGTCGGCGATGCTGAGCGTCCCGAAGTGGAACACGGTGGCCGCGAGCACGGCGTCCGCCCCGGCATCGACCGCCGGTGGGAAGTGTTCGACCGCTCCCGCTCCCCCGCTGGCGATGACCGGGATGCTGACCTCGCGGCGCACGGCCCGGATCAGCTCGAGGTCGAAGCCGTCGGTCGTGCCGTCGGCGTCCATCGCGTTGAGCAGGATCTCCCCGGCGCCGAGCTCGGCGGCGCGCGACGCCCACTCGATCGCGTCGAGCCCGGCACTCTTCCGGCCGCCGTGGGTGGTGACCTCGAATCCGCTGTCCGTCCCCTCCGCGCGCCTCGCGTCCACGCTCAGCACCAGCACCTGGTTGCCGAAGCGGTCGGCGATCTCGGCGACCAGCTCGGGGCGGTGGATGGCGGCGGTGTTGACCGCGACCTTGTCGGCACCGGCGCGCAGCAGCCGGTCGACGTCATCGACGCTGCTGACGCCGCCGCCGACGGTGAGCGGGATGAAGACCTCCTCGGCGCACCGGCTGACGACCTCCATCGTGGTGGCCCGGCCCTCGTGCGAGGCGGAGATGTCGAGGAAGGTCAGCTCGTCGGCGCCCTCGGCGTCGTAGAGCCGGGCGAGCTCGACGGGGTCGCCGGCGTCGCGGAGCTCCTGGAAGTTCACGCCCTTCACCACGCGGCCGCCGTCGACGTCGAGGCACGGGATGACGCGGATCGCGAGGCTCACTTCTTCGCCTCCCGTGCAGCCAGCGCGATGTCGACGATCTCCGAGCGTGGCTGGCCGTCGAGCTCGGCCAGCGGGACCCACCGGGCGTAGTCGGTCGAGCCGTCGACCTCGGTCGTCCCGAGCTCACCGCCCGTGATCGTCGCCTCGAAGACGAACCTCTGGGACCGGAACCAGCCGTCGAACATCCGGCCTCTCCCGTGAAGTGGTGCTCGGCCAGCAGCGCGCCCGGCTCGACGTGGTAGCCGGTCTCCTCGTAGACCTCGCGCACGACGCCGTCGCTGATCGACTCCTCGAAGTCGATCCCGCCGCCGGGCAGGGACCACCCGGGATCGCTGTGCCCCTCGCCGTTCCACCAGGCGAGCAGCGCGCGCTCCTGGTCGTCGACCATCAGGACGTACGCCGCCAGGCGGGTGTGGTACTCGAAGAACTCCAGGTTCACGGCTTCGTCAGCTCCAGTGCGTCCTCGAGCGTGAACCGGCCCTCGTAGAGCGCCGTGCCCGCGATCGCCCCCTCGACGCCCTCGCCGACCAGGCCCATCAGGGCGCGGATGTCGTCGAGGGTGGTGACGCCGCCGCTGGCGACGACAGGCCGGTCGGTCGCCGCGCACACGTCGCGGAGCAGCTGGAGGTTGGGGCCCTGGAGCATGCCGTCCTTGTTGACGTCGGTGACGACGTAGCGCGCGCAGCCCTCGCCGTCGAGGCGCGCGAGCGTCTCGTAGAGGTCGCCGCCCTCGCGGGTCCAGCCGCGCGCGGCGAGCGTCGTACCCCTGACGTCGAGGCCGACGGCCACGCGGTCGCCGTAGGTCGCGATCGCGCGGGCGCACCACTCGGGCTGCTCGAGCGCCGCGGTGCCGATGTTGACCCGGCGGCAGCCCGCAGCCATCGCGGCCTCGAGGGACTCGTCGTCGCGGATCCCGCCGCTCATCTCGACCTGGATGTCGAGCGTGCCGACGATCGTCGCCTGCAGCTCGCGGTTGTGCCCGTGCCCGAAGGCGGCATCGAGGTCGACGAGGTGGATCCACTCGGCGCCCGCCTCCTGCCAGCGCAGCGCCGCCTCGATCGGGTCACCGAACCGCTTCTCCGACCCGTCCACGCCCTGCACCAGCTGGACCGCCTGGCCACCCTTGATGTCGACGGCGGGCAGGAGCTCGAGGTAGGGCTGCTCGGGGGTGCTGGGCATGCCCCGATCCTAGGAGCGACGGTCTCCCCGGTCGTACGCGCGGTGGTCCTGCGAGACGCCGGCGGCTCGTGATTCGATGTCCGCCACCGCTGCCGAGGAGGCGCCGATGTCTGCACGACCCACGCTGTTCCTGACCGTCGGGCTGCCGGGCACCGGCAAGACGACCGCGGCGAGGCGCATCGAGGCAGACGGCGACGCGCTCCGGCTCACCAAGGACGAGTGGATGAAGGCGCTCTACGGGCCGGACAACCCGTCCTCGGGCTCGGACGTGATCGAGGGGCGGCTCGTCGAGATCGGCTTGCGATGCCTGGAGCTCGGCGTGAGCGTCGTCATCGACTTCGGACTCTGGGGTCGCGACGAGCGGTCCGCGCTGCGACAGGCCGCGCTCGACCGTGGAGCGCACGTGGACATGCGGTACTTCGAGCTGCCGCCGGACGAGCAGCGACGACGCCTCGACCGGCGCCAGGAGCTCGAACCGCACACGACGTGGCCCCTCTCCGAGGAGGAGGTCGCGGGATGGGCACGCACCATCCAGGTCCCGACGCCGGGCGAGCTGGACGGCTCCGAGCCGATCGGCGACCCGCCGGCCGGGTTCGGGACGTGGGACGAGTGGCGGGCGGACCGCTGGCCGCCCGCGGTCTCGGACTGAGCGCCGGACCGTCCGACGGACTGAACGAGATGGGCCGTTGTGGTCTTGCGCGTGAGGGCGGACGCGGCGACATCGTTCGGTCCGCTGTTCGTCAGTGGATGCAACGATGGAGGCGTGATCGGCGACCGGTGGGGCGTGAGCGACGCGGAGGTCGCGCGGCACTACGGGTGCGACGACGTCGTCCGCCACCCCACGCTCGAGGCGTGGCGCGGGGTCACGGTGCACGCGGATGCCGACCGCGTGTGGGCGCGGGTGCGGCAGGTGCGGATCGCGCCGTACTCCTACGACCTGGTCGACAACCTGGGCCGCCGGTCGCCGCGCGAGCTGCGTGACGTGCCGGAGCCGCGACCGGGCGACCCGTTCACCCGGGCGCTCGGCCGCGACCAGGGCCGGGTCGTGGCAGTCGTGCCCGGCGAGGAGCTGACGGCGCGGATCATGGGGGCGCACATGTCGTACGCCGTCCTGCCGCAGGACAGCTCCACGCGGCTCGTCCTCAAGGTCGTCATGGGAGCGCACCGCTGGCTGGCGCCCGCGGTCTCCGTCGGTGACCTGGTGATGGCGCGCAAGCAGCTGCTCAACCTGAAGCGACTGGCCGAGGCCGACCAGCGCGACTAGCGCCAGACCGGGGCGACCTCACGGTTGTAGCGGCGGGCGACGACCTTGGTGAGCACCGCGACGACGGGGCCGGGGATGTTGGACCGGAGGGCCGTACGCTCCCGCGCGCCGGCGCCGTCGTCCATCCAGGCCAGCGCGTTGGCGGCGTCGACCATGCTGGCCGGCCGGAGCTTCTTGGCCAGCTCCTTGAACTCGGGGTCGTCCTCGAGGTCGCCCATCGGCGCCTCGACGTCGCGCTCCTCGTGGTCGAGGTGTCCGTTGATCACGACCTCGGCGCGGTCGACCTCGTCGGCGGCGGCGGTCGCGTTCGCCGCGGTGGGCGCGGCCACGAGCGACTCGAGGCTCGCGCTGACCGACGCCAGTGCCGCCTTCATCGCGACGTGCTCGGCCTCCATCTCCTCGAGGAGCGACAGCTCCACACCCCGCGCCTGCAGGAACGGCCAGAGCAGCTCGTCCTCGGCCTCGTGGTGGTGGGTCAGCTCGCGCACCAGGTTGCGCCAGGCCGTCTGGATCCCGCGAGCCCGCTCGGCATCGCCCTCGCGGAGCCGGCGCAGCGCCTGCCCGGTCCGCGCCACGTCGCGGCGCACGGCCGCATGGATGATCTGGTTCATGCTCATCTTCCCCGTCATGGACGGGAAAGTAACCCTCAAGCGCTGATGCTGGCGACCCAGTTGCGCAACAGGTCTGCACCAGCGTCGCCGGACTTCTCCGGGTGGAACTGGGTCGCGGTCAGCGGCCCGTTCTCGACGGCCGCGACGAATCGGTCGCCGCCGTGCTCGGCCCAGGTGACGAGCGGCGCGAGGGTGCGGTCGTTGGTGACGAGGTCCCAGGTGCGGGCAGCGTAGGAGTGGACGAAGTAGAAGCGCTCGTCCTCGATCCCGGCGAAGAGCCGGGTGCCCTCCGACGCCTCGACGGTGTTCCAGCCCATGTGCGGCACCACGTCGGCCTCGAGTCGCGTGACCAGGCCCGGCCACTCGTCGCAGCCGTCGGTCTCGACGCCGTGCTCGACGCCGCCGCTGAACAGGATCTGCATCCCGACGCAGATGCCGAGCACCGGGCGCCCGCCCGCGAGCCGGCGGCCGATGATCCGCTCCCCCTTGATCGCGCGCAGCCCCTGCATGCAGGCGGCGTACGCCCCCACGCCGGGCACGACGAGCCCGTCGGCGGCCAGTGCGGTGTCGAAGTCGGAGGTCAGCGTGACCGACGCGCCGGCGCGCTCGACCGCGCGCACGACGGAGCGCACGTTGCCCGAGCCGTAGTCGAGGACGACGACGTCAGGAGCCGCACCGGTCACAGGGAGCCCTTGGTGGACGGCACGCCCGTCTCGCGAGGGTCGATCGCCACGGCGTCGCGGAACGCCCGCGCGAACGCCTTGAACTGCGCCTCCACGATGTGGTGCGGGTCGCGGCCGGCGAGCACCCGGACGTGCAGCCCGAAGTGGCCGTGCTGGGCGATCGACTCGAAGACGTGCTGGGTCAGCGAGCCCGCGTAGAGCACGCCGGAGCCGCCGATGGCGGCGTAGACCTGGCCCTCGGGCTCGCCCGTGTGCACGCAGTAGGGGCGCCCGGAGACGTCGACGACCGCCTGGACCAGCGCCTCGTCGAGCGGGACGGTGGCGTCGCCGAAGCGGCGGATGCCGGACTTGTCACCCAGCGCCTCGCGCAGCGCCTGGCCGAGGACGATCGCGGTGTCCTCGACGGAGTGGTGGGCGTCGATGTGCGTGTCGCCGTTGGTGTGCACGACGAGGTCGGTGAGCGAGTGACGCGCGAAGGCGTCGAGCATGTGGTCGTAGAACCCGACGCCGGTGGACACGTCGGAGCGTCCGGTGCCGTCGAGGTCGACCTCGACCTTGACCTGGGACTCCTGGGTCGTGCGCTCGATCTTCGCGACGCGGCTCATGCCGACTCCTCCATCGTCTGGGTCTTCATTGTCTCCGTGAGCGCCGATCGGAACGCCGCCATCTCATCCGCGGTGCCGATCGAGACCCGCAGCCAGCCGTCCGGCCCGGTCTCGCGGATCAGCACACCGCGGTCGACCAGACCCTGCCAGACCGCGTGCCGGTCGGCGAACCGGCCGAAGAGGACGAAGTTGGCGTCCGAGTCGGCCACCTCGTGGCCCTGCTCGCGGAGCCAGGTCACGGTGGCGTCGCGCTCGACCCGCAGGTCGTCGACGCGGCCGAGCAGCTCGGGAGCGTGCCGCAGCGCGGCCAGCGCGGTCGCCTGGGTCACGGCCGACAGGTGGTAGGGCAGGCGGACGACGCGGATCGCGTCGCAGATCGCCGGGTCGGCCGCGAGGTAGCCGAGCCGCGCGCCCGCCAGGGCGAAGGCCTTGCTCATCGTGCGGGTCACCACGAGGTTGCGGTGCTCGCCCAGCAGCTCGAGCGCGCTCGGCGTGCCCGACCTGCGGAACTCGCCGTAGGCCTCGTCGACGACCACGATGCCGCCCGGCTCGTAGGTCGCCGCGGCCTCGCAGAGCATCGTCACCGCCTCCGGCGGCAGCGCCGTCCCGGTGGGGTTGTTGGGGCTGGGCAGCAGGACCACGGAGGGCCGGCGCTCCAGCACCAGCTCGCGGGCCGCGTCGAGGTCGAGCGAGAAGTCCTCGGCCCGGTGCCCGGCCACCCACTCGGTGAGGGTGTCGCGGGCGTACTCGGGATACATCGAGTACGTCGGCGCGAACGACAGCGCCACGCGTCCGGGTCCGCCGAAGGCCTGCAGCAGCTGGAGCATGACCTCGTTGGAACCGTTGGCCGCCCAGACCATGTCGGGGGTGATGCCGCTGCCGCCCGACGAGTTGAGGTACGCCGTCAGCGCGCCCCGCAGCTCGACGAACTCGCGGTCGGGATAGCGGTTGAGCGACACCGCGGCCTCGCCGACGGCGCGCGCGATGTCGGCCGCCGCCTCCGGCGAGGGGCCGTAGGGGTTCTCGTTGACGTTGAGCTGCACCGGCGCCTGCTCGTGCGACATCTGGGGTGCGCCGTAGGGCTCGATCCCGCGCAGCTCGTCACGCAGCGGGGGGAACGGGGCGTTCACCGATCGAACCGGACCGAGACGGCCTGGCCGTGGCCCGGCAGGTCCTCGGCCTCGGCCAGCGTCACGACGTGGTCGGCGACCTCGGCGAGCGCTGCCTGCGAGTAGTCGACGACGTGCACCGAGCGGGTGAACGCGCGCACCGACAGACCGCTCGAGTGGCAGGCGCACCCGGCGGTGGGCAGCACGTGGTTGGACCCCGCGCAGTAGTCGCCGAGCGACACCGGCGCCCACGGGCCGACGAAGATCGCGCCGGCGTTGCGCACCTGGGCGGCGCGCTCGGACGCGTCGCGCGTGTGGATCTCGAGGTGCTCGGCGGCGTAGGCGTCGACCACCTGCACCCCCTGGTCGATGTCGTCGACCAGCACGATCGCGGACTGCTGACCGCCGAGGGCCGTCCGGATCCGCTCGGTGTGGCGGGTCGCGAAGACCTGCTTGTCGAGCTCGGCCTCGGTGGCGTCGGCCAGGGCGAGCGAGTCGGTGACCAGCACGGAGGCTGCCATCGGGTCGTGCTCGGCCTGGCTGATCAGGTCGGCGGCGACGAACGCAGGGTCGGCGGAGTCGTCCGCGAGGATCGCGATCTCGGTCGTGCCGGCCTCGGAGTCGATGCCCACCACGCCACGCACCAGGCGCTTGGCCGCGGCGACGTAGATGTTGCCGGGACCGGTCACGAGGTCGACCGGGCGGCACGGGCCGGCACCGTGGGCGAACATCGCGATCGCCTGCGCGCCCCCGACGGCGTACACCTCGTCGATCCCGAGGAGCGCGCACGCGGCCATGATGGTCGGCTCGGGCAGTCCCTCGTGGTTCTTCTGCGGCGGGCTGGCCAACGCGATCGAGCGGACCCCGGCGACCTGCGCGGGCACGACGTTCATCACGACGCTGCTCACCAGCGGCGCGAGCCCGCCGGGGACGTAGAGCCCGACGCGGTCGATCGGCACCTTGCGGTGGGTCACCGTCGCGCCGGGTGCGACCTGGCTCGTCACGTCGTGCTCGAGCTCGGCCTCGCAGGTGGCGCGCAGGCGTCGTACGGACTCCTCGAGCGCCGCGCGGACGGCGGGGTCGAGCTCGGCGAGCGCGGTCTGGAGCGCCCCGCGCGGCACGGTGATGTCGTCGCGGTCCACCCCGTCGAAACGGGCCGACAGCTCGACGATCGCCTCGACGCCGCGGGTCCGGACGGCGTCGATGATCGGCTGCACCTGATGCGTCGCGGCCTCGACGTCGAACTCGGCGCGCGGCACGCTCGCGCGGTAGTCGACGGACGCCGGGTCGGCGCCCCGCAGGTCGATGCGGCGGATCATGGCCATGTGGCGAGTCTAGGTTCCCCGGCGGGTCGCTCCCGAGTCGCGGGTGCACCGTGGACGCGGGTGGTTAGGTAGGTCACGTGAGCGACCAGCTGCCGATGTTCCCGCTGAGCACCGTGGTGTTCCCGGGGATGAGCGTGCCGCTCCACGTCTTCGAGGACCGCTACCGGATGCTCGTCCGGCACCTCCTGGAGGAGGACGACCCGGCCCAGCGCGTCTTCGGCACCGTCGCGATCCGTGAGGGCTACGAGGTCGGCGAGCACGGCGCCCAGTCGGTCTACCGGGTCGGGTGCGTGCTCCAGCTCACCGAGGTCGACCGTCGCGACGACGGCACCTTCGACATCGTGGCCGTCGCCCGCGAACGGCTGATGCTCGAGGAGATGCAGCGGGGTGCGGAGTTCCCGCACGGCGTCGTCGCGGTGCTGCCGGAGCCGGAGGTCGACGTGCCGGGCGAGGTGCTCGACAAGGCACGCGCCACCTTCACGGCGTTCCGGGTCGCGATGACCGAGCTGCAGGGCGACCCGTTCAGCGGCACCCTCCCCCGCGACCCCGACTACCTCGCGTGGACGCTGTCGGCGCTGACGCCGCTCCCGATGGCGGAGCGCCAGTCGCTGCTGGAGGCGACCGACGCCACCGAGCGACTCCAGCTCGTCACCCGGCTGCTGACCGACGAGCTGCGCGCGATCAACGTGATCCCCTCGCTCCCGGCCACCCAGGTCGCGCGGACCGCCTGGTCCCCCAACTGACGGCTGTCGCTGCGATGGCGAAGAAGGCACGCGCCGCCGGTGGTACGCCGGCCACGGTCGCGCTGACCGCCGCGGGCATCGCCTTCGAGGTGCGGTCCTACGAGCACGATCCCCGCGCGGCGTCGTACGGCACGGAGGCCGCCGAGGCCCTGGGCGTGGACCCCGCGCGGGTGTTCAAGACGCTGCTGGCCTCCCTCGACGGGAGGCTGGTCGTCGGGATCGTGCCGGTCACGGGCCAGCTCGACCTGAAGGCGCTCGCGCGGGCGCTGGGCGGCAGCAAGGCGGCGATGGCCGAGGTCGCCGCGGCCGAGCGCGCCACCGGCTACGTCGCCGGCGGGATCTCCCCGGTCGGCCAGAAGCGCAGCCATCCGACCGTGCTCGACGCGAGCGCGCTCGAGCACGCGACGATCCTGGTGTCGGGCGGCAGGCGCGGCTTCGACCTCGAGCTCGCACCCGCCGACCTGGTGGCGGTCACCGGAGCGGTGACCGCCACCATCGGTCGCTAGCGGAGCAGCGCTAGTCGGTCGTCAGCTTGAGCATGCCGTGGACGACGTCGCCGTCGACCCACCCGCTGATGCCGAAGGCGGACAGCGGGGCGAGGTTGTCGCTCACCTCGGCCCCTCCGCCCATCTCGCCGGAGAGGCGGACCAGCCAGTCGTCGTCGGCGTCGAAGTTGACGTACATCACCGACTGGGCGTTGTCGGCCTCGACGACCTCGGAGTAGTCGCTGCTGCCGCCGAGGTCACCGCTGGCCTCGAGCTTGCCGCGGTAGTCGTCCTGCATCGCGATCACGGCGTAGCCGTCGCCCTCGGTCACCTGGAGGAACTCCTCGGCCTCCGGGCCTGCCAGGTCCTTGATCTTGTCGAGCACCGCCTGGATCTCGCCGGCGTCGCCCTTGATGCGGATGCCGGCCGGGATCTCTCCGGGACCGCCGTTGGTGATCGCGTCGGGGTCGATGCCGCTGCCGAGCGAGACGGTCACGCCCTCGCCGAGGAGGGTCTCGATGTCCTCGGGGAAGGCCAGCCCGGTCTCGTCCTCGAACTGGGCGAGCTGCTCGTCGATGGTGTCGGCCTCTTCGGGCACGGATGGTCTTCACGTAGTCGAGCAGGGCGTCGGCCCAGCCCTCCTTGAGGCCGAAGCCGAACGCGGCCAACGTGTCGTCCGGCAGGTCGCCGATCATGTCGACACCGGCCTCGGTCTCCATGAACTGGGTCATGTCCTCCTGCCAGTTGGACATGGCGTACTCGACCTCGACCGCGCCGTCGTCGAAGCGGACCGTGGCGGCCGCACCGTCGAACTTGTCGATCAGCTCCTGGAGCTCGGGCGGCACCTCGCCGGTCCCGTCGTCCGCCGACACCTCCTGCGGCCCGGCCTCGAAGCAGGCGTCGAAGTCCTCCGGGGTCGTCGCGGCTGCGAAGCACTCCTCGTCGTACTCAGGGCCTCCGGGTCGGCAGCACCGGGCATCGCGAGCGACCCGCCGAGCATCGAGCCCATCCCGGCCGCGTCGTCGAGGTACTGGGCTGCCGCCTTGGCGACGTACATGGTCACGAAGCCGTCGTCGCCGGCCTCGCCGGTCCACCGGTCGAACGCGGAGTCGCTCGCGAGCGTGCCGCCGTCCTTGGCGTCGACGACCTGCTGGGCGATCTCCTCGGTCTCGCCGATGACCATCCAGTCGCCGTCGACGACCCAACCCCCGGCACCGTCCTCGGAGCCGCCGCCACAGGTGTCGACCAGCGCGGCCATGCCGTCCTCGGCCTGGCCGGCGTCGGTCACCTGGACCACCCCGACCGGTGCCGGCTCGTCCTCGCCGAGGTCGACCGCCGCCATCGCGGCGCGGGAGCCGAGCCACGGCTCCACGTCGGCGGCGTAGTCGAGGCCCTCGCACTCGCCGGACTTCGTGAGCTCCTCGAAGAGCCGCTCGCGGATGTCGTCGTCGGTGTCGAGGTCGATCTCGTCGGTGAACGCCGGGAACTTCTTGAGCATCTTGATGGCCTCGATCTTCTGGCCGCCGCTCGGGTCGAGGTCGACGCTCAAGTAGGCGATCGTCGAGTCCGGCAGGGCCTCGGCCGGCTGCGAGCCGGTCGCGAAGAAGCTGGTGGCCGCCCAGGCACCGCCGGCCACGACGGCGCCGCCGGCCACGATCGCGCCGACGGCGATCAGGCGCTTGCGGTTGTCGTTGCCCGGGCCGTGGTCGCCCGCGTGGGCCGACGCTCGCGGATCAGGGCCGATTCCCGGGACGTTGCCCGATCCGTCGCTCGGTCCGTCGAGGTACTCCGGGTTCCCCGGTGTGGTGGTCATGACAGTTCTGCTCCCCCGCTGCACGTGTCCCGAACTGCTCGGGACGCCCATCTCTGGTCGCGGCCAGCCTACCCACGCGAGGGCCGCGCCAACCCCTGAGTCCCGAAGAGAAACATCCCGACCAGACCAGTCATCGCGCCGGCCGGGAAGGCGAGCAGGGCGGTCGAGTGCCAGGCCGTACGGCCGAGGTCGGGAGCGGTCAGACCGAGGTCGCCGGGGAGCGGTGTGTAGTCGGGGCTGCCGGCCGCGAGCGCCTGCGGGTCGGCGGGTCCGAGGGCCGCGCCGACGGCGTACATCACGATGCCGGCGGCGGTCGCCGCGACGAGCACCGTGACGACGGTCGCCGTCTCGCCGTCGCGCCAGAGCCCGGCCAGGACGGCGAGCACCAGACCGAGGGGGAACGCGATCAGCACGAACAGGGCGATGGCCTGGAACGCGATGTCGGGACCGGCGGGCTCGAGGTACCACTGGTCCTCGAAGGTCAGGCCGGACGTCGGCTCCCACAACCGCTCCCACAGCACTCCGCCGGCCGCGCCGGCGACGAGGAAGCCGACCACGAGCAGCGCGAGGTGCGTCACCCTCACCCGGTCAGGCATCCCGGTCCCAGGAGCTGCTTGAGGTCGGCGAAGAGGGCCGGGCTCGGGGTGACCCGCAGGTTGTCGTCGAGGCGCAGCACCTTGGTGGAGCTGCGGGTCAGCAGCCGCAGCTGCACCTCGGTCATGCCGGGGTGCGTGCCGAGCACGTCGCGCAGCTGCGCCACGACCGGAGGCGTGCACCGCGTCGAGGGCAGGCTGATGACGACCGGACCGGTGGGGCCGTGGGTCAGGTCGGGTGCCGTGACCTCCTGCGCACGCAGCTCGGGCTGTTCCTTGTCCCGCGACAGCTGCCCCTTGATGCGGACGATCGCGTCCTCGACCAGCAGCGTCGAGGCGAGCGTGTACGAGCTGGGGAACAGCAGCACCTCGATGGCGCCGTCGAGGTCCTCGAGGGTGATCGTCGCCCACGGGTCGCCGCGCTTGGTGATCTTGCGCTGGACCGAGGTGATGAGGCCGCTGACGGTGAGGGTCGAGCCGTGGGCGCGCTCCTCGTCGAGCAGGAGCTGGCCGATCGTGCAGTCGGTGCCCTGGGACAGGACGTGCTCGAGGCCGAGCAGCGGGTGGTCGGAGACGTAGAGGCCGAGCATCTCCCGCTCGTGGCCGAGCAGGGTCATCTTGTCCCAGTCGTCGATGTCGGGGACCGTCACGCTCACCCCGAAGCCGGCGTCGTCCTCGCTGAGGCCGCCGAAGAGCGAGTCCTGGCCGATCGCCTCGTTCTTCTTGAGGTCGACGAACTGGTCGACTGCCGTCTCGTGCACCGCGACGAGCGCGCGCCGCTTGTGCTTCATGTCGTCGAAGGCGCCGGCCTTGATCAGCGACTCCACGACGCGCTTGTTGCAGACCAGCGCGGGGACCTTCTCCATGAAGTCGTTGAAGTCGGCGTAGCGGCCCTTCTCCTCGCGCGCGGCCACGATGCCGGCGACGACGTTGTGGCCGACGTTGCGCACGGCGGTGAGGCCGAAGCGGATGTCGTTGCCGACCGGGGTGAAGTCGGCGTGGGACTCGTTGACGTCGGGCGGCAGGACCTGGATCTTCATCCGGCGGCACTCGTTGAGGTAGATCGCCATCTTGTCCTTGTCGTCCTTCACCGACGTCAGGAGGGCGGCCATGTATTCGGTGCGGTAGTTGGCCTTGAGGTAGGCGGTCCAGTAGGTGATGACGCCGTAGGCCGCGGAGTGCGACTTGTTGAAGGCGTAGTCGGAGAACGGGAGCAGGATCTCCCACAGCTTGTCGATCGCGACCTGCGGGAAGCTGCGCTCGAGCATGCCGGCCTGGAAGCCGGCGTACTGCTTGTCGAGCTCCTCCTTCTTCTTCTTGCCCATCGCGCGGCGCAGGTTGTCGGCGGCACCCAGGGTGAAGCCGGCCAGCACCTGGGCGATGGCCATCACCTGCTCCTGGTAGACGATCAGGCCGTAGGTCTCGCCCAGCACCGGCTCGAGCGCCTCGGCGAGCGCCGGGTGGATCGGCTCGATCGGCTCGCGGCCGTTCTTGCGGCGGGCGTACTTGTTGTGCGAGTCGGCGCCCATCGGGCCGGGACGGTAGAGCGCGGAGACCGCGGTGATGTCGGCGAAGGCATCGGGCTGCAGCGAACGGAGCAGCGAGCGCATGCCCGAGCCGTCGAGCTGGAAGACGCCGAGCGTGTCGCCGCGTCCCATCAGCTCGTAGGTCGCCCGGTCGTCGAAGCCGAGCTCCTCCAGGACGACGGTCTCGCCCCGGTTGACCAGGATGTTGGCGATCGCGTCGTCGAGGATGCGGAGGTTGGACAGGCCGAGGAAGTCCATCTTGACCAGGCCGAGCGACTCGCACATCGGGTAGTCGAACTGGGTGATCACCGCCCCGTCCTGCGGACGGGACATGATCGGGACGATGTCGATCAGCGGCTCGCTCGACATGATCACGCCGGCCGCGTGCACGCCCCAGTTGCGGATCTGGCCCTCGAGGCCGACCGCCGTCTCGTAGATCGTGCGGACGTCGGGGTCCTGGTCGTGGAGGGCGCGGAACTCGCCGCCGTCGCGGTAGCGCTTGTGGTCGGGGTTGAAGATGTCCTTGAGCGCGACGCCCTTGCCCATCACGTCGGCCGGGTAGGCCTTGGTGATCCGGTCGCCGATCGCGAAGCCGTGGTCGAGCACGCGGGCGGCGTCCTTGATCGCGGCCTTGGCCTTGAGCCGGCCGAACGTCGCGATCTGCGCGACGCGGTCGGCGCCGTACTTGTCGCTGACGTAGTTGATGACCTCGCCGCGGCGGGCGTCGTCGAAGTCGATGTCGAAGTCGGGCATCGAGGGACGCTCGGGGTTGAGGAACCGCTCGAAGAACAGGCCGTGCTCGAGGGGGCACAGGTCGGTGATGCGCAGCGCGTAGGCCGCGATGGAGCCGGCACCCGACCCGCGACCGGGACCGACGCGGATGCCGTTGTCCTTGGCCCAGTTGATGAAGTCGGCGACCACGAGGTAGTAGCCGCAGTAGCCCTTCTGGGAGATGATCGCGAGCTCCATCTCGACCCGGTCGCGCACGCCCTGGTCGAGCCGCTCGCCGGGGTAGCGCGCCTCGATGCCGCGCCAGACCTCCTTGCGGAACCACGAGTCCTCGGTCTCGCCCGCCGGCACGTCGGCGCGGGCCATGTAGCCGCCGGTGGACTCGGTGAACTCGACCTCGCAGCGCTCGGCGATGGCGAGCGTGTTGTCGCAGGCCTCCGGCATGTCGAAGCGGTCGGCCCAGAGCTCGCGCATCTCGGCGGCCGACTTGATGTAGTAGCCGCCGCCGTCGAACTTGAGCCGGTTGGTGTCGGAGAGCCGCTTGCCGGACGCGACGCAGATGAGGGCGTCGTGGGCGGCCGCGTCCTCGGGGTTGTTGTAGTGGGAGTCGTTGGTCGCGATCGGCGGGATGCCCATCTGCTTGCCGAGGCGCAGCAGGTCGTCGCGGACCCGCTTCTCGATGTCGATCCCGTGGTCCATCAGCTCGAGGAAGACGCTGTCGCGGCCGAACATGTCCTGCAGCTCGCCGGCCTCGCGGACCGCCTCGTCGTACTGGCCGAGCCGCAGGCGCGTCTGGATCGCGCCGCTGGGGCAGCCCGTGCTGACGATCAGGCCCTCGCTGTGCTCGGCGAGGATCTCCTTGTCCATGCGGGGCTTGTAGAAGTAGCCCTCCATGCTCGAGCGCGACGAGAGCCGGAACAGGTTGCGCATGCCCTCGGTGCTCTCGGCCCACATCGTCATGTGGGTGTAGGCCCCGCCGCCCGCGACGTCGTTGCCGCCCTCCTCGGCGAGGTCGCCCTGCCCCCACCGCACCCGGCGGCGCTCGCCGCGCTGCGTGCCGGGGGTGATGTAGGCCTCGATGCCGATGATCGGCTTGACGCCGTGCTTCTTGGCCTTGCTGTAGAAGTCGTAGGCGCCGTGGAGGTTGCCGTGGTCGGTCATCGCGATCGCCGGCATGCCGAGCTCGCTGGTGCGGGTGAAGAGGCCGTCGAGCAGCGAGGCGCCGTCGAGCATGGAGTACTCGGTGTGGACGTGCAGGTGCACGAAGCTGTCAGGGGCAACGGCCGACATGGAGGAGACTTCCGCACCTTTCGGGGTCGCTGACGGTGCCATGACTGGCGGGACTGCTGACTGCTCGACGCGTCGGTCCGGTCGTGCGGTCGGAGAGGGGGAAGAGCAGTCAGCCTACGTCAGTGTGCACGGCCCCACCGACAAGACACTCGCCGCCTTTCGCCTCCCCGTCGCCTCCCCGTCCGCCTCCCAGCAGCGCCCCCTCACTGCCAGTCGAGGGCGTGCCCGTGGCCGTGGCTCCAGGCCACGGGGACGCCGTCGAGGGCGGTCACGAACCGTCCTGACGGGACCTCCGCGTCGCCGGTGACGTCGGGCAGGACGCGGCGTCCCTCGTTGCTGATCCACCGGCAGCGTCCGTCGGCGACCAGGCCGGTCATCAGGGCGTGGAACCGGCGCCGGTCGGGCTCCTCGAGGTAGGCGATGACCGCCGAGTGGAACACCACCGGCGTGCCGTGCGGCGCGGCCTCGTCGAGCAGGGCGGGCAGGTGGTCGAAGAGGTCGCCGCGTCGCAGCGACGGCGGCTCGCGGCGGGCGACCTCCACCGCCGTGCGCAGGCGCTCGCGACGCTCGTCCTGCTCGGGCCAGACCAGGTTCTCCAGCCACCGCATCGCGTCGGCGTCGGCCACGTCGAGGGGGTTGAGGTCGACGCCACCGCGCCAGGCGACCTCGGGGTGTCGCGCGGGCACGGGCAGCGGCCCGGTCGCCGTCGCGCTCAGCGTGGGGCCGCCGCTCCCCCGCAGCTCGCCCACCGGCGGCCAGGCGTAGTCGTAGCGGTCCGGGTAGAGGCACAGCCCGGCGCTCGCCCCCACCTCGATGAGCGCCAGCGGCCCGTCGACGAGGGCGAGGACCGGGACGAGGGTGGCCAGCCGGCCCACCTCGTTGGTCTGGGTCGCCCGGGACATCACGGTCGCCCGCACCTCCGGCTCCTGCTCGAGCAGCACGCTGCGGAGACCGGCGTACGACCCGGGCGCGGGTGCGCCGTGCCAGCGGGCCGCCGCGAAGACCAGGTTGGGCTGGCGCTTGATCGGCGGCAGCGTGTCGAGCCAGGCCAGCACCTCGGCGTCCTCGGCGACCCCGAGCGCCCAGGCCTCGAAGCACGGCGAGTCGCCGGAGGCGTAGGTGGCGAAGTCGCGGTACTCCTCGATCACGTCGTCGTAGAGCAGCATCGGGCCATCCTGCCCGTCCGGCTCAGCGACGGGTCGGGAAGGGGCCGTCCGGGCCGATGCCGGCGTTGCCCATCCGGATGCCGGAGAACTCCAGGCCGCGCTCGCGCACCTCGGTGAAGTGGGGCTCCAGCTCGGGCAGCACGCGCAGCTCGATGCCGTGCTGCTCGTGCAGCGCCACCAGGTCGCCGACCGCGACCGGCGGGCCGAGCGGCTCGACCGGGGTGGTCGCCACGTGGGCGTGGGGCCGGTCGCCGAACGGCTCGAAGTCGCGCGCGTCGAACCGGTAGGCCCAGAGCCGGGTCTCGCGCATCGTCGACAGCCACCGCTCCTCGATCGCGTGCACCCGCGGCTCGTCTCCCCACGAGCACACCCGCGGGCACTGCCGGGGGAACCAGTAGCAGGGGCTGTTGAGCGCGTCGACGGTCCAGACGTAGGCCTCCGGCTGCTGGGCGGTGGCGGCCACGTGGGGCACGAACGAGCGGATCGACGGGTCCTCGCTGAAGTGCAGCAGCTCGCCGGGACCGGGGAGCATCAGGAAGCGGTGTCGGCCGACGCGGCCAGGGACTCGGTGATGATCACGTCGACGATGCGCGCGACCCGCTCCTCGCCGAGCTCGGGCGCGACCGCCGCCACGCGTCGGGCGATCTCGGCCTCGCGGTCGGCGTCGCGCTCCCCCGACGGCTTCACCGACTGCACCGCTCGGGTGAGTGCCGTACGCCGCGCGAGCACGTCGCCGAGCACCAGGTCGGTCTCGTCGATCAGCCCGCGCAGGAAGGCCACGGGGTCGGGTCCGGGCCAGGCCACGCGGATGTCCGGGGCCTTCTCCTCGTTGCCCGTCCCGTCGGTGCGCTCGAGCTCGACGCAGCCGCGGCTCCGGTAGAACGCGCGGGCCGGCGTGTTGGACTCGAAGACCCAGAGGCAGAAGCCGTCCGGCCGGAGCGACGTCACCACGTCGAAGAGCGCGGCCCCCACCCCGCGTCCCTGGTGCTCGGGGCGCACGTAGAGGTCGTCGAGCCACGTCGTCGTGGACCGGGCGTAGCCGGCGACCCGGTCGCCGTCGGCGGCCACCCAGACGTCGTACGACGACAGGTCCCAGCTCGCGACCCAGGCGTAGGCCTCCTCGTCGGCGTGGACGGGCGGCGGGAACGCGGCACCCGCGCCGTGCCGTGCTGCGAGGTGGACCTCGGCGATCGCGGTCAGGTCGGCAGGAGTGGCCGGTCGCAGCGACAGGTCGTCAGTGTTCATCTCGGATGACATCGAGCGCATGGGCGAGGTCGTCGGGGTAGGTGGACTCGTAGGTGACGTAGTCACCCGACTCGGGGTGCTCGAAGCCGAGGCGCATGGCGTGCAGCCACTGGCGCCGGAGGCCGACGCGCGTGGCGAGCGTCGGGTCGGCGCCGTAGGTCAGGTCGCCGACGCACGGGTGCTTGAGGGCGCTCATGTGCACCCGGATCTGGTGGGTGCGGCCGGTCTCGAGGTGGATCTCGAGCAGGCTGGCGAAGCGGTGGGCCTCGAGGGTCTCGTAGTGGGTGATGCTGTGGCGGCCGTCGGCCATCACGGCGAACTTGTAGTCGTGGGCGGGGTGGCGACCGATGGGCGCGTCGACCGTGCCGGCGAGCGGGTCGGGGTGGCCCTGCACGAGTGCGTGGTAGGTCTTGTCGACCGTGCGGTGCCGGAAGGCGTTCTTCAGCACCGAGTAGGCGTGCTCGGACTTCGCGATGACCATGACGCCGGACGTGCCGACGTCGAGGCGCTGGACGATGCCCTCGCGCTCCTTCGCGCCGGAGGTCGAGATCCGGTAGCCCGCACCGGCGAGGTGACCGACGACGGTCGGGCCCTTCCAGCCCGGCGACGGGTGCACGGCGACGCCCACGGGCTTGTCGATCACCACGATGGCGTCGTCGTCGTGGACGATCCGGATCCCCTCGACGATCTCCGCCTTCACCTCGAGCGGGTCGCGCTCGGCAGGGATGGTCACGTCGAGCATCGAGCCTCCGTGGACCCGGTCGCTCTTGCCGACCGACGCGCCGTCGACCTGCACGAGGCCCTGCGAGATCAGGTCGGCCGCCTTGGTGCGCGAGAAGCCGAACATCCGCGCCATCGCGGCGTCCACGCGCTCCCCGGAGAGACCGTCGGGGACGAAGACCGTGCGCTGGTCGGTGTGCGACGTCATCGGTGGACCCTCATGCCCGGGTCGCGTCGGAGTCGGAGTCGGCGTCGGATCGGCGTCGGAGTCGTCCGCGTCGCGGCTCCCGTCGAGCGCCACACCCCGGAAGGTCTGCAGGATGATCAGGCCCGCCGCGACGTTGATGCAGATGTCGGCGATGTTGAAGACCGGCCAGTTCGGCAGCATGAGGAAGTCGACGACGTGGCCGTGGAACGGCTCGGGGTCGCGCACCAACCGGTCGGTGAGGTTGCCCGAGACGCCGCCGAGGAGCAGGCCGAGCGCCAGCGCCCAGCCGGTGCTGCGGATGCGGCGGCTCAGCCACAGGACCACGACGACCGCGACCATGGCCAGGCCGGTGAAGACGATGGTGAAGTCGGTGCCGGTGCTGAACGCCGCACCCGGGTTGAAGGTCAGGTGGAGGGTGAACCAGTCACCGACCAGCGGCTTGTCACCGTCGACCAGCGCGGACAGTGCCCACTGCTTCGAGCCGAGGTCGGCGGCGTAGGCCACCACGGCGATCGCCGCGAACACCCACCGTGCGTCGAGGCGCCGCTGGGACGGGCCGTCAACGGCCGTGTCGCTGGGGTTCAGCGACGCTCCTCGCGCTGCTTGCATGACATGCACAGTGTGGCATGCGGCACCGCCATCAACCGATTCTTGCCGATGGGGTTGCCGCAGGAGTCACAGACGCCGTAGGTGCCGTCGTCGATGTGGGCCAGGGCCCGGTCGAGCTGGTCGAGCGTCTCGCGCTCGCGGGCCAGCACGGTGAGCTCGTGGTCACGCTCGAAGCTCGTCGCGCCGACGTCGGCCTGGTCGTGACCGGCGCCGTCGCCGGCGTCGCGCATCAGCCGGGCCAGCTCCTCCTCGGCCTGGCCGATGGAGACCGTGAGGCGCTCACGGTGCTCCGTTGAGCTCCTTGACGACCTCGTTGAGCTCGCTGCGGGTCCAGGCGTCCTCGCCCTCGAGCACGACGAGCTTGGCCGGGGTCGCCTTGCGGGGTGCTGCCTTCTTCGCGGGTGCCGAATTCGTCACGGAGGTTGCCTTCTTCGCGGGAGCGGTCGTGGTGGCCGGGGTCTTCTTGGCCGGGGCCTGGGCGGCGGGGGTCTTCTTGGCGGGGGTCTTCTTGGCCGGGGCGGTCTTCTTCGCCGGGGTCTTCGCGGCCGGGGCGGCCTTCTTCGCCGGAGCCTTCGCGGCCGGGGCGGCCTTCTTCGCCGGGCGCCTTCGTGGCCGGCAGCCTTCTTCGCGGGAGCCTTCTTGGCCGGAGCCTTCTTCGCGGGCGCCTTCTTCGCCGGAGCGCCTTCTTCGCGGGAGCCTTCTTGGCCGGAGCCGCCTTCTTCGCGGGCGCCTTCTTCGCCGGAGCCTTCTTGGCCGGGCGCCTTCGCTGCCGGCGCCGCCTTCTTCGCCGGAGCCTTCTTGGCCGGAGCCTTCTTCGCGGGCGCCTTCTCGGCGGGGGCGGCCTTCTTCGCGGCCGACTTCCGGCCGATCACCCGCTTGGCGGCGGCCGCGGCAGAGCCGGCGAGGGACTTACGCGTGGTGCCAGCCATGTCCGAGGGCCTCCGCAGCTCTGGGTGTGGCTCGAACCACACGGTCGCAGGGAGGGTATCCGCTGCCACGGGGCAGGCCAACCTTGGCTCGCCGAAATGCGAGAACGGCCACCCGGATGGGTGACCGTCTCGTGTCGAGCGTGGTGGTGCAGGTGCTGCGAGTGGCTCAGCCCTCGTCGTCACCCAGGACCGAGCGCAGGCGCTTGGGGCCCTGACCGCCGTCCACCGGAGCCTGGCTGTCGCTGCCCGTCGAGAGGGCCTCCAGCTGCTGGGTGAAGTAGGTCTTGAGGCGCGAGCGGTACTCCCGCTCGAACTGGCGGAGCGTCTCCACGTCGCCGTTGAGCTTGTCGCGCTCCTTCTCCAGGTCGCCGAACATCTGCTGGCGGCGCTCGGCGGTCTCGGAGTCGAGCATCTGCGAGCGCTGGCGGGCGTCCGCCTCCATGCGGTCGGCCTTGGACTTGGACTCACCCTCGAGGCGCTCGGCCTTGGTGCGGGCGGCACCGACGATCTTGTCGGCCTCGTTCTTGGCCTCCTCGACGAGCTCGTCCGCGTTGCGCGTGGCGATCTCGAGCAGGCGGGCCGCGGCGTTGGACGCGTCCGCGATGTTGCGCACGGGCGGCTCGGCAGCGACCGGCGCCGCCACTGCGACGGGCTCCGGCTCCGGCTCGGGCTCCGGCTCGGGCTCCGGCTCGGGCTCCGGCTCGGGAGCGGCGAACGACATCGGCGCGGGCGCCGAGGAGCCACCGCCGGACTGGGCCGCGGACAGCTTCGACCGCAGGTCGTCGTTGTCCTTGGTGAGCCGCGCGAGCTCGGCCTCGACCTCGTCGAGGAACTGGTCCACCTCGCCCATGTCGTAGCCCTCGCGGAGCCGGACAGGCGTAAAGCGCTTGTTGCTCACGTCCTCAGGCGTCAGCGGCATGACGTCACCAAACTTTCTTCGATATCACGGTGGCTCTGGCTGTCAGAGACAATAGCGCCCGCCGGCTCACCCAGCACAGTGACCCGTGTGGCGGGTGTTTCGGCAGGTTCTCGGGCGGACGTCGTACGACGCCTCACCCGTCGGTTCACAGGAAGACGGTGCGGACCACGTTGAGCAGCAACCATGCTGCCACCATCACCAGCAGGAAGCTCAGGTCGAGGGCGACCGAGCCGATGCGCAGCGGCGGGATGACGCGGCGCAGCGCCACGATCGGCGGGTCGGTCGCGGAGTAGACACCCTCGAGCGCCACGAGCAGCGGTCCGTGCGGCTCCCACCGACGCGCGAACACCTGGACCCAGTCCACGATGAACCGGATCCAGAGCAGCGCGATGAACAGGAACAGGATGTAGTAGAGGGTCAGGCCGAAGTAGAACACGGGGAAAGACTGCCTCAGCTCTGGTTGAAGAACCCGTCCTCGGCGATCCGCTCCTTGTCCTCGGCGGACACCGCGACGTTGGGCGGGGAGAGCAGGAAGACCTTGTTGGTCACCCGCTCGATCGTCCCACGGGTCGCGAAGATCAGGCCGGCGGCGAAGTCGACGAGGCGCTTGGCGTCGTTGTCGTCCATCTCGCTGAGGTTCATGATCACGGGCGTGCCGTCGCGGTAGTTCTCACCGACGAGACGGGCCTCGTTGTAGTTGCGGGGGTGCAGGGTGGTGATGCGGCTCAACTCGGCCACGACTCCTGTCTGGACCGAGGCCGGACGACGGCGCTCGGCGAGGTCGGACACAGGGGCAGGGCGTCGGTCGCGCGCGACCGGACGCTGGTCGACGGCGTCGTGGGTCGAGGTCTCCGTGTCGCCGTCGTACTCGTCGTAGTGGCCGGTGTCCTCGAGCAGGCCGAGGTACTCGCCGATCTTCCTCATCGCGCCGCTCATGAATGTGGTCCTCCGCTAGACAGGGCATCCGTGGTCGGACGCCAGGTGAGACGTTGTCGACATTACTGGACCTGAGGCCTCGGACCGAGGACCGCGGACCCGACACGCACGTGTGTCGCGCCGTGCCGGATCGCCGCCTCGAGGTCGCCGCTCATCCCCGCCGACAGCACGGTCGCGTCGGGGTGCCGGGACAGGAGGTCGGCATGGATCGTCGCGAGCCGCGCGAAGGCCTCGTCGGGCTCCTCGCCGAGGGGCGCGACGGCCATCAGCCCGCGCAGCCGGAGCATCCCGGCCTCGTCGACCGCTCGGGCGAGCGCGTCGAGGTCGGCGGGGTCGGCGCCGGACCGGCCGTCGGACCCGGGCGGGTCGAGGCTGACCTGGAGCAGCACGTCGACGTCGTGCCCGCGCGAGTGCGCGCCGCGGGACAGGCCGCCGACCAGCTTGGCGCGGTCGACCGACTCGACCACGTCGGCGTACGACGCCACGGCGGAGGCCTTGTTGGACTGGAGCCCGCCGATGAAGTGCCACCGCAGCCCGAGGTCGGCGCACTCGGCGGCCTTGGCCTCGGCCTCCTGGTGGCGGTTCTCCCCGACGTCGGTGACGCCGAGGTCGGCGAGGAGCCGCACGTCGGAGGCGGGGAAGAACTTGGTGACGACGACGAGCCGGACGTCGTCGGGCCGCCCCGCGTCGTCGCAGGCGGCTGCGATGCGACGGCGTACGGCCTCGAGGTTGGTGGCGAGCTCGTCGCGGCGCGGGTCACGAGTGCCTCCAGACGACGCCGGCGAAGCGGAGTGGCGGCGTCGCCGTCGCGGCGGTAGGACGGCCAGCGGGCGTCCTCGCGCGTGCAGGCGTCGCCACGACCCGGACGTCCTCGACGCCGGCCGCGGCGAGCTGGGCGCGTACGCCCGCGCCGAGGTCGAGGGCGGGCGTCCCCCACGACGTCGTCGAGCGGGACTCGGGCACCAGCGCGGCGACCTCGTCCTGCATCTCGCTCCGGCACCTCGTAGCACGACCGCAGACGTGCGGGCCGACCCACGCGGTCACGTCGGTGGCGCCGAGGGCCGCAGCCGGTCGACCGCCGCCGGGACGACGGCGAGCGCGAGGCCGGGCCGGCCCGCGTGCACCGCAGCGATCCCCCGGTCGCGGGATCGGCGAGCAGCACGGGGACGCAGTCCGCCGCGCGCGCCAGCAGGGCGACGTCGCGCCTGCGAGGTGGCCAGAGCGTCCACCTCGAGGTCCGGGACGTCCGGGGTCTCGCCGTCGCCGACCACGTGCACGTCGGCGCCGTGCACCTGGTGCATCAGCCCAGGCGTACGGCCGGTCGCCGACGGCACCTCCGCGAGGACCGGTGGTCCGGGCCGCGGCGACGTCGGCGAGGCTGAGCGGCAACGGCGTCGGTGAAGGCAACCTCACGACGAGGTCGCCGTCGCCTGATCGTGGTGGCGCAGCAGCGTCACGGGCTCACTTCAGGAAGTCCGGGACGTCGAGCTCGTCGTCGTCGAACTGGACCTGCCGCGCCGGACGGGGCTGGGCCGCCGGAGCGGGAGCCTCGGCGGACGGCGACGACGGCGCGAACGTGGTCGGGGCGGGAGCACCGTCGTTCCGGGACGGCGCGGGGCTCGCCGCCTTCGTCGCGATCTGCTGGGCGGCGGCGCGGGTCTGCTCCTGGGTCTGCGCGGGCTGGGTGCGCTGGAGCACGTTGCCGTCGGAGCGGCGCTTGGGCATCCCGCCGTCGAAGCCGGCGGCGATGACGGTCACGCGGACCTCGTCACCCAGGGCGTCGTCGATCGTGGCGCCGAAGATGATGTTGGCCTCGGCGTGCGCGGCCTGCGACACCAGCGCGGCGGCCTCGTTGATCTCGAAGAGACCGAGGTCGGAGCCACCGGCGATCGAGAGCAGCACGCCGTGCGCACCCTCGATGCTCGCCTCGAGCAGCGGGCTCGAGACCGCCATCTCGGCCGCGGCCACGGCACGGTCCTCGCCACGGGCCGAGCCGATGCCCATGAGGGCGGAGCCGGCGTTGGCCATGACCGACTTCACGTCGGCGAAGTCGAGGTTGATCAGGCCGGGGGTGGTGATCAGGTCGGTGATGCCCGAGACACCCTGGAGCAGCACCTGGTCGGCCTGCTTGAAGGCGTCGAGGATCGAGACGCTGCGGTCGGTGATCGACAGGAGCCGGTCGTTGGGGATGACGATGAGGGTGTCGACCTCCTCGCGGAGCTGGCTGATGCCCTCCTCCGCGGAGTTGGCGCGACGACGGCCCTCGAAGGCGAACGGCCGGGTCACGACACCGATGGTCAGGGCGCCCAGCGAGCGGGCGATGCGGGCCACGACGGGCGCGCCACCGGTGCCGGTGCCGCCGCCCTCGCCGGCCGTCACGAACACCATGTCGGCGCCCTTGATGACCTCTTCGATCTCGTCGGCGTGGTCCTCGGCGGCCTTCGCGCCCACCTCGGGGTTGGCGCCGGCGCCGAGACCGCGGGTGAGCTCGCGCCCGATGTCGAGCTTGACGTCGGCGTCGCTCATGAGGAGTGCCTGGGCGTCGGTGTTGATCGCGATGAACTCGACGCCCTTGAGGCCGACCTCGATCATCCGGTTGACGGCGTTGACGCCACCACCGCCGATGCCCACGACCTTGATGATCGCCAGGTAGTTCTGCGCTGCTGCCACGGCACGGGGCCTTCCTTGAGGTGTCTGCACGTATGGAGGTCTGGGACTGCTGCTGATCGAGTCTCTGGGGAAGGAACGAGATCTGGTGCCCACCCTCGGAGCGGCGGAACCTTAACCGTCAGCCTGAGGGTTATAGTTATGTCAACCTCGCCTTTCGAGAGACATTAGGCAGCGTAGCGCCGCGCATCGGTGGCGGACACGCCCACGGCGGTGCGTGTGGCGGAATTTCGCGCACCGAATCCGCCTCACGCACCGCCCGGGGCGACAGGGCGGACGTCAGGGAGTGGTGCGGTAGGTCGGGTTGCCGGGGACGCTGACGTCGTAGAACGGCGCCTTCTGCGCGGCGAGCAGCTTGTCGGTGACCTCGGCCTTGAGCTCGGACTCCTCCGCACTCCCCCACAGCACCTCGCGCTCGTCGCGCAGCACCAGCGTGATCTGGTCGACGGTCTCGACCGCGACGTGGTCGACCCGGCTCGCCAGGTCCTGCGGCAGCGCCGCGACGACGGTCGCGGCCTCCTTGAGCGCGTCGGTGCCGGCCGGCGCTGCCGGCCTGGACGCGCGGCATCCCCTTCGGGACCGCCTTGTACTCGCGGAACACCACGCCGTCGGCGTCCAGGCCGCGCAGCCGGCCGCCCAGCTCGACCACGGCGACGGCCGTGCGCTCGACGACCGTGATGCGTACGCCGTCGGGCCACGTGCGGGTGACGTCGACCGACTTCACGTCGGCGAGCGCACCGACCCGCGCATCGGCCCGCTCGAGGTCGACGAGGGCGAGCTGCTCGCCGAGCGGGACGTCGGCCATCTCACGGACCCGGCCGTCGCTGAGCAGCTCGTTGCCGACGACCTCCACCCGCTTGACCTGGAGGGTCGCCGAGAAGAACACCAGCCAGATCGACGTACCGACGAGTGCCACGACGACGAGCACGACCAGCACGTAGCGCAGCGACAGCCAGCGGCGCGCCCACTGCCGGCGCGCGAAGCGGCGGCGGGTGCGCCGTTCGGCGCGGTCCTCGCGGTCCACTCACGCACCGCCCGGCGCGAGCAGGTCGAGCACCTGGGGACCGACCGTGGTGATGTCGCCGGCGCCGAGGGTGATGACGAGGTCGCCGGGTCGCGCGCGCTCGGCGAGCACCTGCGCCGCGGCGCCCAGGCCGTCGACGTAGGTGACGTGCTCCGCCGGGAGCGGTACGGCGCTCGCGACGAGGTGGCCGGTCACGTCGGGGTCCGGGTCCTCCCGGGCGACGTAGACGTCGAGCACGACGACCTCGTCGGCCGCGCCCAGGGCGACGCCCATCGCCTCGCCGAAGATCCGGGTGCGCGAGACGAGGTGCGGCTGGAAGGCGGCGACGACACGGCCGTCGCCGGCGAGCGCGCGGGCGGCCTCGAGGTCGCCGCTGATCTCGACGGGGTGGTGGGCGTAGGAGTCGTAGACGCGGATGCCCGCCGCCTCGCCCTTGAGCTCCATCCGGCGGCCGGTGCCGGTGAAGCCGCCGAGGCCCTCGGCGAGGGCGGCGAAGGGCAGGTCGAGCTGCAGGCCCATGGCGAGCGCCGCGACGGCGTCGAGGACGTAGTGGCGCCCGGGGATCCGCAGCGTCAGCTCGCCGAGGTCGGTCCCGGCGCGGGAGATCCGGCAGGTCGAGGTGGAGCCGTCGAGCGCGAGGTCGTGGATGCGGAGGTCGGCGTCGGCCGACTCCCCCACCGTCACCACGTCGAGCCCCTGCGCGCGGGCCGTGCGCGCCAGCTCGGCGGCGCCGGGGTCGTCGAGCACGCAGACCAGGAAGCCGCAGGGGTCGATCGTGTCGGCGAAGTCGTCGAAGGCGCGGTGGTAGGCCTCCTCGGTGCCCCAGTTGTCGAGGTGGTCGGCCTCGACGTTGGTGACGATCGCCGCGTGGGGCCGGTAGTGGAGGAAGGCGCCGTCGCTCTCGTCGGCCTCGGCGACGAAGAGGTCGTCGCTGCCCGCATCGGCGTTGCGTCCGGTCGCGGTGAGCACCCCGCCCACGGCGTACGACGGATCGGTGCCGGCGGCGAGCAGCGCGGAGGTGAGCAGACCCGTGGTCGTCGTCTTGCCGTGCGTGCCGGCCACCGCCAGCACCCGGGAGCCCGCCATCACCGACGCGAGCCCGGCCGAGCGCGGCAGGATGCGCAGGCCGCGGCGCCGCGCCTCGAGGACCTCGGGGTTGTCGTCGCGGGCCGCCGTGGTGACGACGAGGGTGTCGGCATCGCCCACGTGGGCGGCGTCGTAGCCGAGGTGGCAGGTGACGCCGAGCTCGCGCAGCGACGGGAGGAACGGGGTGTCGTGGTCGTCGCTGCCGGTGACGGTGATGCCGCGGCGGGCCATGATGCGGGCGATGGCGGAGATGCCGGCGCCGCCGATGCCGACGCAGTGGACCCGGCCGAGGTCGGCGGCCGGGAGGATCTCGTCGGGGACCGGGATCTTCACGACGAGGTCCCCGCGGCGTCGACGATCATCCGCGCGAGCTTGTCGTCGGCGTCGAGCGGGATCACGCCCCGCGCCGCCGCGCCCATCGCGGCGAGGCGGTCCCGGTCGGTGAGCAGGCCGGGGACGCTCGCCGCCACCCACTCGGGCGTCAGCGCGGCATCGGCGACCAGCAGCCCACCGCCGGCGTCGACGACCGGGCGCGCGTTGAGCGCCTGCTCGCCGTTGCCGATCGGGAGGGGGACGTAGATCGCGGGCAGGCCGACGCCGGACACCTCGGTGACGGTGTTGCTCCCCGCGCGGCACAGCACGGCATCGGCGGCGGCGTAGGCGAGGTCCATCCGGTCGACGTAGGGCACGACGACGTAGGGCACGTCGCCGGAGTCGACGGTGAGCTCGTGCTTCGGTCCGACGATGTGCAGGACCTGCACCCCGGCGGCGGCGAGGTCGGCGGCTGCCCCGGAGACGGCGCCGTTGATCCGGGCCGCGCCCTGCGACCCGCCGGTCACCATCAGCACCGGCAGGTCGGCGCGCAGCCCGAACGACGCCAGCGCCTCGTCGCGGAGGGCGGCGCGGTCCATCGTGGAGACCATCCGGCGGATCGGGAGCCCGGTGCACACCGCGTGGGGCAGGTCGGTGGCGGGGAAGCTGGTCGCGACGTGGCGGGTCATCCGGACGCCGAGCTTGTTGGCGATGCCGGGGATCGCGTTGCCCTCGTGGACCACGATCGGGACCCCGCGCTTGCGGGCGGCGAGGTAGGCCGGGACCGAGACGTAGCCGCCGAAGCCGACGACCACGTCGGGGCGCACCCGGTCCACCACCTCGAGGGCGGCGGCGCGGGCGGCGCGCAACCGGGTCGGCGTCCGCAGCAGGTCGGGGCCGGGGCGTCGCGGCAGCGGCACGCGGGGGACGAACTCCAGCGGCAGGCCCGCCTCCGGGACGAGCCGCGCCTCGAGGCCCTCACGCGTGCCGAGGCAGGTGATCTCGGTCGCGGGGTCGAGCCGTCGCAGGGCGTCGGCCGTGGCGAGCAGGGGCGAGGTGTGGCCGGCGGAACCGCCACCGGCGAGGAGAACGCGCATCGGGTGGAGTTTAGTGGCGCGTGGCGGCGGAGAGACCGGCGGAGCGGTTGCGACGGCGTGCGGCCAGGGCGGCCGCCGCCTCCGGCTCGCGACGGGCGAACCCGATGACCATGCCGAGCGCCACCAGCGAGGGCAGGAGCGCCGAACCGCCGTAGGACACGATCGGCAGCGGGATGCCGATCACGGGCAGGACCGCGAGGACCATGCCGACGTTGATCATCATCTGGCCGAGCAGCCAGACCACGACGCCGAAGGTGGCGTAGCGGACGAACGGGTCCTGGGTGCTGAGCGCCACCCGGATCGCGGCGTAGGCGATGGTGAAGAAGAGGGTGACCACCAGCAGCGTGCCGACGAGGCCGAGCTCCTCCCCCAGCACCGCGAAGATGAAGTCGGTGTGCGCCTCGGGCAGGTCGCCCCACTTCTGGGTGGAGGCGCCGATGCCCTGGCCGAACCAGCCGCCGCTCGACAGCGCGTAGAGCCCGTGGGCGGGCTGCCAGCCGGCGTCGGTGTAGTCCTTGAACGGGTCGGTGAAGTGGGTGATGCGGTTGAGCCGCTCGGGGTCCATCGCCGCGAGCGCGGTCGCGGCGACCGCGAGGACCGAGATGCTCAGGGCGAAGAGCCGCATCGGGGCGCCGACCACCCACAGCATCCCGAGCATGATGATGCCGAGCACCATCGCCGTGCCGAGGTCGCGACCGACGAGGACGAGCCCGATGACCGCCAGCAGGCCGGGCACGACGGGCACCAGCAGGTGGTGGAGGTCGGTGAGCCGGCGCTCCTTGTGGGCATAGATGTTGGCGGCCCAGATCACGATCGCGAGCTTGGCGATCTCGGCGGGCTGGATGTTGACCGGTCCGAGGGCCAGCCAGTTCTTGTTGCCGTTGATGAGGACGCCGAACTGCGCGACGAGGCCGAGCAGGACGAGGGCCACGATGAAGCCGGGGTAGGCCAGCCGGCGGATGTGGCGCACCGGCAGTCGCGAGGCCACCCAGGCGGCCGGCAGGCCGAGGGCGACCCACATCAGCTGGCGCTTCACCACCGCGTAGGAGTCGTCGTAGATCACGTAGGAACGCACGCTCGACGCGCTCAGGACCATGATCACGCCGATGGTGAGCAGCAGCGCCGACGAGCCCAGCAGCAGGTAGTAGGACGCGAGCGGCTTGTCGAGCGCCTCGCGCACCGAGCGCCAGCCGGCCGCGATGCCCGAGCCGAGCGGCTGCTTCGCCGTGGTGATCGCCGGAGTGGCGACGTCCTCGGGGTTCGCGGTGGTCACTGCTCGCGCTCCCCTCGGAAGTAGGTGGCTGTCGGTCGGCTCAGTCGTCTGTGGTGCGGGCGATCCTGCGGCGTACGGCGTCTGCGAACTCGTCGCCGCGGTGGGCGTAGTTGCTGAACATGTCCATGGAGGCGCAGCCCGGTGCCAGCAGCACCGTGTCGCCGGACCTGGCGAGTCCGGCAGCAGCGTCGACCACCCGCTCCATCGGGTCCCCAGTCTCGTCGGCGCCCACATCGATGACGGGCACATCGGGCGCGTGTCGCGAAAGTGCGTCGGCGACGACCTGGCGGTCCCGGCCGAGCAGCACGACGCCGCGCAGCCGCTCGCGGGCGGCGACGACGAGGTCGTCGAAGCGGGCGCCCTTGGCGAGTCCGCCCGCGACCCAGACGACGGACTCGTACGCACCGAGCGAGGACTGGGCGGCATGCGGGTTCGTGGCCTTGGAGTCGTCGACCCAGGTCACCCCGTCGTGCTCGGCGACGAGCGCGATGCGGTGGCCGTCGGGACGGAAGGCGCGCAGCCCGTCGCGCACGGCCTGCTGGCTCACGCCGTGGGCGCGGGCCAGGGCAGCTGCGGCGAGCGCGTTGGCGACGAAGTGCGGCGCCTGCGAGGCGAGCTCGTCGAGGGTGCAGAGCTCGGCGGCGCTGGTGGCACGGTCCTCGATGAACGCCCGGTCCACGAGCAGGTCCTCGACGATGCCGACGTCGCCGCTCGACGGGGTGCCGAGGGTGAACCCGACGGCGCGGGCGCCGTCGAGCACGTCGGCCTCGCGCACCATCTCCTCGGTGGCGGCGTCGGCCAGGTTGTAGACGCACGCGCGCTGCACGCGCTCGAAGATCCTCGCCTTGTCGGCGGCGTAGTCACGCATGCCGTCCGCGCCGTCGTACCAGTCGAGGTGGTCCTCGGCGATGTTGAGCACCGCGGCCGCCTCGGCGGACATCGAGTGCGTGTAGTGGAGCTGGAAGCTGGAGAGCTCGACGGCCAGCACGTCGTAGGGCTCGGGGTCCATCACCGCCTCGACGATCGGCAGGCCGACGTTGCCGACCGCGGCGGCCCGCAGCCCGGCGGCGAGCAGGATCGACTGGAGCATCTGGACGGTCGTGGTCTTGCCGTTGGTGCCGGTCACCGCCAGCCACGGGGCGGCGCTGTCGGGGTCGCGCAGCCGCCAGGCGAGCTCGACCTCGCCCCACACGGGGATGCCGCGCTCGACCGCCTGGGCGAGCAGCGGCGCGGTCGGCTTCCACCCGGGCGAGGTGACGACGAGGTCGGTGTCGTCCGGCAGCACGGCGGTGGCGCCCGCCTCGAGCCGGACGGTCGCGCCGAGGGTCTCGAGGAGCTCGGCCTGCTCCGCCTTCGCCTCGCTGGTCGCCTCGTCGAGCGCCGTCACCTGCGCGCCGAGGAAGAGCAGGTTGTCGGCGGCGGCGTAGCCGGAGACGCCGAAGCCGGCGACGACGACACGGACGCCCGACCAGTCGCTGGTGCGGTTCAAGGAAGGAACATCGTCATCGGTCCCCGCGGCGTTCGCGGAGGAGCGAGCGAGCGTCGTGGGGTGAGTCCTATCCAATTCCTGCGACCCACTCGGCGTAGAAGATGCCGAGGCCGGTGGCGACGGCGAGGCCGGTCACGATCCAGAAGCGGATCACGATGGTGACCTGCTCCCAGCCGAGCATCTCGAAGTGGTGGTGCAGCGGGGTCATCCGGAACACGCGGTGGCCCGGCTGCACCTTGAAGATGCTCCGGAACAGCCCGCTCGCGCGGCTGACCTTGAAGACCGAGACCTGGATCATCACCGAGAGGGTGATGACCACGAACAGCCCGCCGATGATGACGAGCAGCAGCTCGGTGCGGGTCATGATCGCGAAGCCCGCCATCGCGCCGCCCAGCGACAGCGAGCCGGTGTCGCCGAGGATGATCTGGGCCGGCGAGGCGTTCCACCAGAGGAAGCCGAAGCAGGCACCGGTCAGCGCGGCGGCGACGACGGCGAGGTCGAGCGGGTCGCGCACCTCGTAGCACTTGGGCCCGGCCTCGAGGGCGCAGGACTGGCTGTTCTGCCAGATGTTGACGAGCGTGTACGCCCCGAAGATGAGGATGCTCGACCCCGTCGCGAGGCCGTCGAGGCCGTCGGCGAGGTTCACCGCGTTGCTGAAGCCGGTGACGATGAACCAGATCAGCAGCATCGCGACCACCGCGGGCAGGGCGAAGCGCTCGTAGTCGCGGATGAACGAGATGTGGTCCGACGCCGGGCGCCAGCCGCGGTCGTCCTCCAGCGCCGGCGACAGCGCGAGGACGCCGAAGACGATCGCCACGACCGTCTGCCCGATCATCTTGGCGCGGCTGCGCAGGCCGGTGCTGTGCTGCCGGCTCACCTTGAGGAAGTCGTCGAGGAAGCCGACGATGCCGAGGCCGACGAGCAGGAAGATCAGCAGCAGGGCCGACGCGGTCGGGGCCTGGCCGGTGATGAGCTTGGCCGTGAAGTAGCCGACGACCGTCGCGAGCACGACGACCGCGCCGCCCATCGTCGGGGTGCCGCGCTTCACGTGGTGCGTGGTGGGGCCGTCGTCGCGGATCGGCTGGCCGAAGCCCTGCCGGGTGAAGAACCGGATCGCGTAGCGCGTGCCGAGGAGGGAGATCAGCAGCGAGAGTCCGCCTCCGAACAGGATGGCTCTCATCTGGTGCTGCTCCCTTCCACCTCGAACACGAGGAGCTCATCGGCGATCACTTCCAGCGCGGCCCCCCGTGACGCCTTCACCAGGACGACATCAGCAGCCGAGACATTGTGCCGCAGCCAGTCGACGGCCGCTGCACGCCCCGCCGTGGTGACGGCCACACCGGGTGGCTCCGACCCCGCGGGATGCGCCTCGAACCCCTGCGCGACGGCGGCCGCGCCCGGCCCGACGGCCACGAGGACGTCGACGCCGACCTCGGCGGCGTACGCCCCGACGCCGGAGTGCGCGGCGGCGGACCCCTCGCCGAGCTCGAGCATCTCGCCGAGCACCGCGACCGTACGCCGACCGCTGCCGGCACCGATGCCGCCGAGCGTGTCGAGGGCGGCGCGGACCGACTCGGGGTTCGCGTTGTAGGCGTCGTTGAGGACGACGAGGCCGTCGGCGCGCTCGGTGAGCTCCATCCGCCAGTGGCTCGCCGACACGGCGTCCGCCAGGGCCTCGGCGACCGTGTCGAGGTCGAGCCCGGCAGCCAGGGCCATCGCGGCGGCCGCTGCGGCGTTGCGCCACTGGAACGCGCCGACCTGGGCGAGGTGGACCGTGGCACCGGAGCCCCGGTGGACCAGCTCGAACGACTGGCGGCCGAGCTCGTCGGCCGTCACGTCGCTGACGGCGACGTCGGCCGGCGGGGCACCGAAGGTCGTGACGGTCGCGCTGGTGCGCGACGCCATCGCGGCCACGAGCTCGTCGTCGGCGTTGAGGACCGCGGTGCCGTCGGCGCCGAGCGCCTCGACGATCTCGCCCTTGGCGCGGGCGATCGCCTCGCGGCTGCCGAACTCGCCGATGTGGGCGGTGCCGACGTTGAGGACCGCGGCGACCTGCGGCGGCGCGATCGCGCAGAGCTCGGCGATGTGGCCGACACCGCGGGCGCCCATCTCGACCACGAGGTAGCGGGTGTCGGCGGTGGCCCGCAGGACCGTCAGCGGCACCCCGAGCTCGTTGTTGAAGTTGCCGCGGGTCGCCACCGTCGGCCCGTCCTCGGCGAGCAGGTGGGCGAGGTAGTCCTTGGTGCCGGTCTTGCCCTGCGAGCCGGTCATCGCCAGCACGAGGGTGTCGGGCAGGCGGTCGACGACGTGGCGGGCCAGCCGGCCCAGCGCCGCGGTCACGTCGGCCACCACGACGGTCGGCAGGTCCGTCGGCCGGGTGCCCAGGGCCGCGACCGCACCGGCGGCGCCGGCCGCCGCGGCGAAGTCGTGGCCGTCGACCCGCTCCCCCGCGATCGCCACGAAGAGGCCGTCGGCCTCCGGGGTCCGGGTGTCGATGAAGGCGCCGCCGGTCACGGTCGCCTCGCCGTGGGCGACGCCGTCGACGACGTCGGCGATCTCGGCGAGCGTCATCTCGATCATCCGCGGGCCGCCCCACTCGCGCTCGACCTGCCTGGATCTCCTCGGCCGCCACGACGCGGTCGTCGAACGGGTGCTCCACCGAGCCGACCTTCTGGCCGGTCTCGTGGCCCTTGCCGGCGATCAGCACGACGTCGCCGGGCTGTGCACGGCGTACGGCCTCGCGGATCGCCAGGCGGCGGTCGCCGACCTCCAGCACCTCGGCAGCGCCACCGCGGGTGCCGTCGAGCACGGCCGCGCGGATGGCGGCGGGGTCCTCGGTCCGCGGGTTGTCGTCGGTGACGACCAGCACGTCGGCCAGGCGCGCGCCGATCTCGCCCATCACCGGCCGCTTGAGGGTGTCGCGGTCGCCGCCGGCACCGATCACGACGATGACGCGGCCGTCGGTGAGCGGGCGCAACGTGGCGAGGACCGCCTCGAGGGCATCGGGCTTGTGGGCGTAGTCGACGACGACGGTGAAGTCCTGACCGCGCGAGACCTGCTCGAGCCGCCCGGGCACCCCGTCGACCCCCGCGATGCCGTCGGCGACCTGCTTCGGGTCGAGCCCGGCCAGGGTGGCGGACGCGATGGCGGCCAGTGCGTTGGAGACGTTGAACTCCCCGGGCAGCCGCACCGCGGCCCGCACCTCGACGCCCGGCCCGTGGACCGTGAACGTCGCACCGGTCGGCGACAGCTCGACGTCGGTGGCGCGCCAGTCGGCGTCGGCGCCCTGCGTGGAGTACGTCGACATCGGGATCGTCGCGACGTCGAGCAGTCGGCGGCCGAACTCGTCGTCGACGTTGGTCAGGCCGATGGCAGCGCGCTCGGGGGTGAAGAGGCTGGCCTTGGCGGCGAAGTAGTCGTCGACGTCCGCGGTGGAAGTCGAGGTGGTCGCGGCCGAGGTTGAGGAAGGTCGCGACGTCGAAGACCACGCCGTCGACGCGGCCCAGGACCAGGGCGTGGCTCGAGACCTCCATCGCGCAGGTGTCGACGCCGTGCTCCGCCATCACCGCGAAGAGCCCGTGGAGGTCGGGCGCCTCGGGGGTGGTGAGCTCGGTCTCGACGTCCTGGCCCGCGATGCGGGTGCCGACGGTGCCGACGACGGCCGCAGGCACGCCCGCGGTGGTGAGGCCCTGCTCGAGGAGCCGCGTGGTGGTGGTCTTGCCCTGGGTCCCGGTCACCCCGATGACCCGCATCCGGCGCGCCGGGTCGCCGTAGATCGCCGCGGCCAGTCGACCGAGGACGCGGCGCGGCTCCGCCACGACGACGGCCGGGGTGCCCGGAGGCAGCCGGTCGAGGCCGGCCGCGTCGGTGAGCACGCCGACGGCGCCCGCCTCCAGCGCCTGCACGGCGAAGTCGGCTCCGTGGGCGCGGGTGCCGGGGAGGGCGGCGTACACGTCACCCGGCTGGATGCGCGCGGTGCTCAGCGAGATGCCGGTCACGGCGACGTCGAGGTCGCCGTGCCGCTCGAGGTCGGTGCTCGCGGCGAGCCCGTCGGCCAGCTCCGCGAGCGACGTCGCGGCCACCTGCTGCGGGCGCGTCGCGATCACGGGATCAGCTGGCTGGTGCACCGACCGAGCGTATCGACTCACCACTCGACGGGGAGACGCGACGGCTTGCCGTTGGTGGGCTCGACGCCGTAGCGGCCGAGCACGTAGCCCATGATGCGGGAGAAGACCGGGCCGGCCGTCGAGCCGCCGCCCGCGTCGCCCTGGGGTGCGTGGACGACGACGTAGACGGTGAACCGGGCGTCGTCGGCCGGGGCGAACCCGCCGAAGGAGACGGACGTGCTGCCGTCGTAGCAGCCGCACACCGGGTCGACGCGCTGCGCCGTGCCGGTCTTGCCGGCGACGAGGTAGCCCGGCACCTGGGCGGCCGGCGCGACGCCGTCCTCGGGGTCGACGACCTTCTCCATCATCTTCGCGGTGCCCCGCGCAGCCTGCTTGCTGACGACGCGGGTGCGGGTGGTGGTGTCGGTGCCCACGGTGACGCCGTCGTCGGTGACGGCCGTGCCGGAGATCAGGCTGGGCGAGACGCGGACGCCCTCGTTGGCGATCGTGTTCACGGCCGCCGCCATCTGGAGGACGTTCACCGACAGCGACTGGCCGAAGGCGACGCGGTCCTTCGTCCTGCGAGGTCATCACGTCGCCCGGACGTGAGGATGCCCGGCGTCTCGCCGCTGACGCCCGACGTTGGTCTTCTGGCCGAGGCCGAAGCGCTGCAGGTAGGCCACGAGCTGCGGCGGGGAGAACGCGTCCGCAGCCAGGACGGTGCCGATGTTGGACGACTTGGCGATGATCCCGGCCAGCGTCAGCCGGATCATGCCGTGGTCGAACCAGTCGCCGATGACGCGGTCCTGGCGGGCGAGGTTGGGCGGGACCTTGAACTTCTGGCGCGGGAAGGCCTTGCCGGCGTCGATGAGCGAGGACACCGTGAGCACCTTCTCCACCGAGCCGGGCTCGTAGGTGTCGCTCATCGCCCGCGAGCCGCGGTCCTCCTTGTCCACCCCGGGAGCCGTCGGCTTGTTGGCGTCGAAGGTCGGGACGTCCGCCAGCGCGAGGACCTCGCCGGTGCGGGTGTCGAGGACGACGGCCGAGCCGCTCTCGGCGCGCGTACCCTGCACGGCCTGCGCGAGCACCTTCTGGGTGAACCACTGGAGGTCGCGGTCGATCGTGGTGCGCAGCGGGGCGCCGTCCTGCGGCTCCTTCAGCGTGCTCTCCCGCAGCGGGATGCGTACGCCCTTGCCGGACGTGGACTGCCAGGTGGCCAGGCCGTCGGTGCCGGCGAGCTGCTTGTCGAAGGTGCGCTCGAAGCCGCCGAGCGGCTCGTCGGTGCCCATGTAGCCGATCAGGTTCGCCGCGACGTCGCCGGCCGGGTAGTCGCGGATCGGGTCGTCCTCGAGCGTGATGCCCTCGAAGCCGGCCTCCTCGAGCGCCGCGAGGGTGTCGCCGGCCAGGGTGCTCGGCACCCGCCGGGCGACGTACTCGTAGCGGCTGCCGGTCTTGCGGCCCCGCAGTGCGGTGAGGGTCGTGAAGTAGTCGATCGACAGCCGGTCCGAGAGCAGCCGGGCGAGGTCGGGCGCCGTGCCCGCGGTCAGGACCGGGTCGGCGATCACCATCTTGCCGCGGATCGAGTCCGCGAGGGGTACGCCGTTGCGGTCGAGGATGTCGCCGCGCTCGGCCTCCAGCGGCAGGCGGGCGGCGCCCTCCGCGGCGGCCATCGCGGCGTACGACCGCGGGTCGATGCCCTGCAGCTGCACCAGCCGGGCGCCGAAGAACGAGAGGACGATCGCGATGAGGACGAACCCGATGCGCAGTCGCAGCAGGGGGGCGCCGCGCGAGGCGCCGCGCTTGCCTGAACGTGCGCGGGTGCTCGGCACTGGTCTCCTCATTTCCTGGGGCCGCCGCGAGGTGCGAGGGCCGCTGTCGGTGAATCTAGGTGTGGCGCGACGCGGATCGACGCGCCCGCGCCGTCAGCGGTTGCGGTTCTTCCGGTCCTGCTTGTTCTTGTTCCCCTGCGTCTTCGCCTGCGTGTCGGCCGGGGGCTCGGTCGTCGTGTCGGTCGTGGTGTCCGTCGTCGTGTCGGCGGGGACCTCGACGACGGTCGGCGGCGGGGCGAGGATCGCCGGCTTGGGCGGCGCCGGCGGCAGGAGCTGGATGGCGTGCGCCGGAGTCGACGGCGTGCGGACACCGCTCGTCTTCCCGGTCCTGAGGTCGAGGAACACCGGCGCCGCCGGGATGACCATGCCCATCTGCTGCGCCTCCTGCGCCACCCGCTGCGGGTTGCGGAGCTCGTCGAGCTCCATCCGCAGCGTCTGCTCGCGCGCGGCCAGGGTGTCCGCCTCGCTCTGCAGCGACGACGCCGCGAACGACGCCTGCTGCATGGAGGTGTTGAAGAGGAGCAGCCCGACGATGCCGCCGACGAGGACCAGGCTGACCAGCGTCACGAACGGCACCCGCGGCGCCCGCGTGCGGACCCGCGGCACGACCGTGAGGCGCGCCTTGTCGACGGCCTCCTGGGCGAGCCGGGTGACGCGGGTCCGGGGCTGCAGGGCGGGACTGCTCATCTGACGACTCCTGGGGGAAGGTGGGAGCTGGGGCGGGCGGGACGGACGCGCTCGACGGCGCGGAGCCGGACGGAGGCGGCGCGGGGGTTCTCGGCGATCTCGTGCTCGTCGGCCTGCTCGGCGCCGCGGGTGACCAGGCGCAGGGCGGGCTCGGCGCCCTCGGGCACGAACGGCAGGTCCGGCGGCACGTCGAGGCGGGTGGCGTCGGCGAACGCCCGCTTGACCAGCCGGTCCTCGAGCGAGTGGTAGGACTCGACGACCACGCGGCCACCGACCCCGATGCACTCGATCGCGGCCGGGATCGCCCGGCGCAGCACGGCGAGCTCGTCGTTGACGGCCATCCGCAGGGCCTGGAAGGTGCGCTTGGCGGGGTGCCCTCCCGTACGCCGTGCCGGCGCCGGGATGGTCGCGTAGAGCAGCTCGACGAGCTCGGCGCTCGTGGTGAACGGCGTGGACTCGCGTCGGCGTACGACCTCGCGGGCGATCTTGCTGGCGAACTTCTCCTCGCCGTACTCCCGCAGGATGCGGGTCAGCTCCTGCGGGGTCGCGGTGTTGAGGAGGTCCGCGGCGGTCTGACCGGTCGTCGGGTCCATCCGCATGTCGAGCGGGGCGTCCTCGGAGTAGGCGAAGCCGCGGTCGCGGACGTCGAGCTGCATCGAGGAGACGCCGAGGTCGAAGAAGACGGCGTCGGCGTGGTCGAGCCGGAGCGAGCCGAGCACCTCGGGCAGCTCGTCGTACACCGCGTGGACGGCCGTGAAGCGGTCACCGTGCGCGGCGAGCCGCTCGCGCGACATCTCGAGGGCCGTGGGGTCGCGGTCGATGCCGACGACCCGCGCCTGCGGCAGGCGCTCGAGGACGGCCTCGCTGTGACCGCCGAGGCCGAGGGTGCAGTCGACGTAGACCGAGCCGGGTGCCTCGAGGGCAGGCGCCAGGAGGGCGACGACCCGGTCGAGGAGCACCGGGGCGTGGCGGGGAGAGCTCATCGAGTCAGCCCTGCTCGAGCCAAGTGATCCCAGGTGCGTCAGCAGGAGCAGGGCCAGGGCCAGCGCCGACGCGGTGGCGGCCGAGAACGCGATGAGGGTGGCCGCCTCGCGCGCCTGGTCGCGCACCCGCAGCGGCGTGGCCACTGCGGTGCGTCCCAAGGGCTGGGTGGTGCTCATGGTCTCGACCCCACTTGTTGCGTGCTGCTGGCTGGTGCTGCTGGCTGGTGGCTGCTGCATCGGTTGGTGCTGAGCTGGCGGTGCGGCTGACACTCCCCGCCGTGTGGCACGGGGCGAGCCGCCGCACCAGGTCCCTGCCCGCTCCCTGCGCTTGGGGAGGCCCTCTGGTGCCGGGGAAGTGCCCCAGATGGCCGCGCGAGGAGCGGGCTCGAGACCTGGTGATACGGGTCGCGATGTCAGCTGTGCTGTTGTCAGGTGCTCGGTGGTGCCGGGTGGTGCTGGGTGGTGCTGGTGGATCAGATGCCGGGGAAGACCTCGTCGCTGAGCTCGGAGAACTTCTGCTCCTGCTCCTCCGAGTAGGTCGCCCACGCGGTGGGGTCCCAGATCTCGATGCGGTTCATGGAGCCGATGACGACGCACTCCTTGCGGAGCGAGGCGTACTCCCGCAGCGGTGCCGGGATGTTGATCCGTCCCTGCTTGTCCGGCACCTCCTGGCTGGCGGCGGCGAACAGCATGCGGACGTAGTCGCGGGTGCTCTTCTGCGTGACCGGCGCCTCGCGGAGCCGGTCGGTGAGCCTCCCGAAGTCCTCCAGCGACCAGACAGTGAGGCAGCGCTCCTGCCCCCTGGTCACCACGAGTCCCTCCGTCAGCTCGTCCCTGAACTTCGCGGGGAGGAAGAGGCGGCCCTTCTCGTCGAGCTTGGGCGTGTAGGTGCCGAAGAACATCCGGCACCTCCCCTTGCTCGGCGGGCAGATCGACCCTGTCCCCCACTTCGCACCACATTACTCCACTTCGCTCCACCGTCAACCAGAACGCGCATCTTTCACGCGTGAATTTCGGCGGTCCGGGCCAGTGGCCGGCGCCGCGCTCCCGGGCGACCGGGACAGCCGCTGAGCGTGGATCGGGCGCAGTTCACGCTCACCGCGCACTCGCTGGGCGCCAGGTGGAGCGTCGGTGGGGGAAGGTGGGCGCCGGTGGTGGTGGAAAGTGGGGCGCAGTCCGATAACGGTCCGGACCGAGGCCATCGACCTGCGGTGCAGGGCGGGTATGTTGCGCGCACCACATACCGTGGGGTCCGCGGGGGATCCGCGCGGCGAGGGCTACGAGGGGATGGCAAGACGTGACCACTGGGTTTGCTGGGCAGGCACCGGACCTGGACACCGTGCGCCGGGTGACCGGGGCCGTGCGCCAGAACATCGAGCGCGTGATCGCCGGCAAGCCGGACGTCGTCAACGCCGCCCTCGTCGTCCTGCTGGCCGAGGGCCACCTCCTCATCGAGGACGTGCCCGGCGTCGGCAAGACGCAGCTCAGCAAGGCGCTCGCGCGCAGCATCGACTGCACCGTGCGCGCATCCAGTTCACGCCCGACCTGCTGCCGTCCGACGTCACCGGCGTGTCGATCTTCAACCAGGACACCCGCGAGTTCGAGTTCCGCCCCGGCGGCGTCTTCGCCAACATCGTGGTCGGCGACGAGATCAACCGCGCCTCCCCCAAGACCCAGTCCGCGCTGCTCGAGGCGATGGAGGAGCGCCAGGTCACCGTCGACAACGCGACCTACATGCTCGAGAAGCCGTTCATGGTGATCGCGACCCAGAACCCGATCGAGATGGAGGGCACCTACGCCCTCCCCGAGGCCCAGCGCGACCGCTTCATGGCGCGCGTGTCCGTCGGCTACCCGGTCGAGTCCGCCGAGATCGCGATGCTCGAGGGCCACACCGCGCACAACCCGCTCGACGACCTCGAGCCCGTGACCGACGCCGGGGAGATCCGCAAGGTCATCGAGATCGTCGGCCGGGTGCACGTGTCCTCGGCCGTGCACCGCTACGCCGTCGCGCTGACCACCGCGACCCGCCAGAGCAACGACCTGCACCTCGGCGCCTCGCCCCGCGCGACGCTCCACCTGGTGCGGGCCGCCAAGGCCGTCGCCGCGACCCAGGGTCGCGACTACGTCCTCCCCGACGACATCCACGGCATCACCTCGCCGGTGCTCGCGCACCGGCTGCTGCCCAATGTCGAGGCGACCATGAACGGGCGCACCACCTCCGCGATCCTGTCCGGGCTCGTGGAGTCGGTGCCGGTCCCCGACGCGAACCGTGCGTGAGGCCCTCGGTGCACTGACCGTCCGCGGACGGGCGTTCCTCGCCGCCGGCATCACGACGATGGTCGCGGCCATCATCGTCGGTCACTCCTCCGTCGTCCGGATCGGCGTGCTCGTCGCCGCCCTCCCGCTCCTCACCGCCTGGTGGGTCGGTCGCTCGCGCTACCGCCTCGCGCTCGTGCGCACGGTCTCCCCGCAGCTGGTCGCCGCAGGCCAGCCCGCCACGGTCGAGCTGACCGTCTCCAACGAGTCGCGCACGCCGACCGGCGTGCTGCTGCTCGAGGAGCGCCTCCCCTACGTCCTGGGCACGCGCCCGCGCTTCGTCCTCGAGGGCCTCGGCCACGGGTGGCGCCGCCATGCGACGTACGCCGTCCGCTCGGAGCTGCGCGGCCAGTTCGAGATCGGGCCGATGTCGGTGCGCGTGACCGACCCCTTCGGGCTCGTCGAGCTGGGTCGCACCTTCCACGCCACGACCCGCCTCACGGTCACGCCGCGCACCATCGCCCTGCCCACGATCCCGCTCGGTGGCGCCTGGACCGGGTCGGGCGACAACCGGCCGCGCGCCTTCGCGACCGGCAGCGCGGAGGACGTGACCGTCCGCGAGTACCGCCGCGGCGACGACCTGCGACGCGTCCACTGGCGCAGCTCGGCGCGCGTCGGCGAGCTGATGGTGCGGCGCGAGGAGCAGCCCTGGCAGTCGCGGGCCACCGTCTTCCTCGACAACCGCGGCACCGCCCACCGCGGCCAGGGCGCCGCGAGCTCGCTCGAGGGGGCCGTGTCCGCGGCTGCGTCCATCGCGGTCCACCTCACCCACCTCGGCTACACCGTGCGACTGGTCACCGCCTCGGGCGACAGCCGCGAGACGCAGTGGCACTCGCACGCCGCGCAGGCCAGCACCGTCCCGCTCCTCGAGGCGCTCGCCGTCGTGCAGCTCGACCACTCCCCCGCACCCGACACCCAGTGGCTGGCCGAGCCGGGCCACGGCGGCCTCGTCGTCGGTGTCTTCGGCGGTCTCGGCGATCCCGACCTGCCGTTCCTGCGGCGTCTCCAGCACCACGCGTCGTCGAGCCTGGCGATCACCCTCGACGTCGACGCGTGGGCACCGCACCTGCCGGTGCAGCCGGGCATCGGCTCGGCCGCGCACCTCACCTCGACGGGCTGGCGCTCGATCACCGTCGGCCCCCGTGACCGCCTCGACACCGCGTGGCAGGAGCTCGGCCTGATGCAGAGCCGCGCCACCGCCTCGGCAGGAGCAGCGCGATGAAGACGTCGCTGGAGCAGCCTCCCCCAGCAGCTGCGCGTGGCCGGCATCGCGCTGCTCGCCGCGTGGGTCACCGTGCTGTCGTGGCGCGTGCTGACCGCCAACTTCGCCGAGGTCGGCTTCCCGCTGCTCTTCATCGGCGTCGTCATCGCCGGCCTCGGCGCGCTCGGGCGCTGGAGCCGGATCCACCCGGTCGCCGTCGTCGCCGGACAGGTGGTGCTGGCCGCGCTGCTGGTCCTCGGCACCACGACCGGTTCGCCCTTCCCCACGCCGGCCAACGTCGACGCGTTCATGGCCGCCGCTCGACGCCGCCCTCGAGAGCTCGCGCATCTACGCCGCCCCGGTCCGGTCCGGCGTGCCGCCCGTGCACCCGCTCCTGCTCATCGGCGGGACGCTCGTCGTGATCGTCGGTCGACGTCATCGCCTGCACCCTGCGCCGCGCACCCGTGGCCGGCCTCGCGCTGCTGGCGGCGTACACCCTGCCGGTCGCGGTGACCGGCGAGGCCGTGTCGTGGTGGCTCTTCTCGGTCGTCGCCGGGCTCTTCCTCACCCTCGTCTTCCTGCAGCACAGCGACCACGTCACCAGCTGGGGTCGCGCCCCCGACGGCGACAAGGGCTCCTTCTCGGTGCGCACCGGGGCGATCGGCAACACCGCCCTCGCCCTCGGTGCCGCGTCGATCGCGCTCGCGGTCGTGGTGCCGGTCGCCGTGCCCACGATGAGCATGAGCGTCTTCGAGGGCAACGGACCCGGCACCCGCGAGGTCGAGGTCAAGGACCCGATGGTCGACCTGCGTCGCGACCTGAGCCGCGGCGAGGACATCCCGCTGATGGAGGTCACCACCTCCGGGCCCAAGCCGACCTACTTCCGCCTCTCGGTGCTGGCCCGCTTCAACGGCTCGCAGTGGACGCCCGGTGACCGCGACATCCCCGACACGCAGAGCGCGACCGGCGAGCTCCCTCCCCTCGACGGGGTGGCGACCAGCGTCAAGCGCCGCGAGTTCAGCTACGACGTCCGCATCGGCGACGACTTCAGCTCGACGTGGCTGCCCACGACCGCGCAGACCACGACGATCGCGGCCGGCACGGACTGGCGCTACGACGTCACCACGCGCGACTTCATCGCGGCCAAGGACGACGTCTCGACCGAGAACATGACCTACGACTTCACCGGCGTCCAGCTGACCTACGACGCCCAGACGATGAACAACGCGGTCTCCGGCGCGGGCTCGGTGGCCGGCACCTTCACCGACCTCCCGCCGAGCCTGAACAACGAGATCCGGCGCCGGGCTGCCGAGGTCACCGCCGACGCGCCGACCCGGTTCCAGAAGGCGCAGGTGCTGCAGAAGTGGTTCCGCGAGACCGGCGGCTTCCGCTACGACGTCAACCAGGTGGAGTCGGCCGGCAGCGGCGGCGCCGACCTGTTGGCCTTCCTGGACGACAAGGTCGGCTACTGCGAGCAGTTCGCCGCGTCGATGGCGATCATGGCGCGCGTCATCGGCATCCCGAGCCGGGTCGCCGTCGGCTTCCTGGAGCCCGAGAAGTCGGCCAACGGGGCGTGGGTCTTCTCCGCCCACGACCTGCACGCGTGGCCCGAGCTCTACTTCCCCGGGTCCGGCTGGGTGCGCTTCGAGCCGACGCCGCAGGACCGCGCCACCGCTGTCCCCGAGTACACCACCGCCGACTTCGCGCCGCTGCCCGAGGAGCCCTCGCCGAGCGCGAGCCGGTCCACCGAGCAGCTGCCGGAGCGCGGCGCGAGCCCGAGCGCCGACGCCGGCACGGCCGACGAGGACACCTCGTCGGTGCCGTGGGTGCCGGTCCTCGCCGGGATCCTCGGTCTCGGCCGTCGTGGCGCTCCTGCTGCTCACGCCCCGCCTGGTCCGTGCGTCGCGACGCCGGCGCCGGATGGCGGGCGACATCGAGGACCTGTGGGTGGAGCTGCGCGACGTGGCCGCCGACCTCGGCCACGCCTGGCCGGTCGGTCGGTCACCGCGCCGCGCCGGCGAGTGGCTCGGCCGCCTGCTGGCGGCTCCCGTGGACGGCGCCGAACGCCCCGACCGGCCACGTCGCGGTCGCGAGCAGGCACCCGAGGCCGCGCAGGCGCTCGACCGCCTCGTCGGCGCCCTCGAGCACAGCCGCTACTCGCGCCACCCGGAGCGCTTCACCGCCGAGCGCTTCGCCGGTGACGCCGACCTCGTCGAGCAGGCGCTGGCCGCCGGCGTCACGCCGCGCGAGGTGCGCCGGGCCCAGTGGTGGCCGACCTCCGTCGTGGGACGGCGTACGTCCTGGCGCCCGCGGGCGTCCCGCCGACCCGGTCCCGGACCGAGACGCCCGTCGACACCGAGACCAGCCGGACGGTCGACGAGCTCGTCGGCTGACCCGGCGCATCGTCGTCGTCGTCGTAGCCAACACCGCCGACCCGGCGCATCTGTACGCAGCGACGCCGCCGACGGCCGTCGACACGCAGTGCGCGTCGATCTCGAGCGCAACCGCGGCTCAGCCCTCGTGCACACGCGCGCCGACTCGGCACCTCCTACGCGTACAGACGCGCCGACTCAGCAGCGCCGATCGGACGCGTACAGATGCGCCGACTCAGCGCCCGTTCGCGTGACGCACGCGCCGACTCGGCACCTCCTGCGCGTACAGACGCGCAAGTCGGTGCGAGGTGTTCAGCGGTGGATCAGAAGCCGCGCTCGCGGCGGCGACGCCACCGCTCCTCCATGCGCTCCATGAAGGGAGCACCGGAGCGCTGGCGGGACGGGCGGTGCTGACGACCGCCGTCGACGACGCCGAAGCCGGTGCGGCCGGAGGCGCGCACCTTGGGAGCCGAGGCGCCGGGGTTGCGAGCCGACGTGAGCGCGAGGATCGCGCCGCCGAGCATCACGACGAAGCCGAGGATGCCGACGATCGTCTGGACGATGCGCACTGAGGTCGAGGAGCACCGCGGCGATGAGGAGGCCGATGCCGGCCACGAGGACGACACCGCCGACGATCATCCGTCGGCGGGCGGCACGCTGGAACGACGTGCCGCGGAGGGTGGAGGCGAGCTTGGGGTCTTCCTCGACGAGGGCGCGCTCCATCTGCTCGAGCATTCGCAGTTCTTCCTCGGAGAGCTCCACGGTTCCTCCTCACCTCTCGCGCCCAAGTCTAGGCACGTGATGGGGCACACGGTAGGCGTCCCATGGAAATTCACCCCGATGCAGGGGGAGCATCTTCCGTCCACGCCGTCCCCGGCTCATCCGTTGCGTGCCCGGACCCCCACCAGGCTCGCGGGTCGCACGGCCGACGAGCCGAACCGACGAGTCGCCCGGTCGACCGCTCGATCGGCGTCGGACCAGCCGTGATCGGGCTCCCCCAGCACCAGCTGGCGGTGCACGGTGGTGCGCGGCACCAGCCCCTCCACGCGTACGCCGACGAGGCGCAGGCGCGCCCGCTGGAGCCCGAGCGCGTCGTAGAGCCGGGTGACCGCGCGATGGATCTCCACGGTCACGTCGGTGGCCTCGGGCTGGGTCCGTGACCGGGTGATCGTGGTGAAGTCGGCGAAGCGGACCTTGAGGGTGATCGTCCGACCGGCGACGTCGGCCGCGCGCATCCGTCCGGCCACCCGGGCCGAGAGCCGCAGCAGCTCACGCACGATCACCTCGCGGTCGTCGGTGTCGCGCGCGAAGGTCTCGTCGGCACCCATCGACCGCTCGGGCTCGTAGGGCCCCGCGCGCGGCGTGAGCTCGCTGCGGTCGGTGCCCCACGCGAGGTGGTGCAGCTCGCGCCCGAGGTGTACGCCGACCGCGCGCTGCAGGGTGCGGAGCGGGGTGTGCGCGACGTCGCCGACGGTGACCAGGCCGAACCGGTGGAGCAGTGCCTGCGTCTTCTCCCCCACGCCGTAGAGCTCGCCGACGTCGAGCGGGTGGAGGAAGGACGTCACCCGGGCCGGCGGCACCACGATCACGCCGTCGGGCTTGGCCCTCCGGCTCGCCAGCTTGGCCACCGACACCGAGGCGGCGACCCCGACCGAGCAGGTGATGCCCTGCTCGTCGTGGATGGTGGAGCGCAGTCGCTCGGCGATCTCGCCGGGCGTCCCGAGCCGGCGCGTGGAGCCGCGGACGTCGAGGAACGCCTCGTCGAGCGAGATCGCCTCCACCAGCGGGGTGACCTCGCGGAAGGTCTCCATCACCGACGCCGAGACGCTCGTGAAGGTGGCGTAGTCGGGCTCGATCACCACGACGTGCGGGCACAGGCGGCGTACGCGCGTCATGGGCAGTGCCGAGCGCACGCCGTAGCGCCGGGCGACGTAGTTGGCGGCGAGCACGACGCCGCGCCCGCTGCCGCCGACCACCACCGGCTGGTCGACCAGGTCGGGCCGCTCGCGCAGCGCGACGGAGGCGTAGAACGCGTCCATGTCGACGTGGAGCAGCGGCGTGACGATCGGGTCGGCCGTCATCGCGGCGGCCCGCCCGGGTCAGCGGCGGGCGATGACGTGCAGCTGCGCCGCGAGCGGAAGGTACTCGGGGCGCGTCGCGACGGCTCGTTCGAGCTCGACGAGCGCGGCGGTCGCGCCCGGCTCGAGGTCGAGGAGGTTGCCCGGCACGAGGTCGGCGAAGACCCGCACTGCCTGGACGGAGGTCGGCTGCATCCCGGCGGCAGCGAGGAGCTCGGTGACCTCGTCGTGGGTGAAGCGACGCCCGCCACGCCCGGCCCCGACCTGGACGTCCCCGTCGAGGAGCTCACGGGCCGACTGGAAGTGGCCGGCCATCGCTCGCGCGACGACGGCTGCGTGGCGCTGGGCGACGAGCAGGCTGAGGTGGCCACCGGGCCGGAGCACGCCGGCGATGGCGCCGAGCGCGGCGGCGGGGTCGTCGACCATCTCCAGCACGCCGTGGCAGAGCACCAGGTCGGCCTCGTCGACCAGGTCGACCAGGTCGGCCAGGTCGCCCTGCTGGCCGGTGACCAGGTCGGCGACGCCGCGCTCGCGGGCACGTCGGTCGAGCGAGGCGAGCGCGTCCGGGCTCGGGTCGATGACCTGCACCCGGTGACCGAGCTCGGCCAGGGGCACCGCGAACCCACCGGTGCCGCCACCGACGTCGACGATGCGGGCCTGTGCGCCGGCGTCGTCCAGCAACGCGCGTACGCCGTCCCACGCCACGCCGGTGCGGACGGAGTGGCGACGGTCGCTGGCGGAGGGCTGGGCCATGCGGGCAACCCTAGTGCGCGGCACCGTCCGGCCTGAGGGGCGTTCATCCCGGGCTCCCCGGGCTCCGGTGCCAGAGCTTGCGGGCGACGTCCTGCACGGCCTCACCGGCGGGCTTCACGTCGGCGTAGGGCGAGAGCTGGAAGCCGCTCGAGTGGGTCAGGACCCGGCGCTGCGTCGGCTCCCCGGCGTCGCGCGGGTGCGCTCGGGCACGCGGGCGAGCTCGGCGCGCACCAGCTCGAGGCCCTCCTCGCCCGTGCGGCCGCGCTGCCACAGCTCGTGCAGCACCGGCAGCTCCCAGGCGCCGGTGGCGCGGACCGAGACCCCGCGACGACCGGTGCGTCGCAGCTCGCCGCGGACGAGCAGCAACCAGGACGAGAAGACCGTCGAGGCGTAGGGGCCCTGGGCGTCCTCGAAGAACGTCGCGTCGACCGGACCGGTGCCGTCGTCGACGGTCAGGAACACGACCCGTCGGCCGGACCGGATCGGCGGCGTCTGGGTGGCGACCTTGACCCCGGCGACGAGCAGCTCGGACCGGCTGCGGCGGCGCAGCAGGTCACGGCTGCGGGTCACCCCGAGCGCGTCGAGGAACGGGTCGTAGGTGGTCACGACGTGCTGGCTGACGTCGAGGCCGAGGATCTCCAGCTCCGCGCGCATCCGCTCGAGGGTGGTCATCTCGGGCAGGCCGGAGGGCCGCTCCCCCGGCTCGCCCGGCTCGTCGCCCAGCCGCAGCGTGAGCTGCACCGACTCGGCCCCGGTGACCGGTCGGGCGGCGCGCGACTGCGCGGCCGCCCTGGCCCAGACGCCGCCGTCGGCCAGGACGTGCCGCTCGACCGGGGCGGACGACTCGCGCAGGCCCGGGTCGGTGCTGTTGCGCGCGGCCGCGTCCGTGGCGGTGGCGGCGCGGCCGCGACGGCCCGCCGCGTCCCCGTCCTCGGGCACGCGACGCCCGGTCGAGCGACCGGGCGTGGAGGTCGAGCTCGGCGACCTGGAGCAGCAGGTCGCGCCGCGTCACCCGGTCGCGCCGGTGCACCGCGTGGTCGCGCACCCCGATGCCGTAGACCCCGTCGAAGCCGCCGGCCAGCACCAGCCGCTCGAGCACCGGCCGCGAGACCCGGGCGCGGTGGAAGAAGTCGGAGAGCGAGACGTAGGAGCCGCCGGCGCGGGCCTCGACGATCCGCGCCGACCTCGGCCTCGCTGATCCCCTTCACGTCGGTGAGCGAGAGCCGGATCGCGTGGCCCTCGTCGGTGCTGCCGCGCTCGACGACGTACGACGATGCGCTCGCGTTGACGTCGAGCCCGAGCACGCCGACGCCGAGCTGGCGGGCGTCGTCGAGGATCAGCCGCTTGGGGTACATGCCGGGGTCGTGGGTGAGCACGCCGGAGAGGAAGTGCGCCGGCCAGTGCGCCTTGAGCCACGCCGACTGGTAGGTCGGGAGGGCGAAGGCGGCGGCGTGGGCCTTGCAGAAGCCGAACGAGGCGAAGGCCTCCAGCACCTTCCACACCTGCTCGACCAGGACGAGGTCGTAGCCCTGCGCCAGGGCGCGGGGGAAGAACCACGCGCGCGTCTCGGCCATCCCGTCCGTGCTGCCGAGGGAGCGGCGCTTCTCGTCGCCCTCGGCGTTGGAGACGCCGCCGAAGGTCGCGATCATCTCGATGACCTGCTCGTGGAAGACCACCACGCCGCGGGTCTGCTCGAGGATCGGGCGCAGGTCGGGGTGGAGGTAGCGCGCGGTCGTCCACCCCTGCTTGACCTCGAGGTAGGGGGTGATCATGTCGCTCTTCACCGGGCCCGGCCGGAAGAGCGAGATGTCGGTGATGATGTCGTCGAAGCTCTCGATGCCGGACTTGCCGACGAGCTCGCGCTGGCCGGGCGACTCGATCTGGAACACGCCGAGGGTCTTCGCGCTGCTGATCAGGTCGTAGGTCGTGGCGTCGTCGAAGGGGACCTGCTCCTCGTCGTCGAGGTCGATGCGGACGCCGTCGACCCGCTCGACCTCGGCGACCGCGTGGGCCATCGCGGACTGCATCCGGATGCCGAGCACGTCGAGCTTGAGCAGCCCGAGCTCCTCGACGTCGTCCTTGTCGAACTGGCTCATCGGGAAGCCCGCCCACGACGCCTCGACCGGGGTGCGGTCGAGGAGGGTGTCGTCGGACAGCAGCACCCCGCACGGGTGCATCGCGATGTGGCGGGGCAGGCCGTCGAGGCGCTCGACCAGGCCGAAGAAGTGGTCGAGCGCACCGTCGCCGAGACCGCTCACGCGCAGCTCGGGCAGGTCGCGCAACGCGTGCCGGGCGTCGCGGGCGCGGATGTGGGGGAACGCCTTGGCGATGGCGTCGATCTCGCCCGGCGGCATGCCGAGCGCGGCGCCGACGTCGCGCACCGCGTGGCGCACCCGGTAGGTGTCCATCATCGAGACGGCCGCGCAGCGCTCGCCGCCGTAGCGGTCGAGGATCGCGCGGTAGACCTCCTCGCGCCGCGCGGACTCGACGTCGACGTCGATGTCGGGCAGCGACGCGCGCCGCGTGGAGAGGAACCGCTCCATCAGCAGGCCGTGGCGGATCGGGTCGACCCCGGAGATCCCGAGCAGGTAGTTGACGACGCTGCCGGCCCCGGACCCGCGTGCGGCCCGGCGGATGCCCATCTCCCCGACCATGTCGGTGACGTCGGCGACCGTGAGGAAGTAGGACGCGTAGCCCAGCGCGCGGATCGTCCCGAGCTCGTCGTCGAGGCGCTTCCAGACCACCGCCTTCGGTCCGCCGCCGTAGCGCCGGCCGATCCCGGCCTCGCAGCGCTGGCGGAGTGCGAGGTCGGCCGACGGTGCTCGCGCGTCCGAGAGCTCGAACTCCGGGAAGTGCACCTCGCCGATGCCGAGGTCGCTGCGGGGGTCGAGGGCGCACCGGTCCGCGACGGCGCGCGTGCGCGCGAGCAGTCGCAGGGCCTCCACGCTGCTGTCGCCGAGCCCGGAGAGGCGGCACACCTCCTCGGCGACCTCGTGCATCTGCTTGCCGGACTTGAGGAACCCCTCCGCGTTGCCCCGGCTCCCGGTCGGCCCGACGTCGCGCAGGTGGGTCGAGCCGAGCGGCACCAGGCGGCGTGCGGCGTCGAGGACGTCGATGGTCGGCGCGTCGAGGCGGTCGGCGTAGCGCACGGCGTTGGTCAGGACGGTGGCGAGCCCGGCGGTGCGGGCGATGCCGGCCATCCGCGCCGCGTGGGGCGACGTGCCCGGACCCCACTCCCCCCGCCTGCCCCCGAGCCGGTGGGAGACCAGCTCGACCACGAGGTTCTCGCGCGGCACCACCTCGCGCCACGGCGCGATCGCCGCCAGGGCGAGGTCGTCGCGGCGGCGGGTCGCGGCGACACCGAGCTCGGTGGCCGGGCCCAGCAGCACCACCACGTCGCCACCCGCCAGGTGGGGCGCGAGCAGGTCGACGGTGGCGACCGGGCGACCCCGCTCGCCGGACAGGTGGACCGAGGAGACCATCCGGCACAGCGCGGCCCACCCGGCCTTGCCGCTGGCCAGGAAGGTCACCCGTCCGCTGCCGCCCTGCTGCAGCGACAGGTCGCGCGCCGCTCCCCCGCGCACCGGCGCGCGACGGGAGGGGCCGGGGACCCCGCCCGGCCGCGACGCCGGCGCCACCGCCAGCTCGACGCCGAGCACCGGCCGGATCCCGGCGCGGCGTGCGGCCCGGACGAACCGCACCGCGCCGTAGGTGCCGTCGCGGTCGGTCAGCGCGAGCGTGTCCATCTCCTGCTCCGCGGCCCGCTCGACGAGCACGTGCGGGTGCGAGGCGCCGTACTGCAAGGAGAAGCCGGAGGCGACGTGGAGGTGGACGAAGGGGTCCGGCGCCACCTCACGCCACGCTGGCGTGCGGCACCAGCCCGAGCGCCTGCTCGATGACGGCCAGGAACCGGTCGGCGTCGCGGACCAGGTCGTCGGCCTCGCGCTCGCACACCGCGCGCGTCGACCCCGCCTCCGCCGCCGCCCGCTTGGCGGCCCCGGCGGCGAAGAAGCTCGCCCACTCCGACAGCTCGGGAGCGACCTCGGCGAGCAGGACCCACGCGTTCTTCTGGCGTCGTCCGCGCGGTGCGGGCCTGGCGCGCGCGGCGAGCAGTGCGGCAGCCGCGCACAGCGCCGCGACGTGGGCGCAGGCATAGCGGGTGGGCACGTCGCGCGCCGTGATCGCGTCGCGCAGCGACGTGGCCGAGCGCTCGAGGTAGGAGTGCGCGGTGGCGGGCAGCATGTGGGGTCCCGGAGCAGGCATCGCAGACATGGACATCTCCCCCTCAGTCCTGGCAGCCGACGAGCTGCCAGCGCCCGTCGGTCCAGTCGAAGGACAGGTCGAACACGCCGTAGCCCTCGGCGTCGGCGGGCTGCAGCCCCCGGCCGGCCTCGACGCGCCACAGCTCGCGCTCGGCGACGAGGTCGGTCGTCGTGCCGTCCCGTCCGGACGACGTCGGACGACGATCCGGACGACGAGGTGGCGCCCTGCCACCACGGCCCGGTCTCCACCCAGTGCGCGACGACCGCGCGCACCTTCCACAACCTCCCGCGCCACAGGAACTGGTCGGGGTCCTCGGCCTCTCCTCGTCGCACCTCGACGGGGTCGTCGTACTGCCTCATCGCGCTCCTCCACTGCACCCTGGGCAGGCTCGTCCTGCGCATCCGTCGACCCCGGCCGACCCGGGCGGAGGTGGGGGTCGAGGTCACCGCCACCCGGGTCGCATCGAACATCTGTTCGAACACCACGAACGGTACTACCCGCCACCGACAGCGCGTCAAGAGCGCCCGGCGGATCTGGGGACGAGATGCGTCAGTCGCGCAGGTAGGTCGTGGTCTCGCGCTGCCAGAGGAAGTAGGAGAGCACCAGCCCCTCGACGATGACGAGCGCCGAGAGCACGACGAAGATCACCGGCAGGTGGTTGTCGAGGCACACCGCGCCGACGAGCACGCCGACGCCGGCGGTCGCCGTGAGCACGGGACGGGTCCAGGCGTGGCCGCCCTTGAAGAACGAGCCGAGCACCATGGCGAGGAGGGCGAAGCCGACGAAGGCCACGATGGCCAGCGGCACGAAGCCGGGCACGATCGGGCTCTCGCGCAGCTGGTCGATGCCGCCCTGGTCGAGCAGCTCCTGCGCCGACGGGTTGCCCTCGGCCCAGCCGAGGATGACGTCGTCGAGCATCAGCCAGATCAGCAGGGTGATCACGCCCGAGGTCGCCACGATGAGGCCCAGCACCCGCACGGCGTTGGCCACTGACCCGGGCACGTCGCGCGCCATCCATCACTCCCTGAGGTTCGTCGTTGTCGTCGCTAGGCTCGCACCATGTCGACCGAGCACGCATCCATCACCTCATTTCGAGGCGAGCACACCCGGCTCGGCGGGACGGGCGACGTGGTCATCCTGCCCGACAGCGCCCACACTGCCGCACTCGCCGCGGCGGCGCTCGGGTGCGAGGTCGGCGCCATCGCCAACAGCCTGCTCTTCGACGCCGAGGGCGAGCCGGTCCTGATCCTGACCTCGGGCGCGCACCGCGTCGACACCGCGGCCGTCGCCGAGCGCATCGGCGTCGGTCGGCTGAAGCGCGCGGACCCCGAGTTCGTACGCCGTCACACCGGGCAGGTCATCGGCGGCGTCTCCCCCCTCGACCACCCGGCGCCGGTCCGCACCTGGATCGATCCGTGGCTGCGGCAGCACCCGGTGGTGTGGGCGGCCGCCGGTCACCCGGCCGCGGTGTTCTCGACGACGTACGACGAGCTGGTCGAGATGACCGGCGCCGTCGAGGTGGACGTCGAGACGGGCACCCAGGAGGAGACGGACTGATGGACGCACTGGCGCTGACCTTCTCCAGCGGGTGGGCGAGCGGCATCAACGCCTACCTCGTCGTCCTGGTGCTGGGCATCGCCGACCGGGTCGGGTCGTTCACGGAGATCCCCGACGTGCTGGGTCGCTGGGACGTGCTGGCGGTGGCGGGCTTCCTCTACGCGATGGAGTTCATCGCCGACAAGATCCCCTACATCGACTCCACCTGGGACGCGATCTCCACCGCGATCCGGCCGACCGCCGGCGCCGTCATCGGCGTCCTGCTCGCCGGTGACGCCTCCTCGCTCGACCAGGCGGTCCTGGGCGTCGTCGGCGGTGGCACGGCGCTGCTCAGCCACCTCGTGAAGGCCGGCGGACGCCTCGCCATCAACTCCTCGCCCGAGCCGGCGAGCAACATCCTGGCCAGCCTCACCGAGGACGCGGCCGTGCTCGGCGTCGTGTGGTTCGCCCTCGAGAACCCCGAGGCCGCCGCGGCGATCGCCGGCGTGCTGCTCCTGCTCGGCCTGGTGATGCTCTTCTTCGTCGGGCGGCTGGTCCGGCGCGGCTGGCGGCGCTGGAAGAAGAAGGGCCCGATCCACCAGACCGCCTAGCCCCTAGGGTTCCCCCGTGGCTCGTGTGGTGGTGGTCGGCGGCGGCTTCGGTGGCATGGCCGCGGCGGCGCGCCTCGCCAAGCTCGGCCACGACGTCACCCTGCTCGAGCAGGCCGACGCCCTCGGCGGTGCCCTCAGCACCGTCGAGCTCGACGGCTTCGCCTGGGACGCCGGGCCCACGAGCACCCTGCTGCCCGCGGTCATCCGCGACCTCTTCCGCAAGTCCGGACGCCCGCTCGAGCGCGAGGTCGACCTCCAGCCGCTCGACCTCGTCCGCGAGCACCGCTTCGCGGACGGCTCGTCGCTCCGCCTCCCCGGCGCGTCCCGCGCGGCCCAGCTCGCCGCGGTCGACGGCCTCGGCCCGGGCCTCGGCCAGCAGTGGGTCGACCACGTCGCGGCGTACGGCGAGACGTGGGAGCTGCTGCGCAAGGAGTGGTTCGAGCGGCCCTTCGACGACGTCGTCGCGCCCCGCGAGCTGACCGCCCTGCTCGGTGCGCGCGAGTCGCTGGAGAAGCGGCTGCGGCGGACGTTCCGCGACGAGCGGCTGCGGCTCGTCGCCGGGCACCGGCTCGTGATGGACGGCCACGACCTGCGCGACGTCCCGGTCTTCGCCGGGGTCGACGTCTACCTCGAGCAGCGCTTCGGCGCGTGGACCGTGCCCGGCGGGCTCGCGGCGCTCGGCACGGCCATGGCCGAGCGGCTGGCGTTGCGCGGCGTCACCGTGCTGACGGGCACCGCGGCGGTCGACCTCGTGGTGGCCGGCGGTCGCGTGGCCGGCGTACGCACCGAGGCGGGTGAGCTGCCCGCCGACCACGTCGTCGTCGCGATCGACCCGCGACGGCTGCCGGCGCTGGCGTCGTACGTCCGGCGCACGATGCCGGCGATCCCGCCGGTCGTCTGCCACGTCGGGCTGGAGGGTGACGTGCCCGACCTGCCGCACGAGGTGGTGCTGCACGGCGACCCGCTGCTCGTGGTGCGCACCGGCGGCCGCGCGCCGGACGGTGGGGTGGCCTGGACCGTGCTGGCCCGCGGCCGGATCGCCGAGGACGTCCTCACCGCCCTCGCGCGGCACGGGATCGACGTACGCCGCCAGGTCGTGGCCCGCGTCGACCGCGGTCCGCGCGACCTCGTCGAGCGGTGGGGCGGCTCGCCGCACGGCGTGCTGTGGCAGGGGCCGCGCACGGCCCGCAGCCGCCTCGGGCCGCGCACGCCGATCGAGGGCGTGCTCACCGCCGGTGCGCACGCGACGACCGGCTCGGGGTTGCCGTTCGCCGGGCTGAGCGCCGCGCTCGTGGCCGAGGTGGTCGGAAGGGCCTGACCACCGCGGCCCGGACGGATCAGTGGACGAGCTCCCACACCGTCGTGACGGAGACGGTGACCGAGGCCTCGCCCGGCTCGAGACCGCCGCCGGAGTCGCGCATCATCGCCATCTTCGGCATCGGACCGGGTCCGGACGCCGACGTCGCCCTCGACGATCGTCAGCACCGCGCCGAGCCCGGCGCCCGCCATCCGGGCCAGCGCCGCCGCCCGCTCGCGGGCGTCCTGGAAGGCCGCCTCGCGGGCCGCGGCGCCGGCTCCGTGGTCCTGGGTGACCTCGAGCCCGACGCCGTCGACGACCAGCGCGTCGCCGACCTCGCTCGCGAGCTCGCCGAGCATCGCGCCCGCAGCGGCGAGGTCGTCGCAGCCGATCGAGAAGGAGTGGCGGGCCTCGTAGCCGTCGCGCACCCCCGAGTGGTCGTGCCACGGCCACACCGAGACGCCGGTGGAGCCGATGCGGCGCTCCTCGGTGTGGCGTCCGGCGACCTCGACGAGGGTCGTCGCGGCGGCGCTCATGGCGTCGTAGGCCTCCGCGACCCCGGCGCCGCGGCCGACCGCGGCGAGGCGGGCGACGGCAGCTGTCCGGGGCGACCCGGCTGGTGCCGGTCCCGGTCACGGTGACGGTGTACAGGTCGCGGGCTCGGGAGGCATGGCCCCAACCTAGGGTGCGGCCCGGTCAGACGGTGATGCGCAGGTTCGCGAAGATCTCGCGCGTCGCCTTCGAGCGGTTCAGCGTGTAGAAGTGCAGCCCGGGCGCACCGGCGTCGAGGAGGTCCTCGCAGAGCTCGGTCGCGATGGCGATGCCCTCGGCGCGCAGGGCGACGGGGTCGTCGGCGTACGGCGTGAGGCGGGCGCTGGTCTCCTCGGGCAGCTGGCGGCCCGAGAACTCGACCATCCGCTCCATCGAGCGCAGGTTCAGGATCGGCATGATCCCCGGGATGATCGGGAAGTCGGCGCCCACGGCGGCCGCCCGCTCGACGAGCGCGACGTAGTCGGAGGCCCGCAGCACCATGTCGGTCACCGCGAACTCGGCGCCGGCGTCGTGCTTGGCCTTGAGCACGCGCGCGTCGGACTCGAGGTCCGCGGCGTCGACGTGCCCCTCGGGGAACGCCGCGACGCCGATCCGCATGTCGGCGCGCGCGCGGATCAGCGCGACCAGCTCGCTGGCGTAGGTCAGGCCGCCCTCGGTCGGCGTCCACGGCGTGCCGGGACCGCTCGGCGGGTCGCCGCGCAGGGCCATCACGTGGGTGACGCCGGCGGCGCTCAGCTCGTCGAGGATCGCGGTGAGCTCGTCGGTGGTGTGGCCGACGCAGGTCAGGTGCGCGACGGGCAGCATCGAGGTGTCGCGCGCGATGCGCTCGGTGATCGCGACGGTGCGGTCGCGCGTCGTACCGCCGGCGCCGTAGGTCACCGAGACGAACGTCGGACCGTAGGGCTCGAGCTCGGTGATGGCCTGCCACAGCTGCTGCTCGCCGGCCTCGTCCTTGGGCGGGAAGAACTCGAAGGAGAAGGACCGCTCGCCGGCCGCGAGGAGCTCGCGCATGCTTCGTCCGGGTGCGTGCGTCATGCGCAACAGCCTACGGACGACCGCGCCTCATCCGGGAATCGTCCCACTGGCTAGGCTCGCCCGCGTGACGACCTGGGACCCCGCACCCTTCCGCGACCAGGTCCAGCAGGTGCTGGATGCGTTCCTCGACGAGCGCGAGGCCGAGCTCGCGCCGCTCGGCCCGGACGCCGGCCGCCTCATCGCCGAGGCGCGTACGTCGGTGCGCGGCGGCAAGCGGTTCCGTGCGGCCTTCTGCCACTGGGGGCACCGCGCGATCCGGCCGGAGCCGACGGACGAGGCGGCCCTGGCCCGTGCGTGCGCCTCGCTCGAGCTGCTCCACGCGAGCGCCCTCGTGCACGACGACTACATGGACGCCTCCGACACCCGGCGCGGCCGTCCCGCGACGCACCGCGCCTTCGGCGCCGAGCACCGGTCGGCGGGCTGGCGCGGCGACCCCGAGCAGTACGGCGCCGCCGCCGCGATCCTGCTCGGCGACCTGCTCCTCGGCTGGGCGGGCGACCTGCTCCGGCACTCCGGCTTCGCCGCCGACGAGGTCGCCCCCGGGCTCGACCTCTTCGAGCGGTGCCGCACCGAGGTGATCGCCGGGCAGTTCCTCGACGTGTCGGTCCAGGCCCGCGGTCACGCCGACGTCGACACCGCCATGACCGTGCTCCGCTACAAGTCCGCGAAGTACTCCATCGAGCGCCCGCTCCACGTCGGCGCGGCGCTCGCCGGTGCCGACAGCGCCCGGATCGAGCAGCTGAGCCGCTTCGGCCTCCCGCTCGGCGAGGCCTTCCAGCTCCGCGACGACCTGCTCGGCGTGTTCGGCGATCCCGCCGAGACCGGCAAGCCCGCGGGCGACGACCTGGTCGAGGGCAAGCGCACGGTCCTCGTCGCCCTCGCGCTCGACGCCGCCCCGCGTGCGGACGCCGAGCGGCTCGACAGCGCCCTCGGCACGCCCCTCACCGAGGCGGACGTCGACGAGCTGCGCGCGATCATCGACGCGTCCGGCGCGCGGGCCCAGGTCGAGGAGGTGATCGGCTCGCTGGCCGACCACGCCGTGTCGGCGCTGGACGCCGCCGACGTCGACGACGAGGCGCGCGTCGTGCTCACCGAGCTGCGCCGCGGCCGCCACGCAGCGGACCGTCTGACTCACACAGCCCGCTCGATATCCATGGGCGAAACGGCTGGACGGACGGCTCTGGGACGACCGTTTCTCCCATGGATATCGGGTCAGTCGAGGCGGATGATCCCGGGGACGACCGGACCGTCGCCGCGCAGCAGGACGGAGAACGGCACGCCCCGGTCCGCGTGGACCCGCGAGCCGAGCACGCTGAGCGCGATGCTGAAGGCCTTCTCGTCCGAGCGCGCGAGCGTCGCCCCAGCCGTCCCACAGCAGGAGCACGCCGTCCGTGCCGCCACCGATGTCGTGGAGGCAGTCGGCGAGGGCGTCGAAGTTCTGCCCGTACCAGTCCGGGAAGCCGAGCGTCTCGCCCACCTCGGCGAGGAAGGCGGCCTTGGTGTCGGAGCGCGTCCAGCCGTCGACGTACCCGAAGCCCCACCCGGCGTGCTCGACCGTGTGGCGTACGTCGGCGACGTCGAACGCGCCCGCCCACAGGTGGATCCCGGGTGCCTCGTGCCGTGCCAGCACTGCCGCCAAGCCGCTCATGCGTGACCTCTCGATGCGGGAGAAGGAGTCGTAGTGGTCGTCGGTCCAGTAGTACTCCCCACCGTCGCCGGTGACGATCCGGCGGGGTCCGCGCACCTGCGGGGCGGACTCGACGGTGTACTCGCGGTAGTAGCCCATCGGCTGGTCGGGCAGCAGGTCCTCGCGGTTCTCGAACGTCACGCCGTCGTTGTCGGGGTACGCGAACGGGCCGCCGTCGTCGATGCGGGCCAGCACGTCGCGGGCCTCGTCGGGCAGGCTCGCCTCGGCGACGTAGGGCAGTCCGCTGTCGGGGTCGACCCCGCCCGCCGTCGGCGGGAACCCGGTCTCGTCGTCGGTGGAGGTGGCCGAGGGGACGGCCGACGGCGAGCCGGCGAGCCGGCCGGGTCGTCCTGCGTCGGCGTGAAGAACCAGACGACCAGGATCGCGGCAGCGGCCAGCAGCACCAGCCACCGGTAGCGCTGGCGACCCGTGGCTGTCCCGGCCATCAGTACTCCAGCACCTGCGCGCGACGCTTGACCTCGCTGCCGCGGTTCTCCCGCAGCGCGTCGATCGGGCGACCGGGGAGGTCGTCGTCGGTGAAGAGCCACGCGATGCACTCGCGGTCGTCGAACTTGTGGTCGTGCAGCATCACCAGCAGCCCCGACAGGCCCTTGACGACCAGGCCGTCCTGGATGAAGTCGGCCGGCACGCGCGGCCCGGCACCCGGCGCGGACACCGCCTGGGCGAGCTCGTGCTCGCGGATCATCGTGCGGACCTTGCTGGGGGTGACGCCGAGGAGGGCGGCGACCTCGCTCCACTCGAGCCACTCGGGGACGAGGGCGGCGAGGTCGCGGTCGGCGAGGGGCACGTCAGTCATGTGCGCACCCTATGAGAGCGTGGGCCCGGCAGCGAAGTCGTACGACGCTGCGGAGTTGTCACCCCGACGGGTGATCCGTAGCGTGCGCTGGATGCACCCCCTCAGATCCGCGCTCGCGGCCGCCCTCGTGGGCCTGCTGGCGTTCACCCTGTCCCCGGCCGTGTCCCCCGCGCAGGCCGACCACTACGACGGTGCGCCCGGCCCGGTCCACGCCGGCAACACCTTCGGCTGGTACCAGTACGACGTCTTCCGCCAGGAGTTCGTCGGCCCCAAGCCGGGCTTCTGGAAGAAGAAGGGCCGCGGCATCGTCCGCACCCAGAACGGCATGCTCACGCTGATGAGCACCAAGCGCGGCAGCGTCTCCGCCACGCTCGACCTCACGGGCCACACCTACGGTCGCTGGGAGATCCGGATGCGCGCCCGCACCCTGTCGAAGGTCAAGGGCGGCAAGCCCTTCAAGGTCGTCACCGAGCTGGTCCCCGGCGGCACCCGCGACCAGCACTGCGGCGGTCGTGACATCGGCATCGAGAACTTCACGCTCGGCAGCAACACCGTGAAGTCCTACGTGCACACGCTGCCCAACAGCTCCTACCGCGGCTTCCTCGGCCGCCACCTCCGCAACGACCGGTGGCACACCTACGCCGTCGAGGTCGCGAAGGACCACATCTCGTGGTTCGTCGACGCGCACGTGATCCACACCGAGCGCCGCGCCGAGGCCCTCGACCCGATGCCGCGCCAGCTGAAGTTCGAGCTGCGCGCCAAGAAGGGCAAGACCATGGACCCGGCGCGGATGCAGATGGACTGGATGCGCTACTGGTCCATGCGCGCGCCCAACGAGAAGTCGATCAAGGCGCCGCAGTTCGAGCTGAGCACCTACAACGGAGCCTGCTGACCCGAGGCCGACGCCACGCCGGAGCCCTCGCCTGAGCGTGGCAGCAGGCACCGCTTCCGTAGAGTGGTGGCGCTGGATCCTTCCCCGTCCGCCCCGCCTGGAGGTCGACAGTGGAGCCACCCGAGCACGCCCGCGCAGCAGCGCCCGGCGTCGTCTGGCGACCCCATGGTCGGGCGCCTGCTGGAGCGCCGCTACCGCATCGGCGCCCGGGTGGCGCGCGGTGGCATGGCCAGTGTCTACGAGGCCACCGACATCCGGCTCGACCGCACGGTCGCGGTCAAGATCATGCATCCCGGCCTGGGCGACGACCAGGAGTTCGCGGAGCGCTTCGTGCGCGAGGCCCGTGCGGCCGCCCGGCTCAACCACCCCCACGTCGTCGGCGTCTACGACCAGGGTGACGACACCTCCGACGGGCAGGACACCGTCTTCCTCGTCATGGAGTACGTCCCGGGCCACACGCTGCGCGACGTGGTCCGCAAGGAGGCGCCGATGCCGCCGCGGCGGGCGCTCGCGCTCCTCGAGCCGGTCGTCTCCGCGCTCGGCGCGGCGCACCGCGCCGGGCTGATCCACCGCGACGTGAAGCCCGAGAACGTGCTGATCGCCGACGAGGCGCACGGCGGCCGGATCAAGGTCGCCGACTTCGGCCTGGCGAAGGCGGTCAGCGCCGACACCCAGCACACCGCGACCGGCGGCGTGCTGATCGGCACCGTGTCCTACCTCGCGCCCGAGCTGGTGGTCGACGGCCGGGCCGATGCGCGCGCCGACGTGTACGCCTCCGGCGTCGTCCTCTACGAGCTCCTGACCGGCCGGAAGCCGCACGAGGGCGAGTCGCCGATCCAGGTGGCCTACCGCCACGTGCACCACGACGTGCCGATGCCGTCGCTGCTCCAGCCCGGCATCCCCGACTACGTCGACGCGCTCGTCGCCCGCGCCACGTCGCGCGACCGCGACCAGCGACCCGCCGACGCCACGGTCCTGCTCCACCACCTGCACCGCGTCGAGCAGGCGCTGCGCGAGGGACTCGACTCCGACCCCGAGCTCGCCGCGGACCTCCTCCCCCGGCGCGCGCCGGCCGTCGACGCCACCGACGCGGACGAGCCGGGCGAGGACACCACTCCCGAGCCGTTCGACGCGGGCGCGCTGGCGCTGCTCACCGAGGTCGACCCCCGCGACTCGGGGCTCGTCGACGACGGCAGTCCCGACCGGACGACCGCCCTCGAGCGCCACCCGGCCCCGATGCGCACCCCGTCCGAGGCGCCGGTGACCGAGCCGATGAAGGCTGCCGTGCCGGTCGCTGCCGCGGCGACGGCGTCGCGTCCGGCCGCCACGACGCAGGCCGTCCGCCCCGCACCGGGACGTACGCCCGGCGGGCCGTCGGGGAGGGCACCGAGCAAGGTCGCCCCCGTCGCCACGACGGCGCGCCGCCGCTCGCGCAAGGGTCCGCTCGCGCTGCTGCTCGCGCTCGTCCTCGTCGCCGGCATCGGCGCCGGTGCGTGGTGGTTCGGCTGGGAGCGCTACACCACGACGCCCGGCGTGCTCGGCCTCGACGAGGCCGCGGCGAGCGCCGAGCTGGAGTCGTCGGGCCTGGAGGCCGAGGCGGGCGAGGCGGCCTACAGCGAGAACGTCGAGGCGGGACTCGTCATCGCCACGGACCCCGAGCCCGGCGGGAAGGTCCTCGACGGCGGCACCGTGACCCTGGTGCTGTCGCTCGGGCCGGAGCGCTACGACGTGCCCCAGCTGGCGGGGCAGACCGAGGACCAGGCGCAGGACGCGCTCGCCGCGACCAACCTCACCTTCGGCGAGAGCGTCGGTCGCTGGAGCGAGACCGTGCCCGAGGGACAGGTCATCCGCACCTCCCCCAAGGCCGGGACGACCCTCAAGCCCGGCGCGACGGTCGACCTGGTGCTGAGCCGCGGACGCAAGCCCATCGAGGTCAAGGACTGGACCGGCAAGTCGTTCGACACCGCGTCGCAGGCCCTGGAGAAGCGCGGGCTCGAGGTCGCGGTCACCGACGAGGCCTACAGCGACACCGTGCCCGAGGGTGCCGTGATCTCGCAGGACCCGACCACCGGCACGCTCTTCCGCGGCGACACCGTGTCGTTCTCGGTGTCGCTCGGACCCGAGCTGGTCGAGGTGCCCCAGGTGAAGGCGATGGGGGTCGAGGCGGCCACCGAGCTGCTCGAGGGCCTCGGGTTCCAGGTGGAGACCGAGCAGGCCGACATCTACCTCGGCATCGGCTACGTCTCCAGCTCCGACCCGGGTGCGGGCGAAGAGGTGCCGAAGGGCTCCACGATCACGTTGTTCGTGGTCTGACGCTCTAGCGTTCGGGCGTGCACGTCGAGCAGCCCGGTCGTACGACGCTGCTCGCGTCGCTCGTGCTCGTGGCCCTGGCCGCGTGCTGGGGATCGACCTTCTTCCTCATCAAGGACCTCCTCGACCGGGTGCCGACGCTCGACTTCCTGGCCGTCCGCTTCTCGATCGCGTCGGTCGCGCTGCTGCTCGTCGCACCCCGCGCGATCTCGCGGCTCTCCCCTGTCGTGCGCAGGCACTCCGTCGTCCTCGGACTGCTCTACGGCGTGGCCCAGATCCTGCAGACCACGGGTCTCGCCCACACGCCGGCGAGCGTCAGCGGCTTCGTGACCGGGCTGTACGTCGTCTGCACGCCGCTGCTGGCCGCCGCGATCCTGCGCACGAGGATCCCGCCCGTCACCTGGGTCGCCGTGGCGCTCGCGACGGTCGGCCTCGGCGTCCTGGCCCTGCGCGGCCTCAGTGTCGGCTTCGGCGAGCTGATCACCCTGGCCTCCGCCGTGCTCTACGCCCTGCACATCGTCGGCCTCGGCGCCTGGTCGACCGCCCGGGACGCGGTCGGCATGACGATCCTCCAGGTCATCGTGATCGCGCTGGTGTGCACGATGGCGACGGCGCACGACGGGATCGTGCTCCCGACCCGCACCGGCGACTGGGTCTCGGTCGGCTACATGGCGGTCATCGTCGGAGCCGCCGGCCTGCTCGGGCAGACCTGGGCGCAGGCCCACCTGCCGCCCACGCGTACGGCCATCATCATGAGCATGGAGCCGGTGTTCGCCTCGGTCTTCGCGGTGTGGCTGGGCGGCGAGGACCTCACCCGACGCCTGCTCCTGGGCGGTGCGATGGTGCTCGTCGCGATGCTCATCGTCGAGCTCGCACCGCGTCGCGTGGTCGAGGGCGAGGTCCCGCACATCGCGGTCTGAGCGGGCGACGCGGCGGTGCGTCCTCACCCGGACACGGGGCGACGCACGAGGCGCGTCCCCCTATCGTGGCCCCGTGGACACGTGCGTGCGGTGCGGGGCGGCCCTCGGCGTGGGTCGGTTCTGCCTCAACTGCGGGCACCGCATCGGCGACCCGGCGCCGGCCGCGGCCGCACCCCCGGTCCCCGCTCCAGCCCGCGCTCAGCCCCCCGCTCCCGCCGCCGCTCCCGCCCGTGAACCGGAGCCGGTCGTCCTGCCCGTCCAGGCGGCCGACCCGACGGCGATCGCCCCGGCCACCGCTCCCCTCGGCGCCCCCGTCGAACCGATCGCCACGCCCGACCCCGTCCCGGCACCGCGCGGGCCGGAGCCCGGGTCGACCGTGCCCGGTCGACGGGCCCGAGTCGACGGTGCCCGAGTCGACCTGGGACCCCCGCGAGGAGCTCCTTCCCTACGAGGAGGTCGACGAGCTCGAGGTCGACGACCCGGTGCCCGGCCACGCCTGGATCTTCTGGGTCCTCGGTGCGGTGCTGCTGGTGGGTCTGGTCTTCGTGCTGCTCCGGGTGTTCGCCGCCGACGAGGACGACGCCGCGGCGACCGACGCCACGACGCAGCGAGTCGTCGGCGCCGGCGGACGACGGGGCGGAGACGTCGACCGAGGCCAGTGAGGACGGGGCCGAGGACGGGCCCACGGGCGTCGGCAAGCGGATCGACCTCGCCCGCACCGCCACCTTCGAGGTGCCGGGCACGGCCCCGCCGACCACCGACTTCGACGGCAACCTGGTGGCCTACGAGGCCGTCCAGATGCACGACGGCGACCCGACCACCACGTGGCGCATCGCCGGCGACGCGACCGCGCAGGTCGTCACCGTCACGCTGGGCGAGCCCGCCGTCGTCTACCGGGTCGGCCTGGTCAACGGCTACGCCAAGCAGGTCGCCGGCGTCGACTGGTATCCCAACAACCGCCGCATCCTCGCGGTCACGTGGGGCTTCGAGGACGGGACGACGGTCGAGCAGACCTTCTCCGAGAGCCCGACGATGCAGCTGCTCAAGGTGCCGCCGGTGCAGACCTCCACGGTCACCATCACGATCACCTCCGTGACGCCTCCGGGCAGCGGCAACCTCGGCCGCGACTACACCGCGATCAGCGAGGTCTCGATCACCGGTCGCCGAGCCGGCTGAGCACCAGCGCCGCCCGCTCCGCGTCGGCGCGGGTGACGTCGAGGTGGGTGACGAGGCGTACGGCGCGGGGTCCCACCGCGGCGATCCGGACGCCCTCGTCGGCTGCCGCGGCGACGAACGAGGCGGCATCGGGCCGGTCCACCACGACGATGTTGGTGTCGACGAGCTCCGGGTCGAGGCCCAGCGCCTCACCGAGCAGGCGGGCGTGGGCGTGGTCGTCGGCCAGTCGCTCGACGTGGTGGTCGAGGGCGTACGCCCCCGCTGCCGCGAGGACGCCGACCTGGCGCATCCCGCCGCCCATCCGCTTGCGTCGGACGCGGGCCTCGTCGATCGCGTCGGCCGAGCCCACCATCAGCGAGCCGACCGGGGCGCCGAGCCCCTTGGACAGGCAGACCGCCAGCACGTCGGCGATCCGGCCGTAGTCCTCGAGCGGGGTGCCGGTCGCGACGTGCGCGTTCCACAGCCTCGCGCCGTCGAGGTGGACGGCGGTGCCGGTCGTGTCGGCCCAGGCGCGCAGGTCGCGCAGGTCCTCGAGGGGAAGCACAGCGCCGCCGGCGAAGTTGTGGGTGTTCTCCACCGAGACCGCGGCCGTGCGGACGAAGAACGGCCCCATGTCGGGGGCGTACATCGACTCGATCGCCGCCAGGTCGAGCTGGCCACGCGCGCCGGTCCAGGTGCGCATCGTGATGCCGCTGATGGCGCCGTGCGCGCCGAGCTCGGCCCGCGCGATGTGGGCCGAGGAGTCGCACAGCACCTCCTCGCCCGGCCGTACGACGCTCGCGACCGCCAGCACGTTGGCCATCGAGCCGGTCGGGGTGAACAGCGCGGCCTCGTGGCCGAACATCGCCGCCACCCGCTCCTGCAGCGCGGTGACCGTGGGGTCCTCGCCGTAGACGTCGTCCCCGACCTCCGCGCCCGGCCATCGCCGCGCGCATCGCCTCGGTCGGCCGGGTCAGGGTGTCGGAGCGCAGGTCGATCACGCGAGGAACCTACCAGCCGCCCCTCTGCCTGCCCGCCAGCGGTGGTCGAGCCACATTCCGGGCGCATCGAAGGTGGGTGGACCACCGCTCGCGGGCGTGTCTCACGAGGGCGCGCCGATCAGCGGTGGTCGAGCCCAGCTCCGGGCGCGCCGAATGTGGGTGGACCACCGCTCGCGGGACGCAGCTCAGGCCTTGCGCAGCATCTCCGCGACGAGGAAGGACAGCTCGAGGGACTGGACCCGGTTGAGGCGGGGGTCGCAGACGGACTCGTAGCGGTTGGCCAGCTGGGCCTCGTCGATCTCCTCGCCGCCGCCGATGCACTCGGTCACGTCGTCGCCGGTGAGCTCGACGTGCACGCCGCCGGGCCAGGTGCCGAGGCTGCGGTGGACGTCGAAGAAGCCCTGGACCTCCTCGATCACGTCGTCGAAGCGGCGGGTCTTGTAGCCCGAGGACGCCTCGAAGGTGTTGCCGTGCATCGGGTCGCACACCCACGCCACGTTGACGCCCTCGGCGGTGACCTTCTCGACGAGTGCCGGGAGGCCGTCGCGGATCTTGTCGGCGCCGAAGCGGGTGACGAAGGTGAGTCGGCCGGGCTTGTTGTCCGGGTTGAGGCGCGCGGCGTAGGACAGCGCGTCGTCGGGGGTCGTCGTCGGCCCGAGCTTGATGCCGATCGGGTTCTGGATCCGCGACAGGAGCTCGACGTGCGCGCCGTCGAGCTGACGGGTGCGCTCGCCGATCCACACGAAGTGCGCGGAGACGTTGTAGGGCAGGTCGGTGCGCGAGTCGATGCGGGTCAGCGCCTGCTCGTACTCCAGCAGCAGCGCCTCGTGGCTGGAGTGGAAGTCGACGCGGTGGAACTCGTCGGGGTCGGCGCCGATCGCCTTCATGAAGGTGAGCGCGCGCTCGATCTCGTCGGCCATCGCCTCGTAGCGCTGGCCGAACGGTGAGCTCTGCACGAAGTCGGTGTTCCAGGTGTGCACCTGGCGCAGGTCGGCGTACCCGCCGGTGACGAAGGCGCGGACCAGGTTGAGCGTCGCGGCCGAGGAGTTGTAGACGTCGACCAGCCGCTGCGGGTCGGGCACCCGCGACTCGGGCGTGAAGTCGTAGCCGTTGACCGCGTCGCCGCGGTAGGCCGGCAGCGTCACGCCGTTGCGGGTCTCGAGGTCCGAGCTGCGCGGCTTGGCGTACTGCCCGGCGAGACGGCCGAGCTTCACGACGGGCACGGAGGCGGCGTAGGTCAGCACGACCGCCATCTGGAGCAGCACCCGCAGCTTGTTGCGGACGTTGTCGGCGGTGACCCCGGCGAACGTCTCGGCGCAGTCGCCGCCCTGCAGGAGGAACGCCTCGCCGCGGCTGACGGCGGCGATCTTCTCGGTCAGGTCGTCGCACTCACCCGCGAAGACGAGCGGCGGCACGGTCCGGAGCCGGGCGACGGCAGCGTCGACCGCACCCGCATCGGGGTAGGTCGGCTGCTGCCGGGGTCCGAGCGCGTGCAGCTGCTCGAGGGTGGGGATGGCGGTCACCCCACAAGGGTACGGCGACCCCGGCGCCGCGCCCGAACCCTGACCGCCCGCTGGGCGCCTGCGGGCGAACGGTCAGCGTCGCGGCGCGAGCACGCCGGCGGCACCGTCGACGCGGAGGCCGCCGACGCGGGTCCGGCTGGCCTCGAGCGTGCCCGTCACGATCGAGGCGTCCGGATAGCTGATGTGGCCGGGCGCACCCTGCCGCGAGGTCGTCCAGAGCCGGTCCTCGAAGCCGATCTCGCCACGGAACTGGTGGTTCTCCAGGACGAGCTGGTCGGCGGTGGCCTGGCCGACGACGTAGGAGGCCTCGCCGCGGTAGAACAGCGAGCCGTGGGAGACCTGCAGGATCCCGTCGACCAGGTGCACGGTCTGGTCGTGCACCTCGCCGCTGAGGTAGACGTCGACGCCGCCGTCGACCATCGCCCTCCAGAGCGCGGAGCGGTCGCCCTTCTCGTAGGACAGGTGGCTGGAGTTGCGCGCGCGGACGTCGCCGGTCATCGGCACGTGGCCCTGGACCATCACCCACGGCACCTCGTCCTGGCGGGCCTGGCGCAGCACCCGCTCGAACCAGCGCAGCTGGGCGCGGTCGACGGACATGTGCACGTCTCCCCCGCGGCGCTCGAAGACGTCGAGGGTCACCAGCAGCACGCTGGGTGCGAGCCGGACGGCGTACGCCGTGCGCTTCGCGGGGCCCCTGGACGGGTGCTTCGAGAAGCGCGACCGACCGCCGGCCGTCGTCAGCATCTGGTCGGCGAACTCCTGCTTGAAGACCGGCACGTGGCGGCGCTTGAAGTCGATCCAGCGGTCGCGGCGCGCCTTCCACGGGTCGTCGCCGATCTCGTGGTCGCCCACGGCAGGGAAGATGCGCAGGCCGTGGTCGGCGAAGCGCTGGCGGTACGCCGGGTAGTAGACGCCCGCCGCCCGCCGCCAGGCGCGCAGGCGCTGCTGCTCGGTGCGGACCGGGCCGAAGACGCCGCTGCGCGAGTCGTCGCGTCCCCAGCGGCCCTCGACGAGGTCGCCGGCGACGAGGACGTCGCGGGTGTCGTGGGACGCCATCTCGTCCATCACGTGCGCCAGCCCGGCGTCGTACTCCGCGTTGGTCGAGTTCGCGATCTCGCCGGTGCGCGGGTCGACGTACTGCGTGCGCCCGTCCGCCGTCAGGTCGGCGACGTCCTGGTTGAGGAAGTCGGGCGCCGAGACGAAGCGGTAGGCGTCCGGCAGCTGGGCAGCCGCCGGCACGGCCGGGCGGTCGCGCGGTCCGCCGCGCGGCAGCCGGCCCTCGGGTCCACCGTCCGCGGTCGGCGTGCGTGCGGTCGCGGAGTGGTCGCCGGTCGGGGTCGCGCTGGCCGACGGGGACGGCGGGGCGACGGACGTGCAGCCGAGCGCGGACGCGACCAGGACGGCCAGCAAGGCTCCGAGAGGTCGTCGAGTCACTCGGCCAACCGTAGACGGCGGACCCGGCCCGGCGGGCGGGAACCCGCCGTGTCGGGCCCGGCTCGGCGACGAGCGCGGCTACTCGAGGTGGTCGATGTCGCGGAAGCCGGTCTTCTTGGCGCGGACGCCGCGGTTGGTGAGCCAGGTGAGCGCCCAGAGCACCACGCCGACGGCGAGCAGGCCGCCGGCGATCTTGTACTGGATCATGTCGGCCTCGAGCCGCGCCCACGGTCCGAGCAGGTAGGCGCAGCAGATCGCACCGACCACCGGCAGGAACGACGGCGCCCGGAAGGCGCCCTCCGGGCGTCGGGTCGCGGCGCAGGATCAGGCACGCGATGTTGACGATCGTGAAGACCGCCAGCAGCAGGAGCGCCGTCGTGCCCGGACAGGGCGGCGACCACCGAGTTCTCCGCGTCGAGCGAGACGACCGTGATCAGTGCCAGCGCGAGGAGCGTGGTGAAGAGGATCGCGGTCCACGGCGAGCGACGACCCGGCAGCACCTTGCCGAGCGAGCGCGGCAGCACGTCCTGCTGCGCCATGCCGTAGATCAGCCGGCTGGCCATCAGCATGTTGATCAGCGCGGTGTTGGCGACGGCGAAGACGGTGAGGAACGGGAAGAGCTTGTCGATCGGGCAGGTCCGGCGCCCCGGTCTTCACGACGTCGAGCAGGATGCCGGCCTCGGCGTTGGTCGGCTTGGCGATGTCGCCCGCCGGGATGACCGCGACGACCGAGATCGCGACCAGCATGTAGATCACGACCGCGATGCCCGAGGCCCGTGAGCATGGTGCGCGGGAAGATCTTCATCGGGTCCTGGGTCTCCTCGACCATGTTGACCGAGTCCTCGAAGCCGACCATCGAGAAGAACGCGATGGCCGTGGCGATGGTGACCGCCATGAAGAGGCCCTTGTCGTCGGGGCTCTCGAAGACCGTGATCCGGCTGAGGTCGCCGTCGCCGCGGCCGATCACCCAGATGCCGATGCCGATCACGATGGCCAGCGCGGTCATCTCGACGATCGTGAGCAGGACGTTGAACTTCACGCTCTCGCCGACGCCGCGCAGGTTGATCGCGGCGAGCACGAGCATGAAGACGAGCGCCGTGACGAGCGTGGTGGCCGAGCTCGGGTCCTCGTTGCCGAAGCCGATCAGCAGGTTGGCCGCCAGCAGGTTGGACGAGGTGGACGCGCTGGTGATGCCCGAGCAGACCACGGTGAAGGCCACCAGGAACGTGATGAAGTGGATGCCGAACGCCTTGTGCGTGTAGAGCGCGGCACCGGCGGCCTGGGGGTACTTGGTGACCAGCTCGAGGTAGGAGAACGCGGTGACGGTCGCGACCGCGAAGGCCACCAGGAACGGCAGCCAGGCGATGCCGCCGACCTGACCGGCGAGCTTGCCGGTGACGGCGTACACGCCCGCGCCGAGGATGTCGCCGACGATGAAGAGCAGCAGCAGCTTGGGCCCGAGCACGCGCTTGAGGTCGGCGTCCTCCGGACCGTTCACATCGGGCTGCGTGGCTTCCGTGGTGCTCATCCGAGACTCCCCTCGTTGTTCCGTGCGCCGCACGGCGTTCCCTCAGAATGGCCTTGCCGGCGGGGCTGGGCAACCACCGCCTCACCCCTACAACGGCATGGTTCGGTCGTGGTCACGGTCCGGGTGGTGGTCGCCGGTCCGTCGTCCGAGGCGTTTTCTCACTACCCTGCTGCCCATGCCGACTCGCGTTGCGATCCTCACGGCCGGTGGCTACGCCCCGTGCCTCTCCTCCGCCGTAGGCGCCCTGATCGAGACCTACGACGCCACCGACCCCGGCATCGAGCTCATCGCCTACCAGCACGGCTACCACGGCCTGCTCACCGGCAACAGCCTCGTGATCGGGCCCGAGGAGCGTGCGGGTGCGGCGCTGCTGCACCGCTTCGGCGGGAGCCCGATCGGCAACAGCCGCGTCAAGCTGACCAACGACGCCGACTGCCGCGGCGCGGCCTGATCGGCGAGGGCGAGGTCGCGCTGGAGGTGGCGGCCGCGCGGCTGCAGGCCGACGGCGTCGACATCCTGCACACCATCGGCGGCGACGACACCAACACCGCGGCGGCCGACCTGGCGGCGTACCTCCGCACCCAGGGCTCGGAGCTGACGGTCGTGGGGCTGCCGAAGACCATCGACAACGACATCGTGCCGATCCGGCAGAGCCTCGGCGCCCAGACGGCGGCGCAGCAGGCGTCGCGCTTCGCGCAGAACGTCCTCGCCGAGCACGGCTCCAACCCGCGCATGCTGATCGTGCACGAGGTGATGGGTCGCGCCAGCGGCTGGCTGACGGCCGCGGCGGCGCGCGACTACATGGCCTGGCACGCCGAGCAGGAGTGGCTCCCCGGCATCGGGCTCGACCCGCGCCGCTGGGCGATCCACGCCATCTACGTCCCGGAGCGGGGCATCGACCTCGCCGCCGAGGCAGTGCGACTGCGCGCGGTGATGGACGAGATCGGGTGCGTCAACATCTTCCTCGCCGAGGGCGCCGGGATCGACGACATCGTCACCGACCTCGAGGCGGCCGGCGAGACCGTCGGGCGCGACCCCTTCGGCCACGTGAAGATCGACACGATCAACCCCGGCCGCTACTTCGCCGACCGGTTCTCCCGCGAGATCGGCGCGGAGAAGCAGATGGTGCAGAAGTCCGGCTACTTCTCGCGCTCCGCGCCCGCCAACGAGACCGACCTCGCGCTCATCCGCGAGATGGCGTCGCTGGCCGTGACCTGCGCGCTCGCGGGCACGCCCGGCGTCATCGGGCACGACGAGGACCGGGGCGACGAGCTCCGGGCGATCGAGTTCGAGCGGATCGCCGGGCACAAGGCGTTCGACCCCGAGCAGGCGTGGTTCGCCGAGCTGCTGCGCGGGACCGGCCAGGCCTGACGCGCCTCACTCGGGGGCGGCGACCGGCTCCGCCCGGTCGGTGACCCGCAGCGCGGCCGCGGGCAGGGCGCGCGCGAGCGTCTGGAGGTACGCCGCCGTGGCGAGCGCGACCACGGTGAGCACCCACCACAGGCTGGTCTGCCCGTGCGAGAGCAGCCACGTGAAGGCGATCGGCGTGACGGCGCCGCCGATGCCCCAGCTGAGCTGGAACAGCCCGAGGTAGCGACCCCGGAGGTGGTCGGGCGCGGCCTCCGCGGCGGTCGCGCTGAAGACCGGACCGCCGACCAGCTCGCCGCCGGTGTAGACGGCGGCGCCGGCGAGCATCACCACGACCGCCAGCCAGACGGGCAGGAAGCCGGCGGCGACGAACATCAGGTAGCCCGCGGCGAACACCAGCTGGGCCAGCCCCATCATCCGGCCGCGCACCTGCCCCGTCATGCGGCGTACGACCAACCCCTGCCCGAGCCCGACGAGCGCGGTGTTGAGCGTGAAGATCGCGCCGACCACCCACCCCGGCAGGTCGATCGTCTCGGCGACGTAGACCGGCAGCGCGAAGTTGAGCACCATCATCCCGACCACGAAGCCGAACTGCCCGACCACCAGCCGGAGGTAGGCCCGGTCGCGCAGCACGACGCCCCAGCCCTCGACGGGTGCGTCCTCGTCGTGGGCGACGCGGTGGTCGGGCACGTCGAGCAGCAGCACGAAGGCGAGCACGAACGTGGCGGCGTTGACGACGACGACGGAGACGTACGCCGTGTCGGTGCCGACCTGGAGGGCGACGCCGGCCAGCACCCCGCCGACGGAGAAGCCGAGGTTGCGCACCGCCTGGAGGAACCCGAACCAGACCTCGCGCTCCCCCGGCGCCGAGATGGCCGTGACGACGTTGCCGAAGGAGCCCCAGAACGACTGGCGGCCGAGGTTGAGCAGGGCCGTCCACATCGCCACCGCGAGGAGCGAGTCCGCCCAGATGTAGGCCGCCATCCCGGCGGCCTGGAGGAGGTTGCCGAGGAGCATCATCCGGCGCGGGCCGAAGCGGTCGACCATCGTGCCGATGACGAAGGACGCCGGCATGCTCAGCAGCGCCGAGAACGACAGCGCCGTCCCGATCTGCACCAGCGACAGGTCGGTCCTCGCGAGGAAGTAGAGCAGCGTGATCGGCATGAAGAGGCCGCTGCCGACGGTGTCGGCGACGATCGCCGCGACGAAGCGTCGGTGCTCCCCGATGCTGGGGAATCCGAGACGGTTGAGCACGGGTCCACCCTAGGACGCGGGTCCGACGGTCGCGCGCCCCGATATGTTCGGCTCATGACGTTCTCGATCGTGGCCAGGTCCGACGACGGCGAGTCCTGGGGCGTCGCGGTCGCCTCGAAGTTCCTGGCGGTGGGATCGGCGGTGCCGGCCGCCGCGGCCGGGGTCGGCGCGATCGCCAGCCAGGCCGATGCCAACCTCGGCTACAAGTACCTCGGGCTCGCCCACCTCGACGACGGCGCGACGGCGCAGGTCGCGCTCGACCGGCTGGTCGAGGAGGACGACGGGCGCGAGCACCGGCAGGCCGGCGTCGTCGACTCCGACGGCAACGCGGCGACCTACACCGGCTCCGAGTGCTTCGCGTGGGCCGGTGGCGTGACCGGCCGCAGCGGCGAGCGCGGCGGCTACGCCATCCAGGGCAACATCCTCACCGGCCCCGAGGTCGTGGAGGCGATGGAGCTGGCCTGGCAGGGCGCACCCGACCTCTCGCTCGAGCGACGCCTGCTCGCCGCCCTCGCCGCCGGCGACGCGGCCGGGGGCGACAGCCGCGGCCGGCAGTCCGCGGCCGTGCTCGTCGTCCGGGACGGGGCCGGCTACGGCGGCCACGACGACGTCGCGGTCGACCTGCGCGTCGACGACCACACCGACCCGGTGACCGAGCTGGCCCGGCTGGTCGACCTCAACGAGCTCTACCTCACGGCCTCGACCGACGAGGAGAAGGTGCCGGTCGACGACACGCTGATGATGGAGCTGGAGGCGCTCGCGAAGGCCGACGGCAAGGACAGCTTCCACATGTGGGTCGGCTCGGAGAACTACGAGATGCGCGTCGGCCCCGGCGCGCGACCCGAGTGGATCGACCGGCGCATCCTGGCGATCATCCGGGGGGAGCAGGCATGAGCGTCCTCGCCATCGACGCCGGCACGACGGGCGTCACCGCCGTCGTCGTCACCCCCGACGGGCCGGATCCAGGCCACGGGCTACCAGGAGTTCCGCCAGCACTTCCCGCAGCCCGGCTGGGTCGAGCACTCCGCGGAGGACATCTGGCAGGCCACCATCGAGGCCACGCGCGAGGTGCTGACCAAGGTCGACCAGTCCGAGCTCACCGCCATCGGCATCACCAACCAGCGCGAGACGATCGTGCTCTGGGACCGCGAGACGCTGGGCTCGCCGCGCCGCGCGATCGTGTGGCAGGACCGGCGTACGGCCGACATCTGCGACCGGCTGCGCGAGGACGGCCACGAGGACCGGGTCGCCGAGCTCACCGGCCTGCGCCTCGACCCCTACTTCTCCGGCACCAAGCTGATGTGGCTCGCCGAGAACGAGCCGCACACGTGGGCGCTGGTGGAGTCGGGGAGGTACGCCGTCGGCACCGTCGACTCCTACCTCATCGCCCGGATGACGCGCGGCACCTGGCACGTCACCGACGTCTCCAACGCCTGCCGCACGCTGCTCTTCGACCTCGAGGCGGGCGACTGGTCCGACGAGCTGTGCGAGCTCTTCGGGGTGCCGCGCGACGCGCTGCCCGACCTCGTGCCCAACTGGGGCGAGGTCGCCCCGACCGACCCGAAGGTCTTCCTCGGCCTGTCGCTGCCGATCGCCGGGATCGCCGGCGACCAGCAGTCCGCGCTCTTCGGGCAGACCTGCTTCGACGAGGGCGAGTCGAAGTGCACCTACGGCACCGGCTCGTTCATCCTCACCAACACCGGCTCCTCGGTCGTGCGCAGCGACGCCGGGCTGCTCTCGACGGCCGCGTGGCGCTCCCCCGGCGGCGAGATGACGTACGCCCTCGAGGGCGCGATCTTCGTGACCGGGTCGGCCGTGCAGTGGCTGCGCGACGGCCTGCAGATCGTCGGCAACGCGGCGGAGACCGCGGCCATCGCGGCAACGGTCGAGGACACCGACGGCGTGGTGTTCGTGCCGGCGCTGACCGGCCTCGGTGCCCCGCACTGGGACCCGCACGCGCGCGGGATGATCATCGGCATCACCCGCGGCACGACGCGCGCGCACATCGTCCGCGCGACGCTCGAGGCGATCGCCTTCGAGGTGCGCGACGTGCTCGAGACGCTGCCCGGAGCTGACAAAGACTCTCCGCGTCGACGGCGGCGCCTCGGCCAACGACTTCCTCTGCCAGCTCCAGGCCGACCACGTCGGCCGCGCCGTGGAGCGCCCCGAGATCGTCGAGACGACCGCGCTGGGCGCGGCCTTCCTCGCCGGCCTCGGCACCGGAGTCTGGGAGTCGGCGGACGACCTGCGCGAGACGTGGGCGCTCGACCGGCGCTTCGAGCCCGGTGGCGACCGCGAGGCGCTCGACGCCTGCTACGCCCGCTGGGGCGAGGCGGTCGAGCGGGCGAAGGGCTGGGGCTAGCTAGAGCTTCTCCCGGGCCGCCTTGGCCGCGTCCACCGCGCCCTGGGCCTCGTCGACGGCCTCCTGCGCCTCGGCCTCCACCGCCTCGGCCTCGCCGAGCTCGTCGTCGACCTCCTCGACCTCCGCCTCGAGCGTCGCGATCCGGCTGCGGAGCTCGTCGAGCTCGGACTGCAGCTGCAGCGTCTTCGCGCGGAACTTCTCCACCGCGCGACGCGCGCCGCGCTGCTCCTTCTCCGCCACGCCGAGCGCGGCCCGCGCATCGGCCAGCCGCTCGTCGGCGGCCTTGCGGGCCTTCACGTCGGCATCCGGGTCGGGTACGACGGTGAGCCTGGGTCGCTGCGTCGGGTCGGGCTCAGCGGTGGGGCGCGCGGTCGCGCTGAAGCCGAGCGCCTCCGGCAGTGCGACCGCGCCGCTGAGGTCGAGGTCGCCGAGCCCGGTCGCCGACAGCGACGTCACCAGCAGCCCGCTCCGGACGGCCTTCGCGGCGTCGGGCTCGAGCATGGCAGCAGTCAGGGTCGCCTCGATCTGGTCGCCGACGGACTCCGTGGTCTTCACGCCCTCCGCGCGAGCCAGCCGGCGGGCCTTCGTCGTCACCGAGGCGGTCAGCTGGCGCCGCTGCTTGGTGAACTCGCGCAGCTGGGTGGCGTCGAGGTTCTCCTGGGCGTCCCGCAGCGCTTCCCCGACGGCGAGGACCTGGTCGACCTGGTCGGGGTCGCGGCGCACGAGCAGGTTGAGCACCCAGGCCGCGACCGACGCCTTGCGCAGCCCCTTGATCCCGGCCGCGAGGTCCTTGTCGGCCTTGTGCTCCTTGGCGAGGGCGTCGCGGGCGGGCGTGAAGTCCCCGAGCGGCAGGGCGTAGAGGTCGTCGGCGATCTCCAGCAGCGGGTCGGCCATGGCGCCAACCTAGTGGGCCGCGGCCCGGGGACGGCCGGGAGCGGCGTACTCCAGCTCCGTCGGGTACGGCGGCCACGGGCACTCCTGGCGGTCGCCGCTCGGCGCCCACCCGAGGGACTCGTACAGCGCCCGGGCACGCGTGTTGAGCTCGAGCACCCACAGGCGCCTCGCTCCGGCGGCCTCGGCCCGGTGGAACCCCTCACGTCCCAGTCCGGTGCCCCAGCGGTCGGGCCGCACCGCGAGGTGCCGCAGGCTGTCGCCGTCGTGGGCGGCGAGCGCGACCAGACCCCTCACGCGTCCTCGACCACCTCGACGACGACCTCCGGGTCGTCGAGCAGCAGCACCCAGCGGGCGAGCACGTCGTCGTCGGGGTAGGGCAGGTCGCCGAAGACGTGCGCCAGCCCGACCCGGCTCGCGGCGCGCTCGAGATCGCGGAGGGCCACGCACTCGTCGGCCGTGGCCCGTCGCCAGGCGGCCCTGCCTGCCTCGATCACGGCCGTCCCGCCTCGTCCCAGGCCCGGTGCGCGGTCGACGTGCGGTCCCAGAGCGACGCCCACTCGTCGGGGGTCACGTCGTCCACCGGCAGCAGGAGGTCGTCGACCAGCGCGCCGCGCCAGTCGTCGTACGACGTCAGGTCCCGCTGCTCGCGAGCGTCCGGCGTCCAGGCCTGGTGCACGAGGCCGCGGACGCACCGCTGCACTGGGCCGTCGATCCGCTGGGCGACCACGACGCGGAGGAACGGCGACTCGGGCGCCGTGCTGCGGAAGCGGTGGGACTCGGCGACGGCCGCAGCGGAGTGGTCGCGCGAGGTGACCACCACGCCCCGGAGGACGCCGCCGGGCAGGTGGTCGTAGGTCCAGGCGGCCGGTCCCGTGGGGCGTCCTGCGGCCTGCGCGCCGTAGCCGGCACCGATGCCGAAGGACCAGCCGTCGACGACGTGGGCGCCGCGCACCAGCGGCAGCGGCTCGGCGAAGCCCTCACCCATTCCCGCGTCGGCCCACCAGTGACCACCCGGGTTGTCGTCGGTCTCGAGGCCGGAGACGACGAGGACGAGGTGGTTGAGCTCGGTGCCGAGCTGGTGCTCGGGACGAGCCCACACGTGACCGTGGCGACGGCTGACGGAGAAGCCGAGCCCGGTCAGCAACCACTCGAGCGCGCCGTTCTGGTGGAAGCAGTAGCCCAGTCGCCCACCCCCGACGACCCGGGCGACCGACGCGGGCGCCTCGATCGGGTCGGGTCGGCCCAGGAAGATCGAGAGGTTGTCGTAGGGGATCTGCGAGACGTGGGCACGGTGGACCGCACGCAGGCCGTCGATGGTGACGGAGGGACGCGCCGCCAGGCCGATCCGGGCCAGGTAGCTGCTCCAGCTGGTCGGCGGCGTCCACGCGAGCAACGTACCCACAGGGGTGGACGCAGCGCGTCGGCGTACCGAAAATCGGGCTTGAGGGTGACGCGGCCAGGTGTTCTGGTGAAAGCACGGCCCCAGTCAGGGGCTGCCTGACCGGGGGTGACGACGTGCGACGACTTGTTCTCCTGACTGCGGCTGTCCTCATGATGGGCCTCGGCCTGTCCACTGCCGACTCCGAGGCCGCTGCCCCGCGACCCGCGATGGTCACGATCGTCCAGGCCGTGCCCGGCGCGGACGTCGGCGTGTGGGTCGACGATCGCCAGGTGGCGAGGAGCGCGGCGGTCGGTGCCGTGCTCGGGCCGTTCGAGCTCGCGCCCGGCACCCACGACGTCGTGTTCGAGCGGTGGCGACCTCACGGTCGAGTCCACGCTCGACGTCTCGGCGGGCGACGTCAGCGACGTGGTGCTGCACCTCCCGGCGGAGGTCGGCGGCGACCCGGTCGTCCACTCCTACCGCGCCCCGACCGGCGCGATCGGCCCGGACAAGGCTCGCGTCCTGCTGGCCCACACCGCCACGGTCGCTCCGGCCGACGTGGAGGTCGACGGCGAGACGGTCTTCACCAACATCGCCAACGGCGAGTTCGCCGACGCCGACGTCCCCGCGGGCACCATCGAGGTCGCCCTGCTGCCGTCCGGGACGACGGACGACCCGATCCTGGGCCCGCTCGACGTGGCGCTGGAGGCGCGCACGCTCTCGATGATCTACGCCTACGGCAACCCGCGGAACGGCTCGATGAACGTCATCGCGCACACCGCCACCCTGGCTCCGGACGGGAGCGTGCGCCCCTCGCGGATCGACACCGGATCTGCCGGTCTCGCCACCGTGCCCGTGGCTGAGATCCCGGCGCGGGGCACCGGACGGGCCCGCGGTCCGCCCGGGGCTGGCGGCGGCCCTCGCCGTCGTGGTCGCGGCCGACCGTCCTCCGCACCCGTCGGCGCGGGCCTCGCGCACCGCACCGCACCGTGGGATGACTCCCGGCGCGACCGTGGCGGCGATCGTCGCCGTCACCGTGCTCACCTCGGCGTGGGGGTGCGCCGAACAGGTTCCTCGGGAGGTCGCGCCGTCGCACGCAGACCCGTCCACCGGCCCCGCCCCCAGCCCCGCCCCCGACCGCGGGACCCGGCTCCGGGCCTCGCCCGTCGCTCCCGCTCGTCGTGCTCCGTCGGTCAGGACCGCCGAGGCACCGCTCCGCGCGATCCTCCCGAGCGGCCGCTCGGTGCCGATCCGTGCCGTCGGCACGACCGACGGACGGCGTGCTCGACGTGCCCGACGACATCAGGATCGCCGGCTGGTGGCGCGGTGGGTCCCGCGTGGGCGACCCCTTCGGCTCCGTGCTCGTCGCGGCCCACGTGGACTCGACGACCCAGGGTCTCGGACCCTTCGCCGAGCTGCTCAGCACCCCGGCCGGCGCACGCATCCAGCGTGCAGTCGCGCGAGCCTGACCCGCACCTACGAGGTGCGCTCGCGGCGACTCGTGCCGCAGGGCAGCCTGGTGGACGACTCGTGGATCTTCGACGTGTCCGGCACGTCGCGGTTGACCCTGGTGACGTGCGCGCCGCCGTACGTCACGGCTCGCGGTGGGTACCAGAACCTCGCGGTCGTCACCGCGCTCCCGGTGGACCCGCGATGACCAAGAAGGGCTACCAGAAGCGACTGCCCACCGTGCTCGTGCCCACCCCGCGGCGCCGCGCCGGAGCAGGAACGCCTGAGCGAGCGGCGATGCCCGACCCGAGCCGCAGCCCTCACCCGGGCCAGCGCTGCCGGCCCAGCCGGTCACCCACGAGGAACGCCGCGATCCCGCACGTCGTCCGGTGCGGTCCGCCACCACCAGGATCGGCGTGGCCGCCGTGGTGGGCCTCCTGGTCGTCATCGTCGTCGCAGTCTGGCTCACGTCCATGCTCACGGGCGAGGACCCTCCCGCGCCCCCCGATCGTGCGACGGCGTTCGCGAACCCGCCGCCGGTGGCGATCGCGGCCGGGGAGTCGTACGTCGCCCTGCGTGTGATGACGAACGGCGACGTGGAGGCGACCCACTGGATCGCCGCCGCCGACCGCTCGAGTGGTCTGCGGCTCGAGCTCCCCGAGCTCGCGGGCACGGAGGAGGTCGACCGCGAGCGCTCTGGTGGTGCGGGCAGACGGCGAGGTCGTCCCCGGTCCGACCGGGTCGCCAGCGGCGGTGGCGATCTACCTGCTCGACTCGGCCACCGGCGTGGAGGTCAGGTATCGATTGACCGGCGCCGCAGCCCTCAGCGACTCGGTGGCCGGACGGGCGCTCGCCGCGGCCGGGCTGGAGGTCGCGCTACGAGCCCCGTTCGCGCCGCGAGACCCGCGTCGTACGAGCGCCGGGCCTGCTCTCGCTCGCGTGCGGCGACCCGGCGTCGGATCGGCTCGCTGCCGTGCGGTGGGGAGACCGGCCCGGACGAGTGGAGCGTCGACCTGGACGGTCGCCGGGTGGGAGACCGTCTCGTCGTCCAGCTGGACCTGCGGGTGAACCTCAGGCCGGGTCGTCGTCGAGGCCGTGCTCGATCGCCCACCGGGTGAGCTGGACGCGGTTGTTCATCTGCAGCTTGCGCAGCGTGTTCTGCACGTGGTTCTGCACGGTGCGGTGCGAGAGCACGAGCCGCGCGGCGATCTGCTTGTAGCTCATGCCCGTCGCGACCATCTTGAGGATCTCGGTCTCGCGCTCGGTGAGCTGGTCGACCGGGCTGTCGGGCGGACCGTCTGCGATCCGGCGGAACTCGCCGAGCACGAGCCCGGCCAGGCCGGGCGTGAAGACCGCCTCGCCCTCGGCGACGCGGACGACGGCGTCGATCAGCTCGGCGCTGGAGGCGGACTTCACGAGGTAGCCCGTGGCCCCCGCCTTGATCGCCTCGAGGACGTCGCCCTGCTCGCCGCTGGCCGACAGGATCAGCACCCGGGCCGTCGGGTCGTGCTCGAGCATCATCGTGGTGACCTGGACCCCCGTGTTGTCGGGGAGCTGGAGGTCGAGCACCACGACCTGCGGAGCCGCCGCCGGGAAGCGTGCGACCGCCTCACGTCCGTTGGCGGCGACCGCCACCACGTCGTGCCCGGCCGCCTGCAGGTCGCGCTCGACCGCGTCACGCCACATCGGGTGGTCGTCGACCACCATCACCCTCACCATGTCGCCCCCCGGCTCCCTCGGTTGTGGGGAATCGTAGCCATGTCAGTCCGCCGGCGGCAGGTAGCGTCCGCGGCGGTGCACGAGCGGGTCGAGGTCGTCGCCCACGACGACCTCGCCGAGCAGGCAGGTGACCAGCCTCGACCAGCCCGCCTCCACGTCGGACTCGACCTCCAGCGTCGCCCACGTGACGGCGTGCTCGAGGCGAGGTCCGTGGTCGGTGTCCTCCCACTGCGCCATCCGCCACGGCCCGCCCGGTGCGGGAGCAGTGCCGGCGAACGCGTCGGCGAGGTCGCGGTCCTCCCAGGCCAGGAGCTGCAGCACCGCCCGGCCCGTGTCCAGGAGCACGTCGGTGAGGTCGGCGTCCGGGTCGAGCAGCGCGAGCACCCGACCGGGCTCGCCGCCGGCGACCAGCCACGACGAGACGGTGAGCCCCGCCCGGTCGTCCGGCGTGCCCGCGGTCCAGAGCGAGACGGTGCCGCCGAGGCGCCCGCGCAGGCGGCGTACGGCATCGCGGTCGCCCTCCGGCTCCAGGAACGGGTGGGTCGAGTGGATCGTCACCCGCTCACGCTAGCGGCACGACGAGCTCCCACTCGGTGCCCCACTCGCCGCTGTCGACCGTCGCGGTGCCGCCCAGGTCCTCGATGCGGCCGCGGATGGACGACGTGACGCCGAGACGGCCCTCGTCCTCGGCCTGCGCCAACCGGCCCGGAGCGATGCCGGGGCCGTCGTCGCGCACCGACACCGTGACCGCGTCGGGTGCTGCCTGGGCGAGCACCCACGCGCTGCCCTGCGGTCCGACGTGCGCCAGGACGTTGTCGAGGCAGGCGCGCACGGCGGCGACCGTCTCGGTCGCGACCCGCTCGTCGACCAGGACCGCGCCGCCGGGGGTGGCCACCTCGACGCGTACGGGATGCGCGGAGGCCATCGCCTCGAGCGCGCCCGCCAGGTCCACCCGGCCGCCCGCCGAGGCAGGGACGGTGTCCTGCTGCCGGATGAGCGAGCGGAGGCTGCGCTCCTGCTCGCCGGCGAGCCGGCCGAGGTCGGCCCACTCTCCCCCGGCGGCGGTGCCGCGCCGCTGCGTCATCGCGAGCACCTGCAGCACGCCGTCGTGGACGGCGCGGGCGAGCCGGGTGCGCTCCTCGGCCGCGGCCGCCGCGTGCTCGGCGGCGTCGCGCTCGCGCGCCATCCGCTGCAGGGACTCGCACAGGTAGCCCACGATCGGGCCGCCGATGAGGATCAGGAACACGTTGCCGTAGTTGCCCTGGTCGAGCTCGTCGCGAGGCACGACGTCGAAGAGGGCGATGAGGACCGAGGCGACGAGCCCGCCCTTCCAGTGCCAGTGGATGGCCCAGGCGAAGAAGACGCCCATCACGTAGAAGCCGGGGATGGTCGCGTTGAAGTCCGGCGACTTCACCCAGGGGGTCGCGGCCAGGGCGGCGAGCACGACCGCGAGGTCGGCGACCAGCAGCACGGGCGTACGCCGCGCGCGGTCCTGGTAGAGCCAGATCGCGACTGCCGTCCACACCGCCAGCGCGACCACGACCAGCATGCCGATCGTGGGGTGCTCGAAGTTGTCGCGACGGTAGGCGTTGAGGCCGACCATGTTGATCGTCACCACCACGCGGACGATCGCCAGCGCGGAGTGGAGCCGGTCCTCGACGGCCAGCGCCGAGTCGGAGCGCGGCGTCGGGGCCTGCCCGTCGGCGTACGTGCTCAGGACGCCTTCTTCTCCGGCTGCTCCCGCTCGGCCGCCTCGGCAGCGGCCTGCTTGGCCAGCTCCTTGGCCTCTTCCTTGGCCACCCGGTCGAGCTCCTTGGCCTTGCTGGCGTAGAGGTCGACGTACTCCTGCCCGGAGAGCCGCATGATCTCGTACATGATCTCGTCGGTGATCGAGCGCAGGATGTAGCGGTCGTTCTCCATCCCGGCGTAGCGGGAGAAGTCGAGCGGCTTGCCGAAGCGCACCACCGGCCGCGTCCACGTGCCGTAGACCTTGCCGGCCGGGGCGACGACGTCGGTGCCGACGACCGCGCACGGGATCACCGGCGCGCCGGACTCCAGGGCCAGCCGGGCGACACCGGTCTTGCCGCGGTAGAGCTTGCCGTCGTGGGAGCGGGTGCCCTCGGGGTAGATGCCGAAGAGGTCACCCTCGCCGAGGATCTTCATCGCCGACTTCATCGCACCCTCGGCGGCGTTGGCGCCGGAGCGGTCGATCGGCACCTGGCCGGCGCCGGAGAAGAACTTCTTCTGGAACCAGCCCTTGATGCCCGGGGTCGTGAAGTACTCGGCCTTGGCCACGAAGGTCACCCGCCGGTTGAGGGTCAGCGGCATGAAGAGCCAGTCGGCGTACGACAGGTGGTTGCTCGCCAGGATCGCGGGACCCTCCTCCGGCACGTGGTCGACGCCGAAGGCCTTGGGCCGGAAGACGAGTCGCAGCACGGGCCCGAGGGCGATCCACTTCAGGAACCAATAGAGCACGAGCCGAGACTATCCCTGCTGCTGCGCGGTGACCCGCTCGATGAACTCGGCCGACTCGGCGAAGATGCGCGGGGCGTCGTTGTCGAGCGTCGCGACGTGATAGCTGTTCTCGAGCACCCGCTCCTCGAAGTCCTTGGACGACAACCCGGCGTTGAGCGCCCGCGAGGACGAGATGTCGACGACGTGGTCCTCGGCGGAGCGGAAGAACAGCACCGGGACGGTGATCTTCGGCAGGTCCTTCCGGAGCTCGGCGTAGCCCGCGAACATCGAGGCGGCTGCCTTGAGCGGCGTGGTCGGGTAGCCGTGCTCGTCGGCACCCGGCTTCTTGATGTCGTTGGCGATGCCGGGCATCCCCGGCACCACGAGCTTGAGCACCGGCAGCAGCTTGACGTCCTTGCGCAGCGTGTCGACCGCCGGGTTGACGACGCAGATGCCGGCGAGCCCGTCGCCGTGGTCGGCCGCCAGCCGCAGGCAGAGCGCGCCGCCCATCGACAGTCCGACGGCCACGACCGCGTCGTTCTCGGCGGCGAGCTTGTCGTACGCCCCCTCGACCGTCGCGACCCAGTCGGCCCACGTGACCTTGTTGAGGTCCTGCCAGCGGGTGCCGTGGCCGGGCAGCAGCGGCATCTCGACGGCGTACCCGCGCGCGGCGAGGTCCTCGGCCCACGGCCGCATGGACACCGGGTTGCCGGTGAACCCGTGCTGCACGAGCACGCCGATCCGGCGACCGCCGGTGAGCTCGGGTCGGGCCGGTGCCGACATCGGCGCGACGAGGGCGGGGTCGAGGGGGGCCGCCGGGCCACCGAGGAAGGGGATCTTCACGCGCACAGTGTGCACCACGCTCGTCGGTGGTCGAGCAGCACGCGAGCGCAGCGAGCGGCGTATCGAGACCCACCACTCGCGGGCTACCGTTGCGGCGTGACGACGCCAGGCGACGAGAGCCGCACCGAGCTGGCCTGGCGCGAGATCGTGGAGCACTACGGCGACCGCCCGGTCCTCGACGACGACACCCGGCCCGGCTCGCGTCGCCGGTCTCGTCACCGGTCGACCGGGACGCGGCCGAGAGCGACGAGCCGGCGGACGACAGTCACGACGAGGATGACGAGGTCGAGGCCGTCGCGGCCGTCGACCGGTTCCAGCCGCCTCCCCCGCCGCCGTTCCCCACCCCGCGCACCTGGCAGCGCGGCGCGGCGTGGGCCGGCATCTTCGTGGCCCCCGCACTGGCGCTGGTCATCGGGCTGTTCTCGATCTACGTCGCGCCGCTCGTCGGCTGGGCGCTGGTCGCGTGGTTCGTCGGCGGTTTCGGCTACCTGGTGTTCGTCATGCCCCGCGCGCCGCGCGACCCGTGGGACGACGGCTCCCGCATCTGAACCTGACCGTGTCGGTCAGGAAGGACGCCCTGGCGCCTGTCACGGGACCCGTGACGACGTAAGGTCCCAGCCGTGGGCGCGAGCGAGACCGTCGAGGTCACCGGACACCTGATGGACAGCGGCATCCTGTCGCGCATCCTCGACGACATCCGTGACTACGGCGGCGACTACTCGATCGACACCTTCGACGTCGGCCACGAGGCGCACGACCCCAGCAGCGCGAGGATCACCGTGCGCGCCGACGACGACCCGTCGCTCCAGCGGCTGCTGATGCGCCTGCAGACGCGCGGGGTCAACCAGCTCGACCCGGGCGAGGCCATGACCGCCCCGGCCGACCGGGCCGGCGTGCTGCCCGACGGCTTCTACTCCACGACCAACCTCGAGACCCGCGTCCGCGTCGACGGCAGCTGGTACGACGTCGAGAACCCGGAGATGGACTGCGGACTGGTCCTCCTCGAGGCGGCCGACGGAGGCCGCCGGGTCCGGACGGTCCCGATGTCCGACGTCGAGCCCGGCATGCGGATCGTGGTCGGGGCGTCGGGCATCCAGGTGTCGGTCCCGAGCCCCGAGTCGGTGGGCGACGCGTTCGCACCCGCCCCCGGCGAGGGGGCGTACGAGAAGCCGCAGGCGGTCCTCGTCCGCCAGGTCGCCGACGGCATGCGCCAGGCCCGGGACGCGGGCAAGCGGCTGCTGTGGGTCGCCGGCCCGGGTGTCGTCCACGCCGGCGCGGTGCCGGCCTTCGTCGCGCTCGTCCGGGCCGGCTTCGTCGACTCGCTCTTCGCCGGCAACGCCCTCGCGACGCACGACATCGAGTTCTCCCTCTACGGCACCAGCCTCGGCCTCGACCTGGGCCTCGCGCAGGGCGTCGAGCACGGGCACGAGCACCACGTCCGGGCGCTCAACACGATCCGCAAGTCGGGGTCGATCGCGCGTGCCGTCGAGGACGGGGTGGTGACCAGCGGGATCATGCACGCCCTGGTGACCGCGAAGAAGCGCTTCGTCCTGGTGGGCTCGGTCCGCGACGACGGCCCGTTGCCGGACGTCTACACCGACGTGATCGAGGGGCAGCGGGCGATGCGCGCGGAGGTCGCCGACGTCGGCTACTGCCTGATGATGGCGACGCAGCTGCACTCGGTCGCCACCGGCAACATCCTGCCCGCGACGGTGCCGCTCGTGTGCGTCGACATCAACCCGAGCACCGTCACGAAGGTCGCGGACCGCGGGTCCAACCAGGGCCGCGGGATCGTCACCGACGTCGGGCTCTTCCTCGAGCAGCTCGCGCTCGAGCTGGTGCCCGACTACCAACGCTCCTGACCGCTGACCAGCAGCGCCGCGCCGATCATCCCGGCACGGGTCCGAGGGTCGCCGCGAGGAGGTCCGGGACCCGTCGGTGCGCGGCACCGACGAGCGACGACGCAGCGCGGCGCGCGCCGGGTCCAGCAGCTTGTCGCCGGCGGCCGACACCCCTCCTCCGACGACCACCACCTCGGGGTCCAGCGCCGCGACGAGGTTGGCCGTGCCGATGCCGAGCCAGTCGCCGACGGAGGCGAACGCCTGACGCGCCACGAGGTCGCCCTCCTCGGCTGCCGACGTGACCATCGGGCCGGTCACGCGCTCGGGTCGTCCGCCGCTCGACTCCGCCAGCACCGACGGCTGCTCGGCCATCAGCGCACGGGCGTTGCGCACCAGCGCGTTGCCCGACGAGTACTGCTCCCAGCAGCCGGTCTTGCCGCACTCGCACGCCTGCCCGCCGGGCACCACCTGCATGTGCCCGAACTCGCCGGCCATCCCGTTGGCGCCACGCAGCACCTGGCCGTCGAGCAGCACGGCGCCGCCGATGCCGGTGCCCATCGTGATCATGAGGGCGGAGCGGGCGCCGCGGGCGGCCCCGTGGTGCCCCTCGGCCCGCGCCGCACAGTTGGCGTCGTTGTCGAGCAGCACCGGGCAGCCGAGCCGGTCCTGCAGCAGCTCGCGCAGCGGCTCGCCCTGCCACGGCAGGTGGGGCGCGAACATCACCCGGTCACCGGCGGGGTCGACGAAGCCGGCCGCTGCCACGCCCACCCCGGCCAGCGGCTGACCGCCGGCGGACTCGAGGATCGCCTCGACCATCGCGTCCTCGGCCTGCCGGGTCACGCCGCGCCGGCCGGGAGTCGTCCGCAGCGCGGTGGACGAGACCGCACCGGCGTCGTCGACGACGCCGGCCAGCACCTTGGTGCCGCCGATGTCGACCCCGACGACGACCCCTCGACTCATGCCCGCATCCTCGCCCATCGTCCTCGTATGGACCGGTTGGACCACCCGTCTAGTCATTCCGGGTCATCTTTCGTGACGACCGGTTAAGACTGCCGTCGATTACGGCGACAGCCACGGTCGGCGGCTCGTACCTTGACAGGCGAACCGTTTCGGGGACAAGGGGATCTTTCATGCGCTGGCGACCCAGCAAGAACACGCGCGACGAGCGTGGCGTGTCCGCTGTCGAGTTCGCGCTCACGCTGATCCCGCTGCTCATGGTGATCGCGGGCATCGTCAACTTCGGCCTCGTCTTCGCCCAGCAGCTGTCCCTCGACAACGCCGTGCGCGCGGGGGCTCGTGCGGGCGTCGTGCAGACCGGCAACGACCCGCGCCACGATCGCCACCAACCAGTGCGACCTCCACCGCCATCGCGCAGATCCAGACGTCGGGTTTCGTGCCATCACCTACCCCGGCGCCGTCGGCTCGACGTGCAAGAGCAGCACGTTCGGCCAGAGCATGGTCGTGCGCGGCACGCGTCACCACCAAGTTCCTCATCCCGTGGCCGCTGCCCGGGCTCGGTCGTGCCCAAGCAGGTCACCCTCAGCAGTCAGGCGGAGTTCCAGTGCGAGTACCAGTGATCTTCCGGCGGGTGACTGCGCCCCGCGACGAGCGTGGCGCCGTCGCGGTCCTGGTCGGCATCCTCGCGGTCTTCCTCGTCGGCCTGTCCGCCTTCACCGTCGACCTCGGCGCGGCCTACGTCAGCAACCGCAACCTCCAGAAGGCCGCCGACGCCGGCGCCCTCGCCGCCGCGCAGTCGCTGACCCAGGTCTCCGGCACCTGCAACGCCGTGCTGTCGAACTCCGTCGAGGTCGGCAAGGCCCACGCGCTCGCGATCTCGGTCGCCAAGAAGAACTACCCCGACGCCAGCTGGGCCGAGGACGGCACGTGGAAGGTCGCGTGCGACCCCAAGCTCAAGGTCGTCACCGTGCCAGTTCGGCAACTCGGGCATCACCGACGCCCGCTTCTCCGGCGTCTTCGGCGGCGTCGAAGAAGATCACGCACGTCCGCGCACCGCCGAGGCCACGATCGACGTGGCGCCCGGAGCCGGCGAGAGCGTGCGGCCGCTGGCCCTGTGCTCGGCCGCCGTCGGCAACAGCGTCGCCCGGCCAGTTCGTGCAGATCTTCTACCCCGGCAACGGCACCAAGTCGCCGCCGCAGTGCCCCAAGCCGTCGACCCCGGGCAACTGGTGGACCCTCGACTGCCCGGAGGAGCGCACTGGGTCGACCGCCACGCTCCAGACCGAGATCCAGAACGGGTGCAAGAGCCGGGTGACGGTCATCCCCGGCCAGGCAGACGCCAACACGCCGGGTGCCCTCACCGTCACGCTCGAGGCGGCATGCCCGTCCGCGCCCTCCGGCTCGGAGACCTGCATGAGCGGCGATCCCGGCAGCCTCGACTCCGGCCACATCGCCGACGCCTGGAAGTACCTCGTCGACACCCAGAAGGTCAGCATCTTCCCGGTGTTCTGCGTCCAGCCCCAGTGCAGCGACGACACCTCGTCGGGCCAGGGAACCAACTCGGTCTTCCCCGTCTACAAGCTCGTCGGCGCAATCGTCTGCGGCTACCACTTCAGCAAGCAGGAGAAGCACCACTCGACCACCGGCGAGTGCTCCGGCAACCCCTACCTGGCCGCCAACGACCCTGACGACAGCAACGCCAACAACTACCTCGTGATCAAGTACATCTCGGTCCGCACGAGCGGCTCCAACGCCGAGTCCGAGTGCGCGCTGGGCGCGACCTGCGACGGCGGCCTGCGCCGTACCCGCCTGACCCAGTGACCCGAGGCGGCCGCGGGCCGTCAGCTCTCCGTCGTCGGGCCACTCGTCGTCGACCGGGATGTGCTCGACGCCGTCGCGGTCGGAGCGACGTGGAGCGGGCGTGCTCATCAGCGCGGCCGCGGCCTGGGCCAGCGACGACACGGCCGACGCGAGGTGGGTCGTCACCTCGGGGTTGAGCTGACGGACCGCGTGGACGGTGCGGCACAGCGGGCACACGGTGCACTCGGCGGCGCCGGTGGCGAGGTGCTCGTCGACACCGTGGGCAGCCGACGCGGCCCGGTCCGCCAGTCCCGACAGGCCGTCGCCCGCCTCGGCGGCGTGCTCGCGGGCCCAGCCCGACAGCGCGCCGAGCAGCTTCGCGGCCTCCTCGGCGAGAGGTCCGACCTCGTGGGCCTCGCTCACGGGGACTCCTCGTCCATCGATGTGTCGGCGAACCTGACCTGCAGCTCCCCCTGGTGCACCCGCGCCCCCGCGACGCGGCGGCGTGCCACACCTGAGGGAAGCGTCAGGAGGCGACGATACGACCCCACGCCGACGACGAGCTCGTCGCCCTTGCGCGCGAGACGTACGTCGTCGCGGTCCGCCAGCGGCAGCGGCATCGCCAGCACCAGTCCACCCTCGACCGGCCGCACCTCCATCGGCGCCCGCTCGGCACCGCGGGCGAGCGGGTCCGTGTCGGCGTACACCGTGCGCGCCAGGTCGAGGAGCTCCTCGCGTCCCACCGGCTCGGACGCCCGGTAGAGCGACGTGCGCAGGTCGAGCCCCGCGAACGAGTCCGCAGCGTCGCCGAGCACCCGCCGCTGCGCCTCGACCCAGGTGGTCCGCCACTCGTCGGCGCCGCCCTCGGGGAAGACCCGGTTCACGACCGCGCTGTCGACCGAGTAGCCGAAGAGCGTCAGGAACGTGTAGGCCCGACGGGCCTCCGCGAGCACGACCGCCTCGGGCGTCAGCACCAGCCGCACCGACGTGTCCGGCCCGGTGAGCACGGTGCGTACGTCGTCGAGGTCGGCGTGCAGCCGCTCGATCGCGTCGAAGACCGAGTCCTCCGGCATCGGCACGCCCGCGGCGCGGGCGAGGACGGGCTTGAGCGCCTTCACCACCCGCCGCTCGACCGGCAGCACCCGGGTCATGTACCACCCCAGTGCCTCGGGCAGCGCGAGCAGCCGCAAGGTCTCCGCCGTCGGTGCGCAGTCCACGACGAGCACGTCCCACTCCCCCGACCGCGCCTGCGCCCGCACCTCGAGGAGCGCCAGCACCTCCTCCGCGCCGGGGATCACGGTGAGCTCCTCGGCGGCGACCGGGTCGACGCCGGCGACGTCGAGGACGCTCAGCAGGTAGCCCTGGATCTCCCCCCAGGACCGTTCGAAGCGCTCCTGGGCGTCGACGTGCTGCACCCAGAGGTTCGACGCCACCTCCGTCGGCTCACCGGTGGCGGTGACCGCCAGGGCGTCGGCGAGCGAGTGGGCGGCGTCGGTGGAGAGCACCAGCGTGCGATGTCCGGCGGCGGCGCTGGCACAGGCCGTGGCGGCGGCGAGCGTCGACTTGCCGACGCCGCCCTTGCCGGTGAAGAGGAGGATCCGCATCCCGGACCCCGGTGTCAGAGCGACTCGACGCGCTTCTTGAGGCCCTTCAGCGCGGTGTCGATGAGGATCTTCTCGCCCTTGCGCTTGAGCATGCCGATGAGCGGGATGCTCACGTCGAGGGCGAGGCGGTAGGTCACCTCGGTGGTGCCGTCGCCGCGGTCGACGAGGGTGTACGCGCCGTCCAGCATCCTCAGCATGTTGCCCTCGACCAGGGTCCAGGTGACCTCGCGGTCGCCGTCCCAGTCGTAGGCCAGCGTGTACTCGTCCTTGATCGGTGAGACGTCGAGCGCGAAGTAGACCTGCTCGGCCCGGCCGCCGGTGCCCGGCGCGGTGACCTCCGCCTCCTTCACGCCCTTCGCCCACGCGGGATAGGACTCGAAGTCGGCGATGACGGCCATGACGTCGGCCGGCGGGGCGTCGATCGTGATCGACGAGGAGGTCTGTTCGGCCATGGCCGGAGCCTAGCCGAGCGGACCGGGCCCCGCGTCGCCCGCCGCCGATAGCCTGCGCACGGCAGTCGTCTTCATCAGCAGGAGGTCCCCCGTGCGCGAGTACGCCGCACCGCTCTCGACCACGATCCCCACCACGGGCAACCTCACCGACGACGTCGTCGCCAACGCGCGCGAGGCCGCCGAGACCGCCGTCTTCAGCCGTCGCACCGGCGACGGCTGGATCGACGTGACCGCGGCCCGGTTCCACGACGAGGTGCGGTCCGTGGCCAAGGGCCTGGTCGCCGCCGGCGTCGAGGCGGGCGACCGTGTCGCCCTGCTGTCCAAGACCCGCTACGAGTGGACCCTGTTCGACTACGCGATCTGGTTCGCCGGTGCCGTCTCGGTGCCGATCTACGAGACCTCGTCGGCCGAGCAGATCGGCTGGATCCTGCAGGACTCGGGCGCGAAGGCCGTCGTGGCCGAGGGGCCGGACCACCTGGCCCGGGTGCGCGAGGCGCGCCGCTCGGGTGACCTCGCCGAGCTCCAGCACGTGTGGTCGATCGAGGACAACGCCGTCGACGTGCTCGAGCGGCTCGGCTCGGACATCCCCGACGACCTCCTCGAGGAGCGGCGTACGACCGCGACCCCGCTCGACCTCGCCACGCTGATCTACACCAGCGGGACCACCGGCAGGCCCAAGGGCTGCATGCTGACGCACGGCAACTTCATGTTCGAGCTCGGCGTCGCGGTCGACGAGCTCGGCGACCTGTTCGACACCGAGGACGCCTCGACGCTGCTCTTCCTGCCGCTCGCGCACGTCTTCGCCCGGATCATCCAGGTCGGCTGCGTCAAGAGCCGTGCGCGGATGGGCCACAGCGCCGACATCAAGAACCTCGTGGCCGACCTCGGCGAGTTCCGGCCCACCTTCATCCTCGCCGTGCCCCGCGTCTTCGAGAAGGTCTTCAACACCGCGTCGCAGCGCGCCACCGCCGACGGCCGCGGCAAGGTCTTCGACCGCGCCGCCGACGTCGCCATCGCGTGGTCCCGCGCGCAGGACGGCAAGAGGGTGCCGGTGCGGCTGCGCGCCCAGCACGCGCTCTTCGACCGGCTCGTCTACGGCAAGCTGCGCCAGGCGCTCGGCGGCAGCTGCGCGTACGCCATCTCCGGCGGTGCGCCGCTGGGCGAGCGGCTCGGCCACTTCTACCGCGGCATCGGCCTCACGGTGCTCGAGGGCTACGGCCTGACCGAGACCACGGCGGCCCTCTCCGCCAACCTCCCCGACGCGACGCGGATCGGCACCGTCGGTCGCCCCCTGCCGGGCACCGCCGTGCGCGTCGCCGACGACGGCGAGCTGCTCTTCCGCGGCGGCCAGGTCTTCGCCGGCTACTGGGGCAACGAGGCGGCGACCAGCGAGGCGATCGACCGCGACGGCTGGTTCCACACCGGCGACGTCGGCGAGGTCGACGACGAGGGCTTCGTGCGGATCACCGGTCGCAAGAAGGAGATCCTCGTGACCGCCGGCGGCAAGAACGTCGCTCCCGCCGTCCTCGAGGACCGGCTGCGGGCGCACGCCCTGGTCGACCAGTGCCTGGTCGTCGGCGACGGCCAGCCCTTCATCGGCGCACTGGTCACCATCGACCGGGAGACCTATCCCGCGTGGGCCCACGAGCACGGCAAGCCCGCCGACGTCGCCGACGCCGTGGACGACCCGGAGCTCGTCGCCGCGGTGCAGGAGGCCGTCGACGAGGCCAACAAGGCCGTCTCCAAGGCGGAGGCGATCCGGAAGTTCACGATCCTCCCCGGCGAGTGGACCGAGGAGGGTGGCCAGCTCACCCCGAGCCTCAAGCTCAAGCGCAACGTGGTGGTGCGCGAGGCACGCAGCGAGATCGAGGCGCTCTACCTCGGCTGAGGCGGCTGGCGCATGGTCCGTTGCGCCGAGCCCGCGGGCTAGTCGGTGACTAGGTCCGATCTAGTCATATCGGGCTAGTCCCGCACCGCTTTCGGGTGGTTTGCGCGGTTTAGCCCACACCGCGATTCGCGAGTCCCTAGATTCGATTCGCTGGGAGGGCACCGGGGCTCAATTTCACCGCAAAGTCCCTGGAACCGCCTACGCGCCCCATCCCTCAGTGGGGACCACATGACCGCGAAGGACTGCACCATGGCTCGCCGATCTGTTCTCCTCCTCGTCGCCGCCCTCATCGCCCTGGCCGGGACGGCCATGATCGTGCTCTACGTCCAGGGCATCGACGCCCGCGCCACCAAGGACCAGGAGCTGGTCGAGGTGCTCGTCGCCACCGAGACGATCGACATCGGCGAGACGGTCGCCGACGCCCAGGACGCCGGCAAGATCGACAAGGCCGAGGTCCGCCGGGCCGACCTGGTCGACGGCAGCCTGCTCGTCCACCACGTCGATCGCCGACGACGTGGCCATCGGCACCATCTATCCCGGGCGAGCAGCTGATCGCCAAGAAGTTCGGCACCCTCGGCGACACCCAGAGCCTGGTCATCCCAGACGACAAGATGGCCGTCTCGGTCGAGCTCACCGACTTCGAGCGCGTCGCCGGCTTCGTCAACCCAGGCAACGAGGTCGCGGTGTTCGCCACCGTGCTCGACCCCATTCGGATCCTTCCGGACGACGAGGAGCCGACAGCTCGGCGACTACACGCGGATCGTCCTGACCCGCAACCTCGTGCTCGGCGTCGGACACGACCAGCGTCACCTCGCGGACCACCCAGGACGACGAGGGCGCCAGCCACCGAGGAGGTCGCCAAGACGATCCTCACCATCGCGGTGACCCAGGAGCAGGCCGAGAAGCTCGTCCAAGCGGACCGCACGGGCGACCTCAACTTCGCGCTCCTGACCGACGACACCGTCTCCGACGACAACCCGGGTGCACGTCCGGCGACGCTGTTCCCCGAGCTGTTCCGAGGCGTGGCGCCGTGACCGCGATCCTCGAGCCGGACGTCGCGCAGCGCGGCATCCTCCAGGCGATGCTGCACGGATCCACAGCGTTCGGCGACCTCGAGGGTCTCGACGAGCACATCCGATCGACGCACAACGAGTTCGCGGTGGTGATCGGCCCGTCGGTCCCGAGCGAGGCTGCTGCCGAGCTGGCCCAGTGGGCCCGTGTGCACCGTCCCGACCTCGGCGTGATCCTGCTCCGTCACGACGTCGACAGCGCGGCACTCTCACTGGCCCTGCGCAGTGGCATGCGCGAGGTGGTCGCTGCCCGCGACCTGGCGGGCATCACGACCGCCGTCCAGCGTGCGCGCAGTGTCGCGAACGCGATCGGTCAGACGATCATGGACGAGGCGCAGGCCGCCGCGGAGTTCGCACGGGCACAGGCCGCAGCCGAGATCGCCGAGGCAGCGGCGGTCGCCCAGGCCGAGGCCGACGCACCCAGGGCAAGGTCCTCACGGTCTTCTCGACCAAGGGCGGGGTCGGCAAGAGCCTCGTGGCCACCAACGTCGGCGTCAGCCTGGCCGCTGCGGTCGCTACGGTGTGCCTGGTCGACCTCGACGTCAACAGCGGCGACGTGGCGATCATGCTGCAGCTCACCCCGCACCGCACGATCAACGACCTGGTCGGCTTCAACGGCGTCATCGACGCCGAGGGGATCGCCTCGATCCTCACCCGCCACTCCGACAACCTCTCGGTCGTCGCGGCGCCGGTGCGGATCGACTCCCCCGACCAGGCCTCCCAGGAGGACGTCGCCAAGCTCCTCGACGCGCTGCGCCGGATGGTCGACTTCGTGGTCGTGGACACCTCCGGCACGTTCGACGACCTCGCCCTGTGCGCCCTCGACCGCTCCGACGCGATCATCCTGGTGGGCACCCTCGACATCCCCTCGCTCAAGGCGCTCAAGCTGCGCCACCAGCACGCTCGAGGTCCTGAACTTCCCGAAGTCGACCTGGCGCTTCGTGCTCAACCGCGCGGACGGCAAGGTGGGCCTCACGGTCGAGGAGTACGAGAAGACGCTGGGCCTCAAGGCCGACTCGTCCCTCGTCTCGAGCCGCGAGGTCCTCGCGGCGGTCAACCGGGGCGAAGCCCTGGTCACCGCCTATCCCAACCACCCCAACTCCAAGGCCCTCGTCTCGTTCGCCACGAGCGTGGCCACCAGCATCGCCGGGCCGGCGACTGCCACCGAGAGCAACCCATCGAGTCGGAAGTCCAGCGGCTCCCGACTCCGCCTGAGGAGGGCATGACGTGAGCCTCACCGACCGCCTCGCCGCCGCACGCGGCCGTACGACCGAACCCGACCAAGGTGCGCCCGCTCCCACCGGGTCGACGACCCCCGCCGTGCAGGGCAGCGTGGCCAACGCCGAGGACAAGAAGCGCTCCAGCACCAAGACCGACCCCTTCCAGGACCTCAAGCGCACGGTGCACCAGCGACTGGTCGAGGCGCTCGGCCCGAAGCTCTACGACGCCCACATGACGCAGTCCGAGCTCGAGCAGCAGGTCCGGCTGGCGCTCCAGACGGCCATCGCCGACACCGACACCCCGATGTCGTCGGCCGACCGCACGCGCATCTCGCAGGAGATCGCCGACGACATCCTGGGCTACGGCCCGATCGAGCCCCTGCTGCGCGACCCGAACCTCTCCGAGGTCATGGTCAACGCGTTCGACTCCATCTACGTCGAGAAGAGCGGCAAGCTGGTGAAGACGGGCACCTCGTTCACCGACGAGGCCCACCTGCGCCGCACGATCGACAAGATCGTCAGCAAGATCGGTCGGCGCGTCGACGAGACGAGCCCGATGGTGGACGCCCGCCTGCCCGACGGCAGCCGTGTCAACGCGATCATCCCGCCGCTCGCGCTCGACGGGTCCAAGCTCACCATCCGCAAGTTCTCCGAGGACCCCTACACGGTCGACGACCTGATCAACTTCGGGACCCTGACCCGAGCCTCGGCCGGGCTCCTGGAAGCGTGCGTCCGCGGGCGCCTCAACATCCTCGTCTCAGGCGGTACGGGTTCCGGAAAGACCACGACGCTGAACGTGCTCTCGGCCTTCATCCCCGATGACGAGCGCATCGTCACCATCGAGGACGCCGCCGAGCTGAGGCTCGGCCAGGACCACGTGCTCCGGCTCGAGTCCCGCCCCCCGAACATCGAGGGCAAGGGCGCGGTCACCATCCGCGACCTGGTGAAGAACTCCCTGCGCATGCGGCCCGACCGCGTGGTCGTCGGCGAGATCCGCGACGCGGCGGCGCTCGACATGCTCCAGGCCATGAACACCGGCCACGACGGGTCGATCTCGACCCTCCACGCCAACACCCCGCGCGACGCCCTGGCCCGCCTCGAGACGATGGTGCTCATGGCGGGCATGGACCTGCCCGTGCGCGCCATCCGCGAGCAGGTCGCCAGCGCGGTCGACCTGATCATCCAGCAGACGCGACTGAAGGACGGCACCCGTCGCATCACCGCCATCACCGAGATCGTCGGGATGGAGGGCGACATCATCACCACCCAGGACGTCTTCATGTTCGACTACGCCGCCGGGGTCGGCGAGGACGGCAGGTTCCAGGGCGGTCTGAAGTCGATGGGTCTGCGTCCCCGCTTCCTCGACCACCTCGCGGACCACGGCGTGCACGTCGACCCGGCGATCTTCGCCACCGGAGGAACTCTGCGATGAGCCCCCGACAGCTCCACGAGTCGCCCGGGTGGCCGCGGCGGTCGTCGCCGGCGGACTGCTCGCCCTGGGCGTCGCGACCCCCAGCCACGCCGAGGACGAGGTCAACATCGACCACCTCGAGTCGGTGGACGGAGTCGTCTCCCTGGTCCTCGCGGTCGACGGCATCCCCGGCGGTGTCGACGGTCGACCCGGGCATCGGTCCAGGTCGAGGTCGACGGACGGGCGGTCGACTCGACCGCCAAGGTGATCTCCGCCGGTGACGTCGAGCGCACCACCGTGCTGGTGCTCGACGCGAGCAACAGCATGCTGCAGGGCGGCAAGTTCGCCGCGGCCAAGGAGGCCGTCGACACCTTCCTCGAGTCCGCCCCCGCGGACGTCCGCATCGGCCTGGTGACCTTCGCCGGCGACATCGGCGAGGTCATCGAGCCCACCACCGACCACGAGTCGGTGCGAGCCGCCCTCGAGGGCATCGAGCTCCGCAAGGGCACGTCGGTCTACGACGGCATCGGCGAGGGCCTCGACCTCGTCGGCACCGAGGGAGTCCCGCTCCCTCCTCGTCCTCTCCGACGGCGGCGACACCAACAGCGCGACCACCCTCGACGTCGTCACCACCGACGCCACGGACGAGGGCGTGGTCGTGGACGTCGTGTCGCTCGCGAACCCCAAGAACGCCGCGACGATGGCCGACCTCGCCGACACCACGGGTGGCCAGGTCATCCCGGCGGAGCAGGATGCGCTCGACGCGGTCTTCTCCGCCCAGGCCGACGCGCTCGCGCAGCAGCTCCTCGTCACCTTCGACCGTCCCGAGGACGTGGCCGCCGAGGTCAACCTCGGCGTGACCGTCGACGCCGGTGGCACGTCGTTCACCGACTCGGCCTTCGTCTCGATCGGTGCCGGCGAGTCCCGCCCCGACATCGTGACGTCGGGCAAGTCGCTGGTCGGCACCCCGGGAATGCTTGCAGGCGCTCTCGCGCTGGCCCTCGGCCTCGCCGGCCTCCTCGCCGTCGTCATCGGCGGCCCCAACGCGTCGTCCGCCGATCGCCGCCTCGACGACTACTTCGGCGAGAAGGGCGCCGGCGGTCACGGGCAAGCGCAAGGGCAGCAACACCTCCGACCTCAGGGGCTCCGCCGTCGCCCTCACCGACAGGGTGGTCTCGGCCGACCTCGAGACGCGCGTGTCGCAGCGGCTCGCGGGGGCCGGGTCCGCGCTCACCGCGGCCGAGTGGCTGCTGGTGCACGCCGGCGTCGCCATCGGCTGCTGCCGTCCTCGGGTTCATCCTGAAGGGCCCGGTCTTCGCCGTGATCGGCCTGGTCCTCGGGGTCATCGGACCGTGGATCTACCTGAAGTTCCGGCACTCGCGTCGGCTCAGCAAGTTCAACGGCCAGCTCGCCGAGACGCTGGGCCTGATGGCAGGTGGACTGCAGGCCGGCCTGTCGCTCCCCCAGGCCGTCGACAGCGTGGTCAAGGAGGGCAACGAGCCGATGTCCGGCGAGCTGCGAGCGGGCCCTCATCGAGCAGCGCCTCGGCGTCGACATCACCGATGCCCTCGACGGTGTCGGGACCAGGATGGACAGCGAGGACTTCGACTGGATCGTGATGGCCATCCGCATCCAGCGCGAGGTCGGTGGCAACCTGGCCGAGATCCTGCACACGGTGGCCGACACGCTGCGAGAGCGGGAGTACCTCCGCCGGCAGGTCAAGGCGCTCAGCGCCGAAGGACGGCTGTCGGGATACATCCTCGTCGGCGCTTACCACCACTCATCGGGGTCATACATGATGCTTCGTCAACCCGGACTACATCGAGCGTGCTCTACACGACCTTCGCCGGACTCATCCTCCTCGGCCTGGCAGGGGTCCTACTCGGCCATCGGATCGTTCGCCATGGCCAAGCTCGCGAAGGTGGAGGTGTGACATGACCGAGACAGTGATGCTGATCGGTGCCGGGCTCCTGTGCCTGTCCATGGTCATGGCGCTCTCCGTCATCGGCGTGGTCACGTCCGAGCGTCGCGGTGTCGCCCGATCGGTCGCCGCGATCCAGGCGATGGACTCCGCACCGAGCGTGCTCAAGCAGGAGATCGAGCAACCATTCGCCGAGCGCGTGATCGCGCCGCTTGGGCGACCGCATGGTGGGCCTCGGGCGCAAGCTGGTCCGTGCGGACACGGCACGGAAGATCCAGTACCGGCTCAACGTCGCCGGCAACCCGCCGGCGTGGGACGTCAACCGCATCCTCGGCCTGAAGGTCCTCGGCGTAGGCGTCTTCGCGGTGCTGGGATTCCTCTACCTGCTCGGCCTGCACTGGCCGTTCTACCGCTGGTCCTGGCGACCGTGGCGGCCGGCGTTGTTCGGCTACGTCCTGCCGAACATCCTGCTCTACAACGCCGGCCAGAAACGCGAAACTCTGATGCGCAACGCGCTGCCCGACGCGATGGACCTGCTGACGATCTCGGTGGAGGCGGGCCTGGGCTTCGACGCGGCCGTCAGCCGGGTCGCAAAGAACAGGGACGGTCCGCTGAACGAGGAGTTCGCCCGTCTCCTGCAGGAGATGCAGATCGGCTGGGTCGCACCGAGGCGATGCGGGCCATGGCGGAGCGCACCTCGCTCGCCGACCTCAAGTCCTTCTGCCTGGCGATGGTGCAGGCCGACAGCCTGGGCATCCCGATCGCACGCGTGCTGCGCATCCAGAGTCCAAGGAGATGCGCACCAAGCGGCGACAGCGGGCGGAGGAGAAGGCGCAGCAGGTGCCGGTCCGGATGATGATCCCGCTGGTCCTGTTCATCCTCCCGTGCCTGTTCATCGTGATCCTGGGCCCCGCCGGCATCCAGATCGCGGACACGTTCGCCAACATGTGATGCGTGCATGACGCCGACAGCCAGCCCCGACGCGGGCGTCTCGCGGCCCGGCCCTCCAGTCGTGGCGTACGACGACCGCGGTGCGCGTCTTCGCAATCGCCCTGGCGACCGGCACCGTACTCAGCCAGGGAGTGCTGGTCCGTTCGGTGCCGATACTGGTGGTCCTGGCCTCGTCGCCGCCGTCAGCTCCCTGCTCGAGTGGATGACGCGCAACCGCCCGACCCACTGGCACGCGGTGGGCGAGGCAGTGGCCGTGTCCATGCTGCTGGTCTCCACCGACACCACCGCCGAGCCTGGGCGCCTACCTGGCCGTGGCCCCCATCGCCGCCGGCGTACGCCACGGCTTGGTGACCACGCTCAACGTCACCCTTGTCTCCGGGCTGACCGCGGCGGCATCGGTCGCCGCCGGCCAGCAGGAGGACGCGCTCACCCGACTGCGGCGACACCCTGCCGTGGCTCGCGATCGGTCTCGGCGTCGGCCTGCTCGCGAGCTGGCAGTCGCGATCCACGCGTGACCAGGCGGCACGCCAGGCGCCGTACGCCGCCGCCCACCACCTGATGGCGCGGATCCACCAGCTCGCGAGCTCCGGCAACGTCGGGCTCAACAGCGCCTCGCTCGCGATGGAGCTCGACACGGCGATGCGGCAAGCGACGGGTGGCGCGCGATCGACCATCTTCGTGGCCGAGCCCGACCTCACGCTCCGCCCGCTGAACGGCGGCGACGACGTCGACCGGATGGCGCAGGAGATCGAGATCCCGGACTCCGACCGGACCCCCGGCGCCGCCGTCGTCCCGCTCCGTGGGGTGCAGCAGGTGCTGGGCTACTGCGTGGTCGTCGGCGTGCCGAGGTGGACCCCCGAGCTCGAGGAGCGCGCCCGGGACGTCGCCGACGAGTTCGCCGTACGCCTCGACACCGCCGTCCTCTTCGACGAGGTGCGCTCGCTCGCGACTGCCGAGGAGCGCAACCGCATCGCGCGCGAGATGCACGACGGCGTGGCCCAGGAGATCGTCGGCCTCGGCTACATCGTCGACGAGATCGAGTCGATCAGCGACCAGGAGCAGACCCGCGAGCTGGCCTCGGCGCTCCGCTCCGAGATCACCCGGCTCGTCTCCGAGATCCGCTTCTCCATCTTCGACCTGCGCCACGAGGTCTCCGACGGCCGCCTGTCCAGCTCGCTGGCCGACTACGCCCGCGAGGTCGGCCACTCCACCGGGCTCCGGGTCCACCTCTCGCTGGCGGAGTCCGGTCCCCCGCTCCCCTCGCGGACGGCCACCGAGGTGCTGCGCGTCGCGCAGGAGGCCATCGGCAACGTCCGCAAGCACTCGAGGGCCGACAACATGTGGGTGGTGCTCGACTCCGACGGCTCCCGCCTCGTGCCTCGAGGTCCGCGACGACGGGGTCGGCAACGCCGAGCCGCGCGAGCACCACTGGGGGCTCCAGACGATGCGCGAGCGCGCCAGGACCGTCGGCGCCGACCTCGACATCACCACCCGACCCGACGGCGGAACCGTCGTCAGCCTGCGGTCACCCGACGACTGCACCCCACGAAGGAGAGACTGCCCATGGGCACCACCGTGCTACTGGTTGACGACCACGAGCTGATCCGCCAAGGGCTCGCCCGGGCGTTCGAGCGCGACGACGAGATGACCGTCGTGGGCCAGGCCGGGAGCCTCAAGGAGGGCGTCGCGGCGTGGGAGACCCTGCAGCCCGACGTCGTGGTCACCGACCTCCAGCTCCCCGACGGCCACGGTCTCGACGTGGTGCGCGCCATCCGCGCGACCAACGACACCACCGGTGTCGTGGTGCTCACCATGCACGCCGGGGACGACCACATCTTCGCGGCGATGGAGGCCGGCGCCTCGGCGTTCGTCGGCAAGGACACGCGTGCCTCGGAGGTCGTCAGTGCGGCCAAGCACGCGGCAGTGGCCCCCCGCACCTTCCTCTGCGCGGGTCTCAGCCAGGCCGTGATGCGTCGAGCCACGTCACCCGCGCCCCCGAAGCTGTCCGGTCGCGAGGCCGAGGTCCTGACGCTGCTCGCCGACGGCCTGGGCACGGGCGAGATCGCCTCGTCCCTCTACATGAGCGAGTCGACGGCCAAGACCCACATCACGCACATCTACCAGAAGCTGGGCGCCGCCAACCGTGCGCAGGCGCTCGTCACCGCGATGCGCATGGGCCTGCTCGAGCACGCCGCACCGCAACGCTTCTGAGCCGTCGTCGCGCCGCAGCCGTGCTGCCCGCACCCGTGATGCCCAGTCAGGTCACCGACCCGGCTGGGCATCGCTGCTGACGCTGGCCCCGATCGGTGCGCCGCGCATGGGCCGAGCGGTGCGGAACGGCCCCGCGCGGGTGGGAGAGAGATAGTCACAAGGGACTAGGGACGCAGGGCCGATCACCCGATTCGGTGGCCCCGAGATCTTGGCAAGGTATTCCTCGACGGGTCCTCGTGGGCTCGGAACGAAGACCCACACACATACCAAAAGGGGAAACACCATGCTCGAGAAGTTCATCGCCTTCCAGCTCTTCATGCTCGCGCCGCGCAAGGACGAGGAGGGCGCCACCGCCGTCGAGTACGGCCTGATGGTCGCGCTGATCGCCGTCGCGATCATCGGTACGGTCACCGCTCTGGGCAAGGGCCTCAACGGTCTCTTCACCACCATCACCGGTTCGCTCTGATCCCAGAGACGCCTACGGGGCCGGCGACTCGAGGGGCAACCCTCGACGCCGGCCCCTCGTCTCTCCAGACCTGTCTGAACCGAGGAGCAACCATGAGGCATCTGCTTCGCAAGCGCGATGAGCGAGGAGCCACGTCAGTGGAGTACGGCCTGATGGTGGCGTGCATCGCAATCGCGATCATCGGTGGGGTCACGATCTTCGGCCTCGGGGTCAACGGACTCTTCGCCAGCATCCCGCCCAACCTGTAGATCCCGCAGCACTGCGAGCCGGCCGGCTCGCGACTCGGACCATCCCACAAGACAAGGAGAACACCATGCTCGACAAGTTCATCACCCTTATGCTGCTCGGCCGCGACGACGAGCGGGGCGCCACCGCAGTCGAGTACGGCCTGATGGTCGCACTCATCGCGGTAGCCATCATCGGTACCGTCACCGCCCTTGGCACCGGCCTCAACGGTCTCTTCACGACCATCACCGGTTCGCTCTGACCTGAGGCACCACCGAGCACGCACACACGTGACTTCTGCACGACCCGCCAGCAGCGTGGGGTTTGCCGCCGTGGTCGAGCCAGCACCACCCGCACCATCCTGAAGGCGACCGGAACCCGGTCGCCTTCAGTGCTGTCCGGACCTACCGCTCAGCCCGCCAGCTGCTCGAGGCGAGCTCGCCACGACCGCACCAGCTCGCGCGTCGGGAGCCCTGCGTCCCTGAGCGCCGTCGGCACCGGCGTCCCTGCGGCCACCTCGTCGTACACCGCCAGCAGGCCTCGCTCCCCCAGCCGCTCGGCGATGATCCGGCACGCCAGCCAGGCCTCCTCGTAGCGCGCCTGCAGCCCACTGTCGCGGGTGTCGAAGTCTGCAGGGCCCGGCAGCTCGTCGGGTACGCCGTCCTCGCGGGCCGCGGCGATCGCCCGGCCGAGCGTCGTACGGTCCGGCAGGCCGGTGTCGCGCAGGGCCACGTAGTCGGCGAAGCCCTCGACCAGCCAGGGCTCGCTGACGCCGCGGGCGGCGTCGGTGGCCACGTGCACCAGCTCGTGGCTCATCACGACCTGCGCGCCGGCACGGCGCAGTCCCGCGGTGACGTCGGGGTTCACGAACACGTGGACGGGTGCGTCGGAGGTGGACGAGCTCCCCGCCGTGGCCGTCACGGCAGCGATCCCGGCGTAGGTCCCCGGTGTCGCCCCGAGGGTCTCGTCGAGCTCGGCGCCGCTCGCCGGCACCTCGACGACGACCGGCTCGCGCCAGTCGGGCAGGACACGGCGTACGACGCCGATGCCGCGCGTCACGCGGTCGACGACCGCGTCGGCCTCGTCCTGGGACCCGTCCACCATGACCAGCACGCCCGGAGCGCGGGCCACGGAGAGCTCGCCGCGCAGCCACAGCGGGACCCGACCGGTGCCGTCGCCGCCGAACCCCACGATCCCGACACCGTCGTCGGTCGGCGCGAACCGGACCACGACGTCGGCCTGCGACGGCACGGTGTCACCGGCGACCCGCCACCCGACCTCGGCTACGGCCGACCAGCTCCCGTCGGTCGCGACGGCGCCCACCTGGTCGACGTAGCGTGCGGACACGTCCGTCAGCCCGAGGGACTCCGTGTTGGCCGCGACACCGGCCAACGCCTCCCCCGCGCCCGGGGCACCCGGTGCCGCGAGGTCGGACAGCGCCGCGGCGTCCGCCGACTCGACGCCGGACACGAGGGTCGCCAGCGCGGCCGCTGCCTCGGCCGGGCTGGCGCGGGCGACGTCGACCGGTCGGGGAGCCACCTCGTGGCGATCGCCGCGCTGGACGACGGCCAGCACCACGGCCACCACCACGGCCAGCACGACGGCGATGGACACAGAAAGGCCGGCCGCCCACTGACGTGGACGACCGGCCTCCGAGGTCTGCTGGTCAGCCAGGGCGGACCGCGCCGACGTAGGGCATCGAGTAGAGGCCCGAGACGGCGACGCCAGTGCCGGGGTTGGCGGCGTGGACGATCATGCCGTTGCCGATGTACATGCCGACGTGGCTGATCGGGCTGTAGTAGAACACCAGGTCACCGGGCTGCAGGTCGCTCGCGGCGATGTGCGGGCCGGAGCCGTACTGCGCGCTCGAGGAGTGCGGCAGCGACACACCGGCCTGGGCCCAGGCACGCATGGTGAGGCCGCTGCAGTCGAAGGCGTTCTCGCCCATCGCGCCGTAGACGTAGGCGTCGCCCACCTGCGCCATGGCGTAGGCGACGGCGGCGGCCGCGCGCCCGGAGGCGGGGACGGAGGCCGGCATGCGGGTGACGCCGCTGCGCGAGGACAGCAGGCGCTCCCGCTCCTCGGCCTCGAGGTCGGACAGCAGGTCCTTGGCCTCGGCGAGCTTGTCGTCGACGGTCTCGCTCTCGGTGCTCAGCTGCTCGGTGAGCTCGGCGATCTCCTTGGTGCGGGAGTCGGTCGCCTCGCGGCGGATCTCCAGCGCCTCGAGCTGCGTGTCGTAGTCGGACAGCATCGACGACTGCAGGTCGTTGAACGACGACATGGTCGAGAGCGTGTCGAGGAAGGCACCGGGGTCGTCCGAGACGACGACCTGGCCGACGGTCGAGATGCCCTCGCCCTCGAGCTGGCGCACGACCGCGTCGGAGACCTGGTCGCGGACCTCGTCGAGGCGCTCGTCCTGACGGGCCTGGTCGGCCTTGAGGCCGGCGAGGTCGCTCCGCAGGTCGGCGAGGTCGATCCGGGCGTCGTGGAGACGCTCCTGGGCCGCCTCGGCCTCGTGGTAGAGGCGGTCGACGCGAGCCTTGACGTCCTTGATGGAGGGGTCGGCCTGGGCGGGGGTAGCAGGCACGAATGCGATGGCGGCGATAGCTGCAAGACCAAGTGCGGTCGCGCCGACACGCTTGCGGTTGTGAGCCACGAGCGGGGGAACTCCTCGGGGGTGTCGTACGCCTACCAGGTGAGCTGACGGGTTCGGCACGACGTTGCCTACCCCTGCTCCACGCACCGCTCACGCAGTGCGCCTCACAGAGGATTCACCCCAGGGGGAAGGTTGGTTCCCCGGCTCGTCGACCACGGGTGGTGCGGGGTGTGGACGACGACTCGGCGCGACCTCCGCGCGGGCCTGGTGACCCACTTCCACGGAAGCCAGCCCACAGAGTAGACCGCATCCCCGAGCCCCGCCAATCTTCGCGAGAACTTGGGACGGCGTGTCTCAGGCGGACTCGATGACGGGTCCGGGAACCGGCTCCACGAGTCGCAGCGGAGGGACCAGCCCGCCGCTGGCCAGCACGTCGAGCGCGGCCATCTCGTCGTCGTCGATGGTGAGCTCCGGGGGTGGGCCGAGCAGCACCGTGACCACGCAGTCGTGGCAGTGCAGCCCGCGCACCACGCAGGTGTCGCAGTCGATCCGTGTCGTCATGTCCCCGACGGTGACAGGACCCACCGACAGTGGCTCACCGACACTGGCTCCGACGGCGTGTCGCGAACGGCGTACGTCAGCCGGAGACGAGAGCGATGAGCACGCTCGCCGGCACCGCGCGCGCGCCGCCGCGCGTGACGTCGCGTGCCACCGCCTGGTCGCCACTCACGACCACGACCACCCGTCCGCGCGGCTCGGCGGCGACGAGCTGGCGGATGACGTCGTCGGCGATGACGCCCTCGGGGCTGAACACCACCCGCACGCCTCGCGGAGCGGGCATGACCGTCCGCGCCGTCGACTCGGCGGCGTCGAACACGACCGTCGTCTCGACGCCCGACCTCGCCACCACCGGCCCGAGCGCCGCCACCAGGCGGCTGCGCTGCGCCTCGAGGCTCGCGGTCGGCCAGGCCGCCTTGGTCACGTTGTAGCCGTCGACGATCAGGCGCGCGTGCGGGAGCGCGAGGACCTGGTCGAGCAGGGCCGGCGTGGCGGGAGCGCTGCTCGTGGGCGCGGCGGCGCCGGCGAGCTCGGCCTCGACCGCGTCGCCGGGAGAACCGTCCACCGCCGGCAGTCCGAGCTCGCGGCGCAGCCCGGTGGCGGAGTCGACCACCGCGTCGAGGAGGAGCCGTGCGCGGATGGTGGCGACGTCCCGGTCCGACCGCGCGTCGCGTCGCTGGGAGGCGAGCCCGGCCTCCGCCTCGTCGAGCTGCACCCGCAGGCGGCGTACGTCGGCCTCGGCCGTGCGCGTCGCCGCGTCGGCCCCGGCCACGGCCCGGTCCCGGGCGGCGATCGCCGCGTCGCGCTCGGCCTCGGCGGTGCGCAGTGCGCTCCGCGCCTCGCCGAGCCGCTGGCGCAGGACCTTGTGGTCGGCCGCCACACGCTCGAGCTCCTGGCGGTGGTCGGCCTTTCCGGCGGCCACCTCCGCCTGCAGGGCCGCGACCTGTGCGGAGAGACGGCCGAGCTCGGCCCGGCCCTGGTCGTCGCGGGCGTCCTCGGTCGCCAGTGTCTCGGCGACCGCGTCGACCCGGGACTGCCACCCCTCCTCGCGCGACAACCAGGCGCGCGCCGCGACGTCGAGAGGATCGTCGGTGCCCGGGATCGCCGCGACCTGCACGGCCGCGTGCCCGCGGAAGGCGTCGTCGCCGAGCGCGTCCCAGATCAGGGATCCCCCGAGCCGGGCCCGCCGCGCAGGTGCGAACCCGGCCACCTTCCGCAGGGGCGGTGGCACCGTGGCGACCGAGGGCAGGACCGCCGACACGAGGGCGACCACCCGCAGGCGGAGGCGCTCGGGCAGGGCGGCCGCGTCGGTCACGAGCAGCCCGTCACCCGGCGGCCGGGTCGGATCGGCGGCGGTGTCGGCGTCCGCGCGGTCGACGACCTCGATCGCGTCCGTCCGCCCGCACCACCGGCACGAGACGGACTCGACCGACTCGGCCAGCACCGTCTGCTCCTCGACTCGCGGCGAGCCGGCGAGGTCGACGTGCCAGTAGTCCGTCGTACGCCGGGTGCGGGTGACGTCGAAGCGGGTGAGGTTGCCGCAGCCGGCGCAGCGCCACCGCTCGCCGTCACCGGGAACGCGGAGGTCGGCGGTCGGGTCTGCCACGGGTGCTCCTCTGGATCGGATCTGGGACGGCCTGTGAGCCGGTCCGGCTCGGCGCGGGCCAGCGTAGTGCGCGCGCCCTCCCGCCATTGTCGGATCCCACGTCTAGCGTCGTCGGACATGAGCACGACTGCCCAGCGACCGTCCCGGGAGACATCCCGCTGGGAGGCGCAGCGCAGCTTCGACGAGCTGGGACGGCCGCTGCGCGACCTCACGTTCTGCGTGGTCGACCTCGAGACCACCGGCGGCTCGGCGCAGGGCGGGTCGATGATCACCGAGATCGGCGCGGTGAAGGTCCGGGGCGGCGAGGTGCTCGGCGAGTTCCAGACGCTCGTCAACCCGCACACGGAGATCCCCGCCTTCATCGCGGTCCTGACGGGCATCACCAACTCGATGGTCCACGACGCCCCGCCGATCGAGTCGGCCCTGCCGGCGTTCCTGGAGTTCGCGGCCGGCTGCGTGCTCGTGGCCCACAACGCCCCCTTCGACGTGGGCTTCCTCCAGCACTTCGCGCGGGAGCAGGGCCGGCCGTGGCCGAGGTTCGAGGTGCTCGACACCGCCAAGCTCGCGCGCCGCGTGATCACCCGCGACGACGCGCCCAACTGCAAGCTGTCGTCCCTGGCGAAGGTCTTCAACTCCGCGACCACGCCCAACCACCGCGCGCTGGCCGACGCCCAGGCCACGGTCGACGTGCTGCACGGTCTGATGGAGCGACTCGGCGGCCTCGGCGTGCACACGCTCGAGGAGCTGCAGACCTTCTCCTCGCGGGTGAGCACGGCGCAGCGGCGCAAGCGCCACCTCGCCGAGGGACTCCCCCACGCACCCGGCGTCTACCTCTTCCGCGACGACCGGTCCCGCGTGCTCTACGTCGGCACGTCGCGCGACCTCCGCACCCGCGTCCGCACCTACTTCACGGCGTCGGAGACCCGCAGCCGGATGGGCGAGATGGTCGGCATCGCGACGTCCGTCACCGGGATCGAGTGCGCCACCCCGCTCGAGGCCGAGGTCCGCGAGCTGCGGCTGATCGCGGAGCACAAGCCGCGCTACAACCGTCGCTCGCGCTTCCCGGAGAAGGTCCACTTCCTCAAGCTGACCCGCGAGGCCTGGCCGCGCCTGTCCCTCGTGCGCCAGGTGCTCGACGACGACGCCGACTACCTCGGCCCCTTCTCGTCGCGCAAGACGGCGGAGAAGTGCCTGGCCGCGCTCCACGAGACGTTCCCGGTCCGCCAGTGCAGCGGCCGGATGCCGGTCGTCCCCTCGGGCACTGCCTGCGTGCTGGCCGAGATGGGTCGCTGCCTGTCCCCCTGCGACGGCTCGACCGACGAGTCGACCTACGGCGCCGTCGTGCGCCAGCTGCGCGACACCCTGCTCCGCAGTCCGCACGAGGTGGTCGAGGCGATCAACGAGCGGATGACCGCCCTCGCCGACCGCGAGCGGTTCGAGGAGGCCGGTGTCCACCGCGACCGACTGGCGACGTTCGTCCGGGCCGCCGCCCGGACCCAGCGGCTCTCGGCCCTCACCCGCTGCGGCGAGATCGTGGCCGCGCGACGTGAGGACGACGGTCGGTGGGCGGTGCACGTCGTACGCCACGGCAGGCTCGCCGCCGCCGGGGTGATCCCCTCGGGCAGCGACGCCCATCAGTACGTGCGCGAGCTCGGTGCCAGCGCGGAGACCGTCGCCGGAGCGCCCGGACCGGTCCCCGCGGCGACCGCCGAGGAGTCCGAGAAGATCCTGCGCTGGCTCGAGTCGCCCGGCGTGCGCCTCGTCGACGTCGACGGCGAGTGGACGTGCCCCCTGGGTGGCGCGGCCCGGCACCTCGCGATCTACGACGCCGCGCACCAGTCGCGGCTCTCCCTCGTGCCGTTCGACGAGAAGCGACTGCCGTCGCCGGTGCACCGCCCGGGTGCCGCGCTCGAGGACCCGCGCGAGACCCGTCAGTCGAGACCGATGCTGAACGCGGACTCGAGGTCGTGCTGGGAGTAGGTGCGGAAGGCGATGTGCGTCTCGGTCTCGGTCACGCCCTCGACCTTGTTGAGCCGGTCGGCCACGACCGCGGCGACGTCCTCGTGCTCCCGCACCCGCACCAGCGCGATGAGGTCGATCTGCCCGGTCACCGAGTAGACCTCGCTCACCCCGTCGAGGGAGGCGATCGCCTCCGCCACCTCGGGGATGCGCGCGACGTCGGCCTTCACGAAGACGATGGCGGTGATCATGGGGCCACCGTAGCGCCACGGGTCGCTACTCGATCGACAGGCCGACCGGTCAGGATCTCTAGTCAATTAGAACTAGCCGTGGACCATTTTCCCCCGTCGCCTTCGCTGCGCGCCTACTTTGACATGTCTTTCATGTCGCCCGACGAGGGGAAGTTTCGGGATGTCCGGATCAACCGCACGTACCCAGACGGCCCGTGTGGGCGTTGCCACTTTGCTCAGCCTGGTGGTCGCCCTGCTCGGACCGCTGCCGAGCGCTGTGGCTGCGCCGCCTTCTCTGCCGATCGGCCTGACGTCGAACCAGCCAGACACTGCGACAGTCGTCCTGACCTGGGAGCACACGCCCGGCGCTGTCCGGTACGACGTGCAGGTCGACGACAACGCCGGGTTCGGCAGTCCAGAGGTATCGATCAGCACCGTGAGCAACTCTCACGTCCCGACCGTCAACCTGCGCAGTGGCACCCAGTACTGGCGCGTGCAGGCGTACAGCTCGACGGGTGAGCCGTCCGGGTACACGCAGTCGACCTTCGCCAAGACCGCCGTGCAGGTCCCAGTCCTCGTCGCTCCGGCCGATGGCACACCGCTCGAGCAGCCGAACGACCCTCCGCTGCTGCGGTGGAACCCGGCCGCGGGCGCGTCGAGCTATCTGGTGGAGGTCGACGACAACAGCGACTTCGTCGGCTCGACGACCTACGAGACCAAGAGCACCTCCTTGGTCGTCTCCGACCCGCTCCCTGCTGGGGACTGGTTCTGGCGCGTGGTGGCCACCAAGGAGAACCCGGCGAACATCAACGCCCCGTTCAAGTCCCTGCCCAGCGCTGCGCTCTCCTTCGTCATCGTGGCCATCGGGGCGCCCACCATCACCTCGCCGCCCGACAACGCCGACTTCGAGCTCCAGGACGTGGTCCTCGACTGGGCGCCTGTCCCCGGCGCCGTCTCGTACGAGGTGGAGGTCGCCACCAACACCGACTTCTCCGACGGCTCGCGAGTCGATCGCAGGACCGGCATCCTTGGCACGCGCTATTCGCCCACCGTCACCTACGACAACAACCAGTACTACTGGCGGGTCCGGGCCATTGACACCGCCGGCCAACCCACTCCGTGGTCCGAGGCGCGCTACAACTTCAACCGCACGTGGCCGCAGCGCCCGGTCGCTGTCTTCCCTGCGGCTGTCGGTGCCGAAGACGTTCCTGCACCGTTGTACTTCCAATGGACACCCGTGCCCCACGCGTCCGAGTACGAGCTTCAGGTCGGCACGCAGGCCAACTTCACTGCCGGCACCTTCCACAGCTGTCGAGTGGCCGGCACGACCTACGCGCCCGGCATGTTTGCCGTGAACACCAATGGAGAACCCGCGACCTTCCGTGAGAACGAGGACTGCGAGCCGGTCGAGGGCGAGATCAACTACTGGCGCGTGAGTGCGTTGGACCGGCCGTTCTTCAAGCCGAACGACATCCCCGGCGTCCAGGGCCTGTTCTCCGAGACCCAGGCGTTCCGCTACATGCCGAACCGCATCACCGGCATGACGCCCTCCGGCGGTCAGAGCGTGGCTGTCCCGACGCTGTCGTGGACGCCGACCGTCGAGACCGACCTCTACGAGGTCGTCGTCAAGACCATCGGCGGTTCCGAGGTGGACCGAGCGACCACTTCAGCGACCTCCTACACGGTCAAGGGTGATCGCGTCTTGCCCGCCGGTGACTACACCTGGTCGGTCCAGGGGATCTCGGTGCGTGGCCAGCGTTCGCCGATCTTCACGAGAGCCTTCACGCTTGCCGGCACCCCGCCGAGCAGCGGCGCGGCCCCGTTGACCCCTCTGAGCCCGACCTCCGGGACGTCCGGACTCATGGGGGCTCCGTCGCTCAAGTGGGAACCCATGCCGGGCGCAGCGTTCTACCGCGTCAACATCGGCAACGCGGCGACGAGCAACCAGGTGTGGTTCGGCAGCAGCTACAACAACCTGTTCAACGCAGCTGTGCCGTACCCATCGATGACCGAGATCTCTCGCCGGCTCCAGCTGGCCGGCGACTACGACTGGCAGGTGGAAGCCTTCGCCGCGGACGGCAGGCCACTGGGTACAGGCATCGAGGGCCACTTCACCATCCAGCCCATCCGAGCCGTCACCGGTAACGCAGTTGCCCTTGGCGGACAGCAGCTCGACGCCAACTACACCGGTCCGCAGAACCCCTGCACGCAGAGCACTGGTGGTTGCACGGTGCCCTCCACGCCGGTGCTCAAGTGGCAGGCCGACCCGCGTGTCTCCTGGTACATGGTGTACGTCAGCGAGGACGCCAGCTTCACGAACCTGTTGGAGCCGGGCAACGCAATCCCGGCAACGTCGAACACCCTCTACTACCCAGCCCTGGACAACGACGACTACACCTACGGCGACAACCAGGCCGGCAAGGCCTACTTCTGGTTCATCCGTCCTTGCCGCGGTGCGCAGAACTGTGGCCCGGACCCGATCCGCACGACCGACCTCGCGCAGGGCACGTTCATCAAGCGCTCGCCAGCCGTCACCGGCTTGACGAGCAGCAGCCCTGCCGGCACCGAGATCACGTTCAGCTGGGACGACTACTACGACACCAACCAGGCGTCGGTGTGGGCGCAGACCGGCGAGAAGAGCAACCAGTCGGCCAAGCTCTACCGCATCGAGGTCTCCGTCAACGGCTCCGTGGTGGAGAGCCAGCTCGTCGATCAGGCGACCTACACATCGCCCGCCCGGCTCTACCCCGAGGGCGCACTGACGTGGCGTGTGCAGGCTGTCGACGCAGACGACAACGGCCTGACGTGGTCGGAGACCAAGACGGTGACCAAGCGCAGTCCGCAGGTGCCTTTGTCCTCACCGATCGGGAACGCCACAGTCAAGGGGACCGTCCCGTTCCGCTGGCAGCCGCAGGCGTTTGCGGCGTCGTACGACGTCCAGGTCGCACGCGACGGCGACACGGCGTTCGGCGCAGGCAGCCTGGCGATCGACCGCACCGGTGTTCGGACGGCTGCGTTCGACCTCCAACCTTCCGCTCCCGGCAAGCAGCACTCCCTACGTGTGGCATGTGCGTCGCGTCGACGCCTTCGGCAACCGAGGACCCTGGTCAGCGCCGGAGCAGTTCATGGTGTCCAACGGGACCATGGCCACGGTCGCACCCACCGCCGGGACCGTCGTACCTCCGAGCGGTCCGGTCGTGCAGTGGGAACCGGTTGCTGGAGCCATCAGTTATCGGGTGAACCTGACGCCCACCTCTGGCTCGCCGATCAACGCGACGACGGTCGCCACGGCGTTCGCGCCTACCACGGCACTGACCATGGGGACGTACTCTTGGACGGTCACGGCGCTCGACGCCACCGGGGCGGCCTTGGGCCAGGCCCAGTCGAACTTCAAGGTGGACGCGCAGATCCAGCCCGTCCAGGCGCCCACGATCCAGTCGCCCGCCGGCACCGGCGTGGGCAAGACACTCACGGTGAGCCCCGTGACGTGGAACCAGCCGGACGTCACCACGACCTACGAATGGTGGCGCGACGGGTCCGTCATGTTCGGCGTCACCGGGACGACCTACACGCTCACCACTGCTGACTTTGGGAAGTCCATCACGGTACGTGCGACGGGGAAGAAGGCCGGATACCTCGACGGCGTCTCGACGAGCCAGCCGGTGTCCGTCACCTCGGGCGACGCGATCAACAACGTCACGCGGCCCACGATCAGCGGTACCCCGACGGTCGGAAGCTTCCTCACCGGCAACGCCGGCACGTGGTCGGGGGGCTTCCTGACCAGCACGAGGATGATCTGGCTGCGCGACGGCAATCCCATTCCGGATGCCACGTCGACCATCTACCGCGTCACCGAGGCCGACGCCGACGCCCAGCTCAGCATCCGGGTGACCGCGAGCCAGGCTGGTTACGCGGACGGGGTCATGGACTCGGCCCCCGTGGCCATCCAGTCGCTGAAGGCCACGACGCCCGTCACGGTCTCGGCGCCCGGTGGCACGGGCGTAGGGGCGACCCTGACGGGCAGCTCCGCCCGCGTGGAATCAGGCAGGCGTCGAGACCACCTATGTGTGGCTGCGCGACGGCCAGATCTCCTACCTGGACACGCTCTCGACCTACACCATCGGCGCCTTCGACGTGGGCAAGTCGATCTCCGTGCGCGCTGTGGGCAAGAAGGCCGGCCTGCCGGATGGGACGAGCGTGAGCAATAGCATCACCGCGACTCGGGGCGCCGCACCGACTCCCGCAACGGGTCCGTCGATCAAGGGGGATCCGAAGGTCGGCGCTGTGCTTCAGGCAGACCCGGGCATCTGGAACGGTTCAACCACCTTCACCTACGCCTGGCTTCGCAACGGCATCCCCATCTCGGGGGCGGCGAGCAGCATCTACACCGTTGGACCTCAGGACGCGGCCAGCCAGCTGAGCGTGCGGGTCACGGCCACGGCCCAGGGACGTGACGACGGGCAGGCAACGTCGGCTCCACTGTCGATAGGGCAGCTGGCGTCCACCACGTCGCTGGCGGTCCTGCCGTACGTCGTCACCAAGAGCATGCGGGGCAAGCTCACCATCACCGTGGCGGCGTCCGGAGTGCCTTCGCCGCTCGGCACGCTGGTGATCAAGGACGGCAAGAAGACGCTCAAGAAGTTGACACTGGTAGCCAAGAACAAGGGCGTGCTCGTGTTCAAGCTGCCCAGGCTCAAGGCCGGCAAGCACAAGCTGTCCGTGACCTACTCAGGCAGCTCGACCGTCGCGAAGTCTAAGGGCAAACTGATCCTCAAGGTGGGTCGGTAACGGGCAGTGCGGCGACCCGGGGCACTGGCGGATAGTCTCCGCCGGTGAACTGGCTCGCCGACCACTGGCTCGACATCCTCGGATGGGGCGGCAGCGCCCTCCTCGTCTACTCCCTGCTCCAGGCGAGCGTCCTGCGGCTGCGGGTGCTCAACGCGATCGCGTGCGTGCTCCTCATCGTGTTCAACGCGAGGCTCGGGGTCTGGCCGATGGTGGGCATGAACACCGTCCTGGTGGCGATCAACGCGTACTTCATCGTCCAGCTGCTGCGCGAGCGTCACGACGAGACGGCGTACACCGTGCTCGGGGTCTCCCCCACCGACGAGTACCTCCGGCACGTGCTGCGGGTGCACGGCGCCGACATCCTGAAGTTCAACCCCGACTTCGTGCACGACCCCATCGGCGACCCACGACGCGTTCCTCGTCCAGAAGGGCGACGAGACCGTGGGCGTGGTGCTGCTGCGCGAGGAGGGCGACACCGCGCACGTGCTCCTCGACTACGTCACGCCCCGCTACCGCGACTTCTCCCCCGGCGAGTTCGTGTGGCGCAGCAGCGGCCTGCTGACCGAGCGCGGGATCCGGCACGTGGTCACCCCGCCCGGCATGGTCGGCGCCTACTACGACCGGCTCGGCTTCGCCCGCGAGGGCGACTCCTGGGTCCTCCACCTCTAGGCTCCCCGCGGAATCGTCCGATTCGCACACATTCGTGGCTCCCGGCTGGTCGAATTGGATGGACACAGACCCACGGAGCACCGCATGAAGTCCACGTCAGTCCGCCGAGCGCCGCAGCGGCGACCGCAGCGTCCTGTCCTGACCGACGGCGTGCGGCTCGCTCTCGGGTGCGGTGCGGCCTCCTGGGTCGGCAGCAGCGAGTTCCTCGACCAGAGCCCGCGCGAGCATCGCGAGGCGTCGTTCGCCGACATGCGCAAGGTCACGTCCCTGCGACTGCTCGGCAGACGTCGACGACCGACAGTACGGCATGCGTGAGCGTCGACATCCGGCTCGACGAGCACCGACTGCAAGGGCAGCTTCGACACCGACGACGGCGACGTGCGATTCGTCCAGGTCGGGAACGTCGACGGACCTGGCTCTCGCGTCGACGACGACATTCGTGGACCGCCCAGGCGGACTCGGACCGGCAGGCCGACCTGGTGCTGGAAGACAGCTACTCCGGCACCTGGTTCGCCGGGGGCAAGAAGGACCTCACTCGAGCTGTGCGACCTCGAGAAGTTCCTCGCGCGGCTTCAAGGTGGACGAGCGCGACCGAGGCGGGCATCGAGGTCGGCGACGTCGTAGAAGGTCGGCGACGCTCGACGCCGTCCCGCTCACCGGTCGGGACGGGCAAGAAGCAGTGCACGGTCTGGGTGTCGGTCGATGCACCGCACCACGTGGTCAAGATGGCGCCGCGCAAGCGCGGCGACGCGACCCGACGTGCTCTTCTTCGAGGAGTTCGGGGTCGAGGTCGTCGTCGAGACCCCGGCCAAGAAGGACGTGGTGAGCCTCCGCCGCTGACCGGCCGCTAGATCCGGTTGATCGCGATGCCGGTCGGCAGCACGAACGACAGCACCAGCACGACGACGGCCACCAGCACCGCCGGGCCGGCCAGGCCCTCGCCGCGCGCCATCGCCACGGCCGCGCAGAGCATGCCGACGATCCCGAGCAGGGGTCCGTAGCCCAGCACCACACCGGCCGCACAGACGAACGCGACCACGGACAGCACCGAGGTGGGTTGTCCGCCGTAGGCCATGGCGGAAGTCTGGCAGACGCCCGGCGCCGGTCAGGCGGAGGTCGCCGCCACCCACCGGTCGAGGGTCGCCTGCGCCGCGCCGGAGTCGATGGCCTCGCCCGCCCTGGCGATCCCCGCCGCGAGGGCGGACTGCACGTCGTCGGCGGGTGAGTCGTAGACCGCCAGCGCCGCGCCCGCGTTGAGCACCACGGCGTCGCGGACCGGTCCGGGGTCGCCGGCGAGCAGGCGGCGTACGACGTCCGCGTTGTGCGCCGCGTCGCCTCCGCGCAGGTCCTCGGTGGTGGCGCGGGCGATGCCGAGCGAGGCGGGGTCGAGGGTGAGCTCGGTGACCTCTCCCCCGTGGACCCGCCACACCGTCGAGGTGGTCGTCGTGGTGAGCTCGTCGAGGCCGTCGTCGCCGCGGAACACCCACGCGTCGACGCCGCGCTCCGCGAGGACGCCCGCCATCACCGGCGCCATCCGCTGGTCGGCGCAACCGATCGCCTGCGCCTGCGGCCGGGCCGGGTTGGTCAGCGGACCCAGGATGTTGAACGTCGTCGCGATGCCGAGCTCGCGCCGCGGGACCGCGGCGTGCCGCATCGCCGGGTGGAAGGCGGCCGAGAAGCAGAACGTGATGCCGGCCTCCTCGGCGACCTCGGCCACCCGGTCCGGAGCGAGGTCGAGGCGGATGCCGAGCGCCTCGAGGACGTCGGCGGAGCCGGACTGCGACGAGGCGGACCGGTTGCCGTGCTTCACGACCCGCGCACCGGCGCCTGCTGCGACGATGGCCGCCATCGTCGAGATGTTGACCGACATGGAGCGATCACCACCGGTGCCGACCACGTCGAGCAGCCGGCCGGGCACCGAGATCGGGTTGGCGGCGGCGAGCATGGCCGCGGCGATGCCCGAGACCTCCTCGACCGTCTCGCCCTTGGCGCGGAGCGCCACGACGAAGGCGGCGATCTGGACGGGCGTCGCCGCTCCGGCGAAGACCTCGTCCATGGCCCATCGCGCCTGCTCGGTCGTCAGGTCGCGACCGGCGACCAGCGTGGAGAGGACGTCGGGCCAGGTGTGGGACATGGACCGAGTGTTCCAGACCGACATCGTCCGAGACCCGTGTGGCCGGGTCTCGATACGCCTCGCTCGTGCCTCGCTCGGCTACTCGGCCATCGAAGCTCAGGAGGTGGCGGGCACCGACGGACGCATCAGGCCGATGACGGCCTCGGCGAGCTGGATCGGGTCGATCGGGTGCGGCACGGCCGCCTCGGCCCGCGACCAGGTGGCCAGCCACGCGTCCTGCGGACGACCGGTGAGGACCACGACGGGCGGGCACTCGTAGATCTCGTCCTTGAGCTGCTTGGCGATGCCCATCCCGCCGGCGGGGACGGCCTCGCCGTCGAGGATCGCGAGCGAGATCGTGCCGGAGTCCATGTTCTGCAGGACCACGGGCTCGGTGGCGACCTCGACGTACTCGAACTCGGGCAGGTCCGGGTGCGGACGGCGACCGAGGGCCAGGATCACCTGCTGGCGCGTGTTGACGTCGTCGCTGTAGACGAGGACCTTGACCGGGCGGGCGGCGGGGGCTTCAGACACGGAGGCATCGTAACCGTGCCGGTCAGGTCGAGGGCGACGCGCGCTCGGCGAGGTCGAGACGTCGGTCCTCGCGGGCGGCCTCCTTCATCGACGAGCGCAACCACTGCGTGAAGAGGACCCCGAAGAAGAGGACACCGATCAGGTCGCCGGTGGCCCAGAGGATCCCGCCGGCGAGGTGCTGGTCGTCGAGCGCCGGGGGCAGCCAGGCGCCCATCGGTCCCTCGCGCAGCGCGAGGTAGTGCTCGCCGCCGATGAGCGTGGTCTGACCCATGATGGTGACGCCGAGGAAGGCGTGGAAGGGCAGCGTCATGATGGTCAGCAGCACCCGGAACGGGTGGCTGACCCGCCCCGGCACCGGGTCGACCCCCATGAGCGGCCAGAAGAAGAGCGTGCCGACGAGCACCAGGTGCACGTGCATCATCTCGTGGACGAACGCCGAGCCCAGGCTGGCGTCGTACCAGGAGGAGAAGTAGAGCGCCCACGGCGAGGCGACGTAGAGGGCGAACGCGAGCGGCGGGAACGCGAGGACCTTGGCGAACCGGGAGTGCAGCACCGCGAGCAGCCACCGCCGGGGGGCCGGCGGGAGCGTGCGGAGGGCCAGGGTGACCGGGGCGCCGAGGGCGAGGGCCAGCGGGACGACCATCGACAGCAGCATGTGCTGCACCATGTGCACGCTCAGCAGGGTGGTGTCGTAGCGCCCCAGTCCCGACGACGTCGCGAAGAAGAACGAGCCCATCCCGAGGCCGACGAACGCCAGCGTCCGACCGACCGGCCAGCGGTCGCCGCGGCGGCGCAGCACGGCGACTCCGAGGACGTAGAGACCCACCGCCCAGACGGTCACCACGAAGGGGATCGGGTCGATCCCCCAGTCGCCGAACAGCCGCCCGAGGGTGAATCTCGGAAGTACCTCAGGGTCGGCTGCAGAGGACGGTCACCACGGTGTGAACTTTATGACCCCATTGCACAGGGGGTCGGGGTGCCCTCAGTAGGAACGAACCGCCATAATGAGGGGGTGGCGACAGCAACAGCGACGATTCCGGCCTCCCGTCTGCACGGGCACCACGACCGACCCAGCATGGTCAGCGTGGGCACGATCATCTGGCTCTCCAGCGAGCTCATGTTCTTCGCTGCGCTGTTCGCGGCCTACTTCACCATCCGCGCCGTCAGCCCGGACCTCTGGGCGCAGGAGACGGCACTGCTCAACGTGCCGTTCTCGACGGCCAACACCGCGATCCTCGTGGCCTCGTCGTTCGCCTGCCAGTGGGGCGTCTTCGCCGCCGAGCGCGGGCAGGTCGGCCGCGCCGGGTCGCTGGTCAACTTCACCAAGTGGGGCCTGCGCGAGTGGTTCATCCTCACCTACATCATGGGCGCCATCTTCATCGGCGGTCAGGCCCTGGAGTACGCCGAGCTGATCCACGAGGGCGTGACCATCCCGAGCTCGGCCTACGGCTCGATGTTCTACCTGACCACCGGGTTCCACGGCCTGCACGTGACCGGCGGGCTGATCGCCTTCCTCTTCGTGCTGGGCCGCACCTACCTCGCGAGGCGCTTCACCCACGAGCAGGCCGTGACCGCGATCGTCGTGTCCTACTACTGGCACTTCGTCGACGTGGTCTGGATCGGCCTCTTCTTCACGATCTACGTCATCAAGTAAGCACCACCCACCAGCCAACCCCCGTCGAAACCGGCAAGGACTCACAGTGCGCGTGCTCAACCGAACCGCTGGTCGCCTCTCCCGGCATCGCCGGGGACCACTTGCTGGTCTCGCGGTGCTGCTGCTCGGGCTGCTGATCAGCGGCTCCCTCTACACCGCCTTCGCCCCGGCCCAGGCCCAGAACCAGGCCAGCGAGACCGAGCAGGTCGCCCAGGGCAAGGAGCTCTTCCTCGCCAGCTGCGCGTTCTGCCACGGCAAGAACGGCGAGGGCATCCCGACGGTCCGCGACGGCTACCAGATCGGTCCGTCGCTGGTCGGTGTCGGTGCCGCCGCGGTCGACTTCCAGGTCGGCACCGGCCGCATGCCGATGGCGAGCCCCGGCGCGCAGGCACCCCGCAAGAAGGTCGTCTTCAACGACGAGGAGACCGCTGCCCTGGCGGCGTACGTCGCCTCGCTGGGCCCCGGCCCCGCCATCCCCGACGCGTCCGACTACTCGATCGAGGGCCTGTCGGAGGAGGAGCGCCAGGAGGCCATCTCCCGGGGCGGCCAGATCTTCCTCACCAACTGCACGGCGTGCCACAACTTCAACGGTGCCGGCGGCGCGATGCCGCGCGGCGGCTACGCCCCGTCGCTCCACGGCGTCGAGGGCAAGTACATCTACGAGGCGCTGCTGACCGGGCCGCAGAACATGCCCAACTTCAGCAACGGCAACCTCTCCCCCGACGAGAAGCGCGACGTGATCGCGTACCTCAACAGCATCCAGGACACGCCGGAGTACGCCGGCTTCACCCTCGGCGGCCTCGGTCCCGTGTCGGAGGGCCTGTTCGCCTGGCTGGCCGGCATCGGCGGCCTGGTCGGCGCCGCCGTCTGGATCGCCTCGCACACGACCCGCACCAAGAAGGACAAGGTGAACGCGTGAGCAACAACAGCCACGACCACCCGGTCAACGAGCCCGACGGCACCCCCGCGACGCACGGTGACGCGACCGCCGCCGTCCCGGCGACGTACGACTCGCACGTGCCCGCGCACCGCGAGTCCGAGCCGATCCCGGACCCGGGCCTCCCGCCGCACGAGTGGCGCCCGACCGACGTCGACCCGAAGCTCGAGAAGCGTGCCGAGCGCCAGATCGCGGCGATGTTCATCGCCGCGATGATCAGCGCGGTGCTCTTCGTGGTCGCGTACTTCTCCTTCTCGGTCGGCGACAGCTGGGACACGTTCGCCGGCATGGGTGCCTCGACGGTGTCGCTCGGCGTCACCCTCGGCATGTCGCTGCTGCTCATCGGCATCGGCATCATCCACCTGGCGCGCAAGCTGATGGCGGACCACGAGATGGTCGAGATGCGTCACCCGGCCGCCTCCCCGCAGGAGGACCGCGACGCGACGATCCAGGCGCTCAACGACGGCCTCGACGAGGCCGGCATCGGCCGCCGCCCGCTGGTGCGCAACACCATGCTCGGCGCGGTCGGCATCCTCGGCCTGCCCGCCGTCGTGCTCCTGCGCGACCTGGCCCCCGGCAGCACGCTGGACATCGGCAAGCTCGCGCACACGATCTGGGAGCCGGACATGCGGCTCGTGCGCGACGTGGTCGGCACCCCGATCCTCGCCAGCGAGATCGAGGTCGGCGACCTGATCAACGCAGCACCCGAGGCCATGTTCCCGACCGAGGACAACGGCTACCCCGAGCTCGAGGGCGCGGAGGAGCAGTCCGAGAAGGCCAAGGGCGCGATCATCATCGTGCGGATGGACCCCGACGACATCATTCCCGCCAAGGGCCGGGAGAAGTGGACCGTCGACGGGATCATCTGCTACTCCAAGATCTGCACCCACGTCGGGTGCCCGATCTCCCTCTACGAGCGCACCACGCACCACGTGCTGTGCCCGTGCCATCAGTCGACCTTCGACCTCGCGGACGCCGCGAAGGTCGTCTTCGGTCCGGCTGCCCGTCCCCTTCCGCAGCTGCCGATCAAGGTCGACGGAGAGGGATACCTGGTCGCTCAGAGCGACTTCACCGAGCCCATCGGGGCTAGCTACTGGGAGCGTGAGAAGCAGTGAGCACCGACTCAAGGCTCGACACCAGCAAGGTTGCGACGAGCAACCGCACGGACGCCGCGACCGCATCGAAGGGCAGCCCAGCCGGCTCGCTCGCCTCGTGGGCGGACGACCGCCTCGGCCTGGCCACGGCGATGAAGAAGAACCTGCGCAAGGTCTTCCCCGACCACTGGTCGTTCATGCTCGGTGAGATCGCGCTGTGGAGCTTCGTCGTGCTGCTCCTCACCGGTGTCTTCCTCACCCTGTGGTTCAACCCGTCGATGGGCCACGTGACCTACGAAGGCTCCTACGACCAGCTCCGCGGCATCGGCATGTCGGAGTCCATGGCCTCCACCCTGCACATCTCGTTCGACGTGCGCGGCGGCCTGCTCATGCGCCAGATGCACCACTGGGCGGCGATGATCTTCATCGCCTCGATGATGGTGCACCTGCTGCGCGTCGCCTTCACCGGCGCCTACCGCAAGCCGCGCGAGCTCAACTGGGTCATCGGCTGCATCCTGCTGCTCCTCGGCACCCTCGAGGGCTTCACCGGCTACTCGCTCCCCGACGACCTCCTGTCCGGCACCGGCGTCCGCGCCGCGGACGGGTTCCTCAAGGCCACGCCGGTCGCCGGGACGTACATGTCGTTCCTGCTCTTCGGCGGCGAGTTCCCGGGCGAGTCGATCATCCCGCGGCTCTACATCGTCCACGTGCTGCTGATCCCGGGCATCCTGCTCGCACTGATCGCGGCCCACATGCTGCTGCTCGTCTACCACAAGCACACCCAGTGGCCCGGGCCCGGCCGCACCGAGCAGAACGTCGTCGGCTACCCGATGCTGCCCGTGTACGCCGCCAAGGCCGGTGGCTTCTTCTTCATGGTCTTCGGCGTCATCGCCCTCATGGGCGGCCTGCTGTCGATCAACCCGGTCTGGAAGTTCGGTCCCTACGACCCGACCAAGGTGACGGCGGGCTCGCAGCCCGACTGGTACATGGGGTGGCCCGACGGACTGCTGCGCATCATGCCCACGGGCATGGAGACGGTGATCTTCGGCTACACGATCTCGTGGAACGTGCTGATCCCGATCCTGCTGGTGCCGCCGCTGATGCTCGTCGTCCTGATGCTCCTCCCCTTCCTCGAGGGCTGGATCACCGGCGACAAGCGCGACCACCACCTGCTCCAGCGCCCGCGCAACGCGCCGACGCGCACCGCGGTCATGGTGGCCCTGATGACGTTCTACGGGCTCGCCTGGGCGGCCGGCGGCAACGACATCATCGCGATCAAGCTGCACGCCAGCATCAACCAGATCACCTACTTCATGCGGGTGGCGATCTTCGTCGGACCGGTGATCGCGTTCGCGATCACCCGACGCTGGTGCATCTCCCTGCAGCGCCACGACAACGAGAAGCTGCTCCACGGCTACGAGACGGGCATCATCACCCGCTCCGTCGAGGGTCAGTACGCCGAGCGGCACCTGCCGATCAGCGGCTCGAGCGCCTACACGCTCACCGCGCGTGACCGCGACGAGATCTACACCACCGAGGGCGACACCGACGCCGCCGGTGTTGCCGCGCCGAACTCCCGCTCGGAGAAGCTGCGCGCGAAGCTCTCGTCGTGGATGTACGTCCACAACGTGCAGAAGCCCACCGCGGCCGAGCTCGAGGCAGCGCACCACCACGCCGAGCACGAGGCCGAGCTCCAGTCGGGTCTCGACCACCCGGTCGACGGTCACCAGTTCGACGACCACCGCCTGCGGGACACCGACGAGGTCCCGCTCCGCGACCACTGAGTCGCTCGTACCACGCACGAAGGCCCGCCGGGATCATCCGGCGGGCCTTCGTCGTTCGTGGGGCTGTCGTGGAGCGGTGGTCCAGCCACCGTTTCGCCGCCAGGAGGGTGGCTCCACCACCGCTCCCCCGCGCGTCGACGTACGACACCCGCACGGGCGGTGGTCCAGCCACGGTCGCGCGAGCTGGAATGTGGCTCCACCACCGCTCCCCCGCGCGCCGTCGTCCCGGGCGGTGAGTGAGGAGGATTCCGCTGGCGTCGTCTGCCCCTCACGCACCGCTCCCCCGCGCACCGACGTACGACACGCGCCAAGGCGGTGCGTGAGGAGGGTGAGCCGACAGGCTCAGGAGAGGGCCGAGCCGGCCTTCCAGTCGGGGAAGGAGAGGTTCCAGTCGCCGTAGCCGTTCTGGAGGGTCATCTGGCGGTCGGTGCCGGTGTACTCCACGACGTCGCCGCGGCGGCTCATGGCGTAGAGCCAGCCGGCGTCGGCGGTGGACATGCCGGTGCAGCCGTGCGACACGTTGGCGTAGCCCTGGGACCCGACGGACCACGGGGCGGCGTGGATGAACTCGCCGGAGAACGTCACCCGCATCGCCCACTGCACGTCGTCGATGTCGTAGGCCTCGGGGCTGTTGCGGTTGATGCCGACCGTCTCGGAGTTCATCCGCTTCACGTCGAACTTCTCGATGATCACCTTGGTGCCGGAGCGCGTGGTGAAGCCGGGCTTGCCGGTGGTGATCGGAAGGGTGCGCAGCAGGTCGCCGTTGGAGAAGACCTGCATCTGGTGGGTGCGGGCGTTGACCTTGTAGACGTGGGCGTCGCCGACCTGGAAGTCGATGCTGCGCGACTCCTGGCCGTAGATCCCGTTGCCCGCAGGCAGGCTGTTGAGGTCGAGGTCGACCGAGACGTCGGTCCCCGCCTGCCAGTACGACGCCGGGCGGTAGTGCGCCTCCTGGTCGCTCATCCAGTACCAGGACCCGCGCTGCGCCGGCGTGCTCGTCACCTGCATGTGCTTCTCGAAGAGCGCCCGGTCGGTGACCGGCACGTCGAAGGTCACGATGACCGGCATGCCGACGCCCACGGTCTCGCCGTCCAACGGCGCGATCGAGGCGAAGGTCTGCTCGGCGAGCGTGAGGTCGACCGTGTGGAAGCTGCGCGTGCGCTCCACGGTGCGGCCGTCGCTGCGGGTGGTCGAGGCGTTGATGACGTAGTCGGTGCCGGGCTCGAGCCGGTCGGACGAGGTCCAGGTGCCGGCGGCGACCTTGCCCGCGACGGCGCCGGTCGTCGACGTCACCTCGACCGTGTCGAGCGTGCCGCCCTCGGCACTGACCGTCAGCGGGCTGTCGATCGGGACGGCGGCAGTGTCGGTGAAGCTCGTCGAGAGGCGCACCGGGTCGGGCTTGGCCGACTCCGATCCCGTCGTCGCGCCCGGACCGTCGGAGCCACCGGAGCCGCTCGAGCCGTCGGTCGCGGTGCTGCACGCCGCGAGTCCTCCGGTGAGCACCAGCAGCGCGGCTGCCAGCGTCGTACGACGGTGCGCGGAGCGCAGGTGAACGGACGCGCGAGTGCGCATGCGACGTAACCCCCAGTGATGATGACCGAAATCGGAAGAGCCCGTCCAGCGTACGTCGCGGACGGGCCCTTCGGTAAAAAGCGCGGATCAGTGGGCGTGCTCACCCCGGTAGTACTCGAAGATGAAACCGCAGAGGACGACCGCACCGACCGTGAAGCCGATGAAGACCAGCCACCACGCGGCGAGCGCCGTGCCGTAGACGATCACGCCGAGGGCGAGTGCGCACCACAGCGGCCACCAGGAGTAGGGCGGGAAGAAGCCCAGCTCACCGGCACCGTCGGCGATCTCGCCCTCCTTGCGGTCCTCCGGACGCGGGTCCATGCGCGAGGCGTGGAAGCCGAGGTAGAGGGTGACCATGCCGAAGAGCAGCGCGGTCATCACGAGGGCGGACGTGCCGGTCGGGTCCTCGGTGAGGAACCAGTAGGCCGGCGCGACGACCGCCACGAAGATGGCGGTGATGCCGAAGACCCAGGACTCAGCCTTCATCGGATGTCACCCTTCGTGTCGGTGGTGTCGTCGCCGTCGACCCGGTCACGGAGCATCTGCTCGCGACCCTCCACGTCGGGCGCGTCGGTAGGAGTGTCCTCGTCGCGCATCGCATCGTTCTCGTGGAGCTCCATGAGGGCGATCTCCGGGTGGTGCAGGTCGAAGGCCGGCGACTCGGAGCGGATCCGGGGCAGCGTGTGGAAGTTGTGTCGCGGCGGCGGGCAGCTGGTGGCCCACTCGAGCGAGCGGCCCCAGCCCCACGGGTCGTCGACCTCGACCTTCGGCCCCTTGGAGGAGATGTAGACGTTGTAGAGGAACGGCAGCGTCGACGCACCCAGCAGGAACGCCCCGACCGTCGAGATCTGGTTGAGCGTCGTGAAGCCGTCGTCGGGCAGGTAGTCGGCGTAGCGACGGGGCATGCCCTCGACGCCGAGCCAGTGCTGCACGAGGAACGTGGTGTGGAAGCCGACGAACAGGATCCAGAAGTGGAGCTTGCCGAGACGCTCGTCGAGCATCTTGCCGGTCATCTTCGGCCACCAGAAGTAGAACCCGGCGAACATCGCGAAGACCACGGTGCCGAAGACGACGTAGTGGAAGTGCGCGACCACGAAGTAGGAGTCGGACACGTGGAAGTCCAGCGGCGGGCTGGCCAGGATGACGCCGGTGAGGCCACCGAAGAGGAACGTGGTGAGGAAGCCGATCGACCACAGCATCGGGGTGTCGAAGGACAGAGATCCCCCCCACATCGTCCCGATCCAGTTGAAGAACTTCACTCCGGTGGGCACCGCGATCAGGAACGTCATGCCGGAGAAGAACGGCAGGTCGACCGCGCCGGTGACGAACATGTGGTGGGCCCACACCGCGACCGACAGCATCGCGATGCCGAGCGTCGCGGCGACGAGGCCGACGTAGCCGAAGATCGGCTTGCGGCTGAAGACCGGCAGGACCTCGGAGATGATGCCGAAGAACGGCAGCGCGATGATGTAGACCTCGGGGTGGCCGAAGAACCAGAACAGGTGCTGCCACAGGATCGGCCCGCCGTGCGACGGGTCGAAGACGTGGGCCCCGAGTATCCGGTCGGCCTCGAGCGAGAGCAGGGCGCCCGCGAGGATCGGGAACACCATGATCACGAGCATGCTGGTGATCAGCGTGTTCCAGACGAAGATCGGCATCCGGAACATCGTCATGCCGGGCGCGCGCATGCAGATGATCGTGGTGATGAAGTTGACGCCACCGAGGATCGAGCCGAGACCGGCCATCCAGAGGCCCATGATCCAGAGGTCGCCACCGACACCCGGACTGCGTACGGCATCCGAGAGCGGCGTGTAGGCGAACCAGCCGAAGTCGGCCGCACCCTGGGGCGTCAGGAAGCCCGAGCCGGCGATGATCCCGCCGAACAGGAACAGCCAGTAGCTGAACATGTTGAGCCGCGGGAACGCGACGTCGGGCGCGCCGATCTGCAGCGGCATGATCACGTTGGCGAAGCCGAAGAACAGCGGCGTCGCGAACAGCAGCAGCATGATCGTGCCGTGCATCGTGAAGAGCTGGTTGTAGAGCTGCTCGCTCACGACCTGCTGGCCGGGATAGGCCAGCTCGGAGCGGATCAGCATCGCCATCAGGCCGGCGATGAGGAACCACGCGAACGACGTGCCCAGGTAGAGCTTGCCGATCAGCTTGTGGTCGGTCGTGGTCAGCAGGCGCACCACCTGCTCACCCAGCGCCTTGCGGGGCGGCTCACCGCCGGGCGTCTGGGCTGACGGCCTGTTGATCGTCGGGGCGCTCACTCCGCGCTCCCTTCCTGGTTGTCGTCCTCGGCGAGTCCGGACTGCGTGGTCACGTCGGCTCCGCCGATGATCGGCTGCTCCGCGGTCTGGCCGGCGTCGGCGAGGTCGGCGAGGTACTGCTCGTAGTCGGCCTGGCTGACGATCTTGACCTTGAAGAGCATCCGCGAGTGGTAGACCCCGCAGAGCTCGTAGCACTTGCCGAGGTAGTCGCCCTCGACGGTGGGCGTCACCTGGAGCTTGTTGATGCGGCCCGGGATGACGTCCATGCGGGTCAGGAACGACGGCACGCCGAAGTCGTGGATCACGTCGGGCGAGCGCAGGTTGAACTGGATGCGCTGGTCGACGGGCAGCACGAGCGTCGGGATCTCGCCGCCGTCGCCGGAGGTGTAGACGTAGGAGTCGTAGGCGTAGTCGTCGGGCTCACCGGTGGCGTCGGGGTTCTGCTCGCCGACGCCGTGGTTGAACGTCCACGACCACTGCTGACCGGTCACCTCGACGGTCACGTCGGGTGTGCTGATCTCGGTCTGGACGTCCTGCACCCGCACGGTGTGGAAGAAGAACACGATGCACATGAGCACCGGGGCGATCGTGTAGAAGACCTCGAGCGGCAGGTTGTAGCGCGTCTGCCGCGGCACCTCGTCGTCACTGCGGCGGCGGAACTTCACCACGGCGTAGGCGATCAGGCCCCAGACGATGACACCGGTCACCATCGCAGCGACCCACGCCCACTTCCAGAGCTCGTAGGTGAAGGGACCCTGCTCGGTGACACGGTCCGGCATGGCGAGGTTGCGGATCTGGTGCTCGTCGGCTGCGGAGCACCCGGCCAGCACCAGCATCGTCACGCCGAGCAGCGCGACCCTCAGGGCGCGCCGTGCAGGCACGCCCGAGATCTTGGGGACTTGCAGACCCACTGACGAGCCTCTCTCTCGGTCCTTCTCCGACATGCGAAGAGTATCCCCCTCAGGCCACGTCGTGCGGGGCAGGGTCGGGTGTCGCGGACGGGTGGCAGAGTTCGTCCTGTGACCGGGCCCGAGCCTCCGCGCGGCGACCTCGACAGCGCCTCCGCCACGCCCCTCCACCCGGCGGCGCGCGAGGTCCTGCTCGCCGCGCTCGATCGGGGGTACGCCGACCCGCGGCGGCTGCACCGACCCGGCCGCGAGGCGCGGCTGCTGCTCGACAACGCCCGGGAGGCGACGGCCCACGCGCTCGGCGTACGGGCCGACGAGGTGACCTTCACCCCGAGCGGCACGCACGCTGTGCACCTCGGCCTGCTGGGCCTGGTGCGCGGCGCGCGGCGCGGCGACGTGGTGGCCCACTCCGCCGTCGAGCACTCGGCCGTGCGGCACGCCGTCGAGTGGGGCGCCCGGGGCGACGAGGTCGCCGTGGACGCCGACGGGCGTGTCGACCCCGCCGAGGTCCGCGCCCGCGCGGACCGACCAGAGGTCGGGGTCGTCGCCCTGCAGAGCGCCAACCACGAGGTCGGCACGGTGCAGCCGGTCGGCCGGCTCGACCTGCCGCCCGACGTCCCGCTCTTCACCGACGCCTGCGCGTCGATGGGCCGGCTCGCACTGCCCGTCCGGCTGGGCGGCAGCCGCGGGGTCGGCGCACAAGTGGGGCGGCCCGGCCGGGGTGGGCGTGCTGCTGGTGCGCACCCGGGCGCGGTGGCGCAACCCGTTCCCCGGCGACGACCGCATCGACGAGCGCTCGACCGGCTTCGAGAACATCCCCGCGGTCCTCGCCGCGGCCGCCGCGCTCCAGGCGGTGGTGGCCGAGCGCGAGGAGGTCAATGCGCGTCACCACGAGCTCATCGACGTCGTACGCCACCGGGTGGCCGCGGAGGTGCCGGACGTCGAGGTCGTCGGCGACCCGGTGCGCCGACTCCCCCACCTCGTGACGTTCTCGTGCCTCTACGTCGACGGCGAGGCTCTGGTGACCGAGCTCGACCGCCGCGGCTTCGGCATCGCGAGCGGCTCGGCGTGCACCGCGTCGACCCTCACGCCCAGCCACGTCCTGGAGGCGATGGGCGTGCTGACCCACGGCAACGTCCGGCTCTCCCTGCAGCGCGACGCCACCCGCGCGGACGTCGACGCCTTCTGCGACGTCCTGCCCGAGGTCGTCGCCGAGATCCGGTCGCGGGTCGGCCTGTGAGCACTGCCCACGACGGGCGCCCCGTCCTCGAGCTCGACTGCCGCGCGATGCTGTGCCCGATGCCCGTGATCGAGCTGGCCCGCCACCTGGCCGACGTCGAGGTCGGCGAGCTCATCGCCGTCGTCGCGCACGACAGTGCCGCCGCGGTGGACGTGCCGGCGTGGTGCCGGATGAAGGAGCAGGACTACGTCGGCGCCGACGTCGCCGACGACGGAGCCCCGCGCTACGTCGTACGACGTCTCAGCTGAGGGTCACTGCCTGATCGTCTGGAGGTGCGGCTCGAAGTCGGCGACGGCCTCGTCACCGTAGGTCGCGCCACACCGCTCGAGGAACGCCGCGCGGGAGATCTCGTACTCCTGCGTGCCGACCTGCTCGACGACGTAGACGGCGAGCAGGCACCCCAGCTGGGCGGCGCGCTCGTGGCCGAGGCCCCAGCTGAGCGCGGCGAGGAAGCCGGCGCGGAACGCGTCGCCGACACCGGTCGGCTCGACCTTCTCGATCTCCGGGACGGCCGCCACGACGATCGACTCCTCGCCGGCGCGGTCGATGCGCACGCCCGCGGGACCGAGGGTGACCACCCACGACCCGACGCGCGAGAGCACCTCCTCGCGGCTCCAGCCGGTCTTCTGCGTGATCAGGCTGGCCTCGTACTCGTTGGAGAAGAGGATCTCCGCGCCGTCGATCAGCGGGCGGATCAGGTCGCCGTCGCCGAACGCGAGCTGCTGCGACGGGTCGGCCAGGAACGGGTAGCCGCGCTGGCGGCACTCGTCGGTGTGGCGCAGCATGCCCTGCGGGTCGTCGGGACCGATGATCACGTAGTCCGGGGCGCCGACGCGGTCGACGATCGGCTTGAGCTCGATCTCGCGCGACTCGCTCATGGCGCCCGCGTAGAAGCTCGCGATCTGCGCGTGCGAGGAGTCGTTGGTGCACACGAAGCGCGCCGTGTGCCGGGTCTCGGAGACGTGGACCGAGTCGCAGTCGACGTTGTGCCGCTCGAGCCAGGCGCGGTACTCGGCGAAGTCCTCGCCGACCGCCCCGACCAGGACCGGGCGCAGGCCCAGGTTGCCGAGGCCGAAGCAGATGTTGGCCGCGCAACCGCCGCGGCGTACTTCCAGGTCCTCGACGAGGAACGACACCGACAGCTTGTCGAGCTGGTCGACCACGAGGCTGTCGGCGAACTTGCCCGGGAAGGACATCAGGTGGTCGGTCGCGATGGATCCGGCTACGAGGATGGACACGACGCGGAACCCTACCCGCCGACCGCCCCGACACCGTCCTCGCCGACGCCTGCAGGCGGCGCGTGGAGTTACCAATCGGTACGACTCGGGATACCGCGCGGTAGCCAATAGCGTCGTCGTCATGACGACCTCCGCGCCCGGTTCTCGCCGCCCCTCGCTCACCCACGACGAGCTGGGCACGCCCGCCGAGATGGCAGCCGACGGCCGCGCGGCCGGCCGCAACCTCGCCGCGCGCCTCGAGCGCGCCGCCCGTGCTGCCGTCTCGGCGCCGCCGAGCCTCCGCTTCGAGGACTACCCCGCCGAGGTCGGCAAGCGCGAGATCAAGGTCTCCGACGCCGCGGCGCGGATCGCCAACGCGCTCCACCTGCACCTCGACTGAGCCAGTCACCCCTCGCAGACGACGAAGGCCCCCGCCGGACGGCGGGGGCCTTCGTCGTGGACGTGCCGGGGTCAGCAGGTGCTCAGTGGAACGAGTCCCCGCACGCGCACGAACCCGTGGCGTTGGGGTTGTCGATCGTGAAGCCCTGCTTCTCGATGGTGTCGACGAAGTCGATCTCGGCACCGTTGAGGTAGGGGACGCTCATCCGGTCGACCACGACGGTCACGCCGTCGAAGTCGGTGGTGACGTCGCCGTCGAGCGTGCGCTCGTCGAAGAAGAGCTGGTAGCGCAGGCCCGAGCAGCCACCGGGCTGCACGGAGATGCGCAGGGCCAGGTCGTCGCGACCCTCCTGCTCGAGGAGGCTCTTGATCTTGCCGGCAGCGACAGTCGGACAGGTTGATCTGGTCGGTGCGGCGCTCGGTCTCGACCTGCTCGGTCATCTCATCACTCCAAAGTCTTTGGGGGTACTGCTCGATTCAATGGTCGCACACCGTGGGTTATTCCTCGACCTCACCGCGACCAGGTCCTCGCCACCCGCGCCGCGAGGTCGGCCAGGGCGTCGGCGGGAGCGCCGAGGGCGCGCTCCTCCCCCACCAGCTCGACGAGGGAGTACGCCGACTCGATCCCGAGGGCGCGCATCTCCCGCGACCCGATGAGCACCTGCCCGGCGAGCGCGATGCACGGCCGGAGGGCCTCCGAGGCGACGGCGGCGACGCCGTAGGGCACCTTGCCCGCGCGGCTGGAGAAGTCGAAGGCCCCCTCGCCCGTCACGACCAGGTCGGCGTGCCGGGCGCGGGACGCGAGCGAGACCGGAGGTCGCTGACGAGGTCGATGCCCGGCTCGCGGGTGGCGCCGAGGACGAGCAGGGCGTAGCCGATGCCCCCGGCCGCGCCGGCGCCCTTCTCCAGCGACGTACGCCGGTCCGTGGCGACCGCGAAACCCTCGAGCCAGCCGTCGACCTCCGCGATCCGGTCCTCGCCGATCCCCTTCTGCGGTCCGAAGGTCTTGGTCGCGCCGAAGAGCCCGGTGAGCGGGCTGTCGACGTCGCTGGCGGCCACGAGGGTCACGCCCGCGAGCCGGGCCCGGGCCGGGCCGAGGTCCACGCTGCTGACGGACGGGAGGGCTGCGGGGCCGCCGTCCAGCACTCCGTCGGAGGTCGCCCCGAGGGCGGCGAGGACGCCCGCGCCGCCGTCGTTCGTGCCGGTGCCGCCCAGGCCCACCACCACGGTCGTCGCTCCGCCCTCGACCGCAGCGAGCAGCAGCTCGCCGACGCCGCGGCTGGTCGCGGTCTCCGGGTCGCCGTCGACCAGGTGCAGGCCGGCGGCCTGCGCGCTCTCGACGTACGCCGTCTCCCCCACGCGCAGCACCACCGCCGGGACCGGCGCGCCGTGCGGTCCGGACACCGTGACGGCCTCGAGCGATCCCTCGAGGGCCGCGTGGAGGACGTCGACGAAGCCGGGTCCGCCGTCGGCCATCGGCGCGAGGTCGAGCTCGTCGTCCGGGGCCTGTCGTCGCCAGCCGGCGGCGATCGCCTCCGCCGCCTGGACGGCGGTCAGGGTGCCCGCGAACTTGTCGGGGGCGATCAGCACGCGCATGGCGCCCATCCTTGCAGCGCACCCGTCGGGCATGCTGACGGCATGAGCCTTGACCCCCTCGTCGCCGAGGTCACCGTGCCCGTGAACCCGACCCAGGCCTTCGTCGGGTTCACCGCGCAGATGGGCGAGTGGTGGGACCCGATGCTCACCCCGGACCCGCCCACCTTCACCAACATCTCGATCGACCCCAACGGGCCGGTGGCGATGGTCCACGGTGACGAGGAGTACGTCTGGGGCCGGGTGATGGAGTGGGACCCGATCGGCCGCTACACGCAGGAGTTCTGGCTCGGCCACCCGGAGGACGAGGCGACCGTGCTGGACGTGCGGTTCACCGAGGCGGAGTCCGGCGGCAGCCTGGTGCGGCTCGTGCACAGCGGCTGGATGCCCGCGACCGAGGAGGTCCGCGACGAAGTTCACCCACTGGGGCGACCTGCTGGCCCGGTACGCCGCCCACGTCTCGTGACCCTGCTCGTCCGCCCGATGCAGGTCGAGGACCTGCCTGCCTGCGAGGCCATCACGCGGGCCGCCTACCACGAGGTCGACCGCGCGACCTTCCAGCGGTCGTGGCCGGACCCCCAGCCGCGGTCCGGGACCGGCCGTGCCGACTGGCTCGCCAAGTCGCGCCACAAGCTGACCACCGACCCGGGCGGCTGCTGGGTGGCCGAGGAGGACGGCGTCGTCGTCGGGCTCGCCACGTCGCTGCGGCGCGAGCTGATGTGGATCCTCTGCTCCTTCGCGGTCGTCCCGGAGGCGCAGGGTCGCGGGCTCGGGACGTTGCTCCTCGACGCGGCGACGCGCTACGGCAGTGGTTGCCTGCGCGGGATGTTCGTCGCCAGCTACGACCAGGGCGCGCTGCACCGCTACCGCAAGGCCGGCTTCGACCTGCACCCGCAGATGGTGCTCTGGGGCACCGTCGCGCGCGACCTGCTGCCGGCCGTGCCGCACGTCCGCGAGGGAACGGCGGCGGACCGCGACCTCTGCGACAGCCTCGACCGCCGCACGCGCGGCTCCGCGCACGGCCCCGACCACGCGATCCTCGCCGAGCAGTTCCGCCTCGTCGTCGTGGACCACGGCTCGAGCCAGGGGTACGCCTACGTCTCGGAGGCGGGCGGGGTGCAGTGCCTCGCCGCCGACAACCGGCGCACCGCCCGCATCCTGCTCTGGGAGTCGCTCGCAGCCTCCACGCCCGACGTCCCGGTCGAGGTCCCGCGGATCACGTCGGCGAACCAGTGGGCGCTGGACGTCGCGACCGCCGCACGGCTCGAGATCCACCCGCGCAACTACCTCGCGACGCGCCACCTCAAGCCGCCGACGCCGTACATCCCGCACAGCACGTTCCTGTAGCGCCGGTAGCGGCTACAGGCCGGACCCCGGCTCCAGCCGCGCGCCGGCGGCCACCTCGCCACCGAGCCTCGAGTCGCGGCCGGCCAGCACCAGGTCGTCGTCGTGCGCCAGTCGTCGCGACGGCTCCGCGCCGACACGTGCGCGGGCGGCCACCTCGCAGCGCTCGTCGAGGACCGTGGTGCGTACGACGGCTCCCGCCCGGATGACGCAGTCCTCCATCACGACGCTGTCGTGCACCTCGGCGCCCTTCTCGACCACGACACCGGGCCCGAGCACGCTGCCCACGACGAGGCCGGACACGTCCGCCCCCGGCGAGAGCAGCGAGTCGCGGCACTCCCCCGACGCACGCACCCGCGCGGCGGGACGGTCCGGCCAGTGCGAGATGACGGGCCGGCCCGGGTGGTCGAACACGTCGACCCTGCCCCGCAGCAGGTCGCGGTGCGACTGGAGGTAGAGGCCGGGCTGGCCGACGTCGCGCCAGTAGCCGGTGAGCGGCACGGCCGCGACCTTGCCGCCCTCGACGAGTCGCGGGAGCAGGTGCTCGCCGAAGTCGCCGATGCCGCTGTCGCCGTCGCGCCGGTCCTCCGGGTCCTGCTCGCCCGCGAGCTCGCGCCGCAGGTCCTGCAGTGCCGCGAGGACCGCCTCGGTGTCGTAGACGAAGATCTCCGTCGCGACCGTGCCGGCCGACGGCCTCGACGGCTTGTGCTCGACGCCGGTGACGGTGCCGTCGCGCTTCGCGAGCACCACGACGTTGTCGGACGCGTCCTTCCTGGTGACCTCGCTGGTCAGCACGGTCGCCGTCCGGCCGGCGGCGACGTGGTCCTCGATCACCGGGGCGAGGTCCATGTTGAAGACGTGGTCGGCGCTGCAGACCACGAGCGTCGAGGCGCCGAAGGCCTCGATGTCGGCCGACATCCGCAGCAGCAGGTCGCCGTTGCCGTGGGCGAAGCCGCTCTCGGTCGCCGGTCCGGTGCCGGTCTGCGGGACGATCCGGCGGAAGCCGCCGCGGTTGCGGTCCAGGCTCCACGGGCGGCCGCCCGACAGGTACTCGTCGATGGACGTCACCTGGTACTCCAGCGAGACCCACACGTCCGCCAGGTCGGCGTGCACGAGGCCGGAGAGGGCGAAGTCGATCAGCCGGTGGACGCCGCCGTACGGCAGCGCGGGCTTGGCCCGCTCGCGCGTCAGGACGTCCATCCGGGAGCCCTGGCCGCCCGCTTGCACCAGGGCCAGGACCTCACCGCGACGTGGCATGGCCGAAGCATGGCACGCACCGGTCCGCGTCGGACTCCCCTCCTAGGATGAGCCCCATGAGCCTCGTCGACCTGCCGCTCCTCCCCCTCGGCAAGGGCCGCGACCTCGATGCCGAGCGCGGCGTCGAGTGCCCCGGCGACCTCCCGGCAGCGTCCGACCCCGACCTGGTCGAGCGCGCCCGCGCCGCCAAGGCCGCGCTCGGGGACCGCCTCTTCGTCCTCGGCCACCACTACCAGCGCGACGAGGTCATCCAGTTCGCCGACGTCACCGGCGACTCCTTCAAGCTCGCCCGCGACGCGGCCGGCCGGCCCGACGCCGAGTTCATCGTCTTCTGCGGCGTGCACTTCATGGCCGAGTCGGCCGACATCCTCACCTCCCCGACCCAGCGGGTCGTCCTGCCCGACCTCGCGGCCGGCTGCTCGATGGCCGACATGGCGCGGCTGCGCCAGGTCGAGGACGCGTGGGACGCGATGGCCGACGCCGGCATCCAGGACAGCGTCGTGCCGGTGACCTACATGAACTCCAGCGCCGACATCAAGGCGTTCTGCGGCCGCAACGGCGGCGTGGTGTGCACGTCGTCCAACGCCGACGTCGCGCTCGACTGGGCGTTCGCGCAGAAGCCGCCGGCGCGGGCAAGATCCTCTTCCTCCCCGACCAGCACCTCGGCCGCAACACCGCCGTCCTCCAGATGGGCATCGCGCTCGACGAGTGCGTCGTCTGGGACCCGCGTCAGCCCGGCGGCGGGCTGACCGCCGACGAGCTCCAGAGGGCCCGGATGATCCTCTGGAAGGGCCACTGCTCGGTGCACGGGCGGTTCTCCGAGGAGGTGGTCGACGAGCTCCGCGCGAAGCACCCCGGCATCAACATCCTGGTCCACCCCGAGTGCACGCACGAGGTCGTCCTCAAGGCCGACCTCGTCGGCTCGACCGAGTTCATCATCAAGACGATCGAGGCCGCCGAGCCCGGCACCGTCTGGGCGATCGGCACCGAGCTCAACCTGGTCAAGCGCCTCGCCGACGCCCACCCCGACAAGACGATCGTCTTCCTCGACCGCAACGTCTGCTACTGCTCGACGATGAACCGCATCGACCTGCCCCACCTCGTCTGGGCGCTGGAGAACCTCGTCGCGGGCCAGGTCGTCAACCAGATCACCGTCGACCCCGAGACCGAGGCGGACGCGCTCGTCGCCCTCCAGCGGATGCTCGACCTGCCCGGCAAGTCCCACCGCGACTGATCGCTCGGACCCGATGAGACACGTCAGCGACGCCGAGCGACGGAGCCGGATCGCCACGCGCCACGCGCTGTCCCCCGCGCACCGGCTCGACAGCGTCGAGGCGGTCACCCGGGCGATGACCGTGCTGCACGCGACGGAGGCGGCGACCGTGCACCTCGCGGTCGCGGCCCGTGCCGAGGGCGTCAGCCCGGCCGATGTCGACGCCGCGCTCTACGACGAGCGCACCATCGTGAAGCAGCTCGCCATGCGGCGCACCCTCTTCGTCTTCCCGCGTGACCTGCTGCCGGCCGCGTGGGGCAGCGCCTCGGCGCGGGTGGCGACCGCCGAGCGCAAGCGGATCGCCAAGGCCATCGTCGGTGCCGGCATCGCCCCCGACGGCGAGGCCTGGCTGGACGCAGCCCGCGAGGCGACCCTCGCGCGCCTCGCCGCGGGTCCCGCCACCACTGCCGAGCTCCGCGCCCAGGTGCCCGAGCTGGCCGGGATGATCGGCGGCACCTCCGACAAGAGCTATGACCGCCCGACGCCGGTCGCGCCGTGGGTGCTCACCCACCTCGGACTGTCCGGCGACGCCGTGCGCGGGCGCAACGCCGGCCACTGGCGGCTCAACAAGCCCGCGTGGACCCGTGCCGGCGACTGGCTGGGCGCCGTGGACGAGCCGCTCGACGACGCCGCGGGCTACGCCGAGCTCGTACGCCGCTGGCTGGCCACGTTCGGCCCGGGCACCGCCGCCGACGTCCAGTGGTGGCTCGGCTCGACCAAGACCGCGGTGACCCGCGCGCTCGCCGACCTCGAGGCGGTCGAGGTCGCCCTCGACGACGGCACCACCGGCTGGCTGCTGCCCGACGACATCGACGAGACCGGGCCGGTCGAGCCGTGGGCCGCGCTGCTCCCGACCCTCGACCCGACCGTGATGGGCTGGAAGTCGCGGGCGTTCTACCTCGACCCCGCCCATGTCCCCTACCTCTTCGACACCAACGGCAACGCCGGCACGACGGCGTGGTGGGACGGTCGCGTCGTCGGCTGCTGGGTGCAGGACGACGACGGCGTCGTACGCCTCTCGCTCCTCGAGGACGTCGGTCCGGCAGGTCACGACGCGCTGCACGCCGAGGCGGCGCGGCTGACCGCGTGGCTGGACGGCACCGTCATCGGCAACGTCTACGCCTCGCGCCAGATGAAGCAGGCCAGGCTGCCGTAGGCATTGCCGCCGGAGGGCCGCCGCTAGGCGTCGGCGAACGGCAGGTCGAACCAGAACACCGATCCGCCGCCGTCCCGCTGCACGACGCCCATCGTGCCGCCGTGTGCCTCGACGACCCGCCGGCACGTGGCCAGCCCGATGCCGACGCCCTCGACGCTCTTGTCGAGGCGGGCCAGCGGCGCGAAGATCCGCTCGCTGCGGTCGGCCGGGACGCCACGTCCGCGGTCGCGCACCTCGATGCGGTGGCGACCGTCGAGCATGCGGGAGTCGACCTCGATCTCGGGCACCTCGCCGTCGTCGGTGAACTTCGCGGCGTTGTCGACGAGGTTCATCAGCACCGACCGCAGCTGGCCGGCGTCGCCGCGCACGACCGGCAGCGCCCCGACGGTCACGGCGCGGGTCGCGACCCGGCCGGCCAGGTCGTCGAGGGCGAGGGCCAGCTCGGCGCCGAGGTCGACGAGGTCGTCGCCGGGAGGTGCACCCTCGCTGGCGAAGGCCAGCAGGTCGCTGATCATGCCGTCCATCCGGTCCACCCCGCGCCGCGCCCGGGCCAGGGTGTCGAGCTGGTCGGCATCGGTCACGTCGAGCTCGAGGGACTCGAGGGACAGGGACACCGAGGTCAGGGGGTTCTTGAGGTCGTGGCTGACCTGCCCGGCGAAGTGCTCGAGCCGTTCGTTGGCCGTGCTGAGCCGGGCGTTGGCCTCGCTGAGCCGACGGGAGGTGAGCTCGAGCTCGAGCACGTCCACGACGCGGTCGGCCAGCTGGGAGAGGCCCCTGGCGGACTCGGGCGTGACCCGGTGCGTCTCGGTGTCGAAGACGCACAGCGTGCCGATCACGACGTCGGCCGGGGTGCGCAAGGGGTGGGATCCGTAGTACTTCACCTCGGCGATCGAGCCGGTGGTCCACGGGCTGTCCGTGAAGCGACTGTCGGTGCCGGCGTCCTCGACCATGATCGAGTGGCCGGACTCGACGACGAGGCGGCACATGGAGTCGCTCCGGGCACTGTCCTTGCCCTCGAAGCCCGACGTCGCCACCTGGTGCTGCAGCGTCGGTGCTGAAGAGGTTGATCGCCGCGAACGGAACGCCGGCCACCTGCGCGGCCAGGTCGACCAGGGCCTCCAGCTCGCGTCGCGGCGGTCCCCCGATGACGTCGTACGTCGCCAGAGCCCGCGCGCGCTGCCGCTCGTCGGTCGTCTCGTCGGTCACAGTCCAGGGGCCTTCCAGATAGCCAGCCACCGCTGGAGGTCCGGCTCCATCGGGAGCTCGGGAGCGAGCAGGTCTCGCACGGACAGCTCGAGCAGGTTGTCACGGGACTGGGGGCCTGCGGGCGCGAACGGGTAGAACGTCCCCTGCTTGTAGAGGTAGGTGAGGCCGAAGCGCTGGCCCGACGCGTTGACGAAGGGGACCATCGAGCACAGCAGCCCGCTGTCGAAGCCGTTGAGCTCCAGCGTGGTGTTGACCGCGTGGAGGTCCGTGCAGAGCGCGGACATGTCCGCGGGGTCCCCGGCGACGACCAGCCAGGTGAAGCCGAAGTCGTCGGTGGTGACCGTGACCTCGGGAGCGTCCGCGTCGTCGCGGATCAGCGCCACGACGTCGGACTGGGTCTGTGCGAACGCCGCGCCGGCCGCCGACCGGTAGCAGACCGAGCCCGACCCGGTCGGCTCGAACCCCAGCGCCGTCTGCAGGGTGATCGCCGCGCTCGGCACCAGGAACAGCGCGTCGAGGTGGTTGCGCTTGGGCGTCGTCCGCGCGCGCATCGCCTCCCAGAGCCCCATCGCGGACGCCGCCTCAGCCCGCCGGCCGGCTGAGCTCGGCCTGGATCCGGGCGAGCTGCTCGAGCCGCTGCTGCAGGGGCGGGTGGGTCGCCATCAGGCCGCTGAGTCCGCCGCTGAGGGCGGGCACGATGCACAGGGCGCTGGCCGGCGAGCCCTGCCGCAGGTCGCGTTTCGGGATCGCAGCGGCCTCGCCGCTGATCTTCTGGAGCGCGGAGCCGAGGGCCGCGGGCTTGAGCGTGAGGTAGGCGCCGGCCCGGTCGGCGCTGAGCTCGCGGTAGCGCGACAGCAGGCGCAGCAGCAGGAAGCTGACGGCGTACACGACGAGGCTGACGACGACGGCGACCAGCACCGCGGGCAGGCTGCTGCTGTTGTTGCGCGAGCGCCCCATCCCGCCGAACTGGGCGAAGCGCAGGAGCAGGCCGGCGGCGATCCCGGCCGAGGCCGCCACGGTCATCACCAGCACGTCACGGTGCGCGACGTGGCTCAGCTCGTGGGCCAGCACCGCCTCGAGCTCCTCGGCGTCGAGGGTCTGGAGGATCCCGGTCGTCACGCACACGACGGCACGCTCGGGCGAGCGACCGGTGGCGAACGCGTTGGGCACGGGCAGGTCCGAGATCCCCACGCGGGGCTTGGGCATGTCGGCCAGTGCGCACAGCCGGTCGATCATCCCGTGGAGCTCCGGTGCCTCCTCGGGGGTCACCTCCCGCGCACGCATCGCGCGCATCGCGACCTTGTCGGAGCTCCACCACTGCCAGAACGCCATGCCGATCGCGATGACGGCGATCAGCACGGAGTAGCCGCGGAAGGCGTACATCAGGGCGACGACCAACCCGACGAACAGGCCGCCGAGCAGGAACATCGTGAGGGTCATCCGGACGGTGAGCCCGGTGTCCTTGATGAAGCGGGAGGTGGCCAACAGCCGGTCGACCTCAGCCCGGGATCAGGCCGTCGTCGCCCAGGAGCTCACGGACCTCGTCGATGGTCGCGTCGGGCGGCGGCAGGATGAGGTCGGACTCGTCGAGGGAGTCGACGTCGTGGTGCGTCCCGCTCGCGCGCACGGCGGCCAGGAGCCCCTGGAGCGCCGTGCGGAACATCGCCTCGTCGCCGGACTCGACGGCGCTCTCGATCTGGGAGTCCAGGCCGTTGAGGGCGTCGAGGGCGTGGTCGTCGAGGTCGTACTGACCCTCGCCGAGGATCCGGACGATCATGCCCGGCCGCCCTCGGTGCTCTCGCCCTCGACCGGGACGGCCTCGCCCTGGGGCTCGGCCAGGATGTCGCCGTCGCCGGCCTCGATCGCCTGGGGCGCAGCGGTTCCGGCCTTGAGGCGGGCGAGCTCGGCCTCGACGTCGGAGCCGGAGCTGAGGGCGTCGAGCTCGCGGGTGATGTCGTCGCCGGCGTTGAGCTGGGAGGCGTCGTCGAGCGCGCCGGAGGCGATGAGCTCGTCGATGGCCTGGCCACGCGCCTGCATCTGGGCGGTCTTGTCCTCGGCGCGCTGGATGGCGAGACCGACGTCGCCCATCTCCTCGCCGATGCCCGACATCGCCTCGCCGATGCGCGTCTGCGCCTCGGCTGCGGTGTAGGTCGCCTTGATGGTCTCCTTGCGGGTGCGGAAGGCCTCGACCTTGGCCTGCAGCCGCTGCTGCGCGAGGACGAGCTTCTCCTCCTCGCCCTGGAGCGTGGCCTGCTGCTCCTTGAGGTTGGTGATCTGGGAGGCGAGCCCGGACTTGCGGGTCAGCGCCTCGCGCGCGAGGTCCTCGCGGCCGGCGCCGATGGCCTTCTCGGCCTGGCCCTGGAGCTTGGCGGCCTGCTGCTCGAGCTGGTTGACCTGCAGCTCGACGCGCTTGCGGCTGGTGGCGACGTCGGCCACGCCGCGGCGGACCTTCGAGAGGAGCTCGAGCTGGCGCTGGTAGCTGTAGTCCAGCGTCTCGCGGGGGTCCTCCGCCCTGTCCAGGGCCTTGTTGGCCTTGGAGCGGAAGATCAGGCTGATGCGCTTCATGAGACTCATCGGGGTGAGGACCCTCTCTCGGTCATGCTCGGTCACGGTGTGGTCGTCACTCTCACCCTAGGACCAAACCCAAGCCGGAGGTAGGCCATCCGCCGACGGCGGGCCGCGCGGCGTACGACGATAGGCTGCCCCCAGCATCCGACCGATCGACCCTGTTCCAGCCCGTTCCAGCCCGTCAGCTCGTTCCACGTGAGGCAGCACCCGTGTTCCGTCGCTCCAGCTCCGAGCCAACCCCGACCGTCCCCGAGAAGGCCGGCGGCAAGGGTCGTCCGACCCCCAGCCGCAAGGAGGCCGAGGCGGCCGCCCGTGCGCGCGCCAAGGTGCCGCGCACCCGCAAGGAGCAGATGGCCGCCCAGCGCAGTGCCCGGGGCGAGAGCTCGCAGCGCGTGCGCGAGGCGATGAAGACCGGCGACGACCGCTACCTGCCTGCGCGCGACCGCGGCCCGGTCCGTCGCTTCATCCGCGACTACGTCGACTCGCGCTTCTCCTTCATCGAGCTGATGGTCCCGCTGCTGGTGGTGTCGATGATCCTCGGCTACTCCGGCATCCCGAGCCTGCTGCAGCTCGGCAACACGGTGCTCTTCACCACGATCCTGGTGATCCTCGTCGACATCGTCATGCTGCGCTTCCGGATCCGCCGCGAGATGGCCCGCCGGTTCCCCGACGAGCCCACCAAGGGCCTCACCTTCTACGCCGCCCTCCGCTCGCTGCAGATGAAGTTCCTGCGGCTGCCCAAGCCGCAGGTCAAGATCGGCGACAAGCTTCCCGAGACCTACCGGTGAGCCCCCGCACATGACCCACAGCCACGGCGGTCCGACCGCCGACGTGTCCGTACGCATCGCGTGGGCCGACGACGCCGACGCGATCGCCGGCGTCCAGGTGCGCGCCTGGCCCGAGATGTACGCCGACCTGCTGCCGGCCGAGGTGCTGCCCACCGACGTCGAGGCCGTGGCCGCCCAGTGGCGCCAGGTGCTCGCCAAGCCGGCCGACGCGCGCAACCGCGCCCTCGTCGCGCTCGAGCGCAACCGCGTCGTCGGCTTCGCCCTCACCTCCCCCGCCGTCGACCCCGACTGCGACCCGGTCGCCGACGGCGAGCTGGCCGAGGTCACGCTCGACCCGCGCGAGCGCGCCAAGGGACACGGGTCGCGCCTGCTCCAGGCGGCCGTCGACACGCTGTCGGCCGACCGCTTCACCCGTGCGGTGACGTGGGTCAACGCCGAGGACGACGCGCTCCGCTCGTTCTTCACCGACGCGGGCTGGGCGCCCGACACCGCGCACCGCGAGCTCGACCTCGACGGCACCGGCGCCACCACCGTGAAGCAGGTCCGGCTCCACACCGCGATCGGGTGAGCGAGGGCGGGCTCCCCCCGACGAGTCCCGCAATCCACCCTTGAGTGTCTTGTATTTCCTGTGACGCGCGTCACCATGGAGGAGCCGGTCACTTCGCCGGCCCAGCACGGGGGTCCAGATGCTAGGTCCACTTCCCACGCTCCACCGGTTCGTCCTCGTCCTCGCCGCACTCGTCGTCTGTGTCGGCATCGGCCTCTGGTTCGGTGCCATGCCGGAGATCCCGCTCAACCTGCGCGTCGGCCTGCTCGCCGGTGGCGCCACGGGCGTGGCCGCCGCGTTCGTCCTCGTCCACGACTTCCACCAGCGCCAGGAACGCCCGGCGCGAGCGCGCAGGCGGGTGCTCTAGCCTCACCACGTGACCGAGAGCGTTCTCAGCCCTGCTGAGCGCTCGGGGATCATCCGGGACGGCATCGCGGTCGGCCTCGCCACCGGGGCGTACGGCGTCGGCTTCGGCGCGGTGTCGGTGGCCTCCGGGCTCAGCGTGGCGCAGACCTGCGTGCTGTCGCTGCTCATGTTCACCGGAGCGAGCCAGTTCGCGCTCGTGGGCGTCGTCGCCGCCGGGGGCGCCCCGCTCTCCGGTGCCGCGACCGCGCTGCTGCTGGGCACCCGCAACACGCTCTACGGCCTGCGGATGGCGCCCCTGCTGCGGTGGCGCGGGTGGCGTCGGGCAGCCGCCGCGCACGTGCTCATCGACGAGTCCACCGCCATGGCCGTCAACCGCCCGAGCGTCGCTGGCGCCCGGCTCGGGTTCACCACGACGGGCGTCGCGGTCTTCGTCCTGTGGAACCTCGCGACCGCGATCGGGGCATTCGCCGGGGAGGCGGTCGGCGACCCGCGGACCTTCGGGCTCGACGCCGCCGTGGGCGCGGCGTTCCTCGCCCTGCTGTGGCCGCGGCTCACGGACAACCGCAACATCCTGGTCGCGGTGCTGGGCGCGGCCGTCGCCCTGACGATGGTGCCGATCACGGCACCGGGTGTGCCCGTGCTGGCCGCCGGCGGCGTGGCCGTGCTCGTCGGGGTGCTCTCCAAGCGGGACGACCCGACGGAGCACCCCGGCCCCGACGACGTGGCGGGCGGACACCGCTGATGTGGACCGCGATCCTGCTGGCCTGCGCCGGCTGCTACGTGCTCAAGCTCGCCGGGCTCTCGCTCCCGGAGCGGGTCCTGAGCCACCCGACGGTCGAGCGGGTGGCCGACCTGATCCCGGTGGCGCTGCTCGCCGCCCTCGTCGCCGTGCAGGTGTTCTCCGGCGGGACGTCGCTCACCCTCGACGCCCGCGTGCTCGGGCTGGGGTTCGCCGTCGTGGCCCTGCTCCTCCGGATGCCCTTCCTCGTCGTGGTCGTGGGGGCGTCGGTCGTGGCTGCTCTCGCTCGCCTCGTCTGACGCCCCCACGCCCCCCGCGTACGGGTAGCGGTCGGATCAGCCGACCGAGACCCCGCTCCAGGCGGCGGCAACGGTGTTCTGCTGCACCGAGCCGGCGCCGTAGAGGTCACGCGCCGCGTCGAGCGTCGCGGTGCGCGCACCGGCGTAGGTGGTGCCGGACGTCATGTAGACGGTCAGCGCGCGGTACCAGATCTTGCCGGCCGCATCGCGACCGATGCCGGTGATCGTCGAGCCGTTGCAGGTCGTCGAGCTGTGGGCCACGCCGCCGATCGTCTTCGCGCCACTGCCCTCGGCCAGCAGGTAGAAGAAGTGGTTGCCCACACCCGACGAGTAGTGGACGTCGAGGTTCTTCGTGTTGCTGCTGTAGCAGTTGGGCGAGCTGCCGTCGGCGATCGGGTTGTCCATCCGGCGGAACCCGGCGTGGTTCTTGAGGTCGAACTCCTCGCCGATCAGGTAGTCGGCCGGGTCGTTGGCGTTGGCCGCGTAGAACTCGACCATCGTGCCGAAGATGTCGGACGTCGACTCGTTGAGCCCGCCCGACTCCCCGGAGTAGGTGAGGCCAGCCGAGTTCTCCGTGACACCGTGGGTCATCTCGTGGCCGGCCACGTCGAGCGACACCAGCGGGCCGAAGTTCACGCCGTCGCCGTCGCCGTAGGTCATCTTGGTGCCGTCCCAGAAGGCGTTCACGTAGTTCTGGCCGTAGTGGACCCGGTTGTAGGAGCCCTGCCCGTTGTCGAAGATGCCGTTGCGGCCGTGCGTGGCCTGGAAGTAGTCCCACGTCTCGTTGGAGCCGTACTGCGCGTCGGCGCCGGCGGTCGCGCGGTTGCTGTTCTGGCCGTTGCCGAACGTGGTGGTCGTCGACGTGATGAGCGTGCCCGTCGAGCAGCCCGCACCGAAGATCTGGCAGAGGACCGAGTCCTCGGCGTTCTTCATGTCCGTCGTGTAGGTGTTGCCGCGGATGCCGTCGTTCTTGAGCTGGTACGACGTCCCGGACCCCGTCACGCTGAGCGGCACCGTGCCGCTGTAGAGGGTCTGGCCCGTGCCGTCGACGTTGACGATCTGCTGCTCGCTGCGGATGACCATGCCGGTCCGCGCATCGACGTACGTCGCCAGCCGGGACGGAGTGCCGTCGGCCTGGGTGCCGCCCGTGACGACCTGCCACGCCAGGCGGGGCTTCGCGCCGGTGGCGTCGACGACGAGCTCGCTGCTCTCGGCGGAGTCGTCGCCACGGACGGCAGCGGTGCGCGCGTTGCGGGTCAGGACCGCGCGCTGCGCGGTGATCGCGGGGACCGCCGCATCGGTGCCGAGCGTCAGCGGGGCAGCCAGGGTCTGGCTCACGCCGGCCCAGGCGTCGGTCGCGGTGGTGTGGACGACGAGGTCGCCGCCGACCACGCGCAGGCCGTCGAGCGTGCGGTCGAAGCGGACGTGGGTGCTGCCGTCGGCGTCGGTGAGGGTCTCGCGGGCGACGAACGCCTGGCCCTCGGCTGCGCGGGCGGCACCCGGGTGGGTCGTGAGCCCGGCCAGCGCGGCACCGATCGCGTCCGGTCGGGCGGCGGGTGCGCCCTGGGCGCTCGTGGCCGTGGTCAGCGGCAGCGCGGCCGCGGTGGCGGCTGCGACGGCGAACGCGGCGAGTCCTGCAGTTCTGCGCATGGTGGGGAGCCTTCCGAGAGGTCAGCCACGCCCCCGAGTGGGCCGCGGCACCACTGGCCCAACGACGCCGTCGGGCACCGGGTTACGCGCACTGGTCGGCCAGCGCAGGGGGACGCGACAGGAGGGGCGCCGGTCGTGGGGGCAGGTCGCCACCTCGTCCGACGCCCCTCCGGGAGGCCTGGTGCGTCAGTTCACCGAGACGCCGCTCCACGCGGCCGCCACGGTGTTCTGCTGCACCGAGCCGGCGCCGAAGAGGTCGCCGGCGGCGCTGAGCGTCGCGGCGCGCGCACCGGCGTAGGTGGTGCCGGACGTCATGTAGACGGTCAGCGCGCGGTACCAGATCTTGCCGGCCGCATCGCGACCGATGCCGGTGATCGTCGAGCCGTTGCAGGTCGTCGAGCTGTGCGCCACACCGCCGATGGTCTTCGCACCGCTGCCCTCGGCCAGCAGGTAGAAGAAGTGGTTGGCCACGCCCGACGAGTAGTGGACGTCGAGGTTCTTCGTGCCGGCGCTGTAGCAGTTCGGCGAGCTGCCGTCCGCGATCGGGTTGTCCATCCGGCGGAAGCCGACGTGCTTCTTGAGGTCGAACTCCTCCCCGATCAGGTAGTCGCCCGGGTCGTTGCTGTTGGCCGCGTAGAACTCGACCAGGGTGCCGAAGATGTCGGAGGTCGCCTCGTTGAGGCCGCCGGACTCACCGGAGTAGGTGAGGTTGGCCGAGTTCTCCGTGACGCCGTGCGACATCTCGTGGCCGGCCACGTCGAGGGACACCAGCGGACCGAAGTTCACGCCGTCACCGTCTCCGTAGGTCATCCGCGAGCCGTCCCAGAACGCGTTGACGTAGTTGCGGCCGTAGTGCACCCGGTTGTAGGAACCCTGGCCGTTGCCGAAGATGCCGTTGCGGCCGTGGGTGGCGAAGAAGTAGTCCCACGTCTCGTTGGAGCCGTACTGCGCGTCCGCGCCCGCGGTCGCCCGGTTGCTGTTGGAGCCGTTGCCAAAGACAGTGGTGGTGCTGGTGATGAGCGTGGCGTTCCCACCCGACTTGTTCTTCATGTCGGAGGTGTAGGTGTTGCCGCGGATGCCGTCGTTGCGCAGCTGGTAGGTCGTGCCGGACTTGGTCACGCTGAGCGGCACCGTGCCGCTGTAGAGGGTCTGGCCCTGGCCGTCGATGTTGACGATCTGCTGCTCGCTGCGGATGACCATGCCGGTCCTCGCGTCGACGTACGTCGCCAGCCGGGACGGGGTGCCGTCGGACTGCATGCCCTCCGAGACGACCTCCCACGCCAGGCGCGGTGTGCCGCCGGTGGCGTCCACGACCAGCTCGCCCCCGGAGGCGCGGTCGTCGCCACGGACAGCGGCGGTGCGGGCGTTGCGCGCCAGCACGGTGCGGCGGGCGGTGGCCCTCGCGACCCTCGCGTCGGTGCCGAGAGTGAGCGGCGCGTCGAGGGTCTGGCTCACACCCTCGAAGCCGTCGGAGGCGTCCTGGTGGACGACCAGGTCCCCGCCGACGACCCGGAGGCCGTCGAGCGTGCGCCCGAAACGCACGTGGCTGCTGCCGTCGGGGTCCACCACCGTGGTGCCGGCGACGAATGCCTGGCCCTCGGCCGCGCGGGCCGCGCCCGGGTGTCGCTGCAGCGCCGCGAGTGCGGAGCCGGTGACGTCGGCCGCGGCCGGTGCCGACGGTGCTGCGCCCTGCGCGCTCGTGACCGTGGTCAGCGGCAGTGCGGCCGCGGTGGCGGCGGCGAGGGCGAGCGCGGCGAGTCCTGCTGATCTGCGCATGGTGGTGCCTTCCGAAGGGTGCACCGCGCCCCCGAGTGGCGCGCGGCTGGAGAAGACCCGAGCGATGCTCCCCGGCCGGAAGTCATGTTCCCGAGCGTCAGTCGAGGTCGAGGAGTGACTCTAGACCGACAGTGAGGCCGGGCCGAGTAAAGATTTCGCGTACTGCGAGTAGCACTCCGGGGGTGAACGAGACCCGGTCGAGCGAGTCGTGCCGGATGGTGAGCGTCTCCCCCGCCGTGCCGAGCAGCACCTCCTGGTGGGCGACGAGTCCGCGCACGCGCAGGGCGTGGACGCGTACGCCGTCGACGTCGGCGCCACGGGCCCCGTCGAGGCCCGTCGAGGTCGCGTCGGGCATCGCGGCGCTGCCCGCCTCGCGGCGGGCGGCCGCGATCATCTCGGCGGTGCGCCGGGCCGTGCCGGACGGGGCATCGGCCTTGTCGGGGTGGTGCAGCTCGACCACCTCCACCGACTCGAAGAAGGGCGCGGCCTCCGCGGCGAAGCGCATCATCAGGATCGCGCCGATGCTGAAGTTGGGCGCGATGAGCACGCCGACTCCCCGGCCCTCCGGGGAGGCGCCGGCGAGCCACTCCTCCAGCAGGTCGAGGCGTCCCTGGTCGAAGCCGGTGGTGCCGACGACGGCGTGGATGCCGTGCTCGATGCAGAAGCGGAGGTTGTCCATCACGACGTCGGGATGGGTGAAGTCCACGACGACCTGGGCGCCCGACCGGACGAGCTCCTCGACGTCGTCGCCCGCGTCGACCGACGCCACCAGCTCGGTGTCCGGCGCCGCCTCGACGGCCCGGCAGACCTCGGCCCCGACCTTGCCGCGCGCACCCAGCACGCCGACCTTGATGGGTTCGCGGTCGTCGGTTTCCTGCGGTGTCGGCTCACGCGTGCTCACGCCGACAATCTAGTGGTCGGGTGACCGACGGGTGGCGGTGGCTGACGCGCGAACACGCGTCTGGCAGGCTGTAGGCCATGCCACTCGCGACCATCCCGCCGCGCATCAAGTGGGCGGTCGACCTCATGGACGTGCAGCCCGCCGACCAGGTGCTCGAGATCGGCTGCGGCCCCGGTGCCGGGGCCGAGGCGATCTGCAGCCACCTCGAGACCGGCAAGCTGTTCGCGATCGACCGGTCCGAGTCCGGAGTCGACCGCACCAAGCGTCGCAACCAGAAGTACGTCGACGCCGGCCGCCTCGTCGTGCGCCAGATCGACCTCGCCACGCTGCGGGTCCCGGTCAAGCGGCTCAACAAGGTCTTCGCCTTCAACGTCAACCTCTTCTGGGTCCGCCCCTGCGAGGACGAGATCGCGCTGCTGCACGAGCGTGTCGTCCCCGGCGGCGCCGTCTACCTCTTCTACGACGCCGCCCGCCCCGAGCTGGTGCCCAACATCGTGAAGAAGGCCTCGGAGAACCTGCTGCGCGGCGGTTTCCGGGTCAGCGTCGTGGAGCAGAAGGGTCCCCCGGTCATCGGGATCATCGCCAAGCGCTGACTACTTCTTCGCCTTGCCGGCCTTCTTCTCCGGGCCCACGACCGCGAGCAGCTCGGGCTGGGTGAACAGCTCGCGGGCGAGCGTGGCGATGTCGTCGCGGGTGACGGCCTCGATGCGGCGGACGACCTCGTCGATGGTCAGCAGCTCGTCGTGGACCAGCTCGGCCTTGCCGATGCGCGACATCCGCGAGGCGGAGTCCTCGAGGCCGAGCAGCAGTCCGCCCTTGAGCTGGCCCTTGCCGCGCTCCACCTCCTCCTCGGTGAGCCCGTCGGTCGCGACCTTGGCGAGCTCGGCGCGCACGGTCTCCAGCACCGCGTCGTACTTGCCGGGCAGGCAGCCCACCGACACCCCGACCACGCCGGCGTCGGCGTGGTGGCTGGCGAAGGAGTAGACGGAGTAGGCCAGGCCACGGTGCTCGCGCACCTCCTGGAACATCCGCGACGACGTGCCGCCACCGAGGGCGGTGTTGAGCACGCCGAGTGCGTAGCGCCGCGGGTCGGTGCGGGTGAGGCCCTTCACGCCGAGGACGAGGTTGACCTGCTCCTGCGGGCGGACCGTGCGCGTCTGGCCGGGGTGGACCTTGCGGGCCTTCTCGGACTGCGCCGACGGTGTCGGGGTGGCCTCGCCGTCGAGGAAGCCCTGGCGCGCGAAGGCCTGCTTCACCTGGCGTACGACGTCCGCGTGGTCGACGTTGCCGGCGACGGACACGACCATGTTGCCGGGCGTGTAGTGGCGCCGGTAGAAGCGCTGGACCTGCGTCCGCGTCATCGCCGTGATGGACGCCTCGGTGCCGGCGATCGGCCGGCCGAGCGGGGTGTCGCCCCACGCCTGGTGGGCGAAGAGGTTGTGCACGACGTCGTCGGGGTCGTCGTCGTGCATCGCGATCTCGTCGAGGATCACGTCACGCTCGGCCTCGACGTCGGCCTCGGTGATGGTCGAGGCCGTCACCATGTCGCCCAGCACGTCGACCGCGGTGTCGAGGTCCTCGTCGAGCACCCGGGCGTGGAAGACGGTGTACTCCTTGGTGGTGAAGGCGTTGAACTCGCCGCCCACCGCGTCGAGCGCGACCGAGATCTCCATCGCGGTGCGCTCGGGGGTGCCCTTGAAGAGCAGGTGCTCGAGGAAGTGCGAGCAGCCGTGCAGGGCCGGGGTCTCGTCCCGCGACCCGACGTTGACCCACACGCCGATGCTGGCCGAGCGGGTGCCGGCCATCTGCTCGGTGACGATCCGCAGGCCGCTGGGCAGGACCGTACGACGTACGCGCGAGGTCACAGCTCCCTCGGCGTCCTTGACGGTGTGGAGGGTGCGGGTGGTGCCGTTCTTCTGCACGGGGGTCCTTCCAGGTGAAGCAAAGGGGGTGGTGCACAGGGGTGGTGCCAGGGGTGGAACGCCACGACCGGCCGGCGGAGGCCGCCGGCCGGTCGTGGTGGTGGAACGGGTCAGGTCACCGAACGATCACTCGGCGTCGGTCGACTCGGCCTCGGCCGGCTCGTCGGAGCCGCCCTCGTCCTCGACGACGGGGACCAGCGACAGCTTGCCGCGGTCGTCGATCTCGGCGATCGAGACCTGGACCTTCTGGCCGACCGAGAGGACGTCCTCGACTGCCTCGACGCGCTTGCCACCGGCGAGGGCACGCAGCTTGCTGATGTGCAGCAGGCCGTCCTTGCCGGGCATGAGCGAGACGAAGGCGCCGAAGTTGGTCGTCTTCACGACGGTGCCGAGGTAGCGCTCGCCGACCTCGGGCATCGTCGGGTTGGCGATCGCGTTGACCGCGGCCTTGGCGGCCTCGGCCGCCTCGCCGTTGGTCGCACCGATGTAGACCGTGCCGTCGTCCTCGATGGACAGCGTCGCGCCCGTGTCGTCCTGGATCTGGTTGATCACCTTGCCCTTGGGCCCGATGACCTCGCCGATCTTGTCGACCGGAACGCGGACGGTGATGATGCGCGGCGCGTGCACCGACATCTCCTCCGGCGCGTCGATGGCCTCGGCCATCACGTCGAGGATCGCCAGGCGCGCGTCGCGGGCCTGGGTCAGCGCGGCGGCCAGCACCTCGGCGGGGATGCCGTCGAGCTTGGTGTCGAGCTGGAGGGCGGTGACGAACTCGCGCGTGCCGGCGACCTTGAAGTCCATGTCGCCGAACGCGTCCTCGGCACCGAGGATGTCGGTCAGCGCGACGTACTGCGTCTCGCCGTCGACCACGTCGGAGATGAGGCCCATCGCGATGCCGGCGACGGACGCCTTGAGCGGCACACCGGCCTGCAGCAGCGACAGGGTCGAGGCGCAGACCGAGCCCATCGAGGTGGAGCCGTTGGAGCCCATCGCCTCGGAGAGCTGGCGGATCGCGTAGGGGAACTCCTCGCGCGACGGCAGCACGGGCAGGAGGGCGCGGCGCGCGAGCGCACCGTGGCCGACCTCGCGACGCTTGGGCGAGCCCACGCGGCCGGTCTCACCGGTGGAGAACGGCGGGAAGACGTACTTGTGCATGTAGCGGCGGTGCTTCTCCGGCGACAGCGTGTCGAGCTGCTGCTCCAGCTTGAGCATGTTGAGGGTGGTGACGCCCAGGATCTGGGTCTCGCCACGCTCGAACAGCGCCGAGCCGTGGACGCGCGGGATCACGTTGACCTCGGCGTGCAGCGGGCGGATGTCGGCGAGGCCGCGACCGTCGATGCGGACCTTGTCGCGGAGCACGCGCTGGCGGACCAGGCTCTTGTTGAGCGAGCGGAACGCCGCGCCGATCTCCTTCTCGCGACCCTCGAACTGGCCGGAGAGCTTCTCGAGCAGCGCGCCCTTGATCTCGTCGGTGCGGGTCTCGCGCTCCTGCTTGTCGCCGATGGTCATCGCGGCGGCGGTGTCGTCCTTGGCAGCAGCCTCGACCGCGGCGTAGACGTCGTCCTCGTAGTCGAGGAAGACCGGGAAGTCCTGGACGGGCTTGGCCGACTCGGCAGCGAGCTGGGCCTGGGCCTCGACGAGCTGCTTGATGAAGGGCTTCGCGGCGTCGAGGCCACCGGCCACGATCTCCTCGGTGGGCGCCTGGGCGCCGTTCTGGACGAGCGCGTAGGTGTCCTCGGGGGCCTCGGCCTCGACCATCATGATGGCGACGTCACCGGTCTCGGTGACGCGGCCCGCGACGACCATGTCGAACACGGCCGTCTCGAGCTGCGAGTGCGACGGGAAGGCGACCCACTGGCCCTCGATGAGGGCGACGCGGACGCCGCCGACGGGGCCGGAGAACGGCAGGCCGGAGAGCTGGGTGGAGAGCGACGCGGCGTTGATCGCGAGCACGTCGTAGGGCTGGTCGGGGTCGAGCGCCATGACCGTGATGACGACCTGGACCTCGTTGCGCAGGCCCTTCTTGAAGGTCGGGCGCAGCGGCCGGTCGATCAGGCGGCAGGTGAGGATCGCGTCCTCGCCCGGGCGACCCTCGGAGCGGAAGAAGGAGCCGGGGATCTGGCCCACGGCGTACATCCGCTCCTCGACGTCGATCGTCAGGGGGAAGAAGTCGAAGTGGTCCTTGGGCGTCTTGCCCGCGGTCGTCGCCGAGAGCAGCATGGTCTCGTCGTCGAGGTACGCCGTGACGGAGCCGGCGGCCTGACGGGCCAGGAGGCCGGTCTCGAACTTGATGGTGCGCTTGCCGAACTTGCCGTTGTCGAGAACGGTCTCGACGGCGGAGATGATGGGTTCACTCATGGAAGCAGGATCCTGCTTTCTCTTCGCGGAGCGATCCGCGGCGCCACACTCACGATGATGAGGGGCATCGAAGCCCCGCGGAGGCCGGTCTTCGATCGAGGCCCGCAGATCCGTTGATCTGAAGGCCACTACCGAGGACCGAGCCGGACGTGCGGGTCGCTCCTGATGGTTGTGTGTTCAGTTGTGATGTGACGTGCGGTGGTGCCGTCCCGACACTAGCGCGGCGGGACCGTGATGCGAGAAGGAGCGGCCCCCCGGGTGGGGAACCGCTCCTGCACGATCAGCGACGGAGGCCGAGGCGCTCGACGATGGAGCGGTAGCGCTCGATCTCGGTCTTGTTGAGGTAGTTGAGCAGCCGACGGCGCTGGCCGACGAGCAGCAGCAGGCCACGACGGCTGTGGTGGTCGTGCTTGTGCGTCTTGAGGTGCTCGGTGAGGTGCGAGATGCGGTGGCTGAGCAGCGCGATCTGGACCTCGGGCGAACCGGTGTCGCCCTCGGCGACGGCGTACTGGGCGATGATCTTCTTCTTGGTCTCCGCGTCGGTACCAATCGACATGGGGGCTCCTTCGGTTCTCGTTGCGCGGCGCGCCCGGGCCTGTTCACCGGGGCACTCTGGATCCGCGGCCGTTGTCACGGCGTGTCGCCCTCCTGGGCAACCGCAGAAGCATATCGAGGCGCGGGAGGGAAGGCCCAATCCGCGCCGCGCAGCGAGGTGCAGCGTGCAACCAGGCGTCAGACCGCCGGCGGGGCGGCGGGTCCGACTCGTCGGTCCGCTGGGTGGTGGCCTGGCGACCCTGGGCGTCCGTCGTGGTCGCCGTGGTGGTGTGGCGACGCTTGGTGTTCTGCTGGACGATCGTGAGCACGAGCCAGAGCACTCCGGCCACGACGAGGATCCAGCCGAGCGTGACGATCTCGAGCGGACCCACCTGCTGCTGGTCGAAAGCCAGCGCCAGGATCAGTCCGACGACGATGAGGCCGATCGGCCCTCCGAAACCCATGACGGTCTCCATTCTGTTGGGGTGCCGACCCGTGACCGGGTGGGCGGGGTGAGTCTGTCCGCTCCGCCGCCCGCTGTCACCCTCCCCCCGGGTGCGGCGTGCGACGATCGGCCCATGGCTGAGAAGCGGATCGGTGTCTGCAACCTGTGCGAGGCGATCTGCGGGCTCGAGCTCACGATCGAGGGGCGCGAGGTCGTCGGCGTGCGGGGCAACAAGGCCGACCCGCTGTCGCGCGGCCACATCTGCCCCAAGGGCGTCGCCATCGCGGACGTGTACGCCGACCCCGACCGGCTGCGGCGTCCGGTGAAGCGGGTCGAGGAGAGGGTGGGAGGAGATCGGCTGGGACGAGGCCTTCGACCTGGTCGCGGACAACCTGGCCCACGTCATCAACGAGCACGGCGACGACGCGCTCGGCGTCTACCTCGGCAACCCCAACGCCCACAGCCTCGGCTCGATGACCCACGGCACCGCGATGTTCAAGTCGTTCCGCACGAAGAACCGCTACTCCGCCACCTCGGTCGACCAGCTCCCCCACCAGCTGGTCGCGCACCTGATGTTCGGCCACCAGCTCTTCCTGCCGATCCCCGACATCGACCGCACGTCGTGGTTCCTGGTGATCGGGGCGAACCCGATGGCGTCCAACGGCTCCCTCATGACGGTGCCCGACTTCCCGCAGCGTGCTCGCGACCTGCGCGCCCGGGGCGGGCGGATGGTCGTGCTCGACCCGCGGCGCACCGAGACCGCCAAGGTGGCCGACGAGCACCACTTCGTCCGTCCCGGCACCGATGCGTGGGTGCTGCTCGCGATGCTCCACGTCCTCACCACGGAGACGTCCCCCGCCGTGGCGTCGTACGTCGACGGGCTGGCGACGGTGGTCGACCTCGTCGCCGACTTCACCCCCGAGCGCGCCGAGGCGATGAGCGGGCTGCCGGCCGAGGAGATCCGTCGGCTCGCACGCGAGCTCGTCGCCGCCGATGCCGGGGTCGTCTACAGCCGGATCGGCGTGTCCGCCGGTCCGTGGGGCACGGTGTGCCAGTGGGCGGTCAACTGCCTCAACGTCCTCAGCGGCAACCTCGACCGGGTCGGCGGGGCGATGTTCACGTCGCCCGCGATCGATGCCGTCGGCACCGGGCTCATCGGGCGCGGCCACCACGACGCGTGGCGCTCGCGGGTGCGCGGCCTGCCGGAGACCGCCGGCGAGCTGCCGGTGTCCGCGCTGCGCGAGGAGATCGAGACGCCCGGCGAGGGGCAGGTGCGTGCGGTGCTGACCGTCGCCGGCAACCCGGTCCTGTCGACGCCCGACGGGTCGCGGCTCGACGGCGCGCTGCGCGGCCTGGACTTCATGGCGGCCGTCGACATCTACGTCAACGAGACCACCCGCCACGCCGACGTGATCCTGCCCCCGACGACGGCGCTCGAGCGCGACCACTACGACCTGGTGTTCCACCTGCTGGCCGTGCGCGACACCGCGCGGTTCACGCCCGCGGTCTTCGAGAAGGACGCCGACCAGCGCCACGACTGGCAGATCTTCCGCGAGATCACGCTGCGCACGACGGCACGGCTCGAGCGGAAGGCGCCGCTGAAGAAGCGCCTGGTGCAGCGTGCGCGCCTCACCGCGAGCCCGACCTTCCTGATCGCCCAGCTGCTGCGCCGAGGCTCGAGCGGGGTGACGATGAAGAAGCTGCGCGCCCGCCCGGCCGGGATCGACCTCGGCCCGCTGCGCGGCGGCCAGCTGCCCGACCGGCTGCCGGCGAAGGACAAGCGCCTCGACCTGGCACCCGCGCTCGTGGTGGCGGACGTCGCCCGGCTTGCCGCCGTCGCCGCGCCGGAGGGCGACGAGCTGCTGCTGATCGGCCGGCGCCACAAGCAGGACTGCAACTCCTGGATGCACAACTCCGAGCGGCTGACCAGGGGCCGCCCGCGCCACCAGCTGCTGATGAACCCCGACGACCTCGCCCACCGCGACCTCGCCGACGGCGCCCGGGTGCGGGTCACGTCGCGGATCGGGTCGGTCGAGGTCGAGGTGGCCGCCTCCGACGACCTGATGCCGGGCGTGGTGTCACTCCCCCACGGCTACGGGCACGCCCGCGACGGCGTCCTGATGACCCGCAGCCGCGAGGTGCCGGGCGTCTCGATCAACGACCTCACCGACCCCGAGCTGCTCGACGTGTCGGGCAACGCCGCCCTCAACGGCGTACCGGTCGCGGTCACTCCTGCCTGACCTCGGCCCCGGTGTCCGGACGCACAGGAGCCCCCGGGCTGGACAGCGTCGGGGGCTCCGGTGGGTCTGGTGGAGGCGACGTCAGGTGCTGACGTCGCCCAGGACGGCGAGCACCTCGTCGGGCGTCTGCGCCGCGTCGAGCCTGGCGATGCTGTCGTCGTCGGTGAACGCACCGGCGAGCGCCTGGAGCACCGTGAGGTGGTCGTCGCCGGCGCCGGCGATGCCGACGACGTACTTCGCGGGGCTGCCCTTCCAGTCGATCGGCTCGTCGTAGCGGATGAACGAGATCGCCGTCTGGCGGATCATGGTCTTGGCCTCGTTGGTGCCGTGCGGGATCGCCAGGCCGTTGCCCATGAAGGTCGAGACCGAGGTCTCGCGCTCGTGCATGGCGTCGACGTAGGCCTCGTCGACGGCACCGCTCGCGACCAGCAGTCGGCCGGCCTCGGTGATGGCCCCGTCCCGGTCCGTTGCCTGACCGCCGAGGACGATGGACTCCCGGCTCAGTACGTCGCTCATCTGGTGCCTCTTCCTGTCTCTGTGTGGTGTCACGTGTCTGTATACCCGGAACGGCCGGACCCGGCCCTCCGCACCGCGGAGGGCCGGGCTCAGGGGGTGACTGGCCGATCTTCTACGAGGTGGTCGAGTTGTTCTGCTCGACCATCTCGACGATCTCGTCGTACTTCGGGCTGCCCATGAAGTTGTCGACCGAGACGTGCACGGCGGACGGGGTCTTCTCACGGGCACGGTCGGTCAGGTCCTGGTGGGTGACCACCAGGTCGACGTCGTCCCTCAGGTCCGAGATCGCCTTGTTGACCACCGTGACCTCCGGGTGACCGGCGGCCTGGATCTTCTTGCGGAGCACCGAGGCGCCCATGGCCGAGGACCCCATGCCTGCGTCGCAGGCGAACACGATGTTGCGGATCTCCCGCGTCTCGGTCGCGGTGGCCGTGGCCGCGCCGCCACCGGTCAGGGTGCCGGTGACCGAGGACTTCTTGCCCTTCATCGTCTCCATGTTGGCGGCGGCCCCGGCGAGGTCGCCCTCGTCGTCGGCCTTGTCGGTCTTGAGCAGCAGGGCCGCGACCGCGAAGGACGCCGCTGCACCGCCGATGACGGACAGGATGACACCGAAGAAGCTGCCTCCGGGGGTGTTGATGAGGACCGCGATGATCGAGCCCGGCGCCGCAGGTGCCTGCAGGCCGGAGTCGAAGACGAGGTTGATCGAGATCTGCGTCATGCCGCCCGCGATCATCGCCAGGATCAGCTTGGGCTTCATCAGCACGTAGGGGAAGTAGATCTCGTGGATGCCGCCGACGAAGTGGATGAGCAGGGCACCGGGAGCCGACGCCTTCGCCGCACCCTTGCCGAACATCATGAACGCCAGGAGCAGACCCGCACCGGCGGCCGGGTTGGCCTCGAGCAGGAACAGGATGGACTTGCCGTTCTCGCTGGCCTCGGTCAGGCCGAGCGGGGTCAGGACGCCCTGGTTGATCGCGTTGTTGAGGAAGAGGACCTTGGCCGGCTCGATGAACACGGAGGTCAGCGGGAGGAGGGAGTTCTCGACGAGGAAGTCGATGACCTCGCCCGCACGTGCGCTGAACCACTCCACGAACGGACCCGCCACCACGAAGCCGACGATCGCGAGGATCATGCCCCAGATGCCGGCGGAGTAGTTGTTGACCAGCATCTCGAAGCCGGGCCGGATCTTGTGGGACCACATCGCGTCGAGCTTCTTCATCGACCAGCCGCCGAGCGGGCCCATGACCATCGCGCCGAGGAACATCGGCACGCCGGCTGCCGCGATGGCGCCCATCGTGGCGATGGCGCCGACGACGCCGCCGCGGATGCTGTTGTCGTACGTCATCCGGCCACCGGTGTAGCCGATGAGCAGGGGCAGCAGGTAGGTGATCATCACACCCACGACGCCGCCGCTCTCGGAGTTGCCCCAGCCGCCGAACTCGGCGACCCAGCTGTCGGGGCTGAGCCAGGCGTTGTCGCCACCGCCCAGGTTGAGCCATCCGTTCTCGATGAACAGCGCGGTGATCAGGCCCCACGCGATGAACGCGGCGATGTTGGGCAGGACCATGTTGGACAGAAACGTGCCGAACTTCTGCACGCGGACGCGTGCCCCTGAGTTGGCTGAGGGGTTCGAAACTGTGGTCGCCATGCTGATGTCCTCCAGTTGGAACGTGGGGTGACCCCCATCACATGATGTGGGGATCAAACCACGCGAACGGGGCTGTTGCCAAGCATCCGGGCATGAAATCGTGCCCGAATCTGTGGTTTTACCCGCCTGTTGCCTGCTGCTTGCTCAGCTGGGCGTCGAAGAACGCCCTTTCCGCCTCGTCGTTCCACGTGTCGCCGGGCCCGAGCTTCGAGGCGACGTCCGGCAGCGTGTCCTTGAGCTCGTCGAGTCCCATGAGCGGGAGGTCGTGGATCTGGGGGAAGATCAGGACCTTGCCCGAGTAGGTGCCGTCGACGAGGGCCTGGAGGCCGTCCTTGGCCGCCAGCATGCCGCCGACCGCGCCCACGATGGATCCCGGGGAGAGCTCGCCCTGGGTCGCGAGGTCCACGACCTTCTGCTGGTCGTGGATGGTCAGGCCCGAGGTCCCGGTGTACTGGGCGTTGGCCAGGTACACCGCGCTGAGGTTGAGCGGCGCCAGCGTGCCGTTGGGGACGCCGGCGAAGAAGACGAGCATGCCGTCGGCGTTCATCAGGGTGTCGGCCTCGGCCATCACGTCGGCGATGGGGACGCTGACGACCACGTCGTCGGCCCCCTTGCCGTCGGTGATCCCCAGGACGAAGTCACGGAGGGACTGCTCCGAGGTCTGGGAGTTGAAGGTCAGCAGCTCGCAGTCGTTGGCCTCCGCGAGGTGGGCCAGTCGGTCCTCGAGGCTCTTCAGTCGCTCGTCGCTCACCTCGGTGGCGACGATCGTCCGGGGCCCGTCGGCCTGCTGGATGGCCCGCTGCACGTGCATCAGCCCCATCGGACCGCCGGCACCGACGAAGACGGTGGTGCCACCCGAGCGCAGGTCGGCCCGGTTGCGCGCCTCCCCGTAGGAGGCGGCGATGTCGGGGCCCCGACCGCCGAGGTAGGCGGTGTAGTCGTAGTGCAGACGGCCCACGTCGGTGTCCACCAGGCCGTCCAGTGCGGTCTCCCCCACCATGTTGAGCGTGCCGCGCCGGGCGATGTGGGTCGCCACGGCACCCGCCGTCGCCGCGGACCGCGGGTCGAGCATGACGATGTCGTCGAAGCCGGCGCCGTCGGTCAGCTCGTCCACCAGCCCCTGGTAGTCGTCGGTGCCGATGCCGTCGCGGACCACCACGGTGGCCGAGGTGCCTTCCACGAGCGACACCACGGAGGCGGGCACGTCGGTCAGCACGATGGTGGCCGGGGCATCCAGCCCGGACGAGAAGGCGTACTCCCGCTCGTCGCCGGGCCTCCCGACGATCCACATGGTCCCGCCGGCCTTGGGCTCGAGACGGCGACGCTGCGTGTAGGCGGCCATCACGCAGCCCCACGGCTCCAGCGTGGAGCCCTCGGCGTAGCCCATCGTGTCGGGAAGCGGCAGCAGGCACGCGCCGTCGTCGGTCTCGAGCATCTCCGCACCCATGAGGTGGTACTGGATCAGCCCGCCGGGGATGGTGTAGCCGTAGGCGGTGCTCCTGCCGTCCTGGTAGATGTCGGGCTGCACGGCCAGCCGCTGGCCGGCGCGGTAGCGGTCCTTGAGGTGGTCGCCGACCTCGATGACGGTGAGGCTCACCTCGTGCCCGAGCCGGGTGGGCTCCTTCGACAGGTCGCGGTTGTAGAGCTTCGGGTGGCTGCCGCCCTGGCGCATGATCTTCACGTCGGAGAAGCAGAGGCCCACGCTGTCGATGCGCACCAGCATGTGGTCGGCATCCGGCCGGGGGACGGGGGTCAGCTCGGGAGCGCCGTCCTTGCCCATGTTGTCCTCGCCGGCACCGTGCAGGTACCAGGTCCAGGCGCCCTCCGGAAGCTCGGAATCTGCCGCGCGGTAGCGGTCGTAGGCTGATGTCATGGTTCCTCCGATGTGAAGTTGGACGGATGTGGTGGCGCGGGGCTCAGTGCCCCAGCACCTCGCGCACGGCGGCGCGGGCGGCCATCGGGTCGGGGGCGCCGAGAGCGGCCTCGGCGGCCGCCTCGCACGTCTCCAGCGACACGCGGCTGAGCTGGGCACCGACAGGACGTACGGCGCGTGCGGCCATCGAGAGCGACGAGATCCCCATGCCGATGAGCGCCGTCGCGAGCAGCGGGTCGGCGGCGGCCTCGCCGCAGACCCCGACGGGCTTGCCCGCCTCGGTGCCCGCGTGGGCGGTGATGGCGATCAGCTGGAGCACCGCCGGCTGCCACGGATCGGTGAGGTGGGCCAGGTCGGTGGCCATGCGGTCGGCGGCCATCGTGTACTGGGTGAGGTCGTTGGTGCCGATCGACAGGAAGTCGACGACCTCGAGCATCCGGTGCGCGAGCAGCGCCGCGCTCGGGATCTCGACCATGACGCCGGCCTTGAGGCCGCGGGCGCGCACCTTCTCGGCGAAGTCGGCGGCCTCGGCGACCGTCGCCACCATCGGCGCCATCACCCAGGTCTCGGTGCCGGTGCGCTCGGCCGCCGCGGCGATGCCGTCGAGCTGGCGGTCCATCAGCCCGGGGTTGTCGAAGCTCAGCCGGAGGCCACGCACGCCGAGCGCGGGGTTCTCCTCCCCCTCGTGCGTGGCGAAGGCGATCGGCTTGTCGGAGCCGGCATCGAGCGTGCGGACGACGACGTAGCGCCCGTCGGCGTAGGGCGCGAGCACCGCGCTGTAGATGTCGGCCTGCTCGTCGACGCTCGGCTCCTCCTTCTGGTCGAGGAAGCAGAGCTCGGTGCGGAACAGCCCGACCCCCTGCACGGGCTCGACGCTCGCGGACTCCGCGGACGAGCCGTCGGCGACGTTGGCGAGCAGCTTGAGCGGCAGGCCGTCGAGCGTGGCGGCCGGGCCCGTCCAGCTCGCGAGCTCCTCGCGCAGGCGTCGGCTCTCCTCGACGCGGGAGCGGGCCTCGTCGGGGTCGGCGCCGAGCTCGATCGCGCCCGTCTCGCCGTCCACGACGACGAAGGTGCCGGAGGCGAGCGTCCATGATCCCCGCGGCGCCGACGACGCACGGGATGCCGAGCTGGCGGGCGATGATCGCGGTGTGGCTGGTCGCGCCGCCGCGCTCGGTGACCAGCGCGGTCACCAGGGCCGGGTCGAGGCCGGAGGTGTCGCTCGGCGCGAGGTCCTCGGCCACGAGGATCGACGGCTCGCTCGGCGTCGGGACGCCGGGGGCCGGCTCGCCCACGAGGTGCGCCACGACGCGGCGCTCGATGTCGCGCAGGTCGGTGACGCGCTCGGCCATCAGGCCGCCCATGTTGGTGAAGATCGTGACGAACTGGTCGACCGCGCCCTGGACGGCGGTGACCGGGCCCTGCCCCGCCTGCAGGTTCTTGTTCACCGCGCCGCGCAGGCCCTTGTCGCGGGCGAGCCCGGCGCTGGCGGTGAGCACCTCGGCCGCCGCGCCCTGGGCCGAGGCCGCCTTGGAGGTGAACGTGTCGGCCACCGCGCCCGCCGCGTCGTCGTACGCCGCCAGGGCTGCGTCGGAGTCAGCGAAGTCGCCGTCTCCGAAGCGGGCGATGGCGTCGGGCGAGACCTCGCCGCGGACGTGGAGGACGGGGCCTGCTGCGACACCCGGCACGACCGGGGTCCCGCTCAAGCTGGCTGAGGGTCCAGGGGATGTGGTCATGGACACACCGTAGAACAGGGCATGGTTGACAGGCAACACATTCGGGACTAAAACAACACATACGCAGATCCGCACACTGCTCGGGAGGAGGACCATGTACGCCGAAGAGCGTCAGCAGGCGATGGCCCAGCTGATCAGTCGTCGCGGTCGGTTGTCGGTGGTCCAGCTGGCCGAGGAGTTCGAGGTCACGACCGAGACGGTGCGCCGCGACCTCTCCACCCTCGACCGGATGGGTGTGGTGCGCCGGGTCCACGGCGGCGCCGTGCCCGCCGGCTCCCTGACGGTCATCGAATCAGGGATCGTCGAGCGCGACCAGTCCAACACGCAGGCCAAGGAGGCCATCGCCAACGCGGCGGTCGCGCTCCTCCCGCCGCCCGACTCGGTCATCGTGATCGACGCCGGCAGCACCACCGCACGGTTCGCCGCCGCCCTCCCCCGCGACCACCGGCTCACCGTCATCACCCACGCCGTCCCGGTCGCGACCCGCCTCGCCGGCCTGCCCCAGATCCAGCTCCACCTCCTTCCCGGCCGGGTCCGCCCCACGACGCACGCCGCCGTCGGGGCCGAGACCGTCGCCGCACTCGCCGACCTGCGGGCCGACGTCGCGTTCGTGGCGACCAACGGCCTCACCGTCGGCCACGGCCTGACCACGCCCGACAGCGACGAGGCCGCCAGCAAGCGCGCGATCATCGCCTGCGCGCGGCGCACGGTGGTGCTGGCCGACTCCACCAAGCTCGGCGTCGAGAACGCGGTGCGGTTCGCCACCCTCGACAGCGTCGACGTGCTCGTGACCGACAGAGGCATCGACCCCCAGGACCGCCGCGCCCTGGAACAAGCCGGAATCGAGGTGGTGGTCGCATGATCCTGACCCTGACGCCCAACCCGAGCATCGACCGCACGGTCGCGCTCGACGGCGAGCTGACCCGCGGGCAGGTCCACCGCGTCGCGTCGGTGACGTCGCAGGGCGGCGGCAAGGGAGTGAACATCTCCCGCGCGGCCATCAGTGCCGACATCCCCAGCATCGCCGTCGTACCGGCCGCGAAGGACGACCCGTTCGTCCTCGAGCTGCTGACCGCGGGCATCGACTGCCGGCCCGTGCGGCCCGCGGGCGACGTGCGGGTCAACCTCACGATCACCGAGCCCGACGGCACGACCACCAAGCTCAACTCCCCCGGCGCCGAGGTGCTGCCCGATCCACCTCGAGCTGATGGCCCAGGCCGTGCTCGTCCGCGCGTCCAGCGCCGCGTGGACCGTCCTGGCCGGCTCCCTGCCCGCCGGCGCGCCCGCGGAGTTCTACGCCGAGCTCGTACGCCGCCTGCGCGAGGTCGGCGGCCGGGTGGCCGTCGACACCAGCGAGGCACCCCTGCAGGCCCTGGTCGACGCCCTGCCCGGGTCGGCGCCCGACCTGATGAAGCCCAACGGCGAGGAGCTGGCCTCCTTCACCGGCGGCGACCCCGACGAGCTCGAGTCCGACCCGGCCGCCACCGCCGTCGCTGCCCGCCAGCTCATCGACCGCGGAGTCGGTGCCGTGCTCGCCACCCTGGGCGGCAACGGCGCCGTCCTGGTCACCGCCGAGGGCGCGTGGCACGCCACGCCGCCCCCCACCACCGTCGTCAGCACCGTGGGTGCGGGCGACTCCTCCCTCTTCGGCTACCTGCTCGGCGACATCAGGGGTCTTGCGGCCCCCGACCGCCTGGCGTTGGCTGTTGCCTACGGCAGCGCCGCCGCAGGTCTGCCCGGCACCACCATCCCCCAGCCCTCACAGCTCCGCACGGAGCTGGTCGGCGTCACCGCACTCGGAGCCACCTCATGACCGATCTCATCACCACGGACCTGGTGCGCCTCGGCGCAGCCTGGGGCCAGGACAAGCACGACGTCATCCGTGCGCTCGCGGGTGTCGTCGACGACGCCGGGCGCGCGACCGACCGGGACCAGCTCGTCGAGGACGCGTTCGCCCGCGAGTCCACCTCGGCGACCGGCCTCCCCGGCGGCATCGCCATCCCCCACTGCCGCACGGCGGGCGTCGAGACGCCGACGCTCGCCTTCGCCCGGCTCGACCCGCCGGTCGACTTCGGCGCCAAGGACGGCCCGGCCGACATCGCCTTCCTGATCGCCGCTCCCGCCGGCGGGGACGCCGACCACCTGACGATCCTGACCAAGCTCGCCCGCGCGCTGGTCAAGCCCGCCTTCACCGACGCGCTCCGCTCGGCCGAGTCGGCCGAGGAGGTCGTCGACCTGATCACCCACGAGATCGGCGAGGCCGCCCCCGCCAAGCCGGTCCCGGCCTCCGGCGCCCCGTCCGGTGCCGCGACGCCCACGGGCGGGGAGGTCCCCGCGACCACCGCCGCCCCGGCGCGGCTGGTGCGTCCTCGGGCGCGAAGGCCTCGCTGGTCGCCGTCACCGCCTGCCCGACCGGCATCGCCCACACCTACATGGCCGCCGAGGCCCTCGAGGCCGCCGCCGAGCGCGCCGGCGTCGACCTGCAGGTCGAGACGCAGGGCTCCGCCGGCTCCACTCCCCTCGCCCCGGCCACGATCGCTGCCGCCGGCGCGGTCATCTTCGCGGTCGACGTGGGCGTGCGCGACCGCGCCCGCTTCGCCGGCAAGCCGATGGTGAGCTCGGGCGTGAAGCGCCCGATCGACGACGCCGACGCGATGATCGCCGAGGCCCTGCGCTACGCCGCGGACCCGGCGAGCGTCGCCGAAGGTGGAGGGCACCGCCAGCGAGGCCGGCGCAGTCCACGGGCGGCAAGCAGTCGTTCGGCGCCACCATCCGTCGGGTCCTGATGACCGGCGTCTCCTACATGATCCCGTTCGTCGCCGCCGGCGGCCTGCTGATCGCCCTCGGCTTCCTGTTCGGCGGCTACGAGATCGTCCTACACCGAGACGGCCAGCGTCCGATCGCGGTCGACAACACGTTCTTCAACCTCCCCGACGTCGACGGCTCGACCTCGACCACGCGCCGTCCTGCCGCACGGCAGCCTTCTTCGCCTACCTCGGCGCGCTCCTCTTCACCCTCGGCGCGGCGGCCTTCGGATTCCTCGTCCCCGCGCTCGCCGGCTACATCGCCTACGCCATCGCCGACCGCCCGGGCATCGCGCCCGGGCTTCGTGATGGGCGCGATCGCCGGCACCCTCAACTCCGGCTTCCTCGGCGGCATCGTCGGTGGCGTCCTCGCCGGTGTCGTGGCCCTCTGGATCACCCGCTGGAAGGTGCCGACCTGGATGCGCGGGCTGATGCCCGTGCTGGTGATCCCCCTGCTGGCGACGCTCGATCGCCGGCTTCGTGATGGTCGTCGTGCTCGGCAAGCCGCTGGCCGGCCTGATGACCAACCTCGCCGACGGCCTCAACAGCCTCCAGGGTGGCTCGGCGATCGTCCTCGGCGTGATCCTCGGCCTGATGATGGCCTTCGACATGGGCGGCCCGCTCAACAAGACGGCGTACGCCTTCGCGACCGCCGGCCTCGGCGCCGCAGCCACCGCCACCGATGCCCCCGAGCTCAAGGTGATGGCAGCGGTCATGCTCTCCGGCATGGTCCCGCCGCTGGCACTGGCCCTCGCCACGGTCGTCCGCCCGGGTCTCTTCACCGTCCCCGAGCGCGAGAACGGCAAGGCTGCCTGGGCCATGGGCGCCTCGTTCATCACCGAGGGCGCCATCCCGTTCGCGGCGGCCGACCCGCTGCGCGTCATCCCCTCGATCATGGCCGGCAGCGCGGTCACCGGTGCCCTCTCGATGGGCCTCGACGTCGGCCTCCGAGCACCCCACGGCGGCATCTTCGTGCTGTTCGCCGTGGACGACATGTTCGGCTTCGTCATCGCGCTCGTCGCCGGCGTGCTCGTTGCTGCTGCGCTGGTGATCGTCCTCAAGAGCACCAACAAGGCCAACGCCGCCGACGTCGCTACTGTCTGACCCCCAGCCCGACCCGACCGCCACACCACTCAAGGAGCACCATGCCCAGCAAGTCCGTCGTCGTCGGCTCCGCCGTCGGCCTGCACGCCCGTCCCGCCGCGATCATCGCCGAGAAGGCCGGTGAGCTCGGCTCCGACGTCACCATCAACGGTGTCGACGCCAGCTCCTCGCTGATGATCATGACCCTCGGCGCCGGCAACGGTGACACCGTGGAGGTGGCCGGCGACGACCAGGCCGCCGTCGACGCGATCGCCGCGCTCGTCGAGCAGGACCTCGACGCCTGAGGCGATCCATCCCTGATGGGCGGTGGTCCAGCCACGTTCCGTACGCCGGAACCGTGGCTGGGTCACCGCCCATCGGCGCGTCCGGGCCCGACCCGCCGGCGAGCGGTGGCGGAGCCACCTTCCGAGGTGGCCGAACGTGGGTGGACCACCGCTCCGAGCGGTCAGTCGCGCTCGCGGGTCGCGAGGTAGACCGCGCGCATCCCGACCGCCCGCTCGAGCTGCCGCTCGACGACGGAGAAGAACTGGCGGCGGTAGGTGTCGTCGGTGACCGCCGACACCGTGAAGTAGAAGCCGCTGAAGGACGCGAGGAAGAGCGAGACCTTCATCAGCGAGACCGACACGTGGGGCAGGAACGGCGCGTTGCCGACGTCGCTGCGCCCGGTCCACGACTCCTGGGTCGCGGTCTCCATGACCAGCGATCCGAAGAGCATGAAGAAGACGAAGACGGTCAACGACAGGAGCAGCACCTGCACCGTCTGGATGACCAGCAGCACGAGGATCAGGTTCCAGCGCTCGAAGCCGTCCACCTGGGCGTGGTCCTGGGGGTCGATCGACGGGTCGGCCGCGACCTGTCGGCTGGCCTCCTCGAGCGGGGTGCCGGCGCAGGCACGGACGACGAAGTCGTCGTCGACCTCGTCGTCGACCCGGTCCACCTCCTCGGGCAGCCGCGTCATCAGGAAGAGGACGGCCAGGCCGAACATCAGCAGCACGGTGAACCAGAGCAGCCCGAACGGCAGGTTGCTCGTCATCTCCCACGCCTCGGCGTTGACGAAGAGGAACGTCACGAAGACCAGCAGGAGCGGCAGGGCGCGTGACGCCATCGGCACCAGGTAGCGCAGGCTGCCCAGCGTGCGCGACAGCGCGAACCCGAGGATGGGCCGGGCGTGCAGCGCGGTCGCGGCGTACCAGAGCAGCCCGAGGAACATCACCGTGAGCCAGACGCCCGGCCCGGCCGAGTAGGTGTCGGAGGCCCAGCCCAGCAGGCCGCCGGCAGCGACGGCGACCACCACGAGCAGCACCAGGACCGGCACCAGCCGGCGGGAACGCAGCCCGGCGCGCGCGGCCGCCCGCTCCTCCGCCACGAAGTAGGGCAGTCCGTGGGCGAGGAACCACTCCTCGACCGGCGTGTGCCCGGTCGTCACGCGAGGATCTCGCGCGCGCGGCGTACGTCGTCGTGCATGGTCTCGATCAGCGCGTCCATCCCCTCGAACTTCACCATCCCGCGCAGCCGGTCGACGAACTCGACCACGACCTCGACGCCGTAGAGCTCGAGGTCGTCGCGGTCGAGGACGTAGGACTCGACGCGGCGCTCGCGCTCGCCGTCGAAGGTCGGGTTGGTGCCGACCGAGATCGCAGCGGGGTAGCGCTCCCCCGTGTCGAGCCGGGTCAGCCAGCCGGCGTACACACCGTCGGCGGGTGCGGCGTCGATCGGCGGGATCGGGACGTTGGCGGTCGGGTAGCCCATCTCGCGACCGCGCTTGTCGCCCTCGACGACCGTGCCCCGGACCGTGAACGCCCGGCCGAGCGCCTCGGCAGCGCCGGCGACGTCGCCCGTGGCCAGGCACTGCCGCACGTAGGTCGAGCTCCACACCTGCGGTCCGCCGTCGAGGGCCACGCCGACCGTCTCGAAGCCGCGGGTCGCGCCCGCCTCGACGAGGGTGGCGACCTCACCGGCAGCCTTGGCCCCGAAGCGGAAGTTGGCGCCGACGACGACCGCGCCCGCGTGCAGCGTCTCGACGAGGACCCGGTCGATGAACTCCTCGGGCGTCCAGCTCGCGACCTGGCGGTCGAAGCCGACGACGAGGATCGCGTCGACCCCCGCGGACTCCAGCAGCAGGGCGCGGGTCTCGATCGAGGTCAGCGTGGGAGGTGCGTGGTCGGGTCGCAGGACGGCCATCGGGTGCGGGTCGAAGGTCACCGCGACGACGGTCGCGATGCTCGAGCCGGGCCGCGGTGGCGCGCGCCTCACGCAGGACGTGGGCGTGGCCGAGGTGCACGCCGTCGAAGTTCCCGATGCTGACGACGGTGCGGCCGAGGTCGGCCGGCACGTCGTCGACTCCACGCCAGATCTGCACGGCAAAAGCCTACTGGCGCGTCCGCTCGCCACGACCCGCCTCCCCCTCGTGGCGTCCCGCGAGGTCAGACGAAGACCGCCACCGGCTTCGCGCGCGCCCCGCTCTGCTCGTAGAGCGCCAGGAACGCCCCGTCCGGCGCGAACACCGCGTGCGGGCCGGCGCCCGGGAGCTCGAGGTCGAGGGCGCGGCCGACGCGCACGTCCGCGGCCTGCTCGTCGGTGAGGTCCACGACGGGGAAGGTCGACCGTGCGGCGTCGGCGATCGGGAGCACGGCGAAGTCGTCCGCGAGCTCGTCGAGCGTGCGGGCGACGGAGAGGTCGAAGGGGCCGACGGCCGTACGCCGCAGCGCCGTCAGGTGTCCGCCCACGCCGAGCGCGGCCCCGAGGTCGCGGGCGATCGCCCGGATGTAGGTGCCCGACGAGCAGCGCACCGAGATCCGCACCTCCGGAAGGGCGACGTCGTGCACCAGCGAGGTCGTGGATCGTCACCGGGCGGGCCTTCAGCTCCACCTGCTCACCGGCGCGCACGCGGGCGTACGCGCGCTGCCCGTCCACCTTGATGGCGGACACGGCGGTCGGCACCTGCTCGATGTCGCCGACGAACCGCGCCAGCTCGGTGCGTACGTCGTCCTCGCGGACGCCGCTCGGGTCGTGGGTCGAGACGACCTCACCCTCGGCGTCGTCGGTGGTCGTGACCACCCCGAGCCGGATCGTGGCGTCGTAGGACTTCTCGGTGAGCATGAGGTGGCCGAGCAGCCGGGTGGCGCGGTCCACGCCGAGCACCAGCACACCGGTGGCCATCGGGTCCAGCGTGCCGGCGTGGCCGACCTTGCGGGTGCCGGCGAGCCGGCGCACCCGGGCCACGACGTCGTGGGAGGTCATGCCCGGGGACTTGTCGACGACGACCAGACCGGGGTCGACCATCAGCCGCGGTCGTCCTCGTCGGGCTCGTCGTCCAGCCCGTCCTCGAAGGACAGGTCGGAGCCGTCGTCCAGGGCGTCGTCGTCGACGTCGTCCTCGATCACGCGCGGCTTCTTGTAGGGGTCGGTCTCGCCGGCGTAGGCCTCCACGCGGCGCGCGGCGACCTCCTCGTCCAGCTTGCGGGCGCGCTCGAGCACCTCGTCGAGGGCGCGGGCGTTCTCGGGCAGCGCGTCGGGGATGAAGGTCAGCGACGGCACGATGCGCATGCCGAGCTGCTTGGCGACCTCGGAGCGGATGACGCCCTTGGCCGACTCGAGCGCCGCGGCCGTGCTGGCGAGCTCGTCCTCGGTGCCGAGCACCGTGTAGAAGATCGACGCCTGCTGCGAGTCGCCGGTGACGCGGACGTCGGTCACGGTGACGAAGCCGAGCCGCGGGTCCTTGATCCGTCGCTCGAGCATCTCGGCGACGATCACCTGGATGCGGTCGGCGATCTTGCGGACGCGGGGGTTTGCCATGGTGCTCACTCTCTCAACTGAATCGGCTGATCGTGCATCCACCGAGCGGACCGAGGCGGCGTATCTGAGACGCGTGGTGCGTACGACGCGCCGACTCGCGCTGTTCCTCGCTCGGCACTACTCGACCAGCGCGGGACTGCGCATCAGGTGCGGGCGATCTCGCGCATCTCGAAGGACTCGACGATGTCGCCGATCTCGATGTTCTGGTAGTTCTTGAGCACCAGACCGCACTCGAAGCCCTCGCGGACCTCGGAGGCGTCGTCCTTCTCGCGGCGGAGCGAGGCCAGGTCGAGGTTGTCCGCCACCACGGCGCCGTCGCGCAGGATGCGCACCTTGGCGTTGCGGCGGATGAGACCCGACGTGACCATGCAGCCCGCGATGTTGCCGGCCTTGGACGAGCGGAAGATCTCGCGGATCTCCGCCTGGCCGAGGGTCGACTCCTCGTAGATGGGCTTGAGCATGCCCTTGAGCGCTGCCTCGATCTCCTCGATCGCCTGGTAGATGACCGAGTAGTAGCGGATCTCGACACCTTCCTTGTCGGCCATCTGGCTCGCCTTGCCCTGCGGGCGGACGTTGAAGCCGATGATGATGGCGTCGGAGGCGGCAGCGAGGTCGACGTTGGTCTCGGTGATCGCACCGACACCGCGGTCGATGACGCGCAGCGACACCTCGTCGCCGACGTCGATCTGCGACAGCGCGTCCTCGAGGGCCTCGACCGAACCGGACACGTCGCCCTTGAGGATGAGGTTGAGCTCCTGGCTCTCGCCCTTCTCCATGGAGGCCATGAAGTCCTCGAGGCTGCGACGGACGCGACGCTTGGCCTGCATGGCCGCACGCTCGCGCGCCTCGCGCTTCTCGGCGATCTGGCGGGCCATGCGGTCGTCCTCGACCACGATGAAGTTCTGGCCCGCACCCGGGACGGCGCTCAGGCCGAGCACCATCGCGGGACGCGACGGGTCTGCCTGGGTGATCTCGTTGCCGTGCTCGTCGAGCATGGCGCGGACACGACCGTGGGCCGGACCGGCGACGATCGAGTCGCCGACGCGGAGGGTTCCGCGCTGGACCAGCACCGTGGCGACCGGACCGCGACCGCGGTCGAGGTGCGCCTCGACCACGAGGCCCTGGGCGTCCTGCGTGGGGTTGGCCCGCAGGTCGAGCGACGCGTCGGCAGTCAGGACGACGGCCTCGAGCAGCTTGTCGAGGTTGAGCCCCGACTTGGCCGAGACGTCGACGAACATCGCGTCGCCGCCGTACTCCTCGGGGATCAGGCCGTACTCGGTCAGCTGGCCGCGGACCTTGGTGGAGTCGGCCTCCGGCTTGTCGATCTTGTTGACCGCGACCACGATCGGCACGTTGGCCGCCTTGGCGTGGTTGAGCGCCTCGACCGTCTGCGGCATGACACCGTCGTCGGCCGCCACCACGAGGATCGCGATGTCGGTGGCCTGGGCACCACGGGCACGCATGGCGGTGAACGCCTCGTGACCGGGGGTGTCGATGAGGGTGATGCGACGGTCGGTGCCGTCGACCTCGGTGTGGACCTGGTAGGCACCGATGTGCTGGGTGATGCCACCGGCCTCCTTGTCGACCACGTTGGCGTCGCGCAGCGCGTCGAGCAGCTTGGTCTTTCCGTGGTCGACGTGACCCATGACGGTGACGACCGGGGGACGGATGACCAGGTCGGACTCGTCGCCCTCGTCGGCGCCGAACTCGAGGTCGAACGTCTCGAGCAGCTCGCGGTCCTCGTCCTCGGGCGAGACGATCACGACGACGTAGTTGAGCTCCTCGGCGAGCAGCTCGAACGTCTCGTCACCGACCGACTGGGTCGAGGTCACCATCTCGCCGAGCGAGAACAGCATCTGCACGAGGGCAGCCGCGTCGACGTTGATGCGCTCGGCGAAGTCGGTCAGCGAGGCGCCACGCGGGAGACGTACGGTCTCGCCGTTGCCCTTGCGGACCCGCACGCCACCGATCGTCGGGGCCTCCATGGCCTCGAACTCCATGCGACGCGCACGCTTGGACTTGCGTCCTCGACGGGACGGGCCACCGGCGCGACCGAAGGCACCCTGGGTCTGGCCACGCTGGCCGGGACGCTGGCCGGGACGACCGCTCGCCGGCGGACCGAAGCCGCCGGGACGGCCGGGGGCACCGCCGGGGGCGCCACCGGGGCGACCCGGGGCTCCACCGCGGGCGGGGGCACCCGGACGACCGGGGCCACCGGGACCGCCACCGGGGCCACCGCGAGCGGGACGGCCACCGGGACCGTTGCCGAAGGCGGCCGGGGACTTGGGCATCATCGCCGGGTTGGGGCGCGGCATGCCGGGACGAGCGTCGCCGCCGGCGGGCGGGCGCGGCGGACGGTTGTCGTCGCCGGCCGCGGCGTGCGCGGGCGCAGGACGCGAGCCCATGCCCTGGCTGGGGGCGAACGGGTTGTTGCCCGGACGCGGTGCGCCGGGACGACCGACCGGGCGGGGAGCCGGGGACGGCGCCTTCGCCGCGGGTGCGGCAGGAGCCTCGGGCTCGGCCGGCGGAGCCTCGGGCTCGGCGACCGGTGCCTGGGGACCGGGCTTCGGGCCGGGCGTGGCGGCAGGAGCGGACTCCTCGACCACGGGGGCCTCGGCAGGGGCCTCGGGCTCGGCGGCACGGCTTCGGGCCGGGCTGCGGGCCGGGCTTGCCTGATGCGGGCTTGGCGGCAGCCTTCTCGGCCGCGCCTCGGCGGCGGGAGCGGAGGCCGCAGCGGCCTTCAGCTCGTCGCCGTACTGCTTCTTGAAGCGCATCTCGACGGGGGGCTCGACGGTCGACGAAGCCGACTTGACGAACTCACCCATCTCCTTGAGCTTCTCGAGAACGAACTTGCTCTCGACTCCGAACTCCTTGGCGAGTTCGTGGACTCGGGTCTTGGCCACGGTGCGTTACTTCTCCTTGTGATCCGTGACCCCACAAGGAGAGGGGAAACGGAACAGCTAGTGGGTGAACAGACTCATTACGAGTTACTCATCGAGTGCTCATGAGCTGCGTGCTCCAGTTTCTGGTCGGTGCTGAGGTGGTGTGGACGGGGCGAGCGCGGCGTTGAGGTGATCGGCCAGCAGTGTGTCGGCGAGCGGGACGCCCGAACGGAGTGCCCGGGGGAATGCTCGGCGACGCACGGCGAGCTCCCAGCACTCGGACGTGGGGTGCAGGTGCGCCCCGCGGCCGGGTGCCCGGTGGTCCGGATCGGGCACCAGGGCTGGTCGGCCCTCGGCGTCCGAGCCTGCGACCACCCGCAGCAGCTCGCTCGCAGCGGCCTTGGCCCGGCAACCCACGCAGGTCCGGACGGGTCCGGGCGCAGGGGTGTCAGACGTGGTGGCCACTGCTGACCACTCTACTGCGTGGGGCCACTGCTTTACGAACTGGGAGGCGGGCCCGACGTCACACCCGCCCCACGGGTCACTCAGTCGTCGGCCGGGGCCTCATCGGAGCGGATGTCGATGCGCCACCCGGTGAGCCGCGCGGCGAGCCGCGCGTTCTGGCCCTCCTTGCCGATCGCGAGGGAGAGCTGGAAGTCGGGTACGACGACGCGCGCCGAGCGGGTCGCGAGGTCGACGATCTCCACGGAGGTCACCCGCGCCGGCGACAGCGCGTGGGCGACGAGCTCGGCCGGGTCCTCGGCCCAGTCGACGATGTCGATCTTCTCGCCGTGCAGCTCGCTCATCACGTTGCGCACGCGCTGGCCCATCGGACCGATGCAGGCGCCCTTGGCGTTGACGCCGGGGACCTGGGACCAGACGGCGATCTTGGTGCGGTGTCCCGCCTCGCGGGCGATGCCGGCGATCTGGACGGTGCCGTCGGCGATCTCCGGGACCTCGAGCGCGAAGAGCTTCTTGACCAGCGTCGGGTGCGACCGGGACAGGGTGATCTGCGGTCCACGCATGCCCTTGCGCACCGAGGTGACCAGGCACTTGATGCGCTCGCCGTGGACGTACTTCTCCCCCGGCACCCGCTCGCTGATGGGCAGGATGGCCTCGAGCTTGCCGAGGTCGACCATCACGTCGTCGGGGTTGCGACCCTGCTGGATGACGCCCGAGATGATGTCGCCCTCCTTGCCGGCGAACTCCCCGAAGCGGATCTCGTCCTCGGCGTCGCGCAGCCGCTGCAGCATGACCTGCTTGGCGGTGGTGGCGGCGATGCGGCCGAAGCCGGCGGGAGTGTCGTCGTACTCCGGGCCGGCGGTGCCCTCCTCGTCGACCTCGCGCGCCCACACGGTGACGTGCCCGCTCTGGCGGTCGAGCTCGACGCGCGCGGGGTGCTGGGACTCGGTGGCGCGCTGGTAGGCGGTGAGGAGGGCCTGCTCGATGGCCTCGGCGAGGACCTCGAACGAGATCTCCTTCTCGCGCTCCAGCATCCGCAGGATGCTCAGGTCGATGTCCATCAGTCGTCCTCCTCGTCGCCGGTGTTCGTGCTCTTGCGGTTGAACTCGATCTGCACCAACGCCTTGGCGACGTCGGCGTAGGCCACCTCGCGGCGCTCGCCGTCGACGTCGAGCGTCGCGGCGGTCTCGTCGGAGCCGACGACCCGGCCGGTGACCTCGCCGCCGTCGGCGAGCGTGGCCTTGACCAGGCGGTCCTCGTTGCGGCGCCAGTGGCGCGGCAGGGTGAGCGGGCGGTCCACGCCCCGCGAGGTGACCTCGAGGGTGTAGGGCATCTCGCCCATCACGTCGGAGTCGTCGAGCACCCGGGACACCTCACGGGTCGCGTCGGCGACGTCGTCGAGGGTCACTCCCCCGTCCTTGTCGACGGCGACGCGCAGCACGCGTCGCTTGCCGGCCGGGGTGACCTCGACGGCCTCGACGTCGAGGCCCATCTCCTTCAAGGGGTCGACCAGCTCCGCTTCGATGCGGTCCCGGGTGGCGTCCTGGCGGGCGGTGCTCATCGGGCTGCGACCTCCTGTGAAGTTGTTGAGGGGCCACGATAGCGGCCGGGCGGCACGGCCGGTCATCGGCCGCCGACTGGTCCGGTCCGGTGGCCGGTCACCTAGGGTCTGGGTGTGCCCGGACGCCCGCTCTCACGTCGTACGACGCTGGGCTCGGCGCTCGCCGCACCGCTGGTCCTCGCGGCCTGCGACATCGACCCGCCGCCGCGCGCCGACGGCACCTCGACCCCCACGCCCGAGCCGCCGGAGGACTCCGAGCTGGTCGCGACCGTCGTGGCCGCGCTGGTGCGGGCGCAGGGCGTGCTCACGGCAGCCACGGCCGCCGCGCCCGACCTCGCCGCCCGCCTCGACCCGGTCGCCGCGGCACATGCCGCGCACCTCGACGTCCTGGTCGGCGCGGTGCCGGAGTCCGAGGTCCCGACCGCCTCTCCCCCGTCGCTCCCGACGCGGCCTCCCGCGGCGCTGGCCGCCGTCGGGCGCTCCGAGCAGCGGCTGCTCCGCGCGGTGCGCGCGGGCTGCCTCGAGGCCCGCAGCGGCGACCTGGCGCGCGTGCTCGCCAGCGTGGCGGCCTCCACGTCCCAGCACGCCGCCACCCTCGCGACCGCCCACCGAGCTCCGGGACCGCCGCATGAGCGTCCTGGACGCCCTGCAGGTCACCCTGGGTGACGAGCACGCGGCGCTCTACACCTACGGCGTGCTCGGGGCGCGCACGTCACAGGCCGCGACGCCCGCGCTCTACGACGCCCTGTCCGCGGGCTACCGGCGGCACCGCGCCCGCCGCGACCGGCTGCGCGTGCTGGTCGAGGAGGCCGGCGGGGTGCCGGTGGCTGCTGCGGCGGCGTACGAGCTCGACGGGCCGCTCCTGCGCTCGGCCCAGGTGCAGGCTGCGGCGGTCGCGACCGAGGAGTCCAGCGTCGAGGTGCTCCTCGCCCTCGTCGCCCAGTCGGTCGGGCCCGTGCGGGAGTGGGCGCTCACCGAGGCGACCTGGTCGGCCACCTGGCAGCTCGAGCTCGGCGGCGGGCCGCAGACGTGGCCGGGAGCGCCCGAGCTGGGCTGAGCGCGCCGCGCGGGGACACAGAAACGGTCCGCGGCCTCAGCCCTTGGGAAAGTCCCGAGATCTCTCCCAAGGGCCGAGGACGCGGACCGCTTGATGGGGTTGGTCAGCATCACCCTGTGCGAGCTCCTCCTGTGGGGGTGGTGGAGCCGCATGCACAATCATGCATTCGATCGCGCCGAAGGGAAAGCGCATCCGACTTGCATGTTCGTGCAACGCACAAAGTTGCAGGACGGCGCCGTGATCAGCCCCGGGACCAGCCGCGCACGATCGCCGGGATCTCCAGCAGCGAGGTCACGCTCGCGTCGGGCTCGCCCTCGGTGTGGCCGACCTGCGTCGCCGGGATCGTGCTCAGCGGGACGTGGATCGCCCTCAGCCCGGCGTTGTGGGCGCCCCACACGTCGTCGAAGAGCCGGTCCCCCACGTAGACGCAGGTGCTCGGATCGGTGACGCCCACCGCCTGCATCGCGGCCTCGAAGGCGCGCGGCGACGGCTTCGTCCACGGGATCTCGCTGGAGTAGACGTCGCCGTCCACCAGGTCGTAGACGCCGTCGCGCTCGAAGAAGCCGACGTGCCACTCGCGGGGCCAGATCGTGTTGGACAGGACACCGACCTTGACGTCCATCGACCGCAGCTCCTCCCACAGGGGGCGGACCTCGGGGTCGGTGAGCGTGTGCGGCTCCCAGAAGTCGTAGTAGGCCTGCAGCAGGTCGGGGTCGTGGTCGAGGCCCGCCTCGACGAAGAGGTCGGCGATCGTCGAGCTCTGCTGGTGGTCGCGGCTGCGTCCCCAGATCACGTCGCCCGCGCGGTGCAGCCTCTCGGCGTGCGCGTGGTGGTCGTCGTCGGGCGACGGCGTGGTGCGTACGGCCTGGGCCAGCGCGACGGACTCGGCGTGGAAGTCCACGTCGTGCCACCGCGTGAGCGTGCCGCCCCAGTCGAAGATGACAGCCTGGATGGCCATCGGTCAGCCCCGGACGACCCCGGCGACGTGGGCGGCCGCGGCGTCGACCGCGACCTCCTCGCGCACGTCCGTCTTCCGGTCGCGGACCTCGATGGTGCCGTCGGCGAGGCCGCGGCCGACCGTGACGATCGTCGGCACGCCGATGAGCTCGGCGTCCTTGAACTTCACGCCCGGGCTCACCTTGCCGCGCCGGTCGTCGTAGATGCACCTCGATGCCCTGGGCGGCGAGGTCGGCGGCCAGCTGCTCGGCGGCGTCGAAGATCGCGTCGTCCTTGCCCGCGGCGACGACGTGCACGTCGGCCGGCGCCACGGCGCGCGGCCAGCACAGGCCCATCGCGTCGAGGGTGTTCTCCGCGATCGCGGCGACGGCGCGCGAGGGGCCGATGCCGTAGGAGCCCATCGTGACGGTGACGAGCTTGCCGTTCTCGTCGAGCACCTGGAGGCCGAGGGCGTCGGCGAACTTGCGGCCGAGCTGGAAGATGTGGCCCATCTCGATCCCGCGCGCGGCCTCGAGGATGCCGTCGCCGCGCGGGCAGGGGTCGCCGGCGCGCACCTCGGCGGCCTCGATCGTGCCGTCGGGGGTGAAGTCGCGGCCCACGACGAGGTCGAGCGCGTGGCGGCCGGGCTGGTCGGCGCCGGTCACCCAGCGGGTGCCCTCCACGATGCGCGGGTCGACGAGGAAGCGGATGCCGGACGTGCCCTTCTCCCCCAGCACGCCGGGGCCGATGTAGCCCTTCACGAGGTCGGGGTGCTTCGGCGAAGTCCTCCTCGCCGAAGGGCCGGAACTCGGCGGGGTAGAGCGTCGCCTCGAGCCGCTTGGGGTCGACCTCGCGGTCGCCGGGCACGCCGATCGCCAGCGGCTCGCTGGTGCCGTCGAGCTGGGTGACGACGAAGAGCACGTTCTTGAGCGTGTCCTCGGCCAGCCACGCGCGGTCCTCGCGCGGGAACCGGTCGTTGAGCAGCCCCACCAGCGAGTCGATGGTGGGCGTGTCGGGGGTGTCCTCGACGTGCGCCTCGGGCGCGTCGTCGTACGCCACGGGGGCGGGCGACGGCGTCTCGACGGCCTCGACGTTGGCGGCGAAGCCGCACACGGGGCAGGTGACGTAGGTGTCCTCGCCGACGGACGGCCTTGGCGAGGAACTCCTCGGACTTCGAGCCGCCCATCGCGCCGGCGTGCGCCCGCACGATGACGTACTCGAAGCCGAGCTTGTCGAAGATGCGGATGTAGGCCTCGCGGTGCCTGGCGTAGGACTCGTCCAGGCCGGCGTCGTCGACGTCGAAGGAGTAGGAGTCCTTCATGATGAACTCGCGCCCGCGCAGCAGGCCCGCGCGGGGACGCGCCTCGTCGCGGTACTTGGTCTGGATCTGGTAGATCGAGAGCGGCAGGTCCTTGTAGGACGAGTAGAGGTCCTTCACCACGAGGGTGAACATCTCCTCGTGGGTGGGGCCGAGGAGGTAGTCGGCGCCCTTGCGGTCCTGGAGGCGGAAGATGTTGGGGCCGTACTCGGTCCAGCGGTTGGTCGCCTCGTAGGGCTCGCGGGGCAGCAGCGCGGGGAACGACAGCTCCTGGGCGCCGATGTCGTCCATCTCCTCGCGGACGATGTTCTCGATCTTGCGCAGCACGCGCAGCCCGAGCGGCAGCCAGGTGTAGATGCCCGGGGCGTTGCGGCGGATGTAGCCGGCGCGGACCAGCAGCCGGTGGCTCGGCACCTCGGCGTCGTTGGGGTCGTCGCGCAGGGTGCGCACGAACAGGGTCGACATGCGGAGGATGCGGGCCATGGGCGCAAGGATAGGTGTGGGCGCTCCGCCGCCGCGAACGGGTTGATCGCTGCTCGGCGAGCAACCTCGCGACGACGTACGGCGTCTCCCTCACGACAGCCACCCACCAGCCACCAGCGCAGGAGCACCCACCATGCGTCGCTCGACCACCACCGTCCTCCTCACGGCCCTCGCGGCAGCCGCCGCGCTGACCGTCCCGGCCCAGGCCACCGCTCCGACCGTGGAGCTCCAGCCCGACCGGCTGGCCCGCGGCGCCGACGTCGCGATCCCCCACGTCGAGGACGGCGACTTCGTCGACGGCGACCGACGCGTCGAGCTCCCGGGGACGGTGGCGAGGGTCGTCGGGCGAGGTCGACGGCGGGTGGCTGGTCGCCACGAACAACGTCGACCGCAAGCGCAACCGGCGCGTCGTACGCGTCGGGGCGGACGGGGCCGTCGTCGACGTGCTGCGGGACATCGACGTCTCGACGGTCATCCTCTCGGCCGACGGCAGCACGCTCGCCTGGCAGCAGTCCGTCGGCGGCGGCCGCAGGACGGTCACCTACGCCTACGACGTCGCCACAGCGACCGTGACCGGCGAGAAGGGGCCCGGGCCGTACGTCAGCCTGCTCGACGTCGCGGCTGACCGGGTGGTCCTCGGCGCCGGGAACGCGGGTGCTGGAGTGGAACCCGTCCACCGGGAAGCAACGGACCGTGGTCCGCAAGGCGGGCGGCTCGGCCAGCATCGAGCACGACCTGCTCAGCATCTACACCAAGGACCCCTACGACGGCGGCTGCACCAGGCTGGTGCGGCTGAGCAAGCCGCGGGTGAAGGTGTGGAAGTCCTGCCGCGAGCGGATCGCCGCCATCTCCCCCGACGGCACCCAGCTGCTGACCTTCCACATCCTCACCGACGGCCTCGGCCCGGGTGAGATCCACCTGCGCGAGCTCGACGGCACGAAGCTGGCGACGTGGACCACGAACTGGTTCAGCGGCTGGCAGTGGGAGTCCCCCGGACGTCGTGCTGCTCGAGGTCAACGGCAGGCGGACGTCCGCCACCGTGCGCTGCACGGTCGCGCAGTGCGTGAACGCGACGGACCCGGTGAAGGTGCAGGCGCCGTAGTCGTCAGGTGCCGAGCACGGTGAACGACGCCGCCGTGGCCGCCAGCACCGGGTCGTCGGCCGCCACCTGACGGGCCGCGAGGAGTGCGTCGCCGAGCCCACCGCCCGCGCGCAGGCGCGGCGTGCAGCGCGACCATCACCTCGACGGTCGCTGCGTCGTCGACCTCGGCGAGGCTCGACACCACGCCGGCCGTGCCCATCGACAGCAGGGCCGCGGCCAGGCCGAGCAGCTCCTGGTCGCCGACGGGCGCCATCACGCCCGACTCGCAGGCCGACAGCACCACCCGGTGCGGAGGACGCTCGAGGTGCTGGAGGTCGTGCACGAGCAGCGGTCCGTCGGCGAGCGCGAGCGACGAGAAGAGCGGGCTGTCCTCGCGGAAGTGGCCGTGGGCGGCGACGTGGGCGAGCGCGGCACCGTCGAGCGCGGCCAGGGAGGCGGACACGGTCGCGCCGGTCGCCGTCGAGCACCTCCGCGCCGGCGTCCTGCGCGGCGACGGCCGGGACCTCGGCCCCGCCGCTGCCGAGCCCCGGGCCGACGAGCAGCACCCGTCGGTCGGTCACCGCCGCGGCCGACCGGGACCGTAGCCACAGCCGCGCGGACGGCGTACTGGTGAAGGGGCGGTCGGCCAGCGCGGGCAGCAGTCCCCACGGCACGCCCTGCAGGGCCGCGGTGCCGGAGACGACGACCCGTGACTCCCCCACGCCGTCCAGCGCGGACCCGAGCAGTGCGCGCTGCAGGCGCGAGCCCGCCACCTCGAGCTGCGTACGACGTCCGCGCGCCGCCTGGCGCAGCGAGAACAGCGCGAAGTCCACCGCCGCGGCCGCCGATGGCGCGTCTCCGACGTGCAGGTGGCGGACGCGTCCGCGTCCGGCGACGAGGGCGTGGAGCGATCCGTCGACCTCGGCCAGCTCGACCAGCACCGTGTCGTCCGCGCGCAGCGCGTCGAGGAGCTCAGCGACGTCGCAGCTCGGAGGCGGTCTCACCCGTGCCGCGGGCGTGCAGCAGGCGCCGGCGCACCGACTGCTCGAGACGGGTGACGCGCGCCTGCAGCTGGTCGGTGCGCTCCCCCTCGGCTCGTGCCCCGGCGAGGACGTGGTGCTGGGCGCGCAGGGCGGCGAGGTCGGCGGTCGTCCCCGGGTCGTGCGCGACCGCGGTCGACGGCACCACCAGCGCGGTGGCGCGCCAGCGCTCGGACCACTGGAGCAGGCGGCGGCTGCTCCCGGACGCCAGGGCCGTCCGGGTGCCGAGCTCGGCGAGTGCGGCGCCGTGGCCCGACATCACCGCGCGGAGCTCCTGGCTGCCGAGGGTCGCCTGGTGCTCGTCGAGCGCGCGGAGACCGCGGTCGCACGCCCGCAGCACGCCGCCGGCGTCGCCAGCGGCGTCGCGGCGCTGCGCCAGCGCCAGCCAGCCCAGCGCGCGCACGGCGTGGGTGGGGGCACCGCGGCTGGCCGACGCCTCGTCGAGCCACTCGTCGGCCAGGGCGGCCGCGCGAGGCGAGTGCACGTGCCTCGCCAGCCGCGCACCCAGCAGCAGCGCCTGGACGAGCTGCGGCATCGATGCCTCGCGCATCCGGTGGACCAGCCGTTCGGCACGGCGCAGCAGCGGACCGGCGGGCAGTCCCAGCTCGGTCCGTGCGGCGATCGCGAAGAGGTCGGCCTCCAGGCTGGGCGCGTGCCGCGACTGGGCGCGCATCAGCGCCGAGCCCTCGTCGGCCGCCGAGGCGGCGCGGGACCAGTCCCGGGCCGCCAGCGCCGACTCCGCCACCGAGACCAGGAGGTCGGCCCGCTCGCGGGCCAGCAGGGGCCGGGCGACCAGGGCCTGCTCGGCGACGGCGAGCGCGTCGTCGGCGAGGCCGCCCGCCAGGTAGGACGTGGCCTGGTCCAGGACCAGGTCGACGCTGGTGATGCCCAGCGCGTCGAACTGCGCCCCCGCGTCGGCGTAGGCCTCGAGCGCCTGCGGCAGGTCGCCACGGAGGTAGGACACCCAGCCCGTGTTGTGGCGTGCGGTCGCGACCTCCATGGGGTGGCCCGCGCGGGCCGACAGCTCGCCGAAGAGCTCGAACGCCTCGGCCGCGGAGTCGAGCGACCCGAGCTTGGCGTCGGCGAGCCCCTGCAGGTTGAGGGCGCGTGCCTCCCACACCTCGTCACCCGCGCCGGCGAAGAGCCGGCGCGCCTCGCGCAGGTCGGCGGCGCTCTCCTCGAAGCGGGCCAGCAGGTGGCCCGTCACCATGGCACGGCGCACCAGCACCCGGGCGAGGGGCACGCCCCCGAGCTGCGGCTGCGGCGCGGTCGAGGTGCCGCAGGCCTTCGCTCGCCCGACGGGTGAGGGCCAGCGACATCCCCAGCGTCGCCATCACGTCCGGCCACCTCTCGGCGTCGTCGGACCGTCGCGCGAGCCGGAGCGCGACCCTCAGCTCGGCCAGCGCCCGGTCGGCGTGCCCGAGGTCGCGCAGCACGATGCCGACCACCTGGTGCCCGATCGAGGAGATGTAGGGGTCGGGGTCGGGCACGAGCTCGGCCTCGGCCGTCGCGCGCGCAGCCCCGGGGTCGGTGAACAAGGTGCGCAGCACCTCGTCCGCCTCGGCCCGCTCCACGGCGCCATCCTTGCGGATCCGGCCGGACCCTTGTGCGGAATCCATACCGTGGAGCGCCCACCGGGGACTAGCGTCGCGTCCATGGGCGACTGGATGATCGGCGACGACCGACGACGACGCAGCACGGACCAGCTGAGGGACCTCAGCAAGGCCAATGACGGACAGGTCGCGTGGAACACCGAGGCACCGGCCGACTTCACCTTCCTGTTCCATCCCGACCACCTGCTGGTGGGTGACGAGGACGTCGAGGCGCTCGAGGCCGCGTTCGCCCGGCTCGACAAGGACCTGCTCGCCGGACCGCCGCGGCGTGACGACGTACGCATCCTGGGTGGCGACCTCGTGCGCTACGTGCTGCCCGGACGTTCCGGCGGTGAGTCCGTGCCCGACGTGGTCGACCTCCTCGAGCGGAGCGGGCTGCGCCCCGGTGCGGCGACGCCCGACCACTGGGTCCACGTGTCCCCCGGTGGGGGCGGCGGCGGTGCGGCGTGCCCGGCCGTGGAGCCGCAGGAGACCGGCCTGACCGAGCCCTGGCCCCCGGTCGCCCCGCAGAAGAGGGGGCGCGAGGTCAGCGTGGTCGTGGTCGACACCGGGTGGAACCCGCCGTCCGGCACCGACGGACGTACGCCGTGGCTCGACGGCGTCACCGGCGACGACGAGGACAACGGCCCCGACCTGCGCCCCTACGCCGGGCACGGGACGTTCATCGCCGGCGTCGTGCGCTGCATGGCCCCGACGACCGCCGTCCACGTCGAAGGGTTCGCGGTCGGCGGGGTCGGTGGCGGCGGCATCCTGGAGTCCGAGATCGTCCAGCAGCTGGAGGAGGCGATGAAGCACGAGCCGCAGGTGATCAACCTGTCGGCCGGCTGCCGGACCCACCTGGACCGCCCGTCGATCGCCTTCCGGAAGTTCCACCGCCGGCACCTCAAGAAGGCCGACTGCGTGCTCGTCGCCGCTGCCGGCAACGACTCGTGGGCCGCGCCGTTCTGGCCCGCGGCCTTCTCCTGGGCCGTCGGCGTGGGCTCGCTCGACCGGGACGGCCGCGTGTCCGAGTTCTCCAACTACGGCGTGTCCGCGGACGTCTTCACGCTCGGCCGCAACATCGTCAACGCCTTCCCCGACGGCACCTTCGTGTGCCACGAGAGCCCCGACAAGGGCGACGTCCGGGTGTTCAGCACCGGCATGGCCCGGTGGAGCGGTACGTCGTTCGCGGCGCCCATCGTGGCGGGACTGATCGCGCGCGAGATCTCCGTCTCGGGCTCGTCGGCCAAGGAGGCCCGCGACGCCGTCCTGGCGCTGGCGGTCCACGACTCCGACCCGATGATCGGGCCCCACCTGGAGCTGCACCCGTCCTTCGAGTGACCTCGGCGGGCCGCCCTCAGACGTCCAGCCAGCGACTCCTGGCGACCCGGCCGTCGATGGTGACGGCGAACCGCACCGACCCGCTCGCTCCTGCCTGCAGCGCGAAGAAGCCGACCTCGTCGACCCCGGTCGTCCAGGACGGCCCGGCACGGGTCTCCAGCGCGATCTCGACCGACTCCATGTCGCCGGCGTGGTCGAGCAGCTGGCCCTTGACCTGGTCGCCGTCGATCTCGGCCTCGAGCGACCATCCCGCAGCGGCGTTGAAGTAGAGCACCCGCGCCGTGCTGAGGCCGCGGACCTGTGCGGCCGGCTCGTGGGCGGAGTCGCTGACCAGGCGTCAGCAGCCCCACTCCTCGTCGAGGTCGGCGGCGGCGACGATCGCGATCATCGCGGCGGTCAGTCCGGGCGGCGGGGGGTCGTAGGTCACCCACATGTCTCGGCAGACCCTTCGAGGAGAGCAACGTCCTGCGCAGCGTCGTCGTCAGTCATCGCCCGCCTCCTTTCGTCAGTGCGTGTCGGACCTTCGCCAGGCAGCGGGCCCGCGTGGGTCCGATGCTCCCGACAGGCATGTCGAGGTCCCGGCTCAGGGAGTGGTAGTCGGGTCGGTCCAGGAAGGCCACGACCCGCAGCAGCTTGCAGGCACCGTTCGTCGACGGACGCCACGGCTCCCCACAGCCGTGCCGCCTCGTCTCCCTGCATCGCGAGCGCCTCCGCCGACTCCTCGTCCGGGAGCGCGGCGTGCAGCGTCTCGTCCTGCACCGGGGCCGCACGACGCGCGGTCCTGGCATGGGCGGCAGCGCCGCGCCTGGCCGACGTGATCAACCAGGACGCGACCGCCTGAGGGTCCTCGATGGTCTGGTGGAGGCGCACGAACCCGACCCACGTCGCCTGAATCACGTCTTCAGCCGCCTCGCGGTCGTGCCCGTATGCCCTACACCACGTGCCAGAGCACCGGTGTCATCGCGGCGACCAGCTCGTCCACGGCGGTGGGGTCCCCCGACCTCCACGCGATGAACGCCCCACTGGCCCTGTCCCACGGTGGACTGATCGAAGCTCCTCGGCCTTCCCGGTTCTCCGACATCGTGACCATTGTCCCCATGTCAGCGCCGCCGCAGGTGCACGGCACCACCATGTGACTGCATACTGTCCGGCAAAATTTTCTCGCCCACCCCACGAGGGGTCAGAACATCATGGTGGCGAAGGTCGGGTCTGCTGGAACCCGACCCGGGCGTCTCGTCGCTCGCGCCGGCTCGTTGGCCGCTCGTTGACGTCAACGAGACGACGGGCGCATGCCGGTCCCCGGGACGTGGGACGCACCGACGCCATCCCCGCCACCGCGAGGCCCTCGCCGCGGCGGTCGGGTCGCACCCAGACGCCCTGCACCTGGCGGCGTGCCGAGTGGCGCAGCAGCGACCTCGGCCTTGAAGACCACCTTCGTCGTGGAAGGCCGCCATCGACCAGCCGCGTCCGATCAGGCTGCCGGATCCGCGCCCGGTAGAGGTCGCCGCCGCCCGCGTCGTTCTCGGGCAGACCCCGACCTCCTCGGTGTAGTCGTCGGCAGGCCGGGTCGCCCTGAGGTCGGCGGACGTCGTGACCCGTACGCGCGGGTCACCCGGCATCGTCGGGAGCCGGTCCATCTGGAGGTGCGGCTGGCGGGCGCGGACCTCGCGGGGCGTGGCCCACCGCGGCTCCGACGATCCCACAGCGCCGCCACGACGTCGCTCGGGCCGACGATGGTGCCGACGCTGTTGCGGGCGCGAAGCGCCGCGTCGGCGAAGGCGCCGACGTCGGCGGGCGTGCACTGGACCGGTACGAGGTTGGCGCCCAGGTGGCAGCGCGATCGGCTCGATCGACCCCACACCTGGCCGCCGAGCCACCGCTCGTCGAGGTTGGTGAGCCGGGCGCGGTAGTCGGCGAACACGTTGACCACCGGATCCTGCTCCGCGAGCGCGACGAAGCTGTCCCGGTCGCCGGGCCCAGCACGCGCACCTGCTCCCGGGGTCCTCCAGCACCTCGGAGCCTATACACGGACGGGTCAGCTGACGCTGACGGAAGCCTCCGCGCCGTCGACCGGTTCCATGCCCTCGGCGAGGCGCATGGCCTCCTCGATGAGGGTCTCCACGATCTGCGACTCGGGCACGGTCTCGATGACCTCGCCCTTGACGAAGATCTGGCCCTTGCCGTTGCCAGACGCGACACCGAGGTCGGCCTCGCGGGCCTCGCCGGGTCCGTTGACGACGCATCCCATGACGGCGACGCGCAGCGGCACCTCGAGCCCGTCGAGGCCGGCGGTGACCTCCTCGGCGAGCTCGTAGACGTCGACCTGGGCGCGGCCGACAAGCGGGCAGGAGACGATCTCGAGGCGGCGCGGCTTGAGGTTGAGCGACTCAGGATCTGGAGCCCGACCTTGACCTCCTCGACCGGCGGCGCGGAGAGCGAGACGCGGATGGTGTCGCCGATGCCCTGGCCGAGCAGGTGGCCGAAGGCGACCGAGGACTTGATGGTCCCCTGGAACGCAGGTCCGGCCTCGGTCACGCCGAGGTGCAGCGGCCAGTCGCCCGCCTCGGCCGAGCAGTCGTAGGCGCGCACCATCACGACGGGGTCGTTGTGCTTGACCGAGATCTTGAAGTCGTGGAAGTCGTGCTCCTCGAAGAGGCTCGCCTCCCACACCGCCGACTCGACGAGCGCCTCGGGGGTGGCCTTGCCGTACTTGTCCATGATCCGCTTGTCGAGCGACCCGGCGTTGACGCCGATCCGGATCGACGTGCCACGGTCCTTCGCGGCCTTCGCGATCTCCTTGACCTGGTCGTCGAACTTGCGGATGTTGCCCGGGTTGACCCGGACGGCCGCACAGCCCGCGTCGATGGCCGCGAAGACGTACTTCGGCTGGAAGTGGATGTCGGCGATGACCGGGATCTGGGACTTCTGCGCGATCGCGGGCAGTGCGTCGGCGTCGTCCTGGCTCGGGCACGCCACGCGCACGATGTCGCACCCGGTGGCGGTGAAGCTCGGCGATCTGCTGGAGCGTGGCGTTCACGTCGGAGGTGAGCGTCGTCGTCATCGACTGCACGGAGATCGGCGAGTCGCTGCCGACCCCCACGGAGCCGACCTTGATCTGCCGGGTCTTGCGACGCGGCGACAGGACGGGGGGCGGGAGCGCGGGCATGCCCAGCGCTACAGATGCGGAGGTCATGTCGCCAGTCTAGGAGGCCACCCGCGCGCCCGAGTCGGCGACGACGGGCGGGGCGTCAGCTCAGGTGCAGCGGCACGACGAGGTCGGCCACGATCAGGACCACGCCCATCAGGAGCATCGCGAGCCCCGACGACGTACGCCACGGGCAGGCTTGGCAACGTCGACGTGACCGGTCTGGCTGCGACGGCCGAGGCCGGCCAGCCACGCTCGAGGCCCTCGTAGAGGGCACCGGCGATGTGGCCGCCGTCGAGCGGCAGCAGGGGCACGAAGTCGAACATGCCGATGAAGAAGTCGAAGCTCCGCGATGAGGAACAGCAGCGTGACGAGCTTCTCGGTCAGCGGGAATGCGTCGCTGGCCGCGGCCTCGCCGGCGAAGCGGCCGCCGCCGACGATCGAGACCGGGCTCTCGGGGTCGCGCTCCTGCAGCCCGACGATGGCGCGGCCCACCTCGTAGACCTTGACCGGCAGCTGGCCGAGGGCCTTCGCCGTCTCGACCGTCATCGTGCCCATCTGGTCGAGGGTGTAGATCGGCCCGCCGGTGGCGAGGCGGACCTCGCGCTGGACGCCCAGGAAGCCGACCTTGGTCAGCGCGTCGTCGTCGAGCGAGGTCTGGCGCAGCGTGACGGTCGTGTTGGTGTCGACCGTGCAGAACTCGCCGTCGCGGCGGACCTCGATGGCCGCGTCGCCGTCGGCGTTGGCGCGGATCTGGGCCTGGAAGGCGTCCCAGTCCGAGAACGGGGTGCCGTTGAAGCTGACGATCACGTCGCCCGGCCGGACGCCCGCCTCGGCAGCCGGGTCGGCGGGTCGTCGGCCGTGCACGCTCGCCCGGCCTCCTCGACGGGGAGGACGAGGCCGGGACCGAGGCCACGGTGGGCTCGATCACCTGGTCGCGCGGGTTGCCGTAGGTCGCCGAACAGCAGCACGAAGAGCGCGAAGGCGATGGCGATGTTGACCATCGGGCCACCGGCGATCACGACCACCTTCTTCCACCATGCCAGGCGGTAGAAAGAGCCGGTCGGTGTCGTGCTGCTTGACCCGTACTCCCACTCGGCGGCGCGGGCGTCGAGATCAGCTGGGTGAACATCCCGGTGCTCGAAGCCGCGCACCTTGTGACCGGCTCGCCGTCCTCGTCGTAGGTCGTCTCCTCGACCACGCCCGGGGCGCCCGCGGGAGCATCCCGACGATCTTCACGCCGCCGAGCGGGATCGCCTTGACGCCGTACTCGGTGTCGCCGATCTGCTTGCTCCACACGGTGGGCCCGAAGCCGATGAACCACTGGGGCACCTTGCACCGAACTTCTTCGCCGGGACGAGGTGGCCGAACTCGTGCAGCCCGATCGAGACGAGGATCGCCACGACGAAGGCGACGACACCCAGGGTGTAGAGCAGGGCGGTCATGCAGGGGCGTCCTTCTGGTCGTGCGTCGGGCGATGGAGGCGGAGGCCTCCGCGCGCGCCCAGGCATCGGCGGCGAGGACGTCGTCCACGGTGAGGTGCTCCCGATCGTACGTCGTGGGCGGCCAGGACCGCGTCAACCGTGGGAATGATGTCGACGAAGCGGAGCCGCCCCGCGCGGAACGCCTCGACGCACTCCTCGTTGGCGGCGTTGTAGACGGCGGGCGCGGTGCCGCCCAGCCCGCCCGCGGTGCGGGCCAGGGACACGGCCGGGAAGGCCTCGTCGTCGAGCGGGAAGAACTCCCACGTGCCCGGCGTGCTCCAGTCGAAGGCGGGCGCGGCGTCGGGCACCCGGTCGGGCCAGGCGAGGCCGAGCGCGATCGGGATCATCATCGTCCGGCGGGCTGGCCTGCAGGATCGTCGAGCCGTCGACGAACTCGACCATCGAGTGGACGTCGCTGGTGGGGTGCACGACGACGTCGATCCGGTCGAACGGGACGCCGAAGAGCAGGTGCGCCTCGATGACCTCGAGGCCCTTGTTGACCAGCGTGGCCGAGTTGATCGTGATCACCGGGCCCATCGACCACGTCGGGTGCTGCAGCGCCTCCTCGACGGTGACGTCGGCGAGCGTCGTCGCGGGTGCGACCGCGGAACGGGCCGCCGGACGCGGTCAGCACGAGTCGGCGTACGTCACCGGGCGCGCCGGCGCGCAGGCACTGCGCCAGCGCCGAGTGCTCGGAGTCGACCGGCACGATCTGCCCGGGCCGCGCCCGATCGGTGACCAGCGGGCCGCCCATGATGAGCGACTCCTTGTTGGCCAGCGCCAGGGTCGTCCCGGCGTCGAGCGCGGCCAGCGTCGGGCGCAGCCCGACGGCGCCGGTGATCGCCGTTGAGCACGACGTCGCACTCACGACCGGCGGCCTCGGTCGAGGCCTCCTCCCCGAGCCCGGAGAAGGCGGGCGCGAACTCGGCGACCTGCGCCTCGAAGAGCTCGCGGTGGGACCCGCCCGCGGTCAGGCCGACGACGCGGAACCGGTCGGGGTTGGCGCGGACGAGGTCGAGCGCCTGCGTGCCGATGGAGCCGGTCGAGCCGAGGATCACGATGTCGCGGGCGGTCACCGGCGCCAGTGTGTCAGGTCGCGTGCCGGGCCCTACGCGCGTGTCGAACGACCAGAACCTCACGCCGCCGACCTCGACGAGCGTGGCCCCGGCCGGCGCCGTCGACCTGGTGGTCGTCCGACGCGCCGACGGCCTCGAGCACGGTCAGCACGTCGTCGCCGTGGACGGCCATCACGGCGTCGCCGGGCACGTCGGCGCAGCCCGCCGGGATCGGTGCGCCCGGCGCGCATCGCCACGTCCCACGGCACCTCGTCACCAGTCCGCGGCGAAGCCCGCCGCGCTGATCTGCACGCGGACCCCTCGGCGCCCGGCGAGTTGTCGTACGCCGCCACCGCGCCGACGCGAGCCACCGCGAGCGGCGCGACGACCCGGCTCTCCGGCGACAGCTCGCCGACGACCACGCGGTCGCCGAGCCCGACGCCGAAGGCGCGCAGCACCCCGGCGCACGCCGCGACCTCGGTCAGCAGCCGCGCGAAGGCGCTCCTCCCGTCGATCGCTGGTGCGCGACGTCGTCGGCCCGATCCGCGCACGACGTGGATGTCGAGCGCCTCGTAGCAGGCGTTGAGGGTGCCGGGGTCGCCGTCGGCGGGCGCCCGGAACCAGTTGACGGGTGCCACGCCGACCTCAGGCGAGCCCGTTGTCAGCGGTCGTCGGCCGGCTTCGACGCGGTGCGCAGCCAGGCGGTGAAGAAGCCCGTCAGGTCCTCGCCGCTGACCCGGGCCGCGAGCGCCTCGAACTCCTCGGTCGAGCCGTTGCCGCCGTCCTGCTCGCGGATCCACGAGCGCAGGATCCGCCAGAAGTCCCGGTCGCCGACCCGGTTGCGCAGCGCCTGCAGCGTCATCGCACCGCGGCCGTAGACCGCGTCGTCGAAGACCTTGGCGGCGCCGGGGTCGGCGACGACGACCTGCCAGAAGTCCGACGTGGCGGCGACGTTCGTCGTAGTGGTCGTCGAGGATCGCCGCCGCCGTGCGACCGCCGTGGTTCTCCGACCAGCGCCACTCCATGAAGGTCGCGAAGCCCTCGTTGAGCCAGATGTCGCGCCACTGCTGGACGGCGACGTCGTCGCCGAACCACTGGTGGGCGAGCTCGTGCACCACGAGGCTGGTGTAGCCGCTGCCGACCGCGGGATAGGTCGGCCGGGTCTGGTTCTCCAGCGCGAAGCCGACGTTGATCGAGGTGGTGAGCCCGCCGACGACCGAGAACGGGTAGTCGCCGAGGTCCTTCTCGAGCCCGGCGACCACCTTGGCCGGCGTCTTCCGCATCAGCCGCATGCTGGCCTCCTCGTCGGCCTGGCCGAGCGCTCTGCGAGACCGCCACCAGCCACGGCAGCCCGTGGCGGACGCCCTGGGCGATCGTGAAGTCACCGGCCGCGAAGAACGCGAGGTAGGGCGCCATCGGCTCGTCGGCACGCCAGTGCCAGGTCGTCGACCGCTTGCCGACGCGACGGCCCTTCAGCTCGCCGTTGGAGATCACCTCGCGGCCGTTGGGCACGCGGATCCGCACGTCGACGATCGCCTTGTCCTGCGGGTGGTCGTTGCTCGGGAACCACCACGGCGCCATGTGCGGCTCGTTCATGGTGACGACCTCGCGGCCGGTGGCCAGCCAGTTCATCTCGCCGGCGTAGGAGTGCGTCGCCGGGTGGTCGGCGTACGACACCACGACGGCGTGGTCGGTGCCGGCGAGCAGCGGCTCGGCGGGGGTGATCCGCAGCTCGTGGCCGCCGTCGGTCTTCGCGAAGTCGGCGGCGCGCCGTCGACGGTCACCTTCGAGACGTCGAGCAGGAAGTCGAGGGAGAAGCTGCGCAGGTCGCTCGTGGCGGTGAGCTCGACGCGGGTCCGGCCGGCGAGCCGCCTCGTGTCGAAGCGCGTAGCTGTTGCGGATGTCGTACGACGTCACGTCGATGCCGCCGTTGCCGTCGAGCGGCCAGTAGGGGTCGCCGATCCCGGCGGCACCGTCGACGGGTGCCGCGAGCGGGCCCTCGGCCGTCGCCGTCGCACTGGTCAGACCGACGGCCAGGACAGCGCAGGTCGCGGCCGCGAGCAGGGAGCGGGACAGGGGTCGTGTGGTCACCGCCCGAACCTAGCCGACGCCTTAATTCGGGTGCGCGGGACGGCGCGGGTGCGTCACACTGGTGCCGAACTCCGGGCGTCGATCCGCGCTGCCCGTGACCGAAAGGAGCCGTGACATGTCCATCACTGTCCTCGGCCTGTCCGCCGACCACCTTTCGCACACACGGAGCACCCACGTTGTCGCACCTTCACGCACCCCAGTTCCCGGAGGACTTCCTCCGGCCTGACGACCGTTCGCCCCTCGAGGGCATCGACGAGTCGTTCGTCTTCGACTTCGACACCTACGCCGACGAGCTCGGCGAAGGTCAGCGCTGGTCCCGCTGGGAGGACCTCGAGGCCCTGATGAGGGGCCCCGAGCCACGACCCGACTGGGTCGTGGTCTCCAGCGGCGCCATCGACACCGAGCTCGGCATCCTCAAGACCGGCAAGGAGGCCGACGTCTTCCTCGTCGAGCGCGAGGACCCGCACCCCCCCGGCAGCGCCGTCATCATGGCGGCCAAGCGCTACCGGGACACCGACCACCGCACCTTCCACCGCGCCGCGGCCTACACCGAGGGCCGCTCGATGAAGCGCTCGCGCGACGAGCGCGCCCTCAAGCGGAAGTCCACCTGGGGCAAGCAGGTCGCCGCCGGCGAGTGGGCGATCTCGGAGTGGAACGCGCTCCGCCGCTGCTGGGAGCTCGGCCTGCCGGTCCCCTACCCGGTCCAGATCGACGAGACCGAGCTGATGATGGAGTGGATCACCGTCACCGTCGACGGCGAGATCGACACCGCTCCGCGCGTCGCGCAGGTGCGCCCCGAGCCGGACGTCGCTGGCGGGCTACTACGAGCAGCTGCGCGACGCGCTCGGCACGATGGTGCAGGCGGGGATCGTGCACGGCGACCTGTCGCCCTACAACACCCTCGCCGCGGGCGACCGGCTGGTCATCATCGACCTGCCGCAGGTGGTCGACCTCGTCGGCAACCCGCGCGGGATGGACTTCCTGCTGCGCGACTGCGCCAACATGTGCGCCTGGTTCCGCTCGCGCGGGCTCGAGGTCGACGAGCAGGAGCTCTTCGGGGAGCTGATGGCGCACGCGTTCTCCAGGAGACTCAGGGCCGCGCTGGTGCACGGGCACAGCCGCGGACGCGTCCTCGACGTCACCACCCTCGCCGACCTCGACCGTCGCCTCGCCGCGGGCGCCCGGTCGCTCGCGCGGCTGGCGGGTGGTCGGGCTCGACCTCACCGAGCGCGGTCCGGCGCTGCTCGAGCGGTCGCTCGCGCAGTCGCTGTTCCTCGGCTGCGCGTTCGCCGACGGGGACGACGACGCCGTACGCCGCGCGGGCGGGATCGTGCTGCACGAGATCCCCGGACATCCCGGTCGACCCCTACCGCGCGACGCTCTACGCGCCGCGCGAGCTCTACGACACGCCCCGCTACGAGGACTCCCTCGACGCGCGGGCGTACGCCTGGTCGCGGCGCCCGGCCACCCCCGACGACACGCTCGCGCGGGCGCTGCACGACCACCAGGTCGACGAGGCGATGGCCGACTGGGTCCGCGGCCGCGACATCGTCGGCGTGATGGGCGGGCACGCCGTCGAGCGCGGCGAGCCGGACGTACGCCGACGCGGCGCGTCTCGGCCACGCAGCTCGGCGACGCACCACACGGTCGCCACCGGCGGCGGTCCGGGCGCGATGGAGGCCGCCAACCTCGGCGCCTTCGTCCCGGGCGACCTGGCGGGTGCGCTCGAGACGGTCGCCCGGGTGCCGTCCTTCCGGCCGACATCGGCGCCTGGGCGGACGCCGCGTTCGAGGTGGTCGACGCCACCCCGGACGGCCGGGAGTCGCTGGGCATCCCGACCTGGCACTACGGCCACGAGCCGCCGAACCCCGTTCGCCACCTCGATCGCGAAGTACTTCAGCAACGCCCCGCGCGAGGCGCTCCTGCTCGAGATCTGCAACGCCGGCATCGTCTTCCTCCCGGGCGCCGGCGGCACCGTGCAGGAGGTCTTCCAGGACGCCTGCGAGAACTACTACGCCGACGAGTCCGCGGTCGCGCCGATGGTGCTCGTCGGTCGCGCGCACTGGACCGAGGAGCTGCCGGTCTGGCCGCTGCTCCAGGCCCTCGCGCGCGGTCGCGCGATGGAGCCGCACGTCCACCTCGTCGACAGCGTCGAGGAGGCCGTCGCCGTCGTGGCGGGGTGACGCGTCAGCCGGCGCGCCGACGACGTACGACGGGCGCGCTGACGTCGCGGTAGTGCTCCACGAGCAGCTCGTTGACGGCCTGCCAGGTCCGGCCCCGGACGCTGCTGCCGGGCCGCGACCGCCATCCGCCGCCGGAGCACCGGGTGGGTGACGAGCCGCTCGACGTGGCGGACCAGCTCGTCGGCGTCGCCGGGCTCGTAGAGGTAGCCCGCGACGGTGTCGTCGACGACGTCGATCGGCCCGCCGGACCGCGGCGCCACGACCGGCACGCCGCTGGCGAGCGCCTCCTGCGCGGACTGGCAGTAGGTCTCGTGGCGGCCGGTGTGCACGAAGACGTCGAGGGTGGCGTAGGCCCGGGCGAGCTCGTCGCCGTGCAGCACGCCGAGGAAGGCGGCGTCCGGGCAGCAGCGCCCGCAGCCGGCCCTCCTCGGGCCCGCCGCCGACCAGCACCAGCCGGACGCCCGGGAGCCGGTCGACGTGGGCGAGCAGCTCGAGCTCCTTCTCCGGCGCGAGCCGGCCGACGTACCCGACGAGGACCTCGCCGTCGGGGCGAGCCCGCGGTGCAGCGCCTCGTCGCGCCGGCCGGGGTCGAACAGCTCCTGGTCCACGCCCCGGGCCAGCGCGCGACGTCGCCGATGCCGAGCCGGGCGAGCTGGTCGATGCTCGCCGTCGACGGCGCGAGGGTGCGGTCGACGCCGAGGTGGATCCGGCGGGTGAGCGACTCCATCGCGCGGGCGCCGCCGGGGACGGCGTAGCGCTCGGCGAAGCCGACGAGGTCGGTCTGGTAGATCGCGACGGTCGGGATGCCGAGCGAGCGGGCGGCGCGCGCGGCCTGGTGGCCGAGCGTCGCCGGGGAGGCGATGTGGACGACGTCGGGGGGGAACCGCACCATCGTCGCGCGCAGGCGGCGACGGGTCTCGAGGCCGATCCGGAAGTCCGCGTAGAACGGCAGGCTCGCGCCGCGGGCGTGGGTGACCGGGAAGCCGGCGTACGTCGTCGGGGCCGGTCGGCGCGACCAGCTCGGCGTCGTGGCCCTCGGCCGCGAGGTGCTCGAGCACCCGGCGGACCGAGTTGGTGACGCCGTTGACCTGGGGCAGGAACGACTCGGTGACGACCAGGACGCGGAGCCGGCGGACGGCGTCGGGCCGGCGGCGATGGTGGACGGGAGGGGGACGACGGGTGCCGGTGCGGTGCGGCTGCGACGCCGCCTCTCGAGCAGGTCCATGCCCGGACGCTAGGGAGCGCTCCGCAACGGACGCCCCGCGTCGGGCAGACGACACGTGAACAGCCCCGACGCCTGCGGCGAACGCTGCGCTCGGCTACTCCTTGGCGGCGAGCTGGCCGCAGGCGCCGTCGATCTCGCGGCCGCGGGTGTCGCGGACCGTGGTCGGGATGCCCTTGGCCTCGAGCCGGCGGACGAACTCGCGCTCGTCGGCCGGGTCGGAGGCCGTCCACTTCGAGCCCTCGATCGGGTTGAGCGGGATCAGGTTGACGTGCACCCAGCCCCAGTCGCCGTACGAGTTGAGCACGTCGCCCAGCAGGTCGGCGCGGTGCGCCTGGTCGTTGATGCCGCGCATCATGGCGTACTCGATCGAGACGCGGCGCTTGGTGACGCGGGCGTAGTTCCAGGCGGCCTCGACGGTCTCGGCGACCGAGAAGCGGGTGTTGATCGGGACCAGCTCGTTGCGCAGCTCGTCGTCGGGCGCGTGCAGGCTCAGCGCGAGCGTGACCGGGATGCCCTCCTCGGTCAGCTGGTTGATCCGCGGCACCAGGCCGACGGTGGAGACGGTGATGCCGCGGGCGCTCATGCCGAGGCCGGCCGGCGACGGGTCGACGAGGCGGCGTACGGCCCCGATGACGGCCTTGTAGTTGGCGAGCGGCTCGCCCATGCCCATGAAGACGACGTTGGAGACGCGGCCGGGGCCGCCGGGGACCTCGCCGCGGGCCATCGACCGGGCGCCGGCGACGACCTGCTCGACGATCTCGGCGGTCGACATGTTGCGCTGGAGGCCGCCCATGCCGGTGGCGCAGAACGGGCAGGCCATGCCGCAGCCGGCCTGGCTGGAGACGCAGACGGTGGCGCGGTCGGGGTAGCGCATCAGCACCGACTCGACGAGCGCGCCGTCGAAGAGCTTCCACAGCGTCTTGCGGGTGGTGCCCTTGTCGGCCTCGAGCGTGCGCAGCGGCGTCATCAGGTCGGGCAGCAGCGCCGCGACCAGCTCGTCGCGCTGGCCGGCCGGGAGGTCGGTCATCTCCGCGGGGTCGTCGACGAGGCGGCCGAAGTAGTGGGTCGAGAGCTGCTTGGCGCGGAAGCCCGGCAGCCCCATCTCCTCGAGCAGCGCCTTGCGACCGGCCTCGTCGAGGTCGGCGAGGTGCCGCGGCGGCTTCTTGCGCCCGCGCGGCTCGTCGAAGACGAGGGGCAGGGTCTTGATGGGCTCAACGGTCTCGGACATCGGGCCGATCCTCCCACCCGGACGGCCGCGCCGCGGCGATTCAGCGGCGGGTCAGGCGTCGACCATGAAGTAGAGCACCAGCGAGGTCACGCCCAGGACGACCAGCGCGGTGACGACCATGCCGACGAACATGAACTGCGCGAAGCGACGCGTCTTGCGCTTGACCAGCAGGAAGATCGGCAGCGCGAGGGCGAGCAGCACGAACGGGAACAGCTGCTCGGCGGTGTCGTAGCTGAACAGCAGCCGCAGGAACCCGACGAAGGCGCCGGGCAGGGCGGTGACGAAGAGCATGCCGGCGAAGAAGCCGGTGATCCCGGCGAAGGTCGGGTGGCTGGCGTGCCACCACGCGAACCGGCTGCGCTCCTGCGGCGGCGCCTCCTGCCTGCCGTGCGCACCTCGTCGCGTCTCCACGTCGTCCAGCCTAGGCACGTCGCGTCGCGCGCGACGGCGCTGGGCACGCGGTGGCCGGGAATTCCGTCGAGCGGCCGCTCAGGCGTCCACGGTGATCAGGTCGGGCATCGCGAGGGCTGCCCACCGGTCGAGGTCGGGCGGCGCGCCGGTCAGGTCGGCGACGACCAGCGTCCACGCCGTGCCGTGGCCGACGAGGACCACGTCGTCGTCGCCGTGCACCTCGCAGGATCCGGCGTACGGCCCGGGTGACGCGCTCGCGGCACGCGGTCGAGCGGCTCCCAGCCCGCGACGGCCGGCATCGTCGGGCTGCGCGAAGGCGCGCCGACCGCCGCCGTGGAAGTCGTCGACCCACTCCCCCGACCGCTCGTGCTCGCGCAGGTCGTCGACGCACGCCGACCTCGCCGTCGGTGAGCAGCTCGGCGGTCTGGAGCGCCTTCGGCTCCGGCGAGGTGAACCACGCGGCACGGCTCGGGAGGCGACCCGAGGCAGCGCAGCGCCCACACGTCGTCGTACGACGCCGGGTCGAGGTCCCACTCCGCGGCCGGCACGCCGGGCGACCATCGAGCGGGCGGCCGTGGCGGACGAGGTGCAGCACCATTCCTCGGGAGGCCTCAGAAGACGAGGTAGTAGAGCACCAGCCAGATCGGGGCGATCGTGGCGAGGAGCGAGTCGAGCCGGTCCATCAGGCCGCCGTGGCCGGGGATGACCTGGCTCATGTCCTTGATGCCGAGGTCGCGCTTGATGACCGACTCGCAGAGGTCGCCGAGCGTCGCCATCACGGCGGCGATGACGCCGAGGAGCACGCCGACCCACCAGTCGCCGCCGAGGAACGACGTGACCAGCCACACGCCGACCGCGATGGTGGCGACGATCGAGCCGGCGAAGCCCTCCCAGGACTTCTTCGGCGAGATGACCGGGGCCATCGGGTGCTTGCCGAACAGGACGCCGGCGACGTAGCCGCCGGTGTCGGAGGCGACGGTGATGGCGATGAACGTGATCACGCCGCGCACGCCGGGGTCGTCGAGGTCGAGGCCGAACGCCGGGTTGGTGCCGCCCTCGCCGAGCAGCAGCGCGACGAACGAGGCGAGGAACGGGACGTAGACGAGCGTGAAGACCGAGCGCGGTGGCGTTCTTGACGTAGCCGTCGACGCCGCGGCGCAGCAGCCACAGCATGATCACCAGCGCCGTGACGGCCGTGGCGGTGACGAGCGCCGGCGCACCCCAGACGTAGGCGACGACGACCATCACGACGCCGCCGAGCATGAGCGGCTGCTCGGGGATGTCGATGTCCTTGGCGGACAGGCCCTGGTGCAGCTCCCAGACCGCGACCACGACGGCGATCGCGACGATCCCCATGAACGCGGTCTTCCAGAAGAAGAGCGACAGCAGGATCGCGGCGACGAGCACGACGGCCGAGATGACGGCGGCGCGCAGGTCGCGGCCGGCGCGGCCGTGGTCCTTCTTGATCGCCTCGGACGGCGTCGGAGTGCGCCGGCGGCTCGGAAGTCGTCATGGGTGCGGGCTCAGACCTCGAGCAGCTCGGCTTCCTTGTGCTTGAGCAGGTCGTCGATCTTGTCGGTGTGGGTCTTGGTCACCGCGTCGAGGCGCTTCTCGGCACCGGTGACGTCGTCCTTGCCGACCTCGCCGTCCTTCTCGAGCTTCTCCAGCGCCTGCTTGGCGGTGCGGCGCACGTTGCGCACCGAGACGCGGCCGTCCTCGGCCTTCGCCCTGGCGAGCTTGATGTACTCCTTGCGCCGCTCCTCGGTGAGCTCGGGGAACACGCAGCGCAGCACCTTGCCGTCGTTGGACGGGTTCACGCCGAGGTCGGAGTCGCGGATCGCCCGCTCGACCGCCGGCATCGCGCCCTGGTCGAAGACCTGGATCAGGATCGTGCGCGCGTCCTGCGAGGTGAAGCTCGCGAGCTGCTGCAGCGGGGTCTGGGTGCCGTAGTAGTCGGCCGTGATCTTGGCGAACATCGCCGGGTTGGCGCGACCGGCGCGGATCGCGGCGAACTCCTCACGGGTCGCCTCGACGGACTTGCCCATCTTGGCGTCGGCATCGTTCATGACGTCGTTGATCACAGCGGCTCTCTCTCGTCGTACGTCTGGGTGCGGGTGCGGCGCGGCCTGCGTCAGGCCGAGCGTCACCAGCGTGCCGATCTTCTCACCCCGCACCGCGCGCACGATCGTGCCCGGCGTGGAGAGGTTGAAGAAGACCATGTCCATCTTGTTGTCGCGGGCCATCGCGATGCCCGTGGCGTCGGCGACCTTGAGGTCGCGCGCGAGGTACTCGTCGTAGGTGAGCGTGTCGAACTTCATCGGCGTCGGGGTTCGTCTTGGGGTCGGAGTCGTAGACCCCGTCGACGCCCTGCTTGCCCATCAGGATGACCTCGCAGCGGGTCTCGAGCGCGCGCTGCGCGGCGACCGTGTCGGTGGAGAAGAACGGCATGCCGGCGCCGGCGCCGAAGATCACGACGCGGCCCTTCTCCATGTGGCGGATCGCGCGGCGCGGGATGTAGGGCTCGGCGACCTGGCCCATCGTGATCGCGGTCTGCACGCGCGTCTCGACGCCGTGCTTCTCGATCAGGTCCTGCAGGGCCAGGCAGTTCATCACCGTGCCGAGCATGCCCATGTAGTCGGCGCGGGCCCGCTCCATGCCGCGCTGCTGGAGCTCGGCGCCGCGGAAGAAGTTGCCGCCGCCGACGACGATCGCGATCTGGACGCCGGACTTGGCGACCTCGGCGACCTCGGCTGGCCAGTGCGTTGATGACGTCGAGGTCGAGACCGACCTCACCACCACCGAACACTTCACCGGAGAGCTTGAGGAGGACTCGGTTGTACGCCGTCACATCGTTCCCTTCACACACGCCACGTGGTCCCCAGAAACCTACCGGCCAGTGGGGTCGGCGGTCGAACCCGCTCCACCCGGATGCGTGCGGCGCGCGCGCACGGACCGGAAATGCGACGAGGGCCCGTACGCCGACGGCGTACGACCCCTCGTCGGTGATCGGGTGAGCGCGTGCGCTCAGGCGCCGACCTCGAAGCGGGCGAAGCGCTTCACGGTGGTGCCGGCGGCGTCGAGGACGGCCTTGACCGACTTCTTCGACTCGGTGACCGACTCCTGCTCGAGCAGGACGATCTCCTTGTAGAACCCACCGAGGCGACCCTCGACGATCTTGGCGATCGCCTGCTCGGGCTTGCCCTCCTCGCGGGTCTTCTGCTCGGCGATGGAGCGCTCGGACTCGACGACGTCGGCCGGGACCTCGTCGCGGGTGAGGTACTGCGCCTTCATCGCGGCGATCTGCATCGCGGCGGCGCGGGCGGCGGCCTCGTCACCCTCGAACTCGACGAGCACGCCGACGGCGGGCGGGAGGTCGGCGGCACGCTTGTGCATGTAGGTGACGGTGGTGCCCTCGAAGTAGGCGACCTCGCCCAGCTCGATCTTCTCGCCGATGGTGATGGCCAGGTCCTGGACGACCTCGCCGACGGTCTTGCCGTCGAGCTCGGCGGCCTTGAGGGCCTCGGTGTCGGTCGGCCTTGACCTCGTTGGCCTTGTCGGCGATCTGCTGCGCCTTGGCGATGAAGTCCTCGTTCTTGGCGACGAAGTCGGTCTCGCTCTTGAGCTCGACCAGCGCGTTGCCGGAGGTGGCGACGAGACCGGCGACGGTCTCGCGCTCGGCGCCGCGGGCGGCGGCCTTGGCGGCACCCTTGACGCGGAGCAGCTCGACGGCCTTGTCGAAGTCGCCGTCGGCCTCGGTGAGCGCCTTCTTGCAGTCCATCATCCCGGCCTGGGTCAGCTCGCGGAGCTTCTTGACGTCGGCAGCGGTGAAGTCAGCCATGGTCCTTCTTCCTCGGAATCCAGATCAGTTCAGGGGGGTCGTGCGGGGACGAGCGAAGGCCGGCCACGGGGTCTCCCCCGCGGCCGGCGTCCGTCATCAGTCCTTCTTGGTGCAGCCTCGGCCGGCTCGGCCTCGGCGGGAGCCTCGGTCTCGGCGGGCCTCGGTCGCGGCCTCGGTCTCGGCGGGAGCCTCGGTCGCAGCCTCGGCCTCGGCGGGGGCCTCGGTCGCAGCCTCGGTCTCGGCGGGGGCCTCGGTCGCGGCCTCGGTCTCGGCGGGCGCCTCGGTCGCGGCGTCGGCAGCGGCCTCGGCCTGCGGGGCCTCGGCAGCGGCGCCGGTGGCCTCGGAGGCGGGGGCCTCGGTGGCGGCGTCGCCACCGGTCGCGGCGACAGCGGTCTTCTCGGCGTCACCCTGCAGGAGCTCGCGCTCCCACTCGGCCAGGGGCTCCTCGGCGCCGACGGACTCGTCACCGTCGGTGGCCTTGGCGCCCGAGCGGGCCATGAGGCCCTCGGCGACGGCGTCGGCGACCACGCGGGTCAGCAGGCCGACCGCGCGGATGGCGTCGTCGTTGCCCGGGATCGGGAAGTCGACGAGGTCGGGGTCGCAGTTGGAGTCCAGGATGCCGATGATCGGGATCCGGAGCTTGCGCGCCTCCTCGACGGCGAGGTGCTCCTTGTTGGTGTCGACGATCCACACCGCGGAGGGGACCTTCGTCATCTCGCGGATGCCGCCGAGGGTCTTCTCGAGCTTGGTGTGCTCCCGCCGCATCTGCAGGAGCTCCTTCTTCGTGCGACCCGAGCCGGCCACCGTGTCGAAGTCGACGTCGTCGAGCTCCTTGAGGCGGTTGATCCGCTGGTGCACGGTCTGGAAGTTGGTGAGCATGCCGCCGAGCCAGCGCTGGTTGACGTAGGGCATCCCGACGCGCGTCGCCTGCTCGGCGATGGCCTCCTGGGCCTGCTTCTTGGTGCCGACGAACATCACGACGCCGCCCTTGGCGACGGTCTCCTTGACGAAGGCGTAGGAGCGGTCGATGTAGGCCAGCGACTGCTGCAGGTCGATGATGTAGATGCCGTTGCGCTCGGTCATGATGAAGCGCTTCATCTTGGGGTTCCAGCGACGGGTCTGGTGACCGAAGTGGACGCCGCTCTCGAGCAGCTGGCGCATGGTGACGACTGCCATGGGTTCTCCTGTGGTGACGGAGGCGCTCACCGAACGGTGCCCGACCTTGAAGCAGGTCGGACCGGGAGCGTGACTCCTGTTGGTTTTCAGTTGCTGCGCCCGGCGGGTGCCGGGTGCCCTGACGCTCACACGCCGGTCCGACCCGCACCCACTCCGATGGACCTGGAGCTGGCGCGGAACTGAGGGCCGACGTCCACGGGTGGCTCGGAACCAGGGATGCATTCCGACGCGGGCTGCGAACGTGCGAAGTCAGTCCATGAGGACTGCTCCGGACATCGTAGGCCAGCGCCCCGCCCAGGGCGAATCGCTGCGCACGCTCAGGACGAGCGTGGCGCGGACGGGCCCGGAACCGTCCACAACCGAGCCGTCCGAGGGCGTCGTCCACAGGCGTCACGAGCGTACGTCGCCCGCGCGGCGCGCCCGGGCCGACCATCGGCTGGTGCGCGATCCTCGTGAGCGTCCTGGTGGCCCTGCTCCTCGGTGCGGCCTCCCCCGCTGCCGCGCGTCGGCGAGGAGCCCGTCGGCGTGTGGCCGCTGGCCCCCGAGCCGGACGTCGTCCGCCCCTTCGAGCCGCCACCCTCGCCCTACGCCGCCGGGCACCGCGGCGTGGACCTGGCCGGGGCTCCCGGCCAGGCGGTGCTGGCCGTCGCTGCCCGGCACCGTCGGCTTCGCCGGGTCGATCGGCGGCAAGCCGGTGGTCACCGTGGTGCACGGCGGGCGGCGGACGACCTACGAGCCGGTCGTGGCCTCGGTCGCCGCCGGCGACGTGGTCGCCGCCGGTCACGTGCTGGGCCGGCTCACGGTCACCGACAGCCACTGCTTCCCGGCGGCCTGCCTGCACTGGGGGCTGATCGAGGGCACCGGGGACGGCCAGGTCTACCTCGACCCGCTGTCGCTGGTCGGCGGTGGCCCGGTGCGGCTGCTGCCGCTGTGGCGCGAGGAGCCGGTCAGCCCGGCTCCGGCGGCTGCGAGCGCGCGGACTGCGGCGTCCGCGACTCGCTCGGACGCGCTGGTCAGCCGGCCGCGTCGACTCGGCCGCGTCGAGTGGATCCGTGACGCGTCTCCGCTCAGGCGCGGGGGTGGGCCTGCTGGTAGGCCCGGCGCAGCCGGTCGGTCGTCACGTGGGTGTAGAGCTGCGTCGTGGCGAGCGAGGCGTGGCCGAGCAGCTCCTGGACCGAGCGCAGGTCGGCGCCGCCCTCGAGCAGGTGGGTGGCCGCGGTGTGCCGCAGGCCGTGGGGGCCGATGTCGGGCGCGCCCGGGACGTCGGCGATGCCGCGGTGGACCAGCTCGCGCACGGCCCGCTGGTCGATCCGGCGGCCGCGGGCGCCGAGGAAGAGCGCGGCGCCCGACCCCTCGATCCGCAGCGCGGGTCGGCCGGACGCTCAGCCAGCGGTCGACCGCCCGGCCGGCGGGGGTGCCGTAGGGCACCGAGCGCTCCTTGCGGCCCTTGCCGAACACCCGGACGACCCGGCGCTCGTCGTCGACGTCGTCGATGTCGAGGCCGACCAGCTCGCCCACCCGGATGCCGGTGGCGTAGAGCAGCTCGAGCATCGCCACGTCGCGCACCCCGACCGGCGTGCCGTCGTCGGCCGAGGTCGGCGGCGGACCGGATCAGCGCCTCGGCCTCGTCGGCGCGCAGCACCGGCGGCAGCGTCTTGTGCTTCTTGGGCGAGCCCAGCGCGGCGCCCGGGTCGGTCGGCAGCCGACCGGTCCGGTGCAGCCAGGCGGTGAAGACCCGGGCGGCCGTGGCGCGCCGGGCGATCGTCGTACGGCTGCGGCCGGTGGTCTGCAGCCTGGCCAGCCAGCTGCGGAGCGTGCGGAGGTCGAGGTCGGTGACGTCGTCGATCCCGAGGCGGCGCGCAGTGGTCGAGCAGGCTGGAGACGTCGCCGAGGTAGGCGCGGACCGTGTGCGGCGCGAGGTCGCGCTCGGACACGAGGTGGCGCTCGTAGTCGCCGAGCAGTCGCGCGAAGGCCTCGGGCAGCGCGCCCTCGTCCGCCGCGTCGCCGTCCGTCCTGCGCTCACCCGTGCAGCGTAGGCGCGCGGGCGTCGCCTCATCCGTCAGGCACGAGCCGCCATCCCTCCTCGGTCCGCTGGACGAGCCCCTTCGACCTGCAGCCGGCGCAGCGCGCCCTCGGTCGTGCGGAGCGGGACGTCCGCACAGGCGCGAGATCGAGTCGACCTGCGCCGGCTCGCTCACCGGCACCCACTCCACGACCGCCTGCTCGGTCGGGGTGAGCCCGTCGCGCGGCCGCGCCTCGCCGCGCGGTGGCTCGACGAGGTGCTCCCCGCCGCACCGACGAGCTCGAGGACCTCCGCGCCGTGGGTGACCACCGTGCCGCGACCCTCGCGCAGGAAGTTGTTGACGCCCTGCGAGGTGTAGCTGGTGACCGGCCCGGGCACGCACATCACGTGGCGGTGGAGGCTCTCGGCCCAGCCGGCGGTGTTGAGCGCGCCGCTGCGCAGCGCCGCCTCGACCAGCACGGTGCCGCGGGTCAGCGCCGCGATCAGCCGGTTGCGGGCCAGGAACCGCGGCCGGGTCGGCGCCGAGCCCGGGCGGCTGCTCGGACACGACGGCGAACTCGGCCGCGAGGTGCTGGAGCAGCATGCCGGTTCTGCGCGGGATAGACCCGGTCCACGCCGCACGCCAGGACGGCGACCGTCACGCCCGTCGGCCGGCGAGGCGCGGCGTCGTGCGCCTCGAAGTCGATGCCCAGCGCGCCGCCGGACACCACCGGCACACCGGCGAGCGCCAGGTGCTCGCAGATCGCCCGCGTCATCTCCGACGCCGTAGACGGAGGCGGCCCGTGAGCCGACCACGGCGACCGAGGTGGCGAGCTCGGTGAGGGGCATCGGTCCCTTGCACCCAGAGGCCCGGAGGCGTGCCGCCGAAGCCCGTCGTCGGTGATGGCGTCGTCGAGCTGGTCGAGGCCGACGGGCCACTCGGGGTCGCCCGGGACGAGGAAGCGGATGCCGCACCGCGCGGCCTGGTCGAGCTGGCGCTCGGGGTCGACCTCGGCCAGGCGCTCGTGCGAGCATCTCCCCGGTCTCGCCGTCGGCTGCGGCCAGCAGACTGCTCGAGCGCGCGCAGCGCGCCCAGCTCGCGGACGAGCGACGACGTCGTGCCGTCGCCGGGCTCCACGGCGCAGCTCAGCGTCACCCGGGCGAGCCGGTCGGCCTCGGCGACTCGGCACGACCGGCCGTTCCGGAGGGCACGACGGAGGCGGCGCGGGACTCATGACGCCGCCACGCGGCCGGCGGGCCGGCAGGGTGCGGCGGCGTCGTCGGACCGGAGCGTCAGCGCGATCGACGCCTCCTCGGACCCCGGGCCGCTCGACCCCGGCACAGTCGGCCACGGTCCAGGCGAGGCGCTGGACCCGGGTCAGCCCGCGGCGGGTCAGCGTGCCGGCGGACAGCTCGCGCGTCGATCAGCCGCTGTCCCTCGGGCTCCAGCGGCCAGCGCTCGGCGAGGACCGGGCCCGGGCAGGAGGAGTTGAGCAGCCAGGCGCAGTCGCGGTAGCGGCGGGCCTGTCGCTGGCGGGCCTCGGTGACCCGCGCCCGGACGTCGGCCGAGGACTCCGGCTGGGGTCCCCACGCGCTCGACCGGCGTCGGCCCTGGGGTCGCACTTCCATCCAGATGTCGACGCGGTCGAGGATCGGGCCGGACAGCTTGCGGCGGTAGTGCGCCCGCTGGACCTCCGTGCAGTCGCACGACCCGCCGGTGGAGCCGTGGAAGTTGCCGCACGGACACGGGTTGGCCGCGAGCACGACGAGGGAGCGGGCCGGGTAGGTGGCGGAGTCCTCGCCCCGGGCGATGGTCACCTCGCCCGACTCGAGCGGCTGCCGCATCGCCTCGATCACGTCGGAGCGGAAGTGGGGGAACTCGTCGAGGAAGAGCACGCCGTGGTGCGCCAGGCTCACCTGCCCCGGGCGCACCTTCCCCGTGCCGCCGCCGAGCACGCTCGCGGCGCTCGCGGAGTGGTGCGGCGCGAACCACGGCGGACGCCGCAGCAGCCCGGACCCGTCGGGAAGGACGCCGGTGACGGAGTGCAGCGCGGTGACCTCGAGCGACTGCTCGATCGTGAGGTCGGGGAGGATCGACGGGATCCGCTCGGCGATCGACGTCTTCCCGGTGCCGCGCGGCCCGACGAGCATCAGCGGATGGGCGCCCGCCGCGGCCACCTCCACGGCGTAGCGGACGTCCTCGAGCCCGTCGAGGTCGGCCAGGTCGACGTCGTCGAGCCGCCCCTCGCCCGCTCCAGGTGCCGAGGGACGTGGCCGACGCGGCGACCACGGGAGGCGCCTCGGGCACCTCGACCCCGCGCAGCACCGCGGACACCTGCGCCAGCGAGCGGACCCCGAACACCGTCATCCCGGGCACCAGCCCGGCCTCGGCCGCCTGCGGCTCCGGGACGAACACCCGCGTGATGCCGTGGGCGGCCGCGGCGATCACCATCGGCAGCACCCCGGGCACCGGGCGGAGCGCCCCGGAGACGGACAGCTCGCCGATGAAGGCCCAGCCGTCGAGCAGGTCGGGCGTGAGCTCCTTCTGCTGCTTGTCGGCGGCCAGCACCGCGATCGCGATGGCCAGGTCGTAGTGGGTGCCGGTCTTGGGGAGGTCGGCGGGCGCGAGCAGGATCGTCACCCGCTTGGTGGCCGGCCAGCGGCCGCAGTCGTTGTTGATCGCCATCCGCACCCGGTCGCGCGCCTCGGACAGGCTCTTGTCGACCCGTCCGACGAGCGTCGTGGTCACCAGCCCGGGCGAGATGTCGACCTGGACGTCGATCACGTGCCCGACGGCCCCGCGCAGGGCGAGGGAGCGTGCCGTCGCGAAGGCCATCAGCCGACCCCCTCGACGTGCTCGACCTCGACCGGGCCGCCCGGCGGCGCGAGCACGCCCGACCAGGTCGATCCGTACGTCGTCGGGGTGGGCGTCGTGCGCGCGCAGCCACCGCGCCGGCCAGCCGTCTGAGCCGCTCGGCCTTGGCCGGGTCGACCGCCTCGAGCGGGGTGCCGAAGGCCTCGCTGGAGCGGGTCTTCACCTCGCAGATCACCAGCACCCGGCCGTCGCGGAGGACCAGGTCGATCTCCCCGGCGTCGCACCGCCAGTTGCGGTCGACGAGCTCCATGCCGCGGCTCACGAGGTGGCGGGCGGCGATCGTCTCGCCGCGCTCGCCCGAGCAGCCGCCTGCGCTCGGCAGCGGGTCGGGGGTGAAGGGTGACGCTGCAGCGGATCGAGCCATCGTGGGTGCCTACCGTCTCTGTCAGGTGCGGGAAGGCACCAGCAGACCGCGCGCCACCGACGACTGACGGCGGGGCGGCGGGGAGCCTGTGGAGGACGGCCGGACGGGGACGGCTGTGGACGGTTGGTGGCCCGGGACGGGCCCCGCGGGTCAGTCCTTGGGCGGGTCGATCTCCCGCGGCGCGAGCTCCTCGACGTTGACGTCCTTGAAGGTCAGCACCTTGACGTTCTTGGCGAAGCGGGCGGGGCGGTACATGTCCCAGACCCAGGCGTCGGTCATCGAGACCTCGAAGAAGACGTCACCGCTCTCCGAGCGCGCCTTCACGTCGACCTGGTTGCACAGGTAGAAGCGGCGGTCGGTCTCGACGACGTACTTGAAGATGCCGACGACGTCGCGGTACTCGCGATAGAGGGTGAGCTCCATCTCGGTCTCGTACTTCTCGAGATCCTCCGCGCTCATGCGCCCTCCTCCGTCGACTCGTCCCCGGCCCCATCGCTGACCCTAGTGGCCGCGTCCTCCGGCCAACGGCTCGAGCCCCGCGGCGCGTCGCACGTTGACGAAGCGCATCCGGTGCTCGGGGCACGGGCCGTGCTCGGCGAGCGCCGCGTCGTGCTCGGAGGTGCAGTAGCCCTTGTGGACCCGGAAGTCGTAGTGCGGCCACGTCCCGTCCATCTCGACCATCAGCCGGTCGCGCGTCACCTTGGCGATGACGGAGGCCGCGGCGATGCACGCGGCGACGCGGTCGCCCTTCCACACCGCCAGCCCGGGGACGCCGAGGCCGTCGACGGGGAACCCGTCGGTGAGGACGTACGACGGACGCGTCCCGAGGCGGGCCACCGCCCGTCGCAGCGCCTCGAGGTTGGCGACGTGCATGCCGAGCCGGTCGCACTCGTCGGAGTCGATCACCACGACCGACCACGCGAGCGCGCGGCGGACGACCTGGGCGTAGACGCGCTCGCGGGCGGCCTCGGTCAGCAGCTTGCTGTCGGCCAGGCCGGGCACGATGCCGGCCTTGCCGGGCGGGAGCACGACGGCGCCGGCGACGAGCGGTCCGGCGCAGGCGCCCCGGCCGGCCTCGTCCACCCCGGCGATCGGGTCGAGGCCCGCGCGGCGCAGGGCTCGCTCGTAGCCGTAGAGCCCGGCGTCACGGCGTACGGTCACGCTCCCCTGCGCGGGAGCGGGCAGCGGCGAGGGTGCCGTCATCGTCGACCCGCTCACGAGGACGGGTCCGGCACGTCCTCGAACGTGGCCGGACGGGTGTTCCAGCGGAAGCGGTCGGCGGGCCAGAGCAGCACGAAGACCTTGCCGACGACCAGGTCGACCGGCACGAACTCGTCGCCCGGCACGCACTCGGTCTCGTCGGGGCGACACATCTTCTGCGAGGAGTCGGCCGAGCGGGAGCGGTTGTCGCCCATCACGAAGATGTGGCCCTCGGGGATCGGCCCGACCGTCCACTGCTCGTCGCACTTGCCGCCGGTCGGCATCGGGCCGTTGCACTTGGCGTCGATGCGCTTGACGTAGGCGCCCTCGTTGAGCGGCTGGCCGTTGACGGAGAGGCGGCCCTTGTCGTCGCAGCACTCGATCGTGTCGCCGGCGACGCCGATGACGCGCTTCACGAGGTGCCCGCCGGTCGGGTAGAGCCCGATCTTGGCCATCACCTTCGCGACCGGGTTGCTCGGCCCGGCGCTCTCGATGGGCGGGAGCCAGCCGCCCGGGTCCTTGAAGACGACGACGTCGCCGCGCTCGGGCTCGTCGTCGCCCCAGTAGGAGACCTTCTGGATCAGGATCCGGTCGTTGAGGATCAGCCCCGGCTCCATCGACTCCGACGGGATGTAGAACGCCTGGACGAAGAAGGTCTTGATGACGATCGCCAGGACAGCGCCACGCCCGAGCAGCAGGAACGTCTCCTGCCACAGCGGCAGCTGCTTGCGCTTCTGGCGCGGACCCGACTCGTCCTCCGGAAGCGAAGACCGCGGTCCCTCGTCCGTGGAGATGGACGAGGGACCGCGGTCATCGGAAGTCACGCGCAGAGACTAACCAGTCCCTGGTCGGGGATCACGCCTCGCGGCGCTCCTTGATCTTGGCGGCCTTGCCGCGCAGGTTGCGCAGGTAGTAGAGCTTGGCGCGACGGACGTCACCGCGGGTCACGACCTCGATCGTCTCGAAGATCGGGGAGTTGATCGGGAACGTGCGCTCGACGCCGACGCCGAAGGAGACCTTGCGGACGGTGAAGGTGCGGCCGATGCCCGAGCCGTGGATGCGGATCACGACGCCCTGGAACACCTGGACACGCGAGCGGCTGCCCTCGATGACCTTGACGTGGACCTTGACGGTGTCGCCGGCGCGGAAGGCCGGGACGTCGTCGCGCTTGAGGGAGTTGCCGAGGTCGGCGATGACGTTGGTCATGACGTGCTCCTCGCGAGTGCCACAGGTCAGCCGCGGAATCGGTGGTGATGGGGTGTACGGGCTGGTGCTCGGTGCGGCCGGCCGGTGCGCCCCCTGTGGCAGGTGCGGTGCGGCGGACCCCGGGGCGGTGCGCCACGCGGTGAGCGTGTGCGTCCGGGCGACCCTGGCCTCGAGCGGACCAGTGCAGAAGTCTGCCAGAGCGGGGGTCAGCGTGAAATCCGCCGACCGGCCCTCTTGGTCATCACCACCGCGCCCGGCGGCGCCTTGCGGTCCGGGCGCAGCCGGAAGCCCGCCTTCTTGTACATCCGCTGGTTGTCGACCGAGCCCTGCCCCGGTGAAGAGGACGTAGGTCTCGACCTCCTCCGGCGCGAGCTCCTCGACCAGCTCGAGCAGGGCCGCGGCCGAGGCCGCGGCCCTGGAGGTCGGGGGCGACCATGACCCGGCCGATGTCCCACTCGCCGTGGGCGTCGAGGCGTCCCGCGCACGGCGCCGACCAGGCGGCCCGAGGACGGCTCGCGGACGACCCGCACGATCCACCCGTCCAGCCCACGGCGTACGTCGTCGAGCGACTCGCGCAGCGCCGGGATCTCCACGCCCGGGTTGGCCTCCAGCTCCTGGAGCCAGCACGCCCGCTGGAGGGTGTAGAGCTCGCCGGCGTCGGCGGGCACGGCAGGGCGTACGTCGAGGTCGGCGAGGCCGCCGACCGCGCCGGTCGCCGGGAGGAGGTCGGGCCGCCGCTCCGCCGTGCGGCGCTCGGCCTGCTCGCGCCGCCAGCGCGCGATCCGGGCGTGGTCGCCGGAGAGCAGCACGTCGGGGACGTCGCGGCCCTGCCACGAGGCGGGCTTGGTGTAGACGGGGTACTCGAGCAGGCCGTCGGCGTGCGACTCCTCGACGAGCGACTCGGCGTTGCCCATGAACCCGGGCAGCAGGCGTACGACCGCCTCGGTGATCGCCAGGGCGGCGACCTCGCCGCCGTTGAGGACGTAGTCGCCGAGCCTGATCTCCCGCACCGTGCCGATCGTCGCGGCGTGCTCGATGACGCGCTGGTCGATGCCCTCGTAGCGACCGCAGGCGAAGACCAGGTGCTCGTGGCCGCTGAGCTCGTGGGCGAGCGCCTGGGTGAACGGCTCGCCGCTGGGCGTCGTGAAGACGATCGTCGCGCCCTGCGCCACCTCGTCGAGCGCCTCGCCCCACGGCTCGGGCTTCATGACCATCCCGGCGCCACCGCCGTAGGGCGTGTCGTCGACGGTGTGGTGGCGGTCGGTCGTCCACCGCCGCAGGTCGTGGACGGCGAGGTCGAGCAGGCCCTTGTCGCGCGCCTTGCCGGGCAGGCTGAGCTCGAGCGGGGCGAGGTAGTCGGGGAAGATCGTGACGACGTCGATCCTCACGGGTCGCCGCCGTCGCTCCTCGTCGGGGAAGGGCGTCACGAGGCCCGGCCGGTCGGCGACGACCAGCCGGCCGGCGGCGAGGTCGACCTCGGGCACGAGGGCCGACACGAACGGCACGAGGGTGTCGCGGCCGTCGGGCGGTGCGGACGGTCAGCAGGTCCTGCGCGGAGCCGTGGACGACGGCCTTCACCTCGCCGAGCGCCGTGCCGTCGAGGTCGCACGACCGCGAGCCCGACGAGCTGGTGGTCGTAGTACTCCTCGGGGTCGTCGGGCATCTCGTCGTGGCCGATCGTGGCGTGGAGGACCGTGCCGCGCACGGCCTCGGCGGCGTTGCGGTCGCTCAGCTCCTCGAAGGTGACGAGCAGCGTGCTCTGGTGCCAGCGGGCGCGGGCGACGGTGAGCGACGTGGGGCGCCGGTCGGCGCCCGCCGGGGCCTCGGCGCGGAACGTCGTACCGGGGGCGAAGCGCCGCTCGGGCTCGTCGGTGCGTACGTCGAGGGTGACCTCGCCGCGGATGCCGTGGGGCTTGCCGATCCGGCCGACCACGACCTCGATGCCAGCCGGTTGCTCTGCGCTCACGGGGCGAGGCTATCGGCCCGCGAAATGCAGCGACGGGCGCCACCCCGGTGGGGTGGCGCCCGTCGATCGAGGCTGTGCTGAGGGATCAGCGGCGGCGGTCGGTGTCGACGAAGTCGACCCGCGCACCGCCGCGGCCGGCGAGGGCCGAGACGACGGTGCGGAAGGCGGTCGCGGTGCGGCCGTTGCGGCCGATCACCTTGCCGAGGTCGTCGGGGTGCACCCGGACCTCGAGGATCGAGCCGCGACGCATCTGCTTGTCGCGGACCACGACGTCGTCGGGGTGGTCGACGATGCCACGCACCAGGTGCTCGAGAGCCTCGGCCAGCACGTCGCCTGCTTGTCGCCTCGCTCTTGCCGGCGTCCTCGGCGGTCACGGTCTCCGTCGGCCTCAGCGGCGTCGGCAGCACCCTCGGGGGTCTCGGACGCGGGGACCTCGGCCGGAGCCTCGGCCGGGGCCTCGGTCGCGGCCGGAGCCTCGGCGGGGGCAGCCTCGGCGGCCGGCTCCTCGGTCTTCTTCTCGGCCTTCTTCCTGGTGGTCGTCGCGGCGCCCTTGGGCTCGGCGGCGGCCTCCTTGAGGGCCTCGTTGAAGATGTCGAGCTTGGAGCGCTTGGGCTCCTTGACCTTCAGGGTGCCCTCGGTGCCGGGCAGACCCTTGAAGGTCTGCCAGTCACCGGTGACCTTGAGGATCGCCTCGACGGCCTCGGACGGCTGCGCGCCGACGCCGAGCCAGTACTGCGCCCGGTCGGAGGTCACCTCGATGAACGAGGGCTCCTCCTTGGGGTGGTACTTGCCGATCTCCTCGAGCACCTTGCCGTCGCGCTTCTTGCGCGAGTCGACGACGACGATGCGGTACTGCGGCACCCGGATCTTGCCCAGGCGCTTCAAACGAATCTTGACGGCCACGTTTGTGGTGTCTCCTCAGGAATTGTCGTGGGTGAGCGACCCTCGCCAGGTGGGGTACCGGGTCTGGTCGCTCGATGGGCGCTGCACGCTCGGATGAGAGGGTCCGGGCGCGCAGGACACGAGGACGGATTCTGCCAGACGTACGCCGTCGGCCGACCAATCGGCCGCCGGCGGCGGTCAGAGCCCGATGAAGGCGCGCACGGCGTCGGCGCCGGTGACCTCGACCGGCACGTCGCCGCGCACGAAGGCCTCGGGCGTGAGGACGAAGCCGCGGGTGTGGGCGCAGCTCGCCGTCGCGGCGCTTGACCCGGGTCAGCCCGGTCTCGGCGGTAGCCGACCTTGCGCGAGACCCCGAGCGAGGCGGGGTTGTCGAGGAACGCCGCGGAGGTGATCTCCTCGAAGCCGAGGTGGTCGAAGAGCAGCTCGCAGAACACCTGCCGCATCGCCGTGCCGAGGCCGCGGCCCTGGAACTCGCGACCGAGCCACGAGCCGGTCTCACCGGTCCGGGTCACCGGGAAGTGCTTCGCGGCGACGCCCTGGCAGCCGATCACCTGCCCGTCGAGCAGCACCGCGAGGTCGAGGCAGAAGTCCTGCGGGGAGAACGTCGAGCGCTTGCCCCAGTGGTAGGCCGCGGTGTTGCGGCCGAGCTCGCCGACCGGCGCCGTCGACCAGGGGAAGTAGAACGGCATCTCGTCGGGGTCGTGGATGCCGCGCTCGGCGAGGTCGCACACCTCGAGCAGGAGCTCGTCGGTCAGGCCGCGCAGCTCGAGCGGACCGGCGACCACGTGCAGGCCGAAGGGCGGGTACAGGTCGACGAGGGAGCTCATGCGCTCCATCCTCAGCGGCCATCACGACGCCCCACAAATCGGTTTCGGACGTGACGCAACGGATCAGGCGGCCCGCGCGTCTCCTCGGTGTGACCACCGCGCACCCGGCCGGCGAGCTGGAGCCCCTCGCGCTGCCGGCCCGCCTCACCGCTCCCCCGCGCCTGACGCAGCGCCACCCGTGGCTGCTGCCCGCGGCGATGGCGGTGCACCGCGCCCGACGGCGTACGCAGTGGGTGCGGGACGGCTGGTCGGGTCGCGTCGTGTGGGCACGGCGCCGCGACGACCGCGACCTCCCGGTGCGGCTCCAGCAGCACGGCTCGCTGCTGCTCCGCGAGCTCGACGCGGACCAGATGCACCTCCAGCACAACAAGGTCACCAACCTGCGGCTGGCCGCCTCGCGCCTCGACGGGCTCGTGATCGCGCCGGGCGAGACCTTCTCCTTCAACCGGGTGGTGGGCAACTGCACCAGGCGCAAGGGGTACGTCGACGGGATGAAGCTGTCGAACGGCTCGGCGGAGGCCGGTGTCGGCGGCGGGATCTGCCAGCTGGCCAACCTCGTGCACTGGATGGTGCTGCACTCGCCGCTGACCGTGGTCGAGCGCTCGGAGCACTCCTTCGACCCGTTCCCCGACAAGGGTCGGGTGCTGCCGTGGGGCGTGGGCTGCTCGATCGTCTACAACTACGTCGACCTGGTCGTGCGCAACGACACCGACCACCCGTTCCAGCTGCGCGCCTGGGTCGGCGAGCGCTACCTGCACGGCCAGCTGCGCACCGACGTGCGCCCCGCCCACTCGTGGAAGGTCGAGGCGCGCGACGAGCAGTTCCTGCGCCGCGACGGGCAGGTCTACCGGCGCAACCAGATCTGGCGCCGCGTCATCGACCGCCGCACCGGCGAGCAGGTCGGCGAGGAGCTGGTGAAGACCAACTGCGCGCTGGTGGTCTACGAGCCCGGGCCCGACGTCGAGGTCATCGACCTCGACTGACGCCCCGCGCCACTCCCCGCAGCACGACCGCCGTCGGCGTCGCGGAGCACCGAGAGGTCGTCGACCGGGTCGCGGTCGTAGACCACGAAGTCGGCGGAGGCGCCCTCGCTCGAGCCCGTCGACGCCCAGCCACTCCCGGGCCCGCCAGCTCGCGGCCCCGAGCGCGTCGAAGGCGGGCATCCCGATCCGCACGAGTGCCTCGATCTCGCCGGCGATGTTGCCGTGGCGGCTGATGCCGCCGCCGTCGGAGCCGGCGTAGATCGGCACCCCGGCCTCGTAGGCCGCCATGATCGTGGCGGGCATCCGGGCGTAGAGGTCGGTCATCGTCGCGGCGTAGTCGGGGAACCGCTCCTGCCCGGCGGCGGCGTGCTCGGGGAACTTGTCGAGCTGCATCACCGTCGGCACGAGCCGGGTGCCGTGCGCGACCATCGCGTCGATGAGGTCCTCGGTGAGGCCGGTGCCGTGCTCGATGCAGTCGATGCCGGCCTCGATCAGGCCGGGCAGCACGCCGTGGCCGAAGCAGTGCGCGGTGACCTTCGCGCCCTCGGCGTGGGCGGCCGCGATCGCGTCGGCGAAGGCCTCCGCGGGGAAGGACGGCGCCAGGTCGCCCTCCTCGCGCGAGATCCAGTCGCCGACGAGCTTGATCCAGCCGTCGCCGTTGCGGGCCTCCTGGGCGGCGTACGTCGCCAGGTCGGCGGGCTCCACCTCGTGGGCGTAGCCGCGGATGTAGCGCTTGGTGGCCGCGATGTGGCGCCCGCAGCGGACCAGCCGCGGCAGGTCGTCGCGGTCGTGGATCCAGCGGGTGTCGGCGGCGGACCCGGCGTCGCGGATCAGCAGCGCTCCCCCGTCGCGGTCGTCGATCGCCTGCTGCTCGGTCGCGTCGCGGTCGACGGCGCCGTCGTCGTCGAGGCCGAGGTGGCAGTGGGCGTCGACGAGGCCGGGGACGATCCAGCCCTCGGCGACCGTGTCGGCACCGGCCTGGGGCTCGTAGGTGATCCGGCCGTCGACGACGTAGAGGTCGCGGGTCTCGCCGTCGGGCAGGACCGGTCCGCGGAAGCGCTGCGCTGTCATGCCCCGACCCTAGGGCGCGGACCGGTCAGACGCGGTCGAGCAGCCACGACGGGCTGAGCACCTGCGCGGGTGAGACGTTGGCCGCCAGCAACCGGTCGGCGGTCACCACCGTCGACCACCGCCCCCGTGCCGGCCGCCCGCTGGGCCTGCGCGCGGATCTCGGCGTCGCCGTCGCGCGAGGCGTGCACCGTCGTGACGTGCCCGTCGCGGCCCGCGCGTACGCCGCCCTTGGCCTGCCCCTCGAGCACCAGCACGATCACGTCGTAGGACGTGTCGGCGACGAGCAGCCGCTCGTGGAGGCGGCGGGCCGCACCGGCGCGGTCCTTCCACCACCCGTCGGGGACGGACCCGACGACGTTGGCGCCGTCGACGACCAGGACCGTGCTCACCGGTCCAGTCTGCCCCTCAGTCGGTGAGCACGAACTCGTTGCCGCGGGTCACCGGCACCACCGAGCCGTCGGCGTGGATCCCGTCGATCTGCACCTCGGGGCTGCCGATCACGATGTCGACGTGGGTGTCGGACTGGTTGAGGCCCTCGCCGATCCGCTGCTCGGGCGTGCAGGTCGAGCGAGCCGTCCATGCCGACGGTGTAGCCCATCCCCCAGGCGACGTGGGAGCCGACGTTCTCGTCGAAGAGCATGTCCTTGTAGACGAGGTTGGTGCGGGCGACGGCCGAGTCGGCGTCGACGATCGCGACCTCGCCGAGGTGGCGGGAGCGCGGGATCAGGTCGAACTGGGCCTGCACCGCCTCCTCGCCCCGCTCCGCCCTGGCGCCGGTGATCGTGCCGTCGCTGATCTCGATCTCGAGGCCCTCGACGAGCGCGCCCATCGTGCTGAGGAAGAAGGGGGCGGACGTCCGGACGTTGCCCTCCGCCCGACGCCAGTCCGGGGAGACGAAGACCTCCTCGGTGGGCATGTTGGGGACGAACTCGATGCCTGCGTCGTTCTCCACCGAGCCGCCGACCCAGCGCGAGCGGTCCGACAGGCCGAGGGTGAGGTCGGTGCCGGGGCCGCGGTAGCGGATCTTGTCGAACCCGTGGGCGTTGAGGATCGCCGCGCGCGCCTTGAGCTTCTCCACGTGGGAGCGCCAGGCGGCGATCGGGTCGGCCTGGTCGAGGCGCATCGCGATGGCGACCGCGTCCCACAGCTGGGCCACGTCGGCGACGCCGACGCTGTCGGCCCAGCCCTTGGTCGGGGCACCGACGACCGTCCAGGCGACCTTGTTGGTGGTGACGATCGGCGCGACCTCCTGGATCACGTCGAACGGCACGGACTTCGCCAGCCGGTCCGGGTCGAGGCCCTCCATCAGCGTCGGGTGCGGGTTGCCGGAGAGGCTGATGAGCGCGGGCCGGCTCTCGGCCCAGCCGCGCACCTGGGCGAGCGTGTGGTCGGCGGTCTTCCCGAGCATCTCCTCGGGGGCGTGCTCGACCGCGGCCTTCTGCAGGAACGGGTCGTCGTAGTTGACGGCCACCCGCGAGGCGCCGACGCGGTAGGCCTCCGCGGCCACCGCCCGCGCGGCGTCCGCCTGCTCGGGCACGCGCGCTGATGACGACCTCCTGGCCGGGCTGGACGTTGACGCCCACCCGCACCACGAGGGCGGCGTACTTCTCCAGCAGCAGGTCGTACGGCTCGCTCAACAGGTCTCCCTCATCGACGTGGTTGCACACTCAACCAGCAAGGAGGTCCCTGACGGGCGAACTGATACCCGCAGATTCACTTCAGGAACTTCGAGAAGTCCTTCGGCAGGTTGAGCTGCTCGGCGGCCTTCTCGTAGTCGACCTCGGCGCCGTCGGGGTTGCCGAACGGGTTGCCGGCCTTCTCCGCGGCCGCGGCCTTCTGCGCCGCCGCCTGCTGGGCGGCCTTGGCGGGGTTGCCGGAGACGCGCTTGCCCTTGCCCTTCTTGGCCTGCTGCTTCGGCGCCGGCGCGCTTGCCGCCGGCCCCGGCAGGCCCGGCATCCCGGGCATGCCCGGCATCCCGCCGCCCTTGGCCATCGACTCCATCATCTTGCGCGCCTCGAAGAAGCGGTCGACGAGCTGGTTGACGTCGGAGACCTGGCGGCCCGAGCCCTTGGCGATGCGGGCACGGCGCGAGCCGTCGATGATCTTGGGGTTGTCCCGCTCGGCGGGCGTCATCGACTGGATGATCGCCTGGATGCGGTCGATCTCGCGCTCGTCGAAGTTCTCGAGCTGGTCGCGGAACTGACCCATGCCGGGGAGCATCCCCATGATCTTGGTCATCGAGCCGAGCTTGCGGATCTGCATCATCTGCTGGAGGAAGTCCTCCAGGGTGAAGCCGCCCTTGGTGCCGAGCTTCTCGGCGGCCTTCATGGACTGCTCGGAGTCGAACGCCTTCTCGGCCTGCTCGATCAGGGTGAGCATGTCGCCCATGTCGAGGATGCGCGAGGCCATCCGGTCGGGGTGGAACAGGTCGAAGTCGGTCATCTTCTCGCCGCTGGAGGCGAACATGACCGGCTTGCCGGTGATCGAGCGGATCGACAGGGCCGCACCACCGCGGGCGTCGCCGTCGAGCTTGGTGAGCACCACGCCGTCGTAGCCGACGCCGTCGAGGAAGGCCTGCGCGGTGATGACCGCGTCCTGGCCGATCATCGCGTCGACGACGAAGAGCACCTCGTCGGGCTGCACGGCGTCGCGGATGTCCGCGGCCTGCTGCATGAGGGTCTCGTCGACACCGAGGCGACCGGCGGTGTCGATGATGACGACGTCGTAGAGCTTGCGCTTCGCCTCCTCGATCGAGGCGCGGGCGACGTCGACCGGGTTGCCCGGCTGACCGTTGCCCGGCTCGGGGGCGAAGACGGGCACGCCGACGCGCTCACCGTTGACCTGGAGCTGCTGGACCGCGTTGGGCCGCTGCAGGTCGGCCGCGACGAGCACCGGCGTCTTGTCCTGCTCCTTGAGCCAGAGCGCGAGCTTGGCGGCCAGGGTCGTCTTGCCGGCGCCCTGGAGGCCGGCGAGCATGATGACGGTCGGGCCGGTCTTGGCGTAGCGCAGCCGGCGGGTCTCGCCGCCGAGGATCGTCACGAGCTCCTCGTGGACGATCTTGATGATCTGCTGCGCCGGGTTGAGCGCGCCGCTGACCTCCTCGGAGCGGGCCCGCTCCTTCACCGCGCCGACGAACTCCTTGACGACGGGCAGCGCGACGTCGGCCTCGAGCAGCGCGATGCGGATCTCGCGCGCGGTGGCGTCGATGTCGGCCTCGGAGAGCCGGCCCTTGCCCCGCAGGTTCTTGAAGGTGTCGGCAAGGCGGTCGGAGAGTGTGGCGAACACGGTGTGGGTCAGTCCCTCGCATCGGTGGGTGTTACGACGGCCAAGACTAACGGCCGGACCGTCGCGTGCCCGGCTCAGCCGCCGAGCGCGGTGCGTACGGCGTGGGCGGCCGCCGCGGCGCGCTCCTCGGTCGGGCGCACGCCGCCGTCCTCCTGGACGTAGAACACGTCGACCGCCTGCGGGCCGAGCGTGGAGACGTGCGCCGAGGCCACGGTCAGGCCGAGCCCGGCGAGCGTGGTGAGCACGCGGTGGACCACGCCCGGCCGGTCGGAGGTCCGGATCTCCAGCACGAGCGAGGCGCGGGAGGCGTCGGGGCGCACCTCGACGATCGGCGGCAGCTCGCCCTCCGGTCGCTCGGGCAGGTCGGGCAGCCGCTGGCTGCCCTCGACGACCCGGCGGATCCGGTCGCGCACCTTCGTCGCGTCGAGGTAGGCGTCGGGCACCTCCCACGAGCTGACGCCCCACTCCCCCTCGGCGTCGACCTGCGACCACGCCCGCGCCGCGTGCACCGGCACCCGCAGGGCCGCGAGCCCGCCGGCGACGTCGGCGAGCAGGCCGACCCGGTCGGCCGCGACGACGGTGACCGTCGCGCCGACCGCGTGGGGCTCGACCGAGACCGCGACCGCGCCCGGGTCACGTCGTACGACGTCGGGCACGGGGACCGTCTCGACCGGTGGGACCGGGCTCGCCTCCGCGCCGAGGACGGTGTCGGCCCGCAGCACCAGCCGGTCGACGAGCGAGGCCCGCCACGTCGTCCAGGCCTGCGGCGAGGTGGCGCGGGCGTCGGCCTCGGTGAGCGCGCGCAGCAGCTCGAGGCTGGCGGCGTCGGGCACGTGGGTGAGCAGCTCGGCGGTCGTGGCCGGGTCGTCGGGGTCGCGCGTGGTGGCGAGGTCGGCGAGCAGCAGGTGCCAGCGGACGAGGGAGGCGACGACCTCGGCGTCGAGGTCGGTGAAGCCCATCCGGGACACGATCTTGCGGGCCACCGGCTCGCCGGCGACCGAGTGGTCGTGCAGCGAGCCCTTGCCGATGTCGTGCAGCAGCGCGGCGACGAGCAGCAGGTCGGGGCGCCGGACGGTGCGGATCAGCGCGCCCGCCTCGGCGCAGGTCTCGACGACGTGCCGGTCGACGGTGAAGCGGTGGATCGCCGAGGCGTGCGGCAGCAGCCGGATCTGCTCCCACTCGGGCAGGAACGTCTCGATCCCCTCGATCTCGTCGAGGGTCTCCCAGACGGGCAGCAGGCCGGGACCGCTGGCGAGCAGCCGCACGAGCGCGTCGCGGGCGGCGGCGGGCCACGGCACCGGCAGCTGGGCGCCCTCGCGGACGAGCCGGGCGGCGGTGGTCGGGGCGAGCACGGCGTCGCGGGTCGCGGCCTCCGCGGCGGCGCGCAGCAGCAGGGTCGGGTCGTCGCCCGGCTTGGTGCCGGCGTCGAGCACGACCTCGCCGCGCGAGAGGGCGATGCCGGGCGCGATGCGCTCGAGGGCAGGCGTACGACGTCCCTTCTCGCCCCGTGCCGGCGTGGTCACCGCGTCCGTACGCCGCCACGCCAGGCGCGAGAGGTGGGCGATCCGGCGGCCGAGCGAGCGCACGTGGCGCTGGGCGGCCTCGGCGTCGGCGAGGTCGAGGCGCTCGGCCAGCGGCCCCCACATCTCGGGCGCGATCCGGTCGCTCGGCCGGCCGGCGAGGTCCTGCACCTCGTCGCGGACGTCGAGCAGCATGAGCCGTGCGGCCTCGAGGGCCGGGGTGGAGGCGTCGACGAGCCAGCTGGCCTCGATCGCCTTGAGCACCCCCGCGTCGCGCAGGCCGCCCTCGGCCTCCTTCACGTCGGGCACCGAGGCGTGGGCGAGCTCGCCGGTGACGTCGTGGCGCTTGCGGGTCAGCGCCTTGAGCTCGGGCAGCCGCGTGCGCGCCTGGCGCCGCCAGTCGGCGAGCATCGTGGTGCGCAGCCGGAGGCTGAGGCCCGGGTCGCCGGCGAGGTGGCGGACGTCGAGCAGCCCCAGCGCGACCCGCAGGTCGCGCCGCGGCGTCGACGACCTCGCCCATCGAGCGCACCGAGTGGTCGAGCCGCCGCCCGGAGTCCCACAGCGGGTACCAGAGGGCGCTGCCGAGCTCACCGAGGTCGACGCCGTCCTCGTGGACGAGCACCACGTCGAGGTCGGAGTGGGGCGCGAGCTCGCCGCGCCCGTAGCCGCCGACCGCGACCAGGGCCACCCCGGTGGCGGGCCCTGCGGAGGCGGCGTACGCCTCACGGCAGAGCTCGTCGGCCGAGGTGGCCCTGGTCTGGCGCTGTGCTGCGGTCATGCCGTGCGTGCCCCGAGAGGGTCGGTGCCATCAGAGCGCGGACGCGTCCTGCTCGCCGGTCCGGACCCGCACGACGGTGTCGACCGGGCTGACCCAGACCTTGCCGTCACCGATGCGACCGGTCTGCGCGGTCTTGACGACGATCCCGACGACGTCCTCGGCGTCGGCGTCGTCGACGACGATCTCGATGCGGATCTTGGGCACCAGCGCGATGTCGTACTCCGCACCGCGGTAGACCTCGGTGTGGCCCTTCTGGCGGCCGTAGCCGCTGACCTCGGAGACCGTCATGCCGGCGACACCGAAGGTCTCGAGCGCCTCGCGGACGTCCTCCCACTTGTGCGGCTTGATGACCGCGGTCACGAGCTTCATGCCTGTGCTCCTTCGCTGACGGGCTTGGTGCTGGACGGGGCGGCCGTGGCGGCGGCCAGGACGCTGCCGCCGGCGCCGCTGGTGCCGCTGTGCAGGTCGTACGCCGACTCGCCGTGGGCGGCGAGGTCGATGCCGTTGACCTCGTCCTCCTCGTCGAGGCGCAGGCCCATCGTGTACTTGATGGCCAGCGCGATGACGGTGGTGAGGATGCCGGAGTAGAGGACGGCGACGACCACGCCGAGGGCCTGGTCGCCCAGCGAGCCGAAGCCGCCGCCGTAGATCAGGCCGTCGACGCCGCCGGCGCCCTCCGAGGTGGAGAACACGCCGATCAGCACGGTGCCGATGATGCCACCGACGAGGTGCACGCCGACCACGTCGAGCGAGTCGTCGTAGCCGAGCTTGTACTTCAGGCCGACGGCCCAGGCGCAGACCGCACCGGCGATGGCGCCGATGGCGACGGCGCCGGAGAGGTTCACCGCGCCGGTCGCCGGGGTGATCGCCACGAGGCCCGCGACGATGCCGGAGGCGGCGCCGAGCGAGGTGGCCTTCTTGTGGATCAGGCGCTCGACCAGCGAGCCAGCCGAGGATGGCGGCCATGGTCGCCAGCGTGGTGGTGGCGAAGGTGCGGCCGGTCTCGGAGTAGAAGCGGGCGTCGAAGGCCGCGCCCTCCTCGCCGGCGAAGACGATCGAGCCGACGTTGAAGCCGTACCAGCCCATCCAGAGCAGACCCGCGCCGAGCATGGTGAGCGTGAGGTTGTGCGGGCGCATCTGCTCGCGGGGCCAGCCGATGCGCTTGCCGAGGAGCACCACGAGCACGAGCGCCGCGACGCCGGCGTTGATGTGCACCGCGGTGCCGCCGGCGTAGTCCTGCGCGCCGATCCGGCCGCAGATGAGCGAGTCCTCGGTGCAGCTGAAGACCATGTGCGCCATCGGGAAGTAGACGAACAGCGCCCAGAGCGGGACGAAGACCACCCAGGCGGAGAACTTCAGCCGGTCGGCGACCGCGCCGCTGATCAGCGCTGCGGTGATGATCGCGAAGGTCATCTGGAACATCACGCAGATGTAGGCGTCGGTGGTGACGCCGTCGAGCCAGAGCAGCTCGAACGGGTTGGCGAAGAACGTGCCGTCGCCGCCGAAGCCCATCGACCAGCCGACGGCGACGTAGAGGATGCCGACGATCGCTGCCGCGACGTAGGACATCATCATCATGTTGAGCACGGACTTCGACCGGGACATGCCGCCGTAGAACAGGGCCAGGGCGGGCACCGTCATCATCAGGACGAAGGCAGTCGCCACCAGCATGAAGGCGTAGTAGCCGTCCACAGAACCTCCAGGGTTCGAGCTTGGTTGACAAGGTGGGGGTGCGGGCCGCCGGAGGCATGACGACGGTGGCATGACGGTGCCCGCTCGATGACCCGAAGCCTGCGACGGGGAGGTTTCACCGGCGCGCGACGCATGTTGCGGGCAGGCAACGGATTCCGGCGTTGTGTTACAGCCGCGTGAACTGAGCGGGATGGGGGTCCCTCCTTGTTAGTGTTCCGTCGTGTCCAGACTCGTCCAGTTGGCCGTGATGGCGCACTTCGACGTGGCCGGGGAGCTGCGTCCGCACGTGCGCGGACAGGTGGAGGCACTCGCCGCCTCGGTCGACACGCTCCTGGTCTGCACGACGGCGACGCTGCAGGACTCGGCCCGCGCCTGGCTCTCCGAGCGCGCGGTCCTCGTCGAGCGGGCCAACTACGGCTACGACTTCTTCAGCTACAAGGTCGGCCTCGACGCCGCCGGGGACCTGACGGCGTACGACGAGGTGGTGGTCTGCAACGACACCTACGTCTTCGCGCTCGACTCCTACGACCCGGTGTTCGAGGAGATGGCCACGCGGCCGTGCGACTTCTGGGGGCTCACCGGCGCCGAGCGCGTCGCGCCCCACATCCAGTCCTTCTTCATCGCCTTCCGCCCGTGGGTGGTCGGCTCGCGCGCCTTCACGACCTTCTGGGAGGAGATGGAGCCGATCTCCAAGCGGCGCCAGGTGATCCGGCGCTACGAGGTCGGCATGTCGCGCCGGCTCTACGAGGCGGGCTTCACGTCCGACACCTACTTCGTCGAGACGCCCGAGGACCAGCGGATCGCCCGCGAGCGGATGCGCTGGTGGGCGGCGCACCGCTCCCACTTCCCGCGCACGCGCGCCGAGGTGCGCGAGTGGCGCGAGCGCGCCAACGAGCCGTGGAACCCGGCCCGCAGCCTGGCCGACCGCGTGCTCGACAACGCGCGCCTGCCCTACGTCAAGATCGACACCCTGCGCTACGACCCCTACAACCTCGACGCCAAGCGCCTGCTCGAGCTGTGCGAGCGGCGCTTCCCGCAGCGCTTCGACGGCGTCCGCGAGTTCCTCGACGAGACCGCGCAGTACTACCCGCTGCGCGACACCGAGCGCCTGCTCCCGACGCCGCTGGCCCTCGAGCCCCTCTTCCCCCGCGTGAGGTACTCCGATGCGCGGTGAGCGTCGCCGGCCGAGCCAGGTGCGGCTCGACGACGCCGAGACCGTCCTGGTCGAGTCCGGGCTGATCGACGCCGACTACGTCGGTGCCCAGCTCGGCACCACCTTCGGCTCGGTGCAGGAGGCGGCGCGCGCGGCCATGGCGGCCGGTGACGTCTCGCCGCACCCGCTCTTCGAGGCGCAGTGGATCGGGCGCCGGCGGTCGTGGCAGCGGCTCGGCCAGCACCCCGTCCTCTGGTACGTCTCCGAGCGGCGCCGGCGCAACCGGATCGCGCCCCACCCGCTGGTCGACCCGCGGATCATCTTCGCGACCCACCCCGAGGCCCGCCACCACCCCTACGGCGCGCTGTCCTACTGGCTGTCGGTCTCCACCCCCGGCACTGCGCTGCCGACGCGGATCCTGCCCCGGAAGGTCTCCTGGGGGACCTACCGCGCGGCGGCGATCGAGGCGGCCGCCGCGTGGCGGCGCGAGGTCGTGCGTGGACCGGCCTCCGCTCGTCGGCCCGACCCCGGCGCTCCCGACCGCCCTGGGCACCTCCCCCGCCGTGACCGTCGTGATGGCGACGCAGGACGCCGGCCCGCTGGTGCGCGAGACGGTCGCGTCGCTGCAGGCGCAGACCTTCGCCGACTGGCACCTGGTGGCGGTCGACCGCGGCTCGCTCGACGACACCGCCGCCGTGCTCCAGGGCATCGCCGCCTTCGACGACCGCATCACCGTGGTGCGCGAGTCCCGCTGCTCCCACGCCCGCGCCCTCAACGTCGCCCTCGAGCACGGCACCGCCGAGCACGTCGCCTTCCTCCCGCTCGGTCGCCACTGGCTGCCCGACATGCTGGGCTCGCTGGTCGCCCACGCCCACCGCTCCGACGCCTCGGCCGTGCTCGCCGGGGCCGGCGCCGTGGGCCGCGACCGGGCCGAGCTGCTCGGCGGTCGACCGGTCGACCTCGCGACCGCCCTGCTGCGCCGGGCCGCCATCAAGGACGTCGGCGGCTTCGACGAGGGCCTCGGCGGGTCGGTCGAGCGCGACATGATGCTGCGGCTCTCCCGCGACCACGACCCGCTCCCCGTCGACGTACCCGTCCTCAAGCGGCCGGACCCCGGCCCGCTCGACCTCGGCGACGACTGGGACTCGGTCGTCCTCGAGCGCCAGCTCGTCGACTGGGCCGCCTCCGCGCGCGAGACCTCCGACACCCTGGTCACCCACGTGATGCCGGTGGGACCCGAGCCGCGCCGCACGGTCGAGTGGCTGAGCTCGGTGCCCCGCGAGGGCGTCGAGCTGATCCTGGTCGGCGTACGACTCCGCCGGGCGCACCACGTGCTCGCGGCCTCCATCGCCGCGATCATCTCCGGCGCGCGGTTCGTCTCGGTGCCGACGCCGGTCTCGATGTCGGCGGCCACCAACATCGGCATCTCGCAGGCGACGGGCAGCACCGTCGTGCTGGTGCGCCCCGAGGCGATGCCGCCGCGGCAGCCGATCGCGGCGCGCCTCGCCGAGGTCGTGCGCGACGCCGGGCGTGGCGATCGCGCAGCCGCTGGTCGTGGACCTCGACGGCGTGGTCCTCAGCGCCGGCGCCCGCTTCGCCGCGGTCAACCCCCACCCCGAGCTCTTCCTCGCGGGGCTGCCGACGAGCGACGCCGTACGCATCGGGCAGTGCGCCGTCGCCGCCCCCGCCGCTCCCCTGGTCGCGCTGCGCACGGAGGACGCCGTCGCGCTGCGCGGGCTCGACGCCCGCTTCCGGTCGGTGCTCGCCGAGACCGACCTCGGCCTGCGGGCGCAGCAGGCCGGGCTGGGCGGGTCGGTCGTCGTGCCCGAGACCGTGATCACCTCGCGCACGCCCTACGCCACGCCCGACGAGCTGATCGGTGCGATGTCGTCGCTGACCCGGAGCCCCGCCGCGCCCGGTCCCGACCGAGGCGCCCGAGCTGCTGCGCCGCGCCGGGCTCGAGGTCACCGACGAGCGCAGCCGTCGCCTCACGGCCGACCCGGAGGACCCGGACGCCGCGTCGGCGCTGGTGCCCGAGCTGGTGCTGCGGCCGATCGAGGGGATCCACGAGTCGCCGCCGCGCCTGCGGTGGGCCATCGACATCGCCGCACCCGCCGCGCAGCGCGGCGACCGGTGGGGCGACACCTACTTCGCCCGCTCGCTCGCCGACGCGCTCGAGAGCCGCGGGCAGCACGTCGCCATCGACCGGCGCGACGCGCGCGAGCGCGACTCACGCGACCACGACGACGTGCTCCTCGTGCTGCGCGGCCTCGACCGCGTGGCGCCGCGGCCGGGCCTGCTCAACGTCGAGTGGATCATCAGCCACCCCGACATGATCTCGCCGGAGGAGGTCGCCGGCTTCGACCACGTGTACGCCGCCAGCACGAGCTGGTCGGAGCGGATGACCCGCGAGTGGGGCACCACGATCGAGCCGCTGCTCCAGTGCACCGACACCCGGTGGTTCCACCCCGACCGGGCCGAGCCCGACACCGGACCGGCGCTGCTGTTCGTCGGCAACTCGCGCGGCGTCTACCGCTACGCGGTCCGCAGCGCGCTCGCCATCGGCGCCGACCTCACCCTCCACGGCAACGACTGGACCGAGTTCGTCGAGCGCGAGCAGATCGCCTCCGGCGGCGTCGACAACCGCGAGGTCGGCGTGCTCTACGCCTCGGCCGGGATCGTCCTCAACGACCACCACCTCGACATGCGCCGCGACAGCTTCGCCTCCAACCGGCTCTTCGACGCCGCCGCGTGCGGTGCGCGCATCCTCAGCGACCGGATCGACGGGCTCGAGATCTTCGGCGGCCTCGTGCATCCCCTTCGACAACGAGCACGAGCTCGCCCGCCTGGTGCAGCCGCCCTACGAGGCGTTCCCCGACGACGACGCCCGCCGCGTCATCGCCGAGCGGGTGATCGCCGAGCACAGCTTCGACAAGCGTGCCGAGACCCTCGTCGACGACGCCGTACGCCGCATCCTCGCCCGCTCCTGACCGGCGCGTCGAGTCCGCCGGTCACCGCGGTCGGCGCGTCTCGCTGAACATGTCGCGCCCGTGCACGGCGCTGACATGTTCAGCCGATCGCGCCGGCTCAGCCGGGGATCACTGCACGCACGAGCGCCGACTCGGTGGCGCCTCAGCCGAGCAGGGCGTCGACGAAGGCGGCCGCGTCGAAGGGGGCCATGTCGTCGGGGCCCTCGCCGAGACCGACGAGCTTGACGGGTACGCCGAGCTCGCGCTGCACCTGCACGACGATCCCGCCCTTGGCGGACCCGTCGAGCTTGGTCAGGACGATGCCGGTGACGTCGACGATCTCGCTGAAGACGCGGGCCTGGATGAGGCCGTTCTGGCCGGTGGTGGCGTCGAGGACGAGGAGCACCTCGGTCACCGGGGCCTGCTTCTCGACGACGCGCTTGATCTTGCCGAGCTCGTCCATCAGGCCGGCCTTGTTCTGCAGGCGGCCGGCGGTGTCGATGAGGACCGTGTCGATGCCGTCCTCCATGCCGTGCTTGACCGCCTCGAAGGCCACGCTGGCGGGGTCGCCGCCCTCGGGCCCGCGGACGACCTCGACGCCGACGCGCTCGCCCCACGTGGCCAGCTGGTCGACGGCGGCGGCGCGGAAGGTGTCGGCCGCGCCGAGCGTGACCGAGAGGTCCTCGGCGACGAGGATCCGGGCGATCTTGCCGACCGTGGTGGTCTTGCCGGCCCCGTTGACGCCGACCACGAGCACCACGCCGGGCTTGCCGTCGGTGCCGGTGACCTGGACGCGGCGGTCCATGTCGGTGCCGACGAGCTCGATGAGCTCCTCACGGAGCACCTTGCGCGCGTCGGGTGCCTGCCCGCCCTCGACCCGCAGCCGGGTGCGCAGCCTCTCCACCAGGGCCTGGGTCGGCGCCACGCCGACGTCGGCGGTGAGGAGGGTGTCCTCGATCGCCTCCCAGGTGTCCTCGTCGAGCTTGTCGCGGCTCAGCAGTGCGAGCAGGCCCTGGCCGAGGCCGCCCTGCGAGCGCGAGAGCCGCTGGCGCAGCCGCACCAGCCGCGACGCCGTACCCTCCGGCTTCTCGACGGTCCGCTCGGCCGGAGCGGTCTCGACGGCCGGCTCCGGCGGCGCCTCGACAGCGGTGTCGCGCGTCGGTGGGCGGCGGGGCGATGACGTCGGTGCCGCCCGCTGCGGGCAGGTCGCCCTTGCGGCGGCGGCCGGAGGTCAGCAGCCCCGCGAGCGTGAGGACGCCGACGACGGCGATGCCGATGATCAGATAGAGCCAGTCAGCCATGCGGGCAATCCCATCACAGGTGCGCGGCGCGCCGGAGGCGGGTGACCACCTCGGCGCTGCGGCGCGGACGCACGGCCCCCAGCCGCGCCAGCAGGGCGTCGCGCTGGGCGGCCAGCCGGTCGCCGCGGGCGCGTGCCCGGTCGACCTTCGCGCGCGTCAGCGCGAGGTCGGTCAGCAGGGCGTCGAAGGCAGCGGTGAGACCCGATGCGGGACCGCCCGCGAGCATCGGGCGCGGCCACCTCCTTGCCGGGACGGGCGACCCAGACCATCTCGTGCGGCATCAGGTGGAACCACTCGACGGCGGCCTCGCCGAGGAGCGCCGGCGGGGTGACCCGCACGGACGACAGGCCGGCCGCGGACAGGCGCGAGTCGAAGTCGTCGCCGTACCACCGCACGTGGTCGACCTGGCCGAACCGGCGCAGCCGCTCCTCGGGCGGCGCCTCCGGGTCCTCCTCGGTCAGGACGCCCATCCGGATCGGCACCTGCAGGAGCGCGATGCCCCGCGGGCTCAGCACCCGCGCGATCTCGTGCATCGCAGCGGCGTCGTCGGGCACGTGCTCGAGCACGTGGTAGCAGACGAGCAGGTCGACCGACGCGTCGCGCAGCGGCAGCCGCGTCAGGCACGCGAGGGCATCGACCTCGCGACCGTCGTAGCCGAAGTCGAGGCCGATGCGGCGACGCGCGCCGAGCTGGTCGATGAGGACGGTGGACTGCCGCGACGGACCGATCTCCACCACGGTGTCGAGGTCGCGCAGCTCCGGGGCGAGGACGCCGAGCAGCAGCGAGAGGAACCGGTGGCGCTCCAGGCTGCCGCAGCGGGGGCACTTGACGTGCGGTCGCCCGTCCGGACCACGCCGGAACTCCCGTGACACGGTGGTGCCACAGGCCGCGCAGTAGGCCCTCGAGACGTCCTTCGGCGCTGGCGTGACTCGGTCACGCTGGGCACGCTAGTGCGTCGCGGCCCCTCGCGGGAGTGCCACGCCGTGCGGACCCGGAGGCGTCAGACGCGCGACTCGGAGTCCTCGAGCGTCGGGAGGGCGTCGACGCCCTTGCGCATCGCGTCGCCGAGCTGCGGCACCACGGGGATGTCCTCACCGCGGTGCGGGTAGGCGACGTAGACCGCCACGGCACCGGCGACGAGCACGCCGAGGGTCATCATCAGGACGATCGCGAGCATGGAGTGAGCCTCTCCGAGGGGGGTCTTGCTGACTCGCTCCACCGTCGCACAGCGCACGCGCCCGGATCCGCATCCTCGGCTCACCGTGTCGCGTCGAGGTGATGCTCACGCCGCCGGCGCTGCAGGCGTACGACGGCCGCGCGGACGACGTCGGGGATCGGGGTGACCGGCCGGGCGCCCGCGCCGTGGGTGTTGTCGACGTAGACGTGGACGAACCGCCCCTCGGCCGCCGCCTCCTCCGACGGCCCCTGGAACAGGCCGATCCGGTAGACGATCGAGCTCGTGCCGACCTTGTCGACGACGAGGCCCATCTCGATCGGCTCGGGGAAGCCGATCTCGCGGAAGTAGCGGCACCCCGTCTCGGCGACGACGCCGATCTCCGGGCAGCGCCCGCACGTCGACGCCGGTCGCCTCGTAGAGGTAGGCGTTGACCGCGGTGTCGAACAGCTCGTAGTAGGTCGCGTTGTTGAGGTGGCCGTAGGCGTCGTCGTCGCGCCAGCGCGTGGTGGCGGTGCGCCAGGCGACGTAGTCGGCGCGGGCGGGTCGGTCGGCCCGACTCCCGCTCACGCCGACTCCGCGTCGCGCAACCGCTGGCTGATCACCGCGGACACGCCGTCGCCGCGCATGGTGACGCCGTAGAGCGCGTCGCCGACCTCCATCGTGCGCTTCTGGTGGGTGATCACCAGGAGCTGGGAGTTCTCGCGGAGCTCCTCGTAGATCTGGAGCAGGCGGCCGAGGTTGGTGTCGTCGAGCGCCGCCTCGACCTCGTCGAGGATGTAGAACGGCGACGGGCGTGCCTTGAACAGCGACACCAGGAAGGCGACGGCCACCAGCGAGCGCTCGCCACCGGACAGCAGCGAGAGCCGCTTGACCTTCTTGCCCGCCGGGCGCGCCTCGACCTCGATGCCCGTGTTGAGCATGTCGTCGGGGTTGGTGAGCACGAGCCGGCCCTCGCCACCGGGGAACAGCCGGGTGAAGGTCTGGTCGAAGGCCTTCTCGACGTCGGCGTAGGCCTCGGTGAAGACCTGCTCGACGCGGGCGTCGACCTCGCGGACGATGTCGAGGAGGTCCTTGCGGGTGCGGCGCAGGTCCTCGAGCTGCTCGGTGAGGAACTTGTGCCGCTCCTCCATCGCCGAGAACTCCTCCAGCGCGAGCGGGTTGACCCGCCCGAGCATCGACAGCGGCGCGCTCGGCGGTGCGGAGCCGCTTGACCTGCTCCTCGCGGACGTACGCCGTCGGCTCGGGCACGTCCTCGCCCTCGGGCACCTCGCCGCTGAACGGGACGAGGGTCTCCGGGCCGTAGTCGCCGACGAGCCCGTCGGGGTCGAGGCCGAGCTCCTCGAGCGCACGCTCCTCGAGCTGCTCGATGCGCATCTTCTGCTGCGTGCGGGCCATCTCGTCGCGGTGCACCGAGCTGACCAGCTCGTCGTGCTCGCGGCCGAGGTCGCGCAGCGAGGTGCGCACGGCCATCAGCTGCTGCTCGCTCCCCTGCCGCGACTCCTCGACCGCCGCGCGCTCGTCGGCGGCCAGCATCACGGAGCGCTCGAGCTCGTGGAGGACGACCCGCACGGCGACCGACACGGCCTGGGCGGCGCGGCCCTCGCGGATCAGCCGCTCGCGACGCTCGGCGGCCCGGGCCCGCGACTCGCGCTCGGCCTGGGCGGCGCGGAGCAGCGAGTCGGCGCGGCCGTGGAGGGCGCGGGCGCGCTCCTCGGCGGTGCGCAGCGCGAGCCGGGCGTCCATCTCGCGCTGGCGGGCCTCGCGGGCCGCCTCGGCGAGCCGCTCGCGCTCGGAGGTGTCGGGCTCCTCGTCGGTGACGTCCTCGGCGGCCGCGAGGCGGGCCTGGAGCTCGGCCAGGCCGGCGAGGTCGGCCTCGCGGGCCTCGCGGGCGGTGGTGATCGCCCGCTCGAGCCGGTCGGCCTCGCCCTTGGCGGCGCGGGCCTGGGAGCCGTACTGGCCGAGCTCCTCGGCGACCGCGGCCAGCGTGGCGTCGGACTCGTGGAGCTTGGCGAGGGCGACGTCGACGCGCTTGAGGGCGTCGTGGCGGGTCGCCTCGAGGCGGGAGATCTCGAAGCCGAGCCGCTCGGTCGTGGCGGTGGCCTCGGCGAGCCGGGTGGTGGCCTCGTCGACCGCCGCCTGGATCTCGATGAGGCTGGGCTGGCTGCTGGAGCCGCCCGCCGCGAAGTGCGACCCGAGCAGGTCGCCCTCGCGCGTCACCGCGACGACGTCGGGCAGGTCGGCGACCAGGCGCCGGGCGGCGGGCAGGTCGTCGACGACCGCGACCTGGTGCAGCAGCCGCGCCAGCGCAGGGCGTACGTCGTCGGGCGCGGACACCACGTCGACGGCGTAGGTCACCCCGTCGGGCAGCTGCGGCCAGTCGCGCTCGGCGGCCGGTGCACCGCCGAGCAGCAGGCCCGCGCGACCGAGGTCGTCGTCCTTGAGGTGGGTGATCGCCTGGACCGCGGCTGCTGCGTCGGCGACCACCACGGCGTCGGCGGCGGAGCCGAGCGCGGCGGCGACCGCGGTCTCGTAGCCGTGGTCGACGTCGAGCAGCGCGGCGACGGAGCCGAGCAGCCCGTCGACCGTGTCGGTCGCGGCGAGCAGGGCGCCGGCGCCGTCCTTGCGGTTGAGGCCGATCTCGAGGGCGTCGCGGCGGGCGACCAGCCCGGCCCGCTCGCGGTCGGACTGCTGGGCGTCGTCGCGGGCCCTGGCGAGCTGCTCGTCGACCTCGTCGAGGGCGGCCACCGCCTCCTCGTGCTCGGAGTCGAGGCCCTCCTCGCCGGCGTCGAGGCCGGCGACCTTGGTCTCGAGCGCGGTGAAGTCGCGCTGGGCGCGCTCGGCGCGGGTGGCGGCCTCCTCGCGGGCGTCGGTGAGGCGCTGGATCTCGGCGTCGGCGGCCTCGGAGCGCGACGTCAGCGCGTTGACCTGGCCGGTGAGCCGGGCCAGGCCCTCGCGACGGTCGGCGGCCGCACGCTGGAGGCCGGCGATGCGCTTCTCCTCCTCGGCCGCGGCCTCCTCGGCGGCACGCTTGGCGACGACGGCGGCGTCGAGCGAGGTGCGCTGCTGCTCGACCTGCGCCGCGATCTCGGCCTCCTGCTCGCGCACGCGCTCGGCCTGGGCCTCGAGCTCGTCGGGGTCGCGGCCCGAGTCGACCGAGTCGCCGTCGGCCGCACCGGCGGCGTTGCGGATCCGCTCGTCGGCCAGGGACGCGGTGCCGCGCAGGCGCTCCTTGAGCCCCGACAGGGCGAACCAGGTCTCCTGCGCCGCGGCGAGCCGGGGCAGGTCGTCGCGCAGCGCGGCCTCGAGGCGGGACTCCTGCTCGCGACCGGCGGTGACGGCGGCCTCGACCTCCTGGCGGCGCTCCAGCAGGACGGTCTCGTCGGCGAGCTCCGACTCGAGGGCGGTGCGGGCGGTGACGAGGTCGTCGGCGAGCAGCCGGGCCCGGGCGTCGCGCACGTCGGCCTGCACGGTCTGGGCCTGGCGGGCCACCTCGGCCTGCCGGCCGAGCGGCTTGAGCTGGCGGCGGATCTCGGAGAGCAGGTCGGCGAGGCGGGTCAGGTTGCCGTCGGTGGCGTCGAGCTTGCGGAGCGCCTTCTCCTTGCGCTTGCGGTGCTTGAGGACGCCCGCGGCCTCCTCGATGAAGCCGCGGCGGTCCTCCGGCGTCGCGTGCAGGATCGAGTCGAGCTGGCCCTGCCCGACGATCACGTGCATCTCGCGGCCGATGCCGGAGTCGCTGAGCAGCTCCTGCACGTCGAGCAGCCGGCAGCTGCTGCCGTTGATGGCGTACTCCGAGCCGCCGTTGCGGAACATCGTGCGGCTGATCGTGACCTCGGCGTAGTCGATCGGCAGCGCGCCGTCGGAGTTGTCGATGGTCAGCTGCACCTCGGCGCGACCGAGCGGCGGGCGGCCGGACGTGCCGGCGAAGATGACGTCCTCCATCTTGCCGCCGCGCAGGCTCTTGGCGCCCTGCTCGCCCATCACCCAGGCGAGGGCGTCGACGACGTTGGACTTGCCCGACCCGTTGGGACCGACGATGCAGGTGATGCCCGGCTCGAGCTGCATGGTCGTCGAGGACGCGAAGGACTTGAACCCCTTGAGGGTCAGGCTCTTCAGGTACAACGCGGGCTCCTCGCCGGTCAGGAATGGTCACTGAAAACTGGGGAAGCTCAGCGGCGCCCACCCTACGACACCGACGCCGGGTGGAGGCGTTGCGCGTGGGCGTGCCACGCCGCCATGCTGGAGCATGCGCCGGACCCTCTCGTCGACCCTCTCCGTGCTGGCGGCCCTCGGGGCCCTCCTCGCCCCGCGCGCCCGTGGTCGCGGCCGCGCCCGCGCCGGTCGGCGCGGGAGCACCTGCTCACGCTCGCCGACTACGAGGCGGTCTACCCCGACATGCGCGAGCCGCTGCCGCATCACGCTGCGCTCCCCGGTCTTCGCGCCGCGCGGCTGCGAGGACCAGGGCCAGGCGGTGCGCGGCACCAGCCGGATCCTCGGCAGCGTCTCCCCCGGCGTCCGCCGGCGCTCGGTCGTCGCTGATCGACCAGAACGTCGTCCGGTTCCGCACCGTGGCCGAGGCGCGGGCGCTGGTCCAGCGCTACCGGCACTTCAGCAAGCACTGCGTCGGCAACGTCGCCACCGACGACGGCGAGGGCGGCGACGTCACCCTGAAGAACCGTGCGTGGCTGCCGCCGCGCGTGGGCGACGAGTCCGCCGGGATGCTGATCTGCTGGGTGCAGGACGGCTTCGCCGACTGGCGACGCGTGCTCGTCGTACGGGTGGGGCGGACCGTGTCGGTGCTCGACGTCAGCTACACCGACATCCGCCCACCGCGCTCGCGGGTCCTCGCGCTGGGCGAGGCCGCCGTCGCCCGGCTGGGCTGAGTCAGAGGTCCCGCTTCATCTGCTGCGCCGTGACGGTGTAGCCCGACGTCTCGTAGAGCCGGATCGCGGTGGGGTTGTCGCCGAAGACGTTGAGGGTCATCGACGAGGCCCCGAGCCCGCGGGCGGCGTCGTGCAGCGCGTCGAGCAGGGCGCGCCCCAGGCCCTGTCCGCGGCGGTCCCCGTCGAGGCGGATGTCGAAGATCCAGGCCGAGGTGCCGGACGCGCGGCGGCGCAGCTCGAACCAGCCGATGCCGACCGGCTCGTCGTCCGCTCCCTCGTCCACGCCACGCGGTGAACAGGTGCATGTCCGGGCTCGCCAGGCCGTCGGGCAGCAAGGAGGCGAACTCGCCCGCCGACTGCGCGAGGGCGGCGTCCGGGTCGAGGTCGCGCGCGACGGCGATGTCGGCGGCGTACTCGCGCTCGGAGCGCTCGCGCCAGACGACGTACTCCTCCTGCGACATCGGTCGGAGCGACAGCTCACTCACGACCCAGCACGTCCTTCAGCGCTGCCAGCACCAGCAGGACCGCGTCGGGGCGGGCGTTGCGACCCATCAGGCCGATGCGCCACACCGTGGAGGCGTACGCCCCGGCGCCGGCGCCGATCTCGATGTCGTAGGCCTCCAGCAGCTCGCGCCGCACGGCCGCCGAGTCGACGCCCTCGGGCACCTTGACCGTGGTCAGCTCGGGGAGCCGGCTGCCCTCGGCGGCGAAGAGCTCGAGGCCCATCTCCTCGAGTCCCGCCTGCAGCGCGTCGCCGGCGGCCTGGTGGCGCGCCCACACGGCGTCGAGGCCCTCGTCGAGGATCCGGGTGAGCCCGGCGTGGAGGCTGGCGACCATCGCGGTGGGCGCGGTGTGGTGGTAGGTGCGCTGGCCCGCCCTTGCTGGCCTGCCTCGCCGACGTAGCCGCCGAGCATGCCGAGGTCGAGGTACCACGAGCGCGGCTTCTCGACGCGGCGCTCGAAGGCGCGGTCGTTGATCGTGAACGGCGCGAGGCCCGGGGCGACGCCGAGGCACTTCTGGGTGCCGGCGTAGCCGACGTCGACGCCCCAGTCGTCGGCGCGCAGCTCGATGCCGGCGATGGAGGTGACGGCGTCGGTGACCAGCAGGGCGTCGCCCTTGCCGGCCCCGAGCGCGGCGATGTCGGAGCGCACGCCCGTCGAGGTCTCGGCGTGGACCGCGGCGATGATCGCCGGCGAGTCGTGGGCCGCGAGGACGCGCTCGACGTCGACCGGCTGTCCCCACTCGTGCTCGACCGCGACGACCTCGGCGCCGCAGCGGGCGGCGACGTCGGTCATCCGCTGGCCGAAGAGGCCGTTGACCGCCACGACGACCACGTCGCCGGGGTGCACGGTGTTGACGAACGCCGCCTCCATGCCGGCCGAGCCGGTGGCGCTGAGCGGGAGCGTGCGCGAGTTGTCGGTGCCCCAGACCGTGCGGAGCATGTCGCACGTCTCGTCCATGATCCGGAGGAACTCCGGGTCGAGGTGGCCGAGCAACGGCTCGGCCAGGGCGCGGGTCGCCTCCGGGTAGGGGTTGGAGGGACCGGGACCGAAGAGGTGGCGCTCGCGGATCATGCGACCGACCGTAGACGACCGGCCGGCCTCACAGCACCGCCCCGGGTTGAGGATGCCCGCCGGGTCGAGGGCGTCCTTGATCCGCCGGGACAGCGCCATCACGTCCTCGCCGAGCTGGTCGGGCAGCGCGGCCTTCTTGGTGCGACCGACGCCGTGCTCGCCGGTGATCGTGCCGCCGAGCCGGATGGCCGCCTGCAGGATGTCGTCGAAGGCGAGCCGGGCCCGCCGCTCGGAGTCGGCGTCGCCGGGCGCGTACACGATGATCGGGTGGGTGTTGCCGTCGCCGGCGTGGGCGACGGTCGGGATCTCGACGTCGTGCACGCGGGCGATCTCCTCCACCGCGGCGAGCAGGTCGGGCAGCAGCGGCACGGCCGCGCCGACGTCCTCGAGCAGCAGGGCGCCGCGCGCCTCGACCGCCGGGAAGGCCAGCCGTCGGGCCTCGACGAACATCTCCCCCTCCGCCGGGTCGTCGGTCACCACGACCTCGGTCGCGCCGGCCGCCTCGCAGGCCGCCTCGACGACGGCGATCTCCGCCGTCGCGGGCGTCGCCCGGGGCGTCGGACTGCACGACCAGCAGGGCGCCCGCGGTGCGGTCGAGGCCGCGCGGCGCGAAGTCCTCGACCGCGTTGATCGTGGCCCGGTCCATCAGCTCCATCATCGAGGGCCGCAGCGTGCGGCGTACGGCGACGACGGCCTCCGCCGCAGCCACCACGGACGCGAAGGACGCCACCAGCGTCGCCGGCGGCAGCGGCTGCGGCACCAGCCGGAGGATCGCGCGGGTGACGATGCCGAGCGTCCCCTCGGAGCCGACGAACAGCTTGACCAGCGAGAGCCCGGCGACGTCCTTGATGCGCTTGCCGCCGAGGGTGATGAGCGTGCCGTCGGCGAGCACGACGTCGAGGCCGAGCACGTAGTCGGTGGTCACGCCGTACTTCACGCAGCACAGCCCGCCGGCGTTGGTGGCGACGTTGCCGCCGATCGAGCAGATCTCGAACGACGACGGGTCGGGCGGGTACCAGAGGCCGTGCTCCTTCGAGGCCGCCTTCACCTCGGCGTTGAAGGCGCCCGGCTCGACGACGGCGACCTGGCAGTCGGTGTCGATCTCGATGGCGCGCATCCGCTCGAGGCTCAGCACGATCCCGCCGTCGACGGCGCTCGCCCCGCCCGAGAGGCCCGACCCGGCACCGCGCGGCACCACCGGGACGTCGTACGCCGCTGCCCACCGCACCGCGGCCTGCACCTGGCTCGCGTCCTCGGCCCGCACGACCGCGACGGGTGTCCCGGCGCCGGTGTCCCGCGACCAGTCGTAGCGGTAGTTCTCCAGCGTGGCCGGGTCGGTCGCGACCACTCCGGCCGGCAGGGCGTCGACGAGCTCGGCGAGGGAGTCCATCCGCCCATCGAACCATCCGGTGCCCCGTGAGGTCAGGTGGTCGTCAGGTGGCTGCCGCGGTCGTCTCGTCGGCGTGGGCGATCTGCTCGAGCGATCGCCACACCAGCGCCAGCGTCACGCCCGGCGCCGACGAAGGCGAACCACCACGGCGCGGTGAGCCCCCACGTGCTCGCGATCAGGCCGCCGAGCAGCGAGCCGACGAGCATGCCGCCCATCACGCAGATCATGTAGACCGAGCCGACGCGGCCCTGGAGCTCGCGTCGGGCACCGCGCGCTGCCGGACGGTCCACGAGAGCGTGCCCCACACGAAGGCGTACGCCCCGAAGAAGAACATGAGCGGGTACGCCGCCCACGGCGAGGTGGTCAGCGCCATCGCGAGGTGGAAGAGCACCTCGCACAGCAGCACGGTGCGCATCAGCGTGGCCAGCGGCACCCGCTTCTCGAGCCAGCCGTAGGAGAACGTGGCGAGCAGCCCGCCGAGCGCGGACGCGGTGGTCAGCAGGCCGAAGCCGGCCTCGTCGATGCCGACCCGCTCGAGCGCCCAGAGCACCAGGACCGACCACGGCGCGGCCCAGGTGACGTTGAAGACGACGATGATGATCGCCAGCGTGCGCACCGGCGGGTTGCCCATCAGCCACCGGACGCCGTCGGCGATGTCCTGCCGGACGTGGGTGTCGACGTGCTCGCGCACCGCGCCCGGCGGCGTGCCGATGCGCGACACCAGCAGGACGCCGACGACGATGCAGACGACGGTCACCGAGAACGGGACGACCATCCCGACGGAGAACAGCAGCGCGCCGACCGCGGGCCCGACCAGCTGGTTGCCGGTGATCATCCCGGCCATCAGGCGGGAGTTGGCGATGCCGAGGTCGCTCTTGTCGACCAGCATCGGCGTCAGCGTGCCGGCGGTCGCGTCGACGAAGACCTCGGCCGTGCCGAGCGCGACCATCGCCCCGAGCACGATGCCGATGTTCACGTGGCCGGTGGCGATCACCGCGCACAGCATCGCGAGGACGAGCCCGCGCACGAGGTTGGCGACCATGATCACGCGCCGGCGGTCGAGCCGGTCGGCCAGCGCGCCCGGCGAACAGCCCGAAGACCAGCCACGGCGCCTGCAGCGCCAGCATGGCCGACGACACCAGGACCGGGTTGCGGGTCTGCGAGGCGACGAGCAGCGGGCCGGCTGCGATGAGCACGCCGTCGCCGAGGTTGGTCACCCACGACGAGCCGACGAGCCAGCGGAACCCGTGGCCGAGACGCGCCGGGAAGACGGTCTCGACGAGTCGGCTCACAAGCACGGGAGCCTAGGCGAGCGCGAGGCCCGCGACGCAGGTGGATATCAGGCGGGCTGCAGGTCCTCGGCCGCGCGAGCGGCCTCGCGGGCGTCCCGGTCGGCCGCCGCGAGCCGGTCGTTGTCGGCCTGGAGCCGCAGGACCAGCGCCTCGAGGTCCTCGACCCGACGCCGGAGCCGGCGGTTCTCGACGGTGAGGACGGCGGTGGTGCGCACGTCGCTGTTCACGATGACCCAACAGCGCCTTGGCCATGGGGAGCCTCTCGGACGTGATTCGGTGAGCTTCCGGCCGGCGAACCGGCCGTCTCCAAGAGTCCCACCGCGCTGCCGTCCGGGTCAACGCCTCAGCCTGCTCGCCTCCGCGGCGGCCGCTGGCAGCGCGGGCAGAAGAACGACGAGCGGTTCATGAAGGCGACCCGGCGGATCGGGGTGCCGCAGCGCCGGCACGGGTGGCCCTCCTGGCCGTAGGCGTCGAGCGAGCGGTCGAAGTAGCCGGACTCGCCGTTGACGTTGACGTAGAGCGCGTCGAAGGACGTGCCGCCCTGCGCGAGCGCCTCCCCCATCACGGCGCGGACGTGGCCGAGCAGCTCGCGCAGCACCGGACCGGTGAGCCGGTCGCCCGGTCGCTCGCCGTGCAGCCTCGCGCGCCACAGCGCCTCGTCGGCGTAGATGTTGCCGACGCCGGAGATGAGTCCCTGGTCGAGCAGCAGCCGCTTGATCGCGGACGTACGCCGTCGCGCGCGGCGCACGAACTCGGCGTCGTCGAACTCCGGGTCGATCGGGTCGCGGGCGATGTGGACGATCTCGGTCGGCAGCTCGGCGCCGCCGGCGGACACGGCGAGGCCGCCGAACATCCGCTGGTCGACGAAGCGCATCTCGAGGGGTCGACCGTGCGGGACGTGACAGGCCGAAGCGCACCCGCAGGTGCCGCTCGTCGAGGGGCGCCGGGCTCGTGGAGCAGCATCTGGCCGCTCATGCCGAGGTGGCCGAGGAGGGCGTCACCGTTGTCGAGGGCGAGCCAGAAGTACTTGCCGCGGCGACGGACGGCCTCGATGCGGCGCCCGACCAGCGCGGCGGCGAAGCCGGACGGGCCGCGGAGGTCACGGCGTACGGGCCGGGGGTGCAGCACCTCGACGGACGTCGATGGTGCTGCCGACGACGTGGCGCTCGAGGCCGGCGCGGACGACCTCGACCTCGGGGAGCTCGGGCACGGGGCGGTCGGCTCAGTCGACGGTCGGCGGCGTCGGGCACCGGGTGGGAGGCCCGGATCTCGCTGTACGCCGTCTCGGCGGCGCCCTGCTCGGCCTCCTTCTTGGAGCGGCCGTTGCCGTTGCCGAGGACGAGCTCGCCGACGCGGACGCGCGCGACGAAGGTCTTCATGTGGTCGGGGCCGTCGTCCTCGATGAGGTACTCCGGGACGCCGAGGCCCGAGGTTGGCGGAGAGCTCCTGGAGGGAGGTCTTCCAGTCGAGGCCGGCGCCCATGGACGCGGCGGCCTCCATCACCGGGTCGAAGAGCCGGTGGATGACCTTGGCGGCCTCGTCGATGCCACCGCTGAGGTGGATCGCGCCGATCACCGCCTCGACGGTGTCGGAGAGGATCGAGGCCTTGTCGCGGCCGCCGGTGGTCTCCTCGCCGCGGCCGAGCATGATGTGCTGGCCGAGCTCGATCTCGCGGGCGACGTCGGCCAGCGCGCGGGCGTTGACCACGGCGGCGCGCAGCTTGGCCAGCCGGCCCTCGGAGAAGTCCGGGTGGGCGAGGTAGAGCGTCTCGGTCACCACGATCCCGAGCACCGAGTCGCCGAGGAACTCCAGGCGCTCGTTGGTCGGGATCTGCCCGTTCTCGTAGGCGAACGAGCGGTGCGTCAGAGCACGCTGCAGCAGCTCGGGATCCAGGACCGGATCACCGAGCGCTGCGCGGAGCTCGTCGGTGCTCAGCGGACGTCGTCAGAGAACCTGGCGACGGTCGGCCTTGGCGCCGTACTGGCCGCACTGGCCGCACGCACGGTGCGGGAGGTGCTTGGCGCCGCAGGCGGGGTTGGCACACGTCGCGAGGGACGGCGCGACGGCCTTCCACTGCGAACGGCGGTGACGCGTGTTGCTGCGCGACATCTTCCGCTTCGGAACAGCCATGGTGGTCTCCTGTGAATCAGTTGGCGTGCATCGTCCGGGGTGCCCCGGGCGAGTGGTCAGTCTGGTGTCAGTCCTGCTGGTCCTGCGTGAGCTCCTGGAGCCCTGCCCAGCGCGGGTCGATCGGCGCGTCGTGCGCGTGGTCCGGATCGTCGGCGAGCCGCGCACCACACTCGGTGCACAACCCCGGGCAATCGTCCATGCACAGCGGCTGGAACGGCAGTGCGAGCACCACCGCGTCCCGCAGCAGGGGCTCGAGGTCGAGCAGGTCGTCCTCGAGCCGGCTGGTCTCGTCGTCGAGGTCGCTGTCGTCGTGCTCAGCGGCCTTGTCGTGCTGGTCGGGGTAGACGTAGAGCTCCTGCAGGTCCACGTAGATCTCGTCCTCGATGGGCTGCAGGCACCGCACGCACTCCCCCGCGAGCGTGGCCGTGGCCGTGCCCGTGAGCAGCACGCCCTCCATGACCGCCTCGAGGCGCAGGTCGAGCTCGACCGGCGCACCCTCGGGGACACTGAGGACTTCGATACCAAGCTGTGCCGGCGCCGGAACCGTGAGCTCGACTTCACGCTGGGACCCCGGGCGGCGGCCGAGCTCGCGAGTGTCAAGCACGAGCGGCGCCCTCGGGTCCAGGCTGGTCAAGACGAACTCCTGTTTCTGGACACAGACACAACCGGAGAATCGTATCCGTCGCCGTGTGACGGGGCAAAACGGGTGCGTCGAGCTGGTCGGCCGCGGTCAGCCCGACGCTCGGCCAGGCGCTGCACGAGCTGGTCGTGCACCGCGTCCGGGACGAGACCGCGTACGTCGCCACCGAGCGCCGCGACCTCCTTGATCAGGCTGGAGGAGACGAACGCGTTGCCGACGGCACCGGGGAGGAAGACGGTCTCGACGTCGGTGAGGTGCGAGTTCATCTGCGCCATCGGCAGCTCGTACTCGTAGTCCCCGGAGCCGCGCAGTCCCTTGACGATCGCGACCGCGTCGATCTCGCGGCAGAAGTCGACGATGAGTCCCTCGAAGCCCGACACCCGCACGTGGCGGGATCGCGGCGGTGGCCTCCTCGAGCATCGCGATCCGCTCGTCGGGCGTGAAGAGACGGCTCTTGGACATGTTGGTGCCGATGGCGACGACGACCTCGTCGAAGAGCCTCGCGGCCCGGGAGACGATGTCGAGGTGGCCGTTGGTCACCGGGTCGAAGGACCCGGGGCAGACAGCGCGGCGCACGGCTCTCCTTCAGGTCTGCATCAAGCGGCGGGGGTGGCGTGACCGTACCAAAGCGTGGTCTCGCCGTAGCGCTTCGTGCGCTCCTCGACGATCCCGTCGGGCCAGGTCAGCTGGGTGCGCTTGGTCGCCCGCTCGACGACGACGAGGGCGCCCGGCACGAGCCAGCCGTGCGCGACGAGCGCGACGAGGTCGGCGTCGACGTCCTCGTCCGGCGTCGGGTAGGGCGGGTCGGAGAACACCAGGTCGTAGGGCGCGGCCGGCGGGGACTGCAGGACGGTCGCCACCGAGGCCGAGACGACCCGGGCGCGCGAGAAGCCGAGCGCGGCGGCGTTGCGGGTGATCAGCGCGGCCGTACGCCGGTCCTGCTCGACGAGCGTGACCACACCTGCCCCGCGGGAGCGGGCCTCGAGGCCGACCGCGCCCGACCCGGCGTAGAGGTCGAGGAAGCGGAGGCCGTCGAGCGAGCCGGTGCGCGCCTCGATCGCCGAGAAGAGGGCCTCGCGCACCCGGTCGCTGGTGGGTCGGGTCGACTGGCCGCGCGGCGTCTCCAGACGCCGCCCGCCCGCCGTTCCCCCGATGATGCGAGTCATTCCCCGTGGTCAGCCCTTCTCCATTCAGCCCTTGTCCAGGTAGGCCGAGGCTGCTGAACGTTCGACCTCGGCCACCGCAGCGGCGAGGTCGGGCGCCCGGGTGAGCCCGGGGTCATCGGAGAGTAACGCCTCCGCGGCCTCCCGGGCACGGATGATGGTCTTCTCGTCCCGGAGTACGCGAAGTGTGACGAGTCCTGAACGAAAACCTGACTGACTGGCCCCGAGGACGTCGCCCTCGCGGCGCTGCTCGAGGTCGACCCGGCTCAGCTCGAAGCCGTCGGTGGTCGCGGCCACGGCGTCGAGGCGGTCGCGGGCCGGCGAGCCCAGCTCGGCGTGGGACACCAGCAGGCACAGGCCGGGAAGTCCGCCTCGACCGACGCGGCCGCGGAGCTGGTGGAGCTGCGAGACGCCGAAGCGGTCGGCGTCGAGCAGCACCATCATCGTCGCGTTGTGGACGTCCACGCCCACCTCGATCACGGTGGTCGCGACCAGCACGTCGATCTCGCCCGCGGCGAACGACCGCATCGTCGCGTCCTTGGCGTCGGCGGTCAGCCGGCCGTGCAGCATCGCGGTCCGCAGCCCGGCGAGCGGCCCGGCGGCCAGCTCGGCGTGGACGTCCTCGACCGCCGCGAGCGCCCGCTTGGGCGGGACCTCGTTGCCCTCGTCGTCGAGGTCGAGCTGGTCGGTCTCGCCGTCCTCCTGGGCGTCGCCCGAGATCCGCGGGCACACGACGTAGACCTGGTGGCCCTTCTCGACCTCCTCGCGCACGCGCTGCCAGGCGCGGTCGATCCACGAGGGCTGGTCGGCGAGCGGGACGACGTTGGTCTGGATCGGCGCGCGGCCGGCGGGCAGCTCGGCCAGCACGGAGGTCTCGAGGTCGCCGAACACCGTCATCGCGACCGTGCGCGGGATGGGGGTCGCGGTCATCACGAGCACGTGCGGCGGGGTGCCGGCCTTGTCGGTGAGCGCGGCGCGCTGCTCGACGCCGAAGCGGTGCTGCTCGTCGACCACGACCAGGCCCAGGTCGGCCATCTGCACCTTGTCCTCCAGCAGGGCGTGGGTGCCGATGATGATCCCGGCCTCGCCGGTGACGATCTTCAGCATCGCCTCCTGCCGGGCGGCCCTGCCCATCGAGCCGGTGAGGAGCACGACGCTCGTCGCGTCGGCGGCGCCGCCGAGCATCCCGCCCTGCGCGAGGTCGCCGAGCATCGCGGAGATCGAGCGGTGGTGCTGCTGCGCCAGGACCTCCGTGGGTGCCAGGAGGGCGGCCTGTCCCCCGCTGTCGACGACCTGGAGCATCGCGCGCAGCGCGACGAGGGTCTTGCCGGAGCCGACCTCGCCCTGGAGCAGCCGGTTCATCGGGTGGTCGCGGGCGAGCTCCTCGGCGACGAGCTCGCCGATCTCGCGCTGGCCGGCGGTGAGCTCGAAGGGCAGTCGTGCGTCGAACGCCGCGAGGATCCCGTCGGGGCGGCCGGCGCGGGCGCGCGCGCCCTGCTCGCGGTGGGCGGCACGCCTCCGCGCGAGCACCAGCTGGAGGACCAGCGCCTCCTCGAAGCGGAAGCGCTTCTGGGCGGCGCCGAGCTGGCTCCACTCGTCGGGGGCGTGCATCCAGCGGAGCGCCTGCACGACGTCGAGCAGCTCGAACTGCGTGCGCAGCTCGGGCGTGAAGACGTCGGGCACGTCGGCGACCAGGTCGAGGGCGGCCGTGACGACCTTCTGCAGGTCCCACGAGTAGAGCTTGGCCGTCAGCGGGTAGACGGGCATCAGCTTGCTCATCGTCGCGGCCTCGGCGCCGTCGAGCGCGAACCCGTGGGGCTGCTCGAGCTGCCAGCTGCCGCGGAACTGCTTGGCCTTGCCGGTGAAGACCGCCCGGCTGCCGGGCCGGAACTCGGCCTCGTGCTTGTCGACGAGGCTCTGGTAGGGGCTGAACAGGGTGACGGAGAAGTCGGGGCCGTCGGTCCTCAGCCGCACCGTCGTACGGAACTGGCGGCGGTTGCCGCTGAAGAAGGACGCGCTCTCGCACGACCTGACCTCGCCGACGATCGTCAGCTGCTCGCCGACGACGGGCGTGGGGACCTCGGACAGCTCGGTCGCGGCGATGTAGCGGCGCGGGAAGTGGCGCAGCAGGTCGCCGACCGTGCGCAGGCCGAGACCCTCCTCGGCGAGCTTGCGCTTCTTGTGGTGGGAGCCGAAGACCGCCCCGATCGGGCTGTCCGGCGTGATCGCGGGCACCGCTGCCTCCTACCTCGCTCCGCTCACTCGACGCTGACCAGGAGCGGGTAGCGCGGCTGGCCACCGTCGTGGACGGCGACGTCGACCGTGGGGTGCGCGTCCTCGACGTGGGCGGCGAGCCGCTCGGCGAGCTCGACGCCGCCCTCGCCGGACACGATGGTGACCAGCTCGCCGCCACCCGCGAGCAGCCGCTCGACGACGTCGGTCGCGACCGCGTCGAGGTCGCTGCCGACGACGGCGAAGTCGCCGGCGATGACGCCGAGGGCGTCCCCGGGCTCGCAGGGCCCGGCCATCGTGATCGCCTGCCGCGCGGCCACCGTCACGGCGCCGTGGCGGGCGTGCCGCGCGGTGGCGGTCATCTCGCGCACGTCGGCGTCGAAGCTGCGGCCGGGCTCGTGCACCGAGATGGCCGCGAGCCCCTGCACCTGCGCCTGCGTCGGGATCACCTCGACGGAGACGGCGTGCTCGGCCTCGGCCGTGCGCGCAGCGATCTCGGCGGCCCGCACGGTGTCGGCGTCGTTGGGGAGCACGACCACCTCGGCCGCACCACATCCCGTGATCGCCTCGAGGAGCTGGCCGGTGGAGGGCCGCTGTCCCGGACCGCCCGGCACCACGACGGCGCCCGCGGACTCGAACAGCTCGGTGAGTCCCGGACCTGCGGCCACCGCGACGACCTTGCGGCCGGTGCGGGTCGAGAGCTTCTGGCGGTGCTCGGCGACCTGCTCGGCGAAGTGGGTGACCCGGATCCGGTAGGGACGCCCGGCGGTGATGCCGGCCTCGATCGCCGCGCCGACGTCGTCGACGTGGACGTGGACGTTCCAGAGACCGTCGCCGCCGACCACCACGAGGCTGTCGCCCAGCACGGCAAGCTGCTCGCGCAGCACGCCGATCGCGTCGTCCTCCAGCTCGGGGGCGACGTCGAGGAGGTACATCACCTCGTAGCCCGGACCGTCCTCGGTGAGGTCCTCGCCGGGGACCGCTGCTGAGGTCGGGCCGGAGACGCGGATGTGGTGGGTGCCGATCGGAGCGGTGTACGGCATCGGCCGCCGGCCGGTCGCCGTGGTCTCCACCGCGTCGAGCACGACCGTCAGGCCGCGACCGCCGGCGTCGACGACGCCGGCCTGGGCGAGCACGTCGAGCTGCTCGGGGGTCTTCGACAGCGCGGTGCGGGCGGCCGACGCAGCGGCGGTGAACACGTCGCGGGCTCGTGCGTTGCCGCCCTCAGCGCTCGCGAGCGCCGCGTCGGAGGCGGCCCGGGCGACGGTGAGGATCGTGCCCTCGACCGGCGTACCGACCGCGGCGTAGCTGGCGTCGGTGGCCGCCGACATCGCGGCGGCGATGGTCTGCGCGCGGGGCTGCTCACCGTCGGCACCGGCGAGGTGGGTGACGTAGGCCCGGAGCATCTGGCTGAGGATCACCCCGGAGTTGCCACGGGCGCCCATCAGGGCGGCGCGGGCCAGGAGCGCCATGCCCTCCTCGAGCCCGAGGTCGGGGTCGGCGGCGCGGGCCGCGCGCAGCTCGTCGCGGGCGGCGGAGACGGTGAGGAACATGTTGGTGCCGGTGTCGCCGTCGGGCACGGGGTAGACGTTGAGGGCGTCGATCTCCTCGCGCGCCTCCGACAGCGCGTCGGTCGCGATGTCGACGAACCGGGCAACCGCGTCCAGGGTGATCCCGTGCGTGACTGGCTCCATCGAGTCGGTGTGCTCTCCGTCGAGTCGGGGGTGGTCGTGGTGGGCTGTGGTGCGCGCCACAGGTTAGTGCGTACGTCCGACCGTGCTGCGATTTCATCCCCGCGCCGGTCCTCGGCTACTCTTCTGCGGTTGCCTGTTGCACGCCATTCGGCTGCGACCGGCCCTTCACATCAACCTCGAACGGATCGGAGTGCACGGTGGCTGCCGTCTGCGACATCTGCGCCAAGAAGCCGGGCTTCGGAAACAACCGTCCCTGGTCGCGCAAGATCACGAAGCGTCGCTTCAACCCCAACATCCAGCGCGTCCGGGCGACCGTCAACGGAACGCCCAAGCGCCTCAACGTCTGCACCGGCTGCCTCAAGGCCGGCAAGGTCACCCGCTGACCTGACCCAGACATTCGTCGAAGCCCCCGCCACTGTTGTGGCGGGGGCTTCGTCGTTGTCGTGGGCCTCGTTGTCGGACTCCCCGCTCGTGCGGGGACTCTGACACTTGGAGGGGGTTGCAAAGGCCTCCAAGTGTCAGACTCGCCCACCCAGTCGGTCGTGAGTCTCTGACGGACTCATGGCCGAGGCGACGTCAGAAGTGGGTCCAGCCGGTCGGGCCGTCGTACGCCGCCCCGTCGACCGTGACCCCGGAGCCCTCGAGCACCTCGCCGATGACCTGCCACCCGGCCGGCACCGACGCGACGTCGGGGAAGGTGGCCAGCAGCGCGTGGTCGTCCCCGCCACCGAGGATGAACTGCAGCGGGTCCGCACCGAGGGCGGCGCCGACCGCCGTGAGCGGCTCGGGGATCTCGAAGGCGCCACGGCGTACGTCGATCGCGACACCGCTCGCCTCCGCGAGGTGGCCGGCCTCGGCGAGGAGGCCGTCGGAGACGTCGATGAGCGCGGTCGCACCGGCCTCGGCCGCCTGCCGGCCGGCGGCGTACGGCGGTTCGGGGCGACGGTAGGCCTCGACGAGCACCCGCGGCGAGCGGAAGCCGCGGCCGAGCACGGCCAGTCCCCCGGCCGCCCAGCCCTGGCGACCCACCAGCGCGAGGACGTCGCCGACCTCGGCGCCCGAGCGCAGCACGGGCGACTGCGTGCACTGGCCGATCACGGTCACCGCGATGACGATCTCGTCGGCGCGCGTGATGTCGCCGCCGACGACGGTCGCGCCCACGGTCGCGCACTCCTCGGCGAAGCCGCGGGCGAAGTCGAGGGCCCACTCGACCGGCAGGTCGGCCGGGGCGGCGAGGCCGATCGTCAGGTGGCGGCCCGTGCCGCCCATGGCGTTGATGTCGGAGAGGTTCTGCGCGGCGGCGCGGTGCCCCACGTCGGAGGCGCTCGCCCAGTCGCGACGGAAGTGGCGGCCCTCGACCATCAGGTCGGTCGAGACCACGACGTGGCCGTGCTTGATGCGCAGCACGGCGGCGTCGTCGCCCGGCCCCACCAGGACGTGCTCGTCACCTTCCACCGAGCCCTCGAAGAGCTTCACGAGCTCCGAGATCAGGCCGAACTCGCCCGCCTCGCCCAAGGTGCCGTCCAGGGTCACGCCGGAGGTCGATCGGGGGTCGTCAGCCATGGACCCATCCCACCAGACCCGGACCGTGAGGACAGTCACCCCGCCCCTGTCGGCCCGCCCGCGTGGCGCGGTAGGTTGGGCCGGTCACACCCGATGAACGAGACCGAGGAGTCCACGATGGTCGTCCAGGCCTACATCCTGATCCAGACCGACGTCGGCAAGGCCGCAGACGTGGCCAAGGCCATCGCTCAGGTGAGCGGCGTCACCCTTGCTGAGGACGTCACCGGTCCCTATGACGTGATCGTCCGCGCGGAGGCGAAGAACGTCGACGAGCTGGGCAAGCTCGTGGTGTCGAAGGTCCAGAACCTCGACGGCATCACCCGCACGCTGACCTGCCCCGTCGTCCACATCTGAGCCACCTGACGACACACGTGCACGCACGCCGACGCCTCGGCCCCCTGTGGGGTCGGGGCGTCGTCGCGTCCACGGCACTCCTCTTCCTCGCGGGGGTCCTCACCGGCTGCTCGTCCGGCGACGTCCGGATCGACGACCACGACCTCTCCGACGCCGACCGCGCGACCTGCGAGGCGCTGGTCGACGACCTCCCCGACACCCTCGGCGGGGAGCTGCGGCGCTCGGTCGACCCGGACGGTGGACCGGGCGCGGCGTGGGGCGATCCGGCGTACGTCCTCACGTGCGGTGTGCCCGCGCCGGCCGACTACGAGCCGACGGCGACGTGCAGTGACGTCAAGGGCGTCGGGTGGTACGTCACCGACGACCAGCTCAGCGACCTGCGCGTCGACGTCACGCCGATCGCACTCACCCGGACGCCGTACGTCGAGCTGCTGGTGCCCGCGCGCTACCGCACCGACGGGATCGACCAGGCGCTGGCCGAGCTGGCGCCGGTGCTGAAGGAGCACCTGGCGAAGGGCCTCGACTGCCTCTGACCCTCAGCGCAGGCCGGTGTCGCGCCGCAGCGCGAGCTGGACGAGCCGGTCCACCAGCTCGGGATAGGTGAGGCCGGAGGCGGCCCAGAGCTGGGGGTACATCGACGTCGGCGTGAAGCCCGGCATCGTGTTGAGCTCGTTGATCACGAGCGAGCCGTCGGGCATCACGAAGAAGTCGACGCGGGCCAGGCCCTCGCACGAGAGCGCCTCGAACGCCCGGACCGCCATCGCCCGCAGCGACTGCTCGGTCTCGGCATCGATGTCGGCCGGGATGTCGATCTCGGTGTGCTGGTCGGCGAGGTACTTGGCCTCGAAGTCGTAGAACTCGTGGTCCCCGCCGGTGCGGACCTCACCGGGCCGCGACGTCTCGGGCGGACCCTCGACGGTGCCGAGCACGCCGCACTCGACCTCGCGCGCGCCCTCCATCGACTGCTCGACGAGCACCTTCGGGTCGTGGCGGAAGGCCTCCGCCAGGGCGTCCTCGACCTCGCCCGAGTCGTGCACCTTGCTGATGCCCATGCTCGACCCCGCCCGCGCCGGCTTGGCGAAGGACGGGAAGCCGAGCTCCTCGATGCGGGTGCGTACGCCGATCGGGTCCTGCTCCCACTCCGTGCGGGTGACCGTGATGCCGGGCGTCACCGGCAGTCCGGCCGCCTGCAGCACGACCTTCATGTAGGCCTTGTCCATCCCGATCGCGGAGGCGAGGACGCCGGACCCCACGTAGCGCACGCCCGCCATCTCGAGCATCCCCTGCAGGGTGCCGTCCTCGCCCCACGGACCGTGCAGCAGCGGGAAGACCACGTCGACCTCGCCGATGACGGACGGCACGCTCGTCGCATCGGTCACCACGAGCTCGGTCCCCGTCGCCGCACCCATCAGCGCGACCGTCGAACCGGCCGCGTCGACCTCGGGCAGGTCGTTGCCGCGAATGGCGAGCCTCGCCGGCTCGTCGGCCTCCAGCACCCACCGGCCGTCGGTCGCGATCCCCACCGGCACGACGTCGTACGCCTCACGGTCGATGGCGCTCAGCACGCTGCCGGCGGTGACGCAGGAGATGCCGTGCTCGGAGGAACGCCCGCCGAAGACGACGGCGACGCGGGGCTTGCGGGTCTCGTGCGGGGTGGTCTCGTTCATCGGCTCGACCCTATCCACCTACGCTGGCGCGCATGGCTGCAGACTCTCCCGGCTCATCCCTCAGGCTCGGCACGCTGGCGGTCACCGCGGGCCGCCCCGACCGCACCCCGGACGCACCGCTGAACACGCCGATCACGATGGCGGCGACCTATGTCGCCGGTGGCGAGGTGGAGTACGGCCGCTACGGCAACCCGACCTGGACCGCGCTCGAGGACGCCCTCGGCGCGCTGGAGGGCGGGCGCTGCCTGACCTTCGCCTCCGGTCTGGCCGCCGTGGCGACGGTGCTCGACCTCGTCGGCACCGACGGCACCGTCGTCGTGCCGAGGCACGGCTACACCGGCACGATCATGCAGCTCGCCGACCTCGAGGCCCGCGGCCGGCTGAAGGCCCACCTCGTCGACATCACCGACACCGACGCGGTCGTCGCGGCCTGCGCGGACGCGTCGCTGGTGTGGCTCGAGTCGCCCACCAACCCGGCCCTCGAGATCGCCGACATCCCCACGATCACCGCCGCCGCGCACGAGGCCGGTGCCTACGTCGTCGTCGACAACACCTTCGCCACTCCCCTGCTCCAGCGTCCGCTCGAGGACGGCGTCGACCTCGTCGTGCACTCCGCGACGAAGTACCTCGCCGGCCACTCCGACGTGCAGATGGGCGCGATCGTCACGCGCGACGACGACCTCTGGGGCGTGCTCAAGGGCCGCCGCGACCTCATCGGCGCCATCCCCGGTCCGTTCGAGGCGTGGCTGACGCTGCGCGGCCTGCGCACGCTGCACCTGCGCGTCGAGCGCGCGCAGGCCAATGCCCAGGAGCTCGTACGCCGCCTCGGCGAGCACGCCGCGCTCTCCGAGGTCCGCTACCCCGGGTTCGGCGCGATCGTCAGCATCGTGCTCGCCCAGGGCGAGATGGCCGCCGACCTGCTCAGCCGCAAGACGCGCCTGTGGGTGCACGCCACCTCGCTCGGCGGCGTCGAGTCGACCCTCGAGCGGCGCCGCCGCTGGAAGGCCGAGGCCGCGACGATCCCCGAGGGCCTGGTCCGGTTGTCCGTCGGGATCGAGGACGTCGAGGACCTCTGGGACGACCTCCGCGACGCGCTGGACGGCTGCGTGGGCTGAGCCTGACCCCCTGTTGGTTCACCATGGGATGTCGACGAATGCGCACTTCCCCATGTCAATTGACCATGGCGATGTGCAGGTTCAGCGACATCGCCATGGTGAAACAACAGGGGGTGGCCTCAGTCCGTCTCCGCCTTGGTGTCGCGGGCGATGAAGGAGTTCATCATGTCGAGCGCGGTCATCTTGCCGTCGACGACGGCGTCGACCGCCGCGGCGATGGGGGCGTCGATGCCGGTGCGCTCGGCGAGGGCGAGCAGCGACTTGCAGGACTTCGCGCCCTCGGCGACCTGACGGGTCGAGGCGTAGATCTCCTCGGTCGTCATGCCCTGTCCGAGGCGCTCGCCGAAGGTGCGGTTGCGCGAGAGCGGCGAGGAGCAGGTGGCGACGAGGTCGCCGAGGCCGGCGAGGCCCATCAGGGTCAGCGGGTTGGCGCCCTGCGCGGTCGCGAGGCGCGCGGTCTCGGCGAGGCCGCGGGTGATGACGGACGCGGTGGTGTTGTCGCCGAAGCCGAGGCCGACCGCCATGCCGACCGCGAGACCGACGACGTTCTTGTAGGCCCCACCGATCTCGCAGCCGAGCACGTCGACGGAGGTGTACGGCCGGAACGACGGGCCGTGCGTGATGGCCTGCAGCTCCTTGGCGCGGTCCTCGTCGAGGCACGCGACGACGGACGCGGCGGGCTCGCGGCGGGCGATCTCGCGGGCGAGGTTGGGTCCGCTGATCACGGCGATGCGGTGCGCCGAGGCGTCGGTGACCTCCTGGATCACCTCGCTCATCCGCATCAGGGTGCCGAGCTCGACGCCCTTCATCAGCGAGACCATCGTGGCCTTCTCGGGGATGATCGGCGCCCACGCGGTGAGGTTCTCGCGCAGGCTCTGCGACGGCACCGTGAGCACCACGACGTCGGCGTCGGCAGCGACCTGCTCGGGATCGGTGGAGGCGCTGATCGACGGCGGCAGCTCGATGCCGGGCAGGTAGTCGGTGTTCTCCCGGCGCTCGTTGATCGCCTCGACCACGTCGTCGCGTCGCGCCCACAGGGTCACGTCGTTGCCGGCATCGGCCAGGACCAGGGAGAAGGCAGTGCCCCACGACCCGGCGCTGAACACAGCGACCTTCTTCTTCGTCTCGCTCATCGACCTGGCCTCTTCCTCGGGTTCCTGGAGCTCCTGCGCGGGTCCTCGACGGGATTCCCGATCTCTCGTACGCCGGTGGCGCGCGGGTCGTACCTCACAGCAGGCGCGGTCGAGCCTCGCAGGTCGGCGACGATCGCGGTGATGGCGGCCATGATGCGGTCCGTCGCCTCGGCGGTCGACTCCGGGCTCGTCGGCAGCGCGGCCAGGTCGTCGAGCCGCACCGGGTCACCCGCCTTCATCACGACGTCCTTGCGGGGCAGGAGGTGCGGCCTCTTCGTGTAGGGCGGCAGGACCTCCTGCGCGCCCCACTGCCCGACCGGGATCACCGGGCAGCCGGTGGCGAGGGCGATCCGGGCGGCGCCGGTCTTGCCCTTCATCGGCCAGAGGTCGGGGTCGCGGGTCAGCGTGCCCTCGGGGTAGATCACGATGCACTCGCCCTCGCCGATCGCGCGGACGGCCGCGTCGTAGGCACCGACGGCGTTGCGGCTGAGCCGCTCGACGGGGATCTGGCCGGCCGACGTGAGGAAGCCACCGAGCGCCTTGTTGCTGAAGAGGCCGGACTTCGCGAGGTAGCGCGGCAGTCGACCGTGGTCGTAGACGAAGTGTGCGGACAGCAGCGGGTCGACGTGCGAGATGTGGTTGATCGCGACGATGCAGCCGCCGGTGGCGGGGATCTTCTCGCCGTCGATCCAGGTGCGCGAGGTCGCGGCGAGCAGTGTCGGCTTGAGGATCGACGCGGCGACGGTGATCGCCCAGCCGCGGTCCTGATCCAGCTTCCTGACGCGCACCCGTCACCTCTCCCTCACCCTGCCGGTTTTCGTGTGCAGGCTACTCGGTCGGGCGGGTCGTGGACCGCCAGCGGCGCGCTGGTGCCGGGTGGGAGGATCGGCGGTGATGCCAGCACCTCCCGACCGCCCCGAGACCCCCGTCACGACCCGACCGACCTGCGTGGTCGTCGTACCCGTGAAGCCGCCTGCGCTCGGCAAGTCGCGGCTCGTCGGCCTCACCGACGAGCAGCGGCGCGAGCTGGCCGAGGCGTTCGCGCTCGACACCGTCGCGGCAGCCCGGGCGACCGCCGGCGTCGAGACCGTCCTGGTCGTCACCGACGACTTCCGGCTCGCCAGCGCACTCCGCGGCGAGGGCGTCGAGGTGATGCCCGACGGGGTCAGCGAGGACCTCAACGAGACGCTCGTGCAGGCCGCCGCCGAGGTCGTACGCCGGTGGCCGGGCGCCGTCCCCGTCGCCCTGTGCGCGGACCTGCCGGGGCTCCTGTCCGACGAGCTCGCAGCCGTCCTGGCCGAGGCGACCGCGGAGGTGGCGGCGGGACGCGCTGCGTTCGTGCGTGACCGGGCCGGGATCGGCACGACGTTGTACGCCGCTCCTGCCGACGCGTTCGCCCCGTCGTTCGGCCTCGACTCCGCTGCCGCACACGTGCGCGGCGGCGCCGTCGAGATCGGATCGGCGGCCGCGAGCGTGCGCGCGGACGTCGACGACCTCGCCGACCTCGGCGCGGCACTGGTGGCCGGCGTCGGTCCGCACACGACGAGAGCAAGCGGCCGGACACGCTGAAGGCGGGCCACCCGAGAGGGGTGACCCGCCTTCGTTGCTCGGTGCGTCAGGACTTCTTGGCGGTCTTCTTCGCCGTTGCCTTCTTGGCCGGAGCCTTCTTGGCGGGCGCCTTCTTGGCCGGGGCCTTCTTCGCCGTCGTGGCCGCGGTCTTCTTCACCGGTGCCGACTTCTTGGCAGCGGCCGTCGACTTCGTCGCGGTCTTCTTGGCCGGAGCCGACTTCTTGGCGGCGGTCTTGGCCGGAGCCTTCTTCGCAGCGGCCTTCTTGGCCGGAGCCGCCTTCTTGGCCGGCGCCTTCTTGGCCGGCGCCGCCTTCTTCGCCGACGACGTCGACTTCGTGGCCGTCGTCTTGGCCGGTGCCGACTTCTTGGCAGCAGCACCGGTCACCGCAGCAGCAGCGGCGCGGACGCTCGCGGGCGGCTTCGGCATCGTTGCGGCCGTCAGCTTCGGCAGCTTCTTCGCGCCCGAGATGACGTCCTTGAGCTCCTTGCCGGCGGAGAACTTCGGCACGGACTTCTTCTTGGACTTGATCCGCTCGCCCGTCTGGGGGTTGCGGACCCACCGTGCGTTGCGCACGGCCTTCTCGAACGAGCCGAAGCCGGTGATCGCGACCTTCTCGCCCTTGGCAACCTCACGCGTGATGGTGTCGAGCACCGACTCGAGTGCGTGCTGGGCCTGCTTGCGGTTGCCCTCGTAACGCGCGGCGAGCGCGTCGATGAGTTCTGTCTTGTTCACTAGCTTCCCTTCCAATGAACCCGGATGCCGAGCTCGTGCTCGACCTACTGCTCGCACGCTAGGCACATGGAGGGGTGAGGACAATCACCATCGGCCTTCTTTGTCCCGGTATTTTCAAGCAGTGACAGGCTTCCAGGCCGGTCGGGCTCCTTCGAAGGCGGTGATCACGTCGTCGTGGCCGAGGGTGATGCCGATGTCGTCGAGCCCCTCGAGGAGCCGCCAGCGCGTGTAGTCGTCGATGTCGAAGGAGTCCTCGACGGCGTCCTCACCGGCGCCTGCGCGGATCGTCCGGCTCTCCAGGTCGACCGTGATCACGCCGCCCGGGTGGTCCTCGAGCCAGTCCCACAGGCGCTGCACGACCTTCTCGTCGACCTGCGCCGCGACCAGTCCGGCCTTGCCGGAGTTGCCCCGGAAGATGTCGGCGAAGCGTGAGGAGATGACGGCCTTGAAGCCGTAGTTCTGCAGTGCCCACACCGCGTGCTCGCGCGAGCTGCCCGTGCCGAAGTCCGGACCCGCGACCAGCACCGAGCCGTCGGCGTACGTCGGGTCGTTGAGGACGAAGTCGGGATCGCCCCGCCAGGCCGCGAACAGGCCGTCCTCGAAGCCCGTGCGGGTCACGCGCTTGAGGTAGACGGCCGGGATGATCTGGTCGGTGTCGACGTTGCTGCGCTTCAGGGGCACGCCGACGCCGGTGTGGGTGGTGAACGCGTCCATGTCTCAGACCTCCTGCAGGTCGGCGGGGCTGGAGAGGGTGCCGCGCACCGCGGTCGCAGCGGCGACGGGCACGGACACGAGGTGCGTACGACCGCCCTTGCCCTGCCGGCCCTCGAAGTTGCGGTTGGACGTCGACGCGCTGCGCTCCCCCGGTGCGAGCTGGTCGGGGTTCATGCCGAGGCACATCGAGCAGCCGGCGCCGCGCCACTCGGCGCCCGCGGCGATGAAGACCTGGTCGAGGCCCTCGGCCTCCGCCTGGAGTCGTACGCGCACCGATCCGGGCACGACGAGCAGGCGGGTGTCGGCGGCGACCGTGCGACCCTCGAGGATCGAGGCGGCGAGGCGCAGGTCCTCGATGCGGCCGTTGGTGCAGGAGCCGACGAAGACGGTGTCGACCTTGACCTCGCGCAGCGGGGTGCCGGCCGTCAGGCCCATGTAGTGCAGGGCCTTCTCGGTCGCGACCTTGTCGTTGGGCTCGTCGAAGTCGTCGGGGCTCGGGATGTTGGCCCCGAGGGGCGCGCCCTGGCCGGGGTTGGTGCCCCACGTGACGAACGGCGTCATCGTCGAGGCGTCGAGCACGATCTCCTGGTCGAAGGTCGCGTCGTCGTCGGTGCGCAGGGTCTTCCAGTGGGCGACGGCCGCGTCCCAGTCGGCACCCTTCGGGGCCTCGGGCTTGTCGGCGAGGTAGTCGAAGGTCGTCTGGTCGGGTGCGATCAGTCCGGCCTTGGCGCCCCACTCGATCGACATGTTGCAGACCGTCATGCGGGCCTCCATCGAGAGCTCCTCGATGGCCTCGCCGCGGTACTCCACGATGTAGCCCTGACCGCCGCCGGTGCCGGTGTGCGTGATCAGCGTCAGCACCATGTCCTTGGCGGTCACGCCGTCGGGCAGGCTGCCGTTGATCGTGACGGCCATCGTCTTCGGCCGGGCCTGGGTGAGGGTCTGGGTGGCGAGCACGTGCTCGACCTCGGAGGTGCCGATGCCGAAGGCGATCGCGCCGAACGCGCCGTGGGTGGAGGTGTGCGAGTCGCCGCACACGATCGTCATGCCCGGCTGGGTCAGGCCGAGCTGCGGGCCGACGACGTGGACGATGCCCTGCTCGACGTCGCCGAGCGGGTGCAGGCGGACGCCGAAGTCCGCGCAGTTCTTGCGCAGCGTCTCGACCTGCGTGCGCGACACGGGATCGGCGATCGGCTTGTCCCAGTCGATCGTCGGGACGTTGTGGTCCTCGGTGGCGAGGGTCAGGTCGGGACGACGGACCGTACGGTTGGCGAGGCGGAGGCCGTCGAAGGCCTGCGGCGAGGTCACCTCGTGGAGGAGGTGGAGGTCGATGAAGAGGAGATCGGGCTCCCCCGGTGCGCTCCGGACGACGTGCTCGTCCCAGACCTTCTCGGACAGGGTCTTGCCCATGCTGCGAACTCCTTCTGCTCCGTGCGGTGCGTCGACGCTACATCTTGCATCCCACTCCCTGAGATGAGAATATCGGAATATGGACAACGGATCCGGCGTCGGCGTGCTCGACAAGGCCGCCCTCGTGCTCGCCGCTCTCGAGGCCGGACCGGCCACCCTCGCCGGCCTCGTCGCCAGCACCGGGCTGGCCCGGCCCACCGCCCACCGCCTCGCGGTGGCCCTCGAGCACCACCGGCTGGTCGCCCGCGACATGCAGGGACGCTTCGTCCTCGGCCCGCGGCTCTCCGAGCTCTCCGCGGCGGCCGGCGAGGACCGCCTGCTCGCCTCGGCCGGCCCGGTGCTCGCCCGACTGCGCGACATCACCGGGGAGTCCGCGCAGCTGTGGCGCCGCCAGGGCGAGCACCGCGTCTGCGTCGCCGCCGCCGAGCGTCCGTCCGGCCTGCGCGACACCATCCCCGTCGGGTCCCAGCTGACGATGAACGCCGGCTCCGCCGCGCAGATCCTGCTCGCCTGGGAGGACCCGGAGCGGATGCACCGCGGCCTCCAGAACGCCGCCTTCTCCGCCACCGCCCTCTCCGGGATCCGCCGCCGCGGCTGGTCGCAGTCGGTCGGCGAGCGCGAGCAGGGCGTCGCCTCGGTGTCCGCTCCCGTCCGCTCCCCCGGCGGCAAGGTCATCGCCGCCGTCTCGGTCTCCGGCCCTCTCGAGCGGCTCTCCCGCCAGCCCGGCCGGATGCACGCGCCCGCCGTGCTCGCGGCAGCCGACCGGCTGTCCGAGTCGCTGCGCCGCGCTGCTGCGGAGTAGCCGTACGCCTCGCACGGGGGCGCAGACCTAGAACAGCGCGTCCTGCTCCAGCTCGAGCAGCTGCTGCTTGCGCTCCAGCCCACCGGCGTACCCGGTGAGGGTTCCGTTGGCGCCGATGACCCGGTGGCACGGCACGACGATCGGGATCGGGTTGCGGCCGTTGGCGAGGCCGACCGCGCGCGAGGCCGCGTTGGTCATGCCGAGCCGGCCGGCGACCTCGCCGTAGGACGCGGTCTCGCCGTAGGCGATCTTCTCCAGCTGCTCCCACACGCGCCTCTGGAACTCCGTGCCGACGGGCGCGAGGGGCAGGTCGAAGTCGGTGAGCTCACGACCGAAGTACGCCGTCAGCTGGCGCACCGCTTCCGCGAGCACCGGCTCGTCGTCGGAGCGGGCGCCGAGCGGACGGCCGTCGGCCGACTGCTTGAACGGCGAGAACTCGATCGCCACGATCGAGCCGTCCCGCTCGACGATGCGCAGGTCGCCGATGGGCGAGGGCATCACGGTCCACATGTCAGTTCTCCTTCTTCACCGGGCGCGCGAGCGCAGCGGTGTCGGGCATCAGGGTGTTCCACAGGTGCATCAGGGCGTAGGACCGCCACGGCCGCCACCGCTCCGGGTCGGAGTCGACCGACCCGCCCAGGTCGGCGAGCACCCGCTTGATCGCGAGGTCGGTGGGCAGGAAGACGTCGGGGTGGCCGAGGGCGCGCATCGCGACGTAGTCGGCGGTCCACGGCCCGATGCCGGGAAGCGCCAGCAGCGCACGGCGTACGTCGTCGCGGTCGGGGCCGCGGTCGAGCACCACGCTCCCGTCGGCGAGGGCCGTCGCCAGCGCGACCAGCGCCCGGCCACGGGCCCGGGGCATCGGCAGCGACTCGGGATCGACGCCGGCGAGGGTGGCCGCGTCGGGGAACAGGTGGGTCAGTCCCGGCACCGGTGAGTCGACCGCCCGGCCGTGCGCGGCGACGATCCGCCCGGCGACCGTGCGGGCTCCGGCGACGCTGACCTGCTGGCCGATCACCGTGCGCACGGCCGTCTCCGCGCCGTCGACCTGCCCCGGCACCCGCAGCCCGGGCGTGGCCCGCACCAGGTCACCGATCAGTGGATCGGTGCCGAGCTGCGCGTCGACGGCGGCCGGGTCGCAGTCGGCGTCGAGGAGGCGGCGTACGCGCTCGCTCGCCGCCGCCGTGTCGCGCAGGTCGTGCAGCCAGAACTCGGCGGCGACGAAACCGGTGCCGCCGCCCGCGGGCAGGTCGGCGAGATGGAGCCGGACGGTGCCGGGACCGTGCGGGAGGTCGAGCGTGCGGGCGTACGTGCCGGGCTCGGCCACCTCGACGCCGGGGACCACGTGGAAGGCGAGGAAGTCGAGGAGGCGTCGACCGGCGAACGGCGTGCGCACGGCCAGTCGCATCGTGACCGCACCGGACGGCCGGGCGTTCGCCACGGCCCGCGAGCGGCCCCGCCCGCGCAGCTGCGAGGGCGAGGCGTCGTACACCTCACGGACGGTCTCGTTGAACTGGCGGACGCTGGCGAACCCGGCCGCGAACGCGACGTCGGTGAGCGGCAGGTCGGTGGTCTCGATGAGCACCCGGGCCGTCTGCGCGCGACGGGCACGGGCCAGCGCGAGCGGTGCCGCGCCGAGCTCCTGGCTGAGCAGCCGGCCGAGGTGGCGTGGCGTGTAGCCGACGCGCTCGGCCAGGCCGCCGACGCCCTCGCGGTCGACCAGTCCGTCGGCGATCAGTCGCATCGCGCGGCCGGCGACGTCCGCCGCCACGTCCCACTCCGGGCTGCCGGGGGTGGCGTCGGGCAGGCACCGCTTGCAGGCCCGGTAGCCGGCCGACTGGGCACTCGCCGCGGTCGGGTGGAAGCTGACGTTGGCGGACGCCGGCGTGCGGGCCGGGCAGGACGGTCGGCAGTAGATGCCGGTCGTGCGGACCGCGGTGTAGAACACGCCGTCGAACCGGCGGTCCCGGCTCTTCACGGCGCGGTAGCAGGCCTCCGTGTCGAGGTGCCCGGTCGGTGTCATGCCCCGAGTCTGCCGCCTCGACCGAGGTCGTACCAGCGGAAAACGGACACCGCCCAGCCGCCGTGTCGCTCGTCCTCCGACCTGGTCCCGGGCTCCTCCTGACGGCGATCTCGGTCGTCCGCCGCGTGCGCGGCTGGCGGGCCGGTCCGTCGAGCAGGAAGCGCACCCGGACGTCGCGTCGGGGAAGGCCTCGGCCACCTCGCGCTCGACCTGCCGCGACGCAGCGACGAGCACCTCGGGCTCCGGCCTCGACGTCGACGTGCCTGCTGAGCTCCACCTTCCCGCCGAGACGGACGCAGCGCGCCGACCTCGTGCTCGACCTGCGCGGCGACCTCGGACACCGGGGCCGGCCAGGCGACGGCGACGGCGAGCGAGACCCGTGCGGTCGTGCCGCGCACGTGCACGCTGGCGTGGGGCGTCCCGCTGCGCACGCCGGCGAGCGATCCGCTCGTCCGCCGCACGCGGGGGACCTCGAGCGCGACGGACTCGACGATGTGCTGCAGTGCGTGGGCGCGGACGCTGAGCTGTCCGCGTCCCTCCGGCACCACGGCCACGCGGCGCGGTCGGGGTGGTCGGGGTGGGCTCAGCCACGACGGCCCCGCAGCACGGACCGTACGTCGATCTCCCCGTCGACGTGCCCGCCGACGCAGGTAACCGGCCGTCCCGAGCACGATGGCCAGCAGGAGCCCGAGCAGGCCGCCGGTGGTGATGGCGATGGTGAGCAGCAGGCCGGCGATCAGGCCGATGGTGGAGGTGGTCATGGTCTCTCCTCGAGCAGGTGGGCGTAGCGGTGGCCGCCGAGGCGGCCGTCGGAGTACGTGCGGAGCCGGCGGCGTGCGCGACGCACGGACCGCGCGGCTCGCGGGGTCCGCCAGTCCTTTCGCCACGGTTCCTGCCCGTTGCACGGCCAGGAACCCCGGGAGTCACCGGTACCCGGTGATTCGCGAACCGACCCGAGAGTCACCGTACCCGGGATTCCGCTCCCGCCGACAGCTGGCAGAGAGGATGGCACGATGGCGCCGACCGGCCCCCCGAACGGGCGGACGGACGCGCCGCGCGGAGCAGCCTGGAGGACTGGCAGACGGTCTGCGGCGGCGGAGCAGCGCGTCCGCGCGACGGTCGCTGCCGGCCCGCCGATCGCGGTCGTCGCCGCGGACGGGTCCACCGCGCAGGACGCGCTCGGCTCCCGGACGTACGTCTCCTCCGGGTCGTGCGTGCCCGGCTGCGCGAGGCCCTGCGCACCGCCCCGACCTGACCGCCGAGCGGCTCGACCTCACGATCGGCGACGACGACGTGCTGACCCGCGTCGAGATCGACCTGGTGCTGCGCTACCACCGACGTACGCGCCGCGGCCGACCTCGCCCGCGCGCTCGTCGAGCGGTCGTCGGCGAGGCCGCGCCGGAACCGACCTCCGGTCGACGTCACGGTCACCGACGTCGTGCCCGGCGACGTGCGCCTGACCTGAGCAGGACTAGGTCGCCCGGTAGCGCCGCTCGGGACGGCCCGCACCGCCGTACTGCAGGCGCACGACCGCCGACCCGCGGGCGACGAAGTGCTCGAGGTAGCGCCGTGCGGAGACCCGCGAGATGCCGACCGCCTCGGCGCACTCGGCCGCCGAGAGCTCGCCTGCCCCGGCCAGCGCGACCTCGACGGACTCGGCGGTCTCCGGGCTCAGCCCCTTGGGCAGGGCGGCCGCCGCGACGGGCGTCGCGGCACCGAAGACGGCGTCGATGTCCTCCTGGCCCGGCGCGGCGGACCCCGACAGCGCGAGGTGCGCGGTGCGGAACGACTCGAGCCGCACGCGCAGGTCGTCGTAGTCGAAGGGCTTCACGAGGTAGTGCACCGCTCCCCCGGATGCGGCCGCGCGGACCGTGTCGGCCTCGCGGGCGGCCGTCACCACCAGCACGCCGACGTCGTCGCCGCCGGCCCGCAGACGGCGCAGCACGTCGATGCCGGTCATGTCGGGCAGGTGCACGTCCAGCAGCACCAGGTCGGGCCGCAGCCGCGCGACGTCGTCGAGGGCGGCCTGTCCGCTGCTGGCCACCCCGACCACGCGGAAGCCCGGCGTGCGCTCGACGAACTGCGTGTGGATGCGCGCGACCATGAAGTCGTCGTCGACCACGAGGACCGAGACCTCTGCTCCGTCGTTCACCCGACCTCCACTCCCGGCACCGCGCCGGACACCGCTCCCGGCAGGTCGGCCTCGAAGACCGCCCCGGCACCGTCGTCGCCGGCCCGGACCCGGACCGCGCCGCCCCGACGCTCGCAGACGACCTGGACGAGCGCGAGCCCGACACCCCGGCCACCGACCGTCGACTCCTTCGAGCTCCAGCCGCGGCGGAAGATCTCCCCCACGAGGTCGGGCGGCACGCCCGGTCCGGTGTCGGCGACGGCCACGCGCACGACGGCACGTCGAGGCGGAGCCCGATCTCGACCGAGCGGCCGCCGACCGACACCGAGGCGTCCACGGCGTTGTCGACGAGGTTGCCGAGCACGGTGCTGACGTCGGTCGACAGCTCCGGGTCGAGCCGGGGCAGGTCGCTGCCGTCGCCGATCGTGAGGTCGACGCCGCGCTCGGCAGCGAGGCTGGTCTTGGCGATGAGGAGCGCAGCGACGGCCGGGTCCTCGACGTGGGCCAGCACGGCGTCGGAGATCTCCGCGCGGCGTCGGCTCAGCGTCCCGACGAGGCGGGACACCTCGTCGTACTCCTCCAGCTGCACCAGGCCGGAGATCGTGTGCAGCTGGTTGTGGAACTCGTGGGTCTGCGCGCGCAGCGTGTTGGTGATCGACTCGCGCGCGCTCAGCTCGCTCTGGAGCGCGAGCAGCTCGGTGCGGTCGCGCAGGGTGGTCACGCTCGCGACGCGGCGGCCGCGCTCGAGCACCGGGTTGCGGTTCACGACCAGCACCCGGTCGCCCAGCACGACGACGTGGTCGCGGATCTCGGCGTCGTCGGCGAGCAGGTCGCGCACGGCGGGATCGAGGTCGAGGTCGTCGACCCGTCGGCCCTCGATGTCGCCGTCCAGGCCGATCAGCTCCTGCGCGCTGTCGCTCATCACCGTGACGGTGCCGTCGTCCGCGACGGCGAAGACGCCCTCGCGGATCGAGTGCAGCAGTGCCTCGCGCTGGTCGGCGAGCGCCGCGATGGCCGCGGGCTCCAGGCCGCGCGTACGTCGTCGGATGAGGCGCGAGAGCAGGAACGAGCCGGCCATCCCGAGGCCGAGCCCGAGGCCGGCGAAGGTGAGCAGGTCGGGCAGCACGCTGCGGGCGCGCTCGCCCCACGTCGGGTACTCCTCGGCGACCATCGCGATCCCGATCAGCTCGCCCCGCCGGTTGATGATCGGCGTCTGCGCCGCGATCGAGGGCGTGCCGAAGTCGTCGACGTCGCCGGTCCACGGCCGCAGCTGCTGCACCGTGCTGTCGGCCAGGTCGATGCTGCGGTCGCGGCCGCCGAAGTCGCTGCTGACCAGCACCACGCCCGCGGGATCGGTGAGGTAGACACCGCTGGCCTGGATGCGCTGGGTCAGCGGGGTGAGGGTGGAGCGGTTCGTCTCGACCTCGTCGGTGCGGAACGAGAGGCGCACGATCTTGGTGTTGGCGAGGGACTCCGCGTCCGCACGGAGCCGCCGCTCCGCGGGTGTCACGGAAGTCGGCGTCGCTCTGCTGCACCGACACGACGCTCGCGACGGCGACGACCACGAGCAGCACGGTCAGCTGCAGCACGAGGAACTGGCCGGCGAGGGTCGCCGGACGCAGCCGCAGGCGTGACCACAAGTTCCAGAACCTCCATTGCTTGCGCAAGCGTGACGAGCACCACACCAAGTCTCCACCATCGTCGGAGCGGTCCCCCCGGCCGCTCCGACCGGCGAACAGAAACGGAGACCCATGATGCGTCCCCTCACCCGACACGGGACGAGGCGCACGGGCATGCGGGCAGTCGCGACCCTCGCGGCGCTGAGCAGCGCGCTGCTCCTCGCCACCGGCTGCGGCGTGACCCGCGGTGCCCAGAGCAACGACATGACGATGCTGATCCCCAACAGCCCCGGCGGCGGCTACGACCAGACCGGCCGCGCCGCGATCGCGGTGATGGAGAACGACGACATCACCGGCGGCAACTTCGAGGTCACCAACGTGATCGGCGCCGGCGGCTCGGTCGCGATGACCAGGCTGATGAACCTCGAGGGCGACGAGCGCACGATGATGACCGCCGGCCTCGGCGTGGTCGGCTCGCTCTACTCGTTCGGAGCGCCCTACAAGCTCGACGACGCCACGCCGCTCGCGCAGGTCATCGAGGACCAGGAGGGCGTGCTCGTCCCCGCCGACTCGCCGTACCAGTCCATCGAGGACCTGGTGAAGGCCTGGCAGGACGACCCGGGCTCGATCGTGGTGGGCGGCGGCTCGTCCCCCGGCGGCCCCGACCACCTCTTCCCGATGCAGCTCGCCACGGCGGTCGGCATCGACGCCCGCGACGTGCGCTACGTCGTCGTACGACGGCGGCGGCCCGCTGACCAGCGCGCTGCTCGGCAGCAAGATCGACGTCGGCTTCTCCGGGGTCGGCGAGTTCACCGGGCAGCTGACGTCCGGGGAGCTGCGGTTGCTCGCGGTGTCCGGCGAGGAGCGGCTCGAGGGCGACGGCATCAGCGACGCCCCGACCCTCACCGAGTCGGGCATCGACCTGGTCTTCACCAACTGGCGCGGCGTCTTCGCGCCCCCCGGCATCAGCGACGAGCGTCGCGACGAGCTCATCGCGATGCTCGAGGAGATGCACGACACCCCCGAGTGGCAGCAAGCCCTCGAGGACAACGGCTGGATCGACGAGTTCAAGACCGGCGACGACTTCACGACGTTCCTGCAGGAGCAGGACGAGCGCGTCGCCACCACCCTCGAGGAGCTGGACCTGCTGTGACCACATCACTGGAAACCCCTGACGCGCCCGCGTCCGCGGAGCGCACGCCCCCGGACCGCGACATGGCCCAGCTCGGCCTCGCCGCGCTGCTGGTCGTGGTCGGCGCCTACACCTTCTACGAGGCCACGACCCTCCGGATCGGCTTCGGCGACCCGGTCGGCCCGCGCCTGTTCCCCTACGTCATCGGCGCGATCACCGTGCTGCTCGGGCTGCTGCTCGTGCTGGCGACCTTCCGGGGCGACGTGCCCCAGGCCGAGGGCGGCGAGGACATCGACCTGCGCCAGCCGGCCGACTGGGTCACCGTCCTCAAGCTGGTCGGCGTCCTGCTCTTCACCGTGCTGACCATCTCGTTCGTCGGCTGGGCACTCAGCGGTGCCGTCCTCTTCGTCGGCTCGGCCTGGGCCCTCGGCAGCCGCACGCTCGTGCGGGACGCCATCGTCGGCCTCGTGCTGTCGGTGAGCAGCTGGTACTTCTTCCACGAGGTGCTGGGCGTCATCCTCCCCGCCGGGATCCTGGACGGGGTGCTCTGATGGACAACCTCAACCTGTTGATGGACGGCTTCGGCTCGATCCTCACTCCGCAGAACCTGCTCTTCGCCGCGATCGGCGTGCTCCTCGGCACCTTCGTCGGCGTCCTGCCCGGCATCGGCCCGGCCATGGCGGTCGCGCTGCTGCTTCCCGTCACCTACGGCCTGGACCCGATCCCCGCGTTCATCATGTTCGCCGGCATCTACTACGGCGGGATGTACGGCGGCTCGACCACCGCGATCCTGCTCAACACCCCGGGTGAGTCGGCGTCGGTGATGACGGCGCTCGAGGGCAACCTGATGGCCAAGGCCGGGCGTGCCTCACAAGCCCTGGCCACCGCCGCCATCGGGTCCTTCATCGCCGGCACCATCGGCACGATGCTGGTCGTCTTCTTCGCACCGGCACTCGCGTCGGTGGCTGTCGAGATCGGCGCCCCGTCCTACTTCGCCCTCATGGTGCTCGCGATGGTCTCGGTCACCAGCGTGCTGGGCGGGTCGCCGCTGCGCGGCTTCATCGCGCTGTTCCTCGGCCTCACCATCGGACTCGTCGGGCTCGACCTCAACACCGGTCAGACGCGGCTCAGCTTCGACCAGCCGCTGCTTGCGGGTCGCATCGACGTCGTCGTCGTGGCGGTCGCGATCTTCGCCCTCGGCGAGGCCTTCTGGGTCGCTGCGCACCTGCGCCGCAGCCCGGTCCGGATCATCCCGGTCGGCCAGCCCTGGCTGAGCGGCACCGACCTGAAGCGGTCGTGGGGCCCGTGGCTGCGTGGTACGGCGTTCGGCTTCCCGTTCGGCGCCATCCCCGCGGGTGGCGCGGAGATCCCGACGTTCCTGTCCTACATCACCGAGAAGAAGCTCGCCGGTCGCCGCGGCCAGGACGAGTTCGGCCGCGGAGCCATCGAGGGCGTCGCCGGACCGGAGGCGGCCAACAACGCCTCGGCCGCCGGCACGTTCGTGCCGCTGCTCGCCCTCGGCCTGCCGGTGACGGCGACCTCCGCCGTCATGCTGGCCGCCTTCCAGGGCTACGGGATCGAGCCCGGTCCCAGCCTGATGACCGACCAGCCCGAGCTGGTGTGGGCCCTGCTGGCCAGCCTCCTGGTCGGCAACCTGCTGCTGCTGGTGCTCAACCTGCCGCTCGCCCCGGTCTGGGCCAAGCTGCTGAAGATCCCGCGGCCGCAGCTCTACGCGGGCATCCTGTTCTTCGCCACGCTGGGCGCCTATGCCAGCAACCTCGAGGCCTTCGACCTGTTCCTGCTGCTCGTGCTGGGCCTGCTCGGACTGCTGATGCGACGCTTCGGGCTGCCGGTGCTGCCGCTGATCCTCGGCGTCATCCTCGGCCCGCTGATGGAGTTCCGGCTCCGCGAGGCGATGGCGATCTCGGGTGGCGACGTGTCCGCGCTCTGGAGCGAGCCGCTCGCCGTCGTGATCTACGTGATCGTGGCCATCGCCGTGGTCGCGCCGCTGGTGCTCCGCACCATCCGGCCCGCACCCGCTGCGGTCGCCGTGCAGGAAGGTCTGGACGAGGGCGTCGCCCTCGAGACGTCCGACGAAGAGGAGAAGGTGCGATGACGACCATCGTGGTGGGCTGGACGCCCGACGAGTTCGGCGAGGCCGCGCTGCGGCGTGGGCTCGAGGAGGCGAAGCTCCGCGAGGGTCGTGTCGTGGTGGTCAACGCCACCCGTGGCGACGCGCTCGTGGACGCAGAGGTACGCCGACGACGAGCAGGTCGCCGCGCTGGCGACCGAGCTCGGCGGTGCCGGCGTCGAGGTCGACGTACGCCGCTCGATGGGCGCCGACGTCGGTGACCAGGTGCTCGCGGTGGCCGCCGACGTGGCGGCCGACCTGGTCGTCATCGGCCTGCGACGGCGTACGCCCGTCGGCAAGCTGCTGATGGGCAGCGTGGCGCAGCGGATCCTGCTCGGCGCCGAGTGCGCGGTGCTGGCGGTGAAGCCGGCGAGCTGACGCGACCCCCGCCTCAGCAACGTCGAAGGGCCCGGTCCAGTGGACCGGGCCCTTCGTCATGCGTTGGTACCCCCGACCGGATTTGAACCGGCGTTACCGCCGTGAGAGGGCGACGTCCTAGGCCGCTAGACGACGGGGGCTTGCATGGTGCTGCTCGGAAGCAGCGGACGGAACTCTATCGAAGGATGGAGGGCCGCACCAAATCCTGTCCCGGGGGACCGGATTCGCTGGGGTACTAGGACTCGAACCTAGAACAACTGGACCAGAACCAGCCGTGTTGCCAATTACACCATACCCCATGGGGGTATCAGTCCGATCGCGCTGCGAGCGTCCTGACCACCACGTGGTTCCTGCGGAACCGATCCCGAACGTTACACGCGCGGCGGTGGGGCATCCAAAACGGGCCCCTGCTGACCGGGTCGGCTCGCGACAGGAGGCAGGACTCCCCCGACCGGCGGACCCTGCCGCGAGACGCCCATCGCCTTCGCCACCCAGGTGGCGAGCCCGAGGTAGACCAGCGACTGGGTGAGCGTGGACACGATCATCCACGGGCTGGCGGGACCGGTCGCGTTGAGGGACTCGGTCATGTCGCCGAAGCTGAGGGCCAGTGCGTAGGCGAAGAAGTTGTTGAGCACGTGCATGGCGATCGCCGCCTCGAGCCCACCGGTGCGGATCACCAGGATGCCGGCGACGACCCCGAAGGCGAAGCGGTCGAAGAACACCGGCCAGCTCTGGCCGAACCCGTGGGCGAGCGCGAACAGCACCGCGGGTGCCAGGACCGCGAGCACCAGCGACACCCGGCGCCACGGCAGCAGCGAGCCGAACGCCTGCGTGAGGTAGCCGCGGAAGACGTACTCCTCCCCCGCCGCCTGCAGCGGCGTGAGCAGGGCGATGACGATGAGGAAGTCGCGGGTGGTGCTGGTGAAGTCGTTGAGCGCGCCGACGGGCTCCCCTGCTCCGCTGGAGGGCATCAGGATCGCGACGCCGAGGCTCGCGACCAGGGCGACCACGGCGAGCGGCAGGCAGGCCAGCAGGTAGCGCCAGCGGAGCCGCGGCGCGACCGACGAGAGCCAGCGCGGCTTGAGCCGGTGGAAGAGCCACAGCACCAGCCAGCTCGACAGGATGGCCGACCCCAGCAGGAGGTTGAGCGCTGCCAGGCCGATCGGCGTGACCTCGGTGGTGATGTCCAGCATCGACGCGGCGTCCTCGGCGCTGGTGCCGCCGACGAGCAACGTGACGAGAGCGGCCAGGCCCAGGACGGCGGGCACGATGCCGAAGACCAGCACCACGAGCAGGATCGCCCCGAGCAGCGACCGCCACCAGCCGGGGCGGCCGACGCGGTGCAGCTCGTGGTACTGCGGGCGGAAGTCGGGTGCGAGCGGGGCAGGCATGGTCGGGCCGGGTCAGTCGGACATCGCGTCGTGGAGGCGCGCGATCGACCGGTCCCGGCCGAGCAGCTCCATCGACTCGAAGAGCGGCGGGCTCACCTTCTTGCCGCTCACCGCGATCCGGACCGGGGCGAAGGCGAGGCGCGGCTTGAGGCCGAGCTCGTCGATCAGCTTGCTCCGGAGCGCCTCGTCGATCGCAGCCGTGCTCCAGGTGTCGAGCCCGACGAGTGCGTCGTACGCCGCCTTCACGACGTCCTTGGCGGTGTCGTCGAGCTCGTCGGTGCGCACGAAGTCGGCCTCGTCGACGAAGAGGAAGTCGAGCATCGGTGCGGCCTCGGTGAGCTTGTTGATCCGCTCGGCGACGAGCGGCATCGCCAGCTCGAGCAGCTGCGCGTCGGCGTCCGACACGGGGTCGGAGACCACGCCCGCCTCCTTGAGGAACGGCAGCACCCGGTGGGTGATGTCCTCGACCGACAGGAGCCGCATCTGCGAGGCGTTGATCGCCTCGGCCTTCTTGAGGTCGAAGCGCGCCGGGTTGGGGTTGACGTCCTGGATGTCGAACGCCTCGAGCATCTCCTGCATCGAGAAGATGTCGCGGTCGGCAGCGATCGCCCAGCCGAGCAGCGCGAGGTAGTTGAGCAGCCCCTCGGGCAGGAAGCCCTGCTCGCGGTAGGCCAGCGCGTGCGCCTCGGGGTCGCGCTTGGAGAGCTTCTTGTTGCCCTGGCCCATCACGTAGGGCAGGTGGCCGTAGATCGGCACCTCCTTGGCCACGCCGAGCTCGACGAGCGCCTCGAAGAGGGCGAGCTGCCGCGGGGTGCTGGAGAGCAGGTCCTCGCCGCGCAGGACGTGGGTGATCTCCATCAGCGCGTCGTCGATCGGGTTGACCAGCGTGTAGAGCGGGTCTCCGTTGGCGCGCGAGAGCGCGAAGTCGGGGACGTTCTCGGTCTCGAAGGTGATGTCGCCGCGGACCGCGTCGTTCCACGTGATCGAGCCGTCGGGCATCCGGAACCGCACGATCGGCGAGCGGCCGTCGGCCTCGAAGGCGGCGCGCTGCTCGTCGGACAGCTCGCGGCAGAAGCCGTCGTACCCCTGCATCTTCGAGCCGGACGCCTGCCGGCGGGCGGTGACCTCGTCGTTGGTGCAGAAGCAGTCGTAGGAGTACGACGACTCGCGCAGCCTGGCGAGGACGTCGCGGTAGATGTCGCCGCGCTCGCTCTGCTTGTAGGGGCCGTGCGGGCCGCCGACCTCGATGCCCTCGTCCCAGTCGAGGCCGAGCCAGCGCCAGAGGTCGACGATGGCGTCGTAGGACTCCTGGGTGCTGCGCTCGCGGTCGGTGTCCTCCATCCGGAAGACGATCTGGCCGCCGTGGTGGCGCGCGAAGGCCCAGTTGAAGAGGGCGGTGCGCACCAGGCCGACGTGCGGCGAGCCGGTGGGCGAGGGGCAGAAACGGACGCGGACGGGCGACGACATGGCGGTGCTCAGCTTCCGGGGTTCGGGGAACGGAGGGCGACGGGGTTGGTCAGGGCGCCGATGCCGGCGATCGAGATCTCGACCTCGTCGCCGACCTGCATGGGGCCGACACCCTCGGGGGTGCCGGTGAGGATGAGGTCGCCGGGCAGCAGCGTCATCACGGAGGAGACGTGCGCGACGAGGGTCGGCACGTCGAAGATCATGTCGGCGGTCGAGCCGTCCTGGACGAGGTCGCCGTTGAGGTAGGTCTGCACCTGGCGGCCCTCGTTGAAGGCGTGCGGGTCGAGGTCGGTCTCGATCCACGGCCCGACCGGGCAGAACGAGTCGAAGCCCTTCGCGCGGGTGAACTGCACGTCGGAGCGCTGGAGGTCGCGCGCGGTCACGTCGTTGGCGATCGTGTAGCCGAAGATCACGTCGGTGGCCTGCTCGACCGGCACGTCGCGGCAGATGCGGCCGATGACGACCGCGAGCTCGCCCTCGTAGTGCAGGTTGCTCGTCTGCGGCGGGTAGAAGATCGGGTCGCCCGGACCGACGACGGTCGTGTTGGGCTTGAGGAACATCAGCGGCTCGTCGGGGACGTCGTTGCCCATCTCGGCGGCGTGCGCGGCGTAGTTGCGGCCGATCCCGACCACCTTGCTGCGCGGGATCACCGGCGCGAGGAGTCGTACGTCGCTGAGCCTGTGCTCCTCGTCGATGAGCTTGATGCCGACGTAGAGCGGGTCGCCGGCGAGGGGCACGACGACCGAGTCGTCGGCGGGCTGGCCGAACTCGTCGACCTCACCGGTGACGACGCCGAAGCGCGGCTCCTCGCCCGTGCTGAACCTGCAGATGCGCATGCACCGACCCTATCGAGCGGCCGCACGCCCCAGCGCATCGAGAGCGGCCTCGACGTCCGCGGTGGTCGTCGACCAGTTGCTGACACTGACCCGAAGCACGGCGCGGCCGCGCCACCGCGGATCCGGTGGTCCAGGCGGTGCCGTCCGCGAGCATCGCGGCGACGACGGCACGGGTGGCGTCGTCGTCGCCGAAGGCCGCGCACACCTGGGTGAACTCCACGTCGTTGAGCACCTCGGCACCGTCGATCGCCGCGATGCCGTCGGCGAAGGTGCGCGCGTGCGTGCAGTAGCCGTCGACCAGCGCGGCCACGCCGTCGCGACCCAGCGAGCGCAGCACCGCCCACACCGGGAACGCCCGCCCCCGTCGGCTGATCTCCGGGACCTTGTCCATCGGCTCGCCCGCGACGTCGAAGATCAGGTAGTCGCCGTGCATGCCCATCGCCGCCCGCAGTGCCGCCCGGTCGCGCACGATCGCGAGCCCGCAGTCGTAGGGCACGTTGAGCGTCTTGTGCGCATCGGTCGCCCACGAGTCGGCGGCCTCGAAGCCCGCGGTGAGGTGGCGGCGGGCGGCCGAGGCTGCGGCGAAGAGGCCGAAGGCACCGTCGACGTGCACCCAGGCGCCCGCGTCGTGGGCCGCGGCGATGGTCTCCACGAACGGGTCGAACGCACCGGAGTGCACGTTGCCGGCCTGGAGGCACACGATCGTCGGCCGGCCGTCGCCCGCCTCGAGCGCAGCCGTCAGCGCGGCGGCCTCGATCCGACCCTGGTCGTCGGCCGCGACCGGCTCGGGCGCCCCGAGCCCGAGGTAGCGCAGCGCGAGGTCGATGGTGTCGTGCCGCTCGGCGCCGACGAGGACGCGTACGCCGGGTGAGCCGAGCAGGCCGTCCGCCGCGACGTCCCAGCCGGCGCGGCGCAGCACCTCGTCGCGGGCGGCGGCGAGGCAGGTGAAGTTCGCCATCGTGCCGCCGGTGACGAAGCCGACCGCGCTCTCCTCCGGCAGCCCCAGCAGGTCCAGCAGCCACGCCTCGGTGAGCTCCTCGACCGCCGAGTGCGCGGGGGTGAGCATGCGCAGGCCGGAGTTCTGGTCCCACGCGCTGACCAGCCAGTCGACGGCGAGGGCGGCCGGGTGGGTGCCGCCGATGACGAAGCCGAAGAACCGGCCGCCCGGCATCGCGGTCAGGCCGGGGTCGCAGGCGGCCGCGAGCTCGTCGACGACGGTTGCCGCATCGGTCGGGCCGTCCGGCAGCACCCGCTCGAGCCGGTCGGCCATCTCCTCGCTCGTCAGTCGCGGCGGCACCGGGCGCTCGGCGAGGGAGTCGAGCCACTCGAGGGCCAGGGCGTGGGCGCGGTCGAGGCCGGCGCTGCGGTCGATCATCTCGTCAGTGTCCGCCTGCACCGGCGTCACGCACTAGCCTCGGATCGGTGAAGGTGCTGACCGCGGCCGAGTGGCGTCCGCTGGCCGACGCCCACGCCGCGCGCGTCGACGCCTTCGTCGAGCCGCACCTCGCGCGCCGGGCCGAGCAGGTGGCCCACCCGGTCCACGACTTCCTCTTCACCTACTACTCCCACCGTCCCGCGCAGCTGCGTCGGTGGCACCCGGGGTTCGGGGTCGCGCTGGAGGAGGCTGCGGAGTCACGCGGCTCTCAAGGGCTACGAGCAGGTCGAGTGCGCTCGCGGCACTGGTCGCCACGGGGCTGCGCACTCGACCGTTGCGGCGTCGTACGTCGAGTCGCAGCGCCCGCTGCTCACCCAGCTCCACACGCTGCTGACCGCGACCGCCGGGCGCGCGCCGCAGTTCGGCTGCTTCGGCCTGCACGAGTGGGCGATGGTGCACCGGCACCGGAGCCGACGGCACACGCCACGACTGGCCGCTCCGGCTGGGCGCCGCGGGCACCGACGCGGTCGTCGAGTCGCACCGGATCGGCTGCTCCCACTTCGACGCGTTCCGCTTCTTCACCCCGTCCGCGCGCCCGCTCAACACCCTCCAGCCCGGCCGCGACGACCGGCCGGCCTTCGAGCAGCCGGGCTGCCTGCACGCCGGGATGGACCTCTACAAGCACGCCTTCCGGCTGTCGCCGATGATCCCGAGCGACCTGGTCGCCGACTGCTTCGAGCTGGCCCGCGACATCCGCGTGCTCGACATGCGCGCGGCGCCGTACGACCTCGCGGACCTCGGCTTCGAGCCCGTCAGGATCGAGACGGCGGAGGGCAAGGCGGCGTACGTCGAGGCGCAGCGCGGGTTCGCCGAGCGCGGCGCACCGCTGCGGGCGCGGCTGATCGAGCAGTGCGAACGGCTGCTGCCGGTCGTCTGCTCAGAACTCGTAGCCGAAGGCCTCGATCGTGTCGGCGAAGACGTCGGCCACGCGCTGCTTCGACGTCGGCGTGTAGAGCTCGCGGTAGTGACCGGCCGGTCGCGCGTTGCCCTTGGCGCGCGGCAGGTCGGGCGCGCCGGGCAGGCCGAGCTGGTCCCACACCTCGCCGAGCTCGGCGTCGAGCGACTCGTAGCGCAGCACCCGGTCGAGCACCATCTGGCCGCGGATCCGGTAGAGCCGGCGGTTGTTGGCGAGCTGCTCGATCCAGATCTCCTGGACGTAGGCCTCGAAGTCCGGCAGCTCGTCGCGGTCCTTGTACTTCCAGAAGTAGAGCGAGACGACCGCGTCCCACGGGTTCCGCTCGATCGCGAAGGTGAAGTAGTCGGCGAAGGCCTGCTCGCCGACCAGGTCGCGCACCGCCTTGGCGCCCATGTGGTTGTACGCCTTGCGCTCCAGCGGCGGCGACTCGAAGTTCTGCGGCGGACGGCCGCCGGCGGCCTGGCGGAGCTTCTCGTCCTCGGGGCTGATCTCGGTGATGATGTCGTCCGGTCCGCACACCTTCGACAGCGCGATCTCGACGCTCGTGCCCGCGGTCTTGCGGGTCTTGAGGAAGATGAAGCGGTGCTGGTGGGACGCGATCACGGGCATGACCCTATCCGTCGCGCCACGGATACGGTGGCACGCGTGACCGACCCCCAGACAGCCGACGACCAGACACTTCCGGGGCGACGACTGGTACGGCGACGACCTCGGCGCGGCACGGTTCACGGACTGCACCTTCACCGACGTCGACCTCACCGAGGCGTCCACGTCGGGGGCGACCTTCGAGCGGTGCACCTTCCACGGCGGCCGGTTCAACGCGTCGGTGCACCGGGCGACGGCGTTCGTGGCCTGCGACTTCCGGCGTACGTCGTTCTTCGACGCGACGCTCGACGGCTGCAAGCTGGTCGGCACGGTCTTCAGCGAGTGCACGATGCGGCCGCTCACGGTGACGGGCGGCTCGTGGCTCGGCGTGACGATCCGCGGCGCCAACCTCTCGCGGCTCGACCTCACCGGCGTCGACCTGCGCGAGGCGGACCTGTCGATGTCGGACCTGACCCTCGCCGTGCTCGCCGGCGCGCGCCTGGACCGGGCCGTGCTGCGCGACACCGTGCTCGACCGGGCCGACCTGCGTGGGGCGAGCCTCGACGGGGTCGACCTGTCGGCGGCCACGCTGAAGAGGACGAAGCTCGACCTCGCCGGTGCCGTCCTGCTCGCGGAGCTCCACGGCGCGGACGTCGACCCCTCGGCCTGAGGGTCGTCGCCGGCCTGCTGACCCCGGGGTCAGGCCAGGCGCGCCCGCAGGCCGTCGATCACCAGGTCGAGCCCGAGGTCGAAGTCGGGCAGCGACTCCAGCGACCGCTCGACGGCGCCGAGCCTGACGGCCTGGCGGGCGGTCTGCTCCTCGAAGGCGTGGCCGAAGACGTAGTGCACGAGCGCCCGCGAGGCGACCGGCACCAGCTCGGCGGGCACCTCGGCGTCGGTGAGGACCTTCTCCAGCTCCGCCACCGGTGCGGCCGCGCCGAGCCCGAAGGCCCAGACCGTCGCCACGACGTCGGCACCGTCGGTCACGGCGAGCATCGCGAGCCGGAGCTCGGCGCAGACCTCGCGCAGCCGGTCGGGCCACTCGACCGCCTCGCGGGGCCGGGCACCGCGGGCGAGGATCTCGTCGGCGACGGCTGCGAGCAGCGCCTGCTTGCTGGCGAAGTGGTGGTAGATCGCGCTCGGCTGCACGTCGAGCTCCGCCCCGAGCCGGCGCATCGTGAGGGCGGCCAGGCCGTGGGTGTCGAGGAGGGCGACCGCGTGCGCGAGCACGTCGCTGCGGTGATGGGCCACACACCCTCCTCGGTCCGCCCGGCTGCTGGACTGCGTTGACGTCGTCCGCACGACCACCCTAACCTGAACACCGTTCAGGTCGCCCTGCAAGCAAGGATCCCCGATGACCGCCACGACCCAGCCCGCGGACACCCACGAGGCCACGTCCGGCTCGTCGTCCCCGACGCGCGACATCGCGCTGATCGCGGCCTTCGCCGCCCTCATCAGCGCGAGTGCCTACGTCGGCGCGATCCCGATCGGCAGCGCCGGCGTCCCGATCACGCTGCAGACGCTGACCGTCATGCTGGCGGGCTGCGTCCTCGGCCCGCTGCGCGGCTTCGCGGCCGTCGTGCTCTACCTCGCGCTCGGCGCGGTCGGCCTCCCGGTCTTCGCCGAGCACTCGTCGGGCATCGGCGTCTTCACCGGCATCAGCGGCGGCTACCTGATGTCCTTCCCGCTCGCCGCCCTGCTCGGCGGCTTCCTGGTGAAGTACGTCGCCCGCGAGCGCCGCACCCGCGCGACTCGTCGTCTTCGTCTGCTCGCTCGCCGCGTCGGTGCTGGTGATCCACACGATGGGCATCGCGGGGATGAAGCTCTACGTCGACGTCTCGCTGGCGCCAGGCCGCGCACGTGGGACATGCCGTTCTGGATCGGCGACCTCGTGAAGACCTCCCTCGTCGCGATGATCGCCGCCGAGGTGCACCGCGCGTTCCCGCAGCTCCTGCAGCGCCGCTGACGTGCATTGAATTGACCTCGATCCACCTGGCGGAGGCCACCGTCCGGGTCCCGCTGCCCGGCCGCGGCGAGCGCGAGATCCTCGCGCCGACGACGCTCACGCTGACCGAGCAGCGCGTCGCGGTCATCGGTGCCAACGGGTCCGGCAAGTCGACGCTCGCGCGGCTGCTCAACGGCCTGGTCCGGCCGTCGGCCGGGAAGGTCACCGTCGACGGCCTGGACGTGGTCCGCGACGGCGCGGCGGTGCGACGGATGGTGGGCTTCTGCTTCACCGACCCCGCGGCGCAGCTGGTGATGCCGACCTGCGTCGAGGACGTCGAGCTGTCGCTGCGGCGTACGGTCTCGGGCTCCGCCGCGCGGCGCGAGCGCGCGCTCGAGGTGCTGGCCGCCAACGGCCTCGAGGAGCACGCCCACGACTCGGTCCACTCGCTGTCGGGCGGCCAGCGGCAGCTCCTCGCGCTGGCGGGCGTGCTCGCCACCGAGCCGAGCGTCGTCGTGGCCGACGAGCCGACCACGCTGCTCGACCGGGCCAACACCCGCCGGATCGGCGACGCCCTCCTCGGCCTCGACGCAGCAGCTGGTGCTGGTCACCCACGACCTCGACCTCGCCGCCCGCTGCGACCGGGTCGTCGTCATCGACGACGCCCGCGTGGTCGCCGACGGGACCCCGACCGAGTCGATCGCCCACTACACGGCACTGGTCGACGAGACCACCCGATGAGCGACCTGATGGCCGGCCTCCACCAGCCGGGCGACACCGTGCTCCACCGGATCCCGGTCGGGGCGAAGGTCCTCGGGCTGGCGGTGCTGAGCCTGTCGATCGTCGTCGTCCGCGACGTCCGCGCCGCGCCGGTCTTCCTGGTCGTCACCTTGCTGCTCGCAGCGCTGGCCCGGGTGCCGCTCCGCTCGGTGTGGCGCGCGGCCCGCGGCGTGCTGGTGATCGCCGTCGTGGCGAGTGCCTTCCAGTGGTGGTGGTACGGCGCCGAGAAGGCCGTCGAGACCTTCCTCGACCTGCTCAGCCTCGGGCTGGCCGCGCTCTCCCTCACCGCCACCACGTCGATCAACGAGATGGTGGACGCCCTCGCCCGGTGGGCGCGGCCGCTGCGGTTCATCGGCGTCGACCCCGAGCGGGTGGCGCTGACCGTCGCCCTCACGATCGGCGCACTGCCGGGCACGATCGCGATCGCGCGGGAGACCCGCGACGCCGCCCGGGCGCGCGGCCTCGACCGCAACCCGCGGGCGTACCTCTCCCCCTTCGTGATCCGCGTCGTCGCCCGCGCGCACGAGTCCGGGGACGCGCTGCACGCGCGCGGGATCGGCGACTGAGCGGCGTCAGAGGCGCTGGTTGAGGAACCAGCGGTGCCCGAACGGGTCGCGGAAGACCGCCACCCGGCCGACGGGCGGGTTGTCCTCGGGACCGCGGTCGAGGGTCGTGCCGGAGCCGGTCACGCGCTCGCAGACGGCGTCGACGTCGTCGACCTCGAGGTGCAGCGAGACGGCGGCGCCGCGCGAGGAGTCGGGCGCGCGATGCCCGCGCCCTCGAACACGTCCGACATCATCCAGCGCCCGCCGCCGACGGCCAGCTCGACGTGACCGATCGTGCCGTCGTCCATGACGATCGGCTCCATCACGACCTCGGCGCCGAGCACGTCGACGTACCAGTCGATCGCGCGGCGCGCGTCGGAGACACAGATGTACGGCGTCAGCTCACCCATGCCCGCCACCTCACCAGCCGGGCGGGCGCCTGTCCACCCAGGGCGCGGCGGCTCTCCACCTGCGCGGCGAGCGAGAGCAGCAGCTCCTCCTCGGCGGGGCGCGCGGCCAGCATCACGCCGACGGGGAGGCCGTCGTCGGTCCAGTGCAGCGGCAGCGAGACCGCGGGCATGCCGGTGACGTTCCAGGCGCTGGTCCACGGCGTGAAGGCCTTCTGGGCGGCGAAGTCGCGCGGCCGGGTCGGCGTCGTCGCGCAGCGCGCCGACCTCGACCGGCGGCATCGCGAGGGTCGGCGTGAGGACGACGTCGTACGGCCGCCAGCGCGGCGAGCGCTCGCTGCCGCGTGCTGGCGCAGGCGGCCGATGGCGAGGCCGAACTCCGGTCCGCTGACGGCGTGGCCGCGCTCGCTGAGCCAGCGGGTCAGCGGGCGGAGCCGGTCCTCGCGACCGGGCGGCGCCGGGGACAGCGCGGTGAGCACGGCCCAGCAGGTCTCGAAGTCGGCGACCGCGTCGGGCGGGATCGGGACCGGGACGTCCTCGACGTCGTGGCCGAGGGACTCGAGCAGGCGGGACGCGTCCTCCCACGCCGTCACGCTGGACGGGTCGACGTCGACCTCGGCGATGACGGGCGCGATGAAGCGGGCGACGCGGAGCCGGCCCGGCTCGCGGTCGCAGGCGTCGAGGAACGACGTGGTCGGCGGCGGTGCCCAGAACGGGATCGCCGACCCGGCGACCCTCCAGCACGTCGAGGAGGGCGGCGGCGTCGCGGACCGTGCGGGCGAGGGTGCCGGGCGTCGCGAGCCCGACCGGGTCGCCGTAGCGCGGGGCGCCGCTGATCCGGCCGCGCGACGGCTTGAGGCCGACCAGGCCGCAGCACGAGGCGGGGATCCGGATCGAGCCGCCGCCGTCGGAGCCCGGGCGCCACCGGCAGCAGCCCGGCCGCGACCGCCGCGGCCGCTCCGCCCGACGAGCCGCCCGCGGTGCGGGTGGTGTCCCACGGCGTCACGGCGGGCGGCGCGACGTCGGGCTCGGTGTAGCAGGGCGACCCGAACTCCGGGCGTGCTGGTCTTGCCCAGGCTCGGCATCCCGGCGGCCTCGACGGTGAGGACGAGGTCGTCGGACTCGTCGGGGACGAAGTCGTCGTACGCCGCGGAGCCGAAGGTGGTGCGCACCCCGGCCGTCGGGTGCAGGTCCTTGATGCCGGTCGGGACGCCCCAGAGCGGACCTGCGTCCGCGGGGCGTCCCGACTCGGTCAGCCGGCGCGCGTGCTCGCGCGCCAGGTCGTGCGTGGTGGTGACGAACGCGCCGACACCGTCGGCACGCCCGGCGTAGTGCTCGACCAGCTCGAGCGGCGACACGTCACCGCGGCGTACGGCGTCGCCCTGCTCGAGCGCGGTCAGGTCGTGGAGCACGGGCCACCTCGCTTTCGGTGGTCGACGCACCAGGTGGTCGAGTCGCGAGGGACGAGCGTATCGAGACCCGGCGAGCCTCAGGCGGCCGCGACGACCTCGTGCGCGACGAGGGCGTCGAGGGCACCGAGGAGGCGCTGGACGGCGGCCTCGTCGGCGAGCGGGTCACCCTCGACCGCGGACTCGTCGACGACGATGCCCTCGACGACGAGGGCGCCGGCGATGGTGGCGGAGTGGCGGGCGTGCTCGTGCGACCACTTGCCGCCGTACGGCGTCGGGGTGGCGCCGATGGCCGCGAAGGGCTTGCCGACGATGGCGCCGGCGCCGTAGGGGCGCGACAGCCAGTCGATGGCGTTGTTGAGGACGGCCGGCATGGTGCCGTTGTACTCGGGGGTGACGGCGAGGACGCGGTCGGCGGACGCGACGGCCTGGCGCAGCGTGGAGGCGCCGGCGGGGACGGTCTCGCCGTCGAGCTCCTCGGTGTAGAACGGGATCGTGTCGAGACCCTCGACCACGTCGACGGTCACACCGGCGGGCGCGTGCTCGCGGAGGTGCTCGGCGATGCGGCGGTTGAGGCTCCCGGTGCGGGTGGAGCCGAGGAGGACGGCGACGCGGGTCTGCTGTGTGTGTCAGTGGTCATGACAGCCAAAACGGACCGTGGTCCGCTTTCATTCCCGGATGCCGGATCTTTTTCGCCGCCCTACCCTGAGCGCGTGACGAACCTGCTGCCGATGGCGGACGAGCCCGCCCCGGAGCGGGCGGATGCCGCGCGCAACCGCGAGGCGATCCTCGCAGCGGCGCTGCGAGCTCGTCCGGACCCGAGGGGTCGACTGCGTGACGATGGACACGGTCGCGTCGGCCGCCGGCGTCGGCAAGGGGACGCTGTTCCGGCGCTTCGGGAGCCGCGAGGGCCTGATGGCCGCGGTGCTCAACGAGTCCGAGGCGACCTGGCAGGCCAGCGTGATCTCCGGTCCCCCGCCGCTCGGGCCGGGTGCACCGCCGATGGAGCGGCTGCTCGCCTTCGGGCACTCGCGGATGCGCACCAACGTCACGTCCGGCGCGCTCATCAAGGCCGCCACCGGCGACAGCTCCGCCCGGTCGCGGGCCGCCGCGTCGTTCGCCGTCATGCACGTGCGCCACCTGCTGCACGAGCTCCGCGTCTCGGGCGACCTCGTCCTGCTGTCGATCGCGATCCTGGCGCCGCTCGACATCATGGTCATCGAGCAGCAGCAGCGCGACCACATCTCCCTCGACCGGATCGAGGCGGGCTGGGACGACCTGGTGCGCCGGGTGGTCGGCGCCTGACTCAGGTGCCCAGGAGGGCGATGTTCGCCCCGACGAACCAGATCGCGGTCCCGACGACGAGACCTGCGAGCGGCACCAGCACGGCCAGCGCGATCATCAGCAGGACGGTGACGACGCGCTCGACGGTCGACGTCTGCCGCGGCAGGTCGTCGTACGACGTGGTCACGCCCCGTCCCCGTCCGGCGACCAGCGGATGCAGACCGCGTCGTGGGCCAGGGGTACGCCGGTCGCACCCGCGGCCTCGCACGCCTCGGTCACCAGCCGCTCGGTCTCGTCGAGCGCGGCCTCGCGCTCGGCGTCGGGGAGCAGCGCGACGTGGGACGACGGTGGAGACGAAGCCACGCCACTGCGCGGGCGTGAGGGTCCAGGTCCAGCGGAAGGACCGCTGCTCCGCGGATCCGGAGGCCAGGTCGAGGCGCTCCATCGGGTCGGTGTCCTCGGGGTGCGCGAGCGCCGGGTCGAGGCGCATCGCCCGCCACTGCCAGTCGTGCTCGAGCACCGGCACGTTCCAGACGCACCCGAGCCAGCCGCCCGGGCGGAGGACGCGCGCGACCTCCGCGGACGCCTCGGCCTTGGGGAACCAGTGCCAGGCGTCGGCCACGAGCACGGCGTCGACCGAGTCGTCGCCGAGCGGCAGCACGTCGGCGCCCGCCTCGTGGACCCGCAGGTCCGGGTGCCGGTCGGCGACGAGCGCGAGCATCCGGCCGTCGGGCTCGACGACGTCGAGGTCGAGGCCGCGCCCGACCAGGCGGTCGGTGAGCTTCCCGGTGCCGGCTCCGACCTCCGCGACCCCCGCCGCGTGCGGCGGGAGCAGCCAGTCGACGGCGTCGTCGGGATAGGTCGGGCGGTGGTCGTCGTACTCCTGCGCCCAGGCGCCGAAGCTCGTCGCGCGCGTCGTGGTCACGCGCAGCAACCTAGACGACCTACCGGTGCTGCCGGCGCAGGCCGAAGGTCAGCCCGTCGACCAGCGCGCCCCAGGACGCCTCGATCACGTTGGCGCCGACGCCGACGGTGACCCACGACGACTCGCCGTCGCTGGTCTCGATGAGCACGCGGGTGATCGCGTCGGTGCCGTGGCCCTGGTCGAGGATGCGCACCTTGTAGTCGATCAGCTCGAACTTCGCGACCTCGGGGAACGCCTGCCCGATCGCCTCGCGCAGGGCGGCGTCGAGGGCGTTGACCGGTCCGTTGCCCTCGCCCGTGACGACGTACCTCACGCCCTCGGCCGTCAGCTTCACCGTCGCCTCGGAGACGGCCTCGCCGCCGGTGCGGGTCTCGGTGATGACGCGCCACGACTCGACGTCGAAGTACGACGGGCGGGCGCCCTCGACCTCCTCGGCGAGCAGCAGCTCGAAGGAGGCGTCGGCGGCCTCGAAGGTGTAGCCGCCCTGCTCCATCTGCTTGACCCGGTCGGTGACGCGGCGTGACCAGCTCGCGGTCCTCCGACAGGTCGTAGCCGAGCTCCCTGCCCTTGAGCTCGATCGACGCGCGGCCGGCCATGTCGGAGACGAGCAGGCGCATGTCGTTGCCGACGACGAGCGGGTCGAGGTGCTGGTAGAGGTCGGGGTCGACCTTGATCGCGCTGGCGTGCAGCCCGGCCTTGTGCGCGAACGCCGACGTGCCGACGTAGGGCTGGCGCGAGGCCGGCGGGACGTTGGTGACCTCGGCGACGGCGTGCGCGATGCGGGTCGCCTCCTTGAGCAGGCCCTGGGGCAGGACGCTGCGGTCCAGCTTGAGCTCGAGGTTGGCGACGACGGTGACGAGGTCGGCGTTGCCGGTGCGCTCGCCGTAGCCGTTGATGCAGCCCTGCACGTGGGTCGCGCCGGCGGCGACCGCGGCGAGCGAGTTGGCGACCGCGCAGCCGCTGTCGTTGTGGGCGTGGATCCCGACGCGGGCGCCGGTCGTCTCGATCACGTCGAGCACGACGTCGGAGACCCAGTCGGGGAGCATGCCGCCGTTGGTGTCGCAGAGCGCGACGACCTCGGCGCCGGCCTCGGCGGCGGTGCGCAGCACCTCGAGCGCGTACGCCCGGTTGGCGCGGTAGCCGTCGAAGAAGTGCTCGGCGTCGAGGAACACCGTCTGCCCCTCCTCGCGCAGGTGGGTGACGGTGTCGCGCACCATCGCGAGGTTCTCCTCGAGCGTCGTGCGCAGCGCGAGCTCGACGTGGCGGTCGTGCGACTTCGCGACGAGGGTGACCACGCCCGCCCCGGAGTCGCGGAGGGCGGCGACCAGCGGGTCGTCGGCAGCTCGTACGCCGGCCCGGCGGGTGGCGCCGAACGCCGCGAGCTTCGCGTGGCGTGAGCTCGAGCTCCTGGCTCGCGCGGCGGAAGAACTCGGTGTCCTTGGGGTTCGATCCCGGCCAGCCGCCCTCGATGTAGCCGACCCCGAGCCCGTCGAGCTGGCGGGCGATGCTCAGCTTGTCGGCGACCGACAGGTTGAGCCCCTCCTGCTGGGCGCCGTCGCGCAGGGTGGTGTCGTAGACGTGGAACGAGCCGTGCAGGTCCATCGCGAGCTTCCCTCGGAGCTGGTGACATGAAAAAACCTCCTGGGGTGCAGGAGGTCGGCGCGGCGGGGAGTCCCGTCGCGCTAGGCAATGATGATGGTGCTGGTGGTCACGAGCTCATGGTGCCACCGATGTGGCGGCGATGAGACGTGAGTCTCGGGATCCGGTCGGGCCGGCCGGCGGCACGCCCGGTTGCGCACCCGGGCCGGGGAAGTCGTCCGTGCCAGAGTGGACCCATGATCACGGTTGATCGGCTCACCAAGACCTATGGCGGGTTCACCGCCGTCGACGACGTCAGCTTCTCCGCGCAGCACGGCCGGGTCACCGGCTTCCTCGGCCCCAACGGAGCCGGGAAGACCACGACCATGCGGATCATGGTCGGGCTGACGCCCGCCAGCTCGGGCAGCGTCCGCATCGGCGGCCGGGACTACCGCGACATCCCGAACCCCGGCCTGCACGTCGGTGTCCTGCTGGACGCGTCCGCCCAGCACGCCGGCCGCACCGGGCGGGAGGTCCTCATGCTCGGCGCGAAGACGATGGGGCTGCCGGACTCACGCGTCGACGAGATGCTGGAGCTGGTGTCGCTGACCCCGGACGAGTCGAAGCGTCGGGTGCGCAACTACTCGCTCGGCATGCGCCAGCGCCTCGGGATCGCCCACGCGCTCCTCGGCGATCCGTCGGTGCTGATCCTCGACGAGCCGGCCAACGGACTCGACCCGGCCGGCATCCGCTGGATGCGGCGCCTGCTCAAGTCGTACGCCGACCAGGGCGGGACCGTGCTGCTGTCCAGCCACCTGCTCAACGAGGTCGAGCTGATCGCCGACGAGATGATCCTCATCGGCCGGGGCAAGATCGTCGCGTCGGGCACCAAGGAGTCCCTGCTGTCCGGCGAGGCGACCAGCACGCTGGTCCACTCGGAGGACAACGACGCACTCGGACGCCAGCTGGCGGCAGCAGGACACACGGTCACCGTCGAGGCCGGCGGGCTCCGGGTCGACTGCGACTCCCCCACGGTCGGACGTGCAGCACTGGAGGCGCAGGTCGTGCTCACCGAGCTCCGGTCCGGGGCAGCCGGCCTGGAGGACCTCTTCCTCTCCCTCACCGAGGACACCCAGCGCGAGGGACATCCCGCCGCCGCGACCGCCCAGGGAGGCACCGCATGACCACCACCTCGTCCGAGATGCTCGACGTGTCCGGCACTCCCGCCGTCCCGTTCACCCGCCTGGTGAGCGTCGAGGTCCGCAAGGCCCTCGACACCCGCGCCGGACGCTGGTTCTCCGCCTCGATCGTGCTCCTCAGCCTGGCGGTCGTGGTGATCTACGCCTTCGCAGCGCCCGAGGACAGCCGGGACTTCAGCGACGTCATCGGCGTCGCAGGTGCGCGTGCTGGGCTACTTCCTGCCGATCCTGCTGATCCTCATGGTCACCAGCGAGTGGAGTCAGCGCACCGGCCTGACGACGTTCACCCTCGAGCCCCATCGCGGGCGGGTGGTGGGCGCGAAGCTCGTCGGCGGCCTCATCCTGGGTGCCGCACTGATCGTCGTCGCCATGGTGGTCGCCGCGATCGGCACCGTCATCGGCGGCGGGGACTGGTCGATCACGGCCGACGTGCTGGTCAAGGGCTTCCTGGTGGCCAACCTGATCGCGATCCTGACCGGCTTCGCCATCGGCATGCTGCTGATGAACAGTCCGGCGGCGATCGTCACCTACTTCATCTACTCGCTCGTGCTGCCGATCGCGGTCGGGATCCTGGGCTCGTTCCAGCAGTGGTTCGCCGACCTCGCACCGTGGATCGAGTTCAACACCGCTCAGGGACTGATGTTCGCGGACGACGGCGCCCCGAGCGGCGAGCTCCTGGCCCAGCTGCTCGTCTCCGGCACGATCTGGCTCGTGATCCCGTTCCTCCTCGGCCTGCTGCGCCTGCTGCGCGCCGAGCCCAAGTAGCGCCGAGCGGCGTCAGAGCCAGGCGGGGAGGCGGACGTCCGCGAAGGGCGCGTCGTCGTACGGCGCCCAGTTCGTGCCCGACGACGACGCCGCGGCACCGAGACCGGTGCCGAGGGCGGCGACGAGCAGGGTGACCAGCAGCCACGGCACGCCGCGGCGGGCGAGCGGGTCGACGGCGCGGTGGATCGGTGAGCGGACGCGCTCGGAGCCCGGGCCCCACCAGGTGCCGATGGCGAAGAACGCGCCGATCACCGCGAGCGAGGTCAGCACCGAGAGCGACGCGGCGAAGCAGAGCAGGGCGACGGCGCACGCGATGCCGACGCTCCAGAGGATCAGCAGCAGGGTGCCGCCGAGCCCGGCCACGACGTGCCAGGGGGCGGCGAGCAGCAGCTGGACGCCGTCGTACCACTTGGCACCGCGCCGGTCCCGCCTGCTGCCCGCGGACGACGCGGCGAGCGAGCCGCTGCGCAGCAGCCAGACGGCGAGGAAGAGGACGGCGAGCGCGAGGTAGGGCGCGTAGGCGATGCCGCCGGTCACCACGCCGCCGAGGGCGAGCAGCGAGAGTCCGCGACGGAGCCGCTCCCCCGCTGGTACGACCTCGCGGGCGGGCGGGCCGTAGGCGCCGACGTACTCCACCGACCCGTCGGGCAGCACGCGGGTCTCGCGGTGCGGCACGGTGCCGGCGTCGCCCCAGCCCTGCGTCCGGCCTCCGTCATAGGGGTCGTCGTGGAGATCGTCGTCCGGCGAGCGCCAGTCGTCCGACCAGTGCACCGGCTCGGCGAGCGCGGGCGGGACGACGCCGGTGGCGACCGCGGTCGGTGCCTCGCGGTCCTGGCGTACGCCGGCGACGTAGGGCAGCGTCACGGGCGCCGCGACGACCGACGGCTCGCGCGGCTCGCCGCCAGCGAGCTCCTCGAGCCAGTCGCGCACCTCGTCGAGGGACGGTCGGTCCTCCGCGTCGGGCGCGAGCGCGTCCTCGACGAGCTCGAGGACCACCGGGTCGAGGCCGGACAGGTCGTGCTCGCCGCGACGGACGCGGTCCATGATCGCCACCGACGGCCCGCGGCCGAACGGCGCGCGGCCGGTGCCGGCGTACGCCACCGTGGCGGCCCACGCATGCACGTCGGACGCGGCGGTCGCATCGTCGCCGTAGAGGATCTCGGGGGCGAGGTAGCCCGGCGTGCCGAGGAGCCACCCGGTCATCGTGATCTGCGAGTCGTCGGCGACCCGGGCCAGGCCGAAGTCGATGAGGATCGGCGTGCGGCCCTCCATGATCACGTTGGACGGCTTGATGTCGCGGTGCAGCACGCCGACCTCGTGGACCGCCTCGAGCGCCTCCGCGAGGCAGTCGGCGAACCACAGCAGGTCGTCGCCCTCCAGCGGCCCCTCCTCCTGCACGTGGTCGTGCAGCGAGAGGCCGGGGACGTAGCGCGTGGCGACGTAGGGGATCTCGCCCCACGGGTCGGCGTCGACGATCTCGGCGATCCGGCGGCTGCGCACCCGGCTGAGCGAGCTCACCTCGCGCGCCAGCCGGCGGCGGGCCTCGTCGTCGCCGACGACGTGCGGGCGCAGCACCTTGATCGCGACCGGGCGCTCCCCCGGCTTCTGCCCGAGGTGCACGACGCCCATGCCGCCCTCGCCGAGGCGGGCGCGCAGCGAGTAGCCGCCGACGGTCAGCCCGGGCGGCGGCGCCTGGGCCCCCTCGCTGAACGGGACGGATCGTCACGTCATGAGGATACGGGCGGTGGACGGAGTTGCCTGTCATCTCCCGCTGTCGGAGGCGTGAGTCACGATGGATGTGTGGATGACGTACGACGACGGCTCGCCGACGAGCGCGCGCAGACGCAGGCGCGGCTGGCGAGCCTCACCGGCGACCACGACGCCATCGTGGCCGCCTCGCTCGACACCAACGCCGACGACGAGCACGACCCCGAGGGCGCCACGATCGCCTTCGAGCGCTCGCAGATCGGCGCCCTCGTCCGTCAGGTGCGCGGCCACCTGGCCGAGGTGGACGCCGCGCTCGCTCGCGTGTCGGACGGGACGTACGGCGTGTGCGAGCGCTGCGGTTCGGCGATCAGCGAGGCGCGGCTCGAGGCGCTGCCGGCCGCGCGGTTGTGCATCGCGTGCGCCGCTGGTCGCTAGCCGATCGTGCGATCAGGCACAGCCGGATGGCCGGATCAGCCGCCCGCAGAGACCAGGACTGCCGTCGCGACGAGGCAGGCCGCAGCGGCCACCACCAGCGCGCCAGTGCCGAGCCCGCGGCTCCGGGGGACGCCGCGCGCCAGGACGCCCAAGGGAAGAGCCAGCACTGCTCCCAGGTACGCGAAGGCGCTGAAGAGGTACGTGAGAGCGCACAGGAGGCTCAGTACGGCGACGACGAGCGCGATGGCGCCGAGGGCCGGGGAGTCGAGTGCCGGATCCTCGCTCTGGTCCCAGCCAGTCGGGGTGGTCGTGTCCTCGCTCACGGATTCAGCGTAGGTCCACAACGGCCTGGTCGATCGGTGATCAGGACACCGCTTCGTCCACGCGAGATCCGCAGATCCGGTCGTTCGACGGGTGTGGTCCGAGCACTAGGTTGAGGGCCATGGGTCACGTGCGGGACAGGGCGGTTTCCGTCGCGTTCTGCGATGACATGCTGCTCGTCATCGGTCGCCAGAAGGATGGTCGGTCCTACTGCGTCCTGCCCGGCGGAGGTGTAGAGCCGGGTGAGGCGCCGGAGGCCGCGGTCCTGCGCGAGCTCGCCGAGGAGACAGGCTTCGCCGGCACAGTGCAGCAGCCCCTCTGGACCATCGAGCACCACGACCGACGCGCGCACTACTTCCTGGTCGACGTCGAGCCGGGACCGATCAGGCTCGGTGGCCCAGAAGCTTCAGTCCGGTCGACGACGAACGTCTACACGCCCAAGTGGCTGCCGTTGGACCTGCTGGAGGACGAGGACCTTCAGCCCGTGTCGATGCGCGACCTCGTGCGCGCGGTCGGATCCGGGACCAGGTGAGCGCTCTCGTCGAGCACCAGGTCGCGTGGTGCTCTGCCATCATCGCGGCCATGATGCTCGGGCTGATCGGCGACGTGGAGGGCGAGCGCGAGGCGGCTCTCGACTGTCTCAGGCTGCTGGGTGAGCGCGGTGACGTGGCTGTGGCCTGCCAGCTGGGCGACCTTCGGTTCGGATACGGCCCGGACCCGGAGGGGTATCTCGATGCCATCGAGTCGCTGTGCGCCGAGTACGAGATCGAGCTGCTGTGCATCACCGGGAACCACGAGAACTGGGCGCTCCTCGACGCCCTGTGGGCTGACCCGACATGGCAGAACGAGGACGGCACCTTGCGCCCGATAGCGGTGCGCACTCACGTCAAGATGCTGCCCCGAGGGTTCCGTTGGGAGCTGGGCGGCCGTTCGCTCGTCGCCCTCGGGAGTGCACCGTCAGTCAACCGGGCTCTGCTGACCGCGGGCGTGGACTGGTGGCCCACCGAGGTGCTCCGTGAGGAACACGTGCAGGCGACGATCGCTGGCGGTCACGCGGACGTGATGCTCACCCACGACAGTCCCGGCCAGCCCTACTGCACCGCGCCGGTCGCCGAGATCATCGCCAGCAACCCGATGGGCTGGCCCGACGACATCCTGGCCTACGCCGACGATGGCATCGAGAGGGTCACTCGGGCCGTGCTGGGCGTACAGCCCCGCTTCCTGGCTCACGGACACTTCCACGTCGCGGGCGAAGCAGCAGTACGTCTGCCAGGCGCCGAGCACACCACGACGATCTGGTCCCTGGCCGCGCGGCATGATCCCGGCAACCTACGAGTCCTCGACCTGGACACACTGACCGACCCCGCGTCCTGACCAGCGGGCGCGACCGCTCGTGGTTCCGGTAGCTCGCTGACCCACCGATTGACGAGCGCAATACTTGATGCATTCTTGATCGAACATGTGTTTGTAAATAGTCATCGAGGCTATAAGCTCGTGCCACGTCCGAGAGCCTCCGGGCCACCGAGTTCAGATGGTGCGCCTTCCCGGTTGTGACAGGACGAGTTGCGAGGGTGAGTAATAGCCCCCAGAGGGCCTCCAGGAGCGACGACCGTTCTGTCAGCCGCGCGTGCGCGTGCTGAGACCGTCGTCGAGAGGAGGCCGCAGGTGACGCACCCGATCCTGGTAGCGACCTCCGTCATCGACGAGGCGCTCAAGACCGTCGCGGACACGAACCCGGCGTTCATGGCGACGGCCGACAAGGCCTCCGCGCTGCGCGAGCTCGTGACGCTCGAGTCCAGGATGGCCGAGCTCCGGATGCGGATCCTCGCCGATGCCGACGACCTGGCTGCCGAGTCCGGTGCGCGCGACGCCGCGGGTTGGCTCGCTGACTCCACCCACACGCGCTTCGAGGACGCGCGCGCCGACCTGCGCCTCGCTGTCGCCCTCGACCGTCGGTGGCAGACGCTCGGTGCCGCGCTGCGCGAGGGCCGGGTGAACACCGCCCAGGCGTCGGTGATCGTCCGCGCGCTCGACGAGCTGCCCGACGAGGTCCCGACCGCCGTGCTGCACCGTGCCGAGGCAGTGCTCATCGAGCACGCGGGCCGCTTCGCCCCGAAGCAGCTCGCGCGGATCGGGCGCCACATCCTCACCGTGGTCGCTCCGGACCTCGTCGACGAGGCCGAGGGCAGGCGGCTCGCCGCCCTCGAGGCCGAGGGTCGTCGGCGGACACGGTTGACGCTGCGCCGCCTGGGAGACGGCACCACCCGCGTGTCCGGCCTCATCCCCGACGCCGCCGCCACCCGGCTCGCGACCTACCTCGAGGCGTACGCCAACCCGCGCCGCGACACGGCCGACGCGGACCCGACGATCGACCCTGTCCCGCGACTGCCCTACCCGCGCCGCCTCGGCGAGGCCTTCTGCCAGCTGATCGAGGCCCTCGACCCCCAGCGACTGCCGGTGCACGGCGGCGACGCGACGACGGTGGTCGTCACGATCCCGTTCGACTCGCTCGTGGCGGATCTCGGCGCGGCCGACCTCGCTGGGCACCGGGAACGTGCCGAGCGATCCGCACACCGACGCGTCGCGCCGGAGAGTCGATCACCGCGTCGCAGGCGCGACGGCTGGCCTGCAACGCCCGCATCATCCCCGCGGTGCTCGGCGGAGCCTCCGAGGTCCTCGACCTGGGCCGCGCCCAGCGACTCTTCACCGCTGCCCAGCGCCGAGCGCTGCTGATCCGCGACCGCACCTGTCGGGCCGAGGGCTGCGACATCCCCGGCACCTGGTCCGAGGCCCACCACTGGGTCGCCTGGCAGGCGGGCGGCGACACCGACCTCGACAACGGCGTGCTCCTCTGCTCGCACCACCACCATCGAGCGCACGACCCGCACTACGAAGCGGAGCGGATGGGCAACGGCGACGTGAGGTTCAACCGGCGGACGTAGGCCGACCCGTGCGTCATGCGTTTCGCCTCACGCGCAGCCCGTCGAGCGTGGTGGGATCTCAGCTGCACATCGATCGGGGGATCCATGAGCTAAGGTCAAGTCGTATCCGAGCCGCGAGCTGCAGCCGTCTGCGCCGTGAGTGGCTTGCTGCGCAACCGACGTGACCGTGCTGATGACTGGCGGCGTTCTTCCTCGCTCGCGGAAGCGGCGGCGGTCTGCTACCGGCATACTTCTTCGTCGAGCGCGTTCGGTTGGTACCTGCGTCGGCGTGCTTCATGCCGCGATCTGGCGGCGGTGCTCCTGCATCTGCTCGAACAACGCCGATGCTTCGCCCACGAGCCGCGCGCCGTGTTCCAGCTCCGTGGCGTCATGGGGTGAGGACAACACGCGCAGGTCTGAGCTTCAGAGTCGCGCAAGGAAGCGGCAGCATCATCTGGGGACTGGATCGACAGCATCACGTTGCAAGGCCGGAGACCTCGACCATGTCGTCGTCACACGTCGAGGGCGGCGTCGTCGTGCTCGACTCGAAGTTCCGCACGGAGCGTCACTGCGTGCTGCGAGTCGCCGAGATGGCAGCCGTCTGCCAGCGCGAGCACGCCTGCGAACCGAGGCACTGGTTCGGACTGTGCTCCCTGCCGACAAGACTGGACGCCGATCGAGTCGTCGACCACGTCCGTCGCCAGTCACGTCGTGCATCGTGCTGTGGGGACCTGCGCGCGCCGGGATAGTCCCGATCGACTCACGTCGTCGACGGCGTCCACTTCGTCGACGGGCACCGGCTGCAAGCAGTGGCTCGGCCGCTCCCTACCGCTCCGTCGCCGGTGCTCGAAGGAACGCCTCGACAGACTCTGCTCGAGATCGCGCTCGCGAAGTCTGTCGCGCCACAGCGGCTACAGCCCCGCGGCCGAGGCCGACGCCGCACCAGCCACTCCGCGACCACGAGGTTGAGGACCCACGCGAAGCCCATCCCGGCCGCCTTGAGCGTCGCCGGTCGGCTGACCCGACGACGATCGCGACCGGACCGAGGACGAGCGCCTGCGTGCCGGCGCCCTGGGCGACGGCGTACGCCCGCGCCATCCACCGCTGGTGGGTGCGGATGTCGCGGCGCAGGACCGCGCGCACGCCGAGCACGAGCCCGACGACCATCAGCGACCCGAAGATGAGGCGGAGCCAGACCAGCGCGGCGTTGTCGTGGACCGGGAGGTCGGAGAACACCGCCATCCACATGCCGCTGAGCCCGGCCGCGATGCCCGGCCGGCACGAGGACGCGGCCGCGCCACCGGTGCCAGGTCGGTCGGCGACGTCGCAGCGACGGCTGGAACTGGAAGGCACCCAGCACGCAGAAGGTCGTCGCGCCGATGATGTGCACGATGATCGGCGCCGGCAGGTCGAAGAAGCGAGCGTTCTCCGCGGTGCGTCCGCCGGAGAGGTCGACCAGCCGTGCCGCCCCGGCCAGGGCAGGCACGGCGGTCAGCGCGATGAGCGACGTGGGGATCCACCAGTCCCGGCGGGTGCGGGTCGTCGCGGTCGGGCGCGGGGCGAGGGTCGTCATGTGACGAGCCTCGTGGCCGACGGCGTACGACGGATCGGCCTGCAGGCCGGACCCGGGTCAGCCGTTCGGCCGACACGCGCCGAGCTCGCGACCTCAGCAGACCTGGTGCATCCAGCCGAAGGTGTCCTCGGAGCGACCGAACTGCATGCCGACGAGCGCGTCGCGGATCTGCATCGTCAGGTCGGTGCTCGCCGGGGCGGGGGTCACCGAGCCGGGCGAGCGCAGCTCGCCGACGGGGGTGACCACGGCTGCGGTGCCGCAGGCGAAGATCTCGGTGATCTCGCCGGAGGCGACGCCGTCGCGCCACTCGTTGATCGAGAACTTCCGCTCCTCGACCGCGTGGCCGAGCTTGCCGGCGAGCTCGATGATCGAGGCGCGGGTGATGCCCTCGAGGATCGTGCCGGTCTCCGGGGTCACGATGCGGCCGTCGCGGTGGACGAAGAAGAGGTTCATCCCACCGAGCTCCTCGATGTAGGTGAACTCCTGGTCGTCGAGGAACACGACCTGGTCGCAGCCCTGCTCGATGGCCTCGCGCTGGGCGGCCAGCGACGCGGCGTAGTTGCCGCCGGTCTTGGCAGCGCCCATGCCGCCGCGGCCGGCGCGGGTGAAGGTCTCGGAGAGCCAGAGGTTGACCGGCTTGATGCCGCCCTTGAAGTACGCCCCGGCGGGCGAGGCGATGACCATGAAGGTGACGTGCTGGGCCGGACGCACGCCGAGGAAGGTCTCGGAGGCGAACATGAAGGGCCGCAGGTAGAGCGACTTCTCGCCGCCGCCCGACGCCGAGTTGTCCGGGACCCACCGCTGGTCGGCGGTCACCAGCGCGTCGACGGCGGCCACGAAGTCGTCGACGGGCAGCTCGGGGAAGGCGAGCCGCTGCGACGAGCGCACCATCCGCGCGGCGTTCTGCTCGGGTCGGAAGGTCCAGATCGAGCCGTCCTCGTGGCGGTAGGCCTTCATCCCCTCGAAGGTCTCCTGCGCGTAGTGCAGCACCGCGGTCGCCGGGTCGAGCGTCAGCGGGCCGTAGGGCGTCGACGCGCGCGTCGTGCCACCCGTTGTCGGGCGTCCACTCGATCGTGACCATGTGGTCGGTGAAGTGCTGACCGAAGCCCGGGTTGGCGAGGATCTCGGCGAGCCGGGCGTCGTCGACGGGCGTGGGGTTGGCGGTGGTGCTGATCTGCATGGGGTCAACCTATTCCAGAGGCTTTGGTCTCGATACGGCCCTCGTCCCTCGGGCCTACTCGACCATCCGGCTAGAGGCGGGCGGCGATCGCGTCCCCGACCTCGGACGTACGACGGCTCGTGCCCGGCGCGCGCTCGGAGAGGTCCGCCAGGACGGCGGCCTCGATCGCGGCGGCGGCGTCGGGGTGGCCGAGGTGGTCGAGGAGCAGCGCGCCGGAGAGGATCGCGGCGGTCGGGTCGGCCTTCTGCTGGCCGGCGATGTCGGGGGCGGAGCCGTGGACGGGCTCGAACATGGAGGGCGCGGTCCGGTCGGGGTTCACGTTGCCGGAGGCGGCCAGCCCGATGCCGCCGGTGATGGCGGCGGCCAGGTCGGTGACGATGTCGCCGAAGAGGTTGTCGGTGACGATCACGTCGAAGCGGGCGGGGTCGGTCGCCATGAAGATCATGGCGGCGTCGATGTGGATGTAGTCGGTCGTGACGTCCGGGTGCTCGGCGCCGATCGACTGGAAGAGCCGCCACCAGAGCGACCCGGCGTTGGTCAGCACGTTGGTCTTGTGGACCAGGGTCAGCTTCTTGCGCGGTCGCTTCTCGGCACGGGCGTAGGCGTCGCGGATCACCCGCTCGACGCCGTACGCCGTGTTGACCGAGACCTCGGTGGCGATCTCGGCCGGGGTGCCGACGCGGAGGGCACCGCCGTTGCCCGTGTAGGGGCCTTCGGTGCCCTCGCGGACCACCACGAAGTCGATCTCGCCGCGCTCCAGCACGTGCTCCGCCAGGGGTGAGACGGAGCCGGGGAACAGCCGCGAGGGACGCAGGTTGACGTAGTGGTCGAGCTCGAAGCGCAGCCTGAGGAGCAGCCCGCGCTCGAGGATGCCGGGAGGCAGGTTCGGGTCGTTGGGCTTGCCGCCCACCGCACCCAGCAGGATCGCGTCGTGCCCGCGGATCTCCGCGAGCACCGAGTCGGGCAGCACCTCGCCGGTCGCGAGGTAGCGCTCGGCGCCGAGGTCGTAGCGCGTCGACTCGAACGTCACCGGCGAGGCGACCTCGAGGACCTTGAGGGCCTCGGCGGTCACCTCCGGACCGATGCCGTCGCCGGGGATGACGGCGAGGGCCACGGGCTACCGGAGGCGGGCGCGTTCTGCGGGGTCTCGGGCATGCGGAGGACGTTAGTTGTCGTCCGGCCGCAGGCCGCCGTTGTCTCGCAGGTCAAGCGCGGTCTGCAGCGCCGTCGCGGTGTTCTCCGCGCTGCGCGGGTTCTCCGGGTCGTGGGCCGAGGGGCCCCATGAGTCGGGGTAGAAGTCGTACATCGGATCTCACTCCTGAGGATCGGTGCATGCGGGTGGGTGAGAGCTCGAAGCTGCCGACACCGCGGCGGGTGACGGAGCGGGAGTGCGGGGATCGCCCGGGGCCCGGCTGCCGGCCGACGAGCGAGCGGATCACGCGTGACTTCGCGGACCCGCCGCAGAGGCGGCAGCTTCGAACTCGACTGAGGAATCGAGACTGTTCAGAAGGCCGGGCGGCGGAACCTCGTCAACGCCGAACACCGCGACGAGGTGGCCTTCTTCAGGCCTCGCCGCGGCGAACGATAAGTACGAGCACGTTCCGCATGGTGGTCGACTGTACGACCGCCCAGCGGACATCCGCATCCGGTTTCCGAGAACGTGTCAGATCGTGAGATCGCGGGCCGCGACCTGAGACGGGCCTGCGCAGGTGGCACACTCGGCGCTCTCATGTCTGCTCCCCCCGATCTCCCCGACGTCGTCCAGCGCGCCTTCGACGTGTGCCGCTCCGCCGGCTACGTGTCCTTCTGCCGCAACGAGACCGGCCGCCTGCTCGCGACCCTCGCCGCGACGCGGGGCGGGACGATGGCCGAGTTCGGCACCGGGTGCGGCGTGGGCACGGCGTGGCTGCGCAGCGGCGTACGCAACGGGGCGCGGATCCTGACCGCCGAGCTCGACGAGTCGCTGGCCGGCGCGGCCGCGAAGATCTTCGACGACGACGCCAAGGTCGAGGTGCTCGCGGCCGACTGGAGCGTGCTGCACGACCGCGGCCCGTTCTCCCTGCTCTTCCTCGACTCCGGCACGCCGTCGGAGGTGGGCGTCGACCAGGTCGTCGACCTCGTCGAGCCGGGCGGCATCGTCGTGCTCGACGACTTCGCCCCGTGCGAGTCGTGGCCGCCGATCACCTACGGCCGGGTCGACACGCTGCGCGAGCAGTGGCTCACCGACGAGCGCTTCACCGCCGTCGAGGTGATGGTCGCCGGCGACGCCTCGGCCGTCATCGCCACCCGGCGCTGAGCCCGGCCGTGACGAGGTCCCGGCGGCATGACCCGGCTCGCCGTCGCCGCGCCCAACCGGGCGGCAGCGGACGCGGCCACCGAGGTCGCGCGCGCCGGCGGATCCGCGGTCGACGCGGCCATCGCGGCGGCCCTCGTGGCGATGGTCAACGAGGTCGGCCTGGTCTCCCTGAGCTCCGGCGGCTTCGTCGCCGTGCAGCCCGCGGAGGGGGCGGCGTACACCGTGGACGGCTGGATGGACCGGCCCGGCCTCGGACGTCGTGACGACGCCCCCGCGCCGCGCACGTGGGACGTCGACACGGAGTACGGCGGCGGCGTGACGATCACGATCGGCCCGGGGTCGGTCGCCACGCACGGCTCGCTCGCGGCCTTCGGCGAGGCGCACGCCCGCGACGGGAGGCTGCCGTGGCGCGAGCTGGTGGCGCCGGCGGTCGACGTCGCCCGCGGCGGGTTCGCGCTGGGCTCGGCCTCGCAGTACTACCTGCGCTACGTCCACGAGAGCGTCTTCGGCTGGGACGACGGGAGCCACGCCGCGCTGCACGACGCGGCGGGCCGGCTGACCGAGGAGCGGGTGGTCGTGCCGGACCTGGCCGCCACCCTCGAGCACATCGCTGCCGTCGGTCCGCGCGCGCTGCACGAGGGCGACCTCGCGGAGCTGGTCGCGCGGGACGTGCAGGAGCGCGGCGGCCTGCTCGGCGCCGCCGACCTGGCGGCGTACGAGCCCGTCGTCCGTCCGCCGCTGACCACGCGGGTCGGCGCCTGGAGCCTGGGCACCACTCCCCCTCCGTCGGTCGGCGGCGTGGTCGTCGCCTCGATGCTGCGGCTGCTCGACGACCGCCCGCGCGGGGCGTGGACCCCGGACGACGTCGAGCACCTGGTGCGCGTGCAGCGCGCGGTGCTCGGCCACCGCCGCGACGTGCTGGAGGTGGCGGACGACCTCGACGCCGCGTCCCGCGCCTGGCTCGACCGCGTCGACGCGGACCACCGGGCGGTGCTCGAGTCCGGGTCGACGGCCCACGTGTCGGTCACCGACGCGGACGGTGCGGCGTGCTCGATCACCGTGTCGTCGGGCTACGGCGCGGGCATGATCGCCGCCGGCACCGGCATCTGGCTCAACAACTGCCTCGGCGAGCAGGAGCTCAACCCGCCGGGTCGTCGGGTCCCGGCGGGCGGCCGGCTGCTGTCCAACATGGCGCCGACGGTCGGCCGCCACGACGACGGCTCCACCCTCGCGATCGGCTCCCCCGGCGCCGACCGGATCACCACCGCACTCGTGTGCACGCTCGCCGGCTTCGTGAGCGGCGGGCTCGGCCTCGCGGACGCCGTCGCGCACCCCCGCGTGCACGTCCACCGCGCCGGCCTCGCGGACGAGGACGTCCGGGTGGAGCACGAGCCGTCGATGTACTTCGGTGGCGTCGGCGCCGCGCTCACCACGGCCGGCGGCGTGCTCGAGGCGGTCGCGGACCCGCGTCGGGAGGGCGTCGCCGAGGTCGTTGGCACGCGCTGATTGACTGACGTCCATGGCCGACGCCCTGCTCGTGGTCCGCGGGATCACCCGCCGCTTCGGCGACCGGACGATCCTGTCCGGGGTCGACCTCGACGTCGCCGCCGGTGAGGCCGTCGGCGTCGTCGGGCCCAACGGCAGCGGCAAGTCGACGCTGCTGCGGTGCATCGTCGGCGCCGACGAGGCCGACGACGGCGAGGCGACGCTCGCCGGGAGGGTCCTCGACGAGAAGCTGCCCGAGATCCGGCGCGACCTGGCCGTCGTGATGGACGACATCGACTTCTTCCCCGACCTCTCGGTGGTCGAGCACCTCGACCTCGTGGCGCGCGCCCACGCGCAGACCGACGCCGAGGAGGTCGTCAACGCTCGTCATCGACGAGGTCGGCCTGATGGAGGTCTCCGGGCAGCTGCCCTCGACGCTCTCCTCGGGGCAGCGGCGACGGCTGGCGCTCGCGAGCGCCTTCGTCCGGCCGCGGCGGCTGCTGGTGCTCGACGAGCCCGAGGCCCGCCTCGACGTGGACGGCGTCGCAGTGGCTCGGCAGGAAGCTGCTCGCCGAGAAGGCGGCAGGTCGCGCGGTGCTGCTGGTCAGCCACGACCCGGCCCTGGTGGAGCGGGTCTGCGACCGCGTCGTACGACTCGGCGCGGATGCCGGCGATGGCTGACACCACCCACCTCGAGCCGGACCCGGAGGTCCCGACCGCCCGCGAGGTGCGGGCCGAGATCCGCGACTGGCGGCGCGGTCGCGCCGAGCTGCGGTGGGGCGAGGTGCTCTCCGACGGCTACATCGCGCTCTTCTGCGTCGTGATGATCGGCGCGATGGGCGGCAACGTCGTGCTCACCCTGCGCCGCCTCGCCGACGACACCTGCGTCGGCTCGTGCACCGAGGTCCGGTCCGCGATCCCGTGGCTGGTCGCGCTCGCGGTGGCCCTGCTGGCGCTCGGCCTGGCGCGCCTCCTCGGCCCGGTCTTCAGCCCGCCCGCGGCCAACGCCTGGCTGCTCAGCACCCCCGTCGACCGGGGTGCGCTGCTGCGCCCCGGGTGGGGGCGTACGTCCGCGCTCGCCGTCGCGGCCGCCGCGCTGGTGCTGCTCGCCCCGGCCGTCCTCGGCGGCTTCTCCCTCACCGAGGGCGCGGTGTTCCTGGTCGCCGGCGGCGCCACCGCGCTCGCCTGCGTCGGCATCGCCGCGCTCTCGCAGGTGCACGAGAACCGCGGTCGCCCGCGGTGCTCACCTGGACGATCGCCGCAGGCCTCTGGGTGCTGCTTGAGTCTCTCAGCGACTCACGGCGCAGGAGCGGTGCCGACGCGTGCCGCTCGCGCGTCGGTCTCGCGGCCGCCGCGCTCCTCGTCGTGGTCGCCGCCGCGCTCTTCTGGCGGGCTCGCTCGGCGATGGCGCGACGTCTCGCGACGGGTCCTCGGCTACACCGCGCACCTGTCCCCCAGCCTCTCCGGCGCGCTGTCGTCGGTCGACCTCGGCCTGATGTACGACGTCCTGCTCGCGCGCCGCTGGGGACGCGGGGCGCACGTCCGACCGCGCACCGGCGGCCCGCTCGGCTGGCCGGCGCTGGTGCACCGCGACCTGATCCGGGCGCGTGCGGTCGCCGCAGCCGTTCGTGCTGCTCGCCGCGCTCGTGCTCGTGCCCTACGCCGCTGCCGAGGCCGGCGCCGGCCGCGCGGTCGTCCTCGTCACGACGCTCCTCGGCCTGCTCGGCGGGCCCGCGATGTGCTCGGGCCTGCGCGTCGTCGTACGCACCCAGAGCCTGGCGCGGATGCTGCCGCTGACGCGGAAGACGCTGCTGCTCGCCCACCTGGCCGTGCCCGGGACGGCGCTGCTGCTCTTCTCGCTGGCGACGATCCCGACGCTGCTGCCCACCCACCCCTCGACCGAGGCGGCCAACCTCGCCATCGCCTGCGCGCTCTCGTCGCTCGCCTCGACGACCCGCTGGGTGACGGGCAAGCCGCCGAACTACGCCGCGCCGATGGTCAGCACGCCGGCCGGCGGCGTGCCGACCGGGGTCTTCGGCAGCCTGGCGCGCGGCTTCGACGTGTGGGCGTTCACCGCGCTGCCGCTGATGTTCGGCACCGGCGGGATGATGGTGTCGAGCGTGATCAGCATCGGCGTGATCAGCTACCTGGTCTCGGACTCCGCCGCCTGAACCGGTGCGGCCTGAGCAGGCGACCGTCACGTCGACGGTCATCCACGGCAGCATCAGCTGCGTGAGCGGACCGATCGCCAGCGCGTAGACCACGGTGCCGAGGCCGAGCGTGCCGCCGAGCAGCAGGCCGATGACCACGACGGCGACCTCGAGGCCGGTGCGGACCAGGCGCAGCGACAGCCCGGTGCGGCGCGCCAGCCCGGTCATCAGGCCGTCGCGCGGCCCGCGGCCGAGCTGGGCACCGATGTAGAGCGCGCTGGCGACGCCGCAGAGCACGACCCCGCCGAGCATCAGGGCGATCCGGGCGGCGATCGCGTCGGGCGCGGTCGAGCACGGCGAGCGTGAGGTCGGCGGAGAAGCCGACGACGAGCGCGTTGCTGATCGTGCCGAGGCCGGGCATCTCCCGCAGCGGGATCCACAGCACGAGCACGACGAAGCTGAAGAGCACGACCGCCTGCCCGAGGGTCATCGGCACGTGGCGGATGAAGCCGGAGTGCAGCACGTCCCACGGCGCCAGGCCGAGCGCGCCGCGCACCATCATCGCGAGCGAGACGCCGTAGAGGAACAGGCCGACGTAGAGCTGCGGGAGGCGGCGGGCGAGCCGACCGGCGCGCAGCTGGGCGACCGGGCCGAGGTCGGTGAGGACCGCGCGGGGGACGATGACGTCATCAGGAGTGGTGCCGGACATGGCTCCATCGTGGCGCGCGATTGGCCTTGTCCGACATAGCCAATCGTGGAACAGTGGACTGCATGAGCCGCCTCGTCAGTGCCCAGCGCGTAGCCACTCTGGTCGCGCGACTTCCCCCGGTCCCCCGCCTACCTCGGCCTCGCCGACAGCCTGCGGGTGCTCATCGGTGACGGCCGGATCGGGATCGGCGTACGACTGCCGAGCGAGCGTGAGCTCACCTCCGCGCTCGACGTCTCGCGCACGACGGTGACGCGCGCCTACGAGGTGCTCCGCGAGTCCGGGTACGCCGAGGCGCGGCGCGGGTCGGGCACGTTCACCACCGTGCCGGGCGGGCAGCGTCGCGCCCACGACCGCGCCCTCATGCCCGGCACCGGCGGTGCGGACGTCATCGACCTCAACTGCGCCGCCCACTCCGCGCCGCCCGGCCTCGTCGAGGCCTACCAGCGCGCCACCGAGGAGCTGCCGGCCTACCTCAGCGGCCCCGGCTACTTCCCGCTCGGCGTCCCCGCGCTCCAGGCCCGGATCGCGGCGGCCTACGAGGCACGGGGGCTGCCGACGGTGCCCGAGCAGGTCATGGTCACCGCCGGCGCGCTGGCCGCGGCGTCGGTGGTCGCCCAGGCCTTCACCGCGCCCGGCGACCGGGTCGTGGTCGAGTCGCCGACCTATCCCAACGCCACCCAGGCCGTGCGCCACGCCGGCGCACGCCTCGTCCCGGCGGCCGTGGACCCCGACGGCTGGGACCTCGACGCGCTGGCCGCGACCCTGCGCCAGACCTCGCCGCGGCTCGCCTACCTGATCCCCGACTTCCAGAACCCCACCGGGCACCTGATGTCCGACGAGCAGCGCGAGGAGCTCGCGGCGGCGCTGGCCCGCACCCGCACGGTCGTCGTCGCCGACGAGGCGCACCAGGCGCTCGCCCTGCGGCCCGGCCTCGCCGACGCGATGCCCCGCCCGCTGGCGGCGTACGCCCGCGACGCCATCACGATCGGCAGCGCGAGCAAGTCCTACTGGGGCGGGCTGCGCCTGGGCTGGGTGCGCGCACCGCTCGAGCAGATGGACCGGTTGATCCACGCCCGCATCGGCCTCGACCTCGGGGCGCCGGTCTTCGAGCAGCTCGTGCTGGCCGACCTGATGGACCGCGCCGACGAGGTGCTGCCGCTCCACCGCGAGCGGCTCGTCGTCGGTCGTGACGCGCTCGTGGCCGCCGTCCGCGAGCACCTGCCGGAGTGGCGGTTCCGGGTGCCCGACGGCGGGCTGGCGCTGTGGTGCGAGCTGCCCGAGGCACTGGGCACGGCGACGACCGTCGAGGCCGAGCGCCGGGGTGTCGTGGTCGCTCCGGGGCCGGTGTTCGCCGTCGAGGGCGGTCTCGACCGCTTCGTCCGGATCCCGTGGACCGCGTCGACCGACGACCTCACCGAGGCCGTACGCCGGCTCGCCTCCGCGTGGGAGCACGTGTCGGGGCACACCGCCGGAGACGTCCGGAACGCACCGCGGCCGGCGACGCAGAGCGCCGCCGGCCGGGTGATGGTCGCCTAGCCGTTCACCGGGCGACCGGTCGTGCGTGCTACTTCTTCGGACCCACCTTGACGATCAGCGCATCACCGGTGTTGGCGGTGACCCGGAGCGTGGTGCCCGTCTTCGGCACGTCCACGCTGTACCAGCCGGGCTGGTAGCGACCGGGGTGCTTGCCGGTGGCACCGTGCTCGTCCGAGTTGAACCAGTAGGTCCTGGTGTCGTCGAACAGCGGGTTCGCGGGCTTGCTCGCGATGGTGCCGGTCTGGAGCTCGGCGCCGGTGATCTTGCCGTCACCGTTGGTGTCCACCTCACGCTTCAGCGTGATCGCGTCGGTCCGCTCGAGCGAGAACGTCGAGTCGTAGGACAGGATCCGCGGACGCATCAGGGTGTTGTCCGGCCAGTGGCCGAACTGCGGGTTGGCGTCCACCGGGAGGACCAGGCCCGGAGCCGGGGTGGTCACCGACGTTGTTGTCGGCCTCCGAGGAGTCCCAGTAGTTGATCAGCATGCCGTTCTGGTAGGGGTAGGTCTCCACCAGGTCCGGCTTCGTGAACGGGAACGAGAAGTTGTACGCCGACGCCAGCGAGGTGTCGTAGCCGTCGTACTGACGGTTCTCGGCGATGTAGGCGTTGAAGAACGTCTCGACCTCGGAGCCCGTCGTGGTGCGGAACCCGTTGAAGGTCCAGCCCTCGTTCTCGGTCTCCGCGGTGCCGATCACGGTGCCGCCGATCGCGATGTTGTCGACCTGGAAGCCGCTCAGGGCGAAGGCGCCGTCGGTCTGGTAGCGGAAGCGGACCGCGTTGGTGCCGGCCGGGAGCGTGGCCGTGAGGCCGGTCCACGTGGCGTTGGTGCCGGTGATGCCGGTCTTGCTCGTGTTGAAGCCGCTCTGGTCACCGGAGGTGTCGGACAGGTTCGTGGTCACCGGCGTCCACGTCGTACCGCCATCGGTGGAGGCCTCGAGGAACGCGTAGTCCCAGTCCTCCTCGATGTCGTAGTTGACCGAGGCGGTCAGGTTGGTGCCGGTGGTGCCCGTCTTGGTCATCGTGGTGTTGAGGTCGTCACCCTGCGTCGACCAGAAGTACTTCGTCCCACCGTCTGCGGCCGGAGCGCCGAGCTCGAGCGGGACCTCCTTGTCGGGGAGCGTGGCGATGATCGCCTGCTTGGCCTTGTTGGTCGCGGGCACGTTCTTGCCGAGGCGGACCGTGGACTTCTCGCCGGGTCGGACGACCTCGTAGAAGGGGCCCTGGTCGCCCTGGGCGTCGAGCCAGCCGAGCTGGAAGAGCTCCCAGGCGCCCATGTCGGTCGGCGCGTCGCCGATCGTGTCGCCACCGTCGCCGATGTTGGCGCCGGACGACATCAGGGTCCAGAACGCGGTGTTGTTCTCCGCGCCGCCGGTGTTGCCGGAGGTGTCGTAGAGGTCGGGCAGGCCGAGGTCGTGGCCGAACTCGTGGGCGAAGACGCCGAGGCCGCCGTTCTCGGGCTGGATCGTGTAGTCACCGACCCAGACGCCGGTCGGGTTGTTGGGGACCGGGTTGGCCGGGTCGGCACCGAGGCCGTACGCGCCCGTGTTGGAGCCGATGTTGATGCCGGTCAGGCCGCCGGGGCCGCCCGCCTGCAGGTTGGAGTACCACCGGTGGCTCCAGATGGCGTCCGAGCCGTAGATCGGGTCGCCGGCCGCCTCGTCGCCGCCCGCGTGGACGATCTGGAAGTGGTCGATGAAGCCGTCGGGCTCCTGGAAGTTGCCGTCACCGTCGACGTCGTAGCGGTCCTGGACGTCGAACGTCTTGAGGTAGTCGGTGATCTGGGCCATCGTCTGGCCGGCCTTGAGCTGGCTGTCCACCCAGACGGCCATCGCGTCACGGACGAGCGCCTTGGTCGAGGCGCAGGTGGTGACGGCCGAGCCCGGCGGGACGCCGCAGAAGCCGCGACCGTAGAGGGCCTGGTTGTAGGGGACCTTCACCCACTCGGTGACGTCACCGTCGATGGAGTAGCGACCCGAGGACTGGGTCTCGTAGTACTCCTTCATCCGGTTGAAGTACATGTCCTCGTAGTGCGCCCGGTCGAAGTCGTCCTGCCAGATCGTGGAGTTGTCGCTCGCGCGGTCCGGCTCCGGGATCTGGTTGTGCAGGGGGCCGTCGAAGCGCTGCGGCTGCGGGGCCGGCAGGTTGAACCCGTTGTTGGGCGGGTCGACGAAGCGCTTGTCGGTGGCCGTCTCGTAGCGCGTGTCGCCGAACTCGGCGAGCACCACGAAGATCTTGTCGGTGCCCTCGAGCTCGAGCGGCACCTGCCTGGTTGGCGCCCTTGGCCGTGGCCTTGAAGGGCGCCTTGCCCTGCGGCCTTGCGCTGCGAGCGCGGCCTGCTTCTGGGCGTCGCGCTTGGCCTTGATGGCGAGCGGGTGCTTCGGCTCGTGGCCGCCCTGCGGGCGGTCGGCCGACGGTGCGTCCTCAGGGGCAGTGACCCCGGGGTTGGCGCTGGTGGGCGAGCTCACGAGCAGCCCGGCGGCGACGAGGCCGGCGGACGCGACGATGGCCGCTGCCCTCTTGTTGTGGCGTGAGAGGTGTCTCAACGGGGGAATCCCTCCATGCAGGCAGGGACAGCCACGGTCGAGATCGTCGCCCGAGACATCCCTGATCTGACGATCCCCGCCCGATGCGGAGATCCGACGGGGATCCGTCCGTCGTGAACTGCCTCACAAGGAAGGTCGGCGCAGCGCTTTTTGCCCGGTCGTTACCGAACCGTGATCTCTTTGCCTCCGCGCGGGTGAGGTCAGGACAGGTCGACCGCTCGCACCGACACGGCCTCCATGGCCGCCTCGATCTGCGCGAGCGTGTCGGCCGGGATCGCCGAGTCGACGCTCAGCGCGACCAGCGCGGCGCCACCCTTGTCCTGGCGCGAGACCTGCATCCCGGCGATGTTGACCTGCGCGTCGCCGAGGATCCCGCCGATCGTGCCGACCATGCCCGGGCGGTCCTCGTAGGTGAAGAACGCCAGGTGGGTGGTGGGCTCGATGTCGACGTCGAAGCCGTTGACCTCGACCAGCCGCTCCTTCTGCGCGAGCCCGACCAGCGTGCCGCTCACCGAGACCTGGGTGCCGTCGGCGAGCGTGCCGCGCAGGGTGATCAGGTTGCGGTGGTCGGGGCTCTCGGAGTCGGTCACCAGGCGCACCTCGGTGCCGCGCTCGGCCGCGAGGAGCGGCGCGTTGACGTAGGACACCTGCTCCTCCACGACGTCGGCGAAGACGCCCTTCAGCGCGGCCAGCTCGAGCACCTTGACGTCGTACTCCGTGATCTCGCCGCGGACCTCGACGTCGAGCTGCTGCGCGACCTCGCCGGCGAGCGCGGTGAAGACGCGGCCGAGCTTCTCGGTGAGCGGGATGCCGGGACGTACGTCCTCGGCGATGACGCCGCCCTGCACGTTGACCGCGTCGGGCACGAGCTCGCCGCTGAGCGCGAGGCGCACCGACCGGGCGACGGCGATGCCGGCCTTCTCCTGGGCCTCGTCGGTGGAGGCGCCGAGGTGGGGCGTGGCGACGACGTTGTCGAGCTCGAAGAGCGGGCTGTCGGTGCACGGCTCGCTGGCGAACACGTCGAGGCCGGCGGCCGCGATCTGTCCGGTCTTGAGCGCGTCGAAGAGGGCGGCCTCGTCGACGATGCCGCCGCGGGCGGCGTTGACGAGCACCAGGCTCTGCTTGGCGGCGGCGAGCTGGTCGGCGCCGATCAGGCCGACCGTCTCGGGCGTCTTGGGCAGGTGGACGCTCATGAAGTCGGACTCGGCGAGCAGGGTGTCGAGGTCGACGAGGCGCACGCCCATCTGCGCGGCCCGGCCGGCCTGGACGTAGGGGTCGTAGGCGATGACCTTCATGCCGAACGCGCTCAGCCGCTGCGCGACGAGCACGCCGATGCGGCCGAGGCCGACGATGCCGACGGTCTTCTCGTAGAGCTCGATGCCGGTGTACTTCGAGCGCTTCCACTCGCCGTTGCGCAGCGCCGCGTGGGCCGGGCTGATGTGGCGGGCGGCGGCGAGCATGAGCGCGACGGCGAGCTCGGCGGCGCTGACGATGTTGGAGGTCGGCGCGTTCACGACCATCACGCCGGCCTGGGTCGCGGCCTTGACGTCGACGTTGTCGAGGCCGACGCCGGCGCGGGCGACGACCTTGAGCCGCTGCGCGGCGGCCAGCGCCTCGGCGTCCACCTTGGTCGCGGAGCGGACCAGGATCGCGTCGACGTCGGCGATCGCCGGGAGCAGCACGGCGCGGTCGGCGCCGTCGCAGTGGCGGATCTCGAAGTCGGGTCCGAGCGCCTCGATGGTGGCGGGGCTCAGCTCTTCGGCGATGAGTACGACGGGCTTGGGCTGGCGTGCGTTCACAGCGGGGTCCTCGGGATGATCGAGGGTGGTCCGGGACTGCACGACGCTGTGCTCCGCCCACCCTACCCGCGGGTCGCGCACGGCTCCGCAACCCGTCCCACGGCTCGCGGGAGGCGGGTGTCGGAGGCCGGCTCCTAGCGATGAGCGCCATGGGCGCGATGGACGAGGCGGAGCGGCTCGAGCCGGGCACGGTCGAGGAGTGGAGCGCCTGGCTGCGCGAGCACCACGAGCAGCCCACGGGCGTGTGGCTGGTCTCGCCGCGCAAGGCGGCGGAGCGGCCCTTCTCCTACGAGGAGGCGGTGCTCGAGGCGCTGCGCTACGGCTGGGTCGACTCGACGGTGAAGCCCGTCGACGACCTCCGGTCGATGCAGTGGTTCGCGCCCCGGCGCGCGGGCAGCATGTGGACCCGGATCAACAAGGGCCGGGTCGCCCGGCTCGAGGCCGCCGGGCTGATGGAGCCCGCCGGCGCAGCCGCCATCGCGCAGGCCAAGGAGACCGGCATGTGGACCCTGATGGACGACGTCGAGGACCTGGTCGTGCCCGCCGACCTCGCCGCGGCGTTCGACCGCCACCCCGGCTCGCGCGAGCACTGGGAGTCGTGGTCGCCGTCGGCGCGGAAGATGATCCTGACGTGGATCGTGCTGGCGAAGCGGCCCGAGACCCGGGCCGATGCGCGTCGAGACGTCGGCCGAGAAGGCTGCTCGCGGGGTGAAGTCGCAGCCGGCTAGATGGCGCAGGGCTCAGATGGCGCAGCCGTCGGGGCCGCACTCCTCGCCGCCGCCCACGATCGCGTTCTGCACCATCTCGAGGGACGGGTGCGAGTCGGCCCACGCCTTCTCCAGCACCTGCGTGAAGACCTCGGTCGGCTGCGCGCCGGAGACGCCGTACTTCTCGTCGATCACGAAGAACGGGACACCGGTGGCGCCGTAGGCCTGCGCCTGCTCGACGTCGGCGCGCACCTCGGCCTCGAACTCGCGGGACGCGAGCACCTCGTCGACGCGTACGCCGTCGAGGCCGGCGGCGACCGCGACCTCGCGCAGCACGGCGTGGTCGGCGACGTTGCGGGCCCGGGTGAAGTACGCCTCGAGCAGCGCCTCCTTCACCCGGCCCTGGAGGTCGTTGCCACCCTCGGCGTGGGCGAGGTGGATCAGCCGGTGCGCGTCGACGGTGTTGAGGTGGAGCGTCTCGGAGAGCCGGTAGATCAGGCCCTCCTCGGCCGCGACGGCCTCGACGCGGTCCTGCATCTGCTTCGCGCCCTCGGGCGACTGGCCGTACTTCCTCGCCAGCATCACCGACGTGCTCTGCGTCGGCTCGGTGGGCGCTCCGGGGTCGAGCTCGTAGGAGCGCCAGTGCACCTCCACCTCGTCGGCGTGGCCGAACTCGGCCAGCGCGTTCTCGATGCGGCGCTTGCCGATGTAGCACCAGGGGCAGACGACGTCGGACCAGATCTCGATCTTCACGACCGGCGCAACACCGTCGGGCCTCAGGGTGTTCCGGACTCCACCCCGGACTCCTGGCGCTGCACCGTGGAGCGGCGCAGCAGGTAGCCGCCGACGAGGCCGATCAGGAGGGCGAAGAGCACGCCGAGGTTGGCGAACGCCCACGCCCCGTCACGACCGCCGAGGCCGAGCGGGCCGAGGAGGTAGCCCTGCCAGTTGTTCCACGACGCGTCGTCGGAGAACGTGTTGATCACGAGTCCCCAGCCGACGAGCGAGGCGACGACCATGGTGCCGATCGGCGGTCCAGTCGAACGAGCCGTAGCGTCCCGCCGGGTCGAAGAGCGCCTCGTCGTCGTAGTCGCGCTTGCGGAGGGCGAGGTCGGCGATCATGATCCCGGCCCACGCGGCGAGCGGGACGCCGAGCGTGATCAGGAAGCTCTGGAACGGGTCCGGCGAAGTCCTCGGCCACGAACACGACGTAGAACGTGCCGAGCGTCAGCAGCACGCCGTCGACGGCGGCCGCCTGCGGGCGCTTGAGCTTGACGCCGAGCGAGAGCAGCGTGAGGCCCGAGGAGTAGATGCCGAGCACCGCGCCGCTCACGAGCGAGAGGATCGCGGCCAGCAGGAAGGGCACGAGGAACCAGGTCGGCAGCAGCGTGGCCAGCGTGCCGATCGGGTCGCCCGCGACGCCGTCGAGGATCTCCGTCGACGAGCCGGCGAGCGCGAGGCCGAAGAGCACGAGCACGACGGGCGCGAGCGCGCCGCCGACGGTGTTCCACGCGACGATCGACGGGCCGGAGGCGGTGCGCTTCTGGTAGCGCGACCAGTCGGCGGCGATGTTGATCCAGCCGAGGCCGAAGCCGGTCATCACCATGACGAGCGCGCCGATGACCGCCTGGGTCGAGCCGGCCGGGATGTCCTGCACGGCCGACCAGTTGATGTCGTCGATCGTCAGCGCCATGTAGAGCACCGTGACGACCCCGGTGATCCAGGTCAGCACCGACTGCATCCGCATGATGATGTGGTAGCCGGCGACGCTCGCCGAGACGATCAGCGCGGCCACGACGACCGCCGCCACGACCTTGGTGCCGTCGCCGCCGCCCCACCCGAGCCGCGTGAAGATCGTCGAGGTGGCGAGCACGGCGAGGATCGCGAGGAACGTCTCCCAGCCGATCGAGACCAGCCACGAGATCACGCCGGGCACCTTCTGGCCGTTCACCCCGAACGCCGCCCGGCTGAGGATCATCGTCGGCGCCGAGCCGCGCTTGCCGGCGATCGCGACGACGCCGCAGAGCAGGAACGACACGACGATCCCGATCGACGGAGACCAGGACGCCCTGCCAGAACGAGATGCCGAAGTAGAGGACGAACGAGGCGTAGCTCAGGCCGAAGACCGACACGTTGGCGGCGAACCACGGCCAGAACAGGTCGGACGGCTTCGCGGTGCGCTCGGACTCGTCGATGATCTCGATGCCCGTGGTCTCGACGCCGAGCCGGCGGGTCTGCTCGAGACCCGACGTGGGGGTGGTTGTGCTCATGACCGAATCGTAGGCCCGCGAGCGGCCCGGGCGACGACTCCCTCGAGCGGGCCACGCCGCCACGGCTCACGACGTACGACACCGCGCCAGGCCGCGGTCACGACGAGCGACCCGACGACCAGGACGGCGAGGTTGGTCCACGAGTCGTCGGCGGCGCCCGGGTGCAGCACCCGGACGTCGTACGCCAGCCAGAGGATCTGGAGCGTGTAGAGGGTCAGCGTCATCGCGCCGACCGCCGCCAGCCCGGTGACGAGCCGTCGCGCCGGGCCGCGGTCGAGCGCGCGGGCGAGCGCGAGGCCGGCCAGGGTGACGCCCGTCGCGACGAGGGCGTCGAGCACGGTCTCCTGGAGCGTGCCCGAGTAGGGGACGAGGTCGAGGAGACCCCGCTGCTCGGCCGCCAGCATGACCGCGCCCACCACGAGCAGCACCAGCCCGAGGGCTCCGGGCACCACCGTGGACCGCGCTCCCCTGCCGGCGACCACGTGGCGCGCGACGAGGACGCCGAGGCAGGCGAAGAGGACCATCGGCAGCAGCCGGTAGGGCCCGCCCACGGCGAAGCGGACCGTGTCGGCGAGCCAGCCGTGGTCGAGGAGCAGGTCCGCCGGCGTGTGCCGCACGAGCCAGGGCCCGGCGAGCAGGGCGATCAGCCCGACCGCCCCGACGAGCAGGTCGGGCAGCCGGACCAGGACTGCCGCCACCAGCAGGAGCACCCCGAGGTGCACGAGCACGATCACGACCTGCGCCTCGGCGCGCTCGAGCGCCAGGCCGACGACGACCAGCGCCAGGGCCCGGACGAGCGTCGACGTCCAGTGGCCGACGCCGCGTCGGTGCGCACCCAGCTGGGCGCCGACGCCGACGAGCAGGGCGAAGAGCGGCATCGTGAGGTACTCGCTCAGCTCCAGCACGTGGGCCGGACCGGGCACGGGCGCGACGTGGGCGACGTACATCGAGACGAGTGCGAGGAACCGCACGACGTCGACGTCGGCCCGGCGCTCGCTCACGCGGGCCATCCTGCCCGGCCGTCGGTCAGGCGAACAGCGACTGGCCGACGTGCTCCCCCGGACCCGCTCCCGGAGGGACGGCGAAGAGCGCGGAGCCGGTGACCTTGAGGTACTCGGTCAGGGCGTCGTTCTTCGACATGGCGAGCTGCACCGGGACGAAGTGCGTGCCGGGGTCGCGGACGTAGGCGATGAAGAAGAGTCCCGCGTCGAGGCCGCCCAGCGCGTTGGACCCGTCGACGAAGTTGTAGCCGCGACGCAGCATCCGCACGCCGCCGTGTGCGTCGGGGTGGACGATGCGGACGTGGGCGTCGGTCGGGATCACCGGCTGGTCGTTGCTGCCGGGCATGTCGAAGTCGGGCTCGGTCATCTCCTCGCCGCCGGACAGCGGCGCGCCGGTGCCCTTGGTGCGGCCGACGAAGGATCTCCTGGTCGCCGAGCGGCTGGCGGTCCCAGACCTCGATCGTCATGTTGATCCGCCGGGCCACCAGGTAGGAGCCGCCCGCCAGCCAGCCGGCGGCCGCGTCGTCGTCGCCCACCCAGACGTGCTCGTCGAGGGCGGCGCCCTCCTCGGCCTTGACGTTGGCGGTGCCGTCCTTGAAGCCGAAGAGGTTGCGCGGGCGTCGACTGCGACGTGGAGGTCGTGGACGTACGCCCGAAGCCGAGCTGCGACCACCGCACCGACACCGTGCCGAAACCGATGCGGGCCAGGTTGCGCACCGCGTGCACGGCGACCTGCGGGTCGTCGGCGCACGCCTGGATGCAGAGGTCGCCGCCGGATCGCGCCGGGTCGAGGATGTCGCCCGGGAAGTGCGGCAGCTCGCGCAGCGCGTCGGGCTGCCGGTCGGCGATGCCGAACCGGTCGCGGCCCTCGGCGTCGCGGAACAGCGACGGCCCGAACCCGAAGGTGATGGTCAGGCCGCTCGCCGGCAGGTCGAGCGCCTCGCCCGTGTCGTCGGGCGGCAGGCGTACGTCGCCGTCGACGGCGCCGGCACCCGCCGGCTCGCCGGCCGTCATCTGCTCGGCCGCGAGCGTCCACCGCTCCAGCAGGTCGACCAGCTCGTCGCGGTCGTCGGTGAGCACGTCGAACGCCGCGAAGTGCAGCCGGTCCTGCGCCGGCGTGACGATCCCGGCCTGGTGGGTGCCGCGGAAGGCGTACGTCGCCGACCGGGCCTCGCCCGCCGCGGGCGGGGCCTCCGCGTGCGCCGTCGTCCGGCCGGCAGCGAAGGCGCCGGCCGCGCCGGCGACCGCGACTCCCCCGCCCAGCAGGCCCCTCCTGCTGACCTGCGCGGTCAGGAGAGCACCGCCGCGGTCAGCCGCGACAGCGGCTCGGAGAGCGCGTTGACGGAGTCGGAGAACGTCTTGACCTCGTCGGGCGTCAGCTCGTCGTAGGACACGAAGCCGTCGCCCTCGCGCTGCTCGTCGAGCAGCGCCTGGAGCTCGTCGAAGCGAGTCGGTCAGCTGGTCGGCGAGGTCGGCGTCCTTCGCCTCCACGATCGGCTGCACGCCCTCCCACGCGACCTTCGCGCCGTCGACGTTGGCCTGGAAGTCCCAGAGGTCGGTGCGCGACCAGTACTCCTCCTCGCCCGTCACCTTGCCGGTCGCGACCTCCTCGAGCAGGCCGCGCGACCCGTTGGCGATCGCGTCGACGGTGTAGGTGAGCTCCTGCACGCGGGAGTCGAGCTCCTCGGTGTTGGCGAGCAGGTCGTCGGCGTACGTCGCCCGCTCGCGGTCGGTGAGCGCGGTGTAGTCCTCGGCGCGCTGCGGCCAGAGGTCCTTCTCGATGAGGTGCCAGCCGGTCCACTTCTGGCCGGGCTCGAGGTCGGCCTCGCGGGCGTCCATCATCGGGTCGAGGTCGCCGAACGACTCCGCCACGGTCTCGATGCGCTCCCAGTGGGTGCGCGCCACCGGGTAGAGCGCCCGGGCCGCGTCGTCGTCGCCGGCCTTGTAGAGGTCGACGAACTCCTGGGTCTTCTCCAGCAGCTGGGCCGACTGGTCCTCGACGTAGGCCGCGTAGTTGGCCTCGGCCTGGTCGACGAGCTCCTGCTCGTCGGCGTCGACCGCCACCTCCTCGTCGGACTCGGTGACCGTGAACTCGCCGCGGATGCCCTCGCCGGTCATCCCGGGCTTGCAGGCCGTGACGTAGGTGCCGGCCGGCGCGTTCACGGTCAGCGCGCGGCTGATGCTCGGGCCGATGTTCTCGACCTCGGCGACGATGCGGAGGCCGTCCTCGCCGAGCAGGTAGAACTCGGTGACCTGGTCGCCGGAGTTGGTCACGTCGAAGGTCAGCGTGCCGGCGGTGCCTCGGTCGCCGACAGCGTGCAGGCGTCGGCCGACGAGTCGACCACCAGCGCGCGGGGGTCGGCGTCGCCGCCGGATCCGGTGCCCGCGCCGGCGTCGGCGTTCTCGGTGCAGGCGGCGAGGAGGGGCAGGGCGACCAGTGCGGTCACCGCGAGGGTCGTACGCATCAGGGGGACTTCTCTCTCAGACGGCGGCGCGCGACGGCGCGGCCGGGGTGGTCGGGGTGGTCGTGCGGCGGCGGGCGCCGACGAGGAACAGCGCCATCACCGGGACGGCGTACAGCAGCCAGGCGGCGGCCTCGAGCTTGGTGGTGGCCGGCGAGAAGTTGAAGATGCCCTTGAGGAGGGCGCCGCACCAGGTGTTGATGTCGACGGTGTCGGACACGTCGAAGGCGAGGTCGTTGAGCCCCGGGAGGAAGCGGGCCTCCTGCAGGTCGTGCACGCCGTAGGCCAGGACGCCGGCTGCCACGAGGATGAGGAACGCGCCCGTCCACGTGAAGAAGCGCGACAGGTTGATCGAGACGGCGCCGCGGTAGATCAGGTAGCCGAGCAGCACCGCGGTGAGGATGCCGAGACCGGCGCCGAGCAGCGGCTCCCACGTGGGGGTCGCGGCGCCGCCGGCCTCGCGGGTGCCGGCCTGGGTCGCGGCCCACAGGAACAGGGCGGTCTCGAGGCCTTCGCGGCCCACCGCGAGCACGGCGACGACCACGAGCGACCAGCGACTGCCGTCGGCCGCGTCGTCGATCCGGCCGCGCAGCTCACCGCTGAGGCCGCGTGCGGCCCGCGCCATCCAGAAGATCATCCAGGTCACGAAGCCGACCGCGACGATCGAGAGACCGCCGCCGATCAGCTCCTGCGCCTCGAACGTCAGCCCGCGCGGGCCGTAGGTCAGGGCGGCACCGAACGCCAGGCTGACACCGACGGCCAGCGCGACTCCCGCCCAGATCCGCGGCAGCAGGTGCCGACGGTCGGTCTTGACCAGGTAGGCGACCAGGATGCTCACGACGAGGGCCGCTTCCAGCCCCTCGCGCAGCCCGATCAAGTAGTTCGCCAGCACGAGGAGTCACGCTACACCTTAGGTTAGGCTCACCTAACCATGACCCGTGGTGCGAGACGATCAGCCCCGGACCAGCACCTCGCCGTGGAGCACGGAGAACCAGCCGTCGGGGTCCGCCGCCCAGGAGCGCCAGGCAGCGGCCACCGCGTCCAGCTCCTCGGGCGACGCGCGGCCCTCGTCGACCAGCTGCCGGGCCAGCGCGGTCGAGGTGAGGCGGTCGGCCCACAGGCTCCCCCACCACGCACGGTCGTCCGCGTCGGCGAAGCACCACGTCGACGAGCTCGCCACGACGTCCGTGGCACCGGCGGCGTGCGCCCACGCGAGGAGCATCCGCCCGGCGTTCGGCTCGCCACCGTTGGCGCGCGCGGCGGCGTCGTACAGCTCGAGCCAGCGGTCGAGGCCCGGCGAGGCGGGGTGCCACGAGAAGTGGCCGTAGTCGCTGTCGCGCACGGCGACGAGCCCGCCGGCGCGCGTGACCCGCAGCATCTCGCGCAGCGCAGCCGACCGGGTCGGCGACGTGCTGGAGGACCTGGTGCGCGTGGACGACGTCGAAGGAGTCGTCGGCGAGGTCGAGCGCGTGCACGTCGCCGACGACCACGGTGGCGTTGGCGATGCCCTGCCGCTCGAGCTCGGCGCGGGTGAGGTCGGCCGCCTCCTCGGTCACCTCGACGGCGACGACCTCCCGCACCAGCCGGGCCAGGTCGGCGGTGATGGTCCCGGGGCCCGACCCGACGTCGAGCAGGCGCTGCCCGGCGTCGAGGTGGGGCAGGAGGTACGCCGCGGAGTTCGCGGCCGTGCGCCAGCGGTGCGAACGCAGCACGGCCTCGGCGTGCCCGTGGGTGTAGGTGTTCACGGGGACGCCGAGGCCGTCGGTGGCTGCTACCGTCCGCGTCAGCGGGCGGAGCTGCCCTCGGTGTAGTCGGAGTCGTGCGACTTCACCCAGGCCATCAGCTTGCGCAGCTCGCGGCCGGTCTGCTCGATCGGGTGGGACTCACCCTTCTTGCGGAACTCGGTGAACTCCGGGGAGCCGTTGTCCATGTCGGTGATGAAGCGCTCGGCGAACGCGCCGTTCTTGATGTCGGCGAGCACGTCCTCCATGTTCTTCTTCACGTCGGGCGTGATCACCCGCGGGCCGGAGACGTAGTCGCCGAACTCGGCGGTGTCGGAGACCGACCAGCGCTGCTTGGCGATGCCGCCCTCGTACATCAGGTCGACGATCAGCTTGAGCTCGTGGAGGCACTCGAAGTAGGCGACCTCGGGCTGGTAGCCGGCCTCGGTGAGGACCTCGAAGCCGTACTGCACGAGCTGCGAGGCACCGCCGCAGAGGACGGCCTGCTCGCCGAACAGGTCGGTCTCGGTCTCCTCGGTGAACGTCGTCTTGATGCCGCCGGCGCGGAGGCCGCCGATCGCCTTGGCGTAGGACAGCGCGAGGTCCCAGGTCGTGCCGGACTCGTCCTTCTCGACGGCCACGAGCACGGGCACGCCGCGCCCGTCGACGTACTCACGACGCACGAGGTGGCCGGGGCCCTTGGGGGCGACCATGAAGACGTCGACGCCCTCGGGCGGGGTGATGTAGCCGAAGCGGATGTTGAAGCCGTGGCCGAAGACGAGGGTGTCGCCGGGGGTGAGCGCGGGCTCGATCTCCTCGGCGTAGAGCTTCCGCTGGTGCTGGTCGGGGGCGAGGATCACGATCAGGTCGGACTCCTCCGCGGCCTCGCGCGGGGTGAGGACCCTGAGGCCCTCGGCCTCGGCCTTGTCGCGGCTCTTCGAGCCCGGCTGCAGGCCGATCCGGACGTCGACGCCGCTGTCGCGCAGGGACAGCGCGTGGGCGTGGCCCTGGCTGCCGTAGCCGATCACCGCGACGTTCTTGCCCTGGATCAGGCTCAGGTCGGCGTCGTCGTCGTAGAACATCTCAGCCACTGGGGGCTCTCCTTCGGGTTGGGGTGATCTCGGTGATCGAGTAGCCGCGAGGACAGCGGCGTGTCGAGATCTGGGGTCAGTTGGCGATTGCTGAAAGCGGCGCGGGCACGGCGACGGGGCGCTGCGGGCGCTCGCTGATCGAGCGCGAGCCGCGACCGATCGCGACCATGCCCGACTGCACGAGCTCGCGGATGCCGAAGGGCTCGAGCACCTTGAGCAGGTCGGCGAGCTTGTCGGAGTTGCCGACGGCCTGGACGGTGACGGCCTCCGGCGAGACGTCGACGACCTTGGCGCGGAACAGCTGGACGGCGTCGAGCACGGCGCCGCGGGTGGAGGCGTCGGCGCGGACCTTGACGAGCAGGAGCTCGCGGTTGACCGAGCCCGATCCGTCGAGCTCGACGATCTTGATGACCTCGACGAGCTTGTTGAGCTGCTTGGTCACCTGCTCGAGCGGGGACTCCTCGACGTTGACCACGATGGTCATCCGGGAGACCTCGGGGTGCTCGGTCGGGCCGACGGCGAGGCTGTCGATGTTGAAGCCGCGGCGGGAGAACAGGCCGGCGATCCGGGCGAGGACGCCGGGCTTGTTCTCGACCAGGACAGAAAGCGTGTGACGTGTCATGCGTCGGGTCCCCTCGGAAGTGTGGGCGGGAGGAGCGCAGCGGGGGACGCTCACAGTTTCGTGGGGTGGCCATCAGATGTCGTCCTCGTCGAACTGGGGCGCCAGGTCGCGCGCGTACTTGATCTCGTCGTTGCTGGTGCCGGCGGCGACCATCGGCCACACCATCGCGTCGCGGTGCACCCGGAAGTCCACCACCACCGGCTGGTCGTCGATCGCCATCGCCTTCTCGATCGTGGCGTCGACCTCCTCGGGCGACTCGCACGCCAGGCCCACGCAGCCGTAGGCGTCGGCGAGCTTGACGAAGTCGGGGATCCGCTTGGAGTGCAGGTCGGTGTTGGAGTAGCGCTCGTTGTAGAAGAGCGTCTGCCACTGCCGGACCATGCCGAGCGACTCGTTGTTGATGATCGCGACCTTGATCGGGATGTCGTTGATCGCGCAGGTGGCGAGCTCCTGGTTGGTCATCTGGAAGCAGCCGTCGCCGTCGATCGCCCACACGGTGCTGTCGGGCATCCCGACCTTGGCGCCCATCGCGGCCGGGACGGCGTAGCCCATCGTGCCGAGGCCGCCGGAGTTGATCCACGTGTTGGGGTTCTCGTAGCCGACGTAGTGGGCCGCCCACATCTGGTGCTGCCCGACGCCGGAGGCGTAGATCGCCTCGGGGCCGGCGATCGCGCCGAGCCGCTCGATGACGTACTGCGGGGCGAGCGAGCCGTCCGCAGGCGTGTCGTAGCCCAGCGGGTAGCTCTGCTTGAGCCCGGCGAGGAAGGCGACCCAGGCCTCGTAGTCGCCGTCGGCGCCCTCGGCCGTGAGCAGCGCGACGAGCTGGGCGATGACCTCCTTGCAGTCCCCCACGATCGGCACGTCGGCGTGGCGGTTCTTGCCGATCTCGGCCGGGTCGATGTCGGCGTGGATGACGAGGGCGTTGGGGGCGAAGGAGTCGAGGTTGCCCGTGACGCGGTCGTCGAAGCGGGCGCCGAGGCTGATGATCAGGTCGCTCTTCTGCAGGCCGGCGACCGCGGCGACCGTGCCGTGCATGCCCGGCATGCCGAGGTGCTGCGGGTTGCTGTCGGGGAACGCGCCGCGGGCCATCAGCGTGGTGACGACCGGGATGCCGGTGAGCGCGGCGAGCTGCGCCAGCTCGCGCGACGCGCGGGCGCGGATGACGCCGCCACCGACGTAGAGCACCGGGCGGCGGGACTCCTTGATCAGCCGCACCGCCTCCTTGATCTGCTTGGCGTGCGGCGTGGTGACGGGCCGGTAGCCGGGCAGGTGCAGCTCGGTCGGCCAGGTGAACGTCGTCATCGCCTGGAGCGCCGACTTGGCGACGTCGACCAGCACCGGGCCGGGCCGGCCGGTCGAGGCGATGTGGAAGGCCTCGGCGATCGTGTGCGGGATGTCGCGGGGGTCGGTGACGAGGAAGTTGTGCTTGGTGACCGGCATCGTGATGCCGCGGATGTCGGCCTCCTGGAAGGCGTCCGTCCCGATCATCGCCGCGCTGACCTGCCCGGTCACGGCCACCATCGGCACCGAGTCCATGTGGGCGTCGGCGAGCGGCGTGACGAGGTTGGTCGCGCCCGGGCCGGAGGTGGCCATGCAGACGCCCACCTTGCCGGTGGCGGCGGCGTACCCCTGGGCGGCGTGCCCGGCGCCCTGCTCGTGGCGCACGAGGATGTGCCGGATCCGGGTGGAGTCCATGAGCGGGTCGTACGCCGGGAGGATGGCGCCGCCCGGGATGCCGAAGATGTCGGTGACGCCGGCCGCCTCGAGGGACGTGACGAGGCTCTGCGCGCCAGTCACAGAAGTGCTGCCCTGTCCGCTCTGCTCGCTCATGGTTCTTCTTCCTTGGTTCGTGTGTCAGCCCATAAAAAAGCCCCTCGGCCCGGTGGGCGACGAGGGGTGACGCGTGTGCAGCGGGTCCGAGGACCTCAGCTCACGCGTCGCGTGCGTACAAGAATGTCGGTGCGCATGCGACAACCGTCGTCGCCGGGTCGGTCCGGCGTCAAGCCAGTGTGCCAGTCGTCCCACGATGTGGAACGCGAGTCTCGGAATGTGGAGCGTCCGGCGCGCGGACGGTGGGCGTCAGTCGCGCCCGAGCCCGGTGGTGACGCACACCTTGTTGCCCTGCGGGTCTGCGAGCACCACGAACATCGGAGCGCGCTCGTCGCTGACGAGCGTGCCTCCGGCGTCGAGGGCGGCGCGGATCCGCGGCCCTGCCACCTCGGCCGGCACCCGGACGTCGAGGTGGAAGCGCTGCCGTGGCTCCTCGTGCGGGTCGGTCTGCTGGAACCACAGCGCCGGGCCGATCCCCTGCAGGTCGCGCACCTCGCGGTCGTGGAGGGGGTGGTCCTCGTAGCCCAGCACCGCGCGCCAGAACGGCTTGATCTCGGCGTGGTCGGGAGTGTCGAGGGCCAGCTCGACGATCTCGACGGCCCCGGGATCGGCGCCGACCCCGAGATCGGCGGCGATCGCGCTGACCCGCCGGGCGAGGTCGAGGTCGCGCCGCGTCACGCCGAAGACGTCCCTGCTGATCAGCCGCACGTGGAGCGTGCCGAACCGCAGGTCGAGCTCCGGGGTCTGCCGGTGGTCGAGCTCGGCGGCGACCTCGCCGATGCGGGCGACGAGGTCGAGGCCGCGGGCGAAGCTGCCGGTCACGAACCGGGTCTCGAGCGTCTGGAACATCATCCGCCAGTCGTCGAGGCCCTCCCCGCCGTCGATCTCGGCCTGGACCGCGGTGAAGGTGAGCGCCGACCCGTCGTCCGACCTGTCGTCGGTCACCGGCTCACCCACGGTCGAGCGGGGTGCAGATGCACGACCGGTTGCCGTCGGCGTCGGCGACCACCCAGAACGACGGCGCCTCGGCGTCGCTGACGAGCGTGCCGCCGGCGTCGAGCACGGCCTGCAGCCGACGCTCGCCCTCGTCGTGCGGCACCCAGACGTCGAAGTGCCAGCGCTGCTCGACGTCCTGCTCCGGCAGCTCCGCGCCCCGCTCGTCGTCGGGACCCGGCGGCTCCTGGAACCACAGGCCGGGCACCTGTCCGCTGGGGTCGACCGGACCGCCGTTCTGCATCTCCGCGCCGAGCAGGGCGGCGTAGAACGGGCCGAGCCGCGCACCGTCGGCGGTGTCGACCGCCGGCTCGAGCTCGGTGAGCCCGGAGGTGTCGGCAGCGGCACCGAGCTCCGCGGCGAAGCCGCTGATCCGGCGCGCGAGGTCGATGTCGCGGCTCGTGATCCCGCCGACGTCGTGGCTGCTGAGCGTCACGATCACCTCGGGATAGGTCAGCGAGACGTCGGGGTGGTGGTCGGCCTCGTCCGCGGCCGCACCGATCCTGTCGACCAGCGCGACGCCGGTCGCGAAGTCGCCGGTGCGGAAGCGGGCCCGCAGCCGGTTGAGGACCTTGCGCCAGTCGTCGATCCCGGCGTCGAGGATCTGGTCGTGGGTGAGACGTGCCTTCGGGTCAGAGGTCGCATCGCTCATCCTTCGACCCTGCCACGGCCCACCGACAGCGACCACCCCCGTTGCGACTGACCCTGCGGCGGGATCGGTCAGGCGAGCGTCTGGGTGATCTCCCGGGTGTCCCCGTCGACGACCACGCGGGCCAGCGCGCCGTTGACCAGCGGCAGGTGCGGCGGGACGTGCCCGATCTCGAGGTCCCACACGATCGGCAGGTCGAGCCGGCCGACCGCGTCGAGCACCGCCCCGCGCTGCGTCAGGTCCGGGTGGTCCGGCGCCCGGGTGCTGCCGACCAGGAGGGCAGCCGCCCGGTCGAACCACCCCGCCAGCCGCATCGCGTGGAGGTAGCGGCAGATGTCGACCGCGTCGTCCTCGCAGGCCTCGACGTAGACGATCGTCGGCCCGTCCAGCGCGTCGGCCCACGCGCGCACGTCGCCGTACGGCGTGCCGGCGAGGTGGGCGATCGTCTCGGTGCACCCGCCGATCAGGCGTCCGGAGACGTCGAGGCTGCCTCCGCCCTCGACCTCCCAGCGGCTCGTCCCGACGTGCTTCCACTCGGTGGCCAGCGGGTCCTCCTCGAAGCGCCACCAGTCCGTGACCAGACCGGAGTCGCGCTGCACGAACGGGCCGGTGCCGCTCGCCAGGTCGAGCCAGTGCAGCAGCCCGTCGGGGACGACGTACGGCGTGTCCGCGAGGTTGTCGCCGTGGAGGGTCGCCCAGCCCAGGCGGGTCGTGATCGGCACCAGCACGGTCGACATGTCCGAGTAGCCCACCAGCCAGGTCGGCTCGGCGTCGGCGAGCGCGTCGTAGTCGATGAGGTCGACGAGGTCGATCGCGGTCTCGCCGCCCCAGGGCGGCACGACGCAGTGGATGTCGGGGTCGGCGAGCATCCGGGTCAGCTCGGCGGCACGCTGCTCCGCCGGCGCCGAGGTGAGGCCGGTGCCGTCCATGCACTCCCCCACCTCGACGTCGTACCCGCGCTGGCGCAGCCAGTCGACGCAGAAGTCGATCCGCTGCGAGGCGGCACCGGCGACCCCGGCGGACGGGCGAGGTCACGCCGATGCGGTCACCGGGGCGCAGCGGTCGCGGGAAGCGGATCGTCGAGGACATGGGTCGAGTCTGACACCCTGTGTCCATGGGATTCCTCGGCACCTCCGTCGCGTCTGCGATCCACTCGGCGACCGTCGTTCCGCGGCTCTACGCGGCGGCGCTGAAGGCCGGTCTGGGGCCGTCGGGCGGGCTCGAGGTGCTGCAGATCTCGCAGGCCGCGCTGCAGGCGTCCGCCGCGCACGGTCGCGGCGTGCCCGGTCGCACCAACGCGATGCGCCACTTCATGTGGCAGGCCGTGCTGACGGCGCGGTTCGGCGTCGGACGCCGCGCAGACGATCGCCGCGGCACAGGAGGCCGGCACGCCGAGCCACCGCGACTCGAGCGTCGACCAGCAGCAACAACGCCGTCGGCCAGGCCTACGGCGCCGCGCACGTCGACGACCTGACCGCCGGATCGGCCTCGGCCGCGATGACCGTGCTGGTGCCGGTGGCGCTGGAGAAGTGGGAGTCCGACGAGCTGGTGTGGGTCAAGCCGCACTGACTAGCCAGGTCGTGAGGCCGGCGCGGTCGTGCTCCCCGTCGGGCCAGACCGCGCGCACCACGCCGGCGGCGGCGAGCGCCTTGCGGCAGCCCGGGCAGGGCGGGTCGGTGATGTAGGCCGTCGCGCCCTTGGTGTCGCGCGTCGCGAAGAGCAGCGCGTTGACCTCGGCGTGGATCGCGATGCAGAAGCCGGGCGTGCCGGGCCGGTCGTAGTCGCCGAGCCCCGGCACGTCGTCGTACGACAACCGGCCGCGCGGGCAGGCACCCATCAGGCAGTCGTCCTCGCCGGGCGCCGCGCCGTTGTAGCCGGTCGCGATGATCCGGTGGTCGATCGTCAGGACGGCACCGACGCGGCGGCGCGTGCACTTGGCGCGGGCGGCGACGGCGGTCGCGATGCCGAGGAAGTAGTCGTCCCAGCCGGGGACGGCCTGTGTCGCGTGCGCTCACGGGAGCACAGACTGCCCGATCTCGCCGGGGTTGTAGGCGACTTCCCAGCGGAAGCCGTCGGGGTCGGCGAAGTAGCCGGTGTAGCCGCCCCACTCGCGCTCGACGGGCTCGCCGATCTGGGTGGCGCCGGCGACGGCCGCCTGCTCGAGGACGGTGTCGACGCCCCGCTTGGTGGCGAGGTTGTGGGCGAGGGTGATCGGGGGTACGCCGCCGCGCGCCGGGTGGTGGCCGACCTCCTCGACGAAGAACGACTCGGCCCAGAGGCTGAGCACGACCTTCTCGGCCACGCGGAACATCAGCACCTCCCCCGCCTCGTGGAGCTCGGGCTCCCACCCGAGGCCGTCGACGTAGAACTTCCGGGAGGCCTCGAGGTCGGCGACGACGAGGGTGATGAAGCTGACGCGCTGGTCCATGCTCAGTCCTTCTGCTCGGGCTGGCTGCCTTCTCGGGCGGTCGGGCGGCGAGGCGGACGCGCTGGCGGCCCATCTCGTCGAAGTTGTCGTCGTCGAGCCAGGCGTCGAGGGCCGCGCTCACGCGGGGCCACTCGAGGTCGGTGATCGAGAACCAGTCGGTGTCGCGGTTGCGGCCCTTGTAGACGACGGCGTTGCGGAAGCGGCCCTCCCAGATGAAGCCGAGCCGGATCGCGGCGCGGCGCGAGGGGGCGTTGAGGCTGTCGCACTTCCACTCGTAGCGGCGGTAGCCCAGGTCGTCGAAGGCGTGGCGCATCAGCAGGGCCATCGCCTCGGTGGCCCCGCGGCTGCGCTGGAGCTGGCGGCCGTAGTTGATCGCGCCGACCTCGATCGAGCCCATCGCGGCGTCGATGCGCATCAGGCCGCAGAAGCCGGCCGCCCGGCCGGTCTCGATCGGGACGATCGCGTAGAACACCCGCTCCTCGTCGGCCGCGAGCTCGGCGACGAGTGCCGCCATCTCGTCGCGGTCGCGAGGACGGTCCCAGAAGAGGTACGTCCAGAGCGGGTCGTCGTCCTTGCCGCCGACGCTCGCCACGAGGTGGTCGACGTGCTGCGGACCGATCGGCTCGAGACGGACGCCTGCGCCCTCGAGGACCCGCTCCTTGTCCGGCCGGCTCGCGCCCGACCAGTCGACGGGACGGCCCAGAGGTTGGCCGTGGTCGTTGGTGGACCTGGTCCGCGTCGCCGACAGCTGCACCCCCACCGGCCCGCTCATCGCAGCGCCTCCGCGACCGCTGCGATGCCGCGCTCGACCTCGTCGAACGACGTCGACAGCGGCGAGAGCCCGATCCGCAGGCCGCCGGGGTCGCGGTAGTCGGGGATCACGTCGCGCTGCCACAGCGCGGCGGTGACCTCGCGCATCCGGTCGTGGTGGAGCGTGACGTGGCCGCCGCGCTGCGCGGGGTCGCGCGGGGACGCGAGGGTGACCTCGGGCAGCGTCGCGTCGGCGAGCTCGACGGCGTACGACGTCAGCGCGACGGACTTCTCGCGGATCGCCTCGATGCCGGCCTCCTCGACCAGCTCGAGCATGCTCTGCATCGCGACCATGCCGAGGATCGGCGGGGTGCCGGAGATGAAGCGGCGGATGCCGGCGGCGGGCGTGTAGCCGGGGCCCATGAGGAACGGGTCGGCGTGGCCCATCCAGCCCTGGATCGGCTGGGTGCAGCTCGCCCTGGAGGCGGGCGTTGACGTAGCCGAAGGCGGGCGAGCCGGGGCCGCCGTTGAGGTACTTGTAGGTGCAGCCGACGGCGAGGTCGACGTCCCACGCGTCGAGCGCGATCGGGACGGCTCCGGCGGAGTGGCAGAGGTCCCAGAGCACCAGCGCGCCGGCGTCGTGGACGATCCGGGTGAGCTCGGGGGCGTCGGCGAGCCAGGCCGAGCGGTAGGCGACGTGGTTGAGCACGACGAGCGCGGTGCGCTCGCTGACCGCCTCGCGGACCTGGTCGGCCGTGACGCCGGCGGAGGTGTCGACCTCGATCCAGCGCAGGGTCAGCCCGCGCTCGGCGGCGATGCCCTCGGCGACGTAGCGGTCGGTCGGGAAGTTGTCGGTGTCGATGACGATCTCGGTGCGCGCGGGGTCCGTACGGACGGCGTGGTCGACCGCGGCGCGCATCAGCTTGTAGAGCCAGACGGTGGTCGAGTCGCCGATCGCGGTCTGGCCGGCGGCTGCGCCGAGCGCGATCGCGGCCGAGGTCGTCGCCGAGGGTCGTGGGCAGGTCCATCCAGCGCTCGTCCCAGCCGCGGATGAGCCGGCCGCCCCACTCCTGCTGGACGAAGGCGGTGAGGCGGTCGGCCACGTCGGCGACGGGACGCCCGAGCGAGTTGCCGTCGAAGTAGACGAGGTCGGACTCCGCTCCGACGAAGCGGTCGCGCAGCGGGGCGAGGGGGTCGGCGGCGTCGAGCTCGGCCGCCGTGCGGGGGGATGCGGTGCTCACCCCGGCAACCTATCGAGCCGCGCTCGGCCCTCGAGCAGGACTCAGTAGCAGACCGCTCCGTCGGCCGCCGAGTGGACGACCTTGCGGTACTTGCCGAGCACGCCGCGGGTGTACTTCGGCGGGAGCGGCTCCCAGCCCACGGCGCGCTGGGCCAGCTCGTCCTCGTCGACGTGGACGTCGAGGGTCATGTTCGCGACGTCGAGGGTGATCCGGTCGCCGTCCCGCAGGAACGCGATCGGGCCGCCGTCGCTGGCCTCGGGGGCGATGTGGCCCGACGCAGAGGCCGGTCGTGCCGCCGGAGAACCGGCCGTCGGTGATCAGCAGGACGTCCTTGCCGAGCCCGGCGCCCTTGATCGCGCCGGTGATGGCGAGCATCTCGCGCATGCCCGGGCCGCCCTTGGGGCCCTCGTAGCGGATGACGACGACGTCGCCTGCCTGGATCGCGCCCTCGGTCAGCGCGTCGAGCGCCTTGCGCTCGCCGTCGAAGACGCGGGCGGTGCCGGTGAAGGTCGAGTCGTCGAAGCCTGCGCTCTTCACCACGGCACCGTCCGGGGCGAGCGAGCCCTTGAGGATCGTCAGGCCGCCGGTGGCGTGGATCGGCCGGTCGAGCTGGCGCAGGATCTCGCCGTCGAGCGGCTTGGGGTCGAGCTCGGCGAGGTTCTCCGCCATCGTCTTGCCGGTGCAGGTGAGGACGTCGCCGTGCAGGTGGCCGGCGTCGAGCAGCGCCCGCAGCAGCACCGGGATGCCGCCGACGCGGTCGAAGTCGGTCCACACGAACCGGCCGAACGGCTTCATGTCCGCGAGGTGCGGGACGTTGCTTCCGATCCGGGTGAAGTCGTCGAGGGTCAGGTCGACCTCGGCCTCGCGGGCGATCGCGAGCAGGTGGAGGACGGCGTTGGTCGAGCCGCCGAGCGCCATCGCCATCGTGATCGCGTTCTCGAAGGCGGGCTTGGTCATGATCTGGCGGGCGGTGATGCCCTCGCGCAGCATGTTGACCACGGCCTCGCCGGACTTGTGCGCGAACCCGTCGCGGCGCCGGTCCACGGCCGGCGGGGACGAGCTGCCCGGCAGCGACATCCCCAGCGCCTCGGCGACGCTGGCCATCGTGTTGGCGGTGTACGCCCCTCCGCACGCGCCCTCGCCGGGACAGATCGCGCGCTCGATCTCGTCGACCTTCTCGCGCGTCATCTTGCCGGCCAGGCAGGCACCGACCGCCTCGAAGGCGTCGATGATCGTGACGTCCTTGCCGTCGACCTGGCCGGGCATGATCGTGCCGGCGTAGAGGAAGACGCTCGCCAGGTCGAGCCGCGCGGCGGCCATCGAGCATGCCGGGCAGCGACTTGTCGCAGCCGGCGAGCAGCACCGAGCCGTCGAGCCGCTCGGCCATCATCACGGTCTCCACCGAGTCGGCGATCACCTCGCGGCTGACGAGGGAGAAGTGCATCCCCTCGTGGCCCATCGAGATCCCGTCGGAGACCGAGATCGTGCCGAACTCCAGCGGGTAGCCACCCGCCGCGTGCACGCCGTTCTTCACGGCCTTCGCCAGCCGGTCGAGGCTCAGGTTGCAGGGCGTGATCTCGTTCCAGCTGGACGCGACGCCGATCTGCGGCTTCTCCCAGTCGTCGTCGCCCATGCCGACCGCCCGCAGCATCCCGCGCGCGGCAGTGGCCTCGAGGCCGTCGGTCACGGCGCGGCTCCGGGGCTTGATGTCGGGTCCGTCGGCTGCGTGGCTCATGGCGTCAGGCTAGTCCGCACCCCTCCCCGCTCCCCGCCGTGTCTCACGCGGCCCGCACCTGCCTGAACCGGTCCTCCCGGCGCTCGTCGAGATACCTCACCTCCGCGACGAGCTGGTGCACCGCGGGATGGTCGTCGGGGGTGCCGTAGATCTGCCGCTCGATCAGCTTCCGGAACGGCGCGAGACGGCACCGGATCGCCGGGTCACCCACCCGTCGTGAGCGGTCCCGCGCCGCGAATGCCTCGACCGAGGTCATCGCCCGCAGGTGCCGCGGCACCCACCACCCGGTCGCGGTGAGGTCGCCGTGCGCCGGGTACCTGCTCCCGCCGTGGGTGCGAGCGCCGTCAGCACGCATCGGCCCGACGCGTTCGCCGGTGTCCTCGTCGTGGAAGCTCATCCTGAGCCGCGCCATCCGCAGCAGCCGCTCCATGACGCTCATCCGCGGACTCGTCCGCGCCGTCTCCCACCGCGCGACCACCGACTGCGAGACGCCCAGCAGCGCGGCCAACCCGCGCTGCGACACGTCCAGGATCCGCCGCACCCGGCGCACCATCCCCGGGATCCCGCCGTCGAACGGGCCCATGAACCAGTAGTCCCGCTCCGCCTGGGTCCAGTTCGCCATGCAGTCCGCGGTCGCCCGCTCGATCGCCAGCTGCTCTCGCCTCTGCGTCCGCCCGCTCGCCTGCTCGCTCGTCCACCTGCGCCACCTCTCGCCGTACGCCTGCGCACCCACCGTCGGGCGCGTCGTACAGCCAGCACAGACTCCCCGCACCGACAGCTCGTGCAGCCCCGTCCACAACCTGCTGAGTGGGACCCCGAACCACGCGCCTGTGGACGGTTGGTGGCCCGCGGTCGCCGCTGGCCATCCACTCCCAGCCACCTCCCGCCCGGACCACTTGCCTCCGAGTCCCTCAGAGACTCACGGGCAAGCGGCGGCCGGGAGGAAGGTTCCAGCGCGAGGCAGCCTTGAGTCCCTCGGAGACTCACGGGCAAGCGACGGCCGGGAGGAAGGTTCCAGCGTGAAGGCAGCCTTGAGTCCCTCGGAGACTCACGGGCAAGTGCGGACGGTCAGGGGGTGGTCCGCTCGGCCTCCCGCTTGAGGGCGGCCAGGCCCTTGTCGAAGTCGCCGGCGATCGCCTTGTCGAAGAACAGCTTGCCCATGCAGGCCCATGACCGCGCTGCGCGTGCCGGTCATCGTCCAGGTCACGTCGGTGCCGTCGCCGGACGGCGCGAGGTCGAAGGTGGTGACGTTGGAGGCCTTGAACGGCTTGAGGAAGTCGAGGTCCACCGCGACCCGCGAGATGGTGGACTCGGTCATCCGCATCTCCCCCTCGCCCGCCTTCCTGTTGCCCGACCAGTGGTAGATCGAGCCGACGCCGGCAGGAGCGCCGGAGTAGTCGCGCTGCAGGTCGGGGTCGACACCCTCCCAGGGCGACCAGCGCTGCCACTGGTGGAAGTCGTCGAGGAGGGCGTGGATGCGCGCGGCAGGGGCCTGGATGCGCGTGCTGCGGGACGAGGGTGAAGTCGGCCATGGCGGCGAGAGTAGCCCTCGGCGGCCCGGTCGTCAGGCGAGCTGCGCGGCACGCACCACGAGCACGTCGGGCAGGTCCTTGTGGATCTCCTCCCACGTGCTGCCCTCGTCGGGCGAGGCCCACACACCGCCGTTGCGTCCGCCGAAGTAGAGGCCGACCTGCTCGTGGTCGTCGGCGCACATCGCGTCGCGCATCACCGCGGTGAAGTAGCCGTCCGGCAGGGCGCCGTCGCCCAGGGGCTCCCACGACGCGCCGGCGTCCGTGGTGCGGTAGACGCGGGCCTTGCCGTCGACGGGCCACCGGGCCTCGGCGCCGGTGATCGGGAAGTTGTACGCCGTGTCGGCTCGGTGCGGGTGGGCGACCATCGCGAAGCCGAACTCGGTCGGCAGTCCGGGCGCGATGTCGGTCCAGGACGAGCCGCCGTCGTCGGAGCGGTAGACCCCGCCGTGGTTCTGGAGGTAGAGCTTCTCGTGGTCGACCGCGTCACGCGCCACCTTGTGCACGCACTGGCCGAACTCGGGGTAGTTGCGCTCGCCGGGGAAGAACTCGGCCTTGACGCCGGTGTTGGAGGGATCCCAGGTCGAGCCGCCGTCGGAGGTGGCGTACACCCCGCCGGTCGAGAGCGCGACGAGCACGCGCGACGCGTCGTCCGGGTGGGGCAGGATCGTGTGGAAGGCCTGGCCGCCGAAGCCCTCGTTCCACTCCTCGCGGTGCGGGTGGTCCCACAGCCCGCGCACCAGCGAGAAGGTCTCGCCGCGGTCGTCGGAGCGGAAGACGGCGCCCGGCTCGGTGCCGGCCCACACCACGCCGTCGCCACCGTCGGCGGACAGGCCGGGCTGGAGCTGCCAGACCCGCGCGAGCGTCGCTCCGGTGTCCTCGGGGAAGCGCGCGGCGCCGTTGGGCGTCTCGTCCCACGACGCCCCGAGGTCGTCGGAGCGCCACACCTGCGGGCCGAGCCAGCTCGACGAGGCGCCGGCCAGCAGCCGCGGGGACGAGCCGCGGGTGTCGATCATGACGGAGTAGACCTCCTCCATCGGGAAGTGCGGCCCCGTCCACTCCCACGACGTACGCCCCTCGTCCGAGGTGCCGAGCCACAGGCCCTTGCGGGTGCCGACCATCAACAACGTGCGCGACATGGAGAACTCCTTCTGGGACGTGCCCGATTCACTGCAGGGTGCGGTTGCGGAAGGTCTTGAGCGCCAGTGGCGCGACCACCGCGGTGATCCCGACCGTCCAGAGGATCGTGAAGAGGACGGGGTGCTGCATGGGCAGGTGCGCGTCGGCGGGCGGCGGAGGGGTGTTGCCCCAGAGCTCGCGCACGGCCTGCACCAGGGCCGAGATCGGGTTCCACTCCGCGATCGCACGGAGCACCGGCGTCATCGCCTCCGACGGCGCGAACGCGTTGGAGAGGAACGTCAGCGGGAACATCGTGGTGAACATGACGCCGTTGACGGCCTCGACCGACCGCATGGCCGAGCCGACGAGGATCCCGACCCAGATCATCGCGAAGCCCCAGAGCAGCAGCAGGCCGTACGCCGCCAGCGCCTCGAGCACGGACCCGCGGATCCGCCAGCCGACGACCAGCCCGGTCAGCGACATCACGATGATGCCGATGAAGGAGTGGGTGATGCTCGACATGCTGCGCCCGACGAGGATCGCCGCGGGGTTGATCGGCAACGACCGGAACCGGTCGACGATCCCCTTGTCGATGTCGGCGGTGAGGCCGATGGCGACGATGAACGAGGCGAAGGCGATCGTCTGGCCCATGATCCCGCCGAGCAGCCACTCGCGGTAGCCGTTGGGCCCCGCCACCGAGATCGCCCCGCCGAAGACGAACGCGAAGAGCAGCACGAACATCACCGGCTGGATGGTGACGTCGAGCAGCATCTCGGGCATCCGCTTGATGTGGATCAGGTTGCGCCGGAAGATCGTCACCGACTGGTGCCAGAGCGAGGTGTGGCGGATCTCGGGGCGCTCGATGGCGCCGTGCTCGGTGTGGCTCATGCCCGGACCTCCCGCCCGTCGAGCGCAGCCGTCTTCGTGCGCATCGTCGGCGACCTGGTCGCCGTCCGCATCCTCGGCCCGGTGGCCGGTCAGGTTGAGGAACACGTCGTCGAGGCTCGGTCGCTGCAGCCCGAGGTCGTCGATCTCGATCCCGCTGCCGTCGAAGATCGAGGCGATCCGGGTCACGTCGGACAGGCCGTCGGCCGGCGCGGTGATCCGGCGCGCAGCCTCCTCGACGTGGGCCTCGAGGCCCGCGCTCCGGATCCGCTCCACCGCCGCCGCCAGGTCGTCGGCGCGCGAGACGGTGACGACGAGGGACGCCTTGCCGGAGGCGTCCTTGAGCTCGAGCGGCGTTCCCTGGGCGATGACCTTGCCCCGGTCGATCACCACGATGTCGTCGGCGAGCTGGTCGGCCTCCTCGAGGTACTGCGTCGTCAGCAGGAGCGTCGTCCCGTCCTCCACGAGGTCGCGCAGGACGTCCCAGAGCTCGACCCGGCTCCGCGGGTCGAGGCCGGTCGTCGGCTCGTCGAGGAACAGCACCGGCGGCGTGGCCACCAGGCTGACCGCGAGGTCGAGGCGGCGCCGCATGCCGCCGGAGTAGGTCTTGACCACCCGGTCGGCAGCGCTCGTGAGCGAGAACCGCTCGAGGAGCTCGCCGCCGACCCGGTCGGTGGTGCGCTTGTCGAGGCCGTAGAGGCTGCCGATCAGCCAGATGTTCTCGCGTCCCGTCAGCAGCTCGTCGACCGTCGCGGACTGGCCGGTGAGTCCCATCGAGCGACGTACGGCCGCGGGGTCCGTGAGCACGTCGTGCCCCGCGACCCGGGCGGTCCCGCGCGTCGGCTTCGTGAGCGTCGTCATCATCCGCACGGTGGTCGTCTTCCCGGCACCGTTGGGCCCGAGCAGGCCGAGCACCGTCCCCCGCGGGACCGCGAAGCTGACGTCGTCGACCGCCAGCGTCTCCCCGAACTCCTTGACCAGTCCCTCTGCCTCGATCGCGTGATCGTGTGCCACCCCGATGACCGTCCCCTCCGTGACTATTCCGATTAGGAACACTACTCTGCAGGAGAGATGAGTCAAGACCTCCCGGTGACGGCGTACGCGATCCTCGGCCTCCTCACGTTCGGCGACGAGCTGACGGGCTACGAGATCAAGCAGCGCGCCGACATGACGCTCCGCTTCTACTGGGTCTCCCCCGCGACCAGCCAGATCTACACCGAGCTGCGCCGCCTCGCCGACCACGGCCTCGTCCGCGCCGACGCCCGCCCCGACGGCGGGCGCGAGGTGACGTCGTACGCCATCACGGACGCGGGACAGCAAGCGCTGCGCACCTGGATGGCGGAGACACCGGCCGGCTTCCCGGTCCTCAAGCACCCGGTGCTGCTGCGCCTCCTCGTCGGGCACGCGAGCGAGCCGGCGCGGACCCGGCAGATGCTCCACGACTACCTCGCCGAGCTCGACCAGGCCCTGGCCGACCTCGGCGGTGTGCGCGAGTCGCTGCGGGGCGCGGACAGCGAGGGCGAGCCGTTCCGCTTCCCCGCCCTCGTCGCCGACTGGGGGCTGGACTACTTCGCGGCGGAGGCGGTGCACACCCAGCGGGCACTGGCGAGCCTGGGCGAGGCGACTCCCTAGGCTTGGCGGGTGACCACGCGACCCGGCCGGAACCCGCTGTGGTCGTCGGGGAAGGGTCCGGTGGGCCTCGTCCTCATCGGCATCCTGTCCGTGCAGATCGGCGCCGCGATCGCCAAGGGGCTCTTCGGCGAGATCTCACCGACCGCGATGGTCTGGCTGCGCCTGGTCACCAGCGCGCTCGTCCTCGCCGCCGTCGCGCGCCCGCGGTTCACCGGCCGCAGCCGCCACGACTGGTTCGTCGTGCTCGGCTTCGGGGCGAGCCTGGCGACGATGAACTGGGCGATCTACCAGTCGTTCTCGCGCATCCCGCTCGGCATCGCGGTGACGATCGAGTTCATCGGGCCGCTCACCCTGGCCGTGCTCGGCTCGCGGCACGCCCGCGACCTGGTCTGGGTCCTGCTGGCGGGCGTCGGCGTGGCCCTGCTCGGCTTCCAGCCGGCCGACCTCGACCTGCTCGGCGTGCTGTACGCCCTGCTCGCCGGCGCCGCGTGGGCGGCGTACATCCTGCTCAGCGCGAGCACGGGGCGCCGGTGGGCCGGCTTCGACGGGCTCGCCGTGGCGAGCATCGTCGCCGCGCTCGGCATGACGGTGCCGGCCCTGCTGAGCGCCGGCTCGGACCTCTGGGACGGCCGGATCCTGCTGATCGGCGCGCTCGTCGGGCTGCTCAGCTCGGTGATCCCCTACAGCTGCGAGCTCGTCGCGCTGCGCAGCCTGCGCCCGGCGGTCTTCGGGATCCTGATGAGCCTCGAGCCCGCCGCGGCCGCCCTCGCCGCGATCGTCGTCCTCGGCGAGCACCTGTCGGTGCTGCAGTGGCTGGCGATCGCCTGCGTGGTGGCGGCCTCGATCGGCGCGACCCGATCGGGCGCGACACCCGGGGAGACGCCCGGGGAGCACGAACACCAACCCGGCACACTGGCCACATGACGCGCCTGGGGCTCACCTCACTCGTCCCCCACTCGTCCTCGTCCTGGGCGCGACCACGGCCTGCTCCGACCCCGCACCGGCTCCCATCCCGAGCACACGCAGCCGACCGACCCGACCAGCCAGCCCACGCCCAGCGAGTCTCCCAGTGAGTCTCCCAGCGACTCAGGGTCGAACGGCGACGACGCGAAGGGCCCCGAGGCCGTCGGCACGCTCGTCGACCGCCTCGAGGTCCCGTGGGGCGTGGACTTCCTCCCGGACGGTGCCGCGGTGGTGACCGAGCGGATGACCGGGCGCGTCCTCCGGGTCGAGCCCGACGGCGCGCTGAGCCGGCTCGGCGCGATCACGACCGCCGTGCCGCAGGGCGAGGCCGGGCTCCTCGGCGTCGCGGTGTCGCCGGACTTCGACACCGACCGCACCCTGTTCTTCTACCTGACGACCAGCTCGGACAACCGCGTCGTCAGGGCCGAGCTCGACGGCGACCAGCTGGGCGAGCCGACCGTGGTGCTCGACGGCATCCCGGCGGGCTTCATCCACGACGGCGGCCGGATCGCGTTCGGCCCCGACGGCTACCTCTACGTCACCACCGGCGAGACCGGCGACCCCGGGCTCGCCCAGGACCCCGACAGCCTCGCCGGCAAGATCCTGCGGATCACCGCCGACGGCGACCCCGCGCCGGGCAACCCCGACCCCGGCTCCCCCGTCTGGTCGCTCGGCCACCGCAACGTCCAGGGCCTCGCCTGGGACGACGAGGGCCGGCTCTGGGCCTCGGAGTTCGGCGACTCCACCTGGGACGAGCTCAACCTCATCGAGAAGGGCGGCAACTACGGCTGGCCCGAGGTCGAGGGCACCGGCGGCGGGCCGGACTTCATCGACCCCCAGCTGGTCTGGCCGGTCGAGGACGCCTCGCCGAGCGGGTTGGCGTACGCCGACGGGCACCTCTGGATGGCCGGGCTCCGCGGGCAGCGGCTCTGGCGGATCAGGGTGTCGGCGCAGGGCAGGGCCACCCGGCCGACGGCCTTCTTCACCGAGGACTACGGCCGGCTGCGGACCGTCGTGACCACGCCCGACGACCAGCTGTGGCTGACCACGTCCAACCAGGACGGCCGGGGCCAGCCCACGAAGGCCGACGACCGGATCGTCGTCATCCAGCCCTGACGGGCTCCCCCGGTGTGACGACGGCGCGGCGCGCCGCCCGGCGCAGCGTGGTGAGGATCGCCGGACCGAGCACGACGATGGCGACCCCGGTCGTGATCGCCCGGCCGGTGTCCCAGCCGCCGGTCGAGGTCAGCAGCGTGTAGACCAGGAAGCGGTGGGCGTTCTCGAGGACCGGCGCCCCGGCGACGTACGCCAGCGAGCCCTCGTGGTCGGGCACGACGATGCCGAGGGTGAAGGGCCAGTAGCTGAGGTTCATCAGCATGCCGTAGAGGTACGACGCGATCGACCGCGTAGACGACCAGCATCGCGACCTCCGCGCGACCGGTGACGCGGCGCGGGAGCAGGCCGGCGAACATCCCCACCCAGGCCGCGCAGATCATCTGGAACGGCAGCCACGGCCCGACTCCCGCGGTGAGCAGGGCGGAGGCGAACATCGACGTGCAGCCGAAGGCGAACCCGAACCCCGCGCCGAAGACCCGTCCGCCGAGCACGAGCAGGAAGAACACCATCTCGATCCCGGCGGTGCCCGCGCCGAAGCCCCGCAGCACGGCGTTGATCGCCGACAGCACGCCGAGCACGGCGAGCACGCGTGCGTCCATGCCGCCCTCCCCCATCTCGGCGAGGACGACCACGATCACCAGCGACAGCAGTCCCAGGAAGACGAAGGGCGGCTCGACCCGCTGGCCCGGCTCGGCGTCGAGCAGCAGCGGCCAGCACAGCATCATCAGGCCGGCGAGGGACGCCAGCGCCAGTACGCCGGCGGTGCGGGGGCCGATCGGCATCGCCACGGTCTTCAGCGGGCTCTTCGACACAGGCTTCGTCCCTGGCTTCGTCCCTGGCTTCGTCGGGGTGCTCATCGGCGGAGCTCCTCGAGCGCGGCGGCGACTTCCTCGACGACGAGCCACGGCGGGCCGAGCACCTTGGTGACCTGCGGGGCGAAGGACGGGGACTCCGCGAGCACCCGGCGGGGCGGGCCGCTCGAGACGACCTCGCCCTCGGCGAGCACGACGACCTCGTCGGCGACGTGCGCGGCGAACTCGACGTCGTGCGTCGCGAGCAGGACGGCCCGACCCGTCGGCAGCGAGGTCGGCGACGATGCGGGCGAGCTCGGCCTTGCCGGCGTAGTCGAGGCCGCGGGTGGGCTCGTCGAGCAGCAGCACCGGCGGTCGCGCGGTCAGCACGATCGAGAGCGCGAGCGCGAGCCGCTGGCCCTCGGACAGGTCGCGCGGGTGGAGGTCCTCGTCGATGCCGGGAGCGAGCCGGTCGAGCAGCCCGCGACAGGTGCCGGGACCGGCCTCGGCGCCGACGTCGGCGGCAGCGCACTCGTCGGCGACCGACTCGAGGTAGAGCAGGTCGGCGGCGGTCTGCGGCACGAGCCCGACGTGCGTACGCCGCTGGGCGGGCGCGAGCGACGCCGGGTCGTCGCCGTCGACGTCCACGGTGCCGGAGTGCCGCTTGCCCGACCCCTGGAGCGCCCAGATCAGGCTCGACTTGCCCGAGCCGTTGCGGCCCATCAGCACGGTGACGCGACCCTCCGACAGCGTCAGGTCGACCTCGCGGACGGCGACGTGGGTGCCGTGGACGACGGTGACGCCGCGCGCGGCGAGGACCGCCCTCGTCCCGGGCGCGGCGGCCGGCTCGGGAGGCGTGAGGTCGGGCAGCGACCGCGCGTGGCGTCGCGCGTCGCGGACGGTGAGCGGCAGCGGGTCCCACTGCGCGAGGCGGCCGAGGTCGACCAGCGGCGGCGCGACGGGCGAGTCGGCGAGGACCGCGCGGGGCTCGTCGACGCGCACCGTGCCGTCGCCCGCGACGAGGGCGATCCGGTCGGCGAACGGCACGACGCGCTCGAGCCGGTGCTCGGCGAGCAGCACGGTGAGGCCGAGGTCGTGGACCAGCCGGGTGATCGTCGCGAGGACGTCCTCGGCCGCGGTCGGGTCGAGGGCGGAGGTCGGCTCGTCGAGGACGAGGACGCGCGGGTGGGTGGTCAGCACCGAGCCGATCGCGACGCGCTGCTGCTGGCCGCCGGAGAGCGTGCGCAGGTCGCGGGCGCGCAGGTCGGCGATGCCGAGCAGGTCGAGCGTCTCCTCGACCCGGCGCCGCATCGTCTCCGGTGCCGTGCCGAGCTGCTCCATGCCGTAGGCGAGCTCCTCCTCGACCGTGTCCGCGACGAACCCGGCCAGCGGGTCCTGGCCGACGTAGCCGACGAGGTGCGCCCGCTCGCGCGGCGGCTGCTCGACGATGCTGGCGCCGTCGAGCAGCACGTCGCCGCTGAGGACGCCCCCGGTGAAGCGCGGCACCAGGCCGGTGATCACGCCGAGCAGGGTCGACTTGCCGACGCCGGTGCGCCCCGACACGAGGACCAGCTCGCCCTCGTCGAGGGTGAGGTCGACGTGGCGGAGCACCTCGTGCTCGTCGTAGCGGAACCCGATGTCGCGGAGCTCGATGACGCCGCTCATGCCGTCACCTCCCGTCGCGCGAGGGCGGTCGCGGGGACGGGCGTCGCGACCGCGGGAGCGGTGCCGAGCACGCCGACGACCAGGGCCAGGGGCGAGAGGTAGGGCATCACGTCGACGCCCGGGTAGGCGACGACGACCTGCGTGTGGCCGACGTACCAGCCGAGCACCGCGACCGCGAGGCCGGTGCCGACGGTGACGAGCTCGGGCGTCCGCCACGGGTCGGGGCGGTAGCGGGTGCGCTGCACGCGGCGGCCGGCACTGACGAGGCCGAGCACGGCGACGAGCGCACCCGACGCCGAGCATCGGCAGGGCGAGGACGCGGGGGGCGGTGGGGTCGAGCCAGGCGTACGTCCCCACGCAGATGCCGGTGAGCGCGAGGAGCAGCAACGAGCCGGTCAGCCGCCGTTCGCCGGGGGACGCACCGCCGGAGCGGCCGTAGCCACGGGTGTCCATCCCGGCGGCCAGCGCCAGGGAGCGCTCGAGCGCGTCCTCGAGGACGGGGACGAGGAAGCGGCGGAGCCGGCCGACGCCCTTCGTCGCGCCGCCGCGCAGGGCCTGGGCTGCGCGGACGCGGCGGGCGCTGTCGGCGAGCTGCGGGAAGATCGTCACGGCGACGACGAGGGCGGTGCCGATCTCGTAGAGCGCCGGCGGCACCGAGGCGAGCAGCCGCTTGGGGTTGGCGAGCGAGTTCGCGGCGCCGACGCAGAGGATGATCGCGCCGAGCCGGAGACCGTCGTACAGCCCGGCGAGCAGCGCCTCGCTCGTGACCGGGCCGAGCAGGCGGATGCCGGCGGCCCAGCTCGGCAGCGGGATCTCGGGCAGGTCGAGGAGCACGTGCCCGATCTCCTGGCCGCCGAAGACGAGCCGGAAGACGACGCGCATCACGACCGTGACGAGCGCGAGCAGGACGTAGAGCCGGAACGACCGGCCGAAGGGGTGACCGGACCGGCGCGCCATCACCACGACCGTCGCCGAGCCCATGATGAGCAGCAGCAGCAGCGGGTTGGTGGTGAGGGACGCCGCCGTGGCCAGCCCGATCGCCCAGGTCCACCAGGCGATCGGGTGCAGGTCACGCGGCAGTCCCCACACGGGCGCGGCCGATCCGGTCACTGCGCGTCAGACCCCCCGTCTACGACGCGCCACGACGGCGCTGCCGGCGATCGCGATCGCCAGCAGGCCGACGATGCCCCAGGTCACCGCGGCCGGGATGCGGGCCGGCTCGTCGGCGCTCGGCTCCCCCGCCTGCGTGGCCGCACTGGCCGTTGAGTCTCCAGGAGACTCACTGCCCGACTCGGTGGCTCTCGGGGTCGTCGCTGGCCGCTGAGTCTCCAGGAGACTCATCGTCCAGCGTGTCGTCGTCCGACCCCTTGTCCCGACCCCTTGCCCGACTCCTTCTTCGACTCGTGAGTCTCCAGGAGACTCAGAGGCCAGGGGGGACGGCGACGGGGTCCGACGGGGACGCTGACGGCGACGGCGACGGGGACGAGCCCGAGCCGCCGGACGAGCCCGATGCCGCCGCTGCCGCTCCGAGCCGCTTCCCGTGCCGCCGCCGGCCGCCGCCGAGCCACCGCCCGAACCCGTCGAGGGCTCGGCGACGGGCTGGACGGCTGCGACCCGCCGCCACCCGACGGCGTCGCGGCGAGCGACGACGGCGACGGGCTCGGCGACGAGGTCGGGGACGAGCGTCGGGGTGGCCGTCGGGGTGGACGAGCGCGGTCACCGGCGGGGCGACCGCCGGCGGGACGCTGCGCGCCGGCCGCCCGGTCCTGCTGCCAGGACCACCCGACCGAGCCACCGGCGGGGACGGTCAGGCTGCCCGACGCCGTACGACGAGTACGTCCACGACGCCTTCGTCCCGTCGGCCCACCAGAGTCCCCAGTAGGCGTTCGACGGCGAGGCGTTGACGCACGGGTCGCTGGTCGGCACGCCGTTCACCCGGCAGACGAAGCCGGGCTGCCGGGTGGCGTAGCTCAGCTGCACGCCGACCGAGGCGAAGATCGCCGGTGGCGCTCTTGCCGCCGCCGTCGGCTGCGCACGCGGTGATCGTCGCGCCGCCGATCTCGCGGTAGTCGACGACGACGCTGACCCCACCGGCGGAGGTGCACGTCGCCGCGCTGGCCGCGGGGCCGACACGAGCGCGAGGCTCGGGCCGACCACCGCGACCAGCAGCGCGACGGCGAGCGCGACGCAGGTGGGACGAGGTCACGACGGCGTTCACCGTGGTCGAACCGGAGCGCAGCGCGGGGAACTGGCCCACCGCGCGCACGCCGGACCTTCGCCTTGCCCGTCGGGAGCGCGACCCGGGTCGACGAAGCGGCCCTTGGCGTTCGCCCGGCCCTTGGCGAGGACGTCACCCGCGACGACGATCTTGACCTTCTCGCCGGCGGCCAGCTTGCGGACCAGGACCCGGGTGCGCGGACCGTCGGAGGCGAGGGTCGAGACCTTCAGCTTCTTCTGGCCCAGCACCTGGGTGTCGTCGGCGACCTGGCCGTTGGCGCCGAACAGGACGTAGGACGCCGTGGTCGTGGCCTTCGGCAGCGTGACCGAGCGGGTCAGCGCGCCGTCGGAACCGACGACGACGGTGACGTCGAGGCCCGGGCCGCGCAGCTGGTACTGCGCACCCGCGTGCGGCGCCGACGACCTCGAGGACGGCCTTGCTGCCGGCCCGCTGGAAGCCGGCCGGGCCGACGAGGCGTACACCCGTGATCGACCCGCGTGCCGGTGCAGGCGTGCGCGGTCGGCACGGCGGTGGCGTCGGGGTCGCGGTGGCCGGCGCGCCACGGTCGTCGTGGACGTCGTCGATCCGCTCAGCGTGGTCACGGTGAACGTGTAGGTGCCGACACCGGACGGAGCGTGAAGTCGGTCGTGACGGGACCGCCCGTGCCGGTGACCGAGCGCGCGGTCGAGCCGAACGTCACGCAGCCGTACTCACCGGCGGCGAGACCCGTGACGGTCGCCGTGACGGTGGCGCCGTCGGTCGCGGTGGCCGGCGTCGAGACGGCCAGCGGCGCGGAGGCTGCGGGAGCCCAGTTCAGCAGCGGAGCTGCCTGGTAGGACGCGATGCGCCACTTGTTGCGCGCGTCGCGTGAGCCCGTTGGCACGACCGCTGGCGAAGTCGGCAGCGTCGTAGGCGATCGCCCCGCGTCGGCGCCTGCGGTCGCGCACGCGCCGGCGTCGGACGACCTGGAGGGCGCGGATCCACGCGGCCGCCTTGCCCGGCCGCGGTCGTACCGCCCGGCCTCGCCGAGCGCCCAGCCGCCGAGGCCGGTGCTGTTGGTGTTGGCGCCGCGGCACGGCCCTCGCCCGGTGAAGGAGCCGTTGGCGAGCTGGCAGCGACTCAGCCAGTCCGCGGCGTCGTCGATCGCGGCCGTGACCGCGGGACGTGGCGATGCCGGACTCGACCAGCGAGATCGACCACGAGCGCGGTGACGTCGGGCTCGACCCTGCGACGCGGGGCACGTCTGGTCCGAGGTCGAGGGGGAAGAAGCCGGGGCCGCACTGCTGGTCGAGCAGGACGTCGGTCGCGGCGGCGGTCTCGCTCGAGCCGGCACCGGCCAGAGCCTCGACCGCGAAGGCCTGCCCGATCGTGTTGGCGTAGTCGCCGTAGCTGCTGACGTCCGCGATGCGGCCGGCTCGTGTCGCTGCGTCACGGCCCTCGAGCTGGGCGATCAGGTCGACGTCGTCGTACTGCGTCGCGGGTCCTGCCCGATGCGCTCGGTGAACGCCAGCGGCCTTGGCCGTGGGGTTGGCGTAGAGGCCGGTGCCCAGGTTGGCGTGGGTCGTCGAAGTCGTACTCGGTGGCCTTGACGTAGCCGTACTCGTCTCGGCCGTGGTGACGAGGGCGGAGCCAGGTCGTCGCCGACCGCCTGCGCGTCGCGCGAGGTGGTCGGTGGCCACGAGGCCGAGCCCGGCGTCGATGAGCTGGCCGGGGTAGTAGGCGAAGTCGCCGGCGGCGAGCGCCGACGGGGACCTCGGCCGCGATCCAGGTCGCCGGCCGCGTCGGCGGCCGGGGCAGGCAGTCGGTGGCCGCCGAGCGGGTTGAGCCAGCGTGGTGGCGGCGAGCGCGACGGCTGCCAGCCCGGAGATGAGCTTCATGGTTCCTTCCTCGCTGCGACAGCGAGGCAAGGTCGGCAATACGCCGGTCAGCCCCGCTGCATTCCTCGACAGCGATGGTGTTCAAGACGCGTCGGGGCAGGTGTTCCGGCTCGCACGGGATCGCTCCCGTGCCCACGGTTGCGGGTCAGCGTCGGTTTCGGACCGACTTTCCCCACCTCGGGCGTGTGTGTTGCCGACCCGGACGGGTGCGGCGAGCGCAGCCTAACCCTCGCCCGGCTCCGGACGCACCTCGGCCCGGCGTCGCGAGACGCCGGGCCGAGGTGGTGTGGTCGATCAGGTGGTGCTGGTGGGTCAGTTGCGGACCCGCAGCGACGTACGAGCCTCGTCGTCCGAGGTCTTCACGAGCGCGACGCGACGCTGGTTGCCCGCGGGCAGGGTCAGCTTGCGCACGATCTTGTCGCCGGACTTCTTGCCCTTGACGCGGACGAAGTCGCCCTTGACCTGCAGGCAGGCGCTCTCGCTCGGCGCGAGGCCGAAGACGCGGAACTGCACACGCTCACCCGCGCGTGCCTCCTTGCGCACCGAGACGATCTGGAGCCGGTCCTTGCTCGCCGGGGCGAACTGGAGGCCGAGGATCGCCTGGGCGGTCGAGCGACGCCACTCGTCGCGCGCGCTGGCCGGGATGCCGGTCGTCGAGGACGCCTTGATCCGGTCCTTGCGGAACGCGACGGCGCCGGTGTCCTTGGTCAGCGCCGTGCGGCACTTGTACTTGTCGACCGGCTGGTTCTTGCGCACCCACAGCGCGGCCTTGAGGGCAGCGTCGCGGTTGCGCATCAGGCCGAGCGCGTAGCCGCTCACAGCCGTGGTGTTGGAGTTGATCGAGGCACCGTCACCGGAGCTGCGGAACGCACCGCTGTTGCGCTGCTTGCTCGCGAGCCACGCGCTGGCCTTGTCGAGGGCCGCGGTGACGGTCGGGGTGCGGTCGCCGGACTCGATCAGGTTGATCACCGCGAGCGCGGTCGCGTCGGCGTCGGCCTCGCTGCCGGCGACACCCTCGGTGCACGACTGGCTGGGCACGTTGGCCTTGTCGAAGTTCAGCCGGAAGTAGCCCGAGGTGCACTGCTGCTTGAGCAGGAAGTCACGAGCGGCACCCGCCTCGGCGGACCGGGCCAGCGTCAGGGCGCGCACGGCGTAGGACTGGCCCACGACGTTGGCGAAGTTGCCCGAGTCCGACTTGTCGAAGATCCGGCCCGCGAACGCCGCGGCCTGCGGCTCCTTCGTCGGGTCGGCCGGGACGTCGGCGGTGCGCTCCTCGAGGCGAGCGATGAGGTTGATCCCGCCGTAGCTGATCGGGTTCTTCTTGGCGGTGCGGGCGAAGGTCGCGGCCTTCGCGAGCGGACCGGCGTAGGACTCCTTGGTCCCGTCACCGACGTACTCGCCGATGCGCGGCTCGAGCGCGTTGTTGATGGCCGTGACGGTCGCGCCCTGGCTGGCGACCGTGGCGAGCGCCAGGCCGGTGTCGATGGTGAGACCGAAGTCGGGCCCGAAGTCACCGACGACGAGGCCGTTGGTGAGCTCGCCGGCCATCCACTCGGCGGCGATGGTCGAGGGCGTGCTGTCGGTGTTGACCGCAGCCTTGGCGCTGCGGAGGGCGGACGAGGCGTCTGCCGTGGCCGGCGGAGCAGCGAGCACTCCGGCGCCCAGGGCGACGGTCGAGAGTGCGACCGCGGCTGTCCGGATGGGTCGAATGCGATGGTGCATGACTTCCTTCCCGCTCGCGCGGGGACCCCACGACGGCAGTGCCGTCAGCCCCCTCGATGCACGAGCGTTTCGTTGGTGATGTGACCAATGTGACGCGCGACCACCGTAGCAAGTTGTCTAGACCGCGAAAAAACCTGTCACCCGAGCTTCTCCAGGATCAGCTCGCGCACCCGGGCGGCGTCGGCCTGCCCGCGCATCTCCTTCATCACCGCACCGATGAGCGCGCCCGCGGCGGCGTGCTTGCCGTCACGGATCTTGTCGGCCACGTCGGGGTTCGCCGCGATCGCCGTGTCGACGGCGGCTCCCAGGGCACCGTCGTCGGAGACGACAGCCAGGCCCCGGCTCGCGACGACCTCGTCCGGGGTGCCCTCCCCTGCCAGCACCCCTTCGATGACCTGGCGGGCCAGCTTGTCGTTGACGGTCTTCTCGTCGACGAGCGCCTGGATCCGCGCCACGTCGGCCGGGGTGATGGGCAGGTCGACCAGGTCGACGCCGTCCTCGTTGCTGCGCCGGGCGAGCTCGCCGAGCCACCACTTGCGGGCCGCCTGGGGCGTCGCACCCGCGGCGATCGTCTCCTCGACGAGGCCGAGCGCACCGGCACCGATGGTGTCGCGCATGTCGAGGTCGCTGAAGCCCCACTCCCCCTGCAGCCGCGCGCGGCGCACGGTCGGGTTCTCCGGCAGCGTGCCGCGGAGCTCCTCGACCCACTCGCGGCTCGGCGCGACCGGCACCAGGTCCGGCTCGGGGAAGTAGCGGTAGTCCTCGGCGTCGGACTTCTCGCGACCGCTCGTGGTGATCCCGGTGTCCTCGTGCCAGTGGCGGGTCTCCTGGAGGATCGAGCCGCCGTCGCGCAGGATCACCGCGTGCCGCTGCATCTCGTAGCGCACGGCCCGCTCGACCGAGCGGAACGAGTTGACGTTCTTGGTCTCGGTGCGGGTGCCGAGGACGCCGCTGTCCTTCGGGGCCAGCGACAGGTTCACGTCGGCGCGCAGGTTGCCCTGGTCCATCCGCGCCTCGGAGACGCCGAGCGCGACGATGAGCTCGCGGAGCTGGGTGACGTACGCCTTGGCGACCTCGGGTGCCTTCGCGCCGGCACCCATGATCGGGCGGGTGACGATCTCGATGAGCGGGATCCCGGCGCGGTTGTAGTCGACGAGCGAGTGGTCGGCGCCGTGGATGCGACCGGTGGCGCCGCCGACGTGCAGCGACTTCCCGGTGTCCTCCTCCATGTGCGCGCGCTCGATCTCGACGCGGTAGGTCTCACCGTCCACGTCGACGTCCATGTAGCCGTCGAACGCGATCGGCTCGTCGTACTGCGACGTCTGGAAGTTCTTCGGCATGTCCGGGTAGAAGTAGTTCTTCCGCGCGAAGCGGCACCACTCGGCGATGTCGCAGTTGAGCGCGAGGCCGATCCGGATCGCGGACTCGACCGCCTTGCCGTTGACCACGGGCATCGCGCCGGGCAGGCCGAGGCACGTCGGGCAGGTGCCCGCGTTGGGCTCACCGCCGAACGTCGCCGGGCAGCCGCAGAACATCTTCGAGTTCGTGTTGAGCTCGACGTGGACCTCGAGGCCGAGGGCCGGGTCGAAGGCGGCCAGCACGTCGTCGTACGGCATCAGGGCCGCGTCGGTCTTGGGGGAAGTCATCAGTTCGTCTCCAGTCCGGTCGCGCGGTCGAGCAGCGGACCGCCCCACTCCTGCACGTGCAGCGCCTCCAGCGCGGCGCCCACCCGGTAGACCCGGTCGTCGGCCAGCGCGGGTGCGAGGACCTGGAAGCCGGAGGGCAGCGAGTCCTCGTCGGCCAGGCCGTTGGGCACCGAGATGCCGGGCACGCCGGCGAGGTTCGCCGGGATGGTGGCGAGGTCGTTGAGGTACATCGCCATCGGGTCGTCGAGCTTCTCGCCCAGCTTGAACGCCGTCGTCGGCGCCGTCGGCGAGACGAGCACGTCGACCTTCTCGAAGGCCGCGTCGAAGTCGCGGCTGATCAGCGTGCGGATCTTCTGCGCCTGGCCGTAGTAGGCGTCGTAGTAGCCGCTCGACAGGGCGTAGGTGCCGAGGATGATCCGGCGCTTCACCTCGTCGCCGAACCCGGCGTCGCGGGTGGCGCGCATGACGTCCTCCGCCGACGGGTCGCCGTCGGGCGTCACGCGGAGGCCGTAGCGCATCGCGTCGAACTTCGCGAGGTTGCTCGACGCCTCCGCCGGGAGGATCAGGTAGTAGGCGGCGAGCGCGTGCACGAAGGACGGGCAGGCCACCTCGACGACCTCGGCCCCGGCCTTCACCATGAGCTCGACGGACTCGTTGAAGCGGTTCATCACACCGGGCTGCCAGCCGTCGCCCGACATCTCGGTGACGACGCCGACCTTCACCCCGGCGAGGTCGCCGGACGCGCCCTGCTTCGCCGCCTCGGTGAACGACGGCCAGTCGGTCTTGATCGAGGTCGAGTCACGCAGGTCGTGACCGCCGATGACGTCGTGGAGCATCGCCGCGTCGAGGACGTTGCGGGTGACCGGACCGGCCTGGTCGAGGCTGTTGGCCAGCGCGACGAGGCCGTAGCGCGACACCCCGCCGTAGGTCGGCTTCACGCCGACCGTGCCGGTGACGGCGCCGGGCTGGCGGATCGAGCCACCGGTGTCGGTGCCGATCGCGAGGGGCGCCTCGTAGGCCGCGACGGCCGCGGCCGAGCCACCGCCCGAGCCGCCGGGGATCCGGTCGAGGTCCCACGGGTTGTGGGTCGGGCCGTAGGCCGAGTGCTCCGTGGACGAGCCCATCGCGAACTCGTCCATGTTGGTCTTGCCGAGGATCGGCAGGCCGGCGACGCGCAGGCGCTCGACGACGGTCGCGTCGTAGGGCGGCACCCAGCCCTCGAGGATCTTCGAGCCACACGTCGTGGGCAGCCCGCGGGTCGCCATCACGTCCTTGACCGCGATCGGTACGCCGTCCAGCGGCCCGCGTGCCTCACCGCGGGCGCGGCGGGCGTCGGACTCGGCGGCCTGGATGAGCGCGCCCTCGGCGTCGACGTGGAGGAACGCGTGCACCCGGTCGTCGACCTCGGCGATGCGGTCGAGGTGGCGCTGGGTGACCTCGACCGAGGTGACCGAGCCGGCGGCGAGCTGCTCGGCGAGGGAGGACGCGGTCGTGTGCAGGTCGCTCATCAGGCCTCCTCGTCCAGGATCCGGGGGACGGAGAAGCGCTGCTCCTCCACGGCCGGGGCGCCCGACAGGGCCTCCTCGGCGCTGAGGCCGGGGACGACGACGTCCTCGCGGAAGACGTTGGTCAGCGGGATCGCGTGCGACGTGGGCGGCACGTCGTCGCCGGCGACCCCGGTGATCGAGGCGACCGACTCGAGGATCACGCTCAGCTGCGGGGCGAGGTGGTCGAGCTCGTCGTCGGAGAGGTCGATGCGGGCGAGGGTGGCCAGGTGGGCCACCTCCTCGCGGGAGATCTCGGGCATGCGGCCAATCCTAGGAGAGCGGCGCCGGGGCCTTGCGCCCGCCCGGCCACCGGTTGACCGCGTAGACCCCGGCGCACACCAGCCCGGTGCCTCCGACCAGCGGCCAGCCCAGCTGCTCGTCCAGCACCACCCAGCCGAGGACGACCGCCACGACGGGGACGAGGAAGATGCTCACCGCCACCCGGCCGACCTCGCCGGTCGTCACGAGGTGCATCCAGAGCAGCCACGCCAGCGCAGTGCCGATGAGGGTCGTCCAGACCACGCCCACGCCGACGCGAGGGGTGAGGTCGAGACCGCCGGTTCCGGTGACGGCCGCCGCGACCGCGAGCAGCGCACCACCCGCCACGAGCGGCAGCGCCACCGCCCACAGCGGCTCGACGCGCGACGCCGTGCGCTTGACGGCGATCGTCCCCAGCGACCAGCAGATCGCCGTCGCCACGCCCAGGGCGATGCCGTACGTCGACACCTCCCCCTCGTGGCGCACCGAGACGACGGCGACGCCCGCGAAGGCGGTGAGCGCGCCGAGCACGCGGGCCGGCCCCAGCGGATCACCCAGCAGCGGCCGGGCCAGCAGCACGGTGAGGACGGGCTGGAGGTAGAGCAGCAGCGAGGCGTAGCCGGAGTCGAGGTGGTCGATGGCGAGGACCTGCAGGCCGAAGAACCCGACGACGTTCAGCAGCGTGAGGGCGGCGTAGGGCCCGACGCTGCCACGCAGCCGGAGTCGCCGCCCGGAGGCCAGGGCGACGAGCACGAGCAGGCCGCCGCCGACCAGGCAGCGGGTCGCCGCCAGCACCAGGGGCGGGCACCCCTCGAGCGCGACCTTGATCGACGTGAAGGTCGAGCCCCACGCGACGATCAGCAACGCCGTCACGAGCAGCCGGGTCCGCACCCGCACAGGATGGCAGGCGCGGACCCGTCGAGCGCGATCAGCAGCTGGAGCGCTTCTCCGCTGCCTTGCAGGTGTCGTTGCCGCCGCCACCGCGGGCGATGTCGAAGCCCTTGCCCCCGTCGAGCCGGTCGGGCTCGCCGGAGCCGGTCATCACGTCGGCGCCACCGCGGCCGAAGATCTGGACGCGGTAGTCCGGGTCGGCGGTGATGATCTCCGAGTCGTTGCTGCCCTTGAAGATCGACGACGTGCGGGCCGGCAGCACGACGTCGCTGAAGCCGGTGATCTTGCCCTCGAGCGTGTAGGGCTGGAGGTCGCGGATCGTCGACTTCTTCAGCTGGTCGATCCGCAGCGTGGGCTTGAGGGCGGGGTTGGAGTTGGCCACGATCCGCAGCTTGTCCTGGCCGCCGTAGCCCTTGACGACGAAGCCCGACTCGACCGGGATCGGGAAGGTCATGGTGTCGCTGCCGCTGCCACCTCGCCAGACCTGGTGGCTCTCCGACGTCGTCCGCATGTCGTCGCTGCCGCTCCCACCGACGAAGGTGTCGATGCCGACCGTGCCCAGGAATCCGTCGTCGCCCGCCTCGCCGTAGAGCCGGTCGTTGCCGACCGTGCCGGGCGCGTCGGCGCTCAGGAAGTCGTCGCCGCCACGGCCGAAGACGGTGTCGTCGCCACCGCGGCCGGCGATCACGTCACGGGAGTTCGTGCCCTTGATGGTGTCGTTGAGCGGACTGCCGATGACGCGGATGCCGCCGTCGTAGCCGGTCACCGTGTCGCTGCCGTCGGCCGCGATCGGGACGGTCCGGCTCGAGCGGAAGTCCACGACGACCGGCGCCGTAGCGGCGTAGTAGGACACCCCGTCGAGCTCCGTCACGGTGCCCTCCGAGCCCGGGCGCGGGTCGTAGCCGAGGTCGATGAGGTCGTTGCCGAGGCCACCGGAGATCGTGTCGCCCCGCTTGACGACCCGGCCGAACTGGTCGATGCGCAGCAGGTCGCTCTCGCCGTAGAGCTTGTCGTCACCCTCACCGCCGACGATCGTGTCCGCGCCCTCCCCGCCGCAGATCACGTCGTTGCCGGCCAGACCACGGATGGTGTCGTTGCCGCCGCGGGCCGCGATGACGTCGCGCTTCGGCGTGCCGGTGATCGTGTTGCCCTTGTCGTTGCCGACGATGGTGGCCTTCAGGCCGGCGCACGTGACGGCGGCGGCCTGCGCGGTCGGTGCGATCGCGAGCGGCGCGGCGAGCGCGGCTGCGCCGACGAGCACCGGGACGAGTGAACGGGTGAGACGCATGCTGACTCCCAAGGATTAGTCGTTCTGCTTCTTCTGCCCGCATCCTGCGCCTCCCACACCTGATCAGGACAGCGCGTCGGGGCCCTGCTCCAGCAGCGTCGTGAACTGCTCCTCGTCGAGCACCGGCACCCCGAGCTGCTCGGCCTTGTCGGCCTTGGACCCGGCGTTCTCGCCGACCACGACGTAGTCGGTCTTCTTCGACACCGACCCCGACGCCTTGCCGCCGCGGCTGATGATCGCCTCCTTGACCGAGTCGCGGGTGTAGGCCTGGAGCCCGCCCGTCACGACGACCGTGAGCCCCTCGAGGGTGCGCTCGATCGACTCGTCGCGCTCGTCGGCCATGGTCACGCCGGCCGCGGCCCACGCGTCGACGATGGCGTTGTGCCACCCGGACTCGGGTCCGTCGAACCACTCGCGCACCGACGCGGCGATGGTCGGGCCCACGCCCTCGGTGGCCGCCAGCGCCTCCTCGGTCGCCTCGCGCACGGCCGTCATCGAGGCGAGCTCCGTCGCGAGGCACGCGCCGCGGTCGGGCCGACGTGGCGGATCGACAGCGCGACCAGCACCCGCCACAGCGGCACCGCGGTCTTGCGCTCGTGGAGGTTGGCCAGGAGTCGTACGCCGTTGGCGCTGAGCTGCGGCCCGTCCTCGCCCTTCTTGGGGGCGCGGGTGAAGAGCGGGGCGGTGAGCAGCTTGGTCTCGTCGAGGTCGAACAGGTCGCCCTCGTTGGCGATCGCGCCGGCGTCGAGCAGCGCGACCGCCGCTTCGTAGCCCAGCCCCTCGATGTCGAAGGCGCCGCGGCCGGCGACGTGGAAGACCCGCTCGCGCACCTGGGCCGGGCACCGCTCGTGGTTGGGGCACCGGAGGTCCTTGTCGCCCTCCTTCTGCTGGGCCAGCGGCGTCCGGCAGGCGGGGCACCTCGTCGGCATCCGCCACGGCCTGAGCCCCTTCGGGCCGCAGCGCGAGGACCGGCCCGAGGATCTCGGGGATCACGTCGCCGGCCTTGCGCAGGATCACCGTGTCGCCGGGCCGGACGTCCTTGCGCTTGACCTCGTGGGCGTTGTGGAGGGTCGCGTTCTCGACGGTCGAGCCCGCGACCTTGGTCGGCTCCATCACGCCGTAGGGCGTCACCCGACCGGTGCGGCCGACGTTGACCTCGATCGACCTCAGGAGGGTGTTGACCTCCTCGGGCGGGTACTTGAACGCGATCGCCCAGCGGGGCGCGCGGCTCGTCGACCCGAGCCGGCGCTGCAGCGAGACGTCGTCGACCTTGACCACGAGTCCGTCGATCTCGTAGCCGACGATCGTGTGGCGGTGCTCGCCGACGTGGGCGATGCGCTCCTCGACGGCCTCGAGCGTCGGCACCACCCGGACCTGCTCGGAGATCGGCAGTCCCCACGCCTGGAGGGCGTCGTAGGCCGCGCTCTGGGCCGTGGGCTCGAAGCCCTCGCGCGCGCCGATGCCGTGGCAGACCATCCCGAGGTCGCGGGTGGCGGTGACCTTCGGGTCCTTCTGGCGCAGCGACCCGGCGGCGGCGTTGCGCGGGTTGGCGAACATCGGCTTGCCCGCGTCGACCATCGAGGCGTTGAGCCGCTCGAACGCCTCCGCCGGCAGGAACACCTCGCCGCGGACCTCGACCAGCGCGGGCACGGGGTGCTCGTCGGTGCCGGTGAGGCGGTGGGGCACCGAGGCGATCGTCTTGACGTTGGGGGTGACGTCCTCGCCGGTGCGGCCGTCGCCGCGGGTGAGCGCGCGGACCAGGCGGCCCTCCTCGTAGAGCAGGTTGATCGCCAGGCCGTCGACCTTGAGCTCGCAGAGCAGGGCGGGCGACTCGACGCCCTCGCGCAGGATCCGGGAGTACCAGCTCGCGAGCTCCTCGGAGGTGAAGGCGTTGTCGAGCGACTCCATCCGCTGGAGGTGGTCGACGGCGGTGAACTCGGTCGAGACGGCGCCGCCGACCTTCTGCGTCGGCGAGTCGGGGGTGCGGAGCTCGGGGTAGGAGTCCTCGAGCGCCTCGAGCTCGCGGAGCCGGACGTCGAAGTCGGAGTCGGAGAGCGTCGGGTCGTCGAGCACGTAGTAGCGCCAGCGGGCGTCGTCGACCTGCTCGCTCAGCTCCTGGTGGCGCTCGCGCGCCTCGGGCGGAGCGGTGGCGACGGCGGTCTCGGGACCGGGATCGGACGTGCTCATGGGCACAGTCTGCCGGTCGCCACCGACACCCGCCGCAGCGACGTACGGACTGCATGGTCTGGACCGGATGAAACTGATTTGTTCCATCGGAATAGATCGGCCTACGGTCCGGTTGATCGAAACGAAACCGTTCCGTTTCATCGTGACGACCGTCACACAGCGAAGGCCACCGTGACCCCGACCGAGACCGGCACCCGCCCCCGCGTGGAGGGCGAGCGCGAGCTGCAGATCCTCGAGGCGACCCTGCGAGGTGCTCGACGAGGTCGGCTACGACCTGCTCACGATGGACGCCGTCGCCGCCCGCGCCAAGGCGTCGAAGGCCACGCTCTACCGCCGCTGGAACGGCAAGCCCGAGCTCGTCGTGGCCGCCATCATGGCCCACAAGGGCGAGACCGTCGTGCCCGACACCGGCACCCTCCGCGGCGACCTCCTCGCCGCCTACTGCGGCCACGGCGGCCTCAGCGACCCGCTCGCCCAGTCGGTGCTCTCGGCCGTCGTGACCGCGATGGGTCGCGACCCGGAGTTCGCCGAGGTCTACCGACGCGACTTCATCGGCCCCAAGGTCGAGGCCTCCCGCTGCATCTACGAGCGCGCCCGCGAGCGCGGCGAGGTCCACCCCGACGTCGACCTCTCCGTCCTCGCGCCCGCCCTCGCCGGGATCGTGCTCCACCGCGTGTTCCTCCTCGGCGAGACCGTCACCCCCGAGCTCGTCGGCCGCGTGCTCGACGAGGTCGTCCTCCCGGCCGCCCTCCACGGCCCCTGCTCCCGCTCCTGACCCCACAGCCTGGTCCGACCCACTGTCGGACCCCTCTGATCCACTCGAACCCGACCCGCACCTCCGAAGGAATCTCCATGACCGACACCGCCAGCACCACGCCGCCCTCCGGGGCGACGGCCCCGCCCCAGCGGGAGCTCAACCTCACCTGGGCCCTGGTCCTGATCTCGATCGCGCAGCTGATGGTCGTGCTCGACGCGACCATCGCCAACATCGCGCTCCCCTACATCCAGATCGACCTCGAGATCAGCAACGCCAACCTCTCCTGGATCGTCACCGGCTACGCCCTGGCCTTCGGCAGCCTGCTGCTGCTCGGTGGACGCCTCGGTGACCTCTACGGCCGCCGCAAGGTCTTCATGATCGGCCTCGCCATCTTCGCCGTGGCCTCCCTCCTCGGCGGGCTCGCGACCAACGAGCCGCTCCTGCTCGCCGCCCGTGGCCTGCAGGGCCTCGGCGCCGCGCTCGCCTCGCCGGCCGCGCTCGCGCTGATCACCACCACGTTCCCCGCCGGTCCGGCCCGCAACCGGGCCTTCGCGGTCTACGCCGCCATGTCCGGCGCCGGTGCGGCCGTCGGCCTGATCCTCGGTGGCTGGCTCACCGGCACCTCGCCCGAGATCTTCGGCATCGTGGTCGACGGCTGGCGCCTCACCTTCCTGATCAACGTCCCGATCGGCCTCGTCGCCGCGTTCCTCGCCCCGCGCTTCCTCAACGAGTCCGAGTCGCACCCCGGCGAGCTCGACCTGCCCGGCGCCGTCACCGGCACCCTGGGCCTGCTCGGCGTCGTCTACGGCCTGACCCGCGCCGGCTCCGAGGGCTGGGGCGACTCGATCACCATCGCCAGCCTGGTGGCCGGCGTCGTGCTGCTCGTCGTCTTCGGCTTCGTCGAGAGCCGCGTCGAGCACCCGCTCCTGCCGTTCCGCATCTTCACCAACCGCACCCGCGCCTCGAGCTTCGTGGCGATGTTCCTCGCCCCGGCCGCGATGTTCGCGATGTTCTACTTCCTCAGCCAGTACATCCAGAACGTCATGGGCTACAGCCCGCTCAAGGCCGGCGTCGCGTTCCTCCCGTTCACGGTCGGCATCGTCGTGGGTGCCGGGCTGGCCTCCAACCTGGTCAACCGGATCGACCCGCGCTACATCTCCGGCGTGGGCACCCTGATCGCCGCCGGCGCGCTGTTCGGCTTCTCCCGGCTGCCCTACGACACGTCGTTCCCCCCGAGCGACGTGACCGGCAGCTACGTCACCGACATCATGCCGTTCATCATCATGATGGCCTTCGGCATGGGCCTGACGTTCGTCCCGGTCACCCTGACGGCCGTCCACCACCTGCGCTCCGAGGAGTCCGGCATCGGCTCGGGCGTGCTCAACACCGCGCAGCAGGTCGGCGGAGCGCTCGGCCTCGCCGTGCTGGCGACGGTCGCGACGCAGACCTTCACCGACCGGGGCAAGGAGTTCGCCGAGGCCGCGGCCGGCCTGCCCCAGCCGTCGCCGGAGCAGGCGAAGGCCTTCGCCGAGATCGCCCAGCAGCAGATCTTCACCGAGGGCTCGACCAACGCCTTCCTGGTCGGCTCGATCCTCATGCTCGCCGCCTCCGTGGTGATCTGGATCTTCCTCGACGTCAAGCACGAGGAGCTCGCGACCGACGGTCCCGAGGGCGTCGTCGCCCACTGATCCACCGCACCACCAGCGAGGGAGGATCTCCGGAGACGGAGGTCCTCCCTCGTCCCATCCGATCACCCACCCAGCGCCGAAGGAGACGTGTGAGCGAGCCCTACCTGACGACGTACGACGCACCCGGACGGCCCCGGGCGATGGTGCTGGTGCTGCACGGCGGCAAGCCGCGCTCCCGCCAGTCCGTCGACGGTCGCAGCGCCTCGTGGCGGCGCGCCGCCTGGCTCACCCGCGAGATCGCGCAGCCCGCGCACGACGCCGGCATCGGGATCTGGCTCGTGCGCTACCGCCGCCGCGGCTGGAACGGCGGCGCCGACGCGGTGGCCGACGCCCGCTGGGCGCTCGACCGGCTGCGCGCCGTCCACGGCGACGTCCCGGTCGTCCTGCTCGGGCACTCGATGGGCGCACGCGTCGCCGTCCACGCCGCCGACGACCCGTCGGTGGTGGGCGTGGTCGGGCTCGCGCCGTGGTGGTCGGCCGAGGACCCGGTGCACACGCTCGCCGGCCGCACGCTGAGGGCGGCGCACGGGCGCCGCGACCGGATCACGTCCTTCAAGGAGACCGCCCGCTACGTCGAGCGGGCGCGGCCGGTGGCCGACAGCGCCGAGCTCGAGGACATGGGTGCGCTCGGCCACTACATGCTCACCGGCTCACGTCGCTGGCACGACGTGGCACTGCGGCTCGGTCCTCGAGGTCGTCGACGCGCACGTCCCCTCCCCCGACCAGCACCTTCCACGGAGCGCTGAACCGCCCTAGGCTCCCGGCAGTCGCACTCCACGGGGGTCCCATGTCACGTGTCCGAGTCGTCCTCGCCCTGCTCACCGCGCTCGTCCTGACGGTCGGGCTCGCCTCGAGCGCGGACGCCGCGCCCCGCAAGTGGCCGAAGGGCCGCATCACCTACGTCGACAAGTCCCTCGACCCGGACGCGGTGAAGGCGGCCGTCCGGGCGTGGAACACCAGTGGGCTGGACCTGAAGTTCGTCAAGGTGTCCAGCGCCCGCAAGGCCCGGCTGGTCATCAAGAACACCACGCGCGTGCCGGGCGGCTGCGGCACCGGCTACGGCACGCTCGGCTATCCCGGACCCGGCCGCAAGGCGACCGTGAGCATCCTGCACGGCAGCGACGCCGACGGGCAGAAGTGCGCGTGGCCCGGACAGACCCTGGTGGTCGCCCACGAGCTCGGCCACGTGCTCGGGCTCGAGCACAACATGTCGGGCTGCTCGCTCATGAACACCTCGCACACCAACGGCGTCGCCCCGAGCCTCTGCGTCGGCGACGACGTCGACGAGGTCAAGCCCGGTCGCTGGCGCTGCCGCATCATCGAGAAGGTCGACCTCAAGCGGGCCAAGCGGATCTACGGCGGCAAGCCGCGCCTCGCCGAGACCGAGTGGTGCGACGCGATCGACCGGATCCCGGCGACCGGCGCCGTCACCCCGACCCAGTCGGGCGGCGGCTCCAGCGTCACGGTCACCCGTGCGCCCGAGCCGGCGGTCCCGGCCTGGCTGGGCACCTGGGCCTACGGCGAGCCCGGCTTCGAGGTCCACGCGACGCCCACGGCCTGCACGGCCGTGCCCGGCGACGACACCACCCAGGTCGGGCTCGGCCTGTGGGGCGCGACCCCGGTGGGCGGCGCGGCGGACGAGTACCTCCGGACCCTGCCCGCCGGGCCGGTGTGCCTGTCCGTGTGGCAGTTCGACCAGGGCTACAACTTCGCGCTGGCCCCGACGACGGTGATGGTCACCGGCACCGGCGCCCGCACCTCGGCGCGTACGCCGGACCTGCCGCCGCGCGCGACGGCCCCGGTCGCGGTGACCAGGTTCGACTGACCGGTCAGAGGTTGCGTGCGACCGTCGCCGACAGGCGTACGGCCAGCGCGGCCCACGCCGGCGTGGCGCCGGCCAGCCCGCAGGTCGGGGTGACCACGAGGTGCTCCCCCGCCGTCTCCGGGTCGAGCCCCAGCATGTCGAGCCAGCGCTGCACGCGCTCGGTGAGCCGGGCGTCGGACGGGGTGGCGGCGAGGTCGGTCGACGGCACGATGCCGAGCGCGACCGTACGGCCCGCGTCGAGCGCCTCGGCGAAGGTGTCGAGGTCCGCCGGACCGAGCATGTCGAGGTCCGCGGACAGGCCGCTCGCCCCGGTGCCGGCGACCAGTGACCACGGCGTCTGCGGCGCGCACGAGTGCACCCATGCCTCGGCTCCGGCGGCGGTCACGGCCTCGACGACCCACTCGAGGTGCTCCGACAGCTCGGGCGGGTCGACGCGACGGTGGCGGCCGAAGCCGCTGGCGGTGGGCACCTGCGCGTTCGCCACGGCGGCGAGGGCGGGTTCGTCGATCTGCACGACCCAGCGGTCCACGCCGACGATGCGCCGGCGCAGGTCGGCGAGGTGGACCCGGACGCCCTCGGCCAGCGCCTGCGCGAGGTCGCGGCGGGCGCCGTGGTCGCTGAGCACCTTGTCGCCACGAGGCTTCTCGACGGTCGCGGCGAGCGTCCACGGCCCGGCGACCTGGGTCTTGAACGTCCCCTCGTAGCCCTGCGACAGCTCCTCGACCGCGTCGAGGTCCTGGGCGAGCAGCGACCGCGCCCGGCGGTGGTCGACGCCGCTGGCGTCGGTCAGCCGCCATCCCGCGGGCTGCAGGTCGGCGGCGAGGCCGTCGGTGATCGCCAGCGCGCGACCGGTCATCCCTGCGGTGACGCCACGCCCCGGCAGCTCGGGGACGTGCGGCAGGTCCGGGAGTCCGTCCAGCACGAGGCGTACGGCCTCGGCGTAGGCCGCGGCGGTGGTGCCCGGCAGCGAGCCGACGCCGGTGGCGGTCGTCATGCGGCGCTCATGCGGGTACGACCGCGCGCGTGGACTCGATGGTCGCGGACCCGACGACCCGGGTGCCGTCGTAGATGACGGCGGCCTGGCCGGGCGCGATCCCCTCGGCCGGGTCGAGCAGGTCGATGGTGACGCGATCGCCGTCGACGACGACCGCGGCCCGGTGCTCGGCTCCGTGGGCGCGCAGCTGCACGGTGCCGTCGACCCGCTCCGGGACGGTGCCGCACCAGCGCGGCCTGATGCCGTCGATGTGGTCGACCGCGAGACGGTCGCGCGGCCCGACGGTGACCGTGCCGCTGACCGGCTCGATGTCGAGCACGAAGCGCGGCTTGCCGTCCGCCGCGGGAGTGCCGAGCCGCAGGCCGCGCCGCTGGCCGATGGTGAAGCCGTAGGTGCCGGTGTGGCTGCCGACCGTCTCCCCCGTCTCGACGTCGACGATGTCGCCGCCGTGGTTGGGGGCGCGGTCGCCGAGCTTCTCGCGGAGCCAGCCGGCGTTGTCGCCGTCGGCGACGAAGCAGATGTCGTGGGAGTCGGGCTTGTCGGCGACCAGCAGCCCGCGCGCCTCGGCCTCGCGGCGCACGGCCGGCTTGTCGGTGTCGCCGAGCGGGAAGAGCGAGTGGCGCAGCTGGGACTGGTCGAGCACCCCGAGGACGTAGGACTGGTCCTTGCCGTGGTCCTCCGCGCGGTGCATCTCGATCAGCCCGTCGGCACCGGTGCGCAGCTGGGCGTAGTGCCCGGTCGCGACCGCGTCGAAGCCGAGCGCGAGGGCCCGGTCGAGGACGGCGGCGAACTTGATCTTCTCGTTGCAGCGCAGGCACGGGTTCGGCGTGCGCCCCGCGGCGTACTCGTCCATGAAGTCCTCGACCACGTCCTCGTGGAAGCGCTCGGACAGGTCCCAGACGTAGAACGGGATGCCGATCACGTCGGCGGCACGCCGCGCGTCGTTGCTGTCCTCGATGGTGCAGCAGCCCCGCGCTCCCGAGCGGTACGACGCCGGGTTGCGGCTCAGCGCGAGGTGGACGCCCGTCACCTCGTGGCCGGCCTCGACGGCGCGGGCCGCGGCCACGGCGGAGTCCACCCCGCCGGACATCGCGGCGACGACCTTCACGACTCCACCCTCAGCGCGCCCGGGCGGACCGCGCCCGCTCGACCACGGGCCCGATCGCCGCGACGAGGGCGTCGATGTCGGCCGGGGTGGTGGTGTGGCCGAGCGAGAACCGGAGCGAGTGGCGCGCCTGGGCGTCGTCGCAGCCCATCGCGAGCAGGACGTGGGAGGGCTGCGGCACCCCGGCGGAGCAGGCCGAGCCGGTGGAGCACTCGATGCCGCGGGCGTCGAGGAGCATCAGGAGGGAGTCGCCCTCGCAGCCGGGGAACCCGAGGTGGGCGTTGCCGGGCAGCCGGCCGGGGCCGGCCGGGGCGCCGTGGAGGTGCGCGTCGGGGACGACCTCGACGACCCGGCGGACCAGGTCGTCGCGCAGCTCGGCGATCCGCACCGCGTGCTCGTGCTGGGCCTTCACGGTCGCCTCGACGGCCGCCGCGAGGCCGGCGATCGCGGGCACGTCGAGGGTGCCGCTGCGGATGTCGCGCTCCTGGCCGCCGCCGTGCACCAGCGCGCTCACGGGCAGGTCACGGCGTACGACCAGCGCGCCGACGCCGTAGGGGCCGCCGACCTTGTGGCCGGTGAAGGTCAGCGCGTCCACGCCCGAGTCGGCGAAGTCGACCGGCACCTGGCCGAGGGCCTGGACGGCGTCGGTGTGCACGGGGATCTGGTGCTCGTGCGCGATCGCCACGACCTCGTCGAGCGGCTGCAGCGAGCCGACCTCGTTGTTGGCCCACATCACCGAGACCAGCCCGACCGAGGACGGGTCCCTGGCCACTGAGTCCCTGAGGGACTCGAGGTCCAGGACGCCCTCGGCGGACACCGGCAGCAGCTCGACGCCCGCGTGGTCGTAGGTCCCGAGCCAGTGCAGCGGGTCGAGCACGGCGTGGTGCTCGATGGCGGTCGACAGGATGCGCGTCCGACGCCGGTCCTCGTCGCGGCGGGCCCAGAAGATCCCCTTGAGCGCGAGGTTGTCGGACTCGGTGCCGCCGGAGGTGAAGACGACGTCGCCGGGACGCGCGCCGATGGCGCCGGCGATGGTCTCGCGCGACTCCTCGACCACCCGGCGGGCGCCGCGGCCCGAGGCGTGCAGCGAGCTGGCGTTGCCGACCCCGGACAGGTGCCGGGTCATCGCCTCGACGGCGACCGGCAGCATCGGCGTGGTCGCGGCGTGGTCGAGGTAGACGAGCGGCTGGGTCATGACCTGCCAAGCGTACGGGGCGGTCCCCGCGAACCCACTTCCCGCGGCGCGTATCACGCCTATGCTCCGCGGCATGCGTGCATCCCGGGCGTGGCTCGCCTGCCTCCTCCTGCTTCTCACGCTGGGGTGCCAGGCCGACAGCAACGACGACCTCCCGGCCGTCACGCCCTCGCGCTCGGGGCCCGCCGGCATGGACACGTCGCTGCGCGAGGCGGCCCTCGCCCTCGTCGACGAGCGCGAGGAGGCACTGCGCTCCGGTGACCGCGACGCCTTCCTCGCGACCGTCGACCCCGATGAGCTCGCCTTCTCCTCGACCCAGGCGCGCTGGTTCGACAACCTCGCCCAGCTGCCGGTGACCGACGTGTCCTACGAGCTCGGCGACGAGTCGGTCATGACGCAGGTCGCCGGCGCCGGCGACCTCCAGCTCCCGGTCGACTTCACGATGCGCATGCGCGGCTTCGACCGCCACCCGGTGACGCAGCGGATGGTCTGGACGTTCGTGCGGGACGGGGACGACGCGCTGCTGGCCGACGACCGCAACGTGCAGATCGAGGCCAAGACCGGCTGGACACCCGCGCCGTGGGACCTGACCCGCATCGAGGTCCGGCACGTCGGCGGGATCCTGGCGATCTTCGACAAGGAGACCGTCGACAACGCCGACTACGTCATGGAGGACCTCGTCGACGCGACCGAGGTCGTGAGCCGGCACGTGCCGCCGTGGTCGGAGCACTTCATCGCCTACGGCACGTCGGACGTGTCGGCCATCGACGAGATGAGCGCCATGGACGTCGAGGACACCGCGGGGGTGGCCTTCCCCGTGCTGGCGCGCGACGGCGGTCCCGTGGCGGCGTACCGCTTCATGGTCAACCCGAACCTGATCGGGGACGTCCTCTCCCGCGGCGAGGTGTTCCGCCACGAGCTGGCGCACGTCGCGCTCGGCACCGCGGACGACCGCTCCCCCGTCTGGTTGGTCGAGGGCGCAGCGGAGTACGTCGCCCGCACCACGCTCCCCGTCGACTCCCGGCGGCAGATCGCGGCCGCCCGGCTGTTCCTGACCGAGGAGCGCACGCTCGAGCCCAGCGGTCGGTTCTACACCCGCGACCCCGCCCTGAACTACGAGCTGGCCTCGCTGGTGTGCGACTACCTCGCGACCACCCGCGGCGAGGACGCGCTGTGGGGCCTCGTGCGGACGTTCCGGACCGCCCGCTTCTCGGCGTGGGCGGAGACCGAGGGCATCGTGCGCCGCGAGCTCGGCATGTCGACGCGCGAGCTGAGCCGCCAGGCGCTGGCCTGGGCCCGCGCGGCCTGACTCACGCCATCCGCCCCAGCCAGGCGTGGTCCGGGTAGAGCCGCGCCACCGCCTCCCGCAGCCAGTCGCGTGCGACGTCGTCCAGCAGCGGCCAGGTGACCGCCAGGTCACGGTCGTCCTTGGGCCGGTGCAGCGCCGCCTTGTAGAGCAGGGTGATCTCGGGCCGGAGGTAGCGGAGGCCGTCGCCGGCCACCCAGGTCACGTCGTCGAGCGGCGCGACGTGGTCGGGGTCGCGCTTGCTGGTCCAGAGGCCGTCGCGGTCCGGCGTGATCGGCAGGTCGATCACCCACGGATCGGCGGCGCTGCGGCGGACCCAGACCTGGCTGCTGGTGTCGAGGACCTCGGGGAACCGGTCGTTCCACGGGCGCAGGGTCCCGCCGTGGTTGCTCCAGAGGTGCCACCGGTCGCCGACGTGGGCACGGAAGGCGTCGAGGTCGCAGGCCAGCAGCGTCAGGTCGACGTCCTCGTGCTCGCGCGGCAGGCCGGTGAAGGCCTCGATCGACCAGCCGCCGACGATCCACCACGGCCGCTCGAAGCCGGCCATGAAGTCGGCCAGGCCCGCGGGGTCGAGCGGCTCCCACGGGCCGTACCTGCGGAAGAACTCCTCGTCCTCGGCGACCTCCTCGGGCGTGCGGTTCAGCGGCTCGCGTTCGGTCATGGCCCGACGCTAGCGCCGCTCGTGCCCCCGGGGTGGCAGGCTGGCGCCGTGCACGAGCCCGAGGGGTACGACTGCCCGTTCTGCCGGATCCAGCAGGGTGTCCACAACGAGCACAACCGCCCGTCCGACGTCGTCGCCGTCACCGACCTCGCCTTCGCGCGCATCTCGCCGCGGTGGTGGCCGGCCAACGACGGCGCCGCGCTGGTCGTCCCGCGCGCGCACCACGAGAACCTCTACGACCTGCCCCGCGAGGTCGGTCACGCCGTCTGGGACCTGACCCAGCAGGTCGCGGTCGCGATGCGGACGGCGTACGACTGCACGGGCATCTCCACCCGCCAGCACAACGAGCCGGCCGGCGGCCAGGACGTGTGGCACCTCCACGTCCACGTCTTCCCACGCCACGACGGCGACCGGCTCTACGAGCGCGATCGCGAGAACCGGTGGGCGACGCCCGAGGAACGGGAGCCGTACGCCGAGCGGCTCGCGGCGGCGCTCGACCTGCCCCGCACCTTCGGCTGAGGCAGGATGCGCGGCATGGACTTCCAGCAGATGCAGGAGCGGGCACGAGCGATCCGCGCGCAGTACGCCGACGTCGAGGCCTCGACCTACGGCCGGTCGTGGACGACCGAGGAGATCATGCTCGGCTTCCTCGGTGACGTCGGTGACCTCGCCAAGCTGGTGCAGGGCAAGGCCGGCGTCCGACCCCGCGAGGACCTCGACGAGGCCCTCGCCCACGAGCTCGCCGACTGCCTCTGGAGCGTGCTGACGCTCGCCGACGCGTACGACGTCGACCTGCAGGGTGCCTTCACCTCGACCATGGACGAGCTCGAGGGGATCCTCTCCGAGGACGACTGACGGCAACTTCCGGCCCGGAGCCCGTGTCCCACCGGCATGATCCTGTGGCTCGTCGGCATCCTGGCCGCACTCTGCACGCTCGGTGCCCCGAATGCACCGACGACGATCCCGACTGGCGTGACCCTCCCCCACCAGGCCGACTGGGAGGTGCTGGACCGCATGGGGAGAGGGCCCATGCTGGACGTCTGCATCGACCCGGGCCAGGGCGACCTCTACCTCCCGGAGACCACTGACTACCGCGGCGTGCTCTCACCCGCGGGCACCGAGGAGCTCGGGGTCTACCGCGGACCGCGTCGGGCCCACGCTGCCATCGGACTGTGGCGCGAGCAGGCCCGGAGGTGCGGCGGCCCCGGCAGCAGCGACCACACGGGCCGACCGATGGAGCTGGTCGTCCGCGAGGTCAGCGTCGCCGGCGCTGACGAGGCGTGGCAGGCGCACCTGCTGATGACCGTCGAGGGGCCGGAGCTCGGCACCGTGACGTCGTTCCAGACCGTCGTGCGGGTCGGCAACGCGGTCTACGTCGAGCGCGACAGCGGCTTCTCCGCCGCGTCGACGGTCGGCGAGCGGGGCCGCGGCGACCTGGCGTCGGTGAGGGCGTACGTCCCGAAGT
>CAWCGM010000031.1:0-121340 GCA_963795095.1 uncultured Actinomycetota bacterium | reverse complement strand
GAAGAGGAGGGCCGTCCCCGGGTCCGACAGCATCCCGGCCACGTCGGCGAGGAAGCGCGAGCCCTTCTCGCCGTCGATGTGGCGGTGGTCGAAGGACAGCGCCAGCGTGGTGACGTCGCGCACGACGATCTCGCCGGTCTCCTCGTCGACCCAGGGCCGCTTGTTGATCGCGCCGAAGCACAGGATCGCGGACTCGCCCGGGTTGATGATCGGGGTGCCGGCGTCGACGCCGAAGACGCCCACGTTGGTGATGGTGAACGTGCCGCCCGCCATCTCCGCCGGCTGCGTCTTGCCGTCGCGTGCCGTCGCCGTGAGCTCGCCGAGCGCGGCCGCCAGCTCGGTCATCGACAGGCTGTCGGCGTCCTTGACGTTGGGCACGACCAGGCCGCGCGGCGTCGCTGCCGCGATGCCGAGGTTCACGTAGTGCTTGTAGACGACCTCCTGCGCGGCCTCGTCCCAGAACGTGTTGATCTCCGGGGTGCGCTTCATCGCGAGGATGACCGCGCGGGCGAGGACGAGCAGCGGGCTGACCCGCGTGTCCTTGAACTCCGGGCGCTTCTTGAGCCGCGCCACGAGCTGCATCGCGGCGGTCACGTCGACGGTGATCCACTCGGTGACGTGCGGGCTGGTGAAGGCGGACTGGCTCATCGCCGTCGCCATCATCTTGCGCACGCCCTTGATCGGCTCGCGGGTCTCCCGCTCGCCGGGCGGCCGGCCGTGAACGGCGGCCGGAGCCGCGGCGGCAGGAGCGGGAGCGGCCTGCGTCGTGCCCGACGCGGCGCCCTGGACGTCGTCCCGGGTGATCGAGCCCGACGGGCCGGAGCCCGTCAGGGTCGTCAGGTCGACGCCGAGGTCCTTGGCGAGCTTGCGCACCGGCGGCTTCGCCAGCGCGCGTACGTCGCTGGGCTCGGCCTGCGCGGACGCCGGGACGAGCGCCTCGGCCGGCGCCGCCGCGGGTGCGGGTCGCTGGTCGACGGCCGGCACCGGCGACTCGTCGGCCGGCAGCACGTCCTGCGACTGGGCACCACCGGGGGCGAACGCCCCCTGCAGCTGCATCTGGGTCTGCGCGCCGGCGTCGGTGCTCGGCGAGGCCGACCCGCGACGGGCCCGACGCATCGGGCCGCGCTCGGCCTTGATCCGGCCGACGAGGGACGCGCCCTCCATCGACCCGGACGCTGCCGGGTTGGAGAGGTCCATCTCCGTGAGGTCGGCCTCGGCCTGCCCGGCCTTCTCCGCCATCCCGAGGTAGGGGTCGGACTCGGTCTGCTCGGTCGGTGCGGCCGGAGCGGCGGGCTCCTCGCCCGCGCCGCCGATCGAGATGATCGGGGTGCCGACAGGGACCATCACGCCCTCCTCGACGAGGAGCGCGAGGACGGTGCCCTCGTAGGGCGAGGGCAGCTCGACCAGCGACTTGGCGGTCTCGATCTCGACGATGACGTCGTTGATCTCGATCGTGTCGCCGACCTTGACCTTCCACGCCACGATCTCGGCCTCGGTGAGGCCTTCACCGACATCAGGGAGCAGGAACTCGGACATCGCGTGCCTCTCAGAAAGCGAACGTGCGGTCGACGGCGTCGAGGACCCGGTCGAGGTCGGGGAGGTACTCCTCCTCGATCCGCGACGGCGGGTAGGGCATGTCGAAGGCGCCGACCCGCAGGACGGGAGCCTCGAGGGAGTAGAAGCACTGCTCGGTGACGCGGGCCGCGACCTCGGCGCCCATGCCGAGGTTGACGTGCGCCTCGTGGGTGATGACGCAGCGACCCGTGCGGCGTACGGACTCGTAGACCGGCGCCATGTCGAGCGGCGAGAGGGTGCGCAGGTCGATGACCTCGAGGTTGCGCCCCTCGGACTCGGCGGCCTCTGCGGCCTTCAGCGCCGTCTTCACGGTCGGGCCGTAGGCCAGCACCGTCGCGTCGCTGCCGGCGCGGACGACGCGCGAGGTGAACAGCGGCTCGGGCGTCGCGGAGTCGTCGAGCTCGGCCTTGTCGGCGTGGTACTGCCGCTTGGGCTCGAGGAAGATGACCGGGTCGTCGTGGGCGATGGCCTGCTGGATCATCCAGTAGCCGTCGACCGGGTTGGAGCAGGCCACCACCTTGAGGCCGGGGGTGTGCGCGAACTGCGCCTCCGGGCTCTCCGAGTGGTGCTCGACCGCACCGATGCCGCCGCCGAAGGGGATGCGGATGACGATCGGCATCTTCACCTTGCCCTGCGAGCGGTAGGTGTACTTCGCGACCTGGCACACGATCTGGTCGTAGGCGGGGTAGACGAACCCGTCGAACTGGATCTCGATGACGGGCCGGTAGCCGCGCAGCGCCATGCCGACCGCGGTGCCGACGATGCCGGACTCGGCCAGCGGGCTGTCGATGACGCGGTCCTCGCCGAAGTCCTTCTGCAGGCCGTCGGTGATGCGGAAGACGCCGCCGAGCTTGCCGACGTCCTCGCCCATGAGCAGGACCTTGTCGTCGGCCTCCATGGCCTTGCGCAGGCCCATGTTGAGGCCCTTGGCGAGAGTGATCTTCTGCGTGCTCATGCGTGCGCCCCTTCCGTGTGACCGAGCTCAAAGCTGGCGAGGTAGGCCGCGAAGCCGTCACGCTGCTCGCGGATCTCGTCGGTCATCTCGCTGAAGACGTAGCCGAACTGGTCCATCGGCTTCGGGTCGGGCAGCGCCTTGCACCCTTCGCGCAGGTGGTGGCCCAGCTCCTTGGCCTCGGCGTCGAGCTCGTCGAAGAACTGCTGGTCGACCAGGCCGTTGCGGCGCAGGTAGACCTTGAGCCGCTCGATCGGGTCCTTGAGCTTCCAGTGCTCGAGCTCGTCGTTGAGGCGGTAGCGCGTCGGGTCGTCGGTCGTGGTGTGCGCACCCATGCGATAGGTGTACGCCTCGACGAACGACGGACCGTTGCCGTCCCGGGCACGCTGCAGCGCGGCCTTCGTGACGGCGTACGTCGCCAGCACGTCGTTGCCGTCCACGCGGATCCCCGGGAAGCCGAAGCCCAGCGCCCGCTGGTAGAGCGGGATGCGGGTCTGGCGCTCGATCGGCTCGGAGATGGCCCACTGGTTGTTCTGGCAGAAGAACACGACGGGCGCGTTGTAGGACGCGGCGAAGATGAACGCCTCGTTGACGTCGCCCTGCGAGGACGCGCCGTCACCGAAGTGGGCGAGCACGGCCGAGTCGCGCTCGGGGTCGCCGGTGCCGACGACACCGTCGCGCTGCATGCCCATGGCGTAGCCGGTGGCGTGGAGCGTCTGGGCGCCGATGACGATCGTGTAGAGACCGAAGTTGTTCTCGTTGGGGTCCCAGCCGCCCTGGTCGACACCGCGGAAGAGACCGAGGAGGCGCAGCGGGTCGACGCCCTTGCAGTAGGCGACGCCGTGCTCGCGGTAGGTCGGGAAGGCGTAGTCCTGGGGGCGCATCGCGCGGCCGGCGCCGATCTGGGCGGCCTCCTGGCCGAGCAGCTGGGCCCAGATGCCGAGCTCGCCGTGGCGCTGGAGCGCCGTGGCCTCGACGTCGATGCGTCGCGTCAGCACCATGTCGCGGTAGAGACCGCGCAGCTCCTCTGCGGAGAAGTCGTGGTCGAACTCGGGGTGGTGGACGCGCTCACCCTCGGGCGTCAACAGCTGGACGAGGTCGGGACCACCGTCGGACTGGGAGGGCCCGAAGACCTCTGCCAGGTCGGGGCCGAAGCTCACAGGATCGGACAACGTAGATCTCCTCACAACAGCTAGCGGCAGTCACGGGATCGCCGGACGCCGACGGCTTGCAGGGGTGGTCGTCGGCGTGTGTGACCACGACCACATGGTGGGCCAAACGTAACGGCCGCAGCCTGCCAGCACCAATCAGGAGGGCGGCCCTGCACCCCTGCCCCACCCGGTGGTCCGGACACCGATGAGCCGGCGCCGACGGGTTCGTGGGTGCCCCGTCGACGCCGGCTCGCCTCGCCCATGCCGAGGTTGACGTGGGCCTCGTGGGTGATGACGCCGCGACCCGTGCGGCGTACGGACTCGTAGACCGGCGCCATGTCGAGCGGCGAGAGGCGCGCGCAGGTCGATGACCTCGAGGTGGCGACCCTCGGACTCGGCGGCCTCGGCGGCCTTCAGCGCCGTCTTCACGGTCGGGCCGTAGGCCAGCACCGTCGCGTCGCTGCCGGCCCGGACGACCCGCGAGGTGAACAGCGGCTCGGGCGTCGCGGAGTCGTCGAGCTCGGCCTTGTCGGCGTGGTACTGCCGCTTGGGCTCGAGGAAGATGACCGGGTCGTCGTGGGCGATGGCCTGCTGGATCATCCAGTAGCCGTCGACCGGGTTGGAGCAGGCCACCACCTTGAGGCCGGGGGTGTGCGCGAACTGCGCCTCCGGGCTCTCCGAGTGGTGCTCGACCGCACCGATGCCACCGCCGAAGGGGATGCGGATGACGATCGGCATCTTCACCTTGCCCTGCGAGCGGTAGGTGTACTTCGCGACCTGGCACACGATCTGGTCGTAGGCGGGGTAGACGAACCCGTCGAACTGGATCTCGATGACGGGCCGGTAGCCGCGCAGCGCCATGCCGACCGCGGTGCCGACGATGCCGGACTCGGCGAGCGGCGAGTCGATGACGCGGTCCTCGCCGAAGTCCTTCTGCAGGCCGTCGGTGATGCGGAAGACGCCGCCGAGCTTGCCGACGTCCTCACCCATGAGCAGGACCTTGTCGTCGGCCTCCATGGCCTTGCGCAGGCCCATGTTGAGGCCCTTGGCGAGAGTGATCTTCTGGGTCGACATCAGTGAGCCCCCTCCGACTCGAAGCTGTCCAGGTAGGCCTGGAATCCGTCCCGCTGCTCGCGGATCTCGTCGGTCATCTCGCTGAAGACGTAGCCGAACTGGTCCATCGGCTTCGGGTCGGGCAGCGCCTTGCACCCCTCGCGCAGGTGGTGGCCCAGCTCCTTGGCCTCGGCGTCGAGCTCGTCGAAGAACTGCTGGTCGACCAGGCCGTTGCGGCGCAGGTAGACCTTGAGCCGCTCGATCGGGTCCTTGAGCTTCCAGTGCTCGAGCTCGTCGTTGAGGCGGTAGCGCGTCGGGTCGTCGGTCGTGGTGTGCGCGCCCATGCGGTAGGTGTAGGCCTCGACGAACGACGGGCCGTTGCCGTCGCGGGCACGCTGCAGCGCGGCCTTCGTGACGGCGTACGTCGCCAGCACGTCGTTGCCGTCCACGCGGATCCCCGGGAAGCCGAAGCCCAGCGCCCGCTGGTAGAGCGGGATGCGGGTCTGGCGCTCGATCGGCTCGGAGATGGCCCACTGGTTGTTCTGGCAGAAGAACACGACGGGGGCGTTGTAGGACGCGGCGAAGATGAACGCCTCGTTGACGTCGCCCTGCGAGGACGCGCCGTCGCCGAAGTGGGCGAGCACGGCCGAGTCGCGCTCCGGGTCGCCGGTGCCGACGACACCGTCGCGCTGCATGCCCATGGCGTAGCCGGTGGCGTGGAGCGTCTGGGCGCCGATGACGATCGTGTAGAGCCCGAAGTTGTTCTCGTTGGGGTCCCAGCCGCCCTGGTCGACCCCGCGGAAGAGGCCGAGGAGGCGCAGCGGGTCGACGCCCTTGCAGTAGGCGACGCCGTGCTCGCGGTAGGTCGGGAAGGCGTAGTCCTGGGGGCGCATCGCGCGGCCGGCGCCGATCTGGGCGGCCTCCTGGCCGAGCAGCTGGGCCCAGATGCCGAGCTCGCCGTGGCGCTGGAGCGCAGTGGCCTCGACGTCGATCCGCCGGGTCAGCACCATGTCGCGGTAGAGACCGCGCAGCTCCTCGGCGGAGAAGTCGTGGTCGAACTCGGGGTGGTGGACGCGCTCACCCTCGGGCGTCAGCAGCTGGACGAGGTCGGGACCACCGTCGGACTGGGAGGGCCCGAAGACCTCTGCCAGGTCGGGACCGAAGCTCACAGGATCGGACAACGTAGATCTCCTCACGACAGCTAGCGGCAGTCACGGGATCGCCGGACGCCGACGGCTTGCAGGGGTGGTCGTCGGCGTGTGTGACCACGACCACATGGTGGGACAAACGTAACGGCCGCAGCCTGCCAGCACCAATCAGGCTGGACTCGTCGGGGGCTCGTCCGGGCTCGTCCGGACATGGATGAGCCGGCGACGACGGACTCGTGGGTGACCCGTCGACGCCGGCTCGCCTCCATTGGGGGGTGGAGGCCCCGCGCGGCCAGAAAGCCGCGCGAACCGTCGCCTCAGGCCGAGGCAGTCATGTCTCCGGACGCTGCACGTCGCAGGCCCGGGAATCCGTTGCCGATCGGGCCGCGGTCGCCGTTGCGCCGCTGGAACGTCCGCGCCGTGCCGTTGACGGTGATCCGACGCTCGATCCAGTACGTCGCGTCCTGGCTCTGCGATGTTGTTCGACGAGGCCACGAAGTCCTGCAGGTAGACGCGCTCCTCGGCTGCGACGAGCGTGTAGGTCCCGGTGTAGCTGAACTGGTAGCCGCGGTACTGGAGGTTGTCCGGCTTCGTCTGCACACCCACGTCCACCGGGGCCTGCCACCCGGGGCCCGAGCCAGTGCGGCTCCACCCGTTGTTGGCCGGCGTGGAGTCGGTGTCCGTGCGGATCCACAGGGTGATCGACGCGTTGGTGTAGACGTCGTTGACGACGTTGCCCGTGCGGTTCGGGTCGTAGACGTAGAGGCCGTAGGGCGCCCCGTCGGGACCGGTGCCGGCTTCGTCGGAGTCGAAGCGCAGGTCGTACGAGTTGAAGTCCCGGTCGGTGGTGGAGATGAGCACCCACCCGTTGATGCCGGGGTCCTTGCGCAGCGACGTGGCGAATGCCGGGATCGGTGCCACGACCGCGATGACGGGCACCGACCAGGCAGCGCCCCGGACGACGGTGCGGCGAGTGAACTCAGACATGTGCTTCCCCTAGCGATGACGGTGCGTGCGCAGTGAGCGCGGTGGATGAGCGGGTGGGTGCGACGTCGCCCGCCGCCGATGCGCGAGGCTGGACGGCGTTGAGACCTCCGGCGGTCAGGAAGATCGCCAGGAGGATCAGCGCTAGGCGGCGCACGGCGCGGTGGTGCCGCGGTGCGCGGCGACGGTGACCGGGGCGGCCGTGAAGACGGCGCGCGCGGTCCTGATGAGCTCAGGCATGACTGTTCCCCTTGTTGCGTGGCTGATCGTGGTCGGCGCCCCAAAGCCGACGACCACGCACCGCTTCGCCCCCAAAGGCGAGCGGCATGTGTCTTGCAGCCTCAAGCGTCGCCCGCCCGCGCGGCCCGGAACAGGGGATGAGCCAAGGCACCGGCCTATCTGGAGCACGCCTTGAGGAAGTCTCGGCGCGGCTGCACGGGATAACCCCGCGGTGGACTGGACAGCCGCCGGGACGACGTGACGTGGGCCACGCCGCGACGCGGTCCGCCGACCGTGCGCGCCACGGGACGGGCGCACGACAGGGCCGGCGCCGACGAGCTCGTGGGTACTCGTCGGCGCCGGCGGCCTCCGTGTGGGCGGAGGCGTCGAGGGCCAGGCGACAGCCTGGCGGGTGGCCTCAGCTCGAGCTGCGGAGGCCGGTGTCGGGCAGCACGCCGGGAGCCTGGCAGCGCTGCGGGAGCCGGGTCCGCTCGATCTGGCGGGACCCGGCCTTGAGCACGACGACCGCGCGAGCACCGCCCCGGACGGCGATCGTCTTCCGGCCGAGCGACTTCACCACGTAGCGGTGCATCTTCGCGCCGACGCGCAGGTAGTAGAAGACCGCGCGACCCGACCGGTTGTCCAGGTGGGCGCGGACGGTGCCCTGGCAGGTGGTCCGGACCCGGCCGACGGCCTTGCCGAACGACTGCTCGCCCAGGACCTCGGGCTCCTCGCAGACCTTGACGGTCTCGCTGTCGGTCGTGGCGTCGGCCGACTCGTCGGCGACGTTGGTGTGGTCGGCGCACGGACCGGCGCCGACGCCGAGCGCCAGCGACGACGTACGCACGAGCACGCGGTGGTCCGGAGCGGCCCAGACGTCGTCCCAGTCGAGCGTGCCGAGGACGACCGGGGCTGCGCCGTCGCTGGAGGTGGTGACCGTGGTCAGCTCGTCGGTCTTCTGGTCGACGGCGTAGTCGGCCTGGGCCGGCGCGCTCGCCGACCCGGCGGGGCGCGCGAGCTCGGGCTGCGGAGTCGCGTCCCACGCCACGGTCGCCGTGGTCGCGGCCGGACCGGTCGGCGCGCTGCCGGGAGCGCAGGTGTACGCGAACGAGCTGGCGCCGGACGGGAGCACCACCTGGAGGCCGGCGGCCGGCGAGGTGTCGGTGGCGGCGATCGTGCACGCCCCGGCCTCCGCGAGCGCGGCGGACAGGGTGGCACCGACGGGCTCGCCGGGGTTGGTGACGCCGATCGTGCCGGCGACCTCGAAGCCCGACCGCGCGGGCGGGCCGAGCGCGGTCACGCCGACGGCGTAGCGCACGGTGGCCGTGCCGCCGGCGGGCGCGTCGGCGCGGTTGCGGTCGACGGCGTTGAAGACCTGCCAGGCGTGGTCGAGGTCGTAGGTCGCGGTGACCGAGTTGGTGACCACCGGCGCGGAGTCGTCCGCCGCGGTGGCCGCTGTCGGGGCCGCCACGACGGGCAGCACGACAGCGCGAGCGCGGCGAAGCGGCCGAGGCGTCGACCCGGGCGCACGGAGGCACCGGAGGTCGGCGAGCCGAAGAGAGTTCCCACAATCGTCCCCTGTCGAGCTGCCCGGGCTGCGCCGGGCGGCCGTGCTCCCCACGAGTCGGCCTTCGAGGTGCAACAGTGGGGCACCGACACGCCCCTCGGGCACGGCTAGGCCGAAACGCAGGATTACCTACAGAGGTCCTTGATCGAAATCACCGGCCTCGGCGCCTCACGTCCAGTCAATCGCCCCCTGTACCACTCAGCCCCGTCCGTGCGGCTCCAGCCAGACGGCCGGGTCGGGGCCGTCCGGCACGATCTGCGTCGGGTTGATGTCGGTGTGGACGACGTAGTAGTGCCGCTTGATCTGGTCGAAGTCGACCTCGTCGCCGAAGCCGGGCGTCTGGAACAGGTCGCGGGCGTAGGCCCACAGGTGCGGCATCTCGGTCAGCTTGTTGCGGTTGCACTTGAAGTGGCCGTGGTAGACCGCGTCGAAGCGCACCAGCGTGGTGAAGAGTCGTACGTCGGCCTCGGTGATGCGCTCGCCCATCAGGTAGCGGCGGTCGGCGAGGCGCTCCTCGAGCCAGTCCATCGCGGTCCACAGCCGCTCGTAGGCGTCGTCGTACGCCTCCTGGGAGCCGGCGAAGCCGCAGCGGTAGACACCGTTGTTGACCTCGGTGAAGACCCGCTTCATCACCGCCTCCATCTCCTCGCGGAGGTCGGCGGGCCACAGGTCCGGAGCGTCGGGGCGGTGGTGCTCGCGCCACTCGAAGAAGAGGTCGTGGGTGATCTGCGGGAAGTCGTTGGTGACGACCTTGCCGGACTCCACGTCGACGATCGCCGGCACGGTGATGCCGCGGGGGTAGTCGGGCTCGCGGGCGAAGTAGGCCTGCTGCAGGCGCTCGATGCCGAGCACGGGGTCGACGCCGCCGGGGTCGAGGTCGAAGGTCCAGCTGCGGGCGTCGTGGGTCGGTCCGGGCGCGCCCCACGAGATCACGTCCTCGAGCCCGAGCAGGCTGCGGACGATGATCGAGCGGTGCGCCCACGGGCAGGCGCGGGCCGCGACGAGCCGGTAGCGATCGGGCGCGACGTCCCACACCTCGCACGTCGCGCGGGCTGTCCTTCGACCCGCTCGGGAACTGCTCGTCGAGCGGGTCCGCGGACGCCTCGCCGGCCAGGATGCGGTCGGGGAGGTAGGACATGTCGCGCTCGAAGGGCTTGCCCTTCGTGGAGTAGGTCGCCGTGTCGTTCACCCTTCAACCATACCCACGCACGCCTGGGCGTCGGTACGGTGCGAGGCGTGCCTGCGACCTTCGCGACCAGCGACCCCCACGGCCACCTCGCGGAGCTGACGGCCGCGCTGCGGGAGGCGGGCCTCGTCGACGACGGGTCGCACTGGTCGGGCGGTGACGCCCGGCTGTGGGTGCTCGGCGACCTGCTCGACCGCGGCCCCGACGGGCTCGGCGTCATCGCGCTCGTACGCCGCCTCGTCGACGAGGCCGCGGAGGCCGGCGGCGCGGTGCTCCCGCTGCTCGGCAACCACGAGGTGATCGCGCTCGGGATGCGGCGCTTCGGAGACGCCCGCGATCGTGCACCGCGGGGTGGTGCGGACGTTCGAGTCGATCTGGGCGCGCAACGGCGGGCTCGACACCGACCAGGCCGGGATCGACGACGAGCTGTTCGCCTGGCTGGCCGCGCTGCCGGCCGTCGGCCTCGACGGCGACCACCTGCTGATGCACTCCGACACGACCGAGTACCTCCAGTGGGGAGGCTCGGTCGAGGCGATCAACGACGCGGTGCGCGCGACGCTGGCCGACGACGACCCGGTGGCGTGGTTCGACGTGCTGGTCCGCCTGGCCCAGCGCCACGAGTACGCCGGCAGCGCCGGCCCGCTCGCCGCCCGCCGTCTCCTCCGCACCCTCGGCGGGGAGCGGATCGTCCACGGCCACAGCATCATCGGCGACCTCTTCGGTGAGCGCTTCGACTCCTACAGCGAGCCGCGCCTCTACTGCGACGGGCTGGCGCTCGACATCGACGGAGGGATCTACGAGGGCGGGCCGTGCCTGGTCGCCCGGCTGTCGGACTGCACCGCAAAGAACTGTTTGCAAATAACTCTTTGCAGTTCTACCGTGGTCCCATGCCCTCCTCGATCAACCCCGACATCGCCGGGCTCCGCGCGCTCAGCCACCCGGTGCGGCTGCGGATGCTCACGCTGCTGCGCGGCGAGGGGCCGGCGACCGCCACCACGCTGGCGGCCCGCCTCGACCTCAACACCGGCGCGACGTCGTACCACCTCCGTCAGCTCGCGCAGCACGGCTTCATCGAGGAGGACAGCGAGCGGGGCAACGCGCGCGACCGCTGGTGGCGGGCCGCGCACGAGAGCACCCGCACCGACTTCCGCGAGAAGGGCATCGTCGACAGCGACGTCGAGGCCTACCTGACGACCGTGGCCCTGATGTACGCCGACCGGATGCGCGCGGCCGTGTCGGAGATGCCGTTCCTCCCCGAGGAGTGGCGGCCCGTCGGCACCCTGAGCGACTGGGAGGTGCGGCTGACGCCGGCCCGGGCCGAGGCGCTCGTGCAGGAGCTCGCCGCGGTCATCGAGGCCGCCGACGACTCGGACGCCGACGAGGCCGCGCCGTTCGTGGTGAACATCAACGCGTTCCCGCGGCCCGGGCAGCAGTGGCCGTCGTGAGCACGCGTACGCCCCTCGCCGGCGCGCTCGTCGCCGAGGGCATCTCCTTCGTCGGCACCCGCGTCTCGATGATCGCGATCCCGTGGTTCGTGCTCTCGACGACCGGCTCGGCCACCCAGACCGGCCTCGTCGCGGCCGCCGAGATCACCCCGCTCGTCATCTTCAAGGCGCTCGGCGGCCCGCTGCTCGACCGGGTCGGGCCGCGCCGGGTGACCCTCGCGTGCGACCTGGTGTCGGCGTTCGTCGTCGCCGCGATCCCGCTGCTGCACGGCCTCGGGATGCTGTCCTTCCCGACCCTCCTCGTGCTGGTCGCGGTCGCCGGCGCGCTGCGCGGGCCGGGCGACGCCGGCAAGGCGGCGATGATGCCGGAGATCGCCCGCACCGCGGACTGGTCGCTCGAGCGGGTGTCCGGGCTGTCGGCCGCGGTCGAGCGGACGTCGTCGATGGGTGGCGCGGCGCTCGCCGGCCTGCTCGTCGCCACGGTGGGCGCGACCAACGCGCTCTACGTCGATGCCGCGTCGTTCCTCGTCTCGTTCGTCGTCTTCGCCGCTCGCCACCACCGGCCTCGGTCGCCCCGTCCCTCCCGCGGCCGACGCCGCCGCGACGTCGTACGTCCAGGAGCTGCGGCAGGGCTGGGACTTCATGCGCACCGAGCCGGTGCTGATCGCGATCTGCGCGATGGTCGCGGTCACCAACCTCGTCGACCAGGCCTACGCCTCGGTGCTCGCGCCGGTGTGGGCCAAGGAGTCCGGGGCCGGGGTCGCGATCCTCGGCACGCTCTTCGCGGTGATGAGCGGCGCCTCGGTCCTCGGCGCGCTCGCGGCGGCCCGGTGGGGCGAGACGCTGCCGCGCTACCGGACGTACGTCGTCGCGTTCCTGGTCGCGGGCGCACCGCGCTACGTCGTGATGGCGCTCGACTCGCCGCTCTGGGCGGTCTTCGCGGTGACCGTGGTCGCCGGGGCTGGCGTCCGGCTTCCTCAACCCGATCCTCGGTGCGGTGATCCTCGAGCGGATCCCGGCACCGCTGCTCGGGCGCGTGTCCTCGCTCAACACCGCCATCTGCTGGTCGCTGATGCCGCTCGGCGGGGTGCTCGGCGGCCTCGCGGTCGCCGGGCTCGGCCTGTCGCCGGCGCTGCTGGTCGCGGGGGCGGCGTACTTCGTGACGACGATGGCGCCGACCCGGGTGCCGTCCTTCCGCCGGATGGACCGCGCTCCGGCCGAGGAGTCCGTCAGGGTGTGAAGCGGGCGGCCACCTCGACCACGCGGTCGAACGCCTCGGTCTCGCCGATGCTGACCCGCACGCCGGCGCCGGCGAACGGGCGCACCGAGATCCCGACCTCGCCGCAGGCCGCGGCGAAGTCGAGCGCCCGGTCGCCCAGCGGGAACCAGACGAAGTTGCCCTGCGCGTCGGGCAGCTCCCAGCCGACCTCGCGCAGCCGGGCGACCAGGTCCTCGCGACGCGCGACGAGGTCCTCGACCCGCTCCATCAGCTCGTCGGCGGCGGCCAGCGACGCGATCGCGGCGGCCTGCGCGACGTGGCTGACGCCGAAGGGCAGCGAGACCGCGCGGAGCGCGCCGGCGAGCGGCGCCGGCGCGACGGCGTACCCGACCCGGAAGCCGGCGAGGCCGTAGGCCTTGGAGAAGGTGCGGGTCAGCACGACGTTGTCGTGGCGCTGGTAGGTCGCGACGCCGTCGATCGCGTCGTCCATCCGCACGAACTCGAGGTAGGCCTCGTCGACCACGACGACCACGTGGGTGGGGACCTTCGCGATGAAGGCGTCGAGCTCGGACTGCGTGACGGCCGGGCCGGTCGGGTTGTTGGGCGTGCAGACGATGACGACCTTGGTGCGGTCGGTGACCGCGGCGGCCATCGCGTCGAGGTCGTGGTGGCCGTCGGCCCTCAGCGGCACCTGGACGCTCGTCGCGCCGCCGGCGGTGACGGCGATGGGGTAGGCCTCGAAGGAGCGCCAGGCGTAGACGACCTCGTCGCCGGGCTCGCAGAACGCGTTGACCAGCTGGTAGATCAGGCCGACCGAGCCGGTCGCCGCGGCCAGGTCCTCGACCGGCACGCCCATCGCCTCGCCGAGCGCGGCGTAGAGCGCCGTGCTGCCCATGTCGGGGTAGCGGTTCATCTGCGCCGCGGCCTCGGTCGCCGCCTCCAGCACGCCGGGCAGCGGCGGGTAGGGGTTCTCGTTGGACGACAGCTTGTAGGACGTCACGCCCTCGCGCGGCGACGGGCGGCTTGCCGGCGACGTACGCAGGGATGGCGAGCACGTTGGGCCGGGGCTGGGGAGTCGGGGACGAAGCCATGCCCCGACCTTAGTGAGCCGGTCCGCCCTCGCCACGGGCGGGTCAGCGGCAGCAGGAGCACGCCGACCACGAAGCCCACGCCCGCCCCGAGGACGTTGTCGACCATGTCGGTGACGTCGCAGGCACGGTCGATGCGGGCGAGCTGGAGCTGCATGAGCTCGATCCCGAGGCTGTACGCCGCCAGCAGCGCGAGGCCGATCGGGGCGAGCACCACGCCCGACCACCACCGCCCGACGGCCAGCACCAGGAACATCCCGGCCGGCACGAAGAGCAGCACGTTGAGGGTGCGCTGGTCGAAGCCGAGCCCCTCGAACGCCGCACCGGTGGGGCCGCCGTAGTCCCACGAGCACGACTCGCTCCGGCTCTCGGCGGGCACGATCCCGATCCCCGGCGCGGGTCGGCACCAGCGTCGCCACGCGCGATCGCGACGAGCGACCAGAGCAGCCCGGCGACGGCCACCGCGCTGACCGTGCCGAGCCGCGCGCGCAGCGCCAGGCCGATGAGCGACCGAGACGACGCCGGCGGCGAGGACGCCCAGCACCATCACGCCCGTCGCCGCCGATCGTCACCACGTCGGGGGAGGTTAGCCGGTGGAGCCGGTTGGCTACCCTCGCCACATGCGCTTCGTGACGTGGTTGCTGACCTACGCCGCCGGGCTGGCCGTGGCCGCCTGGCTCCTCGACGGGATCTTCTTCGACGGCCCCGCCAACGGGCAGGCCGAGATCCAGGAGAAGATCGTCCCGCTGTTCGTCGTGGCGCTGATCCTCGGACTCGTCTCGACCTTCATCGAGCCGGTCATCAAGCTGATCTCGCTGCCGTTCATCATCCTCACGCTCGGCTTCCTGCTGCTCGTGATCAACGCGCTGATGCTGATGCTGACCGCCCGGCTGGCCGACGCCTTCGACCTCGGCTTCCACGTCGACGGCTTCTGGAACGCGCTCCTCGGCGCGATCATCGTCACCATCGTCGGCTGGGGCGTCCGGACGGCGCTGCCCTCCCGGGACTGATGCCGGTGCCGCACCTCCCAGCCCACCTTCCTCCGCCCCGCACGCCGGGGAGCTACCGCATCGCCCTCGTCTGCCTCGGCAACATCTGCCGCTCCCCCACCGCCCACGTCGTCCTCGAGCAGCGCCTCGCCGACGCCGGTCTCGACGACCGGGTCGAGGTCGCCTCGTCGGGCACCGGCGGCTGGCACGTCGGCAACCCGATGGACGAGCGCGCCGCCGCGACCCTGTCGACCGCGGGCTACGACCCGACGCGGCACCGGGCGCGGCAGTACGACGCGACGTGGCCCGAGGCGTACGACCTGGTGCTCGTGATGGACGAGGCCAACCTCGCCGACGTCGGCGGGCGCACGGAGCGCATCGGGATGTTCCGCGACCTCGATCCGATCGATCCCGGTGGCGAGGTGCCGGACCCGTACTACGGTGGGGCCGACGGCTTCGAGGAGGTGCTGGCGATGGTCGAGCGCACGAGTGACGCGATCGTGCGCGCCCTCCCCGGCGCCCTGGAACCACCGGCCGGGGACCACGCCTGATGGCTCGTCAGCCACTGGCGGCCAGGCGCGCCGAGGAGCTCCTCGGGGCGTCCGTCGTCGCGACCTCGCCCGTCGCCGGCGGCGACATCGCGACCGCGACCCGGCTGCGGCTCTCGTCCGGGCAGACCGCGCTGATGAAGACGCTGCCGCACGCGCCCGAGGGATTCTTCGAGGCCGAGGCGGCCGGCCTGCGCTGGCTGTCCGCGGTCGAGGACGGCGTACCGGTCCCCGAGGTGCTCGCGGCCGCGAGCGACTGCGTGATCCTCGCGTGGGTCGAGCAGGGCTCGAAGACCCCGGCCGAGGCGGCCGCGACGTTCGGCCAGCAGCTGGCCCGCACGCACGCCGCCGGCGCCGACGAGTGGGGCCTCGACCACGACGGCTTCATCGGCCGGCTGCCGCTGCCCAACAAGACCGCGGGGTCGTGGGCGGAGTTCTACGCCGTGCGCCGGCTGCTGCCCTACCTCAAGCTGGCCCGCGACCGCGGCGCGATCACCGACGGCGACGCCGCCGTCGTCGAGGCGGTCGTCGGCCGGCTCACCGAGCTGCTCCCCGACGAGCAGCCCGCGCGCCTGCACGGCGACCTCTGGAACGGCAACTGCCTCTGGGGCCAGGACCTCGCCATCCACGTCATCGACCCGGCGGCCTACGGCGGCCACCGCGAGGTCGACCTCGCGATGCTCCACCTCTTCGGGCTCACCCACCTGCCGCGGGTGGTGGCGGCGTACGACGAGACGCACCCGCTCGCCGACGGCTGGGAGGACCGGCTGGGCCTGCACCAGCTCTTCCCGCTCCTCGTGCACGCCTGCATGTTCGGCGGGAGCTACGGGGCCCGCGCCGGCGCGATCGCGGCGCGCTACGTCTGATCTCAGCCGTCCAGGCTCGCTCAGGCGCCGGTGGCATCCTTGCTGCTGTGATGATCCGGTGACCGACACCAAGTCCCGCGTGCTGGTCGTCGACGACGACCGCGCGGTGCGCGACTCGCTGCGCCGGTCGCTGGAGTTCAACGGCTACGACGTCGTGCTCGCCGCCGACGGCGCCGAGGGCCTGGTGGCCGTGGGCGCCCAGCACCCGGACGTCGTCGTGATCGACGTGATGATGCCGCGGCTCGACGGGATCGAGACGACGCGGGCGCTGCGGGCCGCCGGCAACGACGTACCGATCCTCGTCCTCACCGCGCGCGACGCGGTCGGCGACCGGGTCGAGGGCCTCGACGCCGGGGCCGACGACTACCTCACCAAGCCCTTCGCGCTCGAGGAGCTGCTCGCCCGGCTGCGCGCGCTGCTGCGCCGCGTCGTGCCCGACGCCGAGGGCGACGGCGAGGTGCTGTCCTTCGCCGACCTCACCATGGACGTGTCGAGCCGCGACGTCGCGCGCGGCGGGCGGCCGATCGAGCTGACCCGCACCGAGTTCACCCTGCTCGAGATGTTCCTGCGCCGACCCCGCCGGGTGCTCGACCGGTCGTTCATCCTCGAGGAGGTGTGGGGCTACGACTTCCCGACGAGCGCGAACTCGCTCGAGGTCTACGTCGGCTACCTGCGCCGCAAGACCGAGGCGGAGGGCGAGCCGCGGCTGATCCAGACGGTGCGCGGCGTCGGCTACGTGCTGAAGGAAGCATGAAGCCACCCATGAGGCCCGAGGAGGCCCTCGCCCAGGGGCGGTGGCACTACCGCCGCTCGCTGGCGTCGCGCGTCGCGGTCCTCACCACCGTGGCGCTCGGGGTGTCGATCGCGATCCTGTCGCTGACGGCGTACGTCGTGATGCGCCAGCAGCTGATGAGCTCGCTCGACCAGTCGCTGCTCAACCGCGCCCACCGGGCGACCGCCGACACCACGCTGTCGCGCGTCACGGCGAGGGGGCGTCCCGCCGTGGGTGCTCGGCGCCGCCGACGTGCGGATCATCGTCGTGACCGCCGACGGCCAGGTCGCAGGCACGGACATCCCGAGCTTCACCCTCGGGCAGCCGGAGTACGACGGTCGTCACCGGCCAGCGCGAGTCGTCGTCGCGCACCCTCGTCACCGACGAGGGCGAGCGCTTCCGCGTCGCCACCGTCCGGGCGGGCAGCGAGCAGGCGCTGATCCTCGCCCAGCCCCTCGCGCCCAACGACCGCACCCTGGAGCAAGCTCGGTGGGGTGCTGTTCGTCTTCGGTGCGCTCGGCGTGCTGGCTGCGCTGATGGCCGGCTGGATGGTGGCGCGCAACGGACTGCGACCCGTACGCCGCCTCACGCACTCGGTCGAGCGGATCGCCGAGACCGAGGACCTCACGCCGCTGCGGATCGAGGGCGACGACGAGGTGGCCCGGCTCGCGACCGCCTTCAACCAGATGCTGCTGGCGCTCGGCGCCTCGCGCGACCGGCAGCGGCGGCTGGTGGCCGACGCGAGCCACGAGCTGCGGACGCCGCTCACCTCGCTGCGCACCAACCTCGACCTGCTCCGCCAGGCCGAGGGCAACACCGCTCTCCCCGCGGAGGCGCGGCTCGAGCTGCTCGACGACGTGCGCGGCCAGATCGAGGAGCTCAGCGCGCTCGTCGGCGACCTCGTCGAGCTCGCCCGCGACGAGCCGATGACCCACGTCGTCGCGCAGGTCGACCTGGCCGACGTGGTGGACCGGGCCGTGACCCGCGTACGCCGACGCGCGCAGGGCATCGCCTTCGACGTCGCGACCGAGCCGTGGGTCGTGGTCGGCGACTCGAGCAGCCTCGAGCGCGCGGTGACCAACCTGCTCGACAACGCGGCGAAGTGGAGCCCCTCCGACGGCACCGTCACGGTCCGGCTCGTCCGACGGTGCGCTCGTCGTCGACGACCAGGGCACCGGCGTCGCCGAGTCCGACCGTCCCCACATCTTCGAGCGGTTCTTCCGGTCCGACGAGTCGCGCGCGATGCCCGGCTCCGGGCTCGGGCCTGGCGATCGTGCGGCAGGTCGTCGACCGGCACGGCGGCCGGATCGAGGTGTCGGAGTCGCCGGAGGGCGGGGCTCGCTTCGTGCTGTCGCTGCCGGGGGTCGAGGCGCGCTCACTCGAAGACGCGTAGCAGCCGCTCGGCCTTCCACTCCGACTCGGCCCACTCCTCGTCGACGTCGGAGCGCACGGTGATCCCGCCGCCCGTGCCGAGGCGCCAGGTGCCGCTGCCGTCGGTCGTCAGCGAGCGGATGACGACCCCGAGGTCGGCCGGGCCGTCGCCGCTGATCCAGCCGAAGGCGCCGGCGTACACCCCGCGCGGCGTCGACTCGACCTCGCCGATGATCTCCATCGTGCGGAGCTTGGGCGCGCCGGTCATCGAGCCCGCCGGGAAGAGCGCGCGCAGCGCGCCGACGGTCGTGACGTCGTCGCGCAGCCGGCCGCGCACGGTCGACACCAGCTGGTGCACCGAGGCATAGCTCTCGACCTGCATCAGCGCCGGCACCTCGACCGAGCCGACCTCGCACACCATCGACAGGTCGTTGCGGAGCAGGTCGACGATCATCAGGTTCTCGGCGCGGGTCTTGGGGTCCGTGGCCAGCCGCTCCCGCAGGACGTCGTCGTCCTCGGGCGTCGCGCCACGCGGCGTCGTGCCCTTGATCGGCTTGGTCTCGAGGTGCCGGTCGGGCGTCACCAGGGCGTACCTCTCCGGCGAGCTCGACAGCAGCCACGCCCGCGCGCCGTCGACGTCGTGCTGGAGGAACCCGCTGTACGGCGCGGGGTTGAGCTCGCGCAGCCGGAGGTACGCCGTCACCGGGTCGAGGTCGTCGGTGATGGTCAGCCGGTGGGTGAGGTTGACCTCGTAGGAGTTGCCCGCGTGGAGGTGCTCCTGGACGCGCGCGAAGGCGTCGGCGTACGTCGCCGGGGGTCGGACTTGTCAGGCTCTCGCTGAACTTGTCAGGCCGTGCACGGGCCGACATGTTCAGCGATCCCCGGTCAGCCGGGGATCCCGCAGGGCGCGGCGTGCTCGAACACCCGCACCGCCGTCGGCCGCATCCAGACCGCGTCGGGCAGCAGCGGATCGGGCGCGGCGGGGAGGTCGGTGCGCGAGGCGTAGCCGAGGTAGCCGAACCACTGCTCGCCGGCGCGCATGCGCGCCTCGAGGACGGTGAAGATGTCGTCGCCCACGACCGTCGACGTCCCGCCGACGTGGAGGCGCACCTCGCGCCGGGACGCCGACCACGACAGCGACTCGTTGTGGTCCGCGAGCCACCCGATGATCGACCGGCGGCCCGACCACTCGCGCGCGCCGCCGCCGTCGAGCCAGAAGCAGCGCTGGTGCTGGGCCGCGACGTCGAGGAAGAAGGCGGTGGCGTCGTCGTGTCATCGGAGGAAGTTCCCGACCAGCTCGGCGCCGTGCTCCGACAGGATCGACTCGGGGTGGAACTGCACGCCCTCGAGCGGCAGGTCGCGGTGCCGCACGCCCATCACCACGCCGTCCTCGCTCCACGCCGTCGCGACGAGCGACGGAGGCAGGGCGATCGCGCCGAGCGAGTGGTAGCGCACGGCCGCGAAGTCCTGCGGCAGCCCGGCGAACACGCCCGTCGCCGTCGTGGCGGATCGACGCGACGTCCCCGTGCGACGGGCTCCAGCCGCGCGACCTGACCGCCGTACGCCGTGACCAGCCCCTGCATCCCGAGGCAGACCCCGAGCACCGGGCGGGACGCGTCGAGCAGCACCGCGGTCCCCACCGCGAAGTCGGACGGCGACCGCCGGATGGCCGGGCCCCGGCGACAGCACGACGTGGGAGTGGCGCAGCACGTCCTCCGGCGCCACCTCGTCGTGCTGCACGACGCGCGGCAGCACGCCGGTCACCGCGGCGACGAGGTGCACCAGGTTCCACGTGTAGGAGTCGTGGTGGTCGACCACGATCACGTCCGGCGTCACGCGCCAGACAGTAGTGCTACCGCCGCACCGCCGACACGCCTCCGACACCGGCTGCGCACCCGTCTCCCGGCACTGGTCGAAGGCGGCCAGCCTGGCCATCAGCAGGTCGACCTCGGGCTTCCGCTTCGGGCTGGTGAAGGCGTTGCGCTTCTCCCAGCGGTCCTGGCGATAGCTGTAGTACTCGTAGCCCCACGACGTCCGCTTGCGCCGCGGGTCGAGGTCGAGCCGCACCAGCAGCGCGAGGCGGCTGCGCACCGCGGTGTAGGACGGGATCCGGTCGAGCTCCGTGCCGCTGAAGGCCGCGTCGGGGTCGCCGCCGGTGAGCGTCTGCTGCGTGTGCTCGAGGAAGGCGTACGACTGCCGCACCAGCGCCCGGCTGCGCGAAGGTCGGCGCCAGCGAGAGCCCGCTGCGGTAGGGCACCGGCGCCAGGCCGGCGAGCTCCTCGAAGGTCGGCGCGAGGTCGATGTTGCTGGTGACCTCCTTGCGCTGCCCGGGCACCACGCCCGGCCCGGTGACGAGCAGCGGCACCCGCACGTCGGTGTCGTACGCCGTCCCCTTCCCGCGCGCGAGCCCGTTCTGCCCGAGGTGGAAGCCGTTGTCGGAGGTGAGCACGACGTAGGTGTCCGGGCCGACCGTCCGGAGGATCTTCGAGATCAGCCGGTCGGCGGACTGCGACATCCGCGCGCGGTCGCGCAGGTCGCGGACGGCGACGGCCTTCGACAGCGGGGCGCCGGTGTTCCACGCCCGCGCCCTCTTGCCGGCGGCAGTGCGCGGCCGGTTGTCCTTCGTCGGCGTCGCCGAAGCCCGGCAGGTCGGCGGCGGTCAGCTTGGCGCACGCCACCCGCCCGCAGCTGCGGGCGCCCTCGCGGTCGCGGAACATCGGCGGGAAGAGCGGGTCGCCCGGGTAGTGCCCCTCGGGCTGGGTGCGGTTGTGGGGCGCGTAGAGCGAGACCTCGAGGAAGTACGGCGCCTCCGCGGCCTCGTTGGCGGCGAGGAAGTCCATCGCCAGGTCGCCGGTCACCGTGCCGGCGTACGCCTTGTCCTTGGCGCTGTTGCTCGCGCTCGCCGGTGGTGCGTCGTGCTGGACCAGCCGCATCCGGCCGTCGACGACCGACGTGCTGGCGAAGTCCCAGCCGTCGTAGGCCGATCCGAAGACCGTGTTGAAGGTCGACCAGCCCGGCACCACCGGCGGCAGCGCGCGGCCCGGCGACCACTCGTACTCGTTGAGGAACTTGCCGACGAACCCGGTCGTGTAGCCCGACTCCTGCAGCCGCACGTTGAAGGCGCGCTCCGGGTTGCCGTTCGCGGCGTAGGCCGCCCAGCCGCCGAGCGTCGACTGGCCCTCGTTGCTCGTGTTGGTGAGGACGCCGGTCTGGTGGGGGTACTGGCCCGGTGAAGAAGCTCGACCGCGACACGCAGCAGAGCGAGTCGGTGACGAAGGAGTGCGGGTACGACGCACCCGCGCGGCGCATCGTCTGCACCGACCGCATCGTCTGGACGAGGTCCATCGAGAAGTCGTCGAGCATCACCACGACGATGTTGGGCCGCGCGTCCGGCGCGCGCCGCCGGAGCGGCAGCGGCCGTCGTCGTCGTGGTCCCCCAGGCAGCCGCGCCGGCCAGGAGTGCGACCAGGCACAGGCCGGCCCAGGCCCGCTTTCGTGCTCGTCCGAAGTGCTGCACGTGTCCCCCGTCGATCCGCCGCAATTGCTACTGCGGGACTGTACTTTGCCCGCTCAGCTGAGCAGGTCGCGCACCGCCGCGTGGAGCAGGTCGTAGCCGTTCTCGGTGAGGATCGACTCGGCGTGGAACTGGATGCCGCGGTAGTGCGGGCCGATCACGGCGTGGATGTCGCCGGTCGCCTCGTCCGCCTCGACACGCACGCCCTCGGGAAGCGCGCCGCCGTCGGGCACCCGGCCGACGAAGGTGTTGTAGAACCCGACCCGCTCGGTGCGGCCGTCGAGCCGCACCGGCGACTGCGTGCCCTGGAAGACCACGTCCTTGTAGTCGAGGTCGAGGCCGAGCCGCTGGCACAGCGTCTGGTGGCCGAGGCAGACCGCGAGGAAGGGCTGGCCGGAGGCGAGCAGGTCGTCGACGGCCCGGCGGAAGGCCGCGATCTTCGGGTGGTCGCCCTCGCGCGGGTCGCCCGGCCCGGGGCCGACGATGACGAGGTCGGCGCCGTCGAAGGCGCCCGCCGCGTAGTCCTCGTGCCGCACCACCCGCGCCGTCATGCCGAAGACGCCGAGCACGTGGACGAGCATGTTCACGAAGTCGTCCTCGCCGTGCAGGATCACCACCGACTTCCCGGCCAGCGACGGGTCGGGGGGCTCGCCGGCCTGGTCGGTCAGCCAGAAGCGGGAGAGCCGCTGGTTGCGCGTCCCCAGGGCCAGTACGACGTCCTCGTCCCGCGCGAGCTCGGCGATGTCCGTGCCGTCGGAGGTCGCCGCCGGCGCCAGCCCGAAGGCGCTGAGGATGCCGCCGGCCTTGGCCCGGGTCTCGGCCACCTCGTAGGCGGCGTCGGAGTCGCGCACCAGGGTCGCGCCCGCGGTCACCTTGAGCTCGCCGGCCGGCGAGACGTCGGCGGTGCGGATCAGGATCGGGCTGTCCATCGTCGGGGTGCCGTCGGGCGAGCGGCCGAACAGCGCGAGCGCGGCGCCGTAGTAGCCGCGACCCTCGGGCTCGTAGTCGGCGATCAGCCGGCAGGCGTTCTCGACGGGCGCGCCGGTCACCGTCGCGGCGTACATCGTGTCGCGCAGGATCTCGCGGTGGTCGCGGTCGGAGCGCCCGGCGAGGAGGTACTCGGTGTGGATCAGGTGCGTCATCGGCTTGAGGAACGGCCCGAGCACCTGGCCGCCCTCGTGGCAGATGTCGCACATCATCTTGAGCTCCTCGTCGACGACCATGAAGAGCTCGAAGACCTCCTTCTCGTCGGCGAGGAAGTCGAGCAGCTGCGCCTTGAGGTCGTCCCCGTGACCGGCGACGCGGAAGGTCCCGGAGATCGGGTTCATCCGGACGTCGCCGGAGCGCACCGACACGTGCCGCTCGGGGCTCGCGCCGATCAGGAACCGGTCGCCGGTGAAGAAGCAGAAGGTCCAGTACGCCCCGCGCTCGCGCTCCATCAGCCGCCGCAGCACGGTGAGCGCCTTGGTCGCGTCCCAGTCGGCGAGGACGGCGCGGTAGTGGCGGCCGATCACGAGGTTCGCGCCCTCGCCCTGGCCGATCTCGTCGCGGATGATCGACTCGACGACCTTGCCGTAGTCGTCGTCGCGACGTCGCGAAGCCGCCGCGGTCGGCGAGCTCGACCGGCACGTCCGGCAGCGCGGCGAGCAGGTCGTCGACCGACACCTCGTGCTCGACCTCGATGTCGACGACCGTCAGCGGGGCGCCGTCGTCGATGGCCGCGAAGCCGCGCTCGCGCACCTGGCGGAACGGCACCGCGACCAGCCGGTCGGCACTGCGGCCCGGCTCGGGGGCACCGGTCTCCAGCGGGATGTCGAGCAGGCTCGCGACCTCGTGCGGCGTGCCGCCGACCAGACCGGCGGTCGGCGCCGCCTTGCGCCGGATGACCGCCCACGCGCCGTACCCCTGGATCTGCTCCAGGAGGTCGGCGACGGTGGGGGTCTCGGTCATGGAAGGAGACCCTACGGCGGCGCCTCGGCGCGTCAGCCGGGCGTCTCAGCCGGTCGTCAGTCGAGCTGGGTCGCGATCCACTCCTGCAGCCCCGCGACGCCGTCGCGCAGGCTCACGCGCGGCTGCCAGTCGAGGGACCGGAGGGTGTCCTCGACCGTGCACGAGGCGTGCCGGACGTCGCCGTCGCGGTACTGGCCGGTGACGTGCGGCTCCGGCGCCGAGTGGTAGCGCGCGATCTCGCGGGCCAGGTCGCCGATCGTGGTGCGGACGCCGCTGCCGACGTCGACCGTCCGCATGTGGTCGGCCGGCTGGTGCGCGATCGCGGCGACGAGGGCGCTGACGACGTCGTCGATGTAGACGAAGTCGCGGGTGATGTCGCCGTCCTCGTAGAGCGGGATCGACTCGCCCTCGCGGGCCAGCCGCGAGAAGAGCGAGACGATGCCGGTGTAGGGGTTGGACAGCGACTGGCGCGGGCCGTAGACGTTCTGCAGGCGCAGCACCGACAGCCGGGTGTCGTGCGAGCCCGGTCCACGCGGACAGGATCTGCTCCTGCGCGAGCTTGGTCGCGCCGTAGACGTTGATCGGGTTCGGGTGCGTGCCGGCCACGGTGTTGGGCACGTGGGCGGCGCCGTCGCCGTGGTCCCACTTCCCCGCCTCGAGCTGCGCGTGGGTGCGCAGGCCGGGCTGGAAGGTCGAGCCGTCGGCGTTGCGCCACACGCCCTCGCCGTAGACCGCGCGCGAGCTGGTCAGCACGAAGTGGCCGGGCACGTGGCCGGCCCGGGTGAGGGAGTCGAGCAGCTGGGTGGTGCCGACGACGTTGACCATGCCGTGGCGGGTGCTCTCCGACAGCGACTGCGCGGTGCCCGTCTCGGCGGCGAGGTGCACGACGGTGTCGGGGCGCAGGTCCGCGACGACGGCGTCGAGGTCGTCGGCGCTGGTGACGTCACCGACGCGGAGGTCGACGGAGTCGGGCAGGTCGGCCGGGGGCTGCGAGCCCGGGTGCACCTGCGGGTGCAGGTTGTCGAGCACGACCCACTGCTCGGCGGAGTCGGCGAGCTGCCGCGCGAGCGTCGTACCGATGAAGCCGGCGCCACCCGTGACGAGGACGCGGCCACCTGCCTGCTGCGAGGAAGACATGGCCCACACCCTAGGAGTCGAGGGGCGAAACCCGGATGTCGAGGCGTCGCGACGCTGACAGACTCCCGCCCATGAGCCAGGGGTCGCGGTCACACCTGCGCGGCCTGCTCGAGGTCGGCGCCGCCAGCGTCCTGTGGGGCACCGGCGGGCTGGCGGTGCAGCTGATCCGCGAGCACGAGGCGCTCTCGCCCGTCACGATCAGCGCCTGGCGGATGGCGATCGCCGCCGCCGTGCTGCTGGTCGCGCTCGTCGCGCTGCGGCGCGGCGGCGAGCTCGTCGCCCTCGCCCGCCGCCACCCGCGCCAGCTGCTGGTGGTCGGCGCCGGCACGGCGGCCTACCAGGGCTTCTACTTCGTCTCCGTCACCCAGGTCGGCGTCGCCGTCTCGACGGTCGTCAGCCTCGGGCTCGCGCCGGTGCTGCTCACCGTCCTCGAATCGGTGCGGGACCGCCGCGCGCCGGCGCCGTCGCGGCTCGGCGTGCTCGGCGCGGCCCTCGTGGGGCTCGTGCTCGTCAGCGTCGCCGGGCACGAGTCGTCGACCGGCCCCGCCCCGGTGGCCGGGGTGCTGCTCGCGGTCGCGTCCGGGACGACGTACGCCCTCACGACCGTGGCGGGCGGATCGGTCAGTCGTACGTCGTCGCCGCTGGTGCTGACGAGCGGCATGACGCTCGTCGGGGCGGCCGTCCTCCTGCCCTGCCTGGCCCTCGTCGACGGGCCGCGCGTCACCACGGATGCGGCGGCGCTGGCGTGGCTGGTCTACCTCGGTGCGCTGACGATGGCGCTGGCCTACGTCCTGCTCTACTCCGGGCTGCGCGTCGTCGCGCCGAGCACCGCGGTGACCGCCAGCCTGGTCGAGCCGGTGACCGCCGCGGTCGTCGCCGCGGTGGTGCTCGGCGAGACGCTCGGCCCGGTCGCCGTCGTCGGGATCGTGCTCGTGCTCGGCGCGGTCGCCGGCCTCGGGCGGCCCGCCGCTGCCGCCGGTCCGGTGCTGCCGGACGCGCACCTGCGCTGACTCCTGCGCTTGGTCGGCTACGACGCGCTGCGCACCAGGCGTACGCCGGTCGCGACCAGCCACACGAGCCAGGCGGCGTACCCGGGCATCCCCACGAACAGGAGCGACGAGCCGTCCGCGATCGGCAGGCACGCCGCGCCCGCGACGAGCAGCAGTCCTCCCCCGGCCAGGCCGAGCCACCGCTGCCACGGCGCCGTCAGTCCGCACGCATGGGTGGCCAGCGCAGCAGCGCCGAAGGTGGTGCCGAGCGCGGGCAGCGCCAGGGCGAAGGCACCAGCGTGGAGCTGCCAGACGAGCTCGAGCAGCGGCGTCGGCTCGGTGAGTCCGTCGGCGGCCAGGACGACGCCGATCCAGAGCACGGCGTAGAGCGCGAAGACCGCCGAGAGGACGGCACCCGCGGCCACCGCGAGCCGCGACCAGGCTGCTCCCGCTCCCCCGCGTCGTTCGACGAGCCCGACGAGGCCGACGAGGAGACCGAGCAGCAGGGGCAGGTTCAGCGCCTCGAGGCCGACCGCGATCGCGACCGCGCCCCGGTGGTCCGCGTGGAAGGCGAGCACCTCTGTCATCGGGTCCGCGTAGCTCGGTGCTCCGGTCCAGATCACCACTGCGTTCTGGACCGCCACCGACGCCGCCAGCGCGAGCGCCAGGGCGCCCACCACCCGCTCGTCGCGGGCCGACCGGATGTCGGGCAGTGTCGTCGTGCTCATCTCGTTGCTCCTTCGTCGCGGTCGGACGACCGCGTGCCTCCACGGTCGTCGACGCGGACGTCGTGCGGATCGTCCTCGGAGCCCGAGCCCGACCGGCCGGATGGCCGGTCGGCGGCTCGTACTTCCGGCCGACCTTCCGCCGACGCCCGGGCAGCGCGCGCCTGTCGGGTCATCTCCGCGAACATCAGCGCGAGGGTCGGCTGCGCCGACCTGACCGATCGGACGCCGACGCTTCCTGGCCAGCCGGCTCGCCGACCTCGACTCCGGCGACAGCGGCCTTCGCGCTCGTCCCCGGTGTGGCGAACGCCGAGCGCCTGGTGACGGCGGACGCCGTCGCCGACGCCCAGAGCATCCGGTCGGACGTCGCCGAGGACGTGGTCGCCCGGCACCGGAGCACACGGTCGCTGACTGACCCGGACGGTGGTCAGCCACAGTGCCGGCGGCTCACGGTGCAGGTGCGCTTCCGCGACCTCCAGCGCAGCCTTCCCAGCGCTGAGTACGTCAAGCTGCGCACGCCTGCGCGGCGGTTCGACATCAGGCGTCTCGCACACGTCCCGCAGCCGACATCCGGCTCACGAAGGACCACGCGTCGACGTCCAGCGCCGACGGCCTGCGTCGCGCGGACGGCGCGAGTGACCTGCTCGCGATCGCCGGGCCGACCGCCGCCCAGTCGGCGAGTGCTCGACCATCGGGCCCACCGGGTCGGACCACGCGAGCCTCGCCAGGTCACGCACCTCGGCGGGGATCTCGTCGAGGCTGTCGACGAACGCGTACTCGAACGCGTCGAACACGATCTCGCCGTCACGCGCGTAGCCGAATCGTGTCATCGCCTCGATGTTGTCCGTGGCCACTGCACTGACGGCGCCACCCTCGGACAGCGCCGCCAGGAGCCGCTTGGGAGGGTCCGCGAACCCCGTGCCCTCCCACGCCACGACGCCGTCGCCCACCTGCAGGAAGGCGTACGCCGAATGGTCGAAGTCGATCTCGGCGTCGAGCTGCTTCGCCGACAAGGGCTGCGCGCCGGGACCGAGCAGGCGCTCCTTGGCCTCGGCCACCGTCAGCGGAGCAGCGACGATCCAGGTGCCCTCGTCCATGCGGTCGGCGCCCTTGGCGTGCAGGTAGTGGTCGGCGAGCGCCGCGTCCTCGGCCCGAGAGCGCACTGCCAGGTTGGCGTCGGCCGGCCGGCGAGCTCGGGCGGCTCGAGGACGATGACGGACGTCCCGGTCGGCGTCCCAGATGACGTCCCAGTCGCCGTGCTGGACGGGGACGGCTGCCCGGCGGCACCTGAGGAGTCCTGCTCGCCGCAGGCAGCCGCGCCGAGCACGCCGAGCAGCAGCACCACGGCGTACCCCAGCCGTCCCCCTGAACGCATGGCCTCAGTGCTCGTCGACGCAGTGCGCCCGCGGAAGAGAGGTGGACGGAGCCGCCACGAGCTGCGGGCGCGTCCGCGCATGGCTGCGCCCCCGCCATCGTGAGGACTGGCGGGGTGCGGGGCGGGGTCATCGTCGGCGGGGTCGCGGGATGCCGGGTGGATCCGGGTCGGCTCCATTGATCGGGGTGGTGCCAGTGGTGTCGCGTCGGTAGTGGTGGCCGTGGGGGCTGGTCCACTCGAAGCAGCCTGGTCCGGTGACGCGGTAGCGCCAGGCGGTGTGGGTCTTGAGGCGGTGGTGGAACCGGCACAGGCAGGCGAGGTTGGTGGAGGTCGTGGGTCCGGGTTGTCGTCGCTCTTCTGCTGCGGCGTCGTGGTCGTAGGCGATGACGTGGTCGATGTCGCAGCCGCGGGCGGGTCGGGTGCACCACGGGAACACGCACGTGCGGTCGCGGAGGATGACCTGTTCGCGGATCCGGTCGGGGATGTCGTAGCCGGGCGCGGTCAGGTGGGCGTTGAGGTCGATGACCGGCTTGATCGTGATCTTGGTGCGGGAGTCGCCGCACCAGGACTTCAGCTGGTCGAGCAGGAGCAGCCGCTGGCGTTCTTCCATCCGGCCGGTGGGGCCGAAGACGGTCTGCTCGCCGACGGAGTCGGCGTCGAAGTGGGCGTGGAGGACGACCTCACGAGCGACCGGGAGTCCGTCCTCCGTGCGGGACGATCCCTGACCGGCAGCGAAGAGGTCGAGGGCGGTCTGGGTGCGGGCGAGGTCCCCGAGTGCCTTGGCCCGTCGTACGTCGAGCGACTCGGTCGAGCCGAGGGCCTTCTGCTCCGCTGCCTTCTGCGCGAGCGCCTGGTTCAGGTCGAGTGCGTCGGCGATGTCGAGCTCGGCCTCGAACCGCATGGTCCCGGCGAAGTGGACGTCGTCGTCGTGCAGGGTCGCGTGGCGAGGGTCGACGGACAGGTAGCCGTCCTCCGGATCAGCGGCCGGGTCGGCGGTCGCGAGGTCGTACCGCTTGATGGTCTCGGCGACGAGCCGGTCGAGCTGGGCGGGTCCGATGCGTCCGGCGACCGCGGCGACCTGGGCGTCCACGAACGCTGCGGCCTCACGGGTGAGTGCAGGCGTGGTGTGGATGGTGACCTCGGCGACCGTCGTGCCCGCCACGCCGGGACGTGACCGGACTGGACCTGCGACCACAACCGCGGGAGGCGGTGGCGCAGCTCGAGGGCGTGACCGATGAGCTTCTTCGCCGACGTCGAGGAGATCCCGAGGACGGTGCCGAGCTCGGCGATGCAGAACTCCGCGACCAGCGGGCACCCGTCGCCGGCGAGGGGTTCCTCGTGGTCGGTGCCCGGGACGGTGAACGCGGCGGCGGAGTGGATCGACTCCGGTGGGTGGAGGTCGGCCCACCGGGCGGCGAGGTCGAGCTGACGGGCGGCTGCGGTGTTCTCGACGTCTGCCGCTCCGCGCGGATCGAGGCGAGCAGGTCGGAGGCGGTGAGGGCGTCTGCCTCACCTGTTCCGGGTCCTGCCAGCGTGTCGATCATGTGTTCGATTGTAGAGGAACGCCACCGACAGTGGCCCTTGGTCTCGTGACGCGACTTCGACAGGCTCGGTCTGCGGACGGGTCTCGTACGTGACCTCCGTCCGCTCGTTCCTCGCGGACTACTCGACCAGCGGGGGCGGGACGGGGCTCGTGCCAGCGGGGTGGACGGCGTCAGCCGGCGGCGGTGGGGTACTTGACCTGGACCGCCACCCAGTCGACGAGCATGCTGTGCTGCTCGCCGCCGGCGACTGCGTCGTCGGGAGCGACGTCCTTGTTGGACAGCCGCAGGTGGAAGGGGACGACGTTGCCCGGCACGCGCCGTGCGTCGGGCAACGTGGCCGCGGTGTAGGCGAGGTTGCCCGAGCCGTCCCGCGCCTGGAACCAGACCCGGTCGGAGCCGACCGTGAACTCGGCGTGGTACTCCCAGTAGGACTGCCACGGCTTCACGCCGTCGGCGAAGTTGTCGCTGACCCCCGAGAGCTCGGCCGTGCGGCCCACGGCGCCGCACTCGTCCACGCCGTTGTCGAGCGTCTCGTCGTAGCAGAGGTGGGAGCCGAGCTGGGCGCCCGCGGCCTTCAACGGGCCGTAGCTCTCGATCACGTCGATCTCGCGCGGGTCACCGGCGTCGGGATGCTGCACCCACAGGGCGGCGTAGTTGCTGCCCGTGTCGGGCATGACCAGGCTCGCCGAGACTCGCACCTGGGTGCCGACCGGCAGGGACCAGCCCGGCGTCGACCGGATCTGGCTGAGGTGACCGACGTCGAGCTGGCCCGATCCGTTGAGGGTGGCGCCGTTCCAGCCGGTCATCGGGTGCCACTGGCTGGGCGGCGTGCCGGCGACCCCGTCGAAGTGGTCGATGAAGACCTCCTGCCACTCGGGGGCGGCGGGAGGCTGCCGTCGTCGGCGGGACCTCTTCCGGCGCGACGGTCTCGCTCGGCGACGTGACCTTGGGGACGACGGACATCGTCCTCGGCCACGAGCCCGGGCTCACGCACGCCGTGGCGAGGAACAGCGACGTGCCGCCGAGCACGGCCGCACGCCACAGGGACCTGCCCGCCAGCGGGCCTGAACGCCGGGTCATCGGCCTCCCCACAAGGTCTCGTCGCATCCGTGTCCGACGATGCTACGAAGAGCCACCAACAGCGATGGAATCGACGCGCGGCTCAGCCGACGGTGGTCAGCAGCTGCGTCGCACGCGTGAGCACGACGTAGAGCGTCGAGCGACCCGTCGCCGACTCGTCCTCGATCTCCTGCGGCGAGACGACCACGATGCCGTCGAACTCGAGGCCCTTGGTGTCGAGGCCGGTGAGCACGACGACGCGGTCCTCGCCGCTCGGCGTGACGCTGGAGTCGACCGCCGCGCGAGCACCCGCCGCGTCGGACGCCAGCTCGGGCCACGACGCCAGCCACGCGTTGACCTCCGAGCGCCGGGCGACCGGGACGACGATGCCGACGGTGCCCTGCACGCGCCCGGCCGTCTCGGTCACCGCCGAGCGGACGGCGGCCTCGAGGTCGTCGACCGGACCCACGACCTGCGGGTCCTCGCCCGTGCGGCGTACGGCATCGGGCAGGTCGGCGTCGAGGCCCACGCGCCCGGCGTAGTCGGCCGCGAAGGCGTAGATCTCGGCGGAGTTGCGGTAGTTGGTGGAGAGGTGGAACTCGTGGAGCTCCTTGCCCTCCAGCGCCTCGAGGCGCGCGTGGGTGGCCTCCGGTGCGTCGGGCCACGACGACTGCGCCGGGTCACCGACGATCGTCCAGCTCGCGGCACGACCGCGGCGACCGACCATCCGCCACTGCATCGGCGTCAGGTCCTGCGCCTCGTCGATGAGGACGTGGGCGTAGCCGTCGTCCTCGATGCGGTGGGTCGGTGCCGACCAGGGCAGGCCGCCGGGGGCGTACTCCCGCTCGGAGATCGTGGTGAGCTCCTGCAGGTCGACGCCGCCCTCGAGGAGGCCGGTCTCGTCGAGGTCGCGCTCGTCGTCGGTGCGCTGCGGCACGTCGCCGAGGGCGTAGCGCAGCTCGTCGAGCAGCGGCACGTCCTCGATCGACACGGTGTCGGCGGCCCACGACTTGGCGAGCAGCAGCTGCTCCTCGCGGCTCACGACGCCCTCGCTGACCCGCGACAGGAACTCCGGGTCGCGCAGCCAGCCGAAGACGGTCTTCGCGTCGAGCGGCGGCCACCAGGCCGAGGCGAACTCGACGAAGCCGGCGTGGCCGAGCATGTCGTCGTCGAAGGCTTCACGCCCCCGCTCGCGACCGCGCTCGCCCTGCACCTGGCGCCACATCGCGTCGAGGAGCGTGCGGGCGACGCGCGGCAGCTGGCGGTTGCGGCGGCCCTGCGACATCAGCTGGCGGCGCAGCCGGCCGAGCAGGCCGGGGTCGAGCACGATCGTGTCGTCGCGCCAGTAGATGCGGAAGCTGGTGGGGGCGCCGGGCGCGTGCTGGCGGGACGTACGCCGCATCAGCTCCGCCATCCGCGAGGAGCCCTTGACGTCGGCGACCGCCGGCTCGTCGTGGCGGGTCGCGCGGATGCCGCCGACGACCTCACCGAGCGAGCGCAGCGCGACAGCCGTCTCGCCGAGGCTGGGGAGCACGCGCTCGATGTAGCGCATGAAGACGCCGCTCGGGCCGACGACGAGCACGCCGCCACCCTCGTAGCGACGACGGTCGGAGTAGAGGAGGAAGGCCGCGCGGTGCAGCGCGACCACGGTCTTGCCGGTGCCCGGTCCGCCGGAGATCGACACGACGCCCTTGCCGGGCGCACGGATCGCCTTGTCCTGCTCGGCCTGGATGGTCGCGACGATGGAGTGCATCGACCGGTCGCGGGCCCGGGAGAGCTGCGCCATCAGCGCGCCCTCGCCGACGATCGGCAGGTCGGTCTCGGCCTGGTCGTCGAGGAGCTCGTCCTCGACGCCGATGACGGTGCGGTGCTGCGAGCGCAGCACCCGGCGGCGTACGACGCCCTGCGGGGTCGCGGCGGTGGCCTGGTAGAACACCCCGGCCGCGGGCGCGCGCCAGTCGATGAGCAGCACGTCGCGGTCGGCGTTGCGGACGCCGATGCGCCCGATGTAGCGCGGCAGCAGCGTCGATCGACGGGTCGAGGTCGAGGCGGCCGAAGACCAGCCCCTCGTGGGCGGCGTCGAGCTGCGCGATCCGCTTCGCGGCCTGGAAGAGCATCGCGTCGCGCTCGACGAGACCGCCCTCGTGCTCCAGCCTGCCCCGGTTGCGTCCCTCCGCAGCGAGCGCCTTCGCGTTCTGCGTGGACGCCTCGAGCTGGACGTAGACCTCGTCGACGTAGTGCTGCTCCGCCGCGATCTCGCGTGCTTCGAGCTCCTCGCTCACGTCCTGCTCCTCATCCCCCGATGAAACTGTGTCCAACCCGCTCGGACAGACCGACAAGCCTAGCGCCGCGAGGCCGCACCCACTCATTTAGCGTGCATCTCGTGACACTTCGCACCGGGTGGTCCGTGCTGGCCGCCGTCGCGGTCGGCCTGCTCGTGCTGGTCGCGGCCCTCACCGTGCCCGGCCTCGTGGCCGGCGAGGAGCCGGCTGCGGCTCCCCGGTCCCCCGAGTGCGTCGTGCGGGCGACCGCTCCGACCGACGAGATCGGGGCGCAGGAGGCGGAGTGGGTGCGCTTCTGCCCGATCGCCGAGAACCGCGCCCAGCAGGTGCGTCACCCGGCCGGCGTCGTCACGGGCGACCTCGCGGCCTCGGTCGCCGCGGGGCTCTGGCAGACGCAGGTCGACCGTCGCATCTGCGCCGAGGACGGCGGTCCCACCTCGGGCCCCGCCGGGCTCTTCCGGATCGAGGTCGGGCTCGCCGACGGCCGCATCGCCGAGCTCACCGGCGACACCGGCTGCAGCGAGCGCGACCTGGTGCTCTTCAGCCAGCTCGAGACCACGTTGCTGATGGAGGCCGCCGGCCACCTACCCGCCCCCGGGGCAGACGTCGGCGGCCGTGAGCTGCCCGGGCCGACTCGTCGCGACGCGCACCAACGCGGACGGAGCGTCGGCGGACCTGCTCCCCGTGCCCGACCCGGCGCAGGCGCCGTCGACCGACCCCCTCCTCCCGCTCCCCGCCGTCACCGCCGACGTCTGCGCCTACACCGGACGCGGCACGGGTCGCGAGCTCGTCGACCAGTGGCAGGTCGAGCCGGGGTTCGCCGACCCGATCCGCTCCGCGGCGACGACGCAGGTCGACCTCGGCGCGCGCACCATGTGCGGCACCGACCCCGGTCGGACGTCGTACGTCGTCGTGCTCACCGACGCGACCGGCACCGCACGGACCCTCGCGATCGACACGACCGAGTGCGCGACGGTCGTCGCCGCGACCGGCACTCCTCCCGCGGCGACACCGCTCGGACTCGCCCGACCGCGTCTCGTCCGGCTGATCGCCCGGAGCGCCCCCTAGTCACCTCGCGAGCAGCACGGCCCCGACGACACACACGACCGCCCCGAGCGTGCGCACGCGGTCGGCCCGCGCGAGCCGGGCCAGCAGGACCGACCGCTCGTCCGCGTCGACCGACGAGAGCCGGCCGTGGATCGGCGCGGCCACCGCCGCGGTCGCACCGACGGAGACCAGGCCACCGGCGACCGCGACCCAGGTGGCGACGTCGCGCGGCTCGGCCACGGCGACCCAGCCGAGCACCAGCACGAGCGGGACGTAGACGAGGGCCACGACCGGCGTGATCCGCCGCGAGTGGCCGGCGTGGGCCCTCGCCCACCCCTCGGGCCCGACCTCGCCGAGGGCCGGGTAGACGACCAGGTCGACCGTGAGCTGGAAGCCCAGGTGCGCGGCCGCGACCAGGAGCAGCCACAGCCCCGGCTCGGACGCGCTCACGTGAAGGCGTCGGCGGCGAGGTCCAGCTCGCCGGCAGCCACCGCGTCGACGATCCGGCGGGCGACATCGGCCGGGTCGAGCCCCTGCGGCAGCGCGGGCGCCTCGCCGGACAGGGGCCGGGAGGCCAGCCCGGTCTCGGTGTGCGGCGGGCGGACGTCGTACACGTCCACGCGGCTGCGCCGCAGCTCGGTGCGCAGCGCCGTGGCCACCGCGCTCAGGGCGGCCTTGCTGGCGGAGTACGCCGCCATCCGCGGCAGGGGGCGCTCGGCGACGACGGCGCTGACCTGCACCACGAAGCCCCGCGACTCCTCGAGCAGCGGCAGCACCCGGCGCAGCAGGAAGAGCGGCCCGACGACGTTGGTGAGGAACAGGTCCTCGATCACCTCGTCCGGGGTGTCGACGAGCGCACCGAAGGCGACGACGCCCGCAGCGTTGACGAGCCCGTCGAGACCGCCGAGGTGCTCGCGTGCCGCGGCGACGACCACGTCGCCGGCGCCGGCGTCGCCCAGGTCGGCCACGACCGGGACGCCGGTCCCGAGGGCGGCGAGGCGATCCGCGTCGCGCCCGACCACCAGCAGCCGAGCGCCGCGTCGCTCCAGCTCGGCGGCGACGAGCGAGCCGAGCGCACCGCTGGCGCCGACCACCGCGATCCGGGCTCCGGACAGCTCACGGGGGGTGGACGGTGCCATGGGGTCTCCTTCGTCGCGCGGGCTCACCCGCTTCTCGCGCCCGCCGGGTCCGGCGGATGCGGTCGACCGCCTACTTCCTGCGGGACAGGAAGGCCGTCATCGCCTCGCGGGCCTCGTCGCTGGCGAACAGTCGCGCGCTGGTGGTGGCCATCTCGTCGCCGAGGGCGTCGATGCGGGCGACGAGGTCGCGGTTGAGGATCCGCTTCGACTCGCGCAGGCCCTGGGCCGCACCGGTCGCCAGGCTCGCGCAGATCGCGGCGACCTCCTCGTCGAGCCGGTCGGCCGGCACCGCCTTCGTCACGAGGCCGTACGCCGCCGCCTCGGCGCCGCTGAACACCTCGCCACCCAGGGTGGTGAGGGCCGCCGCCCGCGGGTGCATCCGCTGGTGGACCGTGAGGCTGATGATCGCCGCGGCCAGGCCGAGCTTGACCTCGGTGAGCGCGAAGGTCGCGTCGTCGGCGCTGACGGCGATGTCGGCCGCGGCGACGATGCCGATGCCGCCGGCGCGGACCGCGCCGAGGTTCTTCGTGACCACCGGCTTGTCGAGGGTGACGACCAGCCGCTGCAGGTCGACGATGCGCCGCGCCCCGACCTCCATGCCCTCGGTGGTGGCCTCCGACAGGTCCGCGCCGGAGCAGAAGACCTTGCCGCTGCTCTCGACCAGCACCACGCGCACGGCATCGTCCGCGCCCGCCCGCTCGAGGTGCCCGAACAGCTCGGTGACGAGCTGGCGGCTCAGCGCGTTGCGGTTGGCCGGGCTGTCGAGGGTGATCGTCGCGACGGCGTCGGAGACCGCGTAGTGGACCAGCTCCGGGGACGACTGGTCGGGGGCGTCGGTCTCGTCGGGCATGGCGCTCATCCTGCCGCACGCCCATCCGCGGGCCCTCCCGCTCCGAACACCCGGCATGCAGACTTCCGCCCCACGCGACCGACGCCGCACCCTGCTCCACGCGGCGTACGGCGTCCTCGCGACGCTCGTCGGCCTCGCCGCCGGGCACCTCGTCGCTGCCCTCACCGTGCCGGCCGCCTCCCCCGTCCTCGCGGTCGGATCGACGGTCATCGACCTGACCCCGACGCCGCTCAAGGAGTTCGCGATCCGGCAGTTCGGCACCGCGGACAAGCTGGTGCTGGTCGGCTCGGTCACCGTCGTCGTGCTGCTGCTCGCGGCGATCGCCGGCGTGATCGCGGACCGTCGCGAGACGGTCGGCCTGCTCATCCTCGTCGGGCTCGCCGGTCTCGCCGGCGTGCTCGCCGTCCTGCGCCCGGGCTCCGGGCCGCTGGACCTCCTACCCGCCCTGGCCACCGCGGCCGTGGCCGCCACCTCGCTGTGGTGGCTGCACCGTGTCTCTGACCAGGGTTCCGATCGGTCGTCGAGTGGGGTCGACGGTCCGAGCCGGCGCGGGGTCGTGCTGGCGACCGGCGGCCTCGCCGCGGCCGCAGTGACCATGGGGGCGCTCGGTCGCTTCGTGACGTCGTACCGCCTCGGCGGGACCGACATCGCGCTGCCGACCGCCACCGACCCCGCGCCTTCCTTCCCGCAGGGCCTCGAGGCGAAGTACGACGGCATCAGCCCGCTGCGGACCCCGAACGCCGACTTCTACCGCGTCGACACGCGCCTCACGGTCCCCGCCGTCGACGTCGACTCGTGGACGCTCACCATCGACGGCGACGTCGACCAGGAGATCACCCTGACCTTCGCCGAGCTCGCCGCGATGAAGACCGTCGAGCGCGACATCACCCTCACCTGCGTCTCCAACGAGGTGGGCGGCCCCTACGTCGGCAGCGCCCGCTGGCTCGGCGTACCGCTGAAGGACGTGCTGGCCAAGGCCGGCATCGACTCCACGAAGGCCGACCAGATCCTCTCGACGGACGTCGACGGGATGACCATCTCGACACCGCTCGACGTGGCCCTCGACGGCCGCGACGCGCTCATCGCGATCGGCATGAACGGCGAGCCGCTCCCGCGCGAGCACGGCTTCCCGGCGCGCATGGTCGTGCCCGGCCTCTACGGCTTCGTCAGCGCGTGCAAGTGGATCACCCAGATGACCCTGACGACGTACGACGCCGAGCAGGCCTACTGGACCGAGCGCGAGTGGGCGATCGACGCCCCGATCAAGATCTCGAGCCGGATCGACACCCCCAAGCCGTTGTCCGACGAGCGACGGCCGGGACGGTCGTCATCGGCGGCATCGCCTGGGCGCAGCACGTCGGCATCGACAAGGTCGAGGTGCGCGTCGACGGCGAGGCCTGGCAGCCGGCCACGCTCGGCCCGCAGGTGACCGACGACTACTGGCGGCAGTGGTTCTTCGAGTGGGACGCCAAGCCCGGCCAGCACTTCATCGCCTGCCGCGCGACCAACAAGGACGGCGACGTCCAGACCGACGTCCGGGCACGGCCGTTCCCCGAGGGCTCGAGCGGGCTCCAGGAGATCTCGGTCTCCGTCGGCTGACCTTCGACAGGCGCACCCCTCCACGGCGGGCGGTGCGTGGCGCAGGACCTGAGCCTCCAGGACCTGCGTCACGCTCCGCCCGCCGTGTCACGTCTTTCTGTCCACAGATTGTCCCAAGTTTTTTTCCGAGATCACCCATCCACCTCGCGAGGGGCGCCGAACACCTCCCGACAGCGGGCCTCACGGCTCCACCACACATCTTGACCAACCGAAAGGCACGTCATGAACACCAAGCTCCGCACCCGTTCCATGGGCCTCGCCGCCCTCGCCCTGACCGCTTCGATGGGCCTCGCCGCCTGTGGCAGCGACGACGCCGACACCACGGCGTCCGACGACACCACCAGCTCGGCCACCCCCTCGGAGACGCCTTCCGAGGAGCCCACCGAGTCCGAGGAGCCGATGGCTGACGGCCCGTTCGGTCCCGGCTGCGCCGGCGTCCCCACCTCGGGTGAGGGTTCGGTCGAGGGCATGGCTGACGACCCGGTCGCCACCGCCGCCTCGAACAACCCGCTCCTCAAGACCCTGGTCGCCGCGGTGACCGAGGCCGGTCTCGTCGACACGCTCAACTCGGCCGAGAACCTCACGGTCTTCGCGCCCACCGACGACGCGTTCGCCGCCATCCCGAAGAAGGACCTCAACGCCCTCCTGAAGGACAAGAAGGCCCTGACGACCGTCCTGACCCACCACGTGATCGGTGAGCGCCTCGACCCGTCGATGGTCGCCGGTGACCACGAGACCCTGGCCGGCGACATGCTGACCGTCGAGGGCGAGGGTGAGAACTTCACCATCGGCGACGCCACGGTCGTCTGCGGCAACGTGCAGACCGCCAACGCGACCGTCTACGTCGTCGACCAGGTCCTGATGCCGGAGATGTGATCCGTACTTCAACGGATACGCAAAGATGCTGACGTGGAACACGTGAGGCCCGTACCGGACGGGGCGCCCCCAGCGGGCGCCCCGTCCGGGGGCGACGCAGCCCGACTGGCCGGCCTCCTCGGACAGGCGGCCCTGGGAGACCAGGTCGCCTTCGCCGAGTTCTACGACGCGACGTCCGCCCGGGCGTACGGACTGGCGTTGCGCGTCGTGCGCAACCCGGCCCATGCCGAGGAGGTCACCCAGGAGGCCTACCTCGACGCCTGGCGCTCCAGCGCCAGGTACGACTCCCAGCGAGGGAGTGCAGCCGGCTGGCTGCTCACCATCGTGCACCGCAAGGCCGTCGACCGGGTCCGCTCGGTCGAGGCGGCCACCGCTCGCGACGAGACCTGGAACCGCGAGACGACACCGATCGACCACGACCAGACCGCAGAGGCAGCACACGCCTCGCTGGACGCCACCCGCGTCCGCAACGCGGTCGCCACCCTGACCGACGTCCAGCGCCAGGCTGTGGAGCTCACCTACTTCGGTGGCTACACGCACACGGAGGTCGCCACCCTGCTCGACGTCCCGTTGGGCACCGCCAAGACACGAATTCGCGACGGACTGATCCGTCTGCGAGACCTGATGGGAGTTACCTCATGAGCGATCTGCACAAGCTCACGGGGGCCTACGCCGTCGACGCCCTCGACGACCTCGAGCGTGCTCGCTTCGAGCAGCACCTCGACGAGTGCGACGACTGCCGCTTCGAGGTGGCCGAGCTGCGGGAGACCGCAGCCCTGCTCGCCGACAGCGTCTCGACGTCGCCGCCGGCCGCGCTGCGCGACTCGGTGCTCGCCGGGATCGCCCTGGTCCGGCCCCTGCCGCCCGTCGTGACTCCCATGCCGACCCCCGCGACGTCCCTCCGGCGCCGCCTCCCTCTTCTCGTGGCTGCGGCCGCCGTCCTGATCGTCGGTCTCGGCGCCGTCGTGTGGCAGCCGTGGTCGGAGGAGACGCCGACCCGCCTCACTGCCGCCGAGCAGGTCCTCGACGCCCCCGACGCCCAGCAGGTCTTCCTCGACCTCGGCGACACCGGCCAGGCGACCGTCACCCGCTCGAAGTCGCGCGACCGCGCCGTGATCCAGACCGAGGACATGGCCGCCGCACCCGAGGGCAAGGACTACGAGCTCTGGCTCATGTCGCCCGACGGCGTGTTCACCTCCGCCGGGCTGATGCCCGACGCGGCAGACCAGACCCTGGTCCTCGACGGCTCGGCCGCCGAGGCCGCCGCGGTCGGCATCACCGTGGAGCCCGACGGCGGGTCGATCAAGCCCACCAGCGAGCCCATCGCCCTGTTCGACCTCACTCAGGCGACGTGACCATGGCCGCCCCACGACGGATCGCCGTCGTCGGCTCCGGCGTGGCCGGACTGACTGCAGCGCACGTCGCGTCGCGCACGGCCCACGTCACGCTCTACGAGGCCGACGCGCGACTCGGCGGGCACGCCGACACGCACCGCGTCCCGACCGACGAGGGTGAGCTGGCGATCGACACCGGCTTCATCGTGCACAACCGACGCACCTACCCGACGCTCCTGCGGCTCTTCGCCGAGCTCGGCATCGCGACCCAGCCCAGCGAGATGTCGCTGTCGGTCAGCGACGCCGGCACCGGGGTGGAGTACGCCGGTGCGCTGGGCGCGCGCGGCCTCTTCGCCCAGCGGTCCTCGCTGACGTCGCGCTCCCACTGGCGGATGCTGGTCGAGATCCCGCGCTTCCACCGTCGTGCCCGGGCGGTCCTGGCGGCCGACGACGACGGCTCCGACCAGACGCTCCGCGAGTTCCTCGACGAGGGTCGCTTCACGCCCGGCTTCGTGCGCCACTTCATGGAGCCGCTGGTCGCGGCCGTGTGGTCGTGCGACCCCGCCACCTCGCTCGACTACCCCGCGCGCTACCTCTTCACCTTCCTCGAGCACCACGGCATGCTCGGCGTCTTCGGCTCGCCCGAGTGGCGCACGGTGACCGGCGGCTCCGGGACCTACGTCGCCGCAGTGGCCGCCGGCCTCCACGACGTACGCCTCGACACCAAGGTCACCTCGATCCGCGAGCTGGCCGACGGCGTCGAGGTCACCGACGGCAGCGGCACCACGACGACCTTCGACGCGGTCGTCGTCGCGACCCACCCGGCGCAGGCGCTCGGCATGCTCGAGGCACCGACCGACCTCCAGCGCGAGCTGCTCTCCGCCCTGCCCTACAGCAGCAACCCGGCGCTGCTCCACACCGACGCCTCGCTGCTCCCGGCCGCCGAGGCTGCCCGCGCCTCCTGGAACTTCTTCCGACCGGCCGACGAGACCGGTGCCGTGACGGTCACCTACGACCTCACCCGCCTCCAGCGGCTCCCGACCGACACCCACTACCTCGTCACCCTCGGCGGCGAGGACCTCGTCGACCCGGCCACGGTGATCGACCGGATGGAGTACGAGCACCCGCTCTACACGCCCGAGTCGGTGGCCGCCTCGCGCCGGCTGCCGGAGATCGACACCGACCGCGTCGCCTTCGCCGGCGCCTACCACGGCTGGGGCTTCCACGAGGACGGTGCGCGCTCCGGCCTGGCCGCCGCGACCCGACTCGGTCTCCCGTGGACCCGCACCGCACCGGTGCTCCCGACGCCCGGCCGCTTCGAGACGACGATCCGCCACACCCGGCGTACGCCCTTCAAGCGGTCCTTCGAGCACTCCTCGACCTTCTGGCTCGTCGACCTCGACGAGCTCCCCGACCACGGAGTCCTCGCCCGCTTCGAGGCGCGCGACCACCTCGGCGACCCCGACCGCACCCTGCGCGCCAACGTCGAGTCGTTCCTGGCCCGCCACGACGTGCAGCTCGGCGCCAGTGGAAGGAAGGGTGCCGGCACGATCCTGATGGCCGCGAACCCCCGCTCGCTGGGGCACGCCTTCAACCCGATCAGCGTCTTCTGGTGCTTCGACGACGAGGGCCGGCAGGCCGGCGTCGTGGTCGAGGTGCACAACACCTACGGCGACCGCCACGCCTACCTCGTGCACCCCGACGAGCAGGGGCGCGCGACGACCGACAAGGCGATGTACGTCTCGCCCTTCCACGGCGTCGACGGCACCTACGACGTCGCGGTGCCGATCCCGACCGACCGGCTCCACGTCGCGGTGACCCTGCGGGGTCATGACAGCGGTGGCTCCGCGCCCTTCAGCGCCAGCCTGACCGGCACCCGCAGCGACGTCCCCCTCCGCACGACCCTCGGCGCCGCGCTGCGTGGCAGCGCGCTGATCCGGGCCCACGGCATCTGGCTGTGGGCGCGACGGCTGCCGATCCGACCCCGTCCCACCCACCGACAGGAGGGCGTCCGATGACCCTCGAGAAGAACCGACGCGACCAGGGCGCACCCGTCGCCTCCACGCAGGGCGTGCCTGCCCTCGAGCCGCTGCGCGGCGGACCCCGCACCGCGATCTCCGCCGCCGTGGCCAGGCGTCTCTTCCACGCCGCCGTCAACCGCCTCGACATCACCGTGGTCGAGGGTCGCTCGGGCCGTCGCCTCGGCCAGGGCGGCCCGACGATGCACATCCACCGTCCCGACGAGTTCTACGCACGCCTCGGACGCGACCACCTCATCGGGTTCGGCGAGGCCTACATGACCGGCGCCTGGGACGCCGAGGACCTGGCCGGCTTCCTCACCGTCCCCGCCGCCCGGATCGCCACCCTGATCCCCGAGCCGCTGCAGCGGATGCGCGCCTTCCTCGCGCCGCGCCTGCCCGGGCACCAGCGCAGCACCGAGGCCAACAGCCAGGCCAACATCTCGCACCACTACGACCTGTCCAACGAGATGTTCGAGCTCTTCCTCGACGACACCCTCAGCTATTCCTCCGCCCTCTTCGACACCTCCTCCTCACCGACCAGCGCCGGGCCCGGCTCCGTCGGTGACCACCTCGTCGCCACTCCACCCGAGCCCAGTTCTTCGTGGGGGGACAGTGCGGACCCGGTCCTCCACAGCCCCGACTTCGCCGAGGCGCAGGGCCGCAAGATCGAGCGGCTCCTCGACGAGGCCGGCGTCACCGACGGCACCCGCGTCCTCGAGATCGGCACCGGCTGGGGCGAGCTCGCGATCCGCGCAGCCCGCCGCGGTGCGACCGTGCACTCGATCACCCTGTCGATCGAGCAGCTCGAGCTCGCCGAGCAGCGGATCGCCGCGGCCGGGTTCGCCGACCGGGTGACGGTCGAGCTGATGGACTACCGCGCGCTCGCCGCCACCGGGGCGTCGTACGACGCCGTGCTGTCCGTCGAGATGATCGAGGCCGTCGGCCACGAGTTCTGGGGCACCTACTTCCAGACGATCGACCAGGTCCTCGCCCCCGGCGGCCGGGTCGCCATCCAGGCGATCACCATGCCGCACGACCGGATGCTCGCCACCCGCGACGGGCAGACCTGGATCAACAAGTACATCTTCCCCGGCGGCTTCCTGCCGAGCGTCGAGGTGATCGACGAGATCACCCGCGGCGAGACCTCCCTCCGCCTCACCGAGCAGCTCGAGATGGGCAGCCACTACGCCGAGACGCTGCGCCGGTGGGACCGCCGGTTCCTGTCGCAGCGCGACGCCGTGCACGCCCTCGGCTTCGACGACCTCTTCATGCGGGTGTGGCACTTCTACCTCGCGTACTCGCAGGCTGGCTTCGCGAGCGGCTACATCAACGTCTCGCAGCTGACCTTCACCAGGCCCGACAACACGGAGAACTCGTGACCCAGACGGCACCCCGTCCGACCGCACCGCACCCGACGACCACCGGCGTCGCGCACCGCCTCGCCGAGGCGGTCCGTCCCTTCATCGGCGGTGACCTCCCGGTGCGGCTCGAGGCCTGGGACGGTTCCGTCGCCGGGCCCGCGGGTGCGCCCCTCGTGGTGCTCCGCTCGCCCGACGCGCTGCGACGGCTGCTCTGGCACCCGGGCGAGCTCGGTGCGGCCCAGGCCTACGTCACCGGCGAGCTCGACGTGCCCGAGCAGGACGGCTGGACGCTGGAGTCCGCGCTGACGCACGCCTTCACCGTCGGCGCCGAGCGCGGCCTGTCCGGCGTACGCCTCTCGCCGCGCGCGATGGTCGACGCGATCCGCACCGCCTCCGGCCTCGGCGCGCTCGGCCGCCCGCCCGCGGCGCCGGCCTCGCAGGCGAAGATCAAGGGACGGCTGCACAGCCTGGCGCGCGACCGCTCGTCGATCAGCCACCACTACGACCTCTCCAACGAGTTCTACTCGCTGATCCTCGAGCCGCAGATGGCCTACAGCTGCGGCTACCACGCGACCCCCGACGTCCCGCTCGAGGAGGCGCAGCGCGCCAAGCTCGACCTCGTCTGCACCAAGCTCGGCCTCACCGAGGGCATGCGGATGCTGGACGTCGGCTGCGGCTGGGGCTCGCTGTCGCTGCACGCCGCCCAGTACTTCGGCGCCCAGGTCACGGGCGTGACGATCGCGGCCGAGCAGAAGAAGTTCATCGACGCCCGGATCGCCGAGCGTGGCCTGCAGGACCGGGTCGAGATCCGGCTCCAGGACTACCGCGAGGTCCCCGAGCGCGACCACTTCGACGCCGTCGGCTCCCTCGAGATGGGCGAGCACGTCGGTGCCACCAACTACGCGACCTACGTCGAGGTGCTGCGCCGCGCGGTGCGGCCGGGCGGTCGCGTGCTCATCCAGCAGATGTCGCGGCAGGGCGTCGGCGGCGGCAAGCACCCCGGTGGCGGCCCCTTCATCGAGTCGTTCATCGCCCCCGACATGACCATGCGACCCGTCGGCGAGACCGTCGGCCTCATCGAGGCGGGCGGCCTCGAGGTCCGCGACGTCCACGCGATGCGCGAGCACTACGTGCTGACCGTCGCCGGCTGGATCGAGAACTTCGAGGCCAACCTCGACCGCATCCGGGACCTCGTCGGCGAGGAGGTCGTCCGCGTCTGGCGGCTCTACCTCGTCGGCGGCGCCCTCGCCTTCCGCGACGGCCGGATGGGCGTCGACCAGATCCTGTCCGTGCGCCCCGGCGGTGACCACACGCTGCCCGCCGTCCGCTCATGGTGACCCAGAGCCTCGTCGCGCTGCTCACGGCGCTCGTCGTCATGGGCGTCACGGCCGCGGTCAGTCGCCGCGTCGACCGGGTGGCCGTCGTCGACGTCGCGTGGGGCTCCGTCTTCGTGGCGATCGCGCTGGTCCTGGCCCTCGTCTGGCCCGACCCGCACTCCTGGCTGCTGGCCGTCCTCGTCACCTTCTGGGGCGGTCGGCTCGCCTGGCACATCGCCAAGCGGTCGAAGGGCCACGGCGAGGACCCGCGCTACGAGGCGATGCTCGGCGGGCCGGGCTGGCACGCCGGTGCCGCGAAGGTGCTGCTCCGCGTCTTCCTGACGCAGGCGGTCGTCGCCTGGGTGATCTCGTTCCCGCTGCACGTCGCCGCGGCCTACGACGTCCGCTGGTGGCCCGTCGTCTGGATCGGCGTGGCCGTGTTCGCGGTCGGCGTGTTCTTCGAGGTCGTCGGCGACGCCCAGCTGTCGGCGTACCGCTCCCGTCCCCGCGACGAGCGCCCGCCCGTCCTCGACACGGGGCTGTGGGCGTGGACGCGACACCCCAACTACTTCGGCGACGCCTGCGTCTGGTGGGGACTGTGGGTCGCCGGCGCACTGTCCCTCGGCTGGGTCCCCGGGCTGGCGACGATCTTCGCGCCCGTCGCGATGACGTACTTCATCCGCAACGTGACCGGCGCCAAGCTGCTCGAGAAGACGATGTCGCAGCGACCCGGCTGGGACGAGTACGCCGCTCGCGTCCCGCTGTTCTTCCCCCGCCCGCCGCGGGGCTGAGCGCTCCGACACACCGGCGCCCGCCCTGTCATCTGGAGCGCGACTGGGGTACAACCTGCGAGTGCCCGGTCCGGACCCGCTCGACGACGCAGTCGAGCAGATGCTCGCCGGGGACGAGCGAGCGTTCCGCACGGTCTACCGGGCGGTCCAGCCTCCGTTGCTGCGCTACCTGTCGGTCCTCGTCGGGCGGGGCGAGGCGGAGGACGTCGCCAGCGAGGCCTGGTCCCAGGCCTTCCGCGACCTCGACCGCTTCACCGGTGACGCGGACGGCTTCCGCGGCTGGATCACCACGATCGGGCGCAACCGCGCGCTCGACCACCTGCGCCACGCGCGGCGCCGGCCGAGCGACGAGCGGACGGTCGAGGAGATGGTGGACCTGCTCGACGACGCCGACGTCGAGGGCGACACGCTCGGCCGGGTGAACTCCCAGGCCGCCCTCGCGCTCGTCGCGTCGCTCCCGCCCGACCAGGCGGAGGCCATCATGCTGCGCACCGTGCTGGGCTTCGACGCGGTGACCGCGGGGGAGATCCTGGGCAAGTCACCCGGCGCCGTGCGGGCCGCGTCCTTCCGCGGACTGCGGCAGCTCGCGAAGAAAATCGACCGCCACCCGTAACACCCGCGCCCTCCACGGCGCTGAACGGAGTGAGATGCGCATCCCTCATCGCCACCTGTCCCGCCGCGAGGCCGAGCGTCTGCTCGACGACCCCGCGGGGCACGGCAGCGCGCTGGGCAAGGTGCTGGCAGCCGCCGGGGGTCCGGCCCAGCCGGGCGAGCTCGGCCGCGAGGACTCCACGGCAGCGACCTTCCAGCGCACCGCGACGGTCCCGTCGCCGGGTGGCGGCACCTTCGTCGTGCCGGCACCACGCCGCGGCGCTCGTGCCGCCGTGCGCGCCGTCGTCGCGACCGGCGCCGTCGTGGCGCTCGCCACGGGCGGCTTCGCGCTCGCAGGCTCGGCCGACCTGCCCCACATTCCTGGTCTTCCCGGCCAGGCCTCCGACCGGGCCACCGAGTCGTCGTCCGCCGCCAAGGACCCGAAACCGTCGGAGGCGTCGAGCACCTCCGCGACCCCGGGGGACGAGGCGTCCGAGACCGGGACGAGCGGACCGGGACGAGCGGGTCGGGCACGCCGCAGTCCCCGACCAAGTCCCCGACCACGTCCGCGAGCACGTCCCCGACCGGGTCCACGAGCACGTCCCCGACCACAGGCACTACCCCGAGCCCGAGCTACGCGGGCCTCTGCCGGGCGTTCCAGGCGACGGACCACTCGGCCAACGGGTCGTCGCTCGACAGCGCCGCCTTCGCCGCGCTCGTCGCCGAGGCCGGAGGCGCAGAGCAGGTCGCGGCGTACTGCGTCGACCTGATCGGCCCGCCGACCACGAAGCCGACGCCGACGTCGAAACCGACCGACAAGCCCACCGACAAGCCCACCGACAAGCCCACTGGCAAGCCCACCGACAAGCCGACTGGCAAGCCGCACCGACCGACGCCAGCACACCGAGCAGCCGCGGCACGCCCGACGCCGAAGCCGACGGACCGAGCCCACCGGCAAGCCCACCGACAAGCCCACCGACAAGCCAACTGGCAAGCCGAGCACGCCGCCCGGCAAGCCGACGGACCAGCCGTCACCGACCGACGAGGGAGGCGGCACGACACCCTGAATGTCCGGTTGCTGATGAGACCGGAGCGGCCGCGTTCCGCGGGCCCGCACCCTTCGCCACCGTATTCATCATCCCCCCGACCGAATACGGAGATCTATCCCCGCATCACACGGCGACGGGCACTGGCCCTCAACGCACCGCAGCGGCACGGCTTCCCCCCGGGGCCGTGCCGCTGCCCTTTCCCCACACCTCCCGGCTAGGTTCGGCCGCATGGCCCCGTCGCTGTCCGCCCAGGAGGACACCAACCGTCGGATGCTCCGTGCCCGCGACGAGATGGACCGCCGCTACGCCGAGCCCCTCGACGTACCCACGCTGGCCGCGATCGCGCACCTGTCGCCGTCCCAGTTCGGTCGGGTCTTCAAGGACGTCTACGGCGAGACGCCGCACCGCTACCTCCAGCGCCGCCGGGTGGAGCGCGCGATGACGCTGCTGCGCCAGACCGACCGCCCCGTCACCGACGTCGCGTGGGACGTCGGCTTCGCGAGCCTCGGCACCTTCAGCCGGACCTTCAGCAACATCGTCGGCGTCTCACCGACCGAGTTCCGGGCCGCGCACCAGCCGGTTGCCGTGCCTTCCTGCTTCATCGCGGCGTGGACGCGCCCCGCGCGCCGGAGACAGCCGCCCCGGAGACAGCGCTTTCGGAGAAGCGGACCGGGGTGGAGGCTCGTTAGCGTCCTCGTCATGAACTCCAACCACATCACCAGCCTCCACATCCGCTCCGTGCCCGTCCTCGACCAGGACGAGGCGCTCGACTTCTACACGACCCACCTCGGCTTCGAGGCCCGCGACGACATCGACCTCGGCTTCATGCGCTGGCTGACCGTCGGCGTCCCCGGCCAGGACACCTCGCTGCTCCTCGAGCTCGTCGGCGGGCCGCAGCACGACGAGTCCACCGCGACCCAGGTCCGCGAGCTCGTCACGAAGGGCGCGCTCGGCGGGCTCTTCCTCCAGAGCAGCGACGTCCACGCGACGTACGCCGCCCTCCGCGACGCCGGCGTCGAGATCACCCAGGAGCCGGTCGCGCAGCCCTACGGCACCGACTTCGGCATCCGCGACCCGTTCGGCAACCACGTCCGGATCAGCCAGCCCAACGCGGCCTCGCCGCAGGAGGTCAAGGACACCTACGAGGGGGCATCCTCCTGATGAGCTACCCACCGCCGCTCTACGACGGCGACTCCGGCGAGATCTCCGCGCACGTGGTGCGGGCGGGGATCGAGCCGGCGGTCGTCTACCCCAACGGCAACAAGGTGTTCTACCTCGCGCAGGGCACCGAGACGCAGGGGACCTTCGGCCTCTACCGGTGGGAGTTCGCCGGCCCGCAGAGCGGTCCGGACGCCCACTTCCACCGGACGATCACCGAGTCGTTCTACATCCTCGAGGGCATCGTCACGATCTACGACGGCACCGACTGGGTGAAGTGCGCGGCCGGCGACTTCGCCCACGTGCCGGCCGGCGGGATCCACGGGTTCCGCAACGAGGACGGCCCCGCGAAGATGCTGCTCCACTTCGCGCCGGGCGCCCCGCGCGAGGCGTACTTCGAGGGTCTCGCCGCCGGCATGGGCGACCTCGACGCAGACGCGTACGACCGCTTCATGCGTGAGCACGACAACACCTGGCTGTAGGTCCCGGCCGTCACTCGCGCGCTGCTGCGCTGCCCGGACGCGCGCCGGGCCAGCCGGACCGGGAGCCCGGCGACGGTCTCCAGCGGACCGCGCAGGCGCACCAGCCTGAGGGCCGCGCCCGCGGCGAGCAGCACCACGACGTGGGAGAGGTACGCCGACGGCTCCTCGGGCGGCCACACCTGCGACGTCCGCATGACCACGTGCAGCGAGTAGAGCGTGAGCGTCGCCGCACCGGCGCCGAACACGACGGCCAGCACGGCGGTCGCAGGCCGGGGCAGGAGCCGCTCGAGCAGCAGGCAGCAGGCGATCACCAGGACCGCGCTGCCGATCGTCTGGGCGAGGTCGAACGGTGTCGCGGAGTGCGGCGCGACGAGCAGCAGCCAGCTCCAGTCACCGTCGGGCGGCGTCGTCCCGTACATCCCGGTCGCGTTCTCCGACGCGACCGCCGGGTCGACGAGCGTGCGCGAGACCTGCGTCGCCAGCACGGCGGTGCCGAGGCCGCCGAGCGCCAGCGCACCCAGCAGCGAGCGGTCGCGCAGGTCGAGGCGGCCGAGGGCGAGCCCGGCGAGGAGGTAGGCCAGCCACGGGAGGGCCGGGTAGTAGCCGGTCAGCAGCAGCTCGCTCGCCAGCTGCGGGAGATCGCCCAGCTGGTCGAGGGCCGGGCTCTCGAAGCCGCGCTCGGGCAGGTCGGGACGGACCAGGTGCGAGACCACCGGCGCCACGACGACCCAGACGACGGCGAGCGGCGCGAGCCAGCGCACGCGCAGGAACGTGAACGGCAGGCCCAGCACGAAGAGCACCGCGTAGTAGGTGAGGATGATCGCGATGCCGGTGTCGAGGGCGCCGAGCAGCAGCCCGAGCGCCCCGATGAGGAGTGCCCGTCCCGCGATGCCGAGGGTGCGCGACGCCAGTGGTCGTCCGCGCAGGGGCTCGCGGGTCATCAGCGCCAGGCTGACACCGGCGAGCACGGCGAAGAGCGCGGAGGCACGGCCGCCTGCCAGCCACTGCGCCGCAGTGAGGTCTCCTGACGGCGTGCGCTCGTCGAGCACGTGGGTGGCGACCATGCCGAGCAGCGCGAGGCACCGGGCGACGTCGAGCCCGACGAGGCGGGTCGCCGACGTCCCGGTCATGGCCCCATGGTGCCGGTCGGCCCCTGAGCGGGATGGTTCAGGCGCCGGGGCGCTCGACCTTCTCGGCGAGGCGGGCGGGCGCCTGGAGGCAGTAGGAGTCGGTCAGCAGCTCGCCGAGCTCCTGCCAGTCCGTGTCGCTCGTCGAGGACCATCCCGATGACGTTGCCGCCCCAGCCGGAGCGGAAGTAGGGATCGCCCATGTGCTCGAAGGCCGCGACCTCGTCGGGCTCGCCGCGGAAGGTGATCCGGAAGACCTGGTCCTCCCCGCCGAAGACGTGCGCGATCGTCGCGCCGCCGACCCGCCAGCGGGTGCCGGTCCAGGCGGCCTCCTGCTCGCAGCGCGGCAGCCTGCCGAGCACGGCGTCGATCCGCTGCACCCACTCCTCCGGGCACGAGCGGACGGTCTGCGAGGGCCACGGCGTCGATCCTGCCACCGCCCGCCGACACGCCGCGCATACGCTGGTCGAGGAGGACGAAGTCCGGTCGAACGGAGGTCCGGCCAGAGCTGGATCTCGTCGGTTGCACGCGACGCTCCTCGACCAGCGAGTACGTCAGTAGGACTTCGGCAGCCCCAGGCTGTGCATCGCGACGAAGTTGAGGATCATCTCCCGGCTCACCGGCGCGATCCGCCCGGCGCGGGCGGCGACGAGCATGCCGGCCATGCCGTACTCCTGGGTGATCCCGTTGCCGCCGTGGGTCTGCACGGCCGCGTCGACGGCGTGGACGGCGGCCTCGGCGGCGGCGTACTTCGCCATGTTGGCCGCCTCGCCGGCGGCCAGGTCGTCGCCGGCGTCGACGAGCGCGGACGCCTTCTGGGTCATCAGCCGGGCCAGCTCGTTCTCGATGTGGGCCATCGCGAGCGGGTGGGCGATCGCCTGGTGGGAGCCGATCGGGGCCTTGAAGACCGTGCGCTCCTGGGCGTACGCCGACGCCTTCTCGAGGGCGTGGCGGGCCAGGCCGGTCGAGAAGGAGGCCGCCATGATCCGCTCGGGGTTGAGCCCGGCGAAGAGCTGCACCAGACCGCCGTCCTCGTCGCCGACGATCGCGTCGGCGGGCAGCCGGACGTCGTCGATGAAGACCTGGAACTGGCTCTCCGGGCTGACGATCTCCATCGGGATCGCGGTGAACTCGAAGCCCGCGGAGTCGGTCGGGACCACGAACAGGCACGGCTTGAGCTTGCCCGTCCTCGCGTCCTCGGCCCGCGCGACGACCAGGACGTTGGTCGCCTCGTCGACGCCGGAGATGTAGATCTTCTGGCCCTTGAGCACCCACTCGTCGCCGTCGCGGCGGGCGGTGGTGGTGATGTTGTGGGAGTTGGTGCCGGCGTCGGGCTCGGTGATCGCGAAGGCCATCGTGCCGGTGCCGTCGCAGATGCCGGGGAGCCACTTCTGCTTCTGCTCCTCGGTGCCGTAGCGGGCGATGACGGTGCCGCAGATCGCCGGGCTGACGACCATCATCAGCAGCGGGCAGCCCTGCGCGGCGAGCTCCTCGCAGACGGCGGCCACGTCGCCGATGCCGCCGCCACCGCCGCCGTACTCCTCGGGGATGTTGACGCCGAGGTAGCCCGCCTTGGCGATCTCCATCCACAGGTCGGTGGTCTTCTCGCCGGCGCGGGCGCGCTCGGTGAACCACTCGCGGCCGTAGCCCTTGGCGAGCTTGGCGACCTGCCGGCGCAGCTCGATGCGCTCCTCGGACTCGGTGAAGTTGCTCATGCGTGCTCCTCCACTACTGCCAGGACTTCCCCGGACGCGACCTGCGCACCGGGCTCGACGTTGATCTCGGTGACCGTGCCGTCGTGCGGCGCGGTCACGGTGTGCTGCATCTTCATGGCCTCGAGGACGAGGACGACGTCGCCGGCCGCGACCTGCTGCCCCGGCCTCGACCACGACCTTGACGACCGTGCCGGGCATCGGCGCGAGCAGCGAGCCGCTCGCCACCGCGTCGGCGGGGTCGGTGAAGCGCGGGCACCTCGCGTAGACGCGCGGACCGAACGTGGTCCGTCGACCCACAGCTCACGCGGCGCCCGGCGGGCGTCGGACGACATCTGTCCGCGCGTCTCCGTGGTGACGCCGTCGACCTCGAGCCGCGCGTGGGTCGGCGAGACCTCGAGCACCGTCACCCCGTCGACGACGAACCCGTCGCGCGTGCCCCACCACTCGACCGGCTCGTGGCCCTCGAAGGTGGTGCGCTGCGGCTGGCTCGACGACGTTGCGCCACGCGGCGGGGACGCCCTGCTGGACCGTACGTCGTGCAGCGTCGTCGGCGGCCAGCATGAGCGCTCCTGCGATGACCGCGCTCCGCGCACTGGCCTGTGAGTCGCCAGGAGACTCAGCGGAAATCGGACGCGACTCCAGCCAGGTCGTCGTCATCTCCCCGGCCACGAAGACCGGGTCGGCGAGGATCTCGACGAGCTGGTCGCGGTTGGTCGTGACGCCGTGGATCCGGGCGCGCTCGCAGCGCGCCGACGAGCATCCGGATCGCCTGCTCGCGCGTCGGCGCCCACGCCATCACCTTGGCGAGCATCGCGTCGTAGAACGTCGACACCTCGTCGCCCGACGAGAAGCCGCTGTCGACCCGGACGCCGCTGCGCGCCAGCAGGTCGAAGCCGCCGTCGGCCGGGAGGTCGAAGGTGAGCAGCCGGCCGCTCTGGGGGACGTAGGACGCGTCCTCGGCGTAGAGGCGCACCTCGATCGCGTGGCCGGTCGCGCGTCATCGGTCGGCGGACGGTGCCGTCCGTCGACGCGAGACGCCCCGGCCCTCGGCCACGGCCAGCTGCGCCTCGACCAGGTCGATCCCGCGGACCAGCTCGGTCACCGGGTGCTCGACCTGGAGCCGGGTGTTCATCTCGAGGAAGAAGAAGCGGTCGGTGGCCGGGTCGTGGAGGAACTCGACCGTGCCGGCACCGCGGTAGCCGATGCCGCTGGCGAGCCGCTCGGCCGCCTCGCACATCGCGGCCTCGGTCTGGGGGGACAGGCCGGGAGCGGGCGCCTCCTCGACGACCTTCTGGTGGCGGCGCTGCACCGAGCAGTCGCGGGTGCCGAGCGCGACCACGCCTGCCGCGTCGGCCATCACCTGCACCTCGACGTGGCGCCCGGCCTCGACGTAGGGCTCGACGAACACCGTGCCGTCACCGAAGGCCGACTCGGCCTCGGCCCGGGCCGCCTCGATCTCGGCGTCGAGCCGGTCGAGGGTGCGTACGACGCGCATGCCACGACCACCGCCGCCGGCGCTCGCCTTCACGAGCAGCGGGAGGTCGGCCTCGGTCGGGTGCTCGGGGGCGGACAGCACGGGTACGCCGGCCGCGGCGGCGATCTCCTTGGCGCGGACCTTGTCGCCCATCGCCTCGATCGCCTCGGGCGGCGGGCCGACCCAGGTCAGACCGGCGTCGATCACTGCCCGCGCGAAGTCGGCGTTCTCGGACAGGAAGCCGTAGCCCGGGTGGACCGCGTCGGCACCGGACCTCCGGGCGGCCTCGACGATCAGGTCGATGCGCAGGTAGGTGTCGGCGGGTGCGTTGCCCGGGAGGCGTACGGCATGGTCGGCCTCGGCCACGAACGGCAGACCGGCATCCGCGTCGGAGTGGACCGCCACGGTCTCGATGCCGAGACGGCGGCAGGTGGCGAAGACCCGGCGCGCGATCTCGCCACGGTTGGCGACGAGCAGTCGTGCGGATCATCGGAACACCCCGTATCCCTGGCCACCGGTCCACGTGGTGTTGCCGATGACGCTCAGGCAGATCGCCAGGACGGTGCGGGTGTCGCGGGGGTCGATGACCCCGTCGTCGTAGAGCATCCCGGACAGCGCGTAGGGCAGCGACTGCTCCTCGACCATCTGCTCGACCATCGCGCGCATGCCGGCGTCGCCCTCCTCGTCGTACTCCTGTCCCTTGGCCTCGGTGGCCGCGCGGGCCACGATCGAGAGGACGCCCGCGAGCTGGGCCGGCCCCATCACCGCGGACTTCGCGCTCGGCCAGGTGAAGAGGAAGCGCGGGTCGAAGGCGCGGCCGTTCATGCCGTAGTTGCCGGCGCCGTAGGACGCGCCCATGATCACGCTGAGGTGCGGGACGGTGCTGTTGGAGACGGCGTTGAGCATCTGGGCGCCGTGCTTGATGATCCCGCCCTGCTCGTAGTCCTTGCCGACCATGTAGCCGGTGGTGTTGTGCAGGAAGAGCAGCGGGGTGTCGCTCTGGTTGGCGAGCTGGATGAACTGCGTCGCCTTCTGCGCCTCCTCCGAGAACAGCACGCCCTGCGCGTTGGCGAGGATGCCGATCGGGTGGCCGTGGAGCTCGGCCCAGCCGGTGACGAGCGAGGTGCCGTAGAGCGGCTTGAACTCGTCGAACGGCCGGCCGTTGCGCATCGCTCGTGCCGTCGACGATCCGGACGATCACCTCGCGCGGGTCGAACGGCTCCTTGAGGTCGGTCGGGATGAGGTCGAGGAGGGTCTCGGGGTCGGCGTCGGGCTCGGCGAAGCCCTGACTTGTCGAGTGGCGAGTCCGACACTCGGAGGCCTCTTGCAACCGCTCTCCAGGTGTCGAGACTCCCCGTCGCGTCGCGGGGACTCCGACAGCGGGCCTGCGCCGGTTGAGCCGGGCCACGATCCGGCGCCCGATCCGGATCGCGTCGAGCTCGTCCTCGGCGAGGTAGTCGGCGAGGCCGGAGACCCTGGCGTGCATCTCGGCGCCACCGAGCGACTCGTCGTCGGACTCCTCGCCGGTCGCCATCTTCACCAGCGGCGGGCCGCCGAGGAAGACCTTGGCGCCGCCGCGGACGAAGACGGTGTAGTCGCTCATGCCGGGGACGTAGGCGCCGCCCGCGGTCGAGTTGCCGAAGACGAGCGCGATCGTCGGCTGCTTGCGCGCCGACGACCTGGTCAGGTCGCGGAACAGCCGCCCGCCGGGGATGAAGATCTCCTTCTGCGTCGGCAGGTCGGCGCCGCCGGACTCGACGAGCGAGACGGTGGGGAGGTTGTTCTCCTCGGCGATCTGCGAGGCGCGGAAGATCTTCTTGACCGTCCAGGGGTTCGACGCGCCGCCCTTCACCGTCGGGTCGTTGGCGCTGATCATGCACTCGACGCCCTCGATCACGCCGATGCCGGTCACGACCGACGCGCCGACGGTGAAGTCGGAGCCCCAGCCCGCCAGCGGCGACAGCTCGAGGAAGGCCGATCCCGGGTCGACGAGCAGCTCGATCCGCTCGCGGGCCGTCAGCTTGCCGCGGGCGTGGTGGCGGTCGACGTACTTCTCGCCGCCGCCGGCCACCGCGACCGCGTGCTGCGCGTCGAGGTCGGCGATCTTCTCGAGCATCGCGACAGCATTCGGTGATCGAGTAGCCGCCGAGGAACGAGGTGGCGTATCGAGATTCACTTCTCGACCACCGCCTTCATCCGCTCCAGCGTCGTCCGCATGCCGTTGCGGTTGGTGCGCCCGCGCAGGGCGCCGAGCAGGGTCCAGTAGACGCGCGTGTAGAGCGACGGCTCCATCCGGAAGTACTCCGTGACGAGCGTGCCGCCGTCCTTCGGCTCGAGCCGGTAGCCCCAGTTGTTGACGGTGATCGCGTCGGTGCCGACGGAGAACTCGAAGACCGACTCGGGCTCGCACGCGGTGACGCGGCACGGCGACCAGTACGTCGGTCCGACGCCGTTGCGCTTCACGTGGCCGGCGAAGTACGCCCCCACCTCGGGCCCGGTCGAGCCGCGGGTCCACTTCGCCTCGAAGGTCTCCGGGCTGAACTCGCCGATCCGCGTCACGTCGCTGACGAGGTCCCACACCTCCGCGGAGGGGCGTCCATCCAGACCGACACCTCGTCACCGAGGGAAGGCAGCTTGATCATCGGGAAGTCCTTTCATCGACGCATAACCCATCAGCTTGGCCGTCAGGTCGCGCAGCACCTCGTCGGCGCCGCCGCCGATCGGCAGGATCCGGGCGTCGCGGTAGTGCCGCTCCACCTCGGTGCCGTGCATGTAGCCGGTGCCGCCGAACAGCTGGACGGCCCGGTCGCAGACGTGGGCCGCGCAGTCCACCGCGGTCTGCTTGGCCAGGCACGCCTCGGCGACGACGAACTCCCCCGCGACGTGGCGGGCGGCGACGTGGCGCGTGTAGGTGCGGGCGACCTCGACCTGGCGGCGCATCTCGACCAGCGTGTGCTGGACGGACTGGTTGTCGGTCAGGGGTCGGCCGAACGTCTGCCGGTCGCGGGCGTAGGCCGCCGCGAGGTCGAGGGAGCGCGCCGCGATGCCGTAGCCGTGGACGGCGAGCGCGATCCGCTCGACGACGAACTGGTCGGCGATCTGGCCGAAGCCGGTGCCCTCGGCGCCGACGAGGTTCGCGGCCGGCACCCGGCAGCCGACGAAGGACAGCTCGGCGGTGTCGGAGCAGTGCCAGCCCATCTTCCGCAGTCCCCGGTCGACGGTGAAGCCGGGCGTGCCCTTCTCGACGACCAGCAGCGAGAGGCCGGCGTGGCCCGGGCCGCCGGTGCGGACGGCGACCGTGACGAAGTCGGCCCGGACGCCGGAGGTGATGAAGGTCTTCGCGCCGTCGACGACGTAGTGGTCGCCGTCGGGCACCGCACGCGTGCTGATCCGCGCGACGTCGGACCCGCCGCCGGGCTCGGTGATCGCCAGCGATCCGATGAGGTCGCCGGCCAGCGTGGGCCTGACGAAGCGGTCGACCAGGTCGGCGTTGCCGGACGCCGCGATGTGCGGCAGCGCGATGCCGCTGGTGAAGAGGCCGGCCATCAGGCCGCTCGACGCACCGGCGTCGAACATCGCCTCCTGCATCGCCACCGAGTCGAGCAGGTCGCCGCCGCTCCCGCCGACCGACTCGGGGAAGGCGACCCCGATCAGCCCGAGGTCCCCGGCCCGTGCGGTGCAGCGCGCGCGGGATCTCGCCCGCGTCCTCCCACTCCTGCAGGTGCGGCACGACCTCGCGGCGCGTGAACTCCGCCGCGGTCGCCCGCAGTGCGTCGCGCTCTGCCGTCATATCGAGGCGAGTCCTCGATCGAGACCAGCCGCGACCGCAGCCACTCGCCGAGCCCCTTGGCCTGCGGGTCGAAGCGCGGCGAGGCCGCGACCCCGTCGCCGAGCAGGCCGTGGAGGACGAGGTTCACCGCGCCGAGGTGCGGCAGCAGCCAGACCTCCACGTCGAGCCCGTCGGCCTCGGGGAGGAGCGCGGGGATCCCGCGCGGCGACATCAGCTTGAACAGCCACTGCACGCGGGCGTCGTACGTCTCGGCGTCGACGCCGTCGTGCGCCACCCAGAGCCCGACGTTGGCGTCGCCGCCCTTGTCGCCGGAGCGCGCGTGGACGAACGTGCCGAGCGGCAGGCGGCGGGTGAGCACGTCGGTGCGGCCGGGGTACGGCGACGGGCGGGCGCCGGGTGCCTCGCCCTGGGGCACGCCGAGGCCGGGGTCGGCGACGACCTCGCGGGTGCCGTCGGCGTGGACGACGGTGTGGGTGACGTCGGCGCGGTCGACGTAGGCCGCGCGGTAGATGCCGAACGGCGTGGCCGCGGCGGGCGGGGCGGTCATCGTGAAGCCGGGGTAGGAGCCCAGCGCGAGCTCGACGACCGCGGAGGTGAACGCGCGGCCGACCGGGTCGGGCGACGGGTCCTTCACGGTGCAGCGCAGCAGGGTCGAGGCGGACTCCTCGGTGGGCGCGTCGGCCGGGGGTGCGGTGACGTCCGACCAGACGACCTCGCCGGCGGTCAGCCGGCCGCCGAGCTGGTCGCGCACCCACTCCGCCTTGGCCTCGACGTCGAGCCCGGTCAGCACGAACTCCGCGGTGTTGCGCCAGCCGCCGAGCTCGTTGACGCAGACCTTGAGCTGCTCGGGCGGCGCCTCGCCGACGACGTCCGTGATCGCGACCCGGTCCTCGCCGACCTCCTCGAGCCGGAGCGCGTCGAGGTGGACCGTGACGTCGGGGCCGAGGTAGCGCGTGGACTGGATCTCGTAGACGAGCTGCGCGGTGACGGTGTCGACGGTGACCGCGCCGCCGGTGCCGGCGTGCTTGGTGATGACGCTCGACCCGTCGGCCGCCACCTCCGCGATCGGGAAGCCGAGCGGCCTGCCCCGGTCGGGGAGCGTCGAGGAACCCGCTGAAGTTGCCGCCCGTCGCCTGCGTGCCGCACTCGATGACGTGGCCGGCGACGACGGCGCCCGCCAGCTCGTCGTACGACGTCGCGCTCCAGCCGTGGTGCGCGACGGCCGGGCCGACGACGAGCGAGGCGTCGGTGACGCGTCCGGTCACGACGACGTCCGCGCCTGCGGTCAGCGCGGCGGCGATGCCGAAGCCACCGAGGTAGGCGTTGGCGGTGAGCGCACCCTCCAGGTCGAGGTGGCGTACGTCGTCGCCCTCGACGTGGGCGATCGCCGGGTCGAGGCCGAGGCCGGTGGCGACCTCGCGGAGCTTGTCGGCGAGGCCGGCGGGGTTGAGGCCGCCCGCGTTGGCGACGAGCTTCACGCCGCTCTCGAGCGCGAGGCCGAGGCAGTCCTCGACCTGGCGGACGAAGGTGCGGGCGTAGCCGAGGCTCGGGTCCTTGAGCTGGTCCTTGCCGAGGATGAGCATCGTCAGCTCGGCGAGGTAGTCGCCGGTGAGCACGTCGAGCTCGCCGCCCTCGAGCATCTCGCGCATCGCGCTGAGGCGGTCGCCGTAGAAGCCGGAGCAGTTGCCGATCCGTACGGCTGGTCGCTGGGCGTCGATCATCGCGGCGACCGTCCCTCGCCCGGCTGGCCGGCGAAGGCCTGGGCGATGTCGAGCCAGCGGTCGACGTCGGGACCGGTGGCGACGAGGTCGGTGTCGGCACGGTGGACCCGCTGGGTGACGAGACGGCAGAAGTCGCCGGCGCTCCCGGTGAGGGTCTGGGCGGCGTCCTCCGGTCCCCACGACCACACGTCGTCGGACGGCGAGACGAGGTCGATCCGGAACTCCTCGGCGGGTGCGTCGAGGCCGTGCACCGCGAAGGCGAAGTTGCGGGTGCGGACGCCGAGGTGGGCGACGTGGCGGATCCGGTCGGTGTCCTCGACAGCTGCGCCGAGCCCCTCGTGGACGTCGAGACTGTGCGCCCACGTCTCCATCAGCCGCGCGGTCGCCATCGACGTGGCCGACATCGGCGGGCCGAACCACGGCATCTTCTCCCCGCGGGGGTACGCCGTCAGCGCCTCGCGCAGGGCCGCGCGGGTGTCGCGCCAGCGCGTCATCAGGTCGGGGTCGCGCGAGACCTCGTGGGCCTGCTGGTCGACGAAGCCCTCGGGATCGTTGATCGCGCCGAGCACGACGGCGTCCCACGCCTGCTTGTCCGTCGCCGCCTTCAGCGCCACCTCGTCGGTCCACGCGAGGTGGGCGACCTGGGTCGCGACGTCCCAGCCGGGGGCGGGCGTCGGGGTCTGCCAGCCGGCGGCGTCGAGGTCGCGGACCAGCGCCTCGAGCCGGTCGCCCTCGGCGGTGAGGTCGGCGAGCACCTGCGTCAGCACGTCGGTCATGTCGTCAGCTCCTTGTCGAGCACGTCGGCCCACTCGCGCAGGATCCGGCGGCGGCGGGCGGAGTCGTCGGAGATGGTGGACGCCAGGCCGAGCCCGCGGACCAGGTCGAGGGTGGCCTGCACGAGCTCGCGCGCGCCGGGCCTCGACTCGTCGGCCCCCAGCGCGGTGACGGTGAGGCGGTGCGTCTCCCGGCCCACCCGCTGCTCGAGCGGACCGACCGCCGCCCGGAGCGCCTCGTCGGTGCGGGCGGCCACCCAGAGCTCGAGGGCCGCGGAGAAGACCGGGGAGGAGAAGTGGTCACCGAGCATCTCGAGCACGGCACGCGTGCGCCGCTGCCCCGTCGGCAGGTGCGTCGCCGCCTCGCCGAGCTCGTCCCCGCGCCGCTGCGCCAGGTGCTCGACCGCGGCCACGACGAGGTCGTTCTTGGTCGGGAAGTGGTGCAGCTGCGCGCCCCGGCTCACGCCCGCCCGCTCGGAGACGAGGGTCGTCGACGTCCCGGCGAACCCTCGCTCGACCAGCAGCTCGACCGTCGCCTCCAGCAGCCGGGCCCGCATCGCGCGGGTCCGGTCGGCCTGCGGCACGCGGGCGGGGCTGTCGACGGAGGGCACGGCCTCAGCCTGCCGTCGTACAAACAAACAGTCAAGCCTGACTTTTTGTGACCCGGTTCAGCGGTATCCATGGGAGAGATGGTCGCGCGATCGGCCGTGGCGCGTGCCATCTCGCCCTGGATACCCGGAGTCGCTCAGTCGAGGCGGGCCACCAGCGGCAGCCGGGAGCGGGCCGACAGCCCGACGACCGCGGCGGTCAGGAGCGGCAGCACCAGCACGATCGCGGCGATCAACAGCCAGGCACGTCGAGGTAGGGGCCGCGCGCGTCGGTGCCCGAGAAGTTCGTGCTGGTCAGCGGTCTCGAGATGGCGATGCCGGGCACGAAGCCCACCACCACCCCCAGGATCGCGCCGACGAAGCCGATCACCAGGGCGTACGCCGCCGCGATCCGGCGCCGGGTCCGCGGGGCCGCGCCGACAGCGGACAGCGTGGCGAGGTCGGGGCGCGCGTCGGAGAGCGCCAGGAAGGTCGCGGTCAACGTGCCGCCGAGCATGAGCACTCCCCCGAGGGCGCCCAGCACGAGCAGGACGATCGTCGCCTCGGGCGGACGCTGGTAGCCGCGCTCGACGTAGGTGTACGAGCCCGCCGCGGCACCCAGGGTCTGCTCCTCGATCCGGGTCTGGGTGTCCTGGTCGAGGTCGCCGGTGAGGACCAGCCGCGACGTGACCACGTCCATGCCGACCTCCTCGGCCAGCGCAGTGGGGAGGATCGCACTGGTCGGCGCAGCCCCACCCGGCCACCGCACGACCTGGGCCTCGAACGCGTCCGAGGTCTCCACGTCGGGCTGCTCCGCGCCCTCGCGCCAGGTCTCGCTGCGCAGTCTCGCCTCCGCGACCTCGTCACCCGACGTGGCGAACACCACCGCCCGGCCCGCGGCGAGGGCCGCGTCGGCGACCTCCTCGACGTCCGGGTCGGCGAAGAGCAGCTCGGTGCTGTCGGCGACGGTCACCAGGGGCCCGTAGACCTGCAGGCCCCACGTCCGCTCCTCGACGTCGGTCGGCAGCTGCACCATCGTGCTGGTGTAGCCGTGCTCGTCGCCGATCTCGTCGGGTCCACGCAGCACGCCCACCGTGACGTCCGGCGCGGCCCTGTCGATCGCGTCCTCGATCCGCGGCCACACGTCGGCGGGGTCGGGCGCCGCCTCGCCGGGCAGCACGTCGGGGCCCCAGGTGACGAAGCCGGTGCCCATCTGGGTCTGGGCAACGTAGGTCTTCTCGTTCTCCTTCTCGTCACTGGCGTTGGCGATCCCGAGGGCGACGACGCCCGCGACCGTCGCCGCGACCGCCGCCACGGCGGGCACCGTCCGGGCGCGGTGGCGCGCAGCGTCGCGGGCGGCGTACCTCGTCGTCAGCGGCAGCCGGCCCGACGCCCGCGCGATGGCAGCCACCACCACCGGCACCACCAGGATCATGCCGAGCACCGACACGATCGCGGCACCGGCGATCCAGAAGGCACCGTTGCCGTTGTCGGAGGTGACGGCACCGTAGGCCGACACGGCCACCCCGACCCCGAGGAGCACCAGCCCGACGACCGGGGTCGACGCACGCGGGCGCCGGTCACCGCGGCGACCGGCCAGCACGGCGACGACGTCCTGGCGGCTCGCGAGCCACGCAGGTACGACGGAGGCGAGGACCGCGGAGGCCAGGCCGAAGGCGACGATCGCGGCGAGGTAGAGCCACGGCAGCTCGAACGGACCGAACCAGTCCCCGTCGAACCGCTGCACGAGCGGGAGCAGTGCCCACCCGAGGACCATCCCGAGGAGCAGACCGACGCCGGACGCGACTGCACCGAGCACGACGCCGCTGCCGAGGATGACGCGTCGGGACTGCGCCGGCGTACCTCCCGACGCGGCGATGAGCGCGAGCGTGCGGGCGTGTCGACGCGCACCCACCGCGAAGGCCGGCCCGGCGAGCAGCACGACCTCGATCAGCGCCATCACGATGATCAGCACGATCACGGCGACGGTCTCGTTGCTGCCGGTGTCGTAGCCCATCTGCTCGGCGAAGGCGGCGACGTCGGGTGGATCGGCGAGGACCGCGCGCGAGGTGACGACGCCGCCGAGCGCGTTGAGGGCGCGGACCTGCTCCCACGACACGGGGCCGGAGTCGACGAGCCACTCGCTGTAGCCACCCGAGTCGTTGCCCGGCAGGTCGGCGGCGGAACCGAGCACCACCGGGTAGGTGCGCGAGGTCGCGTCGCGGCCGACGCCGACGATCGTCAGCTCGGTGCCGGCCACGTCGATCTCGTCGCCCACCGACAGGCCCTTGTCGAGCATCGCGTCGTTGACGACCACCTCGCCCGCAGCACTCGGCAGACGGCCGCTCTCGAGCTCGAAGAGGCCCTCGGCGACCGGGTCGCGGAGGTCGACGCCGGTGGTGCTGAAGTTGATGACCCGCTCGCCCAGGCGAGCTCCCGCCCAGCCGGAGGTGATCGGCACGAGCCGGGCGTCGCGGCCGAGCGCACCGAGCAGGTCGGCCTCCGCCGGCGCGTGGTCGTAGTCCATCTCGTCGAGCACCACCGACTCGCCGTCAGTGGGGTCGGGCGCCTGCAGCACCTCGCCCCGTCCCTCCGTGACGATCCGGGCGGACGCGGAGCCGAGGAAGCGGTCGGCCTTCTCGATGCCCTCGACCTGGGACGTCTTGATGATGATCGCGGAGGCGCTGACGGCCAGCACCGGCAGGCTGATCATGACCAGCACGAGGATGCTGCGGCCCCGGTGGCGCAGCGCGTCGCGCCAGGCGATGCGCAGCGCCGGGCGCCAACCGCTCACCGGCCGGCCTCTTCCGCCAGCAGCTGCTCGGGCTCGTCGGCGCCGGTCTCGTCGACGATGACGCCGTCGCGCAGGAAGACCACGCGGTCGGCCCAGGCGGCGTGCCGGGCCTCGTGGGTCACCATCACGCCGGCGGCGCCGGCGTCGCAGCGCGCGCGGAGCAACCGGAGGATCTCCTCGCCGGTGTCGGTGTCGAGCGCGCCCGTGGGCTCGTCGGCCAGGATCAGCCGGCGCTCGCCGACGATCGCGCGGGCGATCGCGACGCGCTGCTGCTGGCCGCCCGACATCTCGTCGGGGAAGCGGTCGGCGAGGTCGGCGATGCCGACCTCCTCGAGGGCGGTGATCGCCAGGCGGCGCGCGATCTTCGACTTCTCGCCGTCGAGCTCGCGGGGCAGGGCGACGTTCTCGGCGGCGGTCAGCGCGGGGATCAGGTTGAAGTCCTGGAACACGTAGCCCACCGACGTACGCCGGATGCGTGCGCGCCCGGCGTTGTCGAGCGAGGCGAGGTCGGTGCCCTCGATCCAGACCGAGCCGGACGTCGGGGCGTCGAGGCCTCCGGCGAGGGTCAGCAGCGTCGACTTGCCGGAGCCGGACGGCCCCATGACGGCGACGAGCTCGCCGGGGTGGGCGCGGAAGGTGACGCTGCGGAGCGCGTGCACCTCGGTGGCGGCCTCGCCGTGGACGCGCGAGACGGCGGCGAGGTGGAGGACGGCGTTCATCGGGTGACCCCCTCGGACGTCGCGGCGGACGCGTCTCGTCGTACGCCCTCGCGCTCCGCGGCGGCGCGACGCAGCCGGGCCTCGCAGTGGTCGAGCCAGCGGACCTCGGCCTCCGCGTCGAAGACCAGGGCGTCGAGCACGAGGCTCCAGGCGAGGTCGGCGGGCTCCTGCGGCGTCGCCGCGCGGCCGGTGCGCTTGAGGCGGGTGTAGTCCTGGAGCGAGGCCATGGTGGCGCTGCGCTGGCGCTGGATGATCGTGCCGACGTCGACGGCGGGCAGCGTCACGGCGATCGCGAGCTTGATCGCGAGCTCGTCGCGCGGCGGCTGGGTGCGAGGCACCGGAGTGGCGAACCACTCCGACACCTCGCTCCGTCCGGCCTCGGTCGCGCGGTAGACGTGCGTGCGATCGGACCCGAGCGGTTCGCCGACACCCCCGTGCCCGGCGTTCCCGCTCCCTGCCTCGTCAACGACGACCTCGACCAGTCCGTCACGCTCGAGCCGGGTGAGGGTCGTGTAGACCTGCCCGATGTTGAGCGGCCAGGTCTCCCCCGTCCGCTGCTCGAACTCCGCCCTGAGCTGGTAGCCGTACATCGGCCCCTGCTCGAGGATCGCCAGCATCGCCTGCCGGATCGACATCCGTGCCTCCGTGGTCGCGTCCCACCTGCCCCCGTGAGCGATGGATACCGGGTATGTATACCACGTATGCATGGGACCGACACGTCGCTGCGTGATCCCCGGTCTAGCCGGGGATCGCTGAACTTGTCGGGCCGTGCACGGCCTGACAAGTTCAGGAAGCGCCGGTCAGCCGGGGATCACGACAAGAAGGCAGCCTCAGACGGCGGCGACGGTCAGCACGACGCGAGCCCGCTCGGCGGGCGCGAGCCAGCGGCGGCGGGCGCGGCGGAGCTTCCAGACCGAGTACGCCAGGAACGGGACCGCCACGGCCGGGGGCAGCCAGGCCCACGGGCCGGTCGAGATGGTCGTGAAGACCATCCCGGTGAGCGTGGTGACGAGCGAGAGCTTGCCGGCGTACGCCGCCATGGACGCGTGCGGCGCAGGGGTCGCGCGCGGCGAGGACAGGTCGACGCCGAAGGGCGAGCGGACCGACCAGGTCATCACGATCGCGAGGACCTGCACGATCACGACCGCCCAGCACGACAGCACCGCTGCGCCGACGACGAGCGGTGGCATCCCGTTGCGCAGCAGGGCGAGGACGATGGTCACGCCGGACACCATCGCCATGCACTCGGCGACGACGAGGGTGCGTACGCCGAACACGTCGGCGGCGGACACCGGGAGGGTCTCGCGCCACACCATGCCCTTGCCGTCGAGGCACCACGCGTTGACGCCGAACAGCAGCGCGGCACCGCTCGCGGTCAGGCCGGGGAGGAGCATCACCGAGCTCCACTGGAGGCCGGCGACGAGCGCGACGAGTCCGGGGCCGATGCCGAGGACCATCAGGCCGCGCCGCATGCCGACCGACCGCCAGACCGAACCGCGGTCGAGCCGGTGCAGGAGCGCCCGGTCGGGCGAGCCCCAGCGCGGCTCGGGCGCGTGCCGTGCCTCGTGGACGCCGGACTGGACGCGCAGCTCCTCGCGCGGCGGCAGTCCGAGGGCCCACGCCGCGGGGCGGGCGCCGACGACGACGCCGACGACCGCGAGGGCCAGCAGGACGAGCACGGCCACCGGCCAGCTCGAGGTCTGGGCGGACTCGGCGAGCCAGGTCGTCGGCAGCGAGCGGACGACCGGGCCGAGCGCGCCGGCGAGGTGCAGGCCGGCGAGGAGGACGACGACCACGCTGCTGACGACGCGGACCACGACGACGCCGTGGGGCGTACGACGTACGCCCTCCGCGGCCCAGCCGACGGCCTGGCCGAGCGCGGTCGCGGCGAGCACCCAGGCGAGCACCACGAGCTGCGCACCGAGCAGGCGGTCGGGCGCCGTGACGAGCGAGGTGACGGTGAGCAGGCCCCACATCTGGACGAGCCAGGCCAGGTTGAGCGGGGCGAGCAGGAGGGCGCCGAGGTGCTCGGTGACCGGGCTGACCGGGTGGATCGCCACCTCGCTGCGCGACAGCAGCTCGCGGCCGCCGCCGCTGCCCATCGCGGCGCTGATGCCGAGCAGCAGGAAGCCGAGGAAGGCCCCGCCGAGGTTGTCCTCCAGCGCGGCCACCGCCCGGTCGAGCGCGGCCGACCCCGAGCCGCTGAGCTCGAAGCCGTTGGGCGCGATCGCGAAGACGGCGGTCAGCCCGAGGACGACGACCAGGCCGACGAACGAGGCACCGCGTCGGCGTACGGTCCGGGCGCGGAACGCGACCAGGTGGCCGGTGTCGCGCAGTGCGTCGGCCCAGGAGTCAGTCGAGGAGCGCACGGTAGGCCTCGCCGGTCAGCTCGCCGGCCTGCATCGCGGCGACGCGGTTGCCACCGCGCAGCACGACCGCGTTGCCGCAGGCCTCGAGGGCCAGGTCGCGCAGGTGGGTGGAGAGCAGGACGCAGGCGCCGCGCGCCCGGGCGTCGGCGACGACCTCGAGCGTCGCCTCGACGCCGAGCGGGTCGACGCCGTCGAAGGGCTCGTCGAGCAGGAGCACGGGCGGCTCGTGGAGTGCCGCCAGGACGACGCTGAGCCGGCGGCTCATGCCGTGGCTGAACCCGCCGACGACCCGGTGCGCGACGTCGCCGAGCTCGAAGCGCTCCAGCATGTCGCGGCCGCGCTCCTCCCAGTCGTCCATCCGGCGGAGCCGGGCGCTGAGCTGCAGGTGCTCCCACGGCGTGGCCCGCGGCACGAGGCCGCCGACGTCGGGGCAGTAGCCGACGACCCGCTTGACGCCGAGCGCGTCGGTCGCGGCGTCGTGACCGGCGACGGTGACCTCACCGGCGGTCGGCGGCACGACACCCGCGAGGACCTTCATGGTCGTCGACTTGCCCGCGCCGTTGCGTCCGAGAAGCGCGGTCGCCTGCCCGCTGTCCGCGGTCAGGTCGACGCCCGACACCGCCTCGACGTCACCGAAGCGGACGTGGAGGTCGCGGACGACGACGGCGGGGGTCTGGCTCACCCGACGATTCTCGCCGAGTCGGCGCGCCTGCACACCGGAAACGCGTCGAGTCGGCGCATCTGTACGTCGGAAACGGGGCGAGTCGGCGCATCTGTACGAACCACCCCGTACAAACGCGCCGACTCGGCGGGTTCTACGCGAACATTCGCGCCGACTCGGCGGGTTCTACGCGAACATTCGCGCCGACTCGGCACCCCTGTCGCGCACAGATGCGCCGACTCGAGGTCAGGCGGGGAAGGACTCGCCCTTCGCCGCGAGGTCGCGGAGGTAGGGCGTCGGGCGGAAGCGGTCGCCGTACGCCTCGGCCAGCTCGTCGGCGCGGGCCAGGAAGGCGTCCAGGCCGACCGGGCCGACGCCGTGGCCGGTCTCGTCGAGCGCCTGCCAGCCGGTCATGAACTGGGCCGCGCCGCCGGTGAGCGGCGGGAAGCCGATGCCCATGATCGAGCCGATGTTGGCAGCGGCGGCCGAGGTGAGCACGCCCTCCTCGAAGCACTTCGCGGTCTCGAGCGCCTCGATGAAGAGCATCCGGTCGCGCACGTCGCGGATCGGGACCTGCTGCTCCGCGACGGGGAAGTGCTCGGCGAGCCCGGGCCACAGCGTCGTACGACGTCCGTTGTCGTCGTAGTCGTAGAAGCCGGCGCCCTTCAGCCGCGACGGGCGGCCGAGGCCGATCATCGTCGCGATGACGTCGCCGGCGGGGTAGTCACCCAGGTCGACGCCCTCGCGCTCCGCGGCGTCCTCGGTGGCCTTGCGGATCTTGGCCATCAGCTCCATGTTGAGCTCGTCGCTGATCTGCAGCGGCCCGACCGGGAAGCCGGCCGACGTCGCGGCCCGCTCCAGCGACACCGGGTGCACGCCCTCGGCGAGCATCGTCAGGCCCTCGTTGATCTGCGTGCCGATGACGCGCGAGGTGTAGAAGCCGCGCGAGTCGTTGACGACGATCGGCGTCTTGCGGATCTGCTGCACGACGTCGTACGCCTTGGCGAGCGCGAGGTCGGACGTCTCCGCACCGCGGATGATCTCGACGAGCGGCATCTTGTCGACGGGGCTGAAGAAGTGCAGCCCGATGAAGTCGGCCGGGCGGTCGATGCCGCCGGCGAGCTCGGTGATCGGCAGCGTCGAGGTGTTGGAGCAGAGCAGCGCGTCGTCGTTCACGAACGGCGCCACCTCGGCGAAGACCTTCGCCTTGAGCGACGGGTCCTCGAAGACGGCCTCGATGACCAGGTCGCAGCCGGCGAGGTCGGCGGGGTCGGCGGTCGCGGTGATCCGGCCGAGCAGCTCGTCGGCCTTCTCCTGCGTGATCTTGCCGCGCTCGATGCCCTTGGCGTTGAGCTTCGCGGTGTAGGCCTTGCCCTTCTCCGCGGCCTCGGCCGACACGTCCTTGAGCACGACCTGCATCCCGGCGCGGGCGCACGAGTAGGCGATGCCGGCGCCCATCATCCCGGCGCCGAGGACGCCGACCTTGGTGGCCTGCCAGCGCTCGATGCCCTGCGGGCGCAGGGATCCGGAGTTGATCGCCTGGAGGTCGAAGAAGAAGGCCTGGATCATGTTCTTGGACTGCTGGCTGACGACCAGGCTGGTGAAGTAGCGGCTCTCGATGCGCGACGCGGTGTCGAAGTCGACCTGCGCGCCCTCGACCGCGGCGCTCATGATCGCGCGCGGCGCGGGGTAGATCGCACCCTTGGTCTGCTTGCGCAGCAGCGCCGGGAAGGCCGGCAGGAACTGGGCCAGCGCCGGCGTCTTCGGGGTCCCGCCGGGCATCTTGTAGCCCGCGCGGTCCCACGGGTTCTTCGCCGAGTCCTCGTCCTGGTGCGTCGAGGATCCACGCCTTCGCAGCCGGCACGAGCTCCTCGCGGGTGGGGAGCACCTCGTCGATGAGCCCCTTGGCCAGCGCGCCCTGCGGGTCGAACTGCGTGCCCGGCATCAGCACGTCCATCAGCGCGGACTGCAGGCCCAGCATGCGTACGACGCGGGTGACGCCGCCGCCGCCCGGCAGCAGGCCGAGCGTCGACTCGGGCAGCCCGATCTTGACCGAGCGGTCGTCGACGGCGATGCGGCGGTTGGCAGCGAGGGCGATCTCGAGCCCGCCACCGAGGGCCGCGCCGTTGATCGCGGCGACGACGGGACGGGGGAAGGTCTCGAGCCTGCGGAGGCTGGCCTTGACGGCCTCGCCCATCGCGAAGATCTCGTCGGCGTCGTCGGCCGTCGCCTTCACCATGCTCTTGAGGTTGCCGCCGGCGAAGAAGGTCTTCTTCGCGCTGGCCAGCACGACGCCGGTGACGTCGTCCTGCTCGTCGTACAACCGCTCGACGGCGGCCTGCATCGACGACTGGTAGAGCTCGTTCATCGTGTTCGCGCTGGCGTTCGGGTCGTCGAGGGTCAGCGTGACGATGCCGTCGGCGTCGCGGTCGTAGCGGACGGCGGTCTGGGTGTGCGGTGGTGCTCATGTGGGGCTCTCCTTCGCATTCGGTGGTCGAGGAGGGACGAAGTCCCGTCACGAGACCAGGCTCGGCAGGTAGGGGCTGGTCTCGCGACGGTCGCTGCGCGACCTCCTCGACCAACGGGAGGGTCAGACCAGCTCGACGATCGTGGCGATGCCCATGCCGCCGCCGACGCAGAGCGTGGCGAGGCCGCGCTTCTGGTCGCGGCGGGCGAGCTCGTCGACGAGGGTGCCGAGGATCATCGCGCCGGTGGCGCCGAGCGGGTGGCCCATCGCGATGGCGCCGCCGTTGACGTTGGTGATGTCGTGGCTGATGCCCAGGTCGCGCATGAAGCGCATCGCGACGGCGGCGAAGGCCTCGTTGATCTCGAAGAGGTCGATGTCCTCGACCTCGAGGCCGGCCTTGGCGAGCGCCTTGCGGGCGGCGGGAGCCGGGCCGGTGAGCATGATCGTGGGGTCGGCGCCCGACACGGCGGTCGCGATGATGCGGGCGCGCGGCGTCAGCCCCATCGACGTACCGACCTCCTCGGTGCCGATCGCCATCACGGCCGCGCCGTCGACGATGCCCGAGGAGTTGCCGGCGTGGTGGACGTGGTCGATCGCGGGGACCCAGTGGTACTTCTCGAGCGCCACGTCGTCGAACCCGGCGTCGCGACCGATCTGCGCGAACGACGGCTTGAGGCCGGCGAGGCCCTCGACCGAGGTGTCGGGGCGGACGGTCTCGTCACGGTCGAGCACGATCACGCCGGAGAGGTCGCGCACCGGGATGACGGCGTTGTCGAAGTAGCCGTTGGCCCACGCCTTGGCGGCGCGGTGGTGGGACTCGGCGGCGTAGGCGTCGACGTCCTCGCGGCTCCAGCCCTCGATCGTCGCGATCAGGTCGGCGCCGATGCCCTGCGGCACGAAGCCGGTCTCCAGCGCGGTGGCCGGGTCCATCGCCCACGCACCGCCGTCGCTGCCCATCGGCACGCGGCTCATCGACTCGACGCCGCCGGCGAGGATCAGGTCCTCGAAGCCGGAGCGCACGCGCTGCGCGGCCTGGTTGACGGCCTCGAGCCCGGAGGCGCAGAAGCGGTTGAGCTGCACGCCCGCGACGGTCTCGGGGTAGCCGGCCTTGAGGGCGGCGGTCTTCGCGATGTCGCCGCCCTGGTCGCCGATGGGGGTCACGACACCGAGCACGACGTCGTCGACGCGGGCCGGGTCGAGCGTGGGGTTGCGGGTCTTGAGCTCGTCGAGGAGTCCGACGACCAGATCGACGGGCTTGACCTCGTGCAGCGAGCCGACGGCCTTGCCGCGGCCACGAGGCGTCCGGATGTGGTCGTAGACGAATGCTTCTGCCATGCCAGCGATTGTGACACCATTACTGTCACAGTCCAACAGGTGTGTCCGGCGTCACGAGAGGAACCAGTGGAGACCGAGGAGGCGGAGTGGAGGTGGAGCCGGAGCTGCTCACGCTCGACGAGCTGACCGCACGCACCGGGGTGAGCGCGCGCAACGTGCGCTTCTACGCCTCGCGCGGCCTGGTCCCCTCGCCGGTGCGCCGCGGCCGCTCGGGCTACTACGGCCCCGACCACGTCGCCCGTCTCGAGCTCGTCCGCGAGCTCCAGGGCCACGGCTTCACGCTGTCGGCGATCGAGAAGTACGTCGACGCCATCCCCGCCACGGCCACCCCCTCCGACATCGCGCTGCACCTCTCCCTCCTCGCCCCCGTCACCGGCGACCGCGACGTCGACGTGCCCGGCGGCCTGTCGGGGATGGGCATCTCGCCCGAGGCGGCCGCGGCCGTCGCCGAGGTGTACGCCGAGCACGGCCGGCAGGTCGCCGAGGAGCTGTCCGAGATCGTCCGCACCATGGTGTGGCCGCAGTTCCGCGAGGCCGGCTACACCGCCGAGCAGCTCCGCGAGTTCGTCCACCGGCTCAAGCCGCTCACCATCGCCGGCCTGGTCACGGCCTACGAGCAGGCGATCGACGAGAGCCAGGCGACGTACGACGCCAGGCGGCAAGGACTGACCGCCCATCCGGGTGACAGAACTGACAGCGGGGGCTGCTCACTGGGACGCTGAGGGGTGCCCTCCCCCGTGACGACCGCCGCCCGCACGGCGATCCCGATGACCGGACCCGCGGTCTACTTCCTCTTCGGCCTGTCCCTGCTGCTCGCGATCGTCCTGCCGCAGGCCACCCGCCGCATCGCGCTGTCGCCGCCGATGGTGCTGGTCGGGGTGGGCATGGTGCTGGGACTCCTGCCGCTCGCGGGCGACGTCAGCCTGGAGCCGCAGGACCACCGCGACCTGATCACCCACGTCACCGAGTTCACCGTGCTGGTCGCGCTGATGGGCGTCGGCCTGGCCATCGACCGCTCGCTCGACCTCCGCACGTGGGCGTGCTGGCGGGCCTGGTCGCCGGTGTGGCGGCTGCTGCTGGTCACGATGCCGCTCACGATCCTCGGCGTCGCGCTCATCGGGTGGTGGGTGGCCGGGCTCGCGCCCGCCGTCGCGCTGCTGCTGGGCGCCGTCCTCGCCCCGACCGACCCGGTGCTCGCCTCCGACGTCCAGGTCGGCGAACCGCTGACCGACGACGTCGACGACCCCGAGGACGAGGAGAACCGGCAGGAGGAGGACGACGACATCCGGTTCGCCCTCACCGCCGAGGCCGGCCTCAACGACGGCCTCGCCTTCCCGTTCGTCCACCTCGCCCTCCTGCTGCTCGCCGGCGGCTTCACGGCGCTGGACGCCGGATCGTGGCTCGGGTGGTACGTCCTGGGCAAGATCGCGCTCGGCGTGCTGGTGGGCCTCGGAGCCGGGTGGCTCCTGGGCCGACAGGCCTTCCACTCCCGCAGCGACAACCTGCGACTGGCCGACCACGGCGAGCCCCTCCTCGCGCTCGCCGCGCTGCTGGCGGCGTACGGCGCCGCGGAGCTGGTCGGCGGCTACGGCTTCCTCGCCGTGTTCGCCTGCGCGATGCGCCTGCGCGCCTCCCACCGCGGTCACTCCTACCAGCGCGCGATGCACGCCGTCGTCGAGCGCCTCGAGCGGCTCATGACGCTGCTGGTCCTGCTGGTGCTGGGCATGGCGATGACCCAGGGCCTGCTGGAGGACCTCGACTGGCGCGGGGTCGTGATCGCCCTCGCCCTCGTGCTCGTCGTACGTCCGCTGGCCGGCTGGGTCGCGCTGGCCGTCCTGCCCCGCGAGGAGCGGAGCGAGGGCGGGCTCGACCGCGGCGAGATGATGGCGGTCGCCTTCTTCGGGGTCCGTGGCGTCGGCTCGCTCTACTACCTGGCGTACGCCACCAGCCACGAGCACGTGCCCGAGGAGTCGTGGCTCTGGTCGACGGTCGCCTTCACCGTGATCGCGTCCGTGCTGCTCCACGGAGTGACGGCGACGCCGGCGATGGCGCGGCTCGACGCCCGACGCGGCCGCTCCACTTCCGCGGCCTGACAGCATGGGGACATGAGCACCGTCCTCGTCACCGGCGCGACAGGCTTCATCGGCCGCCGCCTCGTCCCCGCACTGATCGATGCCGGGCACGAGGTCCGCGCGATGACGCGGCGCCCCGAGTCGTACGACGGCCCGGGCACGGCGGTCGGCGCCGACGTCATGGACGCCGATTCCCTGCGTCCGGCGCTCGAGGGTGTCGACGTCGCGATCTACCTCGTCCACTCCCTCGACGACCCCGACTTCGAGCGCAAGGACGCCGACGCCGCGCGCAACTTCAGCGCCGCGGCAGCCGCCGCCGGCGTCGAGCAGATCGTCTACATGGGTGGGCTCGGCGACGAGGACCACGACCTCTCCCCGCACCTGCGCTCGCGGCGCGAGGTCGAGGGCCTGCTCGGCACCGACGGCGTGCCGGTCACCGTGCTGCGCGCCGCGATCGTGGTCGGCCACGGCGGCATCTCGTGGGAGCTCACCCGCCAGCTGGTGAAGAACCTGCCGGCGATGGTGGTGCCCAAGTGGGTCGGCACCCGCACCCAGCCGATCTCGATCGACGACGTGGTCCGCTACCTCGCCGGCGTGGTCGGCAAGGAGGAGGCGCTGGACCGGGTCTTCGAGATCGGCGGCCCGGAGACGCTGACCTACCGCGAGATGCTGCAGGGCGTGGCGCTCGCGATGAACGGCCGCAAGCTCCCGATCGTCGTCCTCCCCCTGCTCACGCCCGGCCTGTCGTCGCGCTGGCTGGCACTGGTCACCGACGTCGACGTCACCACCGGCCGCAACCTCATCGACTCGATGTCGACCGAGGTCGTCGTGCGCGACACCTCGATCCGCGAGGTCGTGCCGGGCGAGCCGCAGACCTACGAGGAGTCCGTACGCCGCGCCCTCGAGGAGCGCGCGGCTGCCGCCGAGAAGAAGTAGGTCAGAAGAGCAGCGGCAGGATGAAGAGCATCGAGAGCGACCAGGTGATGTGGGTCAGGATCGGCGCGAGGATCCCGCCGCTGGCCCGTCGCTCGAGGCCGCAGACCACGCCGAGCACGATGGCGGCGAAGCCCAGCATCACGTTGCCGGTGGCGAGCGTCGCGACGACGTAGGCGAGCGTCGTCCACGCGACCGGGTGCTTCGGGATCGCGGCGTACATCGCCCCCCGGAAGAACAGCTCCTCGGCGATGCCGTTGAAGAACGTGATGATCGCCAGGACGGTCAGCGAGCCCTCGTCGGCGTACGCCAGCACGGAGCTGACGTAGTCGGCCAGCGGCGGGATCTCGCGCACGACGAGCGACCCGAGCACGAACACCCCGACCAGGACCAGGCCGATGAGGATCGGCGCGAGGATCGGTCGGACGAAGACCTCGTTGCTGCGCGCCATCCGGCCGAGGTGGAGCCGGCCGGACAGGAACGCGCCGACGGCCCACACGCCCGCCAGCACGACGGCCGCGACGTAGAAGGTGTTGCCACCCGGCTCGAGGCGCAGCGACCAGCCGAGGACGGCGGCTCCGACGAGCACCACGATCGCCGCGACCACCTGACGGCGCCGGAAGGCGGCGTCGCTGTCGCGCTGGTCGCGCGGGACGACGTCCCACAGCGATCGCTGGATGAAGGTGCGCATGCGCTCCAGCCTAGGAGGCGGCCAGCAGCGCGCGAACTCGCGGGACGACTTCCTCGCCGTAGAGCCGGATCGACTCGAGCCGCTGCTCGTGCGGCAGGGCGCCGACGGAGTACTTGAGCTGGAAGCGCGAGAGGCCGAGGGTCCGGGCGGCCCACGCGATCTTCTGGGCGACCGTCTCGGGCGAGCCGACGAAGAGCGCGCCGGTCGGGGAGGCCGACTGCTCGAAGGCGATCCGGCTGTAGGGACCCCAGCCGCGCTCGCGACCGATGCGGGTCACCAGCTCGGCCTGGTGCGGGTAGAGCTGCTCGCGCGCCTCGTCGTCGGTGGCGGCGACGTGCCCGGGCGAGTGCATGCCGATCGGCAGCTCGGGGAGGTCGAGCTGGCCGAGCGCGTCGCGGTAGAGGTCGGCGAACGGCACGAACGCCGACGGCGAACCCCCGATCACGGCGAGCATCAGCGGCATGCCGTAGCGCGCAGCCCGTACGACCGACTGCGGCGTCCCGCCGACGCCGATCCAGGCGGGCACCTTGCCGGCCGCGGTCGTCGGGTAGACGGGCTGGTCGACGAGCGGCGTGCGGATGCTGCCCTCCCACGTCACCGGCCGCTCGTGCTGGAGCGCGGCGAAGAGGTCGAGCTTCTCCTCGAAGAGCCGGTCGTAGTCGCCGAGGTCGAGACCGAAGAGGCCGAACGACTCGATGAACGACCCGCGACCGAGCTGCACCTCGGCGCGACCGTTGCTCACCGCGTCGAGGGTCGCGAAGCGCTCGTAGACCCGGATCGGGTCGTCGGAGGACAGCACGGTGACCCCGGTGCCGAGCCGGATCCGCTCGGTCTGGCCGGCGATCGCGGCGAGCACGACGTCGGGCGCGGAGATCGCGTAGTCGGCACGGTGGTGCTCGCCGAGACCGATGTAGTCGAGGCCCACCCGGTCGGCCAGCACGGCCTCCGCGACCACCTCGCGCAAGGTCTGCGCGTGGTTGCCCGGGGCGCCGTCGAGCGGCGCGTCCCCGAACGTGTCGAGGCCGAGCGAGATGTGCTCGCGCGTGCCGAGCACGCTGTGGTCGAAGTTCTGGTCCGGCGCGGTCATCGGTCCTCCTGGGTGGTTGAAGGATGAACGACCAGCGGGGGCCTGGCATTCCCTACCGGACAGTCGTGTCGTCGATCGGCGGGTCTGCGACCTGACTGTCCGGTAGCGCGCACGCCTGGAACGACACTCGCCCTTGAGTCTCCAGGAGACTCAAGGGCGAGTGAGTGGATCAGGAGGGGTCAGCGACCGCGGCTGAACGACGACGCGCTGTGCGCGCGACCGCCGGTCGAGGCGCCGGCGGACTGGCCGCCACCGCCCGAGCGACGACGACGGTTGCCGCCACCGCCCTGGCCCTGGCCGCCACCCTGGCCGCCGCCGGTCGAGCCGCCGCCGGAGCGACGACGCTGGCCGCCACCCCCGTTGGACGAGCTGGACGAGCCGGAACCGGGCGTCTCGCTGGTGTACGACGTCGGGTTGCCGCGACGCGACTTGCCGCCGGTCTGGCCGGTGCTGCGGGCGCGCTTGCGCTGGGCGTTGGCGCCGTTGGAGCGACCGCCGCCGCCGGTGGACGTCGGCACATCGATGGTCAGGCCGCCGGGGAGGCTGCGCTCGCCGGGGGCGAGCTGCTCGAGCATCGCGTGGCCGGGGCCGCTGACCTTGGTGGTGGTCGGCTTGATGCCGGCCAGCCGGGTCAGGTCGCGCACGTCGCGCTGCTGCTCGTCGGTCATCAGCGTGATGACGGTGCCCTCGTTGCCCGCGCGCGCCGTACGGCCCGAGCGGTGCAGGTAGGCCTTGTGCTCGGTCGGCGGGTCGGCGTGGATCACGAGCGCGACGTCGTCGACGTGGATGCCGCGGGCGGCGATGTCGGTCGCGACCAGCGTGGTGGCGGTGCCGGAGTGGAACGCCTCCATGTTGCGGGTGCGCGCGTTCTGCGACAGGTTGCCGTGCAGGTCGACCGTGGGCACGCCGCTCTTGTTGAGCTGGCGGGCCAGCGCCTTGGCGCCGTGCTTGGTGCGGGTGAAGACGACCGTGCGACCGGGGGCGCTGGTCAGGTCGACCAGCACGGGCACGCGCTGCTCGCGGCTGAGGTGCAGCACGTGGTGGTGCATGGTCGAGACCGGCGACTGCGCCGAGTCGGCCTCGTGGGTCACGGCGTTGGTGAGGAACCGCTTGACCAGGACGTCGATCGCCTTGTCGAGCGTCGCGGAGAACAGCATCCGCTGGCCCGACTGCGGGGTCTTGTCCATGATCCGGCGCACGCCGGGCAGGAAGCCGAGGTCGGCCATGTGGTCGGCCTCGTCGAGGATGGTGATCTCGATCGCCGACAGGTCGGCGTAGCCCTGGCCCATGAGGTCCTCGAGCCGGCCGGGGCAGGCGATGACGATGTCGACGCCCTTCTTGAGCGCGGTCACCTGCGGGTTCTGGCCGACGCCGCCGTAGACGACGACGGACGACAGGTTGGCGGCCTTCGCCAGCGGCTGGAGGGCCGCGTGGATCTGGCCGACGAGCTCGCGGGTCGGCGCGAGGATCAGCGCGCGCGGCTTGCGCGACATGGCCGGCATCTTCGACGCGTCGAGGCGGGCGACCAGCGGGAGGAGGAAGGCGTACGTCTTGCCGGAGCCGGTGCGGCCACGGCCGAGGACGTCGCGACCGGCGAGGCTGTCGGGCAGCGTCGCGGTCTGGATCGGGGTGGGAGTGGTGATGCCCTGCTGCTCCAGGATCTGGGCAAGCGAGGTGGGCACGCCGAGGTCGGCGAAGTTCATGTGAAACCTTTTCGGTTGGCGTCTCGCCAACACATCGCGCAGAGCGCGGCATGGCCTCGAAGAAGACGAGGTAGCGGACGTGTCCGACTGCGTCCCGGGGCAAGACTGGCCGGGGCGACTTCTGGGTCAACGCTAGTGGGACGCGTGATGTTCCTGCGAATCGGCGCCCGTGTGAGCCCCGACTCAGGTGCAGCAGGGCTGCGGGGTCCCCGGTGAGGTGCTCGCGCGACTCCTCGACGACGACGTCGCTCGCGGCCGTCAGGTCGTCGGTGATCGTGTAGACCTCCCACCGCTCGCCGTCCGGCGTCCCCTGCACCCAGAACTTGTCCTGCTTGGCGTAGCAGCAGGTGGTGTCGCGCTCCTCCGTCGTCGCGAAGCCGGCCGCGGCCAGGCGGGTGAGCTCGGCGTCGACGGTGTCGACGTCCTCGACCTCGACGCCGAGGTGGTTGACGCTGCCGCCCTTGCCGGGGTTCTCGATGAGCACGAGCTTGAGCGGCGGCTCGGCGATGGCGAAGTTGGCGTAGCCCGGGCGGAGCTTGTGCGGCTCGGTGCCGAAGAGCGTGGAGTAGAACGCGATCGACGACTCGAGGTCGTCGACGTTGAGGGCGAGCTGCAGGCGGGACACGATGTCTCCTTCATATTGATGGTTGTCGATGTGTTGAGATTGCACCAGACATCGACATCTGTCAATATTGACGGGTGTCGAAGTCCTTGCTCACCCTCACCCCGGTCGAGACGGCCGCCTGCTGCTCGCCGCTGCTGCGCGAGCCCCTGTCGCTCGAGCGCGCCGAGCAGGTCGTGCCGCTGCTCAAGGCGCTGGCCGACCCGGTCCGGCTCCGGCTGGTCTCGATGGTCGCCGCCAGCGAGGGCGGCGAGGCGTGCGTCTGCGACCTCAACGACGCCTTCGACCTCTCGCAGCCGACCATCAGCCACCACCTCAAGGTGCTGCACGAGGCGGCGTCCTCGACCGGACCAAGCGAGGCGTGTGGGTCTACTACGGCGTACGCCGTGAGGTGCTGGCCGACATCGCCGCGCTCATCGGCGGGAGCGCGTGACCCCGCTGCTCGTCCCCCGCGCCACCGCAGAGCTCGTCGGGACGATGCTGCTCGTCGCCACGGTGGTCGGGTCGGGCGTGATGGCGACCGAGCTCACCGACGACGTCGCGCTGCAGCTCCTCGCCAACTCCCTGGCCACCGGTGCCGTGCTGGTCGCCCTGATCGTGTCGCTGCAACCGGTGTCGGCGGCCTTCAACCCGGTCGTGACGCTGGTCGAGGTGGCCCTCCGGGTCGTCCCCGCGCGGACCGCCGCCGTCCTCGTCGTCGCGCAGGTGGTGGGCGGCGCGCTCGGCGCGATCGTCGCCAACCTGATGTTCGACCTGTCCGCGATCGACCTCTCGACGCACGACCGGACCGGGAGCGGCCTGTGGCTCGGTGAGGTCGTCGCGACCGCCGGGCTGGTGCTCGTCATCCTCGGCTGCGTCCGTGCCGGCCGCACCGACGCGGTCGCGTGGGCGGTCGCCGGCTGGATCGTGGCGGCGTACTGGTTCACGTCGTCGACCAGCTTCGCCAACCCGGCCGTCACGATCGCCCGCACCCTGTCCGACACCTTCGCCGGGATCAGCCCGTCGTCGGTGCCGATGTTCGTCCTGATGCAGCTCGTCGGCGGCGGCGTCGCCCTCGGCGTGGTGCGACTCCTCCACCCGCCCGCTCCCTCGAACACCGCCCAGGAGGCACCCCGATGACTGAGACCCCCACCGTCCTCTTCGTCTGCGTGCACAACGCCGGCCGCTCGCAGATGGCCGCCGGCTGGCTGCGCCACCTCGCCGGCGACCGCGTCGAGGTGCTGTCGGCGGGCTCCGCCCCGGCCGGCTCGATCAACCCGGTCGCCGTCGAGGCGATGGCCGAGGTCGGCATCGACATCGCCGGCCAGCAGCCCAAGCTGCTCAGCGACAGCGCGGTCCAGCAGTCCGACGTCGTCATCACGATGGGCTGCGGCGACGCCTGCCCCTTCTACCCCGGCACCCGCTACGAGGACTGGGCGCTCGACGACCCGGCCGGCCAGGGCATCGAGTCGGTCCGCCCCATCCGCGACGAGATCAAGGGCCGGGTCGAGGCGTTGATCGCCTCGCTCTGACGGGCCTCAGTGATCGAGTAGCCCGAGGAACGAGGGCGTATCGAGATCAGGCGCTGTCGCGCCGCACGAGCGTCGGCGGGATGACCATCCGCACCGGGTGGCTGCCGTCGAGGCCGTCGACCCGCTCGAGCAGCAGCCGGGTGGCGCGCTCGGCCATCTCGACGACCGGCTGGCGCACGGTGGTGAGGCGCGGCGTGGTCCGCTCGGCGACACCGAGGTCGTCGAAGCCGACGACGGCGATGTCGTCGGGCACCCGGCGGCCCAGCTCGGCCAGCACCTTCAGCGCGCCGGCGGCCATCAGGTCGGAGGCGACGACGAGCCCGTCGAGGTCGGGGTGCCGCTCCATCAGGGCGCGGGTCGCGACCACCCCGCTGTCCTCGGTGAAGTCGCCGTGCTCGACCGCGTCGGTCGGCAGCCCGGCCTCCGCCATCGCCTGGCGCCAGCCGGCGAGGCGGTCGGCGGAGGCGGTCATGTCGGTGGGACCGGCGATGGTGCCGATGCGGGTGCAGCCGCGGGCGATCAGCAGCTCGGTCGCCTCGCGCTCGCCGGCGGTGTTGTCGACGTCGACGTACGCCACCCGGTCGCCGCCCGTCCACGGCCGGCCGCCGAAGACGCACGGCAGGCCGATGTCGGCGAGGTGCTCGGCGAGCCGGTCGTCGCGGTGGTGGGACGTCACGATCGCGCCGTCGACGTGGCGGTTGGTCAGGTAGCGCAGGGTGCGCGCCGTGTCGGCACCGGGCCGCGCGAGCAGCAGCACCAGCTGGATGTCGCGCTCGGACAGCACGCGGTTGACGCCGCGCAGGGTGCCGGCGAAGAAGGGGTCGGAGAAGACGCGGTCGTCGGGCTCGGGCACGAGCACGGCGATGGAGTCCGTACGACGCGTGACCAGGCTGCGGGCCGCCGGGTTCGGGACGTAGCCGAGCGTGCGCACCGCCAGGTCGACGGCCGACTGCGCGCGGGCGCTGACCCGCTGGCCGCCGTTGATCGCCCGCGACGCCGTGGCCCGCGAGACGCCCGCGACGCGGGCCACCTCGTCGAGGGTCGGCGAACCGGCGGCCGGCGGGATGCTCACGCGCGCCACGCTAGTGCTCCAGTGGCCCGGACGAGGGCAGGATGCCGGTCCTCGCGAGGTCGGCGTACCAGCGGGCGCTCGACTTGGGCGTCCGCGCCTGGGTGGCGTAGTCGACGTGCACGAGGCCGAAGCGCTTGGCGTAGCCGAAGGCCCACTCGAAGTTGTCGAGGAACGACCACTGGTAGAAGCCGCGCACGTCGACGCCCTCCTCGATCGCCCGGTGCACCGCGCGGAGGTAGGAGTCGAGGAACGCGATCCGGTCGGGGTCGTGCACGTCGCCGTGCTCGTCGACCCGGTCGTCGAAGGCCGCGCCGGTCTCGGTGAGGTGGATCGGCAGGTGCGGGTAGTCGTCGTGCAGCCGGCGCAGCAGGCGGTGGAGGCCGTCGGGCTGGATCTCCCAGCCCATGGCGGTGACCGGCAGGCCGCGGCTCGGGAAGGTGACGTGCTCGGAGCCCACGAAGGGCGACAGCGCGACCCGGTCGGGGTGGTCGGCGCCGATGCCCACGACGTCGGTGCGCGGGTGACCCGAGACCTCGTTGCCGTGGTAGTAGTTCACGCCCAGCACGTCGATCGGCGCGGCGATGGCGGCCAGGTCGCCGTCGCGGACCACGTCGTACCAGTCGTGCGCCCTGCCAGAGCAGGTCGGCGGTGTCGTCGAGCAGGTCCGCGGGGTAGGACCCGCGGAAGATCGGGTCGAGGAAGAGCCGGTTGTGCAGCGCGTCGATCCGACGCGCGGCGTCGACGTCGACGGGGTCGCTCGGGTCGCTCGGGTCGGGCACGGTGAGGTTGAGGCTCAGCCCGAGCCGGTCGGCGCCGCGGCTGCGGAGCTCGGTCGTGGCCAGCCCGTGCGCGAGCAGCAGGTGGTGCGCGGCGACCAGGCCGGCTGCCCCCTCCTGGCGGCCGGGCGCGTGGTGCCCGGCGGTGTAGCCGAGCAGCGAGGAGCAGAACGGCTCGTTGAGCGTCGTCCACGTCGGCACCCGGTCGCCGAGCGCCTCGTGCACCGAGACGGCGTACTCCACGAAGCGGTGGACGGTGTCGCGGTTGGTCCAGCCGCCCGCGTCCTCGAGCACCTGCGGGAGGTCCCAGTGGTAGAGCGTGAGCCACGGCGCGATGCCGCGCTCGAGGAGCCCGTCGACGAGCCGGTCGTAGAACGCCAGTCCGGCCGCGTTGGCCGGACCGGCGTCCGGACGCACCCGCGGCCACGCCACGGAGAACCGGTAGGACGTGGCGCCGAGGTCGGCGAGGAGGTCCACGTCTGCCGGCATCCGGTGGTAGTGGTCGCAGGCGACCTCGCCGGTGTCGCCGCCCAGGACGGCACCGGGGATGCTCGAGAAGGTGTCCCAGATCGACGGCGTACGTCCGTCCTCGGCGACGGCGCCCTCGATCTGGTAGGACGCGGTCGCCATGCCCCACGTGAAGTCCGCCGGGAAGCGGACCTCCTCGAGGGGACCGGTGTCGACGCGGGGCTTGCTCTGGACGCTCATCCCTTGACTGCTCCTTGCATGATGCCGGCCACGAGCTGGCGGCCGGTGAGGACGAAGAGGACCAGCAGCGGCACCGTGGCCAGGGTGGCTCCGGTGAGGACGAGGCTGTAGTCCTTGAAGAAGCCGCTCTGCAGCTGGTTGAGGGCGACCTGCACGGTCGGGTTGCCGGCCGGCAGCGCGATGAACGGCCAGAAGAAGTCGGTCCAGGTGGCCATGAAGGTGAACAGCCACAGGATCGCCGCGGCCGGGCGCGCCGCCGGGAGCGACGACGTGCCACACGACGCGGATCTGCGAGCAGCCGTCCATCCGCGCGGCCTCGATGAGCTCGTCGGGCACGGCGTCGACGAGGTACTGCCGCATGAAGAACACCCCGAACGCCGTCACCAGCGTCGGCACGATGATCGACCACGTGCGTGCCGGTCCAGCCGAGCTTGGACATCAGGATGAAGAGCGGGACGACGCCGAGCTGGGTGGGCACGGCCATCGTGGCGACCACGACGGCCAGCAGCGCCGAGCGGCCGCGGAAGCGCAGCTTGGCGAAGGCGTAGCCGGCGAGGGTGCCGAACACGACCGTCGAGGTCGCGCAGACCGACGACACGAGCACGCTGTTGCCGAGGGCCTTCCAGAACGGGACGGTGTCGATCACCCGCCGCGCGTTGTCGAGGAAGTGCCCGCCCGGGAGCAGCGGCGGCACGCCCTGCGCCGCGACCTGCGCGGTGTGCGAGCCGAGCAGGAAGGACCAGTAGAACGGCGCCGCCGAGCCGAGCACGAAGGCCGCGAGCAGGCCGTAGACGACGAATCCGGGACGCCGGGTCATCTCTCGCCCGCCAGGCTGCCGATGCGGCGGATGAGGACGAGGTTGACCAGCGCGATCAGCATGATCAGCACGAAGAGCATCCAGGCCGTCGCCGAGGCGCGGCCGAGGTCGCGCAGCTGCCAGCCGAAGTTGTAGACGAGCATCGTGATCGTCCCGAACTGCCGGTCGCTGCCGCCGTTGCGGGCGGTGGTCTCGTCGAAGAGCCGCGGCTCGGCGAAGATCTGCAGCCCGCCGATCGTCGAGGTGATGATGACGAAGATCATCGTCGGGCGGATCATCGGCAGGGTGATCGACAGGAACTGCCGCACGCGGCTGGCCCCGTCGAGCGCCGCCGACTCGTAGAGGTCGCGCGGCACCGCCTGCATCGCGGCCAGGAAGATCAGGGCGTTGAAGCCGGTCCAGCGCCAGTTGACCATCGTGGCGATGGCGAGGTGGCTGGCGAGCCGGTCGGTGTGCCAGGCGATGGGCCCGATCCCGACGGTGCCGAGCAGCTCGTTGAGCAGGCCGTAGCGGTCACCGAAGACGCTGCCGAAGATGATGGCCACGGCGACCGGGGACACCACGAAGGGCAGCAGGATGCTCATCCGCCACCAGGTGCGTCCGCGCAGCTGGTTGTCGAGCAGGCCGGCGAGCACGACCGCGACGATGACCTGCGGCACCGAGGAGAGCACGAAGATGCTGAGGGTGTTGACCGGTCTGCTTGGCGAAGTAGGGGTTCGCCCAGACGTCGCGGTAGTTCTGGAGGCCGACGAAGTCGCCCTTGCCGCCCAGCAGGCTCCAGTCGTGGACCGAGACGTAGGCGGTGTAGGCCAGCGGGAACGCGCCGACGACCGCGAACACCAGGAAGAACGGCGAGATGTAGAGGTACGGCGCGAGCCGGGCGTCCCATGCCGCGCGGCGCTCGCGCCACGGGCGCGGCGCGGCTCGGGCCGCGAGCCGGTCGGTACGACCCGCCCGGGGCGGGGAGGTGGTGGCCTCCCCGCCCCGGGCCCCGGTGGGGTCGAGTGTCTGCTGGGACAAGGTGTCAGCCCAGCGCTGCCACGTCGGACTGGAACTGCTCCCACGACTCGTCGGGCTCCTGCGAGCCCTCGTCGACGCGGAGGACCGCCTCCTGGAACGCCGTCAGGATGTCGGAGTACTTCGGGCCCTTGTAGGGCTGGACGGTGACGGCCTCGGCGCGGTTGGCGCAGGATCTGGCCGATCTCCGCGTCGTTGAAGAACGGGTTGACCGCGTCCGTCGATCTCGGGCGCGGCCAGTGCCTCGACCTGGCTCGGGAAGGTGCCCTTCGCGGCGAAGGCCTTGGCCTGCTGCTCCGGGGCGGAGAGCCAGGCGGCGATCTCCTTGGCCTTCTCGACGTTGTCGCCCTGCGCCGGCACGGTCAGGTAGGACCCGCCCCAGTTGCCGCCGCCGCCGGGGAAGACGTCCGCGATGTCCCAGCCCTCGACGCCCTCGGCGTTGCCCTCGATGATGCCGAGCATCCAGCCCGGGCAGAAGGTCGTGGCGAAGCCGTCGTTCTGGAAGGACGCGGTCCAGTCGTCGCCCCACTGGGCGAGCTGGGTGGACAGGGTGTCGGAGTTGCCGGTGACGTCGTCCCAGACGGCCTCGAGCTCGGCGTTGTCGGTCTGGATCGTGTCGTCGTCGGCCTCGAACGGGTTCTCGACCTGGTTGAGCATCGCCTGGCCGAGGGCGCCGGAGGAGTCGTACCACGCGGTGTCGGGGACCTTGTCGACGAACTGCTCGCCCAGGGCGAAGTAGTCGTCCCAGGTGCCCATCAGCTTGGCCACCTCCTCGCGGTCGGTGGGCAGGCCGGCCTTCTCGAAGAGGTCGGCGCGGTAGCAGACACCCTCGGGACCGACGTCGGTGCCGTAGCCGATCATCTGGCCGTCGGAGTTCGTGCCCTTCTCGGCCACGAAGTCGAGCCACCGGCCGTCGAGCTCGGGGTCGGTGAGGTCGGCGAAGGCGTCGCTCTCGGCGAGCACCGCGGCGATCGCGTCACCCTCGATGGCCTCGATGTCGGAGAGGCCCGAGCCGGCGGCGAGCTTGGTGTAGAGGTTGGCCTTGGCGTCGTCCCAGGTGCCCACCTTGACCTGCTCCAGGACGACCTCGTCCTGCATCTCGTTGTACTCCTCGATGAGGCCCTCGTAGCCGAACTCGTTGAACGTCGCGACGGTGATCTTCGTCTTGCCGTCCGCCGTCGTGGCGTCGTCGTCACCGCCGCCGCACGCGGCCGCCGTCGACGCGAGGGTCAGCGCCAACAGGGCGCTCGTGGCGAGCCTGGCTCGCCGGGTCCCCAATTTCCTCTGGTGTCTGCACCACTGCACTCCTGCCGTCCTGCGAAGCGCCGGACTGGTTGTCCGACCGGGAGGTGGACGAGGCGTGAGAGGTGTGAGAGCGCTTCCACTTTCGTCCGCGGCCCACCATGGCAGGCGTCACATCCAGTGTCAACGGCGCGCTCGAAAGTCGTACGACAAATGTGGGAGCGCTTCCATGCTCACGCCCAGTCGAGCACGCCGTCGTCGAGCTTCGCGGTGCGGATCTTCACGGCGTCGTAGAGGTAGTTCTGCTTCAGCGCCCACGGCGCGACCGTGCCCTGGCGCGGCAGGGTGTGCACCAGCCGCTGGACGTAGCCCGAGTCGAAGTCCATCAGCGGCACCTCGGCGACCGACTCGTCGCGCACCGGCACGACCCTGCGGGTGCCGGTGGAGCGCAACCGCTTCAGCACCCGGACGACGTACTCCGCGACGAGGTCGGCCTTGAGCGTCCACGAGGCGTTGGTGTAGCCGATGGTGAAGGCGAAGTTGGGCACGCCCGAGAGCATCATCGCCCGGTAGGCCATGGTCTCGTGGGGCTTGACCGGCTCGTCCGTCGACGACCAGCTCGGTGCCGCCGAAGACCTGCAGGTTGAGGCCGGTCGCGGTCACCACGACGTCGGCGTCGAGGTGCTCGCCCGAGGCGAGCTCGACGCCCGTCTCGGTGAAGCCGGTGATCTGGTCGGTGACGACCGAGGCCGACCCGTCCTTGATCGCCCGGAACAGGTCGCCGTCCGGCACCAGGCACATCCGCTGGTCCCAGGGGTCGTAGGTCGGGTTGAAGTGGGTGTCGACGGCGTAGCCGGGCGGCAGCTGGGCGACGTTGGCCTTGCGGACGACCTTCCGCACCAGCTCGGGACGCGCCCGGCTGACCCGGTAGAGCGCGGACTGCACGGCGATGTTCTTCCAGCGCGTGACGGAGTAGGCCCGCTCCTCACCGAGCATCCGGGTCAGCCGCGCCTTGACCGAGTCGTTGCCCGGCACCGAGACGACGTAGGTCGGCGAGCGCTGCAGCATCGTCACGTGGCCGGCGCCGCCCGCGGCCAGCGCCGGGACGAGCGTCACCGCGGTCGCGCCGGAGCCGATCACGACGACGCGCTTGCCGGTGTAGTCGAGGTCCTCGGGCCAGTGCTGCGGGTGCACGACCTGCCCGCGGAAGCGGTCCTGGCCCTCGAAGCTGCGGGGTGTAGCCCTCGTCGTAGTCGTAGTAGCCGCTGCACGCCCAGAGGAAGTCGGCCGTGATCTCGCGCGTCACGCCGTCGACCTCGGCGGTCACCGTCCAGCGCGCCGTCGGCGAGTCCCACGCGGCGGCGACGACGCGGTGGCCGTAGCGGACGTGCTCGTCGACGCCGTACTCACGCGCGGTGTCGCGGACGTAGTCGAGGATCGACTGGCCGTCGGCGAGCGCGACGTTGCCGCGCCACGGGCGGAAGCGGTAGCCGAGGGTGTGCATGTCGGAGTCCGACCGCACGCCGGGGTAGCGGAACAGGTCCCACGTGCCGCCGCTGACGGCGCGGCGCTCGAGGACGACGTACGACGTCCCGGGCAGGTCCTTGGCCAGGTGGGCCGCCGCGCCGATGCCCGACAGTCCCGCCCCGATGATCAGCACGTCGACGTGCTCGGCCTTCGTCATGCCGCCCAATCTAGGCCGCGCGGCCACGGGTGTAACTATGAGTTACACCTCACGCGCGGGCGTACAGCTCCACGAACCGAGCCGAGCAGCCGCACCGGCTCGGTGACGACCGACTCGCGGGCGGCGGCCTTGAGCGACTCCTGCTCGTGGGGCTCGAAGTAGCCGTGGGCGCTGTAGGCGTCGATGCGGTCGCAGATGGCGACCGGGTCGAGCTCCGGGTGGAACTGGGTGGCGTAGACGTTGAGGCCGAGGCGGAAGGCGTGGACCGGGCAGGTGTCGGTCGAGGCGAGCAGCACGGCGCCCTCCGGCAGCCGCGCGACCGCCTCCTTGTGGCCGAGGAACGCGGCGAACTCCGCGGGCAGCGGGCCGAAGAGCGGGTCGGCGCGGCCCTCGTCGGTGAGCCGGACCGGCAGCGCGCCGATCGGCTCGCCGTAGGTGCGGTCGACGATCCCGCCGCCCAGCCGGCCGAGCACGCCGATGCCGTAGCAGGCGCCGAGGAAGGGGAAGTCCTCGGCGACGACGCGGACGGCGAGGTCGTGCAGGTCGGCCTCGGCCCGGCGCTGCGCAGGAGACTTCGCGTCGTCGGGGTCGGAGACGTTGAACGGCCCGCCACCCAGGACGATGCCGGACCAGTCGGCGAGGTCGACCTCGCCGAGCGGCCCCTGCTCGAGGCGCACCCGCACCAGCTCGTCGGGTCGCAGGCCGCAGCCGGCCAGCACGGCGTCGTACTCCTGCTGGGCGACGGCGTCCTCGGCACGGGTGCCGAGGAAGAGGAAGGGGCGCACGGGCTAAGTCTGGACCGCGGCGCCGCTGTCGATCAGGGCGTCCACGTCGTCGATGCCCCAGGCGGCCAGCGCCTCGCGGGTGTGCTCGCCGGGGAGGGCGGGCGGCGCGTCGAGGGTGGGCGCCGTCCGCGAGAAGCGCGGCGCGGGCGCGGGCTGGGTGACGCCGTCGCGCTCGACGAAGGTGCCGCGCGCGGCGAGGTGCGGGTGGTGCGGCGCCTCGGCCAGGGGTACGACGGGGGCGACGCAGGCGTCGGTGCCGTCGAAGACCTCGGCCCACTCGGCCTGCGTCTTCTCCCGGAACCGCGCGCTCAGCGCGGCCCGGATGGCAGCGGGCGTTGGCCGGGTCGTCGCGGTCGGGCAGCTCGACGCCGATGCGCTCGACCAGCGCCGCCCAGAACTGCGGCTCGAGCGCGCCGACGCTGACGTGCTTGCCGTCGGCGGTCTCGTAGAGGTCGTACCAGGGCGTGCCGCCGTCGAGCAGGCCTCCCGCGCGGCGTCCGCTGTCGAGGCCCATCGCCGCGAAGCTCGACGCGATGGTGTTGAGGTGCGCCGTGCCGTCGACGATCGCGGCGTCGACGACCTGTCCCTGCCCGCTGGTGCGTGCCTCGAGGAGCGCGGCGAGGATCCCGATCACGAGGTACGTCGACCCGCCGCCGAAGTCGCCGAGCAGGTTGCTCGGGAAGTGCGGGCGGTCGCGGTCCTGGCCGAGGCCGTGGAGGGCGCCGGTGATCGCGATGTAGTTCATGTCGTGGCCGGCCACCTCCGCCCACGGTCCGTCCTGGCCCCAGCCGGTCATCCGGCCGTAGACCAGCCGCGGGTTGCGGGCCAGGCACGCGTCGGGGCCGAGCCCGAGCCGCTCGGTCGCGCCGGGCCGCAGGCCCTCGACCAGGACGTCGGCGCCCTCGACGAGCCGCAGCACCGTCTCGACGGCGGCCGGCTGCTTGAGGTCGAGGGCGACGCTCGGGCGGCCGCGGTTGAGCAGGTCCGCCCTCCCCAGCCCGAACATCCCGCCGCCCGGCCGGTCGACCCGGACCACGTCGGCGCCGAGGTCGGCGAGCAGCATGCACGCGTGCGGCCCCGGCCCGATGCCCGCGACCTCCACCACCTTCACGCCCCGCAGCGGCCCGGTGCCCTGGCCCAGCTCGTACGTCATGCGCCCGATCATGACACCGGTGCTGTCACGGTCGCGAGCGGCGTAGTCCACCGGGTTCGGCTCGGTAGTCCACCGGGAAACGGTCGTCCGACAGCCCCTCCGGCAGCCACTTCCCGGTGGACTACCCCGACGCGAGGGGTGACCCACCCCACCTTGCAACTCGTTGCATAGGTGCGCCACACTGCCGGGCATGGCCCTCGAGCACGCCCTCCTCGTCGCGCTCAGCGAGCGACCGGCGAGCGGGCTCGAGCTCACCCGGCGCTTCGAGAAGTCGCTCGGCTTCTTCTGGCACGCGACCCACCAGCAGATCTACCGCGTGCTCGCGCGGATGGAGGCCGACGGCTGGGTCACCGTCGAGGTGGTCGAGCAGGACGGCCGGCCCGACAAGCGCGTCCACACGCCGTCGGCGAGCGGGCGCGAGGTCCTCGCCGAGTGGCTCGCCACGCCGCTGCCGATGGAGGCCTTCCGCAGCGAGCTGGCGGTCAAGCTCCGCGGGGCGTCGTACGGCGACCGCGCGAGGCTCACCGAGCACCTCGTCGACCTGCGCGCCGACCACGCGACGCGGCTGGCGCACTACGAGAAGTTCGAGCGCGAGCAGTTCCCCGAGCCCGCCGACCTCGACGGCGCTGCGCTCGACCAGTGGCTGGTGCTGCGCGGCGGCCTCCGGCTCGAGCAGTTCTGGATCGACTGGATCACCGAGTACCTGGACGCCCACGACGGTTTCGAGGCTCGCTCCGCTCGCACCTCAACCACCGAAAGAGACTGAGAGATGACGCACCCCCGCTACCCCCACCTCCTCGAGCCGATCACCCTCGGCGCCGGCCCCGACGCGCTGACGCTGCGCAACCGGGTCGTGATGGGCTCGATGCACACCGGGCTCGAGGACCACCCGTGGGACATCGACAAGCTCGCGGCGTTCTTCGAGGAGCGCGCCCGCGGCGGCGTCGGCCTGATCATCACCGGCGGCTACGCGCCGACCAAGCGCGGCTGGCTCAAGCCGTTCGCGTCCGAGATGACCAACCGCCTGCACGCCAAGCGGCACGAGCGGGTCACCGGTGCCGTGCACGACGCCGGCGGTGCGATCGCCCTGCAGGTGCTGCACGCCGGCCGCTACGGCTACCACCCGCTGTCGCAGAGCGCGTCGGACAAGAAGTCCCCGATCACGCCGTTCAAGCCGAGCGCGATGTCGACCAAGGACGTCGACCACACCGCGACCGCCTTCGCCAAGAGCGTCGCGCTCGCGAAGAAGGCCGGCTACGACGCCGTCGAGATCATGGGCTCCGAGGGCTACCTCATCAACCAGTTCCTCGCCGCCCGCACCAACGACCGCGACGACCAGTGGGGCGGGTCGGCCGCGCGCCGCATGCACTTCCCCGTCGAGGTCGTACGCCGTTCGCGCGAGCTCGTCGGCGACGACTTCCCGATCGTCTACCGGATCTCCCTGCTCGACCTGGTCGAGGGCGGCCAGACCTGGGAGGAGACCGCCGAGCTCGCGCTGCACCTCCAGGCCGCCGGCGTCACGGTCTTCAACACCGGCATCGGCTGGCACGAGGCGCGCGTCCCGACGATCATCACGCAGGTGCCGCGCGGCGCCTGGCGGTCCTACACCGCTCGGCTCAAGCAGGTCGTCGACGTCCCGGTCTGCGCCTCGAACCGGATCAACACCCCCGAGCTCGCCGAGGACATCCTCGCGAGCGGCGAGGCCGACCTGGTCTCGATGGCCCGCCCGCTGCTGGCCGACGCGGCCTTCGTGGCCAAGGCGATGGACGAGCGCGCCGACGAGATCAACACCTGCATCGCCTGCAACCAGGCCTGCCTCGACCACGTGTTCAGCAACGAGCGCGCGTCCTGCCTGGTCAACCCGCGCGCCTGCCACGAGACCGAGCTGGTGCTCATGCCGACGCTGCGCAAGCAGACCGTGGCCGTCGTCGGCGCCGGACCGGCCGGCCTGGCCGCGGCCGTCAGCGCGGCCGAGCGCGGCTTCGCCGTGACCCTCTTCGAGAAGTCGCCCGAGCTCGGCGGCCAGTTCCGCCTGGCGATGGCCGTCCCCGGCAAGGAGGACTTCGCCGACACCCTGCGCTACTTCACCCGTCGCCTCGAGGTCCTCGGTGTCGACGTACGCCGCTCGACGGAGGCCACCGCCGACGACCTCGCCGGCTTCGACCAGGTGATCGTCTCGACCGGCGTCGAGCCCCGGATGCCCGAGATCCCCGGCATCGACCACCGCATCCGTGGCGTCGTACGCCGACGTGCTGAGCGGCGCGGTCGTCCCCGGCAAGCGCGTCGCCGTGATCGGCGCCGGCGGCATCGGCGTCGACGTGAGCGTCTTCCTCACCCACGAGGAAGAGGACCTCGACGACTGGATGGCGCACTGGGGCGTCGGCGACCCCGCCCTCACCGCGGGCGGGCTGACCGAGGCCAAGCCGCGGACCCCGGCGCGCGAGGTGACCCTGGTGCAGCGCAAGACCACGCCGATCGGCATCGGCCTCGGCAAGACCTCGGGCTGGGCGCACCGTGCGGTGCTCAAGCAGTCGAAGGTGACCCAGGTCAGCGGCGCGACCTACGACCGGATCGACGACGACGGCCTGCACATCACCGTCGACGGCGCCGCGCGGGTGATCGAGGTCGACACGGTCGTGGTGTGCGCGGGCCAGGACTCGGTCCGCGGGCTGTACGACGAGCTCGACCGCGACGCGCACCTCATCGGCGGAGCTGATGTCGCGGCCGAGCTCGACGCGAAGCGCGCGATCAAGCAGGGGACCGAGGTCGTGGCGGCGCTCTGAGGGCGTCCGCCCCCGTCAGACGAACGCGCTCTCTCCCGTGATCGCCCGCCCCACGATCAGGGTGTTGATCTCGCGGGTGCCCTCGTAGGAGTAGATCGCCTCGGCGTCGGCGACGAAGCGGCCCACGTGGTGCTCCAGGAGGATCCCGTTGCCACCGAGCACCTCCCGCGCCCAGCCGACGGCCTCGCGCATCCGCACCGTCGCGTGCGCCTTGCACAGTGAGGCGTGCTCGTCGCGGAGCAGGCCGGCGTCCTGGAGCTGCGAGGCTCGCACGTTCATGGCCGTGGAGGCGGTGACGTTGCTGAGCATCTTCACGAGCAGGTCCTGCACCAGCTGGAACGACGCGATCGGCCGGCCGAACTGCTCGCGGGACTTGGTGTAGCGCAGGGCGTGCTCGAACGCGCCGCGCGCGCATCCGGCCGCCTGCCACGCGACGCTCATCCGCGTCACCCGCAGCACGTTGGCCGTCGACCGGAAGCTCTCGGCCTCCTGCAGCCGGTTGGCCTCGGGGACGCGGACGTCCTTGAGGTGGATCTCGGCGTTCTGGACCACGCGCAGGGCGATCTTGTCCTCCTGCTTGTCGAAGGTCATCCCCTCGGTGCCCTTCTCGACGACGAACCCCTTGACCTGCTCGTCCGCCTCGTCGCGCGCCCAGATGATGACGAGGTCGGCGAAGGCGGCGTTGCCGATCCACTTCTTCTCACCGTTGAGGATCCAGTCGTCGCCGTCCCGGCGGGCACTCGTCGCGAGACCCGCCGAGATCGCCGAGCCGACGTCGGGCTCGGTCAGCCCGAACGCCCCGATCAGCTCCATCCGGGCCATCGCGGGCAGCCAGCGCTCGCGCTGCTCGTCGGAGCCGCACAGGTCGATCGAACCCATCGCCAGGCCACCGTGGACGCCCATGAACGTGGCGATGGACGGGTCGACCCGGCCGAGCTCCATCGCGACCATGCCGTCGACCAGGGCGCCGCGGTTCGGGCAGCCGGGCCCGTCGTAGGCCAGGCCCGCGATCCCGAGCTCCGCGATCCCCTCGACCAGCTGGTGCGGGAACTCCGCGCGGGTCCAGTAGTCGTTGATGATCGGCTCGATCTCGCGCGTCGTGAAGGCGCGCACCCGGCTCAGCAGCTCGCGGTCCTCCTCGTCGAGCAGCAGCTCGAAGTCGAGGAAGTCGGAGAAGGGGCTGTCGTTCTCGAGCGTGCTCATCCGGTGGTCTCCTCGTCGCGGCTGTTCTGTCGACTGTCCCCATTCGGGCTGTGCCCGTCCGGGCTGTCCCCGTCGCGGCTGTGCCCGTCGAGGCTGTGCCCATCGAGAAACCTGTCGATGATGGGTGCCAGCTGGTCGGCCTCGGTCAGGACCCCGAGGTGCCCGCCGCGGTAGATGTGCAGCTGCGCGTGCGGGATCAGCGCGGCCTGCATCTTCGGGTTGGCGACCGGGATGATCGGGTCGTCGTCGCCGCCCATGACCAGCGTCGGCTGTCGCAGGAGCCCGAGGAACGGCAGGCTCGTCCACCCGACCATGGCCGCCAGCTGGTAGTAGTAGCCGCGCCTGGGGCCCGAGCGGGTGGCGCCGTGCAGCAGGGCGGCACCGAGCGACGGATCGGTGCGCATCGAGCCGCCGTAGATCTGCGGGGCGACCTGCGCGGCGTACGCCGGGTCGCGGTGGCGTCGCGGCGTGGACATGATCTTCAGGACGCGCGGGTGTGCCGGCACCATCAGGCTGCCGGTGCCGGTCGCGACCAGCACCACCCGACGTACGCGTCGCGGGGACTGCACCGCCAGCTGCTGGGCCAGGCCACCGCCCCACGAGAGGCCGAGGACGTCGAAGCGCCGGTGCCCGAGCCGGGCCATCAGCGCGGTCACCCAGGAGGCCAACCCGGCGATCGGGTACGGCAGCGGGGGCAGCGCCGAGCCACCCACCCCGGGGACGTCGAAGCGCACGATCCCGCGGTCGGGGTGCAGCCGGTCGACCAGCGGTTGCAGCGCCTCGAAGCTGATGCCGATGCCGTTGCACAGCAGGAGGGGCGGCTCGTCGGTGTAGGCGCCGACCCCGGGGCGCACCGACACCCGGGCAGCGATGCCCCGGACCGCGACGTTGCGGACGCGGTCGACGTGCTCAGCGGTCATGGTCGTGCCGCCGCGCTCGACCGTCGTCGTCCCATCGCGCGCTCATCCGCACCATCGGCGCCAGTAGAGGATGTCGAACGCCTTGGCGCGTGGCCCATGAGGTAGTTGTTGACCCAGTAGTTCCAGATCAGGTCGTTGGGTCGCAGCCACGCGAAGATCTCGGCCAGAGTGCGGCCGTCGAGGTAGCCCTTCTCCTTCACGCCTGGGTCGAGGCCGCGGCCGCCTTGTGGGAGAGCAGCGCGCTGGTGACCCCGGCCCGCTCCTGGTCGAGCACGGTCACGGCCAGGCTGTAGGCCGCGACTCGGTCCTCCTCGCCGATGTCGGCGACTTGTGCCATCACCATCGAGGCGATCATCCCGCCCGAGCAGATGCCGAAGACCGCCGTCCGGTCCTGGCCGGTGATGTCCTCGCAGCGGTCATCGCCTCGAGGATCGCTTGGCCGTAGGCGTCGAGGCCCAGTCGCATGGCGTACGTCGGGGTTGCGCCAGGAGATGCAGAAGACCTGCTGGCTGTTCTGCACCAGGCGCTCACTAACGAGCGCTGCTCCGCCAGGTCGATCACGTAGTACTTGTTGATCGTGGGCGGCACGATCAGCATCGGCACTGTCGCACCTGCGGGTCTGCGCGGCGTACTGGATGCAGCTCGAATACGTCGGTGCGCAGAACCACCGAGCTGGTCGTCACCGCGATGTCGCGGCCCACCTCGAACGCGTTCGTCTTCACCATCGACGGCACTCGGGTGCGGTCGCGAAGTCCTGGACGAAGCGCCGCCGCCGCGACCAGGTCGCCGCCGCCGCGTCGATTGTCCGCTCGATCACCTTGGGTTTCGAGGAACGGGTCGCTGCTGGCAGCGGCCGCCTCCACCAGGTTGTCGACGATGAAGCGGATGCTGTCGGCGTACTCCCAGCCGAGGCCGGCGTCGTCCACCAGGCCGCGCGCCGCGGCGCCGATCGCCAGGTAGCCTGCAGGGTGCGCTTGAACGCTGGGTTGCGTGCCCACGCCTCCTCGCTCCAGCGGCGGCGCTTCTCGTCAGAGCCAGCTGCGAGCTGCCATCGCCGACTCGGGCGAGCTCGGTGGCGAGACCGGCCGCGCGTTGGGCGACCACGCGGGCGTGGCGGACGAGTCCGGCGGTGAACTTCATGCCGACATCCCGGTCACGAAGCGCCGCATCGACCGCTGCCCGCGCTGGCGAACAGCAGGTCGAGCGCGTCGCCAGCGCGCTGCCTGCGTCGCGCAGCTCGGCAGACTCCTCGACTCTTCCTGCGCATGCATCGAGTCTTGCCTTGCTGCGCTGGCGCAGCCTTCTTGCGATGGAGCCTTCTTGGATGCAGCTTTCTTGGCCGCGGCCTTCGTGGCCGGAGCCTTCTTCGTGGCTGGCTTCTTCGTGCTCGCGGCCTGTGCCGTGCTCACTTCGAGCCGTCCTCGGGCGCGCTGACCTCGCGGCGCAGGATCTTGCCGGTGGGTCCCTTGCGCAGCTCGTCCACGATCCAGACGACGCGTGGGTACTTGTAGGCCGCCAGCTGCTCCTTCGCGAACGCGCGGCAGGTCCTCGACGCTGACCGACCTCGCCCGACTTCAGCGCGACGGCGGCCCCGACCTCCTCGCCGAGGTCGTCGTCCGCGATGCCGATGACGGCCACCTCGGCGACCGACTCGTGCTCGTAGAGCGCCTCCTCGACCTCGCGGGGGTAGACGTTGTAGCCGCCGCGGATGATCAGGTCCTTCTTGCGGTCGACGATGAAGAAGTAGCCGTCCTCGTCGACCTTCGCTAGGTCGCCGGTGTGGAACCAGCCGTCCTTGATCGCCTTGGCCGTGTCCTCCTCGCGTCCCCAGTAGCCCTTCATCACGTTCTCGCCCTTGATCACGATCTCGCCGACCTCGCCCTGCGCGACGTCATTGTCGTCATCGTCGACGAGCTTCATCTCGACGCCGCGGACCTCGGTGCCGATGGACCCCGGCTTCCGCTCCTGGTCGGGCTGGTTGAAGGACGCGACCGGTGAGGTCTCGGAGAGCCCGTAGCCCTCGAGCACGACACAGTCGAACTTCTCCTCGAACTTCTTCATCACCTCCACCGGCATCGCGGAGCCGCCGGAGATGCACGTGCGCAGGCTGGACATGTCCGCCTCGTCGGCGCCGTCGGCGTTGAGCATGCCGGCGTACATCGTCGGTACGCCCTCGAACACGGTGACCTCGTCGCGCGCCACCATCGTCAGCGCCTTGTCCGCGTCGAAGCGGGGCAGCAGGGTCAGGCACGCCCCTGCGAGGATCGAGGCGTTGAGGCCGCAGGTGAGGCCGAAGACGTGGAAGAGCGGCAAGCACCCCATCACGACGTCCTTCTCGGTGCAGCTCGACCAGCGTCTCGGCGCTGAGCGCGGCGTTGGTGCACATGCCGCGGTGCGTGAGCTCGGCGCCCTTGGGCTGGCCGGTCGTGCCGGACGTGTAGAGGAGCACGACGGTGTCGTCGTCCTCGCGGTCGACGACCTCCTCGTCGGGGTCGTGACCAGCCAGCACTTCGGCGAAGTCGGGCCCCACCTCCACGCACTCGATCCCGACCTCGGACGCCCCCTTGCCGGCCTCCTCCGCCATGTCCTTCCAGGCGAAGACGATCGAGGCGCCGGAGTCCTCGAGGTAGTACTTCACCTCGCGGCCCTTGAGCAGCGGGTTCATCTGCACGACCACGGCACCAATGGCCAGTGCGCCGTAGAACACCACCGGGAACGGAGGCACGTTGGGCATCACCAGGCCGACCCGGTCGCCCGGGCCCACTCCCTGGGACTTCAGGAGGATGGCGACCCGCCTGGCCCCGTCCTGCAGCTCGGCGTAGGTCACCACGAGGTCGTCGAGCTTGACCGCGGGGCGGTCCCCGTGCTGCTCGGCGGTCCGGGTCAGGTTGTCGGCCAGGTTGGTCACAGGGTGCCTTCCGAGTACGTCGTTGAGAGGGTGCGCCGACCCCACTGGGTGACGACGACCTCGCGAGCACGCGGCTTCCGCCCCACTGTCCACCCCTCGGGCAGCGCCACAACCCACGCCCCACCCGTTCGGCTGGCCACCCGGCAGGTCAGCCGCGCTTCGGCGGGGAGAACATCAGCACGACCATCACGATCGTCCAGACCACGCCGGCCGCGACGACGATCTTCACGGCCGCCGGCACGTCGACGAAGAAGGCCGGCAGCGAGGTCAGGGTGACGACGATCAGGCTGGCCGCGGAGAGCCGGTTGGCCGGCCGGCTGCCCGGACGCCAGGCGACGACCGTCGGCGACGAGGGCGACGGCCGACAGGACCGAGCAGACGACGCAGGATCGCGTAGGGCGGGCCGGCCTCGCCGCCGGTGTCGGTCGGGAAGAAGACGCTCGGGAGGTTGGTGATCGCGTAGACGACCGCGAGGACGAAGCCGACCTTGTTCTTCGTGCTCCAGGTGGCGCGGGTCGTGCTGCCGTGGCGGTGGTGGCGGTGTGGTGGTCATGCTGGCTCCTCGGGTGGTGGTGGCTGGTGGCACCACGTTCGCCGCAGCGCCGAGCCTGCCGGCATCGGCGTACGTTCCCCATCCTGCCGGGAGATCTCCCGGGTCGGATAGGTGCCAGGTCCCGGGTCATCGGCTGCCGGACGCGGGAGCATGGGCCCATGGACCCGATCCGCGTCGTGCTCGTCGACGACCACCCGGTCGTGCTCGGCGGCCTGCGCGCGCTGCTCGCCTCGCTGCCGGGCTACGAGGTCGTCGGCGAGGCGACCGACGGCGAGGCCGGCGTGCGCGAGGTGGTGCTGACGAAGCCCGACGTCGTGCTGATGGACATCCGGATGCCGGGGATCGACGGGCTCGAGGCCACGCGCCGGATCCGCGAGGCCGTCCGCGGCGTGGCGGTGCTGGTGCTGACCATGTTCGACGACGACGACACCGTCTTCGGCGCGATGCGGGCCGGCGCGCAGGGCTACCTGCTCAAGGGCGCCGACCAGGACGAGATCGACCGCGCCATCCGCGCGGTGGTCGCGGGCGAGGCGATCTTCAGCCCGGGCGTCGCCGCAGCGGGTGCTCGGCTACTTCGCCGCGCCGCCGCCGGTCGCGGACCCGTTCCCCGAGCTGACCGCACGCGAGCGCGAGGTGCTCGACCTGGTCGCCGCCGGGCGTGCGCAACCAGCAGATCGCCGAGCGGCTGTTCCTCTCCCCCAAGACCGTCGCCAACCACATCTCGTCGATCTTCGTGAAGCTCGAGGTCGCCGACCGGTCCGCCGCCATCGTGCGCGCCCGGCAGGGCGGGCTGGGCGGGTCGTGACCCTGGCGCTGGTCGTCGTGGCCGTGCGTGGGCGTCGTGACCGCGGCTGCCGGCTGGTTCGTGTGGCAGAGCGGTCGCGCTCGCGCGAGTGCCGCCGCGCTCGAGCTCGGCGGAGCGCTCCTGGTCGTCGGGGTCGGGCTGGCCATGGTCGACGCCGACGCCCTGGCCGCGACGGCGTTCCGCGTCGGTCGGTGCCCTGCTGCTGCCGCTGGCCGTGCTCGCCTACCCGCGGCTCGCCTGGCGGGACCCCCTCTCCTTCGTGCTGCTCGTCCTGATCGCCGGGGGCGGCCTGCTCGGCGTCGCGTGGCCCGTCACGCTCGTCCCGATGGGCTACGTGATCGCCACCGCCCTGCTCGTGCACGCATGGTGGGCCTTCGAGCGCGGCTCCGCCGAGGACCGTCGCGCCCTCACGTGGAGCACGCTCGCGTGGGTCACGGCCGGGCTGGTGGTCGCATTCCTCGGGTTCCTCAGCGAGTCGGCCGGCACCGGCGTCGTCACCGACCTGGGCACGGTCTTCGTCGCCGGCCTCGTCGTCGGTCCGGTCGCGATGGCCATCGGAGTCGTGCGGCCCGAGGTGGTCGACGTACGCGGACTGGTGACGCGGGCCGTGGTCTCCACGACCGTCTTCGTCGCCTACCTCGCCGCGGCCATCGGGCTCGCCTCCGTCGTCGAGGTCGTCGCGGGCGAGCCCCTGCAGACCACACCGGTGGCCGTGATGTGCGCGCTGCTCGCGTTCGGCGTACGGCCCCTGCAGGTGCTGCTGCGCGGCGTGGTCGACCAGCTGCTCTTCGGCGACCGGCCCGACCCGCTCGTCGCGGCGACCTCGGTGGCCGACCGGATCGGGGACGACCCCGCCCTCGCCCTCGACGCGGTGCGCGAGGCGCTGGTCCTGCCCTACGCCAGCATCCGGGCCGGCGGGGAGGTGCTCGCGTCCTCCGGCACCGAGGTGACGCACACCCGCGTCTGCCGCTGCGGCTCGGCGGCGACGAGGTCGGCGAGGTCGTGGTCGGGCTGCGGGCCGGCGACCTCTCGCTCTCGTCGGGCGACGAGGACGTGCTGCGCATCGTGGCGCCGCTGCTCGCCCAGACCCTGCGCGCGCAGGCGATGAGCCGCGACCTGCGGGAGTCGCGCGAGGCGACCGTGACCGCCGTCGAGGAGGAGCGCCGGCGGCTGCGACGCGACCTGCACGACGGGCTCGGCCCGACCCTCAGCGGCGTCGCCTTCGCGACCGACGCCGCCCGCAACCAGCTCCGCACCGACCCCGACCGGCGCCGATGAGCTGCTCGTCGGGCCTGCGCACCGACACCGCTGCAGCGATCGCCGAGATCCGCCGCCTCGTCGAGGGACTGCGCCCTCCCGCGCTCGACCAGCTCGGCCTCGTCGGTGCCGTCCGGCAGCACGCAGCGACCGCTGCACTCCTCCTCGGGTACGCCGCTGACTGTCGCCGTCGACGTCGACGACCAGCTGCCCGCGCTGTCGGCGGCGACCGAGGTCGCGGCGTACCGCATCGTCGTCGAGGCCCTCACCAACGCGGCCCGGCACGCGGACGCGACGACGGCGCACGTCGAGGTGCGCGTCCGCGACCGGTGCGCTCGACGTCGCCGTGCGCGACGACGGCCGGTCGAGCACCGAGTGGATGCCGGGTGTCGGCATCTCGTCGATGCGCGAGCGGGCCCTGCAGGTCGGCGGCACGCTGCGCGCGTCGGCGACCGACACGGGCGGGCTCGTCGAGGCGTCGCTTCCCCTCGGCCCGGCTGAGTCCGAGGGCTGGACCAGCCACTACGCAGCACGGCCTGCAGCGGTACGAGCGCAAAGGCACCTACGAGGACGCAGCGAGCGCCGACTGTGGCCGCCACCTTCTTCGGACGGTGCACGAGCAGCCGCACCACGCCGAGAAAGCGACCGACAAACGGTGAGATCGCGACCAGCAAAGTTCGGACGAACTCAGTCGGCTCGGACTCGAACGCCAGCAGCTCGAACAGTACGAACACGGTGACGATCGAACGCGTGGTGCGAACATCACCCGTGGCGAGAGACGATCAGCTCGCTCGTGGGCGACCTCGCCGCGCCGGCGACGTCGATGCCGCCGGCAGCAGCTGCCCGAGGCGGATCGCGCTCGTCCACACGGGCGCAGACTGTGCCAGACATCCTGGCCGACTCCGAGGACGACGATGTCGCCGTGCACAGCTCCGCGCACCGCGACGGCGCGAGCGCGGGCAGCTGCTCGGCCGAGGGCTCTGCCGCCCGGCGCTCAGATAGACGATCGCCATCGCGGATCCCGAGAACCGAGCACCACCCGCCCGATCGGCCGTCGTCACCGTCGCATGCCGACACTCTCCCGTGGCAGCTCCGCTCGGCATCGTCGACGACGTCGACCTCCGCAGGTATGCCGCACCTCGCGACGGTAGGACCGCGGCGAACGTTAGTGGCTGGCGCCTTGCTGCTAGCCGCCACGCCACGTGTCCGCGTCGTGGCCCCCGGGTGCGCGAGCCCGAACTGTGGCCGAGGGGCGACACGGCTCGCGCACCTCCTCGTGACCTCGGTGACCACGCCCGCGCGGGACGTACGGTCGAGCCATGACACCCCTGCTCGGCCTCACCGGACTCCGCTCGCGGGCGCGCGCGACGGCCGACGTCGACGCCCTCGCCGGTCCGAGCGGTCCGCCGCCGACCTGGGCGACGGTCGGCGAGCTCACCTCTCCGCTGGCTGCCGTACGTCTCGTCGGTGCGGTCCCGCGGCTGGCGTCGGCGCCGCGCGGCGACGGCCACCTCGTGGTCGACATCCCCGGCTGGCGGGCGCCCGAGCTGTCGGGCGCGCCGCTGCGTGCGCTACCTGCGGCGCCTCGGGTACGACGCCCGCGGCTGGGGCTTCGGCACCAACACCGGCGACCCGAGGCGCGACGTCGAGCGGCTGTCGGCGAGCCTGCTCGACCTCGTCGACGCGACCGGCTCACCGGCGTCGCTGGTCGGCTGGAGCCTCGGCGGCGTGATCGCGCGCGAGGTCGCGCGGCGCCACCCCGAGGCCGTACGCCGGGTCGTCACCTACGGCACGCCGGTGTCCGGTCCGCAGGCACACCAGCGTCGCCCGCTTCTTCGGCGCCGGCTCGGGCGACGCGGAGCGGGTCGACGCGCCGCCTGGACGCGGAGTCCCCGATCAGCGTGCCCGCTGACGGTGATCTTCTCGCGGCGCGACGGCGTCGTCGCGTGGCAGGCCTGCCTCGACCGCGCGACCCCGGGCGTCGAGCACGTCGAGGTGTCCTCGACCCACATCGGGATGGGCGTCGACCCCGACGTCTGGGCGGTCGTCGCCGAGCGGCTGGCCGCCCCTCCTGAGCCACCCCTCCCGAGGGGTGGGCGCGCGTAGCCTGGAGACGACCGTCGGGAGTTCAATGTCGAGAAGCCCACCCCAGCGGGACGCGCGAAAGGCCCCTCGATGACCCTCACCGCTCCGGCGACCACCACCGCACCGGCGGCGCCGCCGGCCTCCCCGCCGTCACCTGCGCGCCCTGGTGCGTCGACGGCACCGGCCACACCGACGCACGTTTCCCCGAGGACCAGGTCTGCCGGGGCGCGACGGTCGAGGTCGAGCTGACCCGCCGCCCGCTCGTCGAGGTCGCCGACGACGACTGGCGGCGCGAGACCGTCCACCTCTACCTGCAGCGCCGGCCCGGACACACGCCGGTCGTCGAGATGTACCGCGGCGAGCTCGGCGAGTCCGTCACCTTCACCCTCGACGAGGCCGAGGCGCTGGGCCTGGCGCTCGGGCAGGCCGTCCAGCAGGCCAGGGGCTGAGCCCTCAGCCCAGAGGCGGCAGCGTCACGACCTGGCCGGCGTAGCTGAGCCCGGCACCGAACGCGATCAGCAGCGCGGTGTCGCCGGCCGCGGCCTCGTCCTGGCGGATCATCGCCTCCATCGCGAGCGGCACGGAGGCCGCCGACGTGTTGCCGGAGTCGATGACGTCGGTCGCGACCGCGACGGAGTCGGGGAGCCCGATGTTCTTGGCGAGGGTCTGGGTGATCCGCAGGTTGGCCTGGTGCGGGATGAACGCGTCCAGGTCGTCGACGCCGATGCCGGCGAGGCCGAGCGCCTCGTGGGCGACCTTCGCCATCGCGAACGGCGCCCAGCGGAAGACGGCGGTGCCCTCCATCTGGACGACGGGGTGGTCGGCGGCGGTGTGGTCGCGCACCCCCATGCAGCTCGGCGTCTGGGTGATCACGTGCGCCTGCGAGCCGTCGGAGCCCCAGGCCGTCGGGCCGATGCCGGCCGCGTCCGACGGTCCGACCACGACCGCACCGGCGCCGTCGGCGAAGATGAAGGCGGTGCCACGGTCGGTCGGGTCCATGAACCGGCTGAGCTGCTCGACGCCGACCACGAGGACGTGCGACTCCGCGCCCGAGCGCACCATCGAGGCGGCCAGGTTGAGCGCGTGGCAGAAGCCGGCGCAGCCGGCGGAGATGTCGAACGCAGCCGCCGTGATGCCGAGCGCGGTCGCGACCTGCGGCGCCGAGGCCGGGGTGTGCTCGGGGTGCGTGGACGTCGCCACGATGACGCAGCCGATCTGGTTCGCGTCGACCCCGGCCGCCGCCAGCGCCCGCTGGGACGCGCTGATCGACATCCCGATCAGGGTCTCGCCCTCGCCGGCGAAGCGCCGCGTGCGGATCCCCGACCGGCTCTGGATCCACTCGTCGGAGGAGTCGAGCACCTCGCAGATCTCGTCGTTGGTCACGACCCGCTCGGGCCGGTGGACGCCGAGGCCGAGCATCGCTGCGTGGGTGAGCTCGGCGGGCTGCTGGATGGTCATGGAGCGAGCATAGGCAGGGCGGCTCGGGTCTAGCGACCGCCGTCGGGCCTGGTCTGGGGATCGGTCTGGGGCTCGAGCGGGCCGGGCACCTCACCCGGGTCGATCGGGTCCAGCCCGGGCTCGCCGGACGGGACGATCTGCGGGTCGGACTCGGGCTCCATCGGTGTGGTGGTCATGCCCCAGTCGTACGCCGGATCGGCGCGCGCCACAACGGCGCGCACACCCCTTGCGGTGGGACGCCTCAGGCCAGCAACGCGACCGTCCGCTCGTCCTCGGCGCCGTCGTAGAAGCGTGTCCAGCACCTCGCGGAAGGTGGCCTCGGCCGGGTCGGCGTGCGCGAAGAGGGTCATCGACGAGCGGAGCTTCATCGCGTCGACCGAGCCCAGCACCCGCTCGGCGCTGACGTCCTCGAGGGCGAGCAGTGCACGGCAGCTCTCGAGGAGGCGCGGCCCCAGGACGTCGTGGCGCAGGTAGGCCCGCGCCTCGTCGAGGTCGGCGATCTCGTACGCCTTCGACGTCGCACTCATCCCCAGCCCCGCCACCTGCGGGAAGATCCACCACATCCAGTGGCTCGTCTTGCGGCCGGCGCGGAGCTCGCCCAGCGCCCGGTCGTACGTCCCGGCCTGCGCGTCGACGAAGCGGTCGAGGTCCATGCGCCCAAGGCTAGGTTGACCGCGTGACCGACGCCCCCACCCGCGCCGCCCAGCTCGGCGCGCTCGCGTTCCTGCTGCGACCGACCTACATCGCGACCGAGGTCGTCACCGCCGCCGCGACCACCGGCGGCTACAGCTTCGTGTCCGACTCGGTGAGCAAGCTGGGCGAGGTCGGCTGCTCGGCGGCGTACTGCTCACCGCGCCACGAGGTGATGAACGGCTCCTTCATGGCCTACGGCGTGCTGCTCGCCGGTGGCGCGCTGCTGCTGATGAGGCCGCTCGGACCGTGGGTGACCGGGCTGCTCGTGGTGTCGGGCGTGAGCTCGTACGCCACCGGGCTGGCGCCGCTCGACCAGGACGCCACGCTCCACGCGATCGCCGCGACGCCGCTGTTCGTCGGCCAGCCGCTCGCGCTGCTGCTGCTCGGGTGGCGCGTCCGGGAGGAGCGACCGCGCCTGTCGAAGGCGTTGCTCGCGACGGGCGCGGTGACCGCCGCCGCTGCGGTGGGCTTCATCGTCTCCGGGGACGACCGGGCTGGTGGGGCGCTCGAGCGGCTCGCGCTCTGGCCCGTCCTCCTCGGGCTGGCCGGCTTCGCCTGGGCGCACCGGCCCGGGCGCCGGCTCCGGTGAGCGCGGTCAGCGGGGACGCTGGCGGCGCTCCTGCACCTTGCGGACCGCACTCTTGATCTTGGCCTGGTTGTGCGGCTTGCGCGCCTCGTCGTAGACCTTCTTGGCGACCGCGAAGGCCCCTGCCTTCTTCATGATTCCCATGCGCTCCAGCCTGCCAGTCGGGCGCCAACCTGCCCCGAGTCGCACTTCATCCCAAAGTCGCACCATCCGTGATCCGCATCACTCCGAACACCCTGCACAGCCGTCGATCCCCGGCGGCCTTGCCGACGAAGGGTTCGAACCCATGCGCCTCCCCAGTCTCCGCCGCCCCTCCCCCTCCATGGCGGTCTCGATCATGGCCCTCGTGGTGGCCTCCACCGGTACGTCGTACGCCGCCGGCCTGATCGGCTCCGACGACATCAAGAACAACTCGATCCAGTCCAACGACGTCAAGGACGGCACCGCTCAAGGGCCGCGACATCAAGGGCGACTCGATCGGGTCCAACAAGATCCGCAACGGCTCGCTCAAGTCGCAAGCGACTTCAAGGACGGCGTGCTCCCGCCGGCGCGGTCGGACCCGCCGGTCCCGCCGGTGTCGGTCGCTGGGCCCTCGTCGACGCCACCGGCGCGATCATCGCCCAGTCCGGTGGCTTCACCGTGACCGCGGCCTACCCGACGCTGCCCCCGCGGTGGCCCGGCCGACAACTCGCTCCGCGCCAACGGCAACGTCTACATCAACGCCGGCGAGAACCTCGCCAACAACGGGATCATCGCGACCATCGCGCTGCAGAACACCACCGACCTCAACGGCGACGGCGTCACCAACGGCCGCCAGATCGGCCGCGACGCCAACCCGGAGTTCTCCGGCGAGATCGCCGCGGCCATGTGCCAGCCCGGCGTCGTGAACTGCGCGCCTCCCGGCACCGGCAACACCAACCACCTGGTCGTGAGCCCGCGCAACAGCGACGGCAGCTTCACCACCGACGGGGCCCGCAAGCGTTTCTACGTGGTCGTCACCGGCGACTCGAGCGACCGCAGCTGACCCACTGGGGAGAGACGGCGTCATGCGGAGTGGCCCTCCCAAGTGCTCCGCATGACGTCCCCCTCCCTCCCTACGGCACACTGACCGGGTGACTGCGAAGATCTCCGTCGCCGGCCTCGGTTACGTCGGTTTGTCCATGGCGGTGCTGCTCGCCCGCCACAACACCGTCGTCGGCCTCGACCTCGACGTCCCGCGGATCGACCGGCTCCGCCGCGGTGAGAGCCCGATCCACGACGACGACATCTCGCGCTTCCTCGCCGAGGAGGACCTCGACCTCACCTTCACCACCGAGGCCGAGGAAGCCCACGCCGGCGCAGACTTCGTGATCATCGCGACGCCGACCAACTACGACCCGGTGACGAACTACTTCGACACCGGCTCGATCGAGTCGGTGATGCGTGACGTCATCCGGATCGCCCCCGACGCGACGATGGTCGTGAAGTCCACCGTCCCCGTCGGCTACATCGAGGACGTACGCGCGCGGCTGGGCACCGCCAACGTCCTCTTCTCCCCCGAGTTCCTCCGCGAGGGCCGGGCGCTGCACGACAACCTGCACCCCGCCCGGATCGTCGTGGGCGACGAGACCGAGCAGGCCCGCGCCTTCGCCGACCTGCTGCTCAAGGGCGCGGACGCCGACGACGTACCCGTCCTCTTCACCCAGCCCACCGAGGCCGAGGCGATCAAGCTGTTCGCCAACACCTACCTCGCGATGCGGGTGGCGTACTTCAACGAGCTCGACTCCTTCGCGATGTCGCGCGGCCTCGACAGCCGCCACATCATCGACGGCGTCGGGCTCGACCCGCGGATCGGCACGCACTACAACAACCCGTCGTTCGGCTACGGCGGCTACTGCCTGCCCAAGGACACCAAGCAGCTGCTCGCCAACTACTCCGACGTCCCGCAGACGCTGATCTCCGCGATCGTCGAGGCCAACACGACGCGCAAGGACTTCATCGCCTTCGACATCATCGACCGGGCGCCGCGCGTCGTCGGCATCCACCGGCTGATCATGAAGGCCGGCTCGGACAACTTCCGCGAGTCGTCGGTGCAGGGGATCATGAAGCGGATCAAGGCCAAGGGCATCGAGGTCGTGGTCTACGAGCCCGAGCTCGGTGCCGACTCCTGGTTCGGCTCGGAGGTCACCGGCGACCTCGCCGCCTTCAAGGAGCGCGCCGACCTCATCGTGGCCAACCGGATGGTCGACGAGCTGCGCGACGTGGCCGACAAGGTCTACACCCGCGACCTCTTCGGCGAGGACTGACCTGGTCTCTCGCGTCTGTTCACCATGGGACGTCGGCCCGTAGGCACATCCCACGGTCAATCTGACCTGGGGAAGTGCTTGTTCATCGACATCCCATGGTGAACAGGCAGATCAGCGGCGGCGGCCGAACAACCCCCGCTTGCCCTCGTCGGGCTGGTCGGGCTGGTCGGGCTGGTCGGAGCCCTCGGCGTGCGGGTTGTCCTCGCCCGGGCCGGAGACGGCGTCGGACTTGCGGAGCGCCTTGACCATCCGCTGCTCGGACTTCTCCGGGTCCATCGCGGGCCGGGCCGGGAGGGTGAAGCGCTCGACCTCGCGCTCGGCGGCGGGCACCCAGCCGACCGCGGCGGCCGGGTAGGTCTTGGTGCCGAAGGACTCCTCGAGCAGGGCCTCGCGGTCGTCCCCGGTGTCGGCGACGCGAGCGACCCGCGCCAGGGCCGAGGTCCGCTCGAGGCGCGCGACGGCACCCGAGTCGTACGACAGCAGGCGGGCGCCGTGGTGGGTGCGCTCGAGGTCCTCGAGGAGGGGCGGCAACGCGTGGCGCACCGGCGCGAGGGACACGTCGGGCAGCGTCAGGACGATCTCGGCGTCGGAGACCGGCGGAGCAGCGAGCTCGAGCCGGACCCGCGGCTCGTGGAGGTAGGAGCGGTGGACCAGCCGGGTCTCGAGCACCGGGTCCTCGACGGGCTGGACGCGGTCCTCGTGGACCGAGTCCCACGGACCGACGACGGTCACCAGCAGGTCGGGCACGTCGCCGTCGAGCAGCGAGTCGACGACCTTGATCGTCTCGTCGGCGGGACCGGCGGGCACGACGACCTCGAGGTAGGGCACCTGGTAGGTCCGTCCGCGCTTGTTGCGCTTGGGCCGCATCGTCGGCACGAGGTCGGCGAGGTAGGGGTCGTTGTAGCGGTTGACCTGCTCCGCGCGACGCAGCACCTGCGAGCGGCCGAGGTGCCAGCTGCGGGCCTCGCGGTCGACGACGAAGACACCGCCCGCCTGGGCGAGCGAGTGGCCGAGGTGCATGTCCTCGCCGAGCCGCAGCGTCGGGTCGAAGCCGTCGGAGGCCAGGTAGAGCGCCTTCGTGACCGAGCCGGTCATCCCGATGTGGAAGCGCTGCGCCCGCGGACCGGCGGTGCGCAGGTCGTCGGTCTTCGCCCAGTAGTCCTCGACCCACTGGTGGGGCTCGTGCGCCTGGCCGGGGAAGAGGTCGGCCGCCTCGCCCGCGGCGATCCGGTCGCGCACGACGGCGGGATCGAGGTCGAGCAGCGGGGCCGGGTCGACGAAGAGCTTGTGACCGCCGGGGACGGCGTAGTCGACGAGGTGGTGCCAGCGGGCGTGCGCCTCGACCTCCTCGCGGTAGGCCAGCATGTCGGCGTCGTACCAGTGCAGGACGTCGCCCTCGGCGAGGCTCGCGCCGAGCTGGCAGGCGTTCGCGCGGCCCCAGCCGTGCTCGACCCGGACCAGGCGGGTGTTCTCCGGCCGCACCTCGGGCAGCTCCTGGGTCGGCGAGCTCTGGTCGTCGACGACGAGCACCTCGAGCAGGTGCGCGGGGTAGGACTGGGCCGCGAGCCCGGCGAGGACGTAGGGCAGCTTCTGCTGGTAGTTGAACGTCGGCACCACGACGGTCACCGACAGCGTCGGCTCCCACGCGCCGAGGGTCGGCGGGGTCAGCGATCCCCAGTCGTTGTGGCGCACCACCGGCTGCCGAGCCACTACGCACCCCCCTCGGGCCGGTCGAGCGGGTCGACCTCCAGCGCCAGGCTGGGCTGGAACCCCGCCCACTCGGAGGCCACGATGTCAGGTCGGCGGAACTCCTCGTCGTCACGCTGCCAGGTGTGTCCCGCGCCGGTGCGGCGCAGGATGTAGCCGAGCCCGTGGGTGCGGTAGATCCGGCCGCCCGCGGCCTCGACGCCCGACAGCAGCTGCGCGTCGACGAACTTGCGCACCCGGCGGAAGTCGCCGAGCGAGCGCAGCAGTCCGCGGTCGAGCAGGAGCGTGCCGCCGGCGACGAAGCGGGCGAAGAGCTCGGAGGGGTGGTTGCGCCGGACGGTGAGGTCCTCGCGGTGCTCGTTGGCGTGGAGGTAGACGAACTCCGACGGCATCCCGACGACGTCCGCCCCGGAGAACCGCCGTGCCATCAGCAGGTCGTGGACGGCGTCGGGTGAGTACCAGTCGTCGTCGTCGACCTTGAGCAGCACCTCGCTCGACGCGGCGCGCGCGGCGGCGGTGAGGACGTCCCCGAAGAACTCGCCCCCGTCGAAGGTGAGCACCTGGTGCGGGCGGTCGCCGAGCGCACGGCGTACGGCATCGCGGTCGGGCTCGAAGCCGTGGGCGGCGAGCACCAGCTCGACCTCCGCGCCCCGCTGCCGCGCGACCTGCCGCAGCGCGAAGTCGAGCATCTCGGGTCGCTTGGTGGCCAGCAGCGCGCTGACCGGCGGCAGCCCGACGTGGCGTACGCCGGCGCGCGAGGCCAGCGCCGAGCGCCAGGCCAGCGTGGAGTGGTGGTCGAAGGCGGCCCGGCGCACGGCCAGGCTGTGCTCCTCGCGGCGCAGCGCGTCGTCGAGGTCGACCTCGGCCGCGAGCGCGTCGACCAGCCGCGGCGCGAAGCCGGACTCGGTGAGGCGGGCGGCATCGACGCCGACCAGCGGCACGCCGGACGCAGCCAGCGCGAGCAGGTCGGCGGTCGAGGTCTCGGCGGTGAGCCGGACGCCCTGGTGGGCGCGGGCCGCGGCGACGACGTCCTCGGTCACCGGACCCGCCACGGAGATGACCGGCTCGTCCCAGTCCTTGCGGAAGCCGACGGGGTTGAAGATCCGCTCGTCGACCGGCTCGGGCCCGGGCTCGGTGACGACGGTGGGCGCGCGGTCGATCACGTGGTGCTCGGCAACCTGGCGCCCTCGCGGCGGGCGACGACGACGTCGGGCGGCACGTCGCGCGACTCCTCGCCGGCGTCGGCGACGTCGGCCAGCAGCGGGCTGCGGGCGTCGAGGCCCGGCGCGGCGGGGCGACCGGCGTAGGCCACGACGACGCCGCCGTGCGTGGTGTCGCCGGGCCCGGCGGCCTGCCGGGCCATCTCCATCACGACGAGCTGGGCCCGCGCGCCGGAGCCGAACCGGGCGACCGTGAGCACCCCGCGCTCACCGGCCGGCCGCGCCACGAGGTGCGCGAGCGGCGGCCACTCCGGACGCGGCACGAGCACCCACGGCGTGGGGGCGTCGGTGAGCCAGCAGGCGACGGCCTTGCACTGCCCCAGGAGGGGTACGGCGCTGGCCATCCGCCGCAGCCGCGCGCGGTCGGCGGCGACGACGAGGACGGAGCCCCAGCCCTTGCGCGGACCGTCGAGCGCGGACAGCGGGACGATCGTCGGGTCGAGACCGGGCACGTCCTCGATCCCGTGCAGGGCGTCGAGGGCGAGGCCGTCGGAGTCGTCGACCAGGACCAGCGTCGGTCCGGGCATCCGGAGGTCGTGGAGAGGGTGCTGCGCAGCCGGGCTCATGTCCGCACCCGTTCCTTGAGGGAGGTGGGCAGTGAGTGCTTCACGAGCGGACGGGGCTGGCGCCAGAGCCAGTCGCGGCTGACGTGGTCGATGACGTGGACGCCCGGTGGGGCGGTCACCTTCACCAGCCCGCCGAGCTCCTCGGGCGTCGCCGTTGCGGATCGCCTCGTCCACCTCGAACTCGCGCAGCTTGCGGTAGAGCCGGGTGTTGGTGAAGTCGACGCCGTCGCGCCGCCAGTGGGCGTACTCGTCGGCGTCGAGCCACTTCACCTCGACGACCAGCCCCTGCTGGAGCACGATCCGCTCGATGCCCGGCGGCTGCTCGCGCAGCTCCCAGTCGAAGGCCTTCACGAAGGTGGTGTCCGGGCCCATCGGGTAGACCCACGGCTCGAGGAAGCGCAGCGACAGGTCGAGCCAGCCGGTCGACTCGTCGACGACGGTCAGCGGGTGGCGCGGCATCGCGACGATCGCGCGGGTCGACTGGAGCTGCCACGACAGGTCACGCAGGATCCCGGCCCCCTCGGGCGTGAGCACCATGTCGCCGTCCCACTTCATCGAGTAGGTCGTGCGGACGTGGGAGAAGCACCAGTTGTAGAAGTGGGTGAGCGAGTGGACGCTCGTGGCCGGCGTCGCGAGGTGCTCGCCGCCGGCGCGGGCGACCGCGTGCGGGTAGTCGAGGACGGTGAGCCGGTCGGCCGCGCCGCACTGCTCCGCGACCCGCTGCGCGACGCCGGCGGTGTCGTCGTCGGAGCCGTTGTCGACGAGCAGCACGTGGTCCACGGCGGAGAAGATCGGCGGCAGCACCCACGGCAGGTTGCGCGCCTCGTTGCGCACCCGGAAGACGCACGTCAGCCCCGGCTCGAGGCGCTCTCCGGAGGTCCACGGCCAGGTCACGTCGAAGCCGGAATCCCCTTCCAGCGCGGCGATGTCGGGCATCAGGCCGGTCGCTCCCGGCCCATCGCCCGGCGCAGCTTCTGGCGCGCGGCCGGCGGCACCATCGCCCGCACGGCGTGCGGGATCCGGTCGGTGCCGCTCGAGGTCCGCTCGGCCGCCTCGCGACGTGCGTCCGCGGCAGCCGTACGCCGCTGGGCCACGACCGTCGAGTGGGCGAACGCCTCCGCGTCGGCGTACTGCTCGGCGTAGGCGGTGCGCAGCTGGTCGCACCACTCCCGGGTCTTCTCGGTGTCGTCGGTGGCGATCTCGTCGAGGGCCTGCCAGGTCTCGTCGGCGAGCTCGCGCAGCCGGTCGGGCACGCCGATGTCGTCCCACGTCATCGTCACCCGTCGCAGGGACGGGTCGATGAAGCGGTGCACCTCGGCGATGTCGACGGCCATCGCGGTCTTCACGCCGTTGAGGTCGAACTTCTCGCCGAGCGCGAAGACCGGCTGCGTCCAGTCGTCGAGGAGGTCGGCGTAGCGGACGAACGCGCGCTGCTGGCCGCGGGTGGCCCGCTCGGTGTGGAGCATCATGTTGATCCACGCCGCCGTGCGGGTGATCGCGCCCTGGTCGGACCCGGCGCCCATCTGTCCGTAGTAGGTCTGCTTCGAGCCGACCACCTCGGTCACCGGCCGCAGCATCGTGACGTAGGACGACGTCGCGTCGCAGCGGTCCGCCGCGGCCCGCCAGAGGCCGAGGAACCAGGAGGCGCGGGGGTCCTTGATCACCAGCTCGTCACCGACGGCGAGCTGTTCCTCGAGCCAGGTGGCGACGCGCTCGCGGGTGGCGTGGTCACCGCTGGTGGTGCCGGTGTCGAGCCACGCCCGCGGCCGGGCGTCGGACACCTGCACGTTGCTGCGCTGGAGCAGCTCGTGGTGGAGGTCGACCACCCAGCGCGGCTCGCCGAACCCCTTGGGGTTGGTGGCGTCGGCGACGACCTCGGGCTGCGGCACGTGGAGGCCGAGCGTGCGCAGCGTCCCGGCCATCGTGCTCGTGCCGCTGCGGCCCGAGCCGACGACGAAGACCACGCGTCGACTACTCATGCGCCGAGCCTATCGGTGGCGCTCAGACGTGCTGCGGCTGCGCGGCGATCAGGTCGGCGTACCAGTGGAAGGAGTTCTTCCGGGTCCGCTCCAGGGTCTCGTAGTCGACGTGCACCAGGCCGAAGCGCTGCGTGTAGCCCTCGGCCCACTCGAAGTTGTCCATCAGCGACCAGCAGTAGTAGCCGCGTACGTCGACCCCGCGGGTGATCGCCTCGGAGACGGCGTTGACGTGCGAGCGCAGGTAGTCGATGCGGGCCTGGTCGTCGACCACGCCGTTCTCGTCCGGGCCGGTGTTGTAGCTGCAGCCCGACTCGGTGATGTAGATCGGCGGCAGCGCGGCGCGGAAGCGGGCGCGGAACATGACGAGCCACTCGCGCAGCGCGTCGGGCACGATCGGCCAGCCGAAGTCGGTCGTCGGGTAGCCGACGACCTCGCGGACGTCGAAGGGGATCTCGGAGTCCTCGTCCGCGGCCGCGATCTTCATCGGGTTGTAGTAGTTGACGCCGTAGAAGTCGAGCGGCTGCCGGATCGTGGCGAGGTCGCCGTCCTGCATGACGTCGTCGAAGAGCGGCATCAGGTCGGCGGGGTAGCGGCCGAGCAGCATCGGCTCGAGGAACATCCCGTTCCAGAGCGCGTCGAAGATCTTGCTCATGCCGACGTCGGCGTCGTCGTCGCTGGCCGGCCAGATCGGCGCGTGGTTGTTGGCGCAGCCGATCGACGTGGCGCCTGCCCGGCGCAGCTCGATGGCGGCGCGGCCGTGGGCCAGGAGCAGGTGGTGGGCGGCCGGGAGGAAGTCGAAGAGCAGCTTCTTGCCGGGGGCGTGCGTGCCCATGCAGTAGCCCAGGACCGAGGCCACGTTGGGCTCGTTGACGGGGATCCAGTGCTCGACGCGGTCGGCGAAGCGCTCGCCCACGATGGCGGCGTAGTCCGCGAAGCGGTCGACGGTGTCGCGGTTGAGCCAGCCGCCGTCGTCCTCGAGCGCCTGCGGGAGGTCCCAGTGGTAGAGCGTGACCATCGGCTGCTGGCCGTGCTCGAGCAGCGTGTCGATGAGCCGGTCGTAGAACGCCAGGCCCTTCTCGTTGGCCGGCCCGCGGCCGGTCGGCTGGATGCGCGGCCAGGCGATCGAGAAGCGGTAGCCGCCCGTGCCGAGCTCCTGCATCAGCGCGACGTCCTCGTCGACCCGGTGGTAGTGGTCGCAGGCGACCTCGCCGCTGCTGCCGTCGACGACGCGGCCCGGCTCCGCCGTGAACGTGTCCCAGATGCTCGGGCCCCGGCCGTCCTCCGCCACGGCCCCCTCGATCTGGTAGCTCGCCGTGCTGGTCCCGAAGCGGAAACCGGGCGGGAGCAGGGGGAAGTCATGCGGGGGGGCACATCCGCGAAGATATCGGCATGACAGTGGGCTTGTACGCCGGTTCGCAGAGGTCGTCGTCGACGGCGGCGGGCCGCGAGACGAGGCACTCCTTCTCCTTCGGCCCGCACTACGACCCGGCCAACCTCGGCTTCGGTCCGCTGGTCTGCCACAACGACGACCTGCTCGACCCGCCCTGCCGACGCCGGCTACCCCGACCACCCGCACTCCGAGCTCGAGATCGTCACCTGGGTGCTCGAGGGTGCGCTCGTGCACACCGACTCGACGGGTGCGCGGCACGTGGTCGAGGCCGGGCGCGCGCAGGTGCTGTCGGCGGGCACGGGCATCCGGCACAGCGAGGTCGCCGACCCCGGGTCGGGGCGCTGCCGCTTCGTCCAGGCGTGGCTCGCGCCGACCCGCGCCGGCGGCGAGCCGGCGTACGTCCTGGGCGAGGCGCCCGACGTCGGGCACCGGGCTGGTCGAGGTGGTCGGCGGATCGGGCCTGCCCATCGGCGTCGACGGGTGCGCGACTCCTGGTCGCGCGGCTCGACGCGGGCCAGTCGGTGACGCTGCCCGACGACCCGCGCCAGCACGTCTTCGCCGCGATCCGGTCAGGTCTCGGTCGCCGACGCGGTCCTGCGCGGCCGGTGACGCCGCCCGGATCACCGACGAGCCCGGTCACGTCGTCGCGGGCGAGCGAGCCGACCGAGCTGCTGGTCTGGTCCTTCGCGACGCGTCGAGCGGCCTCAGCCTGGCGGTCGACCGTGCCGCTCGACCACTGACTCAGGGGATCAGCACGCCCGGGTTGAGGATCCCCGCCGGGTCGAGCTCGGCCTTGACCGCGCGGAGCACGCGCACGCCGACCTCGCCGATCTCCTGGGCGAACCACGGCGTGTGGTCGGTGCCGACGGCGTGGTGGTGGGTGATGGTCGCGCCGGCCGCGATCATCGCGTCGCTCGCGGCCGCCTTGGCGACCTGCCACTGCGCGATCGGGTCGTCGCCCTGGCGCGCGGCGACGGTGAAGTAGAGCGAGCAGCCGGTCTCGTAGACGTGCGAGACGTGGCACAGCACCAGCGACCCCTCGCCGAGCGACGAGGTCAGCGCGGCCTTCACGTCGGCGTACAGCCGCTGCCGGTTGGACCAGAACGTCGCGGTCTCGAGGGTCTCGACGAGCACGCCGTGGTCGAGCAGGGCGTCGCGGAGGTAGGGCGCGCCGAACCGGCCGTGCGACCACTTCTCCCCCGGCCCGGTGCCGAGCGGGGTGCCGCCGAGGCCGGTCAGGACCTCGGTGACCGCGGCGCGACGGGAGGCGACCTGCGCCGCCGTGCCCTCGTAGCCGGTGATCATCAGGCAGCCCGTCGCCGGACCCGCCGATCGACGAGGGGTCGGCGAGGTTGATCGCCGTCTCCGACTCGTCGGAGAGCCGGATGACGGTGGGCAGCAGGCCGCCCTGGGCGAGGGCGCGCATCGCGTCGGAGCCGGCGTCGAACGACGGCCACCGCCACCCTTCGTACGTCGTCTCGGCGGGCGCGCGTCGCACGCGCACCGTCACCGACGTGATGACGCCGAAGGCGCCCTCCGAGCCCAGCAGCAGCTGGCGCAGGTCGGGGCCGGCGGCGTTGGCCGGCGACGAGCCGAGCGCGAGCGACCCGGTCGGGGTGGCGGCGGTGAGCGCGACGACCATCGCGTCGAAGCGGCCGTAGCCGGCGCTGGACTGCCCGCTCGACCGGGTGGCCGCGAAGCCGCCGATCGACGCGTGCTCGAAGGACTGCGGGTAGTGGCCGAGGGTCAGCCCGTGCCCGGCCAGCAGCGCCTCGGCCTCGGGACCGCGCAGGCCCGGCTCGAGGGTCGCGGTCATCGAGACCTCGTCGACGGCGAGGAGCCGCTTCATCCGCACCAGGTCGAGGCTGACCAGCCCGGCGAAGCCGTCGCGGCGGGCGGCGAGGCCGCCGGTCACGCACGTGCCGCCGCCGAAGGGGACGACCGCGACCCGGTGCTCGGTGGCCCACGCGAGCAGGGCGACGACCTCGTCGTGCCCGTCGGGCCGCACGACCGCGTCGGGGGCGTCGGTGAGGTCGCCGGCGCGCGCCCGCAGCAGGTCGGGCGTCGACTTGCCGCGCGTGCGCAGGGTGCGCGTCGTGTCGTCGACGAGGACGTGGTCGGCCCCCACGATCGCGCGCAGCCCGTCGAGCAGCGAGTCGTCGAGCGCGACCGGCGGCGGCGTCGCGCCGGTGACGGCCGGGCGGTCCTGGAGGCCGAAGGCGAGGTCGACCAGGCCGAGCGCGGAGTCGGGCAGGACCGTCGCGGCGTCGGGGGTCGCCCCAGCGCTGCGGGTGCATCTCGACGGTGGGCAGGTTCCGGGTCATGCGTTACAGTGTGACACATGTCGTCACTTCGTCACACCACCGAGCTGCTGAGCGACCCGCGCCACGCGGCGTACCTCGACGCGGCGCGCGACTGCATCCTCGACGTCGGCTGGCGGCGTACGACGCTCACCGAGGTCGCGAAGCGCGCCGGGGTCTCGCGGATGACGATCTATCGCGCGTGGTCCGACATGGGCTCGCTGCTCGGCGACCTGATGACCCGCGAGTGGGTCGGCATCGCCGCCGCGACCCGCGTCGCCGCGGCCGACACCACCACCCCCGCCGGCATCGCCGCCGCCGCCCTCTCGACGATCCGGGCGCTGCGCGACAACGAGCTCTTCGTCCGCATCGTCGAGCTCGACCCCGACCTGCTGCTGCCCTACCTGATCTCGCGGCGCGGTCGCTCGCAGGAGGCGCTGGTCGAGATCATGGCCGCGGAGATCGAGAGCGGCCAGGCGTCCGGCGCGATCCGCGCCGGCGACGCCGTGCTGATGGCGCGGTCGCTGACCCTGGCCGGGCACGGCTTCGTGCTGTCGGCGCAGACGATGACCGACGCGAAGATCGGCTTCGCGGAGCTCGACGCGGAGTACGCGCGCCTCATCACCCGGACCCTGGAGCCCTGATGGCGGCGCATCGCTCCCGGCCTGGCGGCATCCCCGACGAGGTCGACGTCGTGGTCGTCGGCCTCGGCATCACCGGCGCCGGCGTCGCCCTCGACGCCGTCACCCGCGGCCTCACCGTGCTCGCCGTCGACGCGCACGACCTCGCGTTCGGCACCTCGCGCTGGTCGTCCAAGCTCGTCCACGGCGGCCTGCGCTACCTCGCCCAGGGCCAGCTCGCGATCGCCCAGGAGAGCGCCGTCGAGCGCGGCATCCTCATGCAGGTCACCGCGCCGCACCTCGTCCACGCCCTGCCGATGCTCACGCCCCTCAACGACGCGATGCCGCGCAGTCGCACCGCGATGACGTGGGGCGGCCTCCAGGCCGGCGACGTGCTGCGCCGCACCGCCCGCACCAGCACCCGCACCCTCCCGCGCCCCCGCCGCCTCAACGCCACCGAGACCCTCAGCCTGGCCCCGTCGATGCGCGCCGAGACGCTGCGCGGCGGGCTGCTCGCCTGGGACGGGCAGCTCGAGGACGACGCGCGGCTGGTGGTCACGGTCGCCCGCACCGCGGCGTCGTACGGCGCCGACGTGCGCACGCGCGCCCGCGTCACCTCCGCCACCGGCACCGGCGTCGAGCTGCGCGACGAGCTCACCGGCGAGTCGTACGCCGTCCGCGCGAGGGCGGTCGTCAACGCGACCGGCGTGTGGGCGGGCGACCTCGACGACCAGGTCCGGCTGCGCCCCAGCCGCGGCACCCACCTCGTGCTGCGCGGCTCGGCGCTGCCGCACACGCGCGTCGCGGTGATGGTGCCGATCCCGGGGTCCAGCGTCGCGCTTCGCGATGGTGCTGCCGCAGCCCGACGGCACGCTCTACGTCGGGCTCACCGACGAGCCGGTCACCGGCCCGATCCCCGACGTGCCGGTGCCGAGCGAGGAGGAGATCGACTTCCTGCTGGGGGTGGTCGCCTCCGCGTTCACCGTCCCGCCGACGCGCGCCGACGTCGTCGGCGCCTTCGCCGGCCTGCGCCCGCTGCTCGAGGTGGCGGGCACCGACGCGACGGCCGACCTGTCGCGGCGGCACGCGATCCTCACCTCGACGACCGGGCGTGACGACCGTCGTCGGCGGCAAGCTCACGACCTACCGCCGGATGGCGGAGGACACCGTCGACGCCCTCGACCTGGGCGCCGGCCCGTGCCGGACGGCGAGCCTGCCGCTGCTCGGCGCCGTGGGGACCGTCGACCGCGCCCGCCCGGCTCGTGCGCCGCTTCGGCTCCGACGCCGACCTGGTCCTGGCGACCGCCCGCGAGGTGACCGGGCTCCCCGACGACGAGCTGCTCGCGCCGGCGTCGGACGACGGTCCCGGTGACCCTGGCCGAGCTGGTCTTCGCGGTCACCCACGAGGGCGCGCACGACGTCGACGACCTGCTCGACCGGCGTACGCGCGTGGGCCTCGTCGCCGAGGACCGGGCCGTCGCGACGCCGCTGGCCGAGCGGGCGATCGCCCTCGCGCGTGGAGTGACCCACCCGACAGGCAAAATCACCCGGTAGTTCCGTCGATCCACGGACAGGACGCCGGGCCGGTGAGATCGTTCTCCACGGCGCGCCCCTTGCCGACCCCATGCGGCAAGGGGCGCCCAGTCCATTTCCCGGTGGTTCAGGGCCGACCCGGTCACTCGACGGTGACCGACTTCGCCAGGTTGCGCGGCTTGTCGATGTCGTGACCGAGGTGCTGCGCCGCGTGGTAGGCCAGCAGCTGCAGCGGGATGGTCAGCAGGATCGGGTCGAGCTCCGGCTCGTTGCGCGGTACGTCGATCCGGCGGGCGCGGACCTCGCCGAGGTCGACCTCGGCGTGGGTGATCACGACCAGCGGACCCTGGCGCGCGTCGATCTCGTGCAGCGCACCGATGTTGCGCTCGGTCAGCTCGTCGCGCGGCACCAGCGCGACCGTCGGCACCTCGGGGTCGATCAGCGCGAGCGGGCCGTGCTTGAGCTCGGAGGTCTGGTAGGCCTCGGCGTGCCGATAGCTGATCTCCTTGAACTTCTGCGCGCCCTCGCGGGCGACCGGGAAGCCGCGCACCCGGCCGATGAAGAACAGGCTCCGCGCCTCGGCGAGCTGCTGCGCGACCTCGACCAGGTCGGCCTCGCCGGCGAGGACCTCCTCGATCTGGGCCGGCAGCCTCTCGAGGCCGGCGACCAGCCGCTTGCCGTCGGCGATCGACAGGTCGCGGGTGCGACCGAGCTGCAGCGCGAGCAGCGCGAAGCCGAGGAACATGTTGGTCAGCGCCTTGGTGCTGGCGACCGCGACCTCGGGCCCGGCGTGCAGGTAGATGCCGCCGTCGCACTCGCGCGCGATCGCCGAGCCCGACGACGTTGACCAGGCCGACGCAGCGCCCGCCCTTGCGGCGTACCTCCTGGACGGCGAGCAGGGTGTCGATGGTCTCGCCGGACTGGCTGACCGCGACGTAGAGCGTGTCGGGCTCGATGACCGGGTCGCGGTAGCGGAACTCGCTCGCGGCCTCGGCGTCGGCGGGGATGCGCGCCAGCTCCTCGATCAGCGCGGCGCCCATCTGGCCGACGTAGTAGGCCGAGCCGCAGCCGAGGATCTTCACCCGGCGCACCGCGCGGAGGTCGCGCGCGTCCATGTCGAGGCCGCCGAGGTGCGCGGTGCCGAACCGCTCGTCGAGCCGGCCGCGCAGCACGGCCTGCGACGTCGTCGGCTGCTCGAGGATCTCCTTGCGCATGAAGGACTCGTGCTCGCCGGCGTCGTACGCCGATGCGTCGATGTCGACCTCGCTCGCGGTCTTGCCGGTCGAGGCGAGGTCGCTGTGGCGCATCGTGGTGAAGCCGGCCGCCGTCACGGTGGCCATCTCGCCGTCGTCGAGCATCGCCACGGTGGTGGTGTGGCGCACGATCGCGGCGAGGTCGGAGGCGACGTACATCTCCTTGTCACCGACGCCGACGACCAGCGGGCTGCCGTTGCGGGCCACGACGATGCGGTCGGGGAAGTCGGCGTGGAGCACGGCGAGGCCGTAGGTCCCCACGACCGAGCCGAGCGCGTCGCGCACCTTGCCCTCGAGGGTGTCGGCGTCGCTGCGCGCGACCAGGTGGGCGATCACCTCGGTGTCGGTGTCGCTCGCGAGGGTGACGCCGGCGTCGGTGAGCTCGGCGCGCAGCGCGGCCGAGTTGTCGATGATCCCGTTGTGCACCACCGCGACGCGGCCGGACTCGTCCGGGTGCGGGTGGGCGTTGCCGTCGGTCGCCGGGCCGTGGGTGGCCCAGCGGGTGTGGCCGATGCCGGTCGTGCCGGCGAACCGCTTGGGCAGCGCCGCGGTCAGGTCGCGCACCCGGCCGGCCTGCTTGGCCACCCGGACGCCCGCGCGCGCCGAGCACGGCGACGCCGGCCGAGTCGTAGCCGCGGTGCTCGAGGCGGGTGAGTCCTTCGAGGACGACGGGGGCCGCGTCCTGGCGGCCGATGTAGCCGACGATTCCGCACATGGTGGCTGTGTCCTATCCGTAGACGATGCGACGCAGCTGGCGCTCGGTGAGCCCGGGCGCGGCGACGACGCGCTGCTCGAGCTCCTCGGCGATCCGCGCGAAGATCTCGGGGTTCTTCGCGCCGTACGTCTTGAGGTGGGCGTGCCGCGACCGGACGTAGTCCTCCACCGGCTGGGCGTGGAAGGCGATCACGTCGTCGATCACCCGGGCCGCTTCTCCCGGCGTCAGCGACGTGGTGGCGACGACGTGGGAGACGAGGGCGGGGTCGGGCACCACGAGAATGGTGCGCGTTCGCGCGACCGAGTGCCAACTTCCTGCCCGAAATCGGGCAGGACTCCGCATGATCTGCTGGTCCGAGCGACGCCGCTAGTCGAGTCCCATCACGTCCCAAGTGGAGCATCCTGGTCGCGCCGTCGAGCGCCGCGATGGTGCGCTAGTGGGGGATCGCCGCCGTTCTTGAGCGAAATGGGTGTGCGCCAGTGGGGACGTGGTACCTTGGGTGAACAGAAAGTGAACGGGAGGTGTCACATGAGCAAGCAGACGATGACCGGAGCACCGGTCTGCACCTGGGTCGCCGTCACCGACGCGTCCGGCCGCACCCGCATGGAGGCACGCTGGTCGAGCGCCGCGGCCGTCTCCAGCGCCGCCGCCTGAGCCGCCGGCCACCCAGATCACGAGCCACGCCCCCACCGGGGCGTGGCTCGCTGCATGTCGGGCGGCAGGAAAAAGAGTGCACCGTCCGGGAATGAATCCGGACCGCGGTCCGTTAAGGTGGTTGAAAGTTGTACAAACCACCCACCCCAGGAGCCCTCCGCCATGACCACCTCGTTCGACGCCCCCACCACCGCCATCGACGACATCACCGGTGACTACACCCTCGACGTCAGCCACAGCCGCCTCGGCTTCGTGGCCCGCCACGCCATGGTGACCAAGGTGCGCGGCCAGTTCGGCGCCTTCACCGGCACCGCCCACATCGACGAGGCCACGCCCGCCAGCTCCAAGGTCGACCTCTCCATCGAGATCGCCTCTGTCGAGACCGGCAGCCCCGACCGCGACGGCCACCTCAAGTCCGGCGACTTCTTCGACGCCGAGACCTACCCGACCATGACCTTCACCTCGACCGACGTGACGCGCGACGGCAACGAGTGGACCATCACCGGCGACCTCACGATCAAGGACGTCACCAAGTCCGTCGTGATCCCCTTCGAGCAGACCGGCTCCGCCCAGGACCCCTTCGGCAACGTCCGCGTCGGCTTCGAGGGCGAGACCACCATCAACCGCAAGGACTGGGGCCTCACCTGGAACGCCGCGCTCGAGACCGGCGGCGTCCTCGTCTCCGAGAAGATCAAGCTCGAGTTCGACATCTCGGCGATCAAGAGCGCCTGACCAGTCGGCGCGTCCGCACGCGCCGCACCTCCCGAGTCGGCGCATCTGCACGCGACCACGCGAGCAGATGCGCCGACTCGATGCATGTCCGGCGGACAGATGCGCCGACTCGGCAGTTGCCTGACCGGATGGTAAAGTTCTCGGCATGACCGATGTCGTACGCCGTCCCTCCACCCGCGAGGCGATGGTGGCCGCGGCCGAGGGCGAGCTGCGCACGAGCGGGACCCTGTCGCTGGACAGCGCGGCCCGCGCGGCCGGCGTGACCAAGCCCGGCCTGATGTACCACTTCTCCACCAAGGAGGAGCTGATGACGGCCGTCCTCGACCGGGTGCTCACCCGCTACGAGGTCCAGCTCACCGCGGCCCTCGGCGCCCCCGACTTCGCCGCCGCGCCCGTCGCCGACCGGATGCGGGCGTACGTCGACGTGGGCGTGCGCGGGCGAGTGCGAGTCGGGCGACCTGGTGATGTTCGCCGACCCGCGCCTGCGGGACTCGCTCACGCAGCACTGGACCGATCGCATCGAGCCGTGGCTCCGGGTCCCCGACGACGTGCCCGCGGCACAGCGCTCGGCGCTCCTGGCCGCGCGGCTGCTGGCCGACGGCGTCTGGTTCAACCTCGCCAGCGACCTGCTGCCCCTCACGCCGGCCGACCTGGCCGGGGTGCGCGCTGCCGCGTTCGCGATGCTGGAGGTCGGTGATGCGTAGCTGGGTCCTGCTGGTCGCCGCCGTCGCCAGCGAGGTGACCGCGACGCTGGCGCTCAAGGGTGCCCTCGACCGGCCGGCGCTCTACGTCGTCGTGGTCGCGGGCTACCTCGCCGCCTTCACGCTGCTGTCGCTGGTCTTCCGCGCCGGGATGAGCCTCGGCGTCGCCTACGGCACCTGGGCCGCGCTCGGGGTGGCGGGCACGGCGCTGCTCTCGGCGGTCGTCTTCGGGGAGGCCCTCACGCCCGCGATGCTGGTCGGCATCGCGCTGGTCGTCGCCGGCGTGCTCGCGGTGGAGGTCGGGTCGCACCGTGCCCCGAGGTCGCGCCGTGAGCTGGCTGTTCCTGGCCGGGGCGATCCTGGCCGAGGTCGCCGCGACCCTGTCGCTCAAGGTCGCGTCGTCGGGCCGCGTCCGGTGGTACGCCCCGGTGGTCGGCGGGTACGCCGCCACGTTCGTGCTGCTGTCGCTCGCGCTCGACCGGGGCATGGCCCTCGGCGTGGCCTACGGCATCTGGGCAGCGGTCGGCGTGGCCCTGACCGCGCTGCTGTCACGCCCGCTCTTCGACGAGCCGCTGACGCCGACGATGGCCTTCGGCATCGTGCTCATCATCGCCGGCGTGCTCGCCATCGAGGTCGGCGCCGGCCACTGACCCCTCGTGGGTCGAGTGGGCGTCAGCGGGGGTTGTTGCCCTTGTAGCCGCCGCCGC
>CAWCGM010000030.1:0-45084 GCA_963795095.1 uncultured Actinomycetota bacterium | reverse complement strand
GCGCGCCGTACGATCGCCGCAGGCGTCTGAGCCGTCATCAGCGGCGAGCCTCGGGAAGAACGGGTACGGCGATCCGGCCGCGGCCCCACTAGAACCCGACGGGTACGGCCCGACACAGCCGCAACGAAGCGGGGATCCCCGGATCCCAAGCGAGGTGGTACCGCGGCAGACGTCGTCCTCGTGTCAGGAGACCGAGACACGACGCACCGCGAGGAGCACCCCGATGACCTACCCCAAGGTCTCGCACACCGATGCCACGACCGTCGCGCAGCAGCCCGCGCTTCCCGGCGATCGAGGAGGCGGTGCTGGCCTACTGGGAGGCCGACGACACCTTCCGCGCGAGCGTCGAGCAGCGCGACGCGGGTGCCGACGGCAGCAACGAGTTCGTCTTCTACGACGGCCCGCCCTTCGCCAACGGCCTGCCGCACTACGGCCACCTGCTCACCGGCTACGTCAAGGACCTCATCCCGCGCTACCAGACGATGCGCGGCCACAAGGTCGAGCGCCGCTTCGGCTGGGACACCCACGGCCTGCCCGCCGAGCTCGAGGCGATGCGCCTCAACGGCATCAAGACCACCGACGAGATCGTCGAGCTCGGCATCGAGAAGTTCAACGAGGCCTGCCGCCAGTCGGTGCTGAAGTACACCGGCGAGTGGCGCGACTACGTCACCCGCCAGGCGCGCTGGGTCGACTTCGACAACGACTACCGCACCATGAACCCCGAGTTCATGGAGTCGGTCATGTGGGCCTTCAAGCAGCTCCACGACAAGGGCCTGGTCTACGAGGGCTTCCGCGTCCTGCCCTACTGCTGGCAGGACGAGACGCCGCTGTCCAACCACGAGCTGCGGATGGACGACGACGTCTACCAGATGCGCCAGGACCCGGCCGTCACCGTCGGCTACGACGTCACCACCGACGGCGCGCTGCAGGGCGTCAAGGTCCTCGTCTGGACGACGACGCCGTGGACCCTGCCGTCCAACCTCGCCGTGATGGTCGGCGAGGACATCGACTACGTCGTCGTCGAGTCCGACGGACCCACCGGCAGCACCGAGCGCTACCTGATCGCCGAGGCCCGCCTGGCGTCGTACGCCCGCGAGCTCGGGCGAGCGACCCCGAGGTCACCTGGCGCGGGAAGGGCGCCGACCTCGTCGGCCTCGAGTACGCCCCGCCGTTCTCCTACTACGCCGGCCACGCCGCGGGCCTTCCGCCTCGTGCCGGCCGAGTTCGTCACGACCACCGACGGCACCGGGCTCGTCCACACCGCCGGCGCCTTCGGTGAGGACGACAAGGTCGTCACCGACCGCGAGGGCATCGAGGCGGTCATGCCGGTCGGCAAGGACGGGCGGTTCACGTTCCCGGTCGCCGACTACGAGGGCATGCAGGTCTTCGACGCCAACCTCCAGATCATCGACCACCTCAAGGCCGCCACCACGGGCGCCGGCGAGACGGGCTCCGTCACGCCCGGCACCGTGCTCGTGCGCCGCGAGACCTACGACCACTCCTACCCGCACTGCTGGCGCTGCCGGCAGCCCCTGATCTACAAGGGCGTCTCGTCGTGGTTCGTCGAGGTGACCAAGGTCAAGGAGCGGCTGATCGCGCTCAACCAGGACATCCGCTGGGTGCCCGACCACATCAAGGACGGCCAGTTCGGCAAGTGGCTGGAGAACGCCCGCGACTGGTCGATCACCCGCAACCGCTTCTGGGGCAGCCCGGTGCCGGTGTGGAAGTCCGACGACGAGCACTACCCGCGCATCGACGTCTACGGCTCCTTCGAGGAGATCGAGCGCGACTTCGGCCGGCTGCCGCTGCGACAAGGACGGCAACCCCGACCTGCACCGGCCGTTCGTCGACGAGCTGACGCGCCCGAACCCCGACGACCCGACCGGCGAGAGTCCACGATGCGCCGCGTCACCGACGTCCTCGACGTGTGGTTCGACTCGGGCTCGATGAGCTTCGCGCAGGTGCACTACCCGTTCGAGAACAAGGACTGGTTCGACAACCACTTCCCGGGCGACTTCATCGTCGAGTACATCGGCCAGACCCGCGGCTGGTTCTACACGATGCACGTCCTGGCCGGCGCGATCTTCGACCGCCCGGCGTTCTCGACGTGCCTGAGCCACGGCATCGTCCTGGGCAACGACGGCCAGAAGATGTCGAAGTCGCTGCGCAACTACCCCGACGTCCGCGAGGTCTTCGACCGCGACGGCGCCGACGCGATGCGCTGGTTCCTCATGTCGAGCCCGATCCTGCGCGGCGGCAACCTCGTCGTCACCGAGCAGGGCATCCGCGACTCGGTGCGGCAGGTGCTGATCCCGCTGTGGAACAGCTGGTCCTTCTTCAGCCTCTACGCCAACGCGGCGGGCGGCGGCAGCGGCCACGACGGCCACGTGGCGGACCGACAGCGCGGACCCGATGGACCGCTACATCCTGGCCAAGCTGCGCGACTACGTCGCCGCGATGACCGACCAGCTCGACAACTACGAGGTGGCCGCCGCGTGCGACTCGACGCGCAGCTTCCTCGACGTGCTGACCAACTGGTACATCCGCCGGTCGCGCGAGCGCTTCTGGGACGAGGACGCCGACGCCTTCGACACCCTCTACACGGTGCTCGAGGTCGTCTGCCGGGTCACCGCGCCGCTGATGCCGCTGACGACCGAGGAGGTCTGGCGCGGTCTCACCGGCGAGCGCTCGGTGCACCTCACCGACTGGCCGTCGGCCGACGACCTGCCCGCCGACGACGCGCTCGTCGCCGTCGATGGACGCCGTCCGTGACGTCTGCTCCGCCGGCTCCGCGCTGCGCAAGGCCGCCAACCTCCGCAACCGCCTGCCCCTGCAGTCGCTCACCGTCGTCGTGCCGGACGCGTCGGGGCTCGCCGGCTTCGACCGGCTGGTGGCCGACGAGCTGAACCTCAAGGAGGTCCGGCTCCTCGACCTCGACACCCCCGAGGCGGCGTCGTACGGCGTCGAGCAGCGGCTCACCGTCAACGCCCGCGCGGCCGGTCCGCGCCTCGGCAAGGACGTGCAGCTGGCGATCAAGGGCTCGAAGACCGGCGACTGGTCGGTCGCCGAGGACGGCACCGTCACCTCCGGCGGGCTCGCGCTGGTCGAGGGGGAGTACGCCCTCGACACCGTGGCGGGCGACGCGTCCGGTGGCACCGCGACCGGCGTGCTGCCGCGCGGCGGCTTCGTCGTCCTCGACACCGAGGTGACGCCCGAGCTCGAGGCCGAGGGCACCGCCCGCGACCTGGTGCGCGCGGTCCAGCAGGCCCGCAAGGACGCCGGTCTCGCCGTCTGCGACCGGATCGCGCTGACGGTCTCCGCCCCGGCCGAGGTCCTCGACGCGGCCCGGACGCACGAGGGCCTCCTCGCCGAGGAGACCCTCGCGACGTCCGTGTCGTACGCCGACGCGGCCGAGGTGGCCGTCGAGGCCTGACGCGCGCCTGAGCGCCCAGCCCGAGCCGCTCTGCGCCAGGGCCGCGCGTGGCGTTCCGCGCGGTGCCGACCGCCGCAGGCGCGCCGTCGCAGCGTGGCGCCGCCCGGCGCAGCTGCCCCAGACGGCGGCGGAGCGTCGCATCGCGCGGGTTGGCGCGTGGACCGGCGGTGGTCGAGAGCTGGCCGGGGGCCGACCAGGGCCCGCCTGCGGGCCGACTGGCCGTCTGGACGGTCGAGCCGGCGACCCAGACGACGGTCGCGTTCCCTGCCGTGTCGACGGCGACGTCGGTCGTCCGGGCCGGGCTGCCGGCCGGGGACAGGTCGACCGGCGCGCTCCACGTGCCGTCCGTGGCGCGGGTGGCGGACTGGACGGTGAACTTCCACGGCTGGCCCGCGGCCGCCTCGAAGCGCGACCAGGTGGCGGTCACGGTGCCGGCACCGTCCACGGCGAGCTGCGGCACGTCCGGGCGCTGGCTGAGGTCACGGACGGGTCGGTCGCGAGGTCCACCGGGGCGCTCCACGCGCCGCCGGCCGGTCGGGAGGAGGTCCTGCACGACGCTGCGATCGGCGTCGACGCGGCGCCAGACGGCGGTGGCGTTGCCGGCCGGGTCGACGACGACCTGCGGGTCGAGGATCATCCGTCCGCCCGCCAGGTCGACCGGGGCGCTCCACGCGCCGCCGACCGGGCGGTACGACGCCTGGACGACGTACTGCGAGCCGTTCCAGCGCGACCAGAGGACGGTCGCGTCGCCGGCAGCGTCGACGCCGATGGCGGGCGTGAACGCCGAGCCGCCGGCAGCCGACAGGTCGGCGAAGAGATTGGTGATCGGGCGCCAGGTGGGCGCCGCGCCGGCCGGTGGGGTGACGAGCGTGGCACCGAGCAACGCGGTCACGGTCACCAGGACCAGGCGGGTGATGACTCGGGCCATGAAAGTTCCCCCTCGTTCTCGCGCCGGACCCATCCGGCGCGCTGCACACCCTATGACGCACCGGACGGCGTGCTGGTTGTATGGATTCCATGAAGCTCGACCTGACCGCCGACGTCGTCGCCCTCACCCAGCAGCTCGTCGACACCTTCTCCGTCAGCCACCAGGAGCAGGAGATCGCCGACGCGGTGGAGGCGGCCCTGGGCTCGCTGGGGCACCTGACGCTCACCCGCCGCGGCCACACGATCGTCGCGCGCACCGACCTCGGCCGTGGCGAACGGGTCGTCATCGCCGGCCACCTCGACACGGTGCCGCTCAACGACAACCTGCCCTCGCGCCTCGAGGTACGCCCTGACGGTGACCTGCTCCACGGGTTGGGCAGCTGCGACATGAAGGGCGGTGACGCGGTCATGCTCAAGCTCGCCGCCGACGTCCCCGAGCCCAACCGTGACCTCACCTTCGTCTTCTACGAGGCCGAGGAGGTCGACTCGGTGCACAACGGGCTGCGCAAGCTCACCGAGAGCGACCCCGAGCTGCTCGAGGCCGACTTCGCGATCCTGATGGAGCCGAGCAACGCCGCCGTCGAGGCCGGCTGCCAGGGCACGATGCGCGTCGACGTACGCACCACCGGCGAGCGCTCCCACAGCGCGCGCAGCTGGAAGGGCGTCAACGCCATCCACCTGGCCGCACCGGTGCTCGCCCGGCTCAACGACTACGTCGCGCGCCAGCCCGAGATCGACGGCCTGACCTATCACGAGGGCCTCAACGCGACCGGCATCCGTGGCGGCGTCGCCGGCAACGTGATCCCCGACGAGTGCGTCGTCGAGGTCAACTTCCGCTTCGCCCCCGACCGCAGCGAGGCCGACGCCGAGGCGTTCGTCCGCGACTTCTTCGAGGGGTACGACGTCACGGTGACCGACATCGCCGCAGGTGCGATGCCCGGCCTCGACCGCCCGGCGGCGAAGGAGTTCCTCGAGGTCGTCGGCGGCGAGGTCAACCCGAAGTTCGGCTGGACCGACGTCGCGCAGTTCACCAAGCTCGGGATCCCGGCGGTGAACTTCGGCCCCGGTGACCCGATGTTCGCCCACAAGCAGGACGAGCACGTCCCCACCGAGCACATCGAGCGCTGCGAGCGCATCCTGAAGGACTGGCTGACGGGGCCGCCCGATGAGTGATGGCATGAGCGACGACACCCACCGCCGGGTCAAGGGCCGCGAGATCGAGCGCCGCGGCCAGGTGAAGGACGGCAGCACCACCGACCAGCGCCTGCTCGACTCCCGCGGACCGACCGACTGGGTCCACACCGACCCGTGGCGGGTGCTCCGCATCCAGTCCGAGTTCGTCGAGGGCTTCGGCTCGCTCGCCGAGCTCGGCCCGGCCATCGCGGTCTTCGGCTCCGCGCGCACGCCGACCGACCACCCGTTCTACGCCATCGCCGAGGAGGCCGGCCGCAAGCTGGCCGAGGCCGGCTTCGCCGTGATCACCGGTGGCGGCCCGGGTGCGATGGAGGCCGCCAACAAGGGGGCGTGCGAGGCGGGCGGCGTCAGCGTCGGGCTCGGCATCGAGCTGCCCTTCGAGTCCGGCCTCAACCAGTGGGTCGACAAGGGCATCAACTTCCGCTACTTCTTCGCCCGCAAGACGATGTTCGTGAAGTACTCCCAGGGCTTCGTGGTCCTGCCCGGCGGCCTCGGCACCCTCGACGAGCTCTTCGAGGCGCTGACCCTGGTGCAGACGCAGAAGGTGACGTCGTTCCCGATCGTGCTGATCGGCACGGCCTACTGGCAGGGCCTGTTCGACTGGCTGCGCGAGACGGTGCTCGCCGAGGGCAAGATCAACGCCAAGGACCTCGACATGATGGTCGTGACCGACGACGTCGACGAGGCCGTGTCGCTGATGGTCGCGGCACGCGAGGACCGCTGGCCCACGCCGGCCCCGGAGCGTCCCGAATGATGTGGCTGTTCGCGATCCTGATCGTGCTCGCCCTGGGCGGCGTGGCCGTCGTCGCGTCGGGACGCGGCGGGTCGATGGCACCGGCGTACGACGACCGCCCCGACCTCGCGCTGCCCGACGACCGACCGCTGGTCGCGCGGGACCTGCGATCCGTGAGGTTCCCGCTCGCGGTCCGCGGCTACCGGATGTCCGACGTCGACGAGCTGCTCGCGCGACTGGCGACCGAGCTCGAGGACCGGGAGACCGGCCCGGACGACGGCGCGTCTGGCGACCGAGACCCGGCCTAGGGCAGACTGCCTCGACATGTCGTTCCCGATCGTGGTCTGGATCCTCACGGCGCTCGCTGCCGTGGCGATCGTGCTGACCCGGCTGCGCATGCGCGCGTCGGACGCGGCCGGCCGGTTCTCGATCAGCCGTCGGCTGCCGCTGGTCCACTTCGCGGCCGGGATCCTGGCGCTCGTGCTGTGGATCGGGGTGCTGGTGTCCCCGGAGGACAGCCTGGTCGGCGGTCCGCTGTTCGGCATCCTCGCGATCGCGGCCTGGTGGCTCACGGCCGTCTGCGGCCTGCTGATCCTCATGCGGTGGCTGCCCGCCAAGGGCCGGCACGCCCCGGAGGCGTCCGGGGACAGCTGGAGCGACGGCCCGGGGCTCTCGCTCCTGGCCCACCTCGGCATGCTCGTCGGCGTCCTCGTCTTCACCTACGCCTACCTCACCGCCGCGGTGTGAGGGTCCGCATCCACGGGCTCGTCCTCGGCCTGGTCGTCGCCCTGCTCGCCCTGCCCGGCACCGCCCACGCCGTGCTGCGACAGCGGCGCCGGGGGACCGGCCCGCGGTGGTCGAGGTCCGCACCATCGGCCACTCCGTGAAGGGCCGGCCGATCCGCGCGTGGCGGCTCGGCGAGCCCGGCAAGCGGCCGGTCGTGCTGGTCTCCACCATGCACGGCAACGAGCCGCACACCCGGCGCATCCTCGAGAGCCTGCGCGACGGGCGGGCGATCCAGGGCATCGACCTGTGGGTCGTGCCGACGTACAACCCCGACGGGCTCGCCACCGGCTCGCGCCGCAACGCGCGCGGCGTCGACCTCAACCGCAACTTCCCCTACCGGTGGAAGGACCTCGACGGGAGCTACGAGTCCGGCCGCCGTCCGGCCAGCGAGCCGGAGACGCGGGCGATGATGGCGTTCCTCGACGAGATCGCCCCGAAGCGGGTGATCAGCTTCCACCAGCCGCTGCACGGCGTCGACACCGACACCAAGGACGCCGGCTTCGCCCGCCGGCTGGCCCGGGCGCTCCGGCTGCCGCGCACGACGCTCGACTGCGGCGGCCTGTGCCACGGCACCATGACGATGTGGTTCAACCACCGCTTCGACGGCTCGGCGCTCACCGTGGAGTACGGCGCGCGCCCCTCGCGCCACCGGATGTCCGTGCAGGCGCCACGTCAGCTCCTCGACGCGCTGCGCGCGCCGACCGGAGCCCTCGAGGGCTGCCAGGCCCGACGACTCAGGGATCCGGTCAGCGGCCGCGGTAGACCGGCTTCTCCTTGGCCACGAAGGCGTTGACCGCCGCGAGGTGGTCCTCGGTGCCGCCGGTGAGCGCCATCTTCTCGGCCTCGAAGGCGAGCGACTCCTCGAGCGGGTGCGAGGCGGAGTACGCCACGGCCTGCCGGATCGAGCCGAAGGACACCGTCGGGCCGGCCGCCAGCCGGCGCGACAGCTCGTCGACGGCGCCGGCGAAGTCGTCCTGCGTGACGACCTGGGTGGCGAGCCCGAGCTCGAGCGCCTCCTGGGCCGACACGGTCCGCGGGAAGTAGAGGAGCTCCATCGCCTTGGCGCTCCCGACCAGGCGGGGCAGCGTCCAGCTCGAGCCGGTGTCGCAGGAGAGCGCGACCCCCGCGAACGACGTGTTGTAGCCCGCCGAGTCGACCAGGATCCGGAAGTCGGCGGCGAACGCCAGGCTCGCGCCCGCGCCGGCCGCGACACCGTTCACGGCCGCGACCACGGGCTTCGGCATGGTCGACAGCGCCAGCACGATCGGGTTGTAGTGCTTCTCGACGGTGTCCGACAGGGGGACGTCGGCCTCGCCGGTCAGCCCCGCCAGGTGCTCCTTGAGGTCCTGGCCGACGCAGAACGCGCGACCGCTGCCGGTGAGCACGACGCACCGCACCTCGGGGTCGTCCGCGACCTGTCGCACCGTCTCCAGCAGGAGGTCCTTGGTGGCCACGTCGAGGCCGTTCATCGCCTCGGGGCGGTTGAGCGTGATGGTCGCGACGGCGTCGCTGACGTCGAGGAGGACGGGGGGAGAGCTGGTCATGGGGGGCAGTCTGCCCGACCGCGAGCAGGCGTCCGTGCGCCCTGTGGTGCCGATCACGCCGGTCATGAGGGATAATGGGGAGCGTACGACGCCTATCGGGGCGGCCAGCCACCACTCAGCCGCTCCGATTCGCATGTGAAGAGCCACTCAAGGCTGAACAGGAAGAGGGTGCGCCGATGGCCGCCATGAAGCCCCGCACGGGCGACGGACCGCTCGAGGTCACCAAGGAAGGCCGCGGCATCGTCATGCGCGTCCCGCTCGAGGGTGGTGGGCGGCTCGTGGTCGAGCTGAACGCCGACGAGGCAACGGCTCTCGGAGACGCCCTCAAGGGCGTCGTCGGCTGATCGTGGCCACGACCGAACAGCTGCCCGCGCAGGTCTCGCCGCCCCAGTTCGCCCTCAGCCCCGCGCTGCCGCACCAGATCGGCGGCGCGGAGGTGTGGGCCTTCCCGGTCCTTCCCGACCCCGACGGCCCGCTCCTCGGCCCCGGTGCCGACGAGGCGTCCGACGTCCTCGGGGTCGACCTCCTGGCCGCCCTCGAGGCGGCCCGCGGCACCGGCCGCGCGGGCGAGGTGACCACCGTCCCGGTCGGCAGCGCGGAGCGTGACGACGAGGTGGCCCTGGTGCTCCTCGTCGGTGTCGGCGACGGCTCGGTCACCGACTTCCGCCGCGCCGGCGCTGCCGTGGCCCGCGCCACGAAGGACCGCGCGAACGTCGTCACCACGCTGGCGGCCATCGCCCCCGACGAGGGCCTCGGTGCCTTCGTCGTCGGCGCGATGCTCGCGTCCTTCGCCTTCCACTGGCGCTCGACGGGTCCGAAGGAGCGTCCGGTCGCACGGATCGTGCTGGCCGACGTCGACGACGACGGCGCGGACGACGAGCTCGCCCGGGCCATCGCCCTCGGCGGTGCGGGCTGGCGCTCGCGTGCGCTCGCCACCGTCCCGGCCAACCTCAAGACCCCCGCCTGGCTCGCCGAGCAGGCGGTCGAGGTCGGCGAGGCGGCCGGCCTCGACGTCACGGTCTGGGACGAGGACCGGCTCGCCGCGGAGGGCTTCGGCGGCCTGCTCGCCGTCGGCGGCGGATCGGTCAACCCGCCGCGCCTGATCCGGATGGACTACGCGCCTCCCGGCGCGAACCGTCGTACGCCGACGGTGGTGCTGGTCGGCAAGGGCATCACCTTCGACAGCGGCGGCCTCGACATCAAGCCCAGCGAGGGCATGCTGACGATGAAGCGCGACATGAGCGGCGGTGGCGCGGTCATCGCGACCATGGCCGCGCTCCGCGACGTCGACTGCCCGGTCCGCGTCGTCGGCCTGGTGCCCGCGGCCGAGAACTCCGTCAGCGGCTCCGCGATGCGTCCCGGCGACGTGATCACGCACGTCGGCGGTCGCACCTCCGAGGTCAACAACACCGACGCCGAGGGCCGCCTGGTCCTCGCCGACGCGATGGCGTACGCCGTCGCCGAGCTCTCGCCGAAGGCGCTGGTCGACATCGCCACCCTGACCGGAGCGATGAAGGTGTCGCTCGGCCAGTGGACCGGTGGCTACTTCGCCAACCACGAGGCGCTCGCCGAGCAGGTCGAGTCGGCCGCGACCGCGTCCGGCGAGAACGTGTGGCGGATGCCCCTCGTCGCGGACTACGAGGACAAGGTCGCCTCCAAGATCGCCGACGGCGACAACGCCGCCGGCGGCGCGGGCGCGATCACGGCCGCCCTGTTCCTCCAGCACTTCGCGGGCGACGTCCCGTGGGTGCACGTCGACTTCGCCTCCGCCGCCGAGTCCCCGACGGACCGCCACGAGTGGACCGCCGGTCCGAGCGGCTGGGGCCCACGCCTGCTGCTGACCTGGCTCGGCTCCGAGGACCCGCTGGAGGGCATCGCCTGATGCGGAGCCCGAGATGGTGCCCGAGATGCTGGGGCTGACCATCCGCTGGTCGCTGGCGGAGGCGCCCGAGGGCGTCGAGGAGGAGCTGGCGAGCTTCGTCGCCGAGACGTCCCACGCACGCTTCACCGGCATGGCCGGGCTGCGCTGGAAGACGTGGCGGATGGTGCGCGGCGAGTGGTTCGAGGGGTCCTACGTCTTCGCGACCAGCGAGGCGCGCGAGGAGTTCCAGCGGACCTTCACCGAGGGCGCGGCGGAGTCGCCGGGCTCGCGGATGATCGGGTCGTCGCCGATCCTGGTCGAGGCGTGCGACGTCGTCGCCGTCGCCGAGGGCTGGGACGGGTTCGCCGCCACGCCGCGGGCCTGAGGGACGTGCCCTAGGCCTCCGGCGCCCACTCCTTCTTCGCGACCAGCAGGCCGTCGCCGACGGGCAGGAGGATCGGCACGAGCGACTCGTGCTCGAGGATCGCGCGGCCGAGGTCGCGGATGGTGACGGTCTCCTCGTCGCGCTGCGCGGGGTCGGCCACCCGGTCGTGCCACAGGGCGTTGTCGAACGCCACGATCCCGCCGGGACGCAGCAGCCGCAGCGCCTCCTTGAGGTAGGCGGCGTACTCCCGCTTGTCGCCGTCGCAGAAGACCAGGTCGTAGTGGCCGTCGGTGAGGCGGGGGAGCACGTCGAGCCCCGCTCCCGCGATCGTGCGGGCGCGGTTGCCGGTGATCCCGGCCTCGGCGAAGGTCTCCTTGGCCAGGCGCTGGTGCTCGGCCTCGATGTCGACCGTGGTGAGCACGCCGTCGGAGCGCATGCCGCGCAGCAGCCACAGGCCCGAGACGCCGGTGCCGGTGCCGATCTCGACGACCGCGCGGGCGTCGAGGACGGAGGCGAGGAACCGGAGCGCGGCACCGGCGCCGGAGCCGACGGGGGTCACCCCGACCTCCTCGGCGCGGCTGCGCGCGGCGGCGAGGATCTCGTCCTCGGCCACGAACGACTCGGCGTAGGTCCAGCTCGCGGGCTTGATCGGCTGCGTGGGGGTCGGCACGGACGGGACTCTATCGCGGGAACACACCGGGCACCTCGCTCGTTGGAGGCGGTACGCCGCCGCACGGAGCCACGCGATTCTTGGCCCCCGCGCATGAGGTTCACAGCCAACTCTCAGGCGCAGTACCTAGCGTCAACGAAGGACGGGGAACCCGTTGCAGCTGAGGTCGAGGAAGAACGAGGGGTCACCCGTGGGTGAGCAGCAGGTGGGTGCGACCGAGGCCGTGGTCCCGACGTGGGACGAGGTCGTCGAGCAGCACTCCGACCGGGTCTTCCGCCTGGCCTACCGGCTCACGGGCAACCGGCCCGACGCCGAGGACCTGACCCAGGAGGTCTTCGTCCGCGTCTTCCGCTCGCTCGACACGTACACGCCCGGCACCTTCGAGGGCTGGCTGCACCGCATCACCACCAACCTCTTCCTCGACGGCGCCCGCCGCAAGCAGCGGATCCGCTTCGACCCGCTCTCCGACGAGCGCGCCGCGCGGCTGACGAGCTCGGCGCCCGCACCGGAGCTCGCGCTGGCCGACCAGACCTTCGACGACGACATCGAGACCGCCCTCGCCACGCTGCCGCCCGACTTCCGCGCGGCCGTCGTGCTGTGCGACGTCGAGGGGCTGACCTACGAGGAGATCGCCGAGATCCTCGACGCCAAGCTCGGCACCGTCCGCTCGCGCATCCACCGCGGTCGCAGCATGCTGCGCAAGGCGCTCGCCCACCGCGAGCCGGCCGCCGGCCGCGAGCGCTACCGCGGGGCGGTGTCGTGATGACGCACCTCGGATCGCGCGTCAGCGCCCTCGTCGACGGCCGCCTCGGCCCCGAGGAGGAGGAGCGCTGCTGGAGCCACGTCCACACCTGCCACACGTGCCGTGACCTCGTCGAGCACGAGGGCTGGGTGAAGACCCAGCTCGCCCAGCTGTCGTACGGCCCCTCCCGCCCCTCGCACGACTTCAAGTCGGCCCTGGTGGGCCGCTGCTCCGAGCTCTCCTCGGAGTCCGGCTCGCTCGCCGGAGCGGCCTTCCCCACCGCGGGCCAGCGGTCCCGCCGCGGGCTCGTCGCCATCGGCGGCGGCGCTGCCAGCGCCTGCGTCGTCGGTGTCCTCGTGCTCGGCGCGGCAGGTTCGCCGCGGATCGAGCCGCGGCCGCCGACCACCGACCTGAGCCGGCCCGCCGGTCCGGTCACCCCCGCCACGGGGGTCGACGACCGCAGCGCGCGCGGTCCCGTCTCACCCTCCCGGATGCCCCTGGCCGAGCGCCTCGTGGCGATCCGGGAGAAGATTGCTCCGTGAGCGACGACGCACCCGAGCGACGAGCAGCCGACCGAGCCGACCGAGGAGCCCACCCAGCCCCTCGCCGGCTGGCGTGCCTCCGACGCCCAGCCGCAGGACCAGCGCAGGACCAGCACGACGAGCCGCAGGACCAGCCGCAGGGCGAGCCGCAGCGACAGCCGCAGGGTCAGCCGTACGGCGTGCCCGCTGACGAGCCCGGCCCGCCGCCGTTCGGCAGCACCTACGGCGAGCAGCCGCGGGCGCGTGAGCCGCAGCCCGAGCCGCCCACCCAGCCCCAGCCCGTGCAGCAGGCTCCCCAGACGGTCTCGTTCGGCCCCGGTGGGCACCCCGGACCCGGAGGTCCGGCCTACTTCGGTCCCGGTCCGCGTCCCTACCCGCCGGTCGACTACGCCCGCCCCGTCCCGCCCCGCAAGCTCCCGCTCTGGGTCTGGCCCGCCGTGGCGGTCCTCGCCCTGGTCGTCGGTGTGCTCGGCGGCCTCGCGGGCGGAGCGCTGCAGGACGAGCTCGCCGCGCAGCGCGGGACCAACGACAACGGCATCGACGGCGTACGCACGCAGTCGGCCGCGCCGCTCGACGCCGACAACGGGTCCGTTCCCGCGGTGGCGCAGGCGCTGCTGCCCAGCACCGTGCAGATCGTCGCGGAGTTCGACGGACAGGCCGCCGGTGCCACCGGCTCCGGCTTCGTCCTCGACCGCGAGGGTCACGTCGTCACCAACAACCACGTGGTCGCCTCCGCCGCCGAGGACGACGGTCCGATCGTCGTCATCGACCACGAGGGCGAAGCGGCACGAGGCCACGGTCGTGGGCCGCAGCGCGGTCTACGACCTCGCGGTGCTCGACGTCGACGGCGCCGAGGGGCTCGAGCCCGCTGCCCTGGGTGCGTCCCAGGTGCTCCGCGTCGGCGACCCGGTGATCGCCTTCGGCGCCCCGCTGGGGCTGAGCCAGACGGTCACGTCGGGCATCGTCAGCGCGCTCGACCGACCGGTCACCACGTCGGGTGAGTCCGACGACGAGTCGTCCTACATCAACGCCGTGCAGACCGACGCCGCGATCAACCCGGGCAACTCCGGCGGGCCGCTCGTCAACCTCGCCGGCGAGGTCGTCGGCGTGAACTCGGCGATCGCCACCAACGGGAGCTCGTCGGGCGAGGCGGGCAACATCGGTGTCGGCTTCGCGATCCCGATCGAGCAGGTGATCACGACCGTCGACCAGATCCTGCGGACCGGGAAGGCGGAGTACCCCGTCATCGGCGCCCAGGTGCGCACGGGCGGCGAGCCCGACGCGGCGGGCGCGACCATCACGGAGGTCATGCCCGACACGCCCGCCGAGGTCGCGGGCCTGCAGAAGGACGACGTCGTCACCGCCGTCGACGACCAGCCGGTCAACGACGGCATCGCCCTCATCGTCGCCATCCGCACCCACCGCCCCGGGGAGACCGTGGAGTTCACGGTGCTGCGCGGCGGCGACGAGCAGGTGGTCGAGGTCGAGCTCGACGGCAAGGTCGGTTGACGGGTCAGTCCGACTCGACGAAGGGGTGCTGGTCGACGAACTCCTTCGTCTCGGCGTACATCCGCTGGATGAACTCCTCGAGCTGGACGTTCTCCACCCGCCACTGCCCGCGGCCGCCGATCTTGATGGCCGGGAGGTCGCCGCGGCGGACGAGGGCGTAGACCTGCGCGCTGGAGGTGTTGAGCGCCTCGGCGACGTCGGCGAGCGTGAGGAAGCGGGGCGCGCGAGGCTCCTGGGGGTCGTCGGCCATGGGTCCATCCTCGCACCGGCGACGTGGCCGTCGGAGCCGCCCGGCCGCGGCCTGTGGAGAGACAGGTGTGAATTCCCGGCTGGGCGGCAATGATGCTCGCGTGTCTCGGAACAAGTCTCGGAACGGGTCGGGCGCGCCGCGCGCGCTCGACGTCCCGGCAGCCACCCGCTCGAGCTCGCACGGGTGGCGCGACCCGCGCCTGTGGGTCGGGGTCGTGCTGGTCACCGGCTCGGTCGTGGCCGGCGCCCGCCTGTTGTCCACCGCCGACGACATGACCTCGGTCTGGGCGGCCTCCTCCGACCTCGCGGCCGGCCAGACCATCACGGCCGACGACCTGCGCGCGACGAGGCTCCGCTTCGACGACGCCACCGACGAGCAGCGCTACCTCGGCGTCGACGACGAGCTGCCCGCCACGCTCACCCTGACCCGCCCGCTCGCGGCCGGTGAGCTGGTGCCGGCGGCCGCGCTGGGGGAGGAGGCCGACGACGACTCGGTGGCGGTCTCGGTCGCGGTGGCCGCCGAGCACGTGCCGACCGACCTCGGCCGCGGCTCCCGCGTCGACGTCTGGGTGATCGGGGAGGATCGCGGCTCGCGCGCCGAGGCGGAGCTCGTGCTGGAGGACGTGCTGGTCGTCGACGCCCCGGTCGTCACCGACTCCTTCGCGTCCGCCACGACCCGACAGCTGGTGCTGGCCGTGCCGCAGGACGACGAGGAGTCGCTCGGCGTGGTGCTCGCGGCCAGCGGCGACGACCGCGTCCGCGTCGTCGGTCGGGACTGACACCGTGATCTGCGTCCTGCTGCTGGCCGCCGGGGAGGGCTGGGAGTCCCCGGCGCTGGCCGACCTCGAGGCCCACCCGGGAGTCGTGGTGCTCAAGCGGTGCGTCGACGTCGACGACCTCCTCGCCTCGGTCACCAGCGGTCAGGTGGACGTCGCCGTGGTCGCGCTCGACGCCCCCGGGCTGGACCCGACGAGCGTCGCGCACCTGCGCCGGCACGCCGTCCGACCCGTCGCCGTCACCACGGCCCGGTCCGACGACCTCGACGTGCGCGAGCACGCCCAGCGGCTGGGCATCGGGTCGGTGGTCGGCGCCGGGGCCCTGGCCACGCTGCCGGAGGTGGTGACCGCCGTCGAGGAGGGCGACACCCGGGCCCGCGGTGACGACGCGCCGGTCGAGCCGCCCGCAGCGGAGTCGACGGCGGACTCCGGTCGGGTCGTCGTGGTGTGGGGACCGGCCGGTGCGCCGGGTCGTACGACCGTCGCCACCAACCTGGCCTGGGAGGTCGCGCGACGCCAGGTCGACGTGGTGCTGGCCGACCTCGACCCCTACGGCGGGTCGGTGGCCCAGCAGCTCGGCATCCTCGACGAGGTCTCGGGGATCCTCTCCGCGTCGCGCCTCGCGGCGTCGGGCCAGCTCGACGAGCGCTTCGCCTCGGTGTGCCGCGGGGTGGGGGAGCACCTCGCCGTGGTGACCGGGCTGCCTCGCGCCGACCGGTGGCGCGAGGTGCGCGCCGCGCAGGTCGACCAGCTGCTGGAGCGGGCCGGTGCCGCCGGCCACGTCGTCGTGGACACCGGCTTCAGCCTCGAGGACGAGGCGGGCCAGGACTTCGGTGGCCGCCCGGGTCGCAACGCGCTGACGCTCGCGGCCCTCGACCTGGCGGACGAGGTCGTCGTCGTCGGCGCGGCCGACCCGGTGGGGCTCGCCCGGCTGGCGCGCGGGCTGGTGGACCTCCGCGACCGGGTCGGTGGCGTCCCGGTGCGGGTCGTGGTGAACCGCATGCGCAGCTCGATCGGGTGGTCGGAGAAGGAGATCGCCGGCATGGTCGAGGGGTTCAGCCGGGTCGCCGGGCTCCACTTCCTGCCCGAGGACCGCGCCGGGCTGGACCGGGCGCTGGTCTCCGGGAGCCCGCTGGCGGAGACGGGTGACTCCGCGCTCGTGCACGGGATCGTCGCGCTCGCCGACGCCGTCTTCCCGGCGTCCGTGCGACCGGTGACCGGCAAGCGCAGGCAAGGTAAAAGTAAAAACCGGTAGAAATTGGATAAATCCTCAAGGTTCGTCGTAGTTTGAGACCTGATCCTTGAGGAGAAACCCGTGCATCGACCCTTCCGCGTCTGCGTCCTCACGCTGACCGCGCTTGCCCTCACCGCGACGCCTGCGCTCGCGGCGAAGCAGATGCGCGGCACGACCACGGACGACGTGATCAACGGCAAGGCTCGCGCCGACTTCATCATGGCGCTCGGCGGGCGCGACCGGATCCGGGGCTTCGGCGGCGACGACAAGATCTACGGCGGCAACGGTGACGACGTCGTCTACGGCGACGACGGCAACGACTGGATCACCGCCCAGCCCGGCACCGACTGGGTCGACGGCGGCAACGGCAACGACAAGATCGACGGCGGCTCCGGCGACGACGAGCTCTACGGCAGCGACGGCGACGACATCCTGGCCGCCAACGTCGGCAACGACGTCCTCGACGGCGGAGCGGGCAACGACCTGCTCGGCGGCAACGACGGCGACGACCGCCTCATCGGTGGCGACGGCTCCGACAAGCACATCGGCGGTGCCGGCAACGACTGGATCGACGGCGGTCCCGGCGACGACGGCGCCATCCAGGGCGGCCCGGGCAACGACGTGCTCATCGACGGAGACGGCCACGACTGGCTGGTCAAGGGCGACGAGGGCGACGACACGGTCTTCCTGGGCCCGGGTGCCGACAAGGTCTTCTCCGAGCAGGGCAACGACACCATCTACGTCTTCCCGGACGGGTTCGTCGACAAGATCCGCTGCGACGACGGCACCCAGGAGAACGGCACGGCCGACGCGGTCTACTTCGTCGGCTGGCGCGACCCGCTCGACGTGGTCGACCCCTTCGGCAGCTGCGAGATCGTCCAGGTCATCAGCTACCTCCCCGGCAACTGGCCCTACGGCCCGGTCGCCATGCCGGACGGCTCCGTCCTCGCGCTACGCACTCACGCCGCGAACAACAGGTAGAGCCCTCCCACGGTGAAGCCCACCATCGCCACGAGCAGGGGCAGCTGACCGGTCAGCTGGTGCCGTCGTGGCAGGAGCTTGATCGCGCGGTCGTGCGCGGCGACCACCCCGACCACGTGGCCGAGCGCCACGGCGACGACCTTGGTGATCGCCAGGAACGTCGGGTGCCCGGAGAGCCAGTAGTTGATCTGCAGGTCGGCCGTGCCCAGGAAGTCGTCGTCACGGCTGAACGGGTTGCTCAGCTGGATCAGCGTCTGCTGGCCGTACTCCACGAAGTAGGTGAGGTAGTGGGCCACCACGTAGCCGACGACGATCGGCACGACCGAGTGGGCGAACAGGTCGGGCAGCGCCCGACGCGGGGTGTCGCTGGTGACGCCGGTGGCCATCGTGGCGACCGTCAGGATGATCGCGACGCCCGCGGAGAAGCCGATGAGCGCGACGGTGTCCGGCAGGACCCGTGAGGCCGACAGCGACTGCACGAGCTTGAGCCACGGCGTGGACTCGCGGAACGAGTCGAACGCGGTGCTGCCGAACAGCACGCCGACCACCGCGACGAGGCCGGGCCGCGCGACCACCGTGTCGAGGTTCGCCAACGGGCTGCGCAGCACCAGCCTCCCGTCGCGGCGGCCCCAGATCGAGAGCTTGGCGACCAGCGAGGAGTAGACCTCGAACGGGTCGGCGCGGGCCAGGAACGTCGTACCCCACACGGCGGAGCCGATGAGCATGATGCCGAGGTAGGCCGCACACCACAGGCGCACCGGACCGAGTGCCGTCGAGCTCGGGTAGACCAGCTCGAGCCAGACGAAGGCGAAGAGCCCCAGGGCGGCGGGCCAGTAGCCGAGGCGGTCGGGGTAGGCGCGCAGGCCCTCGCCCTCGGGGACCCCGGAGATCCGGGCGAACAGCATGCTGATCGTGCGGGCGGGGCTGATCGCCTTGAAGAACGGCCCGAACAGCAGCGACGCCGGCACCAGCCCGACCCACAGCAGGACGTAGAACGTCCCGAAGAACGGGTTGATCAGGCTGTCCTTGCCGAAGACGGCGGCCGCGGCGACGTAGAGGAAGAACGCCATGCCGAGCACCCGCGCGGTGATCGCCAGCGCGCGCGAGGAGACCAGCCGGTCGAGCCACACGGGTGCCGGCCGGCCGCTGGTCGCGACGTCGTAGCGCGGCTCGCGCCAGGCGATCGCGAGGACCGTGAAGGAGATGACCAGCGCCGCGACGGCGCCGGCGATCGCCAGCTCCGACGGGATCGGCAGGTCCTTCGCACCGCCGAGGCCGTGGGCGGAGATCGAGCCGCCCACGCTCAGCCCGCTCACCTGACTTCGAGCTGGAGCAGGACCACGTCGGGCTCGTGGCTCTCGACCTCGACCACGCCGGGCCGGTCGATGACGAGCTCGTGCTCGGAGGTGCCGGCGTCGTAGGCGATCTCCTGCTCCGGCGTGCTGTGCACGTGGAGCTCGCCGGCCTCGTCGGCGTCGATGGTCAGCACCAGGGTCTGGTCGACCGCGAGCTCGACCCGCTCCCCGTTGGGCGTGAACTCGTCGCCGTCCCGCGTCACGGTCAGCGCGACCGAGTCACCGTCCTGGGTGGCACCCTGCGAACCGGCCGGCTCGGCGTCGTCGCCTCCACACGAGGTGAGGGCCAGTGCGAGGACGAGGGCGAGTGGTGCGGCGAGGGACGACAGGCGCATGTCTGCCAGAATCCCACGAGGGACAAGCACTGCCGACGACAGGGGACCAGATGAGCGAGCGGCTCAGGCCGCGGGACCTGGCCATCCTGGCCGCCGAGTCCCCCACGACGCCGATGCACAACGCGACGGTCGAGATCTTCGACCCCGGCACGTCCGGCTTCGACCACGACCGACTCGTCGAGCTGATCGCCGACCGGATCGCCTTCGTCCCGCGCTACCGCCAGCGCCTGCAGGTGGTGCCGGCACGGCTCGCCAACCCCGCCTGGGTCGACGACGAGAACTTCGACCTCGGCTACCACGTACGCCGTTCCGCGCTGCCGCGGCCGGGGACGATGGACCAGCTCCGCGAGCTCGTGGCGCGCATCGTGTCCCGCCCGCTCGACCGGAGTCGGCCGCTGTGGGAGGTCTACTTCGTCGAGGGCCTCGCCGAGGGGCGGATCGCCCTGCTGACCAAGAGCCACCAGATCCTCGTCGACGGCCGCGAGACCGTCGACATCGGCCAGGTCCTCCTCGACACCTCGCCGGACCGCTCCACGCTCGGCCACGACGACGACTGGCGACCACGGCGCACGGCCGGTCCCGTCGCGGCGGCGCTCAACGCGGTCACCGACAGCCTCGAGAGCCCCCGCACCGTCTGGTCGACCACCCGGGCCAACGCCGAGTCGGTCGCCCGCCAGGCGTCGGCGACGGGTGGCCGGCTCGCGGAGGTCGCGAGCGCGCTCGCCGGTCGCGGCCCGGTCCACTCGACACCGGTGCACCGCAAGCTGTCGCAGCAGCGCCGCTTCGTCACGGTGCGCACCCAGCTCAAGGACTACCGCCGGATCCGCGAGGTGCACGGCGGCACCGTCAACGACGTCGTCCTCGCGACGCTCGCGGGCGGCCTGCGGGGCTGGCTGATGACGCGCGCGGAGTCGATGGGCGGGCTGAAGACGATCAAGGCGATCGTGCCGATGTCGGTCATCGACGACGAGCTCGAGGCGACCTCGCTCGGCACGCAGATCACCGGCCACCTGGTGAACCTGCCGATCAGCGAGCCCAGCCCGGTCGTCCGGTTGCACCAGGTCAGCTACGACCTCAAGGCCCACCGCGACAACGGCCGCAACGTGTCGGCGCGACGCCTCTCGGGCATCGCCGGCTTCGCGCCCACGACGTTCCACGCCCTGGGCTCCCGGCTCGCCGCGGCCGAGCTGCGTGGCGGCTTCCACCTCGCGATCACCAACGTCCCGGGCCCGCAGTTCCCGCTCTACGCCGACGGTGCGCGGATGCTCGAGTCCTACCCCGTGCACCCCCTGCTGCCCGACCACCCGCTGGCGATCGGCGTGACGTCCTACGACGGCGGGGTGTTCTACGGCATCACCGCCGACCGCGACGCCGTACCCGACGCCGACGTGCTCGGCCAGTGCGTCCTCGAGTCGCTCGAGGAGCTCAACGACTCCGCGAGCGACTCCCGTCCGCGGGCTCCGAGGGGGCGCAAGAAGTGACCCGCCGCTACCTCCCCACCACGCTCCCGCGCCTCGCCGCCGAGTGGGACGGCGACGGCCCGGGCACCGACGACGCCGTGGTCGCCGCCGACGACGGCGAGGAGACGGAGTACGCCGCCCTGATGACGGCTGCCGACGCGTCGGCCGAGCTGCTCGCCGGCCTGCCGGACGGGCGGCGCCGCCGGGTCGTGGTGGTCGCCGAGACCTCCACCGCCGACGCGCCCGTCGCCTGGCGCGACGTCGTCGCCGTGCACGTGGACGACCGGGACGACGCCGATCCCGACGACGACCTGGCGTGGTGGGCGACGCAGGAGATCGGCGACCTCGTCGCCTCCCTCTGACGGTGGCTTTGAGGGCCGCGCGTGTCTCTGACACGATCAGCGGCATGGACGCGATCTCCTTCCCGCCGGTGCCGACCAACGAGCCCAACCTCACCTACGCCCCGGGCAGCCCGGAGCGCGAGGCGCTCATCACCGAGCTGGCCGTGCAGGAGCGCAAGCAGCACTCCTACCGAGCGGTGATCGGTGGCAAGCGGCGCAACGGCGGCGGCGCGGAGATGAAGGTCGTGCAGCCCCACGACCACGCCCACGTCCTGGGCACCCTGAAGAACTCGACGACCAAGGACGCCGAGGCCGCCATCAAGGCCGCCAACGCGGCCGCGCCCGACTGGCGCGCGATGCCCTTCGACGAGAAGTGCGCGATCATCCTCAAGGCCGCCGACCTGCTGGCCGGCCCCTACCGCCAGCGCCTCAACGCCGCGACCATGCTCGGCCAGTCCAAGACGGCCTACCAGGCCGAGATCGACGCGGCCTGCGAGCTCATCGACTTCTGGCGCTTCAACGTCCACTACGCCAAGCAGATCCTCACCGACCAGCCGATCGCCAACAGCCCCGGCATCTGGAACCGCACGGACCACCGCCCGCTCGAGGGCTTCGTCTACGCGATCACGCCGTTCAACTTCACCGCGATCGCCGGCAACCTGCCCACCGCCCCGGCGCTGATGGGCAACACCGTCGTCTGGAAGCCGTCGCCGACCCAGCAGCACGCCGCGTCGCTCACGATGGAGCTCCTCGAGGAGGCCGGGATGCCGCCCGGCGTCATCAACATGCTGCCCGGCGACGGCCTCGACGTCTCCCGGGTCGCCCTGGCGCACCGCGACCTCGCCGGCATCCACTTCACCGGCTCGACGCCGACCTTCCAGCACCTGTGGCGCACGGTCGGCGAGAACATCGCGGGCTACCGCTCCTACCCGCGCATCGTCGGCGAGACCGGCGGCAAGGACTTCATCGTCGCCCACCCGTCGGCCGACCCCGACGTGCTGCGGGTCGCGATGATCCGCGGCGCCTTCGAGTTCCAGGGCCAGAAGTGCTCGGCGGCCTCGCGTGCCTACGTGCCGAAGTCGGTGTGGGTGAAGATCAAGGACCAGCTGATCGCCGACACCGAGGCCCTCTCGATGGGCGACGTCACCGACCTGTCGCACTTCATGGGCGCCGTCATCGACGACCGCGCGTTCGCCAAGCACAAGGCCGCGATCGCCCGCGCCAAGCGCCAGAAGCACCTGACGGTCCTCGCCGGCGGCCAGGTCGACGACTCGGTGGGCTACTTCGTGCGCCCGACCATCGTCGAGTCGACCGACCCGACCGACCAGATGTTCTCCGACGAGTACTTCGGCCCGATCCTCGCGGTCCACGTCTACGACGACGCCCGCTTCGAGCAGGTCGTGGAGCAGATGGAGTCGTTCGCGCCGTACGCCCTCACCGGGGCGATCATCTCGCAGGACCGCGCGGCCATCGCGTGGGCCCGCAAGACGCTGCGCTTCGCTGCGGGCAACTTCTACATCAACGACAAGCCGACCGGGGCCGTCGTCGGCCAGCAGCCCTTCGGCGGCGGTCGCGCGTCGGGCACCAACGACAAGGCCGGCGCCGCGGTCAACCTGCTGCGCTGGACCTCGCCCCGGTCGATCAAGGAGACCTTCGTCCCGCCGAAGGACCACCACTACCCGCACCAGGGCTGAGCCGTGCTCCGGCCCCTCTGGCACATGGGGGCGCTGCACCCCTTCGAGCAGGTGCTCACGCTCCTGCTCGCCTTCGGGCCGTTCGTGGTCCTCGGGGTCGTGGTGTGGCGACGCCGTCGCGAGGACGACGCGGCGGTGGGTGAGGAGGATTCCGGAGCCCCGGAGTCCCCGTCACGCACCGCTCCGCCGACGAGCTAGCGGGCGAGCCACTCCCGGCCGACCTTCTGCTCCACGTCGAGTGCCGACTCGATGATCCCGGCGATGAGCTTCTCGATCTTGCCGCCGAGCATCGGGATCTTCACGCTGATGTCGAGGACGACCGTCTCGGTCGTCGTGCCGCCGGACTCCGACGAGCTCCAGGGTCCCGACCGCCTCGCCGGGCTTGCCGGGGATCGCGAGGCGTACGTCGGCGGAGGTGGGGGAGGTCCAGTTCTCGGTCTGGACGATGAGGATCTCGTCGCCGACGAACGAGCGGGCGAAGGACGGGATGTCGTCGGCGGAGCGCACCTGCTCGATGGTCACGACGTCCCCGTCGACGGTGGCCGAGCCGCGCACGACCCGCTGCCTCTCGAGCACCTCCTCGCGGAACTCCTGGTCGTCGAGCATCGCCGTGACGGCCTCCGCCGTGGCGTCGTACGTCAGCAACTTGGTGAGCCTCGTGCTCATCTGACCACCGCATTTCCGTGTCGTCGTGGGTCATGGATCCTGCCCCATCATGGCGTGAACGATGTCGCCGACAGCAGGGTTACGCGCGGGTAGGGACCTGTGTTGTGACCGTCACTCGGCGGGTTCTATGGTCGGTGCGTGGCGACGCCCGAGGAGACCAAGGACCAGCAGCTCGACGACGCGACGCGGGCACGGCCCGACTGGGCAGACCTGCTGCGTGCCTACTACCGCCACGTCGCTCCGGAGGAGGTCGCCGAGCGCTCGCCGGAGGACCTGTTCGGCGCCCTCGTCTCGCACCGCGACCTCGCGTCCTCCCGTCCGCAGGGCACCGCGGCCGTACGCGTCGTGACCCCGACCGTCGCCGAGTCGGGCTGGTCGTCGTCGGGTCGGTCGGTCGTCGAGGTCGTCACCGACGACATGCCCTTCCTCGTCGACTCGGTGACCATGGAGCTCAACCGCCTCGGGCACAACGTGCACTCGGTGGTCCACCCGCAGCTCGCCGTGGAGCGCGACATCACCGGCGAGCTCCAGCACGTCCACGCCCACGAGGTGCAGGACGCCGGCGAGAACGCCGGGGACGTCGTCGAGTCGTGGATGCACGTCGAGATCGACCGCACCGACGACGAGGAGGCCGCGGAGATCACCGAGGGCGTCCAGCGGGTGCTGCGCGACGTCCGCGAGTCGGTCGAGGACTGGGACAAGATGCACGCCCAGGTGCTGGCCGTGGTCGGCGAGCTCACCGACGACCCGCCGCCGCTGCCGGACGTCGAGGTGCGCCAGGGACGCGACTTCCTCACCTGGCTGGCCGACGACCACTTCACCTTCCTCGGCTACCGGGAGTACCAGCTCGAGGCCGACGAGGACGCCCCCGACGAGTGCGGCCTGCGCGCCGTCCCCGGCTCGGGGCTCGGCATCCTCCGCCACGACCAGGACCTGTCGAGCGCCTTCGCCAAGCTGCCGCCCATCGCGAAGGCGAAGGCCCGCGAGAAGACGCTGCTCGTGCTCGCGAAGGCCAACTCGCGCGCCACCGTGCACCGCCCGGCCTACCTCGACTACGTCGGGGTGAAGACGTTCGGCACCGATGGTGAGGTCGTCGGCGAGCGCCGCTTCCTCGGCCTCTTCTCCAGCGCCGCCTACACCGAGTCGGTCACCCGGATCCCGGTGCTGCGCGAGAAGGCCAACGAGGTGATGAACCGGGCCGGGTTCGACCCGCGCAGCCACGCCGGCAAGGCCCTGATGGACACGCTCGAGAACTACCCGCGCGACGAGCTCTTCCACACCTCGCCCGCCGAGCTCGCCCCGGTCGTGCAGGACGTGATGTTCGCGCGCGAGCGCCGCCAGCTCCGGGCGTTCGTGCGCCGCGACACCTACGGCCGCTACGTCTCGGTGCTCGTCCACCTGCCCCGCGACCGCTACAGCACCGCCGTGCGCGAGCGGTTCTCCGACATCCTGCGCGAGCTCCTCGGCGGCGAGCACGTCGAGTTCACCGTCCGGGTCAACGAGTCGACCACCGCGCGCGTGCACTTCGTCGTGCACCCGCCGAAGGGCCAGAGCATCCCCGAGATCGACGTCGCGGACCTCGAGCGCCGGCTCACCGAGGCGTCCCGCTCGTGGCGCGACGACTTCATCACCGCCGTCGTCAACGAGCACGGCGAGGGCGACGGATCGCGGCTCGCGCGTGCCTGGGCCGAGGCGTGGCCGGAGGCCTACAAGGAGGACTACTCGGCGCAGCGCGCGTCGGCCGACCTCGGCCGGATCGAGGCGATCGAGGGGGAGCAGGGCATCGACCTCGCGCTCTTCGACCAGGACGAGCAGGCCGGCACCTACCGCCGCGGCGAGTCGCGCCTCAAGGTGTTCCGCGTCGGCGAGCCGCTGTCGCTCAGCACGATGCTGCCGATGCTCACCTCGATGGGCGTCGAGGTCGTCGACGAGCGGCCGTACGAGCTCACCGGCCTGCCGCGACCGTCCTACATCTACGAGTTCGGGCTCCGCCACGGCCGCGTGCTGCCGCCCCACGAGCGGACGCTGTTCGCCGAGGCGCTGCGCGCGGTGTGGGACGGCTACAACGAGATCGACGGCTTCAACCAGCTCGTGCTCGCCGCCGGGCTGACGTGGCGCCAGGCCACGGTGCTGCGCGCCTACGCGAAGTACCTCAAGCAGGGCAACTCGCCCTTCGCCCTCGACTACATCGAGGAGGCGCTGCGCAGCAACGTCGACATCACCCGGCTGCTGGTCGAGCTGTTCGAGTCGCGCTTCGACCCCGGTCGCGGCGACCGCGCGCTGGAGGCCGACGCCGAGGCGCGCGTCGCCAAGGTCGAGGCGGTCGAGGAGCGCCTCGCCAAGGCGCTCGACGACGTGGTCAGCCTCGACCACGACCGCATCCTGCGGTCCTACCGCACCCTCGTCCGCGCCACGCTGCGCACCAACTTCTTCCAGCGGACCGCCGACGGCGGCGTGCACACCTACATCTCCTTCAAGCTCGAGCCGTCGGCGATCCCCGACCTGCCCGAGCCGCGCCCGCGCTACGAGATCTTCGTCTACAGCCCGCGCGTCGAGGGCGTCGCACCTGCGCTTCGGCGCGGTCGCCCGCGGTGGCCTGCGCTGGTCGGACCGACGCGACGACTTCCGCACCGAGGTGCTCGGCCTGGTCAAGGCGCAGATGGTGAAGAACACCGTCATCGTGCCGGTCGGCGCGAAGGGCGCGTTCTTCTGCAAGCAGCTGCCCGACCCCTCCGACCGCGACGCCTGGATGGCCGAGGGCATCGCCTGCTACAAGACGTTCATCTCCGGCCTGCTCGACATCACCGACAACCTCGTCGACGGCGAGACGGTGCCGCCGCGCGAGGTCGTGCGCCACGACGGTGACGACTCCTACCTCGTGGTGGCCGCCGACAAGGGCACCGCGACGTTCTCCGACATCGCCAACGGCGTCGCCAAGGACTACGGCTTCTGGCTCGGCGACGCGTTCGCGTCGGGTGGCTCGGTGGGCTACGACCACAAGGCGATGGGCATCACCGCCAAGGGCGCCTGGGTCTCGGTGCAGCGCCACTTCCGCGAGATGGGCGTCGACTGCCAGGCCGAGGACTTCACGGCCGTCGGCATCGGCGACATGTCGGGCGACGTGTTCGGCAACGGCCTGCTCTGCTCCGAGCACACCCGCCTGGTCGCCGCCTTCGACCACCGCGACATCTTCATCGACCCGGCGCCCGACGCCGCGTCGTCGTACGTCGAGCGGCAGCGGCTCTTCGACCTCCCGCGCTCGAGCTGGAAGGACTACGACACCTCGCTGATCTCCGAGGGCGGCGGCGTGTGGCCGCGGTCCGCGAAGTCGATCCCGGTCTCGGCGCAGGTGCGCGAGGTGCTGGGCCTCGGCTCCGACGTGACCGCGATGACTCCCGGCGGAGCTGATGAAGGCGATCCTGCTCGCGCCGGTCGACCTGCTCTGGAACGGCGGCATCGGCACCTACGTGAAGTCGTCGGAGGAGACCAACGCCGACGCCGGCGACAAGGCCAACGACGCGATCCGCGTCAACGGCGAGGACCTGCGCGCGCGGTGCATCGGCGAGGGCGGCAACCTGGGCTTCACCCAGCTGGGCCGGGTGGAGTACGCCCGCTACGGCGCGGGCGGCTCGGGCGGTCGGATGAACACCGACTTCATCGACAACTCCGCCGGCGTGGACACCTCCGACCACGAGGTCAACATCAAGATCCTGCTCGACCGCATCGTCCGCTCCGGCGCGATGGACGAGCCGGGGCGCAACGAGCTGCTGGCCGCGATGACCGACGAGGTCGGCTCGCTGGTGCTGCGCGACAACTACGAGCAGAACCTCGCGCTCGCCAACGCCGAGGCCCACGCCCCCTCCCTCCTGCACGTGCACGAGGAGTGGATGCGGGCGCTGGAGAAGCGCGGCGTGCTCAACCGCGAGCTCGAGGGGCTGCCCACGACCCGCCAGGTGCGCCGCCGCCTCGACCGCAAGCAGGCGCTGTCGGCGCCCGAGCTCTCGGTGCTGCTCGCCTGGACCAAGATCGTGCTCGCCGAGGAGCTCATCGACTCCGACCTGCCCGACGACCCCTACCTGCGCGAGGACCTGCTGGCCTACTTCCCGCAGCAGATGCAGACCGACCTCCAGTCGGAGATCGAGGACCACCCGCTGCGCCGCGAGATCATCGTGACCCAGGTCGTCAACGACCTCGTCAACGGTGCCGGCATGACCTTCTGGCCCCGGCTCCAGGGCGAGACGGGCGCGAGCCCGGCCGACCTGACCCGCGCGAACTTCGTGGCCCGCGAGATCTTCGGGTCGCTGCCGCTGCGCCAGGAGATCGCCGCGCTGGACAACCAGGTGCCCGCCGAGCGGCAGACCCGGATGCGGATCGAGATGCGTACGCTCGTCGAGCGCGCGTCGCGCTGGCTGGTCACCAACCGGCGCCCGCCCCTCGACTCCCGCGCGACGGTCGACTTCTTCCGCGAGCGGGTGCAGGCCGTGATGGCCGCGCTGCCGTCGGTGATGAGCGGTCGCGAGCTCGACGACTTCCGGGCCCGCGAGTCGCGGCTCAGCGACAACGGCGTACCCGCCGAGCCTCGCGTCCCGCGTCGCGGTGCTGGCCCCGGCCTACGCCGTGCTCGGCATCGTCGAGACCGGCGACCGGCTGGGCATCGACCCGGTCGAGGTGGCGCGCGTGCACTACGCCCTCGGCGAGCGGCTCGGCCTCCCGGCCCTGGTCGAGCGGATCTTCGCGCTGCCGCGCGACGACCGCTGGCAGACGATGGCCCGTGCCGCGGTGCGCGACGACCTCTACGGCGTGCACCAGCAGCTCACCGCGCAGGTCCTGGAGTCCACCAGCCCCGACGACCCGGCTCCGGTGCGGGTCGCGGCGTGGGAGGACTCCGACGAGGAGCTGATCGGCCGCGCGGCCGGGACGCTCGAGGAGATCTGCCGCGAGGAGACCGCCGAGCTCGCCCGCCTGTCGGTGGGGCTGCGGGTCGTGCGCGGCCTGCTGTCCTGACGTCCCGTCTCGCGGCGCCGGGTATCTAGGGACGATCTGGTTGTTCTGAGCCCGCATCTACTACCAAAACGTCCCTAGATATCGGCCGGCCGGGCGCACCGCCGTTCGGCCGCGGGTGGCCAGACGTCAGAAGAGCAGGAGCGCGGCGACGATCCCGGCGGCGACGACCGCCCAGCGGAAGACCGCGTCGGGCAGCTTGCGACCGATGCGGGCGCCGACGTAGCCGCCGACCAGGGAGCCGGCGGCGAGCACGGCCGCGACGTCCCAGCGGGGATCGGCGACGACCACGAAGATCAGGCCGGCGACGATGTTGCCGACCATCAGCGACAGCGTCTTGAGCCCGTTGACGACCCGCAGCTCGAGGTCGGTGCCGAGCCCGAGGACGGCCACCATCATCACGCCCGCCCCGGCGCCGAAGTAGCCGCCGTAGACACCGGTGACGGTCGCGAAGAAGGTGGTCGCGGGCGACATGTGGCGCCGCTCGGCGAGCTCCTCACCGTGCTGCCGCTCGTGGCGGGCACGCAGCCAGGCGGCGATCCGCGGCTGGACGCCCACGAGCAGGCAGGTGAAGAGGATGAGGAACGGGACGATCGCCTCGAAGACGCCGGGCGGCAGGCCGAGCAGCAGTGCGGCACCGAGCACCGCCCCGCCCGCGCAGACCACCACGATCACGACCGACAGGCGTCCGCCCTCGCGCACCTCCTCGCGATAGCCGACGACGCCGCCGAGGCCGGCGGGGATCATCCCGAGGGTGTTGGAGACGTTGGCGACGACGGGCGGCAGGCCGAGCGCGACGAGCACCGGGAAGCTCAGCAGCGACGCCACCCCCACGGTCGAGGACAGCACGCCGGCGCCGAACCCGGTCACCAGGACCAGGAGCGCCTCGAGTGTGGTCACGGCTGCTCGCGGAGGAGGGCGACGTCGCTGACCATGGCCACGTGGGCGTGCATCGCGGCCGCCGCGGCCTCCGGGTCGCCGGCGCGGATCGCCTCGGCGACGGCGGTGTGGCCGGCGAGCGAGTCCTGCGGGCGGCCGGGCTGGCCGAGCGACTCGAGCCGCGTCTCGCGGATCAGGTCGCCGATCTCGTCCATCAGCCGCGCCAGCAGGAGGGAGTGCGAGGCCGCGGTCACGGCACCGTGGAAGCGCTCGTCGCCCTCGACGCCGCGCCCGCCGGCCTCGACCTCGGAGGCCATGAAGGCCAGGGCGTCGTCGATCCGGGCCATGTCGTCGTCGGTGCGGCGCGCGGCGGCGAGCGCCGCGATCTTGGTCTCGAGCGCGTCGCGCGTCTCGATGATCTCGGGCAGCCGGTCGGCGTGGCTGCGGATCGCCTCGACGATGCGGGTCGACTGGCGGTGGCCCGCGGTGACGACCGTGCCGTCGCCGTGGCGTACTTCCACCACGCCGATCACCTCGAGCGCGACCAGCGCCTGGCTGAGCGTCGCGCGGCTGACGCCGAGCCGCTGCGCGAGCTCGCGCTCGGGAGGCAGGCGGTCCCCGGCGGCCAGCCCGTTGTCGCTGATCCACGACGAGATCTGCCCGGCCACCTGCTCGTAGAGGCGGGTGCGCATGAGCCGGGGAGGGAAGGCGGCGTCGGACATGCAGACACCCTATTGACTGGTGGCTCATTGTGCTATTGGCTAGGCCACTGAGCCAGCGCGTGACGAGGGTCACCCCCCGGACCCAGCGGTGCCGGCACGACTCGGAGGTGTGGACCATGGGTCCGGAATGGATTGCGATCCTCGCGCTGGTCGCGTTGTTCGTGGTCGGCACGCTGCTGCCGATCAACATGGGAGCGCTGGCCTACGTCGCCGCGTGGTTCGTCGGGATGTACGCCCTCGACCTCGACGAGAAGGAGATCCTCGCCGGCGTCAGCGGTGACCTGATCCTCACGCTGATCGGGGTGACGTACCTCTTCGCGATCGCGCGCAACAACGGCACGGTCGACCTCATCGTCCGCACGGCCGTGCGCGGCGTCGGTGGACGCGTCGCGCTGATCCCGTGGGTGATGTTCGCGGTGACCGCGGTGCTGACCGGCATCGGTGCCGTCAGCCCGGCGGCCTGCGCGATCATCGGCCCGATCGCGCTCGGCTTCGCCGGCCGCTACGGCATCAGCCCGCTGATGATGGGCATGTTCGTCGTGCACGGCGCGCAGGCCGGCGGCTTCTCGCCGATCTCCATCTACGGCGTGATCACCAACTCGGTGATGGAGGACGCCGGCCTGCCGTCCAGCGAGATCACCGTCTTCCTGGCCAGCCTGATCGTCAACACGATCATGGCCGCGATCCTCTTCGTGGTGCTCGGCGGCCGCAAGCTGATGTCGATGCGGATCGACCCCGACGACCCGGACACGCTGGACGACGACCTGCACCGCGGCGGCGCCACCGTGCCCGCCCGCGGCTACGGGACGTCCGCCCCGGTCGGCACGCAGGCCCAGGGCGTGCGCCGCGACCAGGTCCTGACGCTCGTCGCGTTCGTCGCCGTCGCGCTGGTCGTCCCTGGTCTTCGACAAGAACATCGGCTTCGTCGCGATCACCGCGGCCGTCATCCTCGCGATGCTCAACGCCAACGAGCACAAGGACGCGGTCAAGCAGATCGCCTGGCCGACCGTGCTGCTGGTCGCGGGTGTCAGCACCTACGCCACCATCCTCACCACCGCCGGCTCCCCGGAGTTCGTCGGGAAGTGGGCCGCCGGCCTCGGTGCAGCCGCCATCGGCGCGCTGATCCTCTGCTACGTCGGCGGCGTCGTCTCGGCGTTCGCCTCGTCGACCGCGCTGCTGCCCGTGATCATCCCCATCGGGGTGCCGCTCATCGCCGACGGCGGCATCAACGCCGCCCTCTTCGTGGCCGCCCTCGCGGTGTCGTCGACCATCGTCGACGTCAGCCCGTTCAGCACCAACGGCGCCCTGATGCTCGCCAACAAGCCCGACTCGATCAGCGAGCCGGTCTACTACAAGCAGATCCTCGGCTACGGCGTCATCGTCACCCTGGTCGGGCCGCTGCTCGTCTGGGCCGCCCTCGTCCTCCCGGGCTGGTGACCCGCTGATGACCGGACCGCTCGCCGACCTGCTCGTCGTCGACCTCACCCGCGCCCTCGCCGGGCCGCACGCCACCCAGATGCTGGGCGACCTCGGCGCCCGGGTGATCAAGGTGGAGGCGCCCGGCAGCGGCGACGACACCCGCGGCTGGGGGCCGCCGTTCGTCGGCGAGCCCGACGCGCGCCAGTCGACGTACTTCCTCTGCACCAACCGCAACAAGGAGTCGATCGCGCTCGACCTCAAGGACGAGGCCGACAAGGACGTCCTGGTCGGGCTCGTCGAGCGGGCCGACGTGCTGGTGGAGAACTTCCGCACCGGCGTGCTCGAGCGGCTCGGCCTCGGCATCGAGGAGCTGATGCGCCGCAACCCGCGCCTCGTCGTCCTCTCGATCACCGGCTTCGGCCACGACGGGCCGGAGGGCGGCCGCGCCGGCTACGACCAGATCGCCCAGGGCGAGGCCGGCCTGATGTCGCTGACCGGCTCCGGTCCCGACGACCCGCAGCGCGTCGGCGTACCGATCGCGGACCTGCTGTCCGGGATGTACGGCGCCTACGGCATCCTCGCCGCGCTCCACGAGCGCGACGTGACCGGCAAGGGCCAGGTCGTGCGTACGTCGCTGCTGGCGGCCAGCGTCGGCGTGCACGCCTTCCAGGGCACCCGCTGGACCGTGGCCGGCGAGGTCGGCCGGGCGCAGGGCAACCACCACCCCTCGATCGCGCCCTACGGGCTCTTCCGCTGCCGCGACGGCGCCGTGCAGATCGCGCTCGGCAGCGAGGGGCTGTGGAAGCGGTTCTGCGGCGGCTTCGGGATCGACCCCGAGGCCGACGGGCTCGCCACCAACGAGCGAGCGGGTCGGCCGAGCGCGACCGGGTGATCGAGGTCGTCGAGGCGGCCTTCGCCGACTGGGACGCCGAGCCGCTGCTCGCCCGCCTCGCCGAGGTCGGCGTGCCCGCCGGCAAGGTGCGCTCGCTCGACGAGGTCTACGAGTGGGACCAGGTCGCCAGCCAGGGCCTGCTCGTCGACGTCGAGCACCCGACGCTCGGCGGACATCACGCTGCCCGGCCCGCCGCTCCGCTTCTTCGACGCGGCCGGCGACGAGGTCACGCGGAAGGACCACGCCGCGCCGCCGCTGCTCGACCAGCACGCCGACGAGATCCGCGCCTGGGTCGGCGGGCGGCGGCGCATGACGCATCGGTGGTCGGCGCACGAGCTGCTCGACCTGGTGCTCGACCCCGGCACCTTCACGTCCTGGGACGAGCCGATCGACCTGTCGTACGCCGACTCCTCCCCGGACCCCGGCTACCGCGCCGCCCTCGGAGGCCGCGGCGGCCAAGGCCGGCACCGACGAGTCCGTGCTCACCGGCCGCGGCGAGGTCCGCGGTCGCCCGGTGGCGGTCGTGGTCAACGAGTTCGGCTTCCTCGCCGGCTCGATCGGGCGGGCGGCCGCCGACCGGATCACCAGCGCCGTACGCCGTGCCACCGCCGAGGGGCTGCCGCTGCTCGCCAGCACCGCGTCCGGCGGCACGCGCATGCAGGAGGGCACGCCGGCCTTCGTCCGGATGGCCGAGATCTCCCGCGCGCTGATGGAGCACCGGGCCGCCGGCCTGCCCTACCTCGTGCACCTGCGCCACCCGACGACCGGCGGCGTCTACGCCTCGTGGGGCTCGCTCGGGCACGTGACCGTCGCCGAGCCCGGTGCGCTGGTCGGCTTCCTCGGGCCCAAGGTCTACGAGGCGCTCAACGGCCGGCCGTTCCGCCCCGGCGTCCAGGTCGCGGAGAACCTCGCGGCCGCCGGCGTCATCGACGGCGTCGTCGCCGCCGAGGACCTGCCCGAGATGGTCGACCTCGCGCTGGCCGTGCTCGTCGACGGCCCCGGCCCCGGCGTCCTGCCCGTCCGGGCGACGCAGCCGATCGGCGACCACGCCGCCTGGGACAGCATCGAGCGCACCCGGCGTACGGACCGGGTCGGGCTGCGCGACCTGCTCGCCCACGGCGCCGCGCGGCACCCTCCAGCTGCGCGGCACCGACGAGGGCGAGCGCGACTCGACGGTGATGGTCGCGCTCACCCGGCTCGACGACCAGCCGTGCGTCGTCGTCGGCCAGGACCGCGCCCGTCAGGCACCCGGCCACGCGATGGGTCCGGGCGCGCTGCGCGAGGCGCGTCGCGGGATGCGGCTCGCCGAGGAGCTCGGGCTCCCGCTCGTCACGCGTCATCGACACCCCGGGCGCCGAGCTGTCGCCCGACGCCGAGGAGCGCGCCATCGCCGGCGAGATCGCCCGGTGCATCGCGACGCTGACCACGATGACGGTGCCGACCGTGTCGGTGATCCTCGGCCAGGGCTGCGGGGGAGGGGCGCTGGCGTTCCTGCCTGCCCGCGCCGTGATCGCCACCGAGCACGCCTGGCTCTCGCCGCTGCCGCCCGAGGGCGCGAGCGTGATCGTGCACGGCGACGTCGACCACGCGCCGGAGATGGCCACCCGCCAGCGGGTGCGGGCCAGCGACCTGCTCGCGGACGGGATCGTGCAGCACGTCGTGCCCGAGGTCGACGGCGAGCCGGCCCGTGACCTCGCGGTCGCCGTCGCCGCGGAGGTGTCCGCGCTGCTGCGCGGGATGACCGGACGCACGCCCGTGGCGCACGCGTCCTGACCGGCTTTGGGGTGCGTGCCATGATCGCGACGTGGCCGACTACCTGACGCTGGACGACGGCCGCACGCTCGAGTTCCTCGAGGCCGGTGACCCCGACGGGTTCCCGCTCGTCTACCACTCCGGCACGCCGAGCGGAGCCGTCGAGGACGAGCACCTGTTCGCCGCGGCGCGGGCGGCCGGCCTGCGGCTGGTGACGTACTCCCGACCCGGCTACGGCCACTCCACGCCGCGCGGCGGGCCCGACCACGTCGTCGCGCCGATCCTCGCCGACGCCGACGACACCGCGGCGCTGCTCGACCACCTCGGCATCGGTGAGTTCGTCACGCTCGGCTGGTCGGGCGGTGGCCCTCGTGCGCTGGCGTGCGGGGCGGCGATGCCCGGCCGGTGCCGTGCCGTGTCACTCCTGGCGAGCGTGGCGCCCCTCGACGCCGACGGCCTCGACTGGCTCGCCGGGATGGGCGAGGAGAACGTGCGCGACTTCGAGGCCGTGCAAGTGGGGCGCGAGGCGTACCGCCCGATCGCCGAGGAGGGGGCCGAGGAGCTGGGGTCGGTCACCGGCGACGACATCGTCGCCTCCTTCGGCGACCTGGTCGACGAGGTGGACGCCGCGGCGCTCACCGGGGACTTCGCCGAGACCGTGGCGGCGTCCTTCCGCCACGCGATGGTGCAGGGGCCGGTCGGGATGATCGAGGACACCCTGCAGATCGTGGCCCCGTGGGGCTTCGACGTCCGCTCGCTCACGGTCCCCGTCGCCGTCTGGCAGGGCGAGCACGACCGGATGGTGCCCTACGCCCACGGCCAGTGGCTGGCGGCGGCGATCCCCGGCGCGCAGGCCCACCTCTTCGCCGACGAGGGCCACATCTCCCTCGCGGCCCGGATGGACGAGATCCTCGCCGACCTCCGCGCGCTGGCCGGTCTGCCGCTGGCTTGAGCGGTGCGTGAGGAGGATCTCGGTCGTCCAGAACCCGCCTCACTCACCGCCCGCGGGCGCGTCGGAGGTCGACGCGCGGGCGGGCGGTGCGTGAAGAGGATCCTGTAGGCCTCGAATGCCCCTCAGCCACCGCTCACCCGCGGGCAGCGGTGGTCCACCCACATTCGGTACGCCGCAAAGGTGGCTGGACCACCGCCCACGGGCGATTCCGTCGTCGGCCCGCGGGGAGCGGTGGTCCACCCACATTCGGTACGCCGGAAAGGTGGCTGGACCACCGCTCGACGCAGCGGCTAGCTGGCCTTCTTCGCCTGCTTCTTGGCGGCGGTCTTCTTGGCGGTCGTCTTCTTGGCGGCAGCCTTCTTCGCCGGAGCCTTCGCAGACTTCTTGGCGGGGGCCTTCTTGGCGGTGGCCTTCTTCGCAGCCGGCGCCTTGTCGTCCGCCCCGTCGTCCTCGCCGCGCGCGGTCTTGGCCGCGGCGACCGACTTCTGCAGTGCGGCGAGCAGGTCGACGACCTCGCCGGAGGTCTTGGTCGAGGTCTCGGTGCGCTTGATCTCGCCGCCCTCGATCTTCGACTTCACGAGCGCCTCGACGGCGCCGGCGTAGTCGTCCTCGAACTCCGTCGCGTCGAAGTCGCCGGCCAGCGTCTCGACGAGCATGTGCGCCATCTTGACCTCCTGCGGCTTCACGTCGCCGGACTCGACGGAGAAGTCGGGGGTGCGGATCTCGTCGGGCCACATCATCGTCTGGAGCACGATGACGTCGTCCTTGACCCGCAGCACCGCGATGCTGGTGCGCTGCCGCAGGGCGACGGTCACGACGGCCATCCGGTCGGCGTCGAGCAGCGCCTGCCGGAGCAGTGCGTAGGGCTTGGCGCCGGCGCCCTCGGGCTCGAGGTAGTAGGACTTCTCGAAGAGCAGCGGGTCGATCTGCTCGCGCGGCACGAACTTCTCCACCGCGATCTCGCGCGACGACGTCGACGGCAGCTCGGCCATGTCGTCGTCGGTGAGGATGACCATCTCGCCGTCCTCGGTCTCGTAGCCCTTGGCGATGTCGGCGTAGGCCACCTCCTCACCGTCGAGGGAGCAGACCCGCTGGTACTTGATCCGGCCGCCGTCCTTGGCGTGCACCTGGCGGAAGGAGACGTCGTGGCTCTCCGTCGCTGCGTAGAGCTTCACCGGGACACTGACCAGGCCGAAGGAGACGGCACCCTTCCAGATCGCGCGCATGCACCGACGATAGCCGTCACGTCGGACGCTCGTCTCCTCCAGGGGTGCGAAGGGATGCCAGACTTCAGCCGTGCGCCCGATGCTCGCCAGCAAGACCGACCGCGTGCCCAGCGGTGCGCAGTGGCTGCACGAGGTGAAGTGGGACGGCGTCCGCGTCCTGGTCGACGTCCGTGACGGCGTGGCCCGGATGACCAGCCGCAACGACAACAACGTCACCGCCGCCTGGCCCGAGCTCAGCGCCCCGCCGCTGGGCGATCGTGACCTGATGGTCGACGGCGAGGTGATCGCCCTCAACGAGCGCGGCCTCCCCGACTTCCGCGTCCTCCAGCACCGCATGCACCTGCGCAACGCCAAGGAGGTCGCGCGCCTCGTGAAGACCGTCCCCGCCACGCTCATGGTCTTCGACCTGCTCCGCCTCGACGGCGAGGACCTCACCGGCCGCCCGCTCGAGGAGCGCCGCGCGCTGCTGGAGGAGCTGCCCCTCGGTGACACGACGTGGCAGGTGCCGGCGGCGTACGACGACGGCGACATGCTGTTCGACGCCACCCTCGCCCAGGGGCTCGAGGGGGTCGTCAGCAAGCGCCGCGCCTCGCGCTACCGCTTCGACCAGCGCAGCGAGGACTGGCGCAAGCTCGCCCACCGCCACCGCGGGTCCTTCGTCGTCGGCGGCTGGCGCCCCCAGTCCGGTACGACGAACCGGCTGGCGGCGCTGCTCGTCGGCGAGCAGACCGCCGACGGCCTGCTCTACCGCGGTCGGGTCGGCAGCGGCATCGCCGGCCTCACCTCCAAGCGGCTGGCCGAGCTGCTGGCTCCGCTGAGCAGTGACGCGAACCCGTTCGACGACGAGGTGCCGCGCGTCGACGCCGACGGCACGTTCTGGGTCGAGCCGCGGGTCGTGGTCGACATCGACACGCACGGGCTGGGGTACGAGCGGCTCCGGCAGCCGTCCTTCCAGGGCGTGCGCGACGACCTCGACCCCGGAGGACCTCGCATGAGTGACCTGCAGGTCGACGTCGAGGGCCGCACCCTGACGATCAGCAACCTCGACAAGGTGCTCTACCCGCGCACCGGCACGACCAAGGGCGAGGTGCTCAACTACTACGCGCAGGTCTCGCCGGTGCTGCTGCCGCACCTCAAGGACCGCGCGGTCACCCGGATCCGCTGGCCCAACGGCGTGGAGAAGGCGAGCTTCTTCGAGAAGAACGCGCCGGCCGGCACGCCGTCGTGGGTGCGTACGGCCGAGGTGCCGACGACCGGCTCCCGCACCGGCAAGGGCGACGGCACGATCCGCTTCCCGATCTGTGACGACCTCGCCACCCTCACCTGGCTGGCCAACCTGGCCGCCCTCGAGCTCCACGTGCACCAGTGGACGGTCGAGCCGGACGGCACGCCCCGCCACCCCGACCGCCTCGTCATCGACCTCGACCCCGGCGAGCCCGCCGGGCTGCACGAGTGCGCGCAGGTGGCGCTGATGGTGCGCGACGCGCTGGCCGAGCGCGACCTGGGGTGCACTCCGGTGACGAGCGGCAGCAAGGGACTCCATCTCTACGCACCCATGGACGGGAGCCTCGACTCGGACGGCACCACGGCGCTGGCCAAGGAGGTGGCCGAGGAGCTGCAGAAGGAGCACGGCGACCTGGTCACGAGCGTGATGACCAAGGCCAAGCGGCCCGGCAAGGTCTTCCTCGACTGGTCGCAGAACTCCGGGTCGAAGACGACCGTCTCGCCCTACTCCCTGCGCGGCAAGGAGCGGCCCACCGCCGCCACGCCGCTGACGTGGGACGAGGTCGAGGAGGGCGCCGAGGACGACCTCGCGCTCGACCAGTTCACGATGGACGAGGTGCTCGAGCGGATCAGCGAGCTGGGCGACGTCTTCGAGGCGTGAGCGCCGGCGGAGGGGCGATGCCCGCATCGGCCCGAGAGTGTCTGTTCCTGCCCGGATCTTTTCCCTTGTGTGACTGTCGCGAGGGTCCCGCGTAGATCGGCGCAACGGATCCTTGACACATGTCCCGCATCCTGCTGATCCCCGTCGCCGTGCTCCTCGCGGCCGGTGCCGTGGTCGTCGGACCCGGCGAGCAGGCTCCCGCGGTTCCGTCCCAGACGGTCGTGACACCGACGGTCGACATGGGGAATCACCACACCAGTCGCTGAGGGTGCGCATATGCTCCCCGCATGGTGCATGACGTGTTGGTGGTCGAGGACGAGGAAGACATTGCCGTCCCGCTCATGCGCACGCTCCAGCGCGAGGGCTACGAAGTGAGTCGGGCCTCGGGTGGAGCGGACGCTGTGAAGTTCGTGGTCGACGAGGCTCCCTCGGTCGTGATCCTCGACCTGGGCCTGCCCGACATGGACGGCATCGACGTCTGTCGGCAGATGCGCTCCAGCGGCTACTCCGGCGGCATCATCATGGTCACCGCCCGCGCCGGCGAGCTCGACCGCGTGGTCGGCCTCGACGTCGGCGCCGACGACTACCTCGCCAAGCCGTTCGGCCTCGCCGAGCTGCTCGCCCGCGTGCGCGCGCTGCTGCGCCGCAGCGCCGTCGTCGTCAGCAGCGACACCACGGTCACCACCGCGTCCGGCCTCAAGATCGACGCCGCCTCGCGCCGCGTCCACCTCGGCGAGCGCGAGATCGCGCTGACCGCCAAGGAGTTCGACGTCCTCGCCGTCCTCGCCTCCCACCACGACAAGGTCGTGCCGCGCGAGACGCTGATGAACCAGGTGTGGGACCAGAACTGGTACGGCTCGACCAAGACGCTCGACGTCACCATCGGTCGCCTGCGCAACAAGCTCGAGGCCGCCGAGGCGGGGGAGCGCGTGGTCGCGATCCGCGGCGTCGGCTTCCGTCTCGAGACCGGCACCCCCGCCTGACCACGTCGCCCGTCCTGCTCCGGCCGTACGTCGACGACGACGCGCCGCGGGTCCTCGACACCCTCAGCCGGCCGGAGGTGGTCCGCTGGCTGGGCAGCCCCGTCCCGATGGCCGACCTCGCCGCTGCTCGCGAGTGGATCGAGTCCAAGCGACGCCGCGAGGAGGCCGACCCGTTCGACCTCGCGCGGGCGATCGTCGTCCGGGAGACGGGCGTGGTCGCGGGCACCGTGTCGCTCTCGCGCTGCCACCGCCGCGACACCGGCGAGTTCGTCGGGGAGTACGAGGTCGGCTGGACGCTCCACCCCGACAGCACCGGTCACGGAGCCGCCACCGAGGCGGCGAGGACGCTGCTCGACGACGTCTTCGCCCGCGGCCTCCCGGAGGTGTGGTGCGGGGTGTTCGTCGGCAACGACGCGTCCTGCCGGGTCGCCGAGCGGCTCGGCCTGCCGCTCGTCGGAGTCGGGTCCGGACCCGTGGTGGGACGGCGACAGCCACCTCTACCGGGTCAGCGCCGGGGACTGGCTCACCAGCTCGCCCTCGGCCAGCGGGTCGTAGCGGTTGCCGGGCAGCACCGCCCAGGCGAACGCCGAGCCGGCCAGGCACATCAGCCCGATCACCAGGCTGCCGCGGGAGAGGCCGTCCATGAAGGCGACCTCCATCGCGCTCGTCACGCCGGGCACCTGCGCCGCGAGGGCGTCGGTGAAGCCGACCGATCCGCGGGCGGCCTCGAGGGTCGCCGGGTCGAGCCGTCCGTCGAGCAGCTCGACCAGCTTCGCGCCGTACAGCGAGGAGAAGAGCGAGCCGACCACGGCCACGCCGAGGGTGCCGCCGAGCTCGCGGGTCGCGTCGTTGACCGCGGAGCCGACGCCGGCGCGGGCCGGCGGCAGCACCTGCATGATCGACTCGGTCGCCGGTGTGGTGATCAGGCCGAGGCCGAGGCCCATCAGCACCATCTGCGGGACGACCGTGGTGGCGTAGGAGACGTCGACGTCCATCGTCGAGATCCACAGGAACGACGTGCCGAGCAGTGCCAGGCCGGTGCCGACGACGGCCTTGGTGCCGACGCGCGGCGCGAGCTGGCCGCCGGCGACCGAGGCGACGGCGATGGAGATCGCGACGGGCAGGATCCGCACGCCGGTGCCGAGGGCGGAGTAGTCGCGCAGGAACTGGAAGAACTGCGTGATCAGGAAGATGAAGCCGAAGAGCGCGAAGAAGGCGATCGTCACCGCGGCGCAGGCCGCGCTGAAGCGACGGTCGAGGAAGAGGGTGACGTCGAGCATCGGGTGCTCGGCGGCGTCGCTCGACGAGCACGAACAGCACGCATGAGGCTCGCCGCGATCGCGAACCCGGCGATCGTGGTGGCCGAGCTCCAGCCGTGCTCGGGCGCCTCGATGATCGTCCAGGTGAGCGAGCCGAGCGCGCCGATCGAGACGGCGAGGCCGCGCAGGTCGAGGGGAGGCACGCCCGGGTCGCGGGACTCGGGCACGAAGGCGAGGGTCATCGCGATCGCGATGACGCCGACCGGCACGAGCGCCCAGAACACGCTGTGCCAGGAGAAGTGCTCGAGCAGGAAGCCGCCGGTGATCGGGCCGAGCGCGACGCCCATGCCGACGGCGGCGCCCCAGATGCCGAGGGCGGTCGCGCGCTCACGTCGCTCGGTGAACGCGTTGGCGATCACCGACAGGGTCGTCGGGAAGATCAGTGCGGCGCTCATGCCCATCACCACGCGGAGCGCGATGAGCGCCTCGACGCTGTCGACCAGCGCGGCGACGCCGCTGCTGATCGCGAAGGACGCGAGGCCGAGCACGAGGGCGGGACGCCGGCCGAACCGGTCGCTCAGGCTGCCCATCGCCAGCACGAGGGCGGCGAAGGCGAGGTTGTAGCCGTCGACGACCCAGAGCAGGTCGCGGGTGCCGGCGTCGAGCTCGCGCGACAGGCTCGGGAGGGCGACGTTCACGATCGTCGTGTCGAGGTTGATGGTCAGCGCGGCCAGGCAGACGGTCGCGAGGAGGGCGGCTTTGCGGTTCATGGTGGCTCCGGTCGAGGGGATGTAGGCGGCGGTAACATCAGGGTGCACCGAGATGTGACCGGTGTCAACATCGATTAGGCTGCACGCGTGGCGACCACCCCGTACCACCACGGCAACCTCCGCGACGCGCTCGTCGAGGCGGCCGTCGACGTCGTGCGCGAGGGAGGGCCGGACGCGCTGTCGCTCCGGGAGCTGGCCCGGCGTGTCGGGGTCAGCCACGCCGCGGCGTACCGCCACTTCGCCGACCGGGAGGCCCTCGTCGACGTCGTCGCCGAGCGCGCGCTCGAGGGCCTGGTGTCGCGGGTCCACCGACGGGTCGACGCCGTCGACGAGGCCGACCCGGTGACCGCGGCCCGTCGCCGGCTGGTGGAGATCGGGGTGGGCTACGTCGAGTTCGCGCTGGCCGAGTCCGGTCTGTTCCGGCTGCTCTTCACCGCCTACCCCGCGCCGCCGGAGGGCAAGGGCGACGAGCCGGGGGAGGACCCCTACGGCATGCTCAACGCCGCGCTCGACGACCTCGTCACGGTCGGCTTCCTCGACGCCGACCTGCGCGCCGGCGCCGACGTCACCTGCTGGTCCGCCGTCCACGGCTTCGCGGTCCTCAACGTCGAGGGCCCGCTGCGCGCGCTGTCGGCCGAGGAGCGCAACACGACGCTGTCGGGCCTGCTCCTCGGCATCGACCGCGCCTTCGGCGCCGGCGGCACCTGGCCGTCCCTCGCGCCGGTGGCCCTGCGTCCCGCCTGAGGCGAACCCCCCGAGTTCTCCACAACCTTTACCTGACCTCTGTTTTTCCGCGGCTGCTGCTGGGTAGCGTCCGAGGTGCACGTTTCTCGGGGAAGCAGGCACCAATGGCAGTGGACCGTCTGGCGAAGGATCGATCGTCGCCGTTGCATGCCCATGAGGACCTCGTCCTGCGCCTCGACGGCCAGGTGCGCGAGCGCGTCCGCCGCGAGGGCGTCGACCCGCAGCGCGAGGCGCTCGTCGTACGCCGCATCGCCGAGGACGTCGTCCGCGACCACGACGACCTCAGCCTCACCGGTGCCGTGGCGCCGATCGCCGACGACGGCGCGATGGTCGGCGAGCTGGTCGCCCGGATCTCCGGCTTCGGCCCGCTGCAACCCTTCCTCGACGACCCCGAGGTCGAGGAGGTCTGGATCAACTCCCCGGAGCGGGTCTTCATCGCGCGCCGTGGCCGGCACGAGCTGACCAACCTCCGGCTCGACGCCGCGCAGGTCAACGAGCTGGTCGAGCGGATGCTCAAGTCGAGCGGGCGGCGCATCGACATCAGCACGCCCTTCGTCGACGCGATGCTGCCGGAGGGTCACCGGCTCCATGTCGTGCTGGAGGGGATCACCCGCGGCTTCACGGCGGTCAACATCCGCAAGTTCCTGCTGCGCGCGCACCGGCTCTCCGACCTCGTCGGGCTCGGCAGCCTGACGCCGCAGGCGGCGTCCTTCCTCGAGGCCTCCGTGCGCGCCGGCCTCAACATCCTCGTCGCCGGCGGGACCCAGGCCGGCAAGACGACGATGCTCAACTGCCTGGCCGCCTCGGTGCCGGGTGGCGAGCGCGTGGTCAGCGCCGAGGAGGTCTTCGAGCTCCGGTTCAGCCACCCCGACTGGGTCGCGATGCAGACCCGGCAGGCCGGGCTCGAGCAGACCGGCGAGATCGTCCTGCGCGACCTGGTCAAGGAGGCGCTGCGGATGCGGCCCAGTCGCATCCTGGTCGGTGAGGTCCGCGCGGCCGAGTGCCTCGACCTGCTGCTCGCGCTCAACTCCGGGCTGCCCGGCATGTGCACGCTCCACGCCAACAGTGCCCGCGAGGCCCTCGTGAAGATGTGCACCCTGCCCCTCCTCGCCGGGGACAACATCTCCGCGCGCTTCGTGGTGCCGACGGTCGCGACGTCGGTCGACCTGGTGGTGCACCTCGGCCTGGGCCACGACGGCGTACGCCGCGTCAACGAGATCGTGTCGGTGCCCGGTCGGGTGGAGGCCGACGTGATCGAGGTCGAGCCGATCTTCGTGCGCAGCGGCGGCGAGCTGCGGCGTACGGGCGGCGTGCCCGCACGCGTCGAGCGCTTCGAGCGGGTGGGCATCGACGTCCACGCACTCCTCGCCTCGGACAGGGCCGGTGACCGCTGATGGGTGCCCTGGTCGGGCTCGGCGTCGGGGTCGGGCTGCTGCTGATCTGGTCGGCGTTCACCCTGCCGCGGACGCCGAGACCGGCCACGCCGTCGTCGTCCGCGCTGCGTCGCCTGCTCGGGCGTGCCGGGCTCAGCGACGTCACGCCCGCCAGCGTCCTGTCGCTCTGCGCGGTCCTCTTCGCCGTTGCCTTCGCGGTCGTGCAGGCCGTCTCACGCACCGTGCCGGTGGCGTTCGTCTTCGCCGCGATGGCGTCCTACGTGCCGATCGCGGTGCTGCGGCAGCGCGCGGCTCATCGGCTGCGCGAGTTCGCCGAGGTCTGGCCCGAGGCGGTCGACAACCTCGCCAGCGCCGTACGCGCGGGGCTCTCGCTCCCCGACGCGGTCTCCGCGCTCGGCACCTCGGGCCCTGAGGCGCTGCGCCACGACTTCGCGCAGTTCGCCCTCGACTACCAGGTGACCGGACGGTTCGGCGAGTGCCTCGACCGGCTCAAGGACCGGCTCGCCGACCCGGTCGGGGACCGCGTGATCGAAGGCCTGCGGCTCGCCCGCGAGGTCGGCGGCGGCGACCTCGGCCGGCTGCTGCGCAACCTGTCCGGCTTCCTGCGCGACGACGCGCGCACCCGCTCCGAGCTCGAGTCCCGGCAGGCCTGGACCGTCAACGGCGCACGGCTCGCGGTGGCCGCGCCGTGGATCGTGCTGCTGCTGATGTCGTTCCAGACCACCGCCATCCGCAGCTACGCCTCGCCCGGCGGCGTGCTCGTCCTGGGCATCGGCTTCGCCGTCTGCGTCCTCGCCTACGCCGCGATGATGCGCATCGGTCGGCTGCCCGTCGAGAAGCGGATCCTGTCGTGACCGCCACGATCTGGGGCGGCCTCCTCGGCGGGATGGCAGGCATCGGTCTGATCCTGGTCGTGACGCGGATCGTGGTGCTTCGGCGACCACAGCTCGCAGTGCGCGTCCTGCCCTACGTGCGCGACGTGCCGCTGCGCGACCAGGGTCCCGGGCTGCGGCCCGTCTCGTCGTCGCCGACGTCTGCCGCGGCCGGCATCTTCGGTCCGTCGCTGCGCTCGGCGGCCGACCTCGTCGAGCGAGTGCTGGGCGGCAGCGCGTCCGTACGCCGGCGGCTCGAGCGCGCCGGCGTCGACCGCACGGTGCAGGAGTTCCGCATCGAGCAGGTCGTCTGGGGTGTCGTCGGCTTTGCCGCCGCCGCCGCGATCAGCCTCCTGCGTGCGCTCGGCGGAGTGGGTGGAGTCGGGTCGCCGGTGGTGTTGTGCGCCCTCGACGTGGCGTTCGGCGTGTTCGCGCGCGACAACCGGCTCAGCACTCAGGTCAAGAACCGCGAGCGCCAGGTCCTCACGGAGTTCCCCACGATCGCCGAGCTGCTCGCCCTGTCCGTCGCGGCCGGGGAGAGCCCCGTCTCCGCTCTCGACCGGGTGGTGCGACGCGGCCGCGGCGCGCTGTCCGAGGACCTGTCGCGCATGCTCGCCGGAGTACGCCGAACTGCCGTTTCGGTGTCGCCTTCAGTCGCTCGCCCGGTGGACCGGCCCGATCGTCGCTCGCTTCGCCACCGGCATCACGGTCGCGATGGGTCGCCGGCACCCCGCTTGCCGATGTGCTGCACGCCCGCGGCCGACGTACCGCAGAAGCCGGCCGGCGCCTGCTGATCGAGACCGCGGCGCGCAAGGAGATCGCGATGATGGCGCCCGTCGTCTTCTTCGTGCTGCCGGTGACCATCCTCTTCGCCTTCTATCCCGGCGTGCTCGGCCTGCGCCTCACCACGCCCTGAC
>CAWCGM010000029.1:0-33589 GCA_963795095.1 uncultured Actinomycetota bacterium | reverse complement strand
GTGGTGGATCACCTCCCAACCCAGCACGGCGGTCCAGAACGCGGCCAGCCGGTCGGGGTCGTGGCAGTCGAGGGAGATCTCGGTCAGTCGTGAGGCCATGGGGCGATCCAAGCACGAGGACCGGGGGCACACCTGCTCAGAAGTCCTCGTCGAATCCCACGGCCCCGGTCACGCCGACCAGATGGGCCGAGACCTTGCGCTCGAAGACGTCGGGCAGCACCTGGGAGAAGTACGGGACCGCATCGCGTGTCGGCGTGTCTCGACGAGCCGGAGATATCCATGGGCGATCCGGTCCCGATCCGGGCGGAAACGCGACCACATCACCCATGGATACCGGGATGGGGGCTCAGCCGGCGGCGTACTCCCGCGCGATCGCGGCACCCAGCCGCGCGTTGTGCTCGACGAGCGCGATGTTGGCCTTCAGCGACTCTCCGTCGGTGATCTCCACGATGCGCCCGAGGAGGTACGGCGTCGCGTCCTTGCCGCGGATGCCGAGGGCGTCCATGTCGCCGAGCGCCCGGTCGATGATGGCGCCGATCTCGTCGGCGGGGATCTCGGCCTCGGCCGGGATCGGGTTGGCGACGACCACGCCGCCGGCGAGCCCGAGGTCCCACTTCGCCCGCATCAGCGCGGCGACCTCGGCGGGGGTGTCGACGCGCATCGGCGCGCCGAACCCGGACGAGCGGGAGAAGAACGACGGGAACTCGTCGGTGCCGTAGCCCAGCACCGGCACGCCGAGCGTCTCCAGCTTCTCGAGGGTCAGGCCGATGTCGAGGATGCTCTTCACGCCGGCGCAGACCACGGCCACCGACGTCGTCGACAGCTCGGTGAGGTCCGCCGACACGTCGTACGACGTCTCGGCACCGCGGTGCACGCCGCCGAGCCCGCCGGTCACGAAGACGCCGATGCCGGCGAGGGCCGCCAGCCGCATCGTCGACGCGACGGTCGTCGCGCCGTGCAGGCCGCGCGAGACGACGTAGGGCAGGTCGCGGATGGACACCTTGATGACGGACTCGTCGGAGGCGAGGAGCTCGAGGTCGTCGGCGGAGAGGCCGATCGTCGGCCTCCCGTGCAGCACCGCGATCGTCGCCGGCACCGCGCCGCCGTCGCGGACGATGCCCTCGACGGTGCGGGCCATCTCGACGTTCTGCGGGTAGGGCATGCCGTGGCTGATGATCGTGCTCTCCAGCGCGACGACGGGCTGCCCGGACGCGAGGGCGTCGCGGACCTCGTCGGTGATCGTCAGCACAGGCATCAGGACTCCTCGGATCGGGCGAGTACGTCGGCCAGGTCCGGCCGGACGGTGTGCGGGCTCTCGATGGTGGCGGCCGCGGCGCGATGGCCCGCGCGCGCGGCCGCGACCGGGTCGGCGCCGGCCAGCCACGCGGCGACCCACGCGGCGAGCATCGCGTCGCCCGCGCCGGTGACGTCGACGACGGTCGCAGGCTCGGCGGCCAGGTGGACGGGCTCGCTGCCGCGGGTGCACATCCACGATCCGTCGGCGCCGTGCCGGACCCAGGCGTGCTCGACGCCGCGGTCGTGCAGGTCGGCGACGGACTCGCGCCACTGGTCGGCCGGCCGGCCGGTGATGGCCGCCAGCTCGTCGGCGTTGGGGGTGACGAGGAAGAGGTCGTGCACGAGGTCGGCCAGCCTCGCGGCCTTGGCGACCGACACCGGCTCGAAGGCCACCCGCACGTCCGCTTCAGCGGCCGCCGCCACGACGAGCGACGCCTGCGCGTGCGCGAGGTTGCCGTCCACCACGACCAGCGCGGCGTCGCTCAGGTGCACGGTCTCGAGCACCAGCGCGTCGACGACGGCCATGTCGGAGACCGCCGCGACGAGCTCGCCGGCATCGTCGAGGACAGCGGTGTAGGTGCCCGTCGCGGCGCCCGGCACGCGGCGTACGGCCGAGACGTCCGCACCGCACGCGGCGGTCACCCGCAGGGCCTCGTCGCCGAAGGCGTCCTCGCCCACGGCCGACACCAGCCGCACCGGAGCACCGAGGAGGCCGAGGCAGGCGGCGACGTTGCGGCCGACGCCGCCGGGGGAGATCCGGGTGTGCCCGGGGTTGCTCGTCGCGGCGACGAGCGGGGCGGAGGTGCGGGCGACGACGTCCATGTTGGTCCCGCCGACGACCACCACCCAGCTCTTCACGGGCAGATCCTGACAGAGACGGCGCCGGGCGACGCACAGGCCGTGCCGTTCACAGGAAAGGCACAGGTGGCGGACACGGTGGTGCCAGCCGGGTGGGCCACGGTAGGTCCATGACCCTCCTCCAGACGTCCGCACCGGACGTCGTACGACTCGGTGCCCGTGCCCGCCGTGACGCGGTCGTCCGCCTCGCTGCCGGCAGCACCCTGTGGCTGTCGCTGCTGCTCGTCACCTGGTGGTGGGTCACCGGCGGCGGGATCACGCAGCTCGGCGGCTGGGCCACCGGCCTCGAGTCGGTCGGACGCATCACCGGCCTCGTGTCGGCGGTGCTGCTCCTCGCCCAGGTCGTGCTGATGGCGCGGATCCCCGTGCTGGAGCGGGCCTTCGGCCAGGACGAGCTGACCCGGATCCACCGCCTGGTCGGCTTCACGTCCTTCAACCTGATGGTCGCCCACATCGTCCTCATCACGTGGGGCTACGCCGCCGGCTCGCTGCTCGCGTCGCCCGGCACCCTGTGGGACCTCGTCGTCAACTACCCCGGCATGCTCCTCGCGGTCGCCGCGACCGCCTGCCTGGTGATGGTCGTCGTGACGAGCGTGCGTGCCGCGCGGCGCCGGCTCCGCTACGAGTCGTGGCACCTGATGCACCTCTACGCCTACCTCGGCGTCGGCCTCGCGATCCCGCACCAGCTCTGGACCGGCACCGACTTCACCTCCTCGCCGGGACGCCAGGTCTTCTGGTGGACCGCGTGGATCGCTGCCGCGGGCAGCGTGCTGGTGTGGCGCGTCGGCCTGCCGCTGTGGCGCAACCTGCGCCACGACCTCCGCGTCGCCGCGGTCGTCCCCGAGGGCGACGGCACCGTCTCGGTCCACGTCACCGGTCGCGCCCTGCACCGGCTCCCCGCCGAGGCCGGCCAGTTCTTCACCTGGCGCTTCGGCGGCCGCCCCGGCTGGACCCGCGCCAACCCCTACTCGCTCTCCGCCGCACCCGACGGGAAGTCGCTGCGGATCACCGTCCAGGACGTCGGCGACGGCAGCGGTGCGACGGCCGGCCTGGCGGTCGGCTCGCGTGCCCTCGTCGAAGGGCCGTACGGCCGGCTCAGCCCCCGCGCCCGCAGCCGGCGCAAGGTGCTGATGATCGGCGCCGGCGTGGGCATCACCCCGCTGCGCGCGCTGGCCGAGGGCCTGGCGTACGCCCCCGGCGACGCGCTCGTCCTCTACCGCACCTCCGCCACGCCGCTCTTCGTCGACGAGCTCAACGACCTGTCGCAGCGCCGCGGCCTCCTCGTGTGGGGCCTCCCGGGACGCCGTCGGGCGCCCGACTCGTGGCTCGGCAGCGGCGTGCACGCCCCGACCGACCTGGAGGCACTGACGTCCTGGGTGCCCGACGTGGCCGACCGCGACGTCTTCGTCTGCGGGCCCCGGCCCGTGGACCGAGCTGGTGGTCCGCGACCTCCGTGGCGCCGGCGTACCCGAGCAGCACATCCATCTCGAGAACTTTGGCTGGTGAGACCCGTGAAGCGCATCGTCCTCTGGGTGCTGAGCACCCTGTCCACCGTGGTCGTCCTCTTCGGCTACCACACCTCGACCTCCTCGGTGATGGCCACGGGCACAGGCAGAGGGGACCATCTCCGGATCCCTGAGCGGTCAGACCGCCGCGGGCACCGGCTCGAGCGCCACGGCCAGCGGTGGCGCGCCGCCGACCGGCAGCTCGACGAGCACCGCCGGCTCCGGTTCGTCCGGCTCCGTCGTCCGCGAAGACCAGCACCGTCACCGGCGACGTCGCCCAGACCCGCTGGGGCCCGGTGCAGGTCCAGCTGGACGTCTCGGGCTCGACGATCACCAACGTGACGGTCCTGCAGTACCCCGACTCCAACGGCCACGGACATCCAGATCGCCAACTACGCCCTGCCCCAGCTGATCCAGCAGACCCTCGACCAGCAGGACGGGTCGATGTCGATGATCAGCGGCGCCACCTACACCAGCGCAGGGCTACTCGCAGTCCCTGCAGAGCGCGCTCGACCAGGCGGGGCTGTGACCACCGCGGTGGACCCCGTCGCCCGCCGGGTCGAGCACCTCATGGGGATGCCGATCAGCCTGGCCCTGCGCGGCCGGCACGCGCACGACTCCGCGGGCGAGCTGGCCTGGCAGCAGGCCCTGGCCGAGCTCCGGTGGGTCGACGAGGTCTTCAGCACGTGGCGGCCGGACAGCCAGGTCTCGCGACTCGGCCGCGGCGAGCTCACCCTCGACCAGTGCGACCCGGCGGTGGCCGAGGTGCTCCGCCTCGGCGACGACGCGCGGGTCGCCTCGGAGGGGGCGTTCGACGTCTGCCTCCCCGGCGCGGACGGCGTACGCCGCCTCGATCCCAGCGGGGTCGTCAAGGGCTGGGCGGTGGACCGGGCCGTACGTCCGCTGCTGGCGCTCGACGCCACCGACGTGTGCCTCTCGGCCGGCGGGGACATGGTGTGCCACGTCGCCGACCCGGACGGTGAGCCGTGGGTGATCGGCATCGAGGACCCGCTCGACCCGACCCGGCTGGTGGCCAGGGTGCCGCTGCACCGTGGCGCGCTCGCGACGTCGGGCTCCGCCCACCGCGGCGCGCACGTCGTCGACGCCCGCACCGGTGTCGCGGCCGACGCGCTGGCCTCGGTGACCGTGGTCGGCGCCGACCTGACCAGCGTCGACATCGACGCCACGACCGCCCTCGCCCTCGGGATCGACGGCCCGGCGTGGCTGCGCTCGCGGCTGCGCACCGGTGTCGTGGTCTGGGCCGACGGGCGTGCCGAGACCGTGGCCTGACCCGTCCGGCGAGGCGTACGGTCGAGCGCATGGTCCTCATCGGGGTGGTCGTCGCAGTCGTCCTGGTCGTGCTCGTGCTGAGCGAGCGGCAGCGTCGGCGCGACTGGGAGGACCTCACCCGCCCGGGCATGGGCGCCCGCCGCTCGCGGCCCGGGTCCGGCACGGGCCACCTCGGCGAGGCACCGGTGACGATCCACCACCGCCTCGGCGGCCGCGGCCGCAACGACTGAGCTACCGGGACCGCTCGAGCTCGTCGTCGACGTACGCCGGCCGCGCGACGCGGAGCCCGGCGAGGGTCAGCGGCACCGACGTCAGCGCCAGCAGCACCAGCACGAGCGTCCAGTCGCCGGTCGCCTCGTGCACCATGCCGACGGCGAAGGGTCCGATCGCGGCCAGGCCGTAGCCGATCGGCTGCACGAAGCCGGAGAGCTGGGCGGTCACCGACGGGTGCCGGGTGCGGGCGGTGATGAGGGCGATGGCGGTGGGGAAGGCGAGGCCCGAGAAGCCGAGCGAGAACGCCCACAGCCACGGAAGGGTGGCGGGGGCGAGCAGCAGGCCGACGTAGCCGACCGCGAGCGTCAGTCCGAAGAGCACCATCAGACCGCGGAGCCCGCGTCCGCGTGCGATCACGGTCGGCATCGCGAGTGCGCCGACGATGCCGACGCCGGAGAGCAGCCCCTGCAGGGCGCCGGCGTGCGACGCCGAGAGCCCGGCGTCGCGGTAGATGGTGGGCACCCAGCCGAACTGGACGTAGGCGTGCATGGACTGGATGCCGAAGAGCACGGTGAGTGCGATCGCCGTGGGGGAGTGGACCACGCGGCCCGACGGCGCCTCGCCGCTGACGCTGTGCTCGGTCGGTGAACGCCGCTCCCGCAGCGCGAGCCACACCCAGAGCGGGACCGCGACCGCGAGCAGCACGCCCCACACCCCGAGCCCGGCCTGCCACGAGCCCGTCGCCTCCGTGACGGGAGCGGTGACGATCACCGCGAACGTGGCGCCGACGACGAGCCCGGTGCCGTAGACCGTCATCAGCACGACCGCGTGGCCGTGGGCCTTGACCCAGGCGGGCACGAGCACGTTGCCGACCGCCATCCCGGACAGGGCGACGACGGTGAGGAGGAGGAAGAGCGGCACGCTGTCCGTCGCCACCCGCAGCAGCAGGCCCGCCGCTGCGGCGGCGAGGCCGATGGCGATGCCCGCGGTCATCCCGACCCTGCGCGCGAAGGCCACCGCGAGGGCGCCGACGACGCCGAAGCAGAGACCCGGCAGGCCGGTCATCGCACCCGCGACGCCTGCGCTCATGCCGAGGCCGTCGCGCACCTCCTCGAGCACCGGGCCGGGCGACGAGGCGCCGGGTCGCAGGTTGATCGAGACGAGGACGATGGCGGTGACGAGGACGGCGAAGGGAAGGGCTGCGCCGCGTGGGCGGTCATCGACGTCGGACACGTGCACCGACTCTAGGCAGCACCAGCAGCGCGCCGAGGACGAGGGTGGCGACCACCACGAAGGCGGTGGCCGTGCCCTGTCCGCTCGCCTGCCGCAGCAGCATCCCGACCACGAGAGCGCCGAGCCAGACGACCACGCCTGAGGCGACCGCCTCGGGCGGACGGCGTACGACGACGAGGGTGGCCCAGGCGACCAGCGTGCCCGCCAGGAACGGCCAGGCGGTGGTCCACCAGCCACCGGCGGTGAGGGTGCCGTAGTGGCTGAGCCGGCCGACGACCGCGAAGACGCCGACGAGCACGAGATCCAGCAGGAGCCACCGTCGATCGGACATGTGGCAGACCCTAGGCAAGGCCCGGGGCATGGCTAGTGTCGGGACATGAAGTCGACGGTCCACTGGGGCGTGGCCCACGGGCTGCCCACGCTGTTCCTGCGGCGGGCCGCAGCCCGCGGCGACCTGCAGGCACAGCTGATCCGGGTCGGGTCGATGGGTTCGGAGGAGAAGGTCTTCGACCTCATCGAGGACATCCGGTCGCGCGGCCCGCTCTACCGCTCCAGCATCGGGCACGTGGCGACCAGCCACGCCGCCGTACGCCACCTCCTGACGAGCGACGACTTCCGCTCGGGGCTGCCGACCGACGAGGGCGATGCTCGGCCGGATCGGTCGGTGGGCCTCGCCGACCACGCTCCACCCGGTGCAGCCGCCGTCGCTGCTGGTGACCGAGCCGCCCGACCACACCCGCTACCGCAAGCTGGTCACCCGGGTCTTCACGATGCGCGCGGTCGAGCGGCTGCGCGAGCGCACCGAGGAGATCGCGGCCGACCTGCTCGACGCCCTCGAGCCACGGGCGACGAGCTCGGTCGACCTGGTCGAGTCCTACTGCGCGCAGCTGCCGGTGACCGTCATCGCCGAGATCCTCGGGGTCCCGGACGCCGAGCGCGGGAAGGTCCTCGACTTCGGGTCGGCGGCCGCGCCGAGCCTCGACCTCGGACTGGGGCTGGCCCGCTACCGCTCGGTCTCGCGGGCGCTGGCGCGGTTCGACGCCTGGCTGGGGGACCACCTCGAGCAGCTGCGGCGCGAGCCCGGCGACAACCTGCTGAGCCAGCTGGTCGCGGCGCGCGAGGACGGGCAGGGCCTCGACGAGACCGAGCTCAAGGCCACCGCCGGGCTGGTCCTCGCCGCCGGCTTCGAGACGACCGTGAACCTCCTCGGCAACGGGATCGCGCTGCTCCACGAGCACCCGTCCGAGCGGGCTCGCGTGGTCGAGGACCCGTCACTGTGGACCAACGTCGTCGAGGAGGCGCTCCGCCTCGACCCGCCGGTGCTGCTCACCGGGCGGATGGCGCTGCGCGACACGGAGGTCGCGGGCCAGCGCATCCGGGCGGGGTCGATGGTGACCGCGATCCTCGGTGCCGCCAACCGCGACCCCGAGGTCTTCGACGACCCGTTGCGCTTCGACGTCGGCCGTGCCAATGCCCGCGACCACATCGCCTTCTCGGCCGGGCGGCACCACTGCCTCGGCGCCCAGCTGGCGCGGATGGAGGGCGAGGTCGGGCTGCGCGCGATCTGGGACCGCTACCCCGACCTGCGCCTCGACCCCGGTGCGCGGCGGCGGGAGACCCGCATCCTGCGCGGCTACGAACGACTTCCCGCCACGCTGCGACCGTAGTCGCGTCCCTCGTCGGGTCCGGGCGCGATACGGTCCGCCGGTGCCGAACCGGGGAGCAGTACGCCTGCTCGTGCTGCTGCTGACCGCCGGCCTCCTCGGGCTCGCGTCCCCCGCGCTCGCCGACGACTCCGTGCCGCGCCCGGTCCTCGACGTCGACTTCCCCGACCCGGCCGTCGTCGCCACCGGGTCGGGCCTGGTCGCCTACTCGACCGGTGACCGCGTGCCCCACGCCTGGTCGCGCAGCGCCGACGGTCCGTGGCGGCGCGGCCCCGGGCTGCTCACCCACAAGCCGTCGTGGTCGCGCGACGGCGGGATCTGGGCGGTCGACGTCGCACGCGTCCGGGGCGCGTGGCTCCTCTACTACGCGACGCCGGTGCCGAGCCTGGGTCCGACCGGGCGCTGCATCGGCGTCGCCCGGTCCGGGTCCGCGCGTGGTCCGTTCCGCCCGGTCGGCCGCCGTCCGCTGGTGTGTCCGTCGTACACCCGGGTGCCCACCGCGCAGGATCCGCTCCTGCCGCGCGACCCGACCCTCCCGCGCGCCGGCGTGATCGACCCGTCCTTCTTCCGCGACGCCGACGGCACGCCGTACCTCCTCTACAAGACCGACCGCGTCCCCTCGACCGTCCGCATCGTCCCGCTCGCGCCGACCGGGCAGTCGGTCGCGCCCGGCGCGACGAGCCTCGAGCTGGTGCGATCCGCCGGCGTGATCGAGAACCCCGTCGTGACCCAGCGCCCCGAGGGCTACGTCATGCTCGCGTCGGAGGGCGACTGGACCCGGTGCGGCTACGCGACGACGTGGCGGTCGTCGCCGTTCCTGCTCGACTGGTCGGCCGCGCGTGCCGACGACCTTGCTCGACAACGTGGTGACGCCGCTCTGCGGGCCCGGCGGCGCGGACCTCGTCGAGGGCAGCGGCGGCCGGACGCTGGCGTTCCTCCACGGCTGGACCTGCCGCGGCACCGACCTGCCGTGCGTCGGCCGCGGCAAGTGGGACATGAAGCCGCGCCAGCGCGGCATCCGGGCGATGTACGCCGTCGAGCTGGGCTGGGTCGGCGGTGTGCCGGAGGTCACCGGCTGGCTCCGGACTCCCTGAGGCCGGACCGTCCTAGGCTCGGGGCATGGCATCTGAGTGGGACTCCCACACCTCGCTGACCTCGACCGGCGACGGCCTCTTCGGCGCCGAGCTCGACGCAGGCTGGGTGGTCGGCGGTGGCGTCAACGGTGGCTACCTGCTGGGCCTCGTCGGCCGGGCGATCGCCGAGACCGTGCCGGCCAAGCCCCACCCGCTCGCGGTCAGCGCCTACTACCTCTCCGCCTCCACGCCCGGCCCGGCGCAGGTCTCGACGCGGGTGCTGCGCGAGGGTGGCAGCGTCGCCACCGTGGCGGCCGAGCTCGGCCAGGAGGGCACCACCCGCATCACCGCGCTGGCGACGTACGGCGACCTGCGGGCGATGCCGTCCGACGTGGCCACCACCGCCGAGGAGCCGACGCTCCCGCCCCTGGACCAGTGCGTGCCCGGGACGATGGCCCCGGAGGAGGTGCGCCGGATCGCGCCGCTGATGGAGCGCTTCGACCTGCGCTTCGACCCGGCCTGCGTCGGCTGGGCGATGGGTGCGCCGAGCGGCAACGGCCACATCCAGGCGTGGTTCCGGATGGCCGACGGCCACGAGGTCGACCCGGTCGGGCTGCTGATGGTCTGCGACGCGCTGCCGCCGGTGACCTTCGACCTCGGCCGCCCCGGCTGGGCGCCGACGCTCGAGCTGACCGTGCACGTGCGCGCCGTCCCCGCTCCCGGCTGGCTCAAGGTCTCGCACCGCACCCGCAACGTCGCCGGCGGGATGTTCGAGGAGGACTGCGAGGTCTGGGACTCGGCCGGGCGGCTGGTGGCCCAGAGTCGGCAGCTGGCGATGCTGCCCCGCGGCTGACCTGCACCTATGGCCCGTGAGTCGCCCAGAGACTCAACGTGCATCCCGGGCGTGTCGTGGCCGCGGCTGGACCGTGAGTCTCCAAGAGACTCAGCGGCAAGTCAGTCGAAGAACGCGCGGTCCATCGACACGATCCAGCGCCGGCGCGGGTGCTCGGTCACCGACCAGATCCGGTCGGTCGAGGGCCAGTAGGACAGGTCCTCCGGGCCCATCGGCAGCGCCCATCGGTGCACCTTCATCGAGCCGGGCTCGCCGGCGCACACCGTCCCCGGCATCCACGGCCCGTGCGAGACCGTCACGTGGTAGCGACCCGAGGCGATCACCGCACCCTGCATCTGCCGCACCCCGCCGTCGTCGAGCGCCAGCGGACGGGAGAACCCGTCGTCGCCCACGGCGAGCTGCCACGTCTGCGGGTCGAGGGGGTAGCGGGCCAGCCGGGTCGTGGCCTGCGCGCCGGCGGCGTACTCACCCGCGATCAGCGCGGGCGGGTCCGAGCGCCGGTCGAGGGACATGAAGGAGTAGCGCAGCTTCTCGTGCCCCTCGTCGGTGAAGGCCTGGTAGGTGAAGCGCACCGGCAGCACGTAGCGGTGGCCGTAGGAGTAGAGGCGGGTGCCGTCGAGGCCGAACTTCTCCGGGTGGTCGTCGTCGCCGCTCACCCGCATGATGTCGTCGACGCGCGCGGTGACGAAGCCCCGGCTGGTGGCCGCGATGTGGAGGTAGGGACCGGCCCACACGATGCCGCCGGCGTGGATGCTCATCGGCTTGAGCACCAGGTGGCCGGCCTTGTCGAAGACCGGCGAGACCAGCAGGACGTGGCGGTACTTCCCGGAGTCGAGGTCGACGAAGGTCACCCGCGACCCGCGCTTGGTGCCGTCCTTGCCGGTGGAGTACCACGTCGTGACGACGACCTTCCGGCCACCGATGTCCTCGGTGTCGGAGGAGTCGGCGCTCGTCGAGATCCCCTGCGGGTACCACTGCTCGTCGCGCTCGTCGTAGTCGTCCCAGCGGTACGCCTCGCGCACCGCCCGCCCCAGCAGCCGCGGCGCCCGCGAGCGGCGTACGTCGTACTTCAGGTCGGCGAGCACCCCGTCGAGCCCGGTCGGCTCGCCCAGCACCTCCGCGAGCGCCGCGATCTCGCGCACGTTCTCGTCGGTGCGCTGCAGGTGCACGCCCTGGACGTAGGGCGACTCCGACGCGGTGCTCATGCGTTCGACCCTAGCCAGCCCCGGCCCGCCTGCCGTCCCCTCAACTACCGGAAGCCGGGGGAGGATGGCCCCATGAGGGCGATCTTCTTCGGCGAGGACGACGCGCAGGCAGTCGTACGACGCCTGCGCGCGGACGGGTTCGAGGCGCACGTCGCGCGGGAGCGGCTGGCGGGGGAGGACGACGACGAGGACCACCCGTGGGCGGTCGTGACCGACGCCCCGGCCTTCATGCTCGAGGTGCTCGTCGACACCCACGACGGCTGGCTGGACGAGGACGACGACGCGTCTGGGGAACAGGGACCACCGCTCCCGCCGTTGCACCTCCCGATGGCGCCGAAGCGGATCAAGCGCCCAGACCTAGGCTGAGGTTCATGACCGACCACCGTTTGCTGCTCGTCCACGCCCACCCCGACGACGAGTGCATCGGCACCGGCGCCACGATGGCGCGCTACGTCGACGAGGGCGTCGGCGTCACCCTGGTCACCTGCACTGCGGGCGAGATGGGCGAGGTCCTGGTGCCCGACCTGGCCCACCTCGCCTACGAGAAGGAGGGCGGCCTCGGTGAGCGCCGCCGCGGCGAGCTCGACGAGGCGATGGAGGTCCTCGGCGTGACCGACCACCGCTTCCTCGGCGGCTTCGGCCGCTTCCACGACTCCGGGATGGCCTGGCACGAGGACGGTCACGCGATCGCGGCCGAGTCCATTCCCGACAACGCGTTCTGGACCACCGACATCATCGAGGCCGCCGACGAGCTGGTGAAGGTGATCCGCGAGGTGCGCCCGCAGGTGCTGGTCACCTACGACCAGTTCGGCGGCTACGGCCACCCCGACCACATCCAGGCCCACCGGGTCGCGATGTACGCCGCCCAGCTGGCGGCCGCGCCCTCCTACCGCCGTGACCTCGGCGAGCCGCACGACATCGCGAAGATCTACTGGACCGCGATGAGCGAGTCGCGGATGCGCGAGAGCCTGCGCAAGCTCCGCGAGTCGGGCGACACCGAGACCTTCAAGGGCATGGAGCCCGACGGCAAGCTGCCGCCCTTCGTCACCCCCGACGAGCTGATCAGCGCGCGGGTGGACGGGACGGCCACCGTCGAGCGCAAGATGGGCGCCCTGCGCAAGCACGCCACCCAGGTCGACCAGGACGGCCACTTCTTCTCCGGCGCCGAGAGCGGCCACTCGTGGTGGTCCGACGAGTACTACCGCCTCGTCAAGGGCACCCCCGGCCCGGCCGGCGCCGACGGGTTCGAGGAGGACCTCTTCGCCGGGCTGTGAGCACCGCGGTGACGGCGCTGCTCGCCGGCGTCGTCGGCCTCCTCTCCGGCGCGGCCGGCACGCTGCTCCACCAGCACTGGTGGGGCCTCGCGCTGGCCCTCGTCGCCGGCATCGCGACCCTCGGCTGGCTGCCGCCGGGCGTCGTACGACTCGCGTTCGCCGTCGGGTGGTGCCTCGCGGTCGTGCGGGGCGCGATCGAGCGCCCGGCGGGCGGCTTCCTCGTCGCCTCCGACGCCGCGGGCTGGTCCTGGCTGGCCGCCTCGTTCGTGCTGCTGCTGGCCGCGTTGGCGACGCTCCGCAGCGGCGCCACGGCGCGCCGAGGATCAGGGAGTTCGAGGACTCCTTACCTAGACTCGCCGCGTGGCGAAGAACCCGCAGAGCACTAGCAAGCAGCCCCGCGACAAGGCCGGCGCCTCGGTCGTCGTGTGGCTCCTGCTCGGCCTCGTGGTGCTCTTCGGAGGCTTGTACGTCGCTGCCCACTACGTCGCCGGCGACAAGGTCCCGCGCAACACGACGGTCTCCGGCGTCCGCATCGGCGGGCACCCGCAGGCCGAGGCCGCCCAGCGGCTCCAGGCGGGCCTCGCCGACAAGGTCAACCGCGACATCGCGACCACGATCGAGGGCCAGCCGGTGGCGATCGCCCCCGCCCAGGCCGGACTGGGCGTCGACTACGAGGCGTCCGTCGCCGAGGCCGGCGGCGAGGAGAGCTGGGACCCGGTCCGGCTCTGGAACTACTTCACCGGTGGGGACGCCTTCGAGGCCGAGGTGAGCGTCGACGACACCGCCTACCAGACCTACCTCACCGGCCTCGACGGGCAGTACGGCGCGACGGCCCGCGACGGCGCCGTGTCCTTCGACGGCGCGCGGGTGGTCACGAAGAAGGCGCGCACCGGCGCGGCCCTCGACCCGAGCGACACCCTCGCCGCGCTGCGTACGGCCTTCCTCGAGGACGAGCCCGGCGAGGTCGCGCTCGAGATGACCGACGTCGTCCCGGCGATCGACGCGAGCGACGTCGAGGAGACCCTCGACACCTTCGCCTCGCCCGCCGTGGCGGCGCCGGTGACGCTGAGCTTCGAGGGATCGAACGTCAAGGTCTTCCCGGCCGACTACACCGCCGCCCTCAGCCTCGTGCCGACCGACGGCGAGCTCGTGCCGACCCTCGACGGGGCGAAGCTGGCCGAGGTCGTCGGAGCCAAGGTGACGCAGGGCGCACCCGTCGATGCGAGCGTCGTGCTCGTCAACGGCACGCCGCAGGTCGTCCCCGCCAAGCCCGGTGTCACCTTCGACGAGCAGCAGCTCGAGGCCGGCTTCCTCGAGACCGTCGCGAAGCCGCAGGGCGAGCGCACGCTGGCGCTCACCGCCAAGGTCGCGCAGCCGGCCTTCACCACCAAGGACGCGCGCGCCCTCGGGATCCGCGAGCAGGTGTCGACCTTCACCACCTACTTCCCCTACGCCGAGTACCGCAACGTCAACCTCGGCCGGGCCGCCGAGCTCATCGACGGCACCCTGCTCAAGCCGGGGGAGACGTTCTCGCTCAACGGCACCGTGGGTGAGCGCACCGAGGCGAACGGCTTCACCAAGGGCTACATCATCAGCGACGGCATCCTCATCCAGGACCTCGGCGGCGGCGTCTCGCAGATCGCGACGACGACGTTCAACGCGATGTTCTTCGCCGGGCTCGAGGACGTCGAGCACAAGCCCCACTCGTTCTACATCGACCGCTACCCGATCGGTCGCGAGGCCACGGTGGCCTGGGGCGCCGTCGACCTGCAGTTCAGGAACGACACCCCCTACGGCATCCTCATCTCGGCCAACGTGACGCCGTCGACCCCGTCCACCTCGGGAGTGGCGACCGTGAGCATGTACTCGACGAAGTACTGGGACATCACCACCACCGCGGGCGAGCGCTACAACCTGACCCAGGCCAAGGTGCGCAGGATCGACGACCTGAAGTGCCACGCCAACGAGGGCTACGGCGGCTTCGACATCGACGTCGTCCGCTACTTCACGCCCGTCAACGGCAACACCGAGACCCGCGACGACGAGGTCTTCAGCACGACGTACACGCCCAGCGACACGGTCATCTGCACCAACCCCGACGCCGTCGACGAGTGAGCGAAGCGAATGCGGCCGCTGGTTGAGCAGCGAGCGAAGCGAGCGTCGAAACCGAGGCTAGGGCGCCGGGCCATTCCTACGGCGTGAGCCGGTGCAGGTCGCGTGGGAAGAGCGTGACCTCGCGGACGTTGGCCGCCCCGACCAGCCGCGCCACCCAGCGCTCCAGCCCGATCGCGAACCCGCCGTGCGGCGGCATCCCGTGCCGGAACGCCTGGAGATAGGAGTCGTACGTCGCCGGGTCCTCGCCGCGTGCCCGGATGGCCTGCTCGTAGTCCGACGGGCGGTGCAGCCGCTGGCCGCCCGTCACCAGCTCGAGGCCGCGGAAGAGCAGGTCGAAGCTGTTGGACCACTGCTCGTCGCCGGGCTGGGGATGGGTGTAGAACGGCCGCTTCGCCATCGGATAGCCCTCGACGGCCACGAAGTCGCTGCCGTGCTCGGCCAGCGCCCACGCGCCGAGCGCCCGCTCGTGCTCGGGGGCGAGGTCGGTCTCGTCGGCCGGCGCACCGACCAGGGCGAGCGCGTCGGCGAAGTGGACCACCGGGACCTCGTCCGGCACGACCGGCAGCCGGGCGGCGGCCCGCTCGGCGAGCGCGGGCTCGATCGACGCGACCATCCCCGCGAGCACCTCGCGCAGGACCGCGAGCACGTCGCGGTGGTCCTCGATGAAGCCGAGCTCGACGTCGAGCGACCGGTACTCCGCGAGGTGGCGCACCGTGTCGTGCGGCTCGGCGCGGAACACCGGCCCGACCTCGTACACCCGCTCGAAGACCCCGACGAGCTGCTGCTTGTAGAACTGCGGGCTCTGCGCGAGGTACGCCGCTCGGCCGAACCAGTCGACCTCGAAGACCGACGAGCCGGACTCCGTCGCCGTGCCGACGATCTTCGGCGTGGTCACCTCGGTGAACCCGAGACCGTCGAGGGTCGTCCGGAAGCCGCGCAGCGATGCCGCCGCGAGCTCCCACCGCGCGCGCTGGGCGGGATGGCGCCAGAGGACGGGTGCGTGGTCGAGCAGCGTGGGCAGCGACGCGTCCAGCGACGGGCGCCAGAGCTCGACCGGCGGGGTCGCGGCCGGCTCGGTCAGCAGCTCGACGACGGCCTCGGTCACCTCGACGCCACCGGGAGCCTGGGCGTTCGCGGTCGCGGTGCCGGTGACCCGGACGGTCGTCTCCTCGGGCGGCACCGGCGTGCCGGCCGGCAGCACGACCTGGGCGAGCCCGCTGCGGTCGCGCAGCACGAGGAAGGTGACCCGCGACAGCTCGCGCCGGCGGTGCACCCAGCCCTCGAGGGTGACCTCGGCGCCGGGCGTCGTGGTGGTCAGGTCGTGAGCAGAGCGTTCTCATGAGATACCTCCAGGTGTGTGGGGCCCTGGAGGTGTGGGCGGGGGCAAGGTCGCGGTGCCACCACACCTTCGCCGGCTGAGAAGGCCGGCCTCTCGTCGGTGTACGCCGGACGCGCGGACGGCCGCGTCGCTGCTGGCGTGCAGGAGGGGTGTCAGGCCTCACGGTCGTCGCGAGCAGCGTAGGTGCGCGAGGCTCCACCGACCAGCGAGTTTCTGCTGGGACACTGCGGCCATGCTGCTGCACCTGCGGCTCACCGTGCCGAGCGAGCTGAGCGACGACGTCGTCGAGCTGCTCGCGCACGAGAACCGGTCCGCCAACCTGACCCTGAGTCCCGGCGCCTCGCTGTCGCCGCCCGGTGACCTCGTCGAGTGCGACGTCGCGCGGGAGCTCGCCGGGGAGATCATCGGCCGGCTCAAGCGGCTGGGCCTCCACGAGTCCGGCGGCATCCTCGTCACCACCCCCACGAGCACGCCGTTCGACGCGGCGAGGCGGCTCGAGCGGGCGGCCCCGGGGGACCCCGACGACGCCGTCGTCTGGGACGCCGTCATCGAGCAGTGCTACGCCGCGAGCCGGCCGACGGTCTCCTACTACCTGTTCTTCGTGCTGGCCAGCCTGCTCGCGGCGATCGCCGTGATCACCGACTCGGCCGTCCTGGTGGTCGGCGCGATGGTCGTCGGTCCGGAGTTCGGCACGGTCGCCGCCGTCGCGACGGGCCTGGTGTTCGGCCGGTTCGGGCTCAGCGGCAAGGCCCTGCGGCTGCTCGTCTCCGGGGTGGTGGTGTCGGTCGTGGTCGTCGCCCTGCTGAGCCTCGTCGCCGGCCTCGCCGGCCTCATCACCGCCGACATGGTCACCCGGCCCCGTCCGCAGACCGGCTTCATCTGGCACCCCGACCGGTGGTCCTTCATCGTCGCCCTCATCGCCGGCGCAGCGGGCGTGCTCGCGATGACGACGGCTCGCGCGAACGCCATGGTCGGCGTCTTCATCTCCGTCACGACGATCCCGGCCGTGGGCAACTTCGCCCTCGCGCTCGGTGTCTGGGCGCCGTCGGAGATCCGCGGCTCCGTCGCCCAGCTCGCCGTGAACATCGCCGGGATGGTGGTCGCCGGGATGGTCGTCCTCGTGCTCCAGCGCCTGTTGTGGGTGCGTACGCTCGCGGCCGCGCAGCGGCTCTTCGCCGGATCCGGTCAGCGACCGAACAGGTAGCGGTTGGTGTGGTGCGTGGCGAAGCCGTGCCGCTCGTAGAGCGCGATCGCGCCGGTGTTGACGACCTCGACGTGGAGCAGCGCGGTGGTCGCGCCGAGGGAGGCGCCCCAGTCGAGCAGCTCGGCGAGCACCGCGGTCGCGAGGCCGCGGCGACGGTGGGCGGGGTCGACGGCGAGGGACTCGAGGAGCAGCCAGTCGCCGGACAGCACGCCCCGACCCGACGCGACTCCGTCCGCCAGGGAGGCGGTGGCCTCGCGCGGCGACTCGTCGAGCGTCGCCTCCACGGTGGGCGCGACCGCGCGGACGGACCGCAGGGCCCGGGCGACGGACGCCAGCTGGGCGTGGGCATCGCCGTCGCCGGTGGAGCCGAAGCCGAGCGGGAGCAGGGTCTTCTCGACCACGGACCCGCGCTGGACCTGCAGCATCGGCGGCTGGTCGAGCGCGTCGTAGAAACGGCGTACGCCGAACGCCGCGTCCGCCCAGCCGATGCCGGGCTCGCGCATCGCGAGCGCCGAGTTGCCCCGGCGACGGAGCCGTCCGCCGTGCGGGGGAGAGGCGCGGAGCAACCAGTCGCCCAGGGGCTCGGTCGAGATCGTCGACCAGAGCGCGCCGATGCGCTCCTCGACCTCCTGCGCGTCGACCCGCGACCGGACCGACGCGCGCGGCGGCACGGGCTTGCCGGTGACGATGTCGGCGAGGGCGATGGTGACGGGGCCCGTCCTGTCCGCCGGACCGTCCCGATCGACGGTCAGCGTGTCCGTGCCCCAGGAGGTGCACACGCCGAGCACGTCGGTCGCGGAGCCGTCGGGGAGCCGGTGTCGTACGACGATCCGCTGGCCCACGACGTGCGGCCCGAGGCCGTGTCCGGGTGCCCGACACCCGGATCGCCCACGGCACGGGGTTCTGACGTCTCTGGCACGCCCCGGATACTAGAGTGATCGGCGTCGAAGCCCCCATCCGTGCTCAGCCCCGTTCAGGAGGACCTGGTGACCTACGTCATCGCCCAGCCGTGCGTCGACCTCAAGGACCGCGCGTGCGTCGATGAGTGCCCCGTCGACTGCATCTACGAGGGCAAGCGGATGCTCTACATCCACCCCGACGAGTGCGTCGACTGCGGCGCCTGCGAGCCGGTCTGCCCGGTCGAGGCGATCTTCTACGAGGACGACACCCCGGAGGAGTGGAAGGGCTACTACGACGCCAACGTCCACTTCTTCGACGACCTCGGCTCGCCCGGTGGCGCCGCCAAGATGGGCGTCATCGACGCCGACCACGCGCTCGTCGCCGCGCTGCCCCCGCAGGAGCACGACGAGTGACTGACCTTCCGCTGGTCGAGGAGGTCGCGCAGCGGCCGTCACGAGACCACCGGAAGGTTTCCGAGCGCCTCCCGGACTTCCCCTGGGACAAGCTCACCGACCACGCCGCGACGGCGCGGTCGCACCCCGACGGCGTCGTCGACCTCTCGGTCGGCACGCCTGTCGACCCGACTCCCGAGGTCGTGCAGCAGGCCCTGCGCGACGCGGCCGACTCGCCGGGCTATCCCACGACGATCGGCCTCGAGGCCACCCGTCGCGCGGCGATCGACTGGCTGGCCCGCCGCCACGGGGTCACCGGCCTCGGCCTCGACGGCGTGCTGCCGGTCATCGGCTCCAAGGAGCTCATCGGCTCGATGGCGGTGCACCTCGGCATCGGCGCCGGTGACCTCGTCGGCTACCCGGCCCTCGCCTACCCGACCTACGAGGTCGGCGCCGCCCTCGCCGGGGCCGACAGCCTGGCCACCGACTCCCTGACCGCGTTCGGCCCGCGCACGCCGCGGCTGCTGTGGCTCAACAGCCCGGCCAACCCGAGCGGGAAGGTCCTGCCGCTCGCGCACCTGCGCAAGGTCGTCGAGTGGTGCCGCGAGCGCGGCACGATCCTCGTGTCCGACGAGTGCTACATCGAGTGCGCCTGGTCGGGGGAGGCCCCGCTCTCGATCCTCGACCCGCAGGTCAGCGGCGGCTCGCACGACGGGATCCTCGCGGTCCACTCGCTGTCGAAGCGCTCCAACCTCGCGGGCTACCGCTGCGCCTTCGTCGCCGGCGACCCCGCCCTCGTCGGCGAGCTCCTCGCGGTCCGCAAGAACCTCGGCCTCCAGATGCCCGGGCCCCAGCAGCGCGCGATGATCGCCGCCCTGGAGGACGACGCGCACGTCGAGCATGCAGCACGCGACGTACGCCGCCCGCCGGGCGAAGCTGAAGCAGGCGCTCGAGTCCGCCGGGTTCCGGATCGACCACTCCGAGGCGTCGCTCTACCTCTGGGCGCAGCCGGGACGAGGACTGCTGGACGACGGTCGCCGACCTGGCCGACCGGGGGATCCTCGTGGCTCCGGGGGACTTCTACGGCGCCGCCGGGAAGCAGCACGTCCGGGTCGCCTTCACCGCCACCGACGAGCGCGTCGACGCCGCGGTTGCCCGCCTCTCCGCCTGACCCCGTGAGCGCCCGGACTGGGAGGGCGAGTCGGGCACTTGTAGGCCTTTGCAACCCCCTCCAAGTGTCAGAGTCCCCGCACGTGCGGGGACTCATGCAAGCCGCCCGCGACACGCCCGGGCGACCCCCGAGGGGTTGACACACCCCCGTGACCACCGTCACGGTGTAACCGGTTTCTGTAACCGGTTACAGCCCGAAGGAGGTGTCGGATGGCGTCCACGATCCGCGACGTGGCGAGGAGCGCCGGCGTCTCCATCGCCACCGTCTCCCGCGCGATGCGCGAGCCCTCGATCGTCAGCGTCGAGACCCTCCGCCGGGTCCGCGAAGCGGCCGACCAGCTCGACTACACGCCCTCCCAGCTGGGCCGCCAGCTCGCCGAGCGCCGCCACGGCGCCAACGGCATCGTCTTCCCCGATCTCTCGGGTCCCTACTACGGCGAGGTCGTCGTCGGCTACGAGGACGTCGCGTCCGAGCTCGGCCGCGCGGTCCTCATCCTCGCCACCCACGGACGCCCCGCGGCCCGCGAGATGATCACCCGCCTCGCCGGTCGCTGCGACGGCCTCGTCGTGCTGGGCCACACCGTCTCCGACGAGGTGCTCCTCGAGCTCGCCGAGCGCGGCGTCCCGCTGGTCACCGTGGCCCGTCCGCCGGTCACCGGCGTGGACTCGGTCGCCGCGGAGAACCACCGCACCGCCCACGCCCTCGCGAGCCACCTGGCCGCCTCGGGCGCCCGGTCGGTGGTGTTCCTCGGCAACCCGGACCGCTCGCCCGACGTCACCGAGCGCCTCGCCGGGCTGCGCGCCGGCGCCGACGAGGCCGGCCTCGAGGTGAGCGAGCTGCGCGTCGAGACCATGGACGAGCAGGGCGGTGCCGTCGCCGCGGAGCACCTCTGCCAGCAGGACGCCCTGCCCGACGCGATCGCGTGCGCCAACGACGAGCTCGCCCTCGGCCTGATGACCGCCCTGCGCGAGCGCGGTGTCGTCGTCCCGCGCGACGTCCTGGTCACCGGCTGGGACGACATCATGGCCGCCCGCTACGCCGAGCTGACGACCGTCCGCCAGCCCCTCCGCGACCTCGGCGCCACCGCCGCCCGCTTCCTCGACGACCTGATCGCCGGCCGCCGGGCCGAGCCGCGCATCGAGGTCCTCCCCACCGAGCTCATCGTCCGATCCAGCAGTTCCCCCCGCGAAAGGCACTGACATGACGACCGACACCATCCGACGCACCGCGCGAGCGGGCGCGATCCTCGGACTCGCCTCCCTGGCACTCGTGGCCTGCGGCCGCGACGCCGGCAGCGACGCCCCCGTCGAGCAGGGCGAGGCCATCGAGGACGGCAAGGCCACCGGCACCATCGAGGTCTGGGCCATGGGCACCGAGGGCGAGGTGCTCGGCGACTTCGCCGAGGCCTTCACCGAGGAGAACCCCGACGCCGAGGTCGAGGTCACCGCCGTCCCGTGGGACAGCGCGCACGACAAGATCGCCAACGCGATCGCCTCCGGCGAGACCCCCGACGTGACGCTCGTCGGCACGACGTGGATGGGCGAGTTCGCCGAGTCCGGCGGCCTCGAGCCGCTCCCGGAGGACCTCGTCGACTCCGCGGCCTTCTTCGACGGCGCGTGGGGCAGCACCGAGGTGGGCGGCACCTCCTTCGGCGTGCCGTGGTACGTCGAGACCCGCGTCCTCTACTACCGCAAGGACCTGGCCGAGAAGGCCGGCTGGAACGAGCCCCCCAGCTCGTGGGACGACCTCAAGCAGTTCACCCAGGACCTCCAGACCAAGGGTGGCGCCGAGTACGGCATCCAGCTCCAGGCCGGCAACACCGGCTCGTGGCAGACCATGCTCCCCTTCGCCTGGTCCAACGGCGCTGCCGTGACCAACGAGGAGGGCACCGAGTACACCATCGACAGCCCGGAGATGGTCGAGGCGCTCGACTACTACACGTCCTTCTTCGACGAGGGCATCTCGCCCACGCGGATGCTCGACCCGGGTGAGCTCGAGAGCGGCTTCGCCGACGGCACCTACGGCTCGTTCATCTCCGGCCCGTGGCACACCGGCCTGGTGGAGGAGCAGGGCGTGGACGAGGACGAGTACGGCGTCGCGGTCCTGCCGGGCGTCGACAGCGCCGGCGGTACGTCGTTCGTCGGCGGCGGTGACCTGGCCGTGTTCTCCGACTCCGACAACAAGGAGAGCGCCTGGAAGCTCGTCCAGTGGCTCTCCGACCCCGCGACCCAGCAGGGCTTCTACGACGAGGTGGGCGACCTGCCCGCCGTCTCGGAGTCGTGGGAGACCGGTGAGCTCTCGGAGGACCCGCAGCTGGGCGTCTTCGGCGAGCAGCTCGACAACGCCCTCGCCCCGCCGGCCGTGCCGACCTGGGAGGAGGTCGCCACGGTGATCGACGGCGAGGTCGAGAAGGCCACGAAGGGCGACACCTCGGTCGAGGACGCCGTCGCCGAGATGCAGCGCCAGGCCGAGCAGATCGGCACCGGTCTGTGACATGAGCACCATCTCCACCCACACAGGCACGGGCACACGTCAGGAGCAGGCACGTGGACCCCACGCGGCGGCAGCAGGCTGTCGCCGCGTGGGCGCTCGCCCTGCCGTTCGTGCTGCTGTTCGTGGTGTTCAGCCTCGGGCCCGTGCTCGCGAGCCTCGGGATGAGCTTCACCGACATGCGGCGCACCGACATCCGCGACCCGCTCGCGGTCAACCCGGTCGGGCTCGACAACTACGTCAAGCTCGTCCAGGACCCGCTGTTCCGCAAGGTCACCCTCAACACCCTGCTCTACCTGCTGCTCGGCGTCCCGGCGACCATGGCGGTCGCCCTCCTGGTCGCCGTCGGCATCAACCGGGTGGAGCGGTTCCGCGGGTTCCTCCGCGTGGGCTACTACCTGCCCGTCGTGACGAGCATCGTCGCGGTGTCGGTGGTCTGGAAGTTCCTCTACCGCGACAGCGGCGGCCTCTTCAACACGATCCTCGGCTGGGTCGGGATCGACGGCCCCGGCTGGCTCGACAGCACCACGCTGGCACTGCCCTCGCTGGTCCTGATGGCCGTGTGGCGCAACTTCGGCACCCTGATGGTCATCTTCCTGGCCGGTCTCCAGACCATCCCGCAGGAGGTCACCGAGGCCGCCGAGGTCGACGGCGCCAGCGGCTGGTCGCGGTTCCGCCACATCACGCTGCCGATGCTGCGACCCACGCTGCTGTTCGGCGCGGTCATCACCGGACTCGGCTACCTCCAGTTCTTCGAGGAGGCGTTCGTGATGACCAAGGGCGGTCCGCTCGACTCGACGCGGTCGGCCACCTACTTCACCTTCGACCAGTTCGGCTTCGGCAACTACGGCTACGCAGCGGCGGCCAGCTACCTGCTGTTCCTCGCCGTCGTCCTGCTCACCTGGGCGCAGTTCCGCTGGCTGGGCGAGCGCGACGACGCGACCGCCACGGGAGGGAAGAAATGAGCACGATCACCGCTGAGAAGCAGACCGCTCCGAAGGCCCCGGCGTCCCGCGACGGAGGGGAGTGGCGGCGTACGCCGTCGTGGCTCTACGCCGTGCTGTTCCTCGGCCTGTTCCTGGTCGTGGTCCCGTTCGTCTGGATGCTGCTCTCGAGCATCAAGCCCGAGGCCGAGGTGCGCGCCGTTCCGCCGACCTGGTGGCCCGAGACGATCACCCTCGACAACTACGCCACCTTGTTCACCAAGCTCGACTTCCCGACGTACTTCATGAACTCGGCGATCGTCGCGCTGGCCGTCACGGCCGGCAACATGGTGTTCTGCTCGATGCTCGGCTACGCGCTGGCCAAGCTGGACTTCCCCGGCAAGAAGGCACTCTTCGCGATCGTCCTGGGCACCCTGATGATCCCCGGCGTCGTGACCTTCGTGCCGCTCTTCGTGCTGACCACCAACATCGGGCTGTCCAACACGCTGCTCGGGATGATCCTGCCGTTCCTGGCCGGCCCGTTCGGCGTCTTCCTGATGCGCCAGTTCATCCAGTCGCTGCCCGACGAGCTCATCCAGGCGGCCCGCATCGACGGTGCCGGCGAGCTGAGGATCTTCTTCTCGGTGATCCTGCCGCTGTGCGGACCCGCGCTCGCGACGCTCGGGATCCTGACGTTCCTCACCTCGTGGAACAACTTCCTGTGGCCGCTCGTGGTGGCGCAGACCGAGGACAAGTACACGCTCCCGGTCGCCCTCGCGCTCTACTCCGTCGGCCAGAACGCCACGCAGTACGGACTCCTGCTCGCCGGCTCGGTCGTCGTCGTGCTGCCCGTGCTCGCGATCTTCCTGGTCCTGCAGCGCCACATCATGCAGGGCATCGCCATGACCGGCATCAAGTAGGTCCCCGCCACACACACCGACGCCCCGTTCTCGGGCAAGGAGGCACCACCCCCATGAAGATCCGTCCCCCCGTCGCGCTCGCCGCGACCGCGGCCCTCGCTGCCGCCGCACTGGCGATCCAGCCGCCGACACCGGCCGCCGCCGGCGACCGCCCCTCGACCGGCACCCGCGCCGTGCTCGAGGAGTACATGGCCGACAGCTGGAGGTCGATGGCCGCGATGACCGACGAGTCCACCGGGCTCCCGGCCGACAACATCGGCGGCGACCTCGACGCCTCCTCGCGCAGCGGCTACACCTCGCCGACCAACATCGGCGCCTACCTCTGGAGCACGGTCGCCGCCCGCGACACCGGGCTGATCTCGCGTCGCGAGGCGCGCGAGCGGGCGCGTACGACGATCGCGACCGTCGCCGCGATGGAGAAGCACGAGCCGTCCGGCATGTTCTACAACTGGTACGACCCCGCGACCGGCGACAAGCTGGACGTCTTCCCCGGCGGCGGCACCATCGAGCAGTTCGCCTCCAGCGTCGACAACGGCTGGCTCGCGACCGGCCTGCTCCTGACCGAGCGGGCGATCCCGGCGCTGAAGCACCAGGCCGCGGCGATCCGCACGAAGATGGACTTCGGCTACTACTACAACCCGGCCGAGGGCGTCCGGAAGGAGCCCGGCAGCGACGCACCCGTGGGCGGTCAGATCCGCGGCGGCTTCTGGGTCGACCCGCCGTCCGGCTGCTCGGTCGCGGACAACTACCGCGGTGGCGAGGACGTCTACTACACCTGCCACCACTACGGGTCGTTCAACACCGAACCCCGCATCGCGTCCTACCTCGGCATCGCCGCCGGCCAGATCCCGGCCAAGCACTACTTCGGCACGCTGCGCACCTTCCCGCCCACGTGCGACTGGTCGTGGACCGAGACCAGGCCGACCGGCGAGTGGCACACCTACGAGGGCGTCGACGTCTTCGAGGGCACGCTGCCCTACCGCGGCCACCGGCTGGTCCCGACGTGGGGCGGCAGCATGTTCGAGGCGCTGATGGTGCCGCTGTTCGTGCCCGAGGAGACGTGGGGTGCCCGCTCGTGGGGCGTCAACCACCCGCTCTACGTGCAGGCCCAGATCGAGCACGGCATGGACGAGGCCGGCTACGGCTACTGGGGCTTCTCCCCGTCCAACAACCCGGCCGGCGGCTACCGCGAGTACGGCGTCGACCAGCTCGGCATCGACGGCCCCGGCTACACCTCCGACCAGGAGCGCACCTCCTGGGAGCAGGCCTACGAGGGCTGCCCGGACCGCACCGGGACCCCCGCCCCGACGACGTACGGCGACGGCGTGGTCACCCCGCACGCGTCCTTCCTCGCCCTGCGCTACGCGCCCGACCAGGCACTGGCGAACCTCGCGAAGCTGCGGGCGAACTTCGACGCCTACGGCCCCGGCGGCTTCTACGACGCCGTCGCCGTCCGCTCGGGCACGGTGTCGAAGAAGTACCTCGCGCTCGACCAGGGCATGGTCGTCGCCGCGCTCGGCAACGCCCTCGCCGGCGACTCCCTGCGCACCTACGTCAGCCGCGGCGCACTGTCCGACAAGGTGCGGCCGCTGATGGAGGAAGAGGTCTTCACCTCGAAGGCCCGCTGACCGGACGTGCGCGTCGGCGTCCAGTCGAAGACGTCGACGTGCACGTGGTCGCGGTGCTCGAGGATCTGCTGGTCGCCCCGTGACGACGACGGCACGCGGTAGTCGGTCCAGCCGTCGCCCGAGCGCGAGCCGGCGTGCCAGATGCGGTCGTCGAAGATCAGCGTCTTGATGTCGAGGCGGTCGGCGTTGGCGACGAGGTAGGTGGCCATCGCCCAGCCGCGCTGGTTGTTCTCGGCGTTGATCGGTCGGTAGAAGATGTCGATCGCGCGTCCCTCGTAGTGCGCCGAGCCCTCCATGTGGCCGCTCGAGACGCCGCGCGGCTCGAAGCCGCCGAGCGACAGCGCGCCGAAGCGGGCCTCGAGGTCGGCGCGCACGACTGCGGCCCGGGCGACCAGCCCGGCGTCGTCCAGGTCGTCGGACTCATCGTCGGCGTCGCCCGGGACGTCGCACCACATCGCCCGCGCGGAGTTGCCGGTGAGGGCCGAGGCCAGCGCGCGGCCGTCGTCCTCGTGGTCGGCGTACGCATCGGGGTACGCCGATCGCTGCACCGCCTGCGCCGCCTCGGTGATCTCCATCTCGCGATAGCCGTCGACCTTCTCGAGCGCGTCGTAGAAGGCGTTGGTCGCGTAGACCGGGTCCATCAGCTCGCCGACCGTCCCCCAGCCCTGCGACGTGCGCTGCTGGAAGAGGCCGACGGAGTCCCGGTCGCCGTAGTCGATGTTGTAGAGCTTGGACTCCTGGAACGCCGTGGCGAGGGCGATGCTCGCGGCCCGCGCCGGCATGCCGCGCTCGATCGAGACGGCGGTGATGAGGGCGGCGTTCTCGGCCTGCTCCAGGTCGATCTCGACCTCGTGGCCGTCGACCTCGGCCGTGCACCCACTGGTGTCGAGGATGGACGGCACGCCGCCGCGGTCGACCAGCACGAGGGAGGTGGCGACGGCTCCCAGGGCCACCACCGCACCGATGGTGACCGTCCGCAACGACGGCATCGCAGGCCTGGCTAGTTGGCGTGCAGTGCCGCGTTGAGGGCGATGCCGGCGCCGTCCGACCCGCCCTTCCACGGCACGGCCTCGATGGCGCCGCTGACCGAGTTGCGGCGGAACAGGATGTTGTCGACGCCCGAGAGGGTGCTGGCCTTGACGACCTGCGGCTTGCCGTCGAGGTCGGCGACGGTGACCTTGGTGCCGGCGGTGACGTAGCAGCCGGCCTCGACCACGCAGTCGTCGCCGAGCGAGATCCCGATGCCGGCGTTGGCGCCGACCAGGCAGCGCTCGCCCACGGAGATGACCTCCTTGCCGCCACCGGACAGCGTGCCCATCACGGATGCGCCGCCGCCGATGTCGGAGCCGGCGCCGACGACGACGCCCGCGGAGATGCGGCCCTCGACCATCGACTCCCCGAGCGTGCCGGCGTTGAAGTTCACGAAGCCCTCGTGCATCACCGTCGTGCCCTCGGCCAGGTGCGCACCGAGGCGCACGCGGTCGGCGTCGGCGATGCGGACCCCGGTGGGGAGGACGTAGTCGACCAGGCGCGGGAACTTGTCGACGCCGAAGACGGTCACGTGCTGCCCGGCACCGCGGAGCCGGGCGCGGGTGGCCTCGAACCCCTCGACCGCGCACGGGCCGGCGGAGGTCCACACGACGTTGGCCAGCAGGCCGAAGATGCCCTCGAGCGACTGGCCGTGCGGCGCGACCAGGCGCGTGGACAGCAGGTGCAGCCGCAGCCAGACGTCCTCGGTCGACGCCGGTGCCGCGTCGAGGTCGTCGATCTCGACCAGCCGCACCTCACGACGTACGCCGCGGAGCTCGTCGTCGCCCTCCAGCGCGGTCAGCTCGGCCGGTGCGTCGCCCTCGGTCGCGCCGAGCGCGGGGGAGGGGAACCAGGCGTCGAGGACGGCGTCGTCAGCGAGGGTGAGGAGGCCGTAGCCGGAGGCAGCAGTCACCTGCACCAGCCTACGGATGCGGCCCATTCCGGCCACATGCGCGTCCGCCCGGTGCGACACTTCGACCATGAAGCGGCAGCTCTCCTCCGTGGCCGGCCTCGTGCTCGCCGCCGCCCTCGCCGTCGTGGGTGTGAGCCCCGGTGTCGCGAGCGGCACGGTCGCGGACGGGGTCACCCTGACGATCGCCGCGCCGCGCTCCGACACGCTGGTGAAGGGCGTGTGGACGCGCATCCCGGTCACGGTCACCAACACCTCCTCGGTCCCGGCGACGGACGTCCAGGTCACCGGCAGCGGCACCGGCGTCCGGTTCCGCAAGCTCTCTGTCGGCGCGCTCGACGCCCAGGGCAGCCGCTCCGGTCTCGTCTGGGCGAAGCTCCGCGTCGCGTCGTCGACCCTCAGGCTCGACGCCACCGAGCTCGGCGTCTCCCTGGGACGTACGTCGGTCAAGCTGGGACTGCGGCCCGCACCCGCGCCGCCGCGGGCCTCGGGCTGGGCGGGGGACGGCGTGCGGCTTCCTGGCGCCTCGCCCGGGTGGATGCAGGTCTTCCGCATCACCCTCCGCACGAGCTGCGGCACGACCGTCGGACCTGACCTTCCCGACGATCGCCATCCCGCGCAACAACGAGGTCTACGGCACGGCCATCGGTGCTGACGGCTCGCACGTCGGTCCTCGTGCTCGACTTCCTCACGCCCGACCCGCGGCGTCGGCACCTTCACCTGTGCGGCCTCGACGCCCGTGCCGCGCCGTGCTCCGCTTCATCGTCCACGCAGCCCCTAGTCGTCGGCTCACGGCGTCACTGGCCGGTGCGGCCGTCGATGCACTCCCGCACGAGGTCGGCGTGCCCGCAGTGGCGGGCGTACTCCTCGATCATGTGGACGATGATGTCGCGCACCTCGGTGGGCTCGCCGTGGACGTCGACGACGGTGTCGAGGTCGGTGCGGTCCAGCACCTCGCGGGCGTACGCGATCTCGCCCTCCCACAGCGCGTGGGACTCACGGACCAGGTCGTCGTCGACGTCGGGGAAGTCGAAGCCCGCCGTCGTCGTCCTGGAAGAGCCGCGGGATGTCCATCCGCTCCTCGATCACCCGGCGGAACCAGCTCTGCTCGACCCGCGCCATGTGGCGCACCAGCCCGAGCATCGAGATGTTCGACGGCGGCACCGCCCTCGTCGCGAGCTGGTCGGCGTCGAGCCCGTCGCACTTGAGCGCGAGGGTGCCGCGGTAGTGCTCGAGGTAGCCGACGAGGCACTCCTTCTCCCCACGCGTCGGCCCCTCCTGCATCCGCGGGTCCTGGTCCTGGGGCAGCCACATGCCGTTGAAGTTCATGGGGACGACCCAACCGCAGCCCCCTCCGGCGTAGTCCACCGGGATATGGCTGCGAGGAAGGCCTCGGGACGGCCACTTCCCGGTGGACTATCAACACGAACCCGGTGGACTACCCAGAGGTGGCGGCTGATCACGACGAAACTGCCCTGTGGATGAGCTGCTGCGAACGGTCGGACCGGGCATGTCCAGGTCATGGACGCGCCGACACCTCTCCACGTACGCCGATCGCGGGTGGTGTCGCCCGTGCGGGTTGACCCCACAGGGCTGGCTCGGCCCCACGCGTGGTCAGGCGCGGGGGCCCGCGTGGCGTCGTACGAGCCAAGGACTGCACGTGCCGGCCGATGTCGAGCTGACTCCCGAGCAGCGGATCGTGGAGGCCGCTGCCGTGCTTCGCACGGACGAAGCGGTCGCCGGATGGGCCGCGTTGCGATGGCTCGGAGGCGTCTGGTTCGACGGGACGGATGCCTATGGCGGGTGTCGCGACGTTCCTCTGCTCGCCCGACGAGACCGTGCCGCGCCGCCTGGCGCAACGATCAGCCAGGAGTACCTCCACCCGGACCAGATCGTCGTGGTCGGCGGGGTGCCGGTCACGATCGCGGTGCGATCGGTGGTCCTCGAGATGAGGTACGCCGTCTCGCTCGGCGAGGCCGTCGCTGCACTCGACATGGCCTGCTACTCAGACCTCGTATCGATCGGCGATGTCGCGACGTACGTCGCCGCGCTCGGTCCGGTGACGGGGATCCAGCAGGCGCGCGATGCCCTGCCGCTGGCCGACGAGAACTCGTGGTCTCCTCGCGAGACGAAGATGCGGGGTGTCTGGAGGATGGTGGGGCTGAGGGGCGCGCTGTGCAACCGACCCGTGTTCACGCTGGATGGGCGCCACATCGGAACGCCGGACCTCATCCAGCCCCACACCGGTTTGGTCGGGCAGTACAACGGCTCCGACCACATCACCGTCGCCGGTACCGCTGCCGACGTGAAGAAGGACGCCATCTTTCGCGACCACGGGTTGGAACCCGTCACGATGCTCGTCACCGACTGGAGCGATCTCGACGACTACACGACGAGGTTGCAGTCGGCGGCTGGGCGTGCGGCTGCCACGTCCACCCCGCGCTCCTGGACCCTCGAGCCGCCCTCGTGGTGGACCCCGACCCACACGGTCGAGCTCCGCCGCGCACTCGACGACCGGGATCGGTCCCGATTCCTGGGTTATCGGCGGGTCGCTTAGCGCGGGGCGGCCGTCACCGTCATGGGGGTAGTCCACCGCGTTCGGGTTGCCCGGCGGCCATCCTGACGACCATTTCCCGGTGGACTACCCGCACGAACCCGGTGGACTACCCCGGCTGGGCAAAGCGATTGGCGCGGGCCTCGACGCGCGCCGTACGATCGCCGCAGGCGTCTGAGCCGTCATCAGCGGCGAGCCTCGGGAAGAACGGGTACGGCGATCCGGCCGCGGCCCCAGTAGAACCCGGCGGGTACGGCCCGACACAGCCGCAACGAAGCGGGGATCCCCGGATCCCAAGCGAGGTGGTACCGCGGCAGACGTCGTCCTCGTGTCAGGAGACCGAGACACGACGCACCGCGAGGAGCACCCCAGATGACCTACCCCAAGGTCTCGCACACCGATGCCACGACCGTCGCGAGCAGCCCACGCTTCCCGGCGATCGAGGAGGCGGTGCTCGCCTACTGGGAGGCCGACGACACCTTCCGCGCGAGCGTCGAGCAGCGCGACGCGGGTGCCGACGGCAGCAACGAGTTCGTCTTCTACGACGGCCCGCCGTTCGCCAACGGCCTGCCGCACTACGGCCACCTGCTCACCGGCTACGTCAAGGACCTGATCCCGCGCTACCAGACGATGCGCGGCCACAAGGTCGAGCGCCGCTTCGGCTGGGACACCCACGGCCTGCCCGCCGAGCTCGAGGCGATGCGGCTCAACGGCATCAAGACCACCGACGAGATCGTCGAGCTCGGCATCGAGAAGTTCAACGAGGCCTGCCGCCAGTCGGTCCTGAAGTACACCGGCGAGTGGCGCGACTACGTCACCCGCCAGGCGCGCTGGGTCGACTTCGACAACGACTACCGCACCATGAACCCGGAGTTCATGGAGTCGGTCATGTGGGCCTTCAAGCAGCTCCACGAGAAGGGCCTGGTCTACGAGGGCTTCCGGGTGCTGCCCTACTGCTGGCAGGACGAGACGCCGCTGTCCAACCACGAGCTGCGGATGGACGACGACGTCTACCAGATGCGCCAGGACCCGGCCGTCACCGTCGGGTACGACGTCACCGACGGACGGCCCGATGAAGGGCGTCAAGGTCCTCGTCTGGACCACGACGCCGTGGACCCTGCCCTACAACCTCGCCGTGATGGTCGGCGAGGACATCGACTACGTGGTCGTCGAGTCCGACGGACCCACCGGCAGCGACCGAGCGCTACCTGATCGCCGAGGCCCGCCTGGCGTCGTACGCCCGCGAGCTCGCCCCTCGTGATGGGCAGAGCGACCCCGAGGTCACCTGGCGCGGAAAGGGTGCCGACCTCGTCGGCCTCGAGTACACCCCGCCGTTCTCCTACTACGCCGGCCACCCGAAGGCCTTCCGCCTCGTGCCGGCCGAGTTCGTCACGACCACGGACGGCACCGGGCTCGTCCACACCGCCGGTGCCTTCGGTGAGGACGACAAGGTCGTCACCGACCGCGAGGGCATCGAGGCGGTCATGCCGGTCGGCAAGGACGGGCGGTTCACGTTCCCGGTCGCCGACTACGAGGGCATGCAGGTCTTCGACTCCAACCTCCAGATCATCGACCACCTCAAGGCCGCCACCGCGGGCGCCGGCGAGACGGGCTCCGTCACGCCCGGCACCGTGCTCGTGCGCCGCGAGACCTACGACCACTCCTACCCCCACTGCTGGCGCTGCCGGCAGCCCCTGATCTACAAGGGCGTCTCGTCGTGGTTCGTCGAGGTGACCAAGGTCAAGGAGCGGCTCATCGCGCTCAACCAGGACATCCGCTGGGTGCCCGACCACATCAAGGACGGCCAGTTCGGCAAGTGGCTGGAGAACGCCCGCGACTGGTCGATCACCCGCAACCGCTTCTGGGGCAGCCCGGTGCCGGTGTGGAAGTCCGACGACGAGCACTACCCGCGCATCGACGTCTACGGCTCGTTCGAGGAGATCGAGCGCGACTTCGGTCGGCTGCCGCTGGACAAGGACGGCACGCCCGACCTGCACCGGCCGTACGTCGACGACCTGACGCGCCCGAACCCCGACGACCCGACCGGCAAGAGCACGATGCGACGCGTCACCGACGTGCTCGACGTGTGGTTCGACTCCGGCTCGATGAGCTTCGCGCAGGTGCACTACCCGTTCGAGAACAAGGACTGGTTCGACAACCACTTCCCGGGCGACTTCATCGTCGAGTACATCGGCCAGACCCGCGGCTGGTTCTACACGATGCACGTCCTGGCCGGCGCGATCTTCGACCGCCCGGCGTTCTCGACGTGCCTGAGCCACGGCATCGTCCTGGGCAACGACGGCCAGAAGATGTCGAAGTCGCTGCGCAACTACCCCGACGTCCGCGAGGTCTTCGACCGCGACGGCGCCGACGCGATGCGCTGGTTCCTCATGTCGAGCCCGATCCTGCGCGGCGGCAACCTCGTCGTCACCGAGCAGGGCATCCGCGACTCGGTGCGGCAGGTGCTGATCCCGCTGTGGAACAGCTGGTCGTTCTTCAGCCTCTACGCCAACGCGGCGGGAGGCGGCAGCGGCCACGAGGCCACGTGGCGGACCGACAGCGCGGACCCGATGGACCGCTACATCCTGGCCAAGCTGCGCGACTACGTCGCCGCGATGACCGACCAGCTCGACAACTACGAGGTGGCCGCCGCGTGCGACTCGACGCGCAGCTTCCTCGACGTGCTCACCAACTGGTACATCCGCCGGTCGCGCGAGCGCTTCTGGGACGAGGACGCCGACGCCTTCGACACCCTCTACACGGTGCTCGAGGTCGTCTGCCGGGTCACCGCCCCGCTGATGCCGCTGACGACCGAGGAGGTCTGGCGCGGTCTCACCGGCGAGCGCTCGGTGCACCTCACCGACTGGCCGTCGGCCGACGACCTGCCCGCCGACGACGCGCTCGCCGCCGCGATGGACGCCGTCCGTGACGTCTGCTCCGCCGGCTCCGCGCTGCGCAAGGCCGCCAACCTCCGCAACCGCCTGCCCCTGCAGTCGCTCACCGTCGTCGTGCCGGACGCGTCGGGGCTCGCCGGCTTCGACCGGCTGGTGGCCGACGAGCTGAACCTCAAGGAGGTCCGGCTCCTCGACCTCGACACCCCCGAGGCGGCGTCGTACGGCGTCGAGCAGCGGCTCACCGTCAACGCCCGCGCGGCCGGCCCGCGGCTCGGCAAGGACGTGCAGCTGGCGATCAAGGGCTCGAAGACCGGCGACTGGTCGGTGGCCGAGGACGGCACCGTCACCTCCGGCGGGCTCGCGCTGGTCGAGGGGGAGTACGCCCTCGACACCGTCGCGGGCGACGCGTCCGGTGGCACCGCGACCGGCGTGCTGCCGCGCGGCGGCTTCGTCGTCCTCGACACCGAGGTGACGCCCGAGCTCGAGGCCGAGGGCACCGCCCGCGACCTGGTGCGCGCGGTCCAGCAGGCCCGCAAGGACGCCGGCCTCGCCGTCTCCGACCGGATCGCGCTCACGGTCTCCGCCCCGGCGGAGGTCCTCGACGCGGCCCGGACGCACGAGGGCCTCCTCGCCGAGGAGACCCTCGCGACGTCCGT
>CAWCGM010000028.1:0-15859 GCA_963795095.1 uncultured Actinomycetota bacterium | reverse complement strand
TCGCGTGCGATCACGCTGGTCGAGTCCTCGCGCGCCGAGCACCGGGGCGACGCGCGCGAGCTGCTGACCGAGCTGGCGACCTTCGACCTCCCGCCCGCCACCCGCGTCGGCATCTCCGGCGTGCCGGGCGTGGGCAAGTCGACCTTCATCGAGGCGCTCGGCACCCGGTTGACGGTCGCCGGTCACCGCGTCGGCGTGCTCGCGGTCGACCCGTCGTCGATCCGCACCGGCGGATCCGTCCTCGGCGACAAGACCCGGATGGCGTCGCTGTCCGTGGACCCGAGCGCCTTCATCCGGCCCTCGCCCTCCGCGGGCACCCTCGGCGGCGTCGCGCGGGCCACCACGCAGGCGATGCTGGTGCTCGAGGCGGCCGGCCACGACGTCGTACTGGTGGAGACGGTGGGTGTCGGCCAGTCCGAGGTCACCGTCGCCGGGATGGTCGACACGTTCCTCTTCCTCACCCTGGCCCGCACCGGCGACCAGCTGCAGGGCATCAAGAAGGGCATCCTCGAGATCGCCGACGTGGTCGCGGTCAACAAGGCCGACGGTGACTTCGAGGCCGGCGCCCGGGTCGCCGCGCGTGAGCTGGCCGGTGCGCTGCGGCTGGTCCGCGGGCACTCCGAGTGGGCGCCGCCCGTGGTGACCTGCTCGGCCCTGACCGGTGCGGGCGTCGACGACGTGTGGGAGCGCGTCGGCCAGCACCGCGAGCACCTCGGGGTGGACGGCCTGGCCCACAAGCGTGCCGAGCAACAGCTGGAGTTCACCTGGGCGCTCGTGCGCGACGAGCTCGCCCAACGGCTGCGGACCTCGCCGGGCGTGGCAGCGGTGCGCGACGACGTACGCCGTGCCGTGCTGTCCGGCGAGCTCCCGGCGCCCCTGGCCGCAGATCGGCTACTCGCCGCGTACGACTCGGGCACGGCCTAGACTGGGTCGGTCATGCCCCCATCAGCGAACCAGCCCACGTCCGCCACAGCGGTCATCACCGAGGTCGTCGACAAGCACTCCGACGACCTCGTTGCTTTGCGTCGCGACCTGCACGCGCACCCCGAGCTGAGCTGGGCCGAGAACCGCACCAGCGACGCCGTGGTGACGGCGCTCGAGGCGGCCGGCTGGTCGATCACCCGACCCGACGGCGGGGGAGTGCTGGCCGAGATCGGCCATGGTGGCCGGCTGGTGGCGCTGCGTGCCGACCTCGACGCACTGCCGATCGACGACCAGATCTCCGACCCGTGGAAGAGCACCGTGCCCGGCGTCGCGCACGCGTGCGGCCACGACGTCCACACCTCGGGCCTGGTCGGCGCCGGCCTCGCGCTCGCCGAGGTCGCGACCCGCGGGCTGCTGCCGGGCCGCGTGCGGCTGCTGTTCCAGCCGGCCGAGGAGGTCATGCCCGGCGGCGCGCTGCACCTGATCTCCAGCGGCGCCCTCGAGGGCGTCTCCCACGTCTTCGGCCTGCACTGCGACCCGAGCCTCGACGTCGGCCGGATCGGCCTGCGCGAGGGGCCGCTGACCGGTGCCGCCGACGCGTTGACCGTGCGCCTGATCGGCAAGGGCGGCCACACGTCGCGTCCGCACCTGACCGAGGACCTCACCTTCGCCCTCGGCAAGGTGATCACCGAGCTGCCCGCCATCCTGAGCCGCCGCCTCGACCCCCGCGCCGGGGTCAGCGTCGTCTGGGGGATGGTGCGCGCCGGCTCGGCCCACAACGTCATCCCGCACGGCGGCGTCGTGGCCGGCACGGTCCGGATGCTCGACGCGGTCGCCTGGGCCGACGCGGAGCACCTGATCCGCCAGCTGATCACCGCGATCGTGGCCCCCTACAGCGTCACCGCGGAGGTGACCTACCAGCGCGGCGTGCCGCCCGTGGTCAACCACGAGGTCTCGACCGCGCTGCTCGGCACCGCCCTCGACCGGGTGCTCGGCCCCCACGGCCACGTCTCCACCGCGCAGAGCCTCGGCGGCGAGGACTTCGGGTGGTACCTCGACTCCATCCCCGGCGCCATGGCACGCCTCGGCACCCGCACGCCCGGCGGACCGACCTACGACCTCCACCAGGGCAACCTGCGCATCGACGAGGCCGCCACCCCGATCGCCGCGCGCGTGCTGGCAGAGGCGGCCGTCATCGCGCTGTCAGCCGACTGACCCCGCGTCCGCCGGGCGACCGAGCGGGACGCTGAACGTGAACGTGCTGCCCTCCCCGAGCACCGAGCCGACCTCGAGGCGCCCGTGCATCAGGTCGGTCAGCTCGCGGGCGATGGCGAGGCCCAGGCCGTTGCCCTGGCGATCGCCCGAGGCGTGCGGGTTCGCCTGCGTGAACGGCTCGAAGAGGGTCGGCAGCTGATCTGCCGCGATCCCGATGCCGGTGTCGGTGACCCCGAACTCGACCCACATCTCGTCAGCACCGTCCTCGGGCGCGTCCAGAGCGGTGACCCGGAGGTCGACGTGCCCGCGCTCGGTGAACTTCACCGCGTTGTGCACCAGGGTCCGCAGGACCTGGGCGACCCGGGTCCCGTCGCCGATCCCGGCGAGGGGTACGGAATCCTCGACCAGGCAGCGCAGCTCCACCTCGCGATCGTGTGCCACCAGCTCGGCCCAGGCAGCGACGTCGTCGACGAGGTCTCGCACGTGCACCAGTGACCGTCCGAGCACGGTCCGCTGGGTCTCGAGCTCGGAGAACTCGAGCAGGTCGTGGGCCAGGCGCATCAGTCGCTCGGCCGAGCGGTGCACGATCCGCGCGTAGTGCGCCGGCTCGTCCGGGAGGTCGGTCTCCAGCAGGAGCTCGGACGCGCCGATCATGGCAGCCAGCGGGGTGCGGACCTCGTGGCTCACCGTCGCCAGGAAGCGGGTCTTGGCGGCGTTCGCGTGCTCCAGCTCGCGGAGCACCCGCTGGGCCTCGGTGGTGTCCTCGGTGATGCCGTGCACCCCCACGACCTGGGCGTCGACGACCAGCGGGATGGCCGTGCACCGGATGTCGACGACCTCGCCATCGGCTCGTAGCACCCGCGCATCGACGACCTGGGGACTGCCGGCGAGGGCGAGCTCGAACGCCTCCTCGAGGAGGTGCACGTCGTCGGGGTGGATCACTTGAGCGAAGTGCGTCTGCCGCATCTCGTCCAGGCTCAGCCCGGTCATGTCCAGCGCGCGCTGGTTGGCATCGGTGTAGTAACCGCGCCTGTCGACGGAGTAGGCAGCGTGCGGGTGGTGCGTGAACAACGAGGCGTAGCGGTCCGCGGTCTCCTGAGCAGGCTTCGGGTGTGGTGCAGGCACGAGCGTCAGTAGAACATGCCGTCGACGTGTCGATCGCCGTGCCAGCCGCACGTCAGCGAGATGTCACCATGAACGCCGTCGACGACACACCGGAGGACTCCATGAAGCTCCTGCTCACCTCGGGCGGAATCACCAACCCGAGCATCGAGGCTGCGATGCTCGACCTCCTCGGCAAGCCGATCGCCGAGTGCCACGCGCTCTGCATCCCCACCGCCCAGTGGGGCCACCAGATGTGCGGCCCGCAGGGAGCGCGGGCCTTCGTGGCCGGCGATCCCGGCCGCGGGCAGGCGATGACGGCGATGGGCTGGGCCTCCGTCGGCCTGCTCGAGGTCAGTGCGCTGTCGACCATCGACCGCGAGCGGTGGGAGCCGTGGGTGCGGGACGCCGACGTGCTCCTCGTCGACGGCGGCGACGCGACCTACCTCGCCCACTGGATGCGCGAGTCCGGCCTCGCCGAGCTCGTGCCGACGCTCGGCAACGTCTGGATCGGCCTCAGTGCGGGCAGCATGGTGATGACGCCGCGGATCGGTCGCGGACTTCGTGTCGTGGACCCAGGCACCCGACGACCGGACGCTGGGCGTCGTCGACTTCTCGATCTACCCTCACGTCGGCCACCCGATGATGCCGGAGAACACCATGGCCGACGCCGAGCGCTGGGCCGCCGACCTCGGCCTCCCGGCGTACGCCGTCGACGACGACACCGCGATCGTCGTCGTCGACGGCCAGGTCGAGGTGGTCTCCGAGGGAACCTGGCGCCGGCTGCGCTGAGCTACTGCTGCTTGTAGGGCACCCCGTCGGCCGCGGGCGGCCGGGAGCGTCCGACCAGGCCCGCCACCGCGAAGATGGTGACGAGATAGGGGAGCATCAGCATGAACTGGGTCGGCACGGGAGCCCCGATGGCCGAGAGCACGCCCTGCAGATTGGTGGCGAAGCCGAAGAGCAGCGCCGCGAGGGTCGCGCGGATCGGGTCCCACTTGCCGAAGATGACCGCGGCGAGCGCGATGTAACCCGCGCCGCCCGTCATCTCGCGGTTGAAGCCGGCAACCGAGACCAGGCTGAAGTACGCGCCGCCCAGGCCCGCGATCGCGCCCGCGAGGAGGATCGTGCGGTAGCGGGTGCGGTTGACCTTGATGCCGACCGTGTCCGCCGCCTTCGGGTGCTCGCCCACTGCGCGGACCCGGAGGCCCCAGCGGGTGCGGTAGAGGCTGAAGGCGACGAGTGCCACGACGACGTAGAGCAGGTAGACGAGCGGGGTCTGGCGGAACAGGATCGGGCCGATCAGCGGGATGTCGCCGAGCACCGGGATCGGGAAGGCGCGGATGCGATCGGGGGAGTTGAGGGTGTCGGCGTTGGGCGTCAGCACCTGGCGGAACAGGAAGTTGGTGAGGCCGACCACCAGCACGTTGAGCACGACACCGACGATCACCTGGTCGACGATGTAGGTGATCGCGAACAGGCCGAGGAGCAGCGCGATGAGCGCGCCGGCCACCATGGCGGCGATCAGGCCGGCCCACGCCGAGCCGGTGAGCGAGGCCGTGACGGCAGCGGCGAAGGCACCGAAGAGCAGCTGGCCCTCGATCGCGATGTTGACGACGCCGGCCCGCTCCCCGAGCACGCCGCCCAGCGCGCCGAAGACCAGCGGGACAGCAAGCGCGATGGACCCGCCGAGGAGGCTGACGATCCGGATGCGGTTGTCCGCGGCCTCCCAGGTCAGGAAGGCCACCATCCATCCGACGGCGAAGACGACCGGCAGCCAGACGGCCTGAGGGGTGTGGGCCAGCAGCCGACGTACGGACTCGGCGGTGACCGCCGCGCACACCAGCACCATCAGCCAGGCCGTGAGGACCGAGGGGACGACGATGTCGGGCAGTGTCACGAAGTCGGTCTCGGCGGACAGCTGGAACGTCGTGCTGCCCGACCGGGACGTCAGGAAGAGCCGGAGCGCCAGAAGCGCCGTCATCACAGCGAAGATGATCGGGAGCTTCTTGGCGCCCACCGACGCCGTGGACGTGACCGCCGGATCGGGGGCGAGCCCACCCTGGTCGGGGGTCGTCGGGTTGGTCACGGTGCTCACTTGGCCTCCTGGGCGGGGAGCCGGAAGATCGCGCGCACCAGGGGAGGAGCGGCGAGGAACAGGACGATCAGCGACTGGACCACCAGCACCAGGTCGACCGAGATGTTCTCGGAGGACTGCATCGTGAAGCCACCGGCCTTGAGGAAGCCGAACAGGAGACCGGCGGCCAGGATGCCGAGCGGGCGCGATCGGCCGAGCAGGGCGACGGTGATGGCGTCGAAGCCGATCGAGGCGTCGAGGTCGAGCGAGACGCCGCTGGTCACGGTGCCGAGGACCTGGTTGACGCCCGCCAGGCCGAGGAGCGAGCCGGCGATGAGCATCACGGTCGTGTACGTGCGCCCGACGTTGATGCCGGACGCACGCGCGGCGTGCGCGTTCTCACCGACGGCCCGGATCCGGTACCCGAGGGTGGAGCGGTTGAGCAGCCACCACACCACACCCACGGCGATGAGGGCGAGCACGAAGCCGAGGTGCAGGTTGAACTTGTCCCCCAGCACCTTGGGCAGGATCGCGGTGTCCTTCATCGGGAGCGACTTCGGGTTGTTGGACGCCGGAGTCTTGAAGAGGAAGTCGTCGGCCAAGGCGTAGAACAGGAGGTAGAACGCGACGTAGTTGAGCATGATCGTCACGATCACCTCGTGCGCGCCCGTACGGGCCTTCAACAGGCCTGCGATGCCACCCCACAGGGCGCCAGCCGCCATGCCGACGAGGATGGCGAACACCAGGTGGATGCCGGCCGGGAGCGAGACCTGCGATCCGACCAGGCCTGCCGCCCCACCGGCGATCAGCATCTGCCCGCGACCACCGATGTTGAACAGCGACGCGCGGAACGCGATGCCGACACCGAGGCCGCCGAGGATCAGCGGGCCGGAGAACTTCAGCGTCTCGGTCAGCGGCCGCCACTGCTGGGCGGGCTCGGTGAGGTTGTAGTTGAAGATCGCGCCGCGGAACATCGCGCTGTACGCGCCCGAGATGGCCTCCCACAGCGCGGAGAAGAAGTCGGACGGCCGAGCCGTGATGTAACCGAGCGCGTCGCGCACGCCCTCGTCGGTCGCGGCGATCATCACCGATCCGACGAACACCGCGAGGAACACGGCCAGCACGCCGGACAGGGCGTCGCCCGAGGCGATCTCCTTGAGCAGCGAGCGGGACCTCGAGTCCCGCGGCGTCTCCTCCGGGGCATCCTCGGTGACGGTCCCGGACGCCGCTCGCGCCGGGCTTCTCGTCGGGCTGGGGCTTGTCTGCGTCGCTCATACGGCCACGTCCTTCAGGTCCTTCGGGCGTTCGCCGGTCATCATCAGTCCGAGGGTCTCGCGGGGGGTGTCGGCCGGCACGATGCCGACGACCTGGCCGCGGTAGAGCACCATGATGCGGTCCGCGAGCGCGGTGACCTCGTCGAGCTCGGTCGAGACCACCAGCACCGGGATCCCGCTGTCGCGGGTCGCGACGATCTGCTTGTGGATGAACTCGATCGAGCCGACGTCGACGCCGCGGGTGGGCTGCGCGGCGACGAGCAGGCGCAGGTCGCGCGACAGCTCGCGGGCCACCACGACCTTCTGCTGGTTTCCTCCGGACAGGTTGGCGGCCAGCGAGTCGATGTCGCGGGCGCGGACGTCGTACTCCTTGAGCTTCTGCTGCGCGAACTCGCGCAGGGCGCCGATGCGCAGGCCACCGTTCTTCACGAACGGCGACTTGAAGCTGCGGTTGAGCATGAGGTTCTCGGCGATGGTGAAGTTGGGCACCAGTCCGTCGACCTGGCGGTCCTCGGGGATGAACCCGACGCCGGAGTCGAGGATCCTGCGCGTCGACCTCCCGACGAGCTCGATGCCGTCGAGGACGATCGAGCCGCTGACGTCGTCCTGGAGGCCGAGGAGGGCCTCGGTGAGCTCGGTCTGGCCGTTGCCCTGGACGCCGGCGACGGCGAGGACCTCGCCGGCGCGGATGGTGAAGCTGAGGCCGTCGACCTGCGTGTGGCCGGCCGGATCCACGACGCGGAGGTCCTTGACCACGAGGGCGTCGGCGCCGAGCTTCGGCTCCTCCTTGTGGACGGTCAGCTCGACCGGGCGGCCCACCATCATCGAGGCGAGCTCGGCGTTGCTGGACTTGGGGTCGGCCTCGCCGACCACCTTGCCGAGTCGGATGACGGTGATGCGGTCGGCGACGGCGCGGACCTCGCGGAGCTTGTGGGTGATGAAGACGATGGCCTTCCCGGCCTCCTTGAGCTGGCGCATGATGTCCATCAGCTCGTCGGTCTCCTGGGGCGTCAGGACCGCGGTGGGCTCGTCGAACACGAGCAGCTCGGCGTCGCGCGAGAGCGCCTTGATGATCTCGACCCGCTGCTGGACGCCGACCGGCAGGTCCTCGACGAGGGCGTCCGGGTCCACGTGGAAGCCGAAGCGCTCGGAGATCTCGGTGACGCGGTTGCGGGACGCGTCGAGGTCGAGCGTGCCGGCGAAGCCGGTGGTCTCGTTGCCGAGCATGACGTTCTCGGCGACGGTGAAGACGGGGATGAGCATGAAGTGCTGGTGGACCATGCCGATGCCGGCGGCCATCGCGTCGCCGGGACCGGTGAAGTGCTGCACGACGCCGTCGAGCTCGATCTCGCCCTCGTCGGCCTTGTAGAGGCCGTAGAGCACGTTCATCAGGGTCGACTTGCCTGCCCCGTTCTCCCCGAGCAGGCAGTGGATCTCGCCGGGCTCGACGGTGAGGGAGATCGAGTCGTTGGCCACCACGCTGCCGAAGCGCTTGGTGATGCCTCGCAGGACGAGTCTCATGGCATCGCATCCTAGGGGTCGGAATGGGTGTGCTGGCCGCCGGGAAGGCTAGCCGCCACAGGGCCCCGGGTCTGGGTGCACATGTGCCAAACGTGGGGGCCTTGGTCTGGCAACAACGGAGGGGGGCCGACGGAACCGTCGACCCCCCTCACGTGGTGGAGCTGTGGTGCACCTCGGGCGGATCAGCCCAGGTAGGACTCGACCTTGATCGAGCCGTCGACGATGCCGGCCTTCACCTCGTCGAGCTTGCCCTGAAGCTCGGGGCTGACCTTGCTCTCCCAGTCGTGGAACGGGGCGATGCCGACGCCGTCGTTCTCGAGCGTGCCGACGTAGGGGGCGAAGTCGAACTCGTCGTTGACCGGCGGCGAGCACGGCCTCGTAGGTCGAGACCTTCATGCCCTTGAGGATCGAGGTCATGACGTAGGGCTGCGTGGCCGGGTCGGTCTCGTAGAGGTCGGCGTCGACGCCGAGCATCGCGATGTCCTTGCCCGAGTCCTCGATGGCGGTGATGGCGCCCTGGTAGATCGGGCCACCGACCGGGAGGATCACGTCGACGTCCTGGTCGAGGATCTGCTTGGCGGTGCTGGTCGCGGCCTCGTTGGCCTCGAAGCCACCGGTGAACGAGCCGTCCTTGCCGTCCCAACCGACGACCTCGACGTCCTTCTTGTTCTCCTTGGCGTAGTACTCCGCGCCCTGCTTGAAGCCGTCCATGAAGATCGTCACGGTCGGGAAGGGCAGACCGCCGTAGGTGCCGACCTTGCCGGTCTTGGTGTAGTCGGCAGCGGCGTAGCCGGCCAGGAACGCGGCCTGGGCGGTGTTGTAGAGCAGCGGCTTGATGTTCTCGACGTCGGCCTTGCCGTCGAAGGTCGCACCGTCGTCGCCACCGTCGGCCGAGTCGTCGATGAGGACGTACTCGATGTCGGGGTTGGCCGTGGCCGACTCCTTGGTCGCCGAGGCCAGCGCGAAGCCGACGGTCACGATGACGTCGCAGCCCTCGCCGACGAGGCTCTCCAGGTTGGGGGCGAACTCGTTCTCGCTGTTGGACTCGACGGCCTTGAGCTCCACGCCCAGCTCGTCGGCAGCCTGCTTGGCGCCCTCGAAGCCGAGCTGGTTGAACGACTTGTCGTCGAAGCCGCCCGCGTCCGAGACGATGCAGGGCAGGAAGTCCTCGACGGCCGGCTCGGCGGAGCTGGAGCTGCCGGAGTCGCTCCCGGTGTTGGTCTCTTCCTCGGGCGCGTCGCCGCACGCGGCCAGCGTCGCGGCTGCCAGGAGCGCCACGATGCCGCTCGAGACGACCTTCCTCGACTTCTTCACAATGCCTCCAAGTTCGTGCACCCCGGGGTGGGGTCAACGTTCGGGAGTGATGATGCCTCCCCACGTGCCACAGGTCACGCAGATCGGGACTAACGAAATGCGTTTGAGACATAAAAACTGACGGCCATCTTTCGGCGAAACCTGCCAAAGACCCTCGCTTCGCCGGGTGCGACATAGTTGCGCCGTGGAACAGAGTGAGTGGGACCAGCTGAAACAGGCCGCCGTCGAGGTGATGGGACGCGCCTACGCGCCCTACTCGCGCTACCCCGTCGGAGCCGCCGCGCTGACCGACGACGGGCGCACGGTGGTGGGCTGCAACGTCGAGAACGCGGCGTACGGCGTCACCCTGTGCGCCGAGTGCGGCCTGGTCTCCCAGCTCCACGCCACGGGTGGCGGCCGGCTGACGCACTTCGTCTGCGTGAACGCCGACAGCGACGTGATCATGCCGTGCGGGAGGTGCCGCCAGCTGCTCTTCGAGCACGGTGGGAACGACCTACTGGTCTGGACCGTCTCCGGCGTCAGGCCCATGTCCGAGGTGCTCCCCGACGCCTTCGGACCCGACGACCTCATCACGACCGCCACCGGTCAGGAAGGAGCCCGCTGATGGCCGCCCACGACGCCGTCGAGGTGATCCTCGCCAAGCGCGACAAGCACGAGCTCAGCGACAGCCAGATCGACTGGGTCATCGACGCCTACACCCGTGGCGAGGTCGCCGACGAGCAGATGTCGGCGCTCGCGATGGCGATCCTGCTCAACGGGATGAACCGCACCGAGATCGCCCGCTGGACCGCGGCGATGATCGCCTCCGGCGAGCGGATGGACTTCTCCACGCTGTCGCGCCCGACCGCCGACAAGCACTCGACCGGCGGTGTCGGCGACAAGATCACGCTCCCGCTCGCCCCGCTCGTGGCGGCCTGCGGCGTCGCCGTCCCCCAGCTCTCCGGCCGCGGTCTCGGCCACACCGGCGGCACGCTCGACAAGCTCGAGTCGATCCCGGGCTGGCGTGCGGCGCTCAGCAACGACGAGATGTTCGCGATCCTCGAGGACGTCGGCGCGGTCATCTGCGCGGCGGGCGACGGCCTCGCCCCGGCCGACAAGAAGCTCTACGCCCTGCGCGACGTGACCGGCACCGTCGAGGCGATCCCGCTGATCGCGAGCTCGATCATGAGCAAGAAGATCGCCGAGGGCACCGGCGCGCTCGTGCTGGACGTCAAGGTCGGCAGCGGCGCCTTCATGAAGGACCTCGCCACCGCCCGTGAGCTCGCCGAGACCATGGTCGCGCTCGGCACCGACGCCGGCGTGCACACCGTCGCGCTGCTCACCGACATGGCCACCCCGCTCGGCCTCACCGCCGGCAACGCGATCGAGGTCGCCGAGTCCGTCGAGGTCCTCGCCGGTGGCGGACCCGCCGACGTGGTCGAGCTGACCCTCGCCCTGGCCCGCGAGATGCTCGCCGGCGCCGGTCGCGACGACGTCGACCCCGCCGACAAGCTGGCCGACGGCTCCGCGATGGATGCCTGGAAGGCGATGATCCGTGCGCAGGGCGGCGACCCCGACGCGGCGCTCCCGGAGGCGAAGGAGTCGCACGTCGTGAACGCACCCTCCAGCGGCACCCTCACCCGGCTCGACGCGATGGCGGTCGGCCTGGCCGCCTGGCGCCTCGGCGCCGGCCGGGCCCGCAAGGAGGACCCGGTCCAGGCCGGTGCCGGCGTGGTCTGGCACGCACGCCCGGGCGACGAGGTCACCGAGGGCGAGCCGCTCTTCACGCTGCTGACCGACGAGCCGGAGCGCTTCGACCGGGCCCTCGCCTCGCTCGAGGGTGGGTACGACATCGAGCACGGCGCGTCGTTCACCCGCGGGGAGATCGTGCTCGACCGGATCAGCTGACGCCGGGTCAGGGTCAGGCGAGCAGCAGCACCACGTGCTGGGCCACGCAGGCGGGCTTGTCGTGGCCCTCGATCTCGACGGTGTGCTCGACGATGAGCTGCAGGCCGGCGGGCAGCTCGCGGACCTCGCCGAAGCGGACGTGCGAGCGCAGCCGGCTGTCCACCGGCACCGGGTTGGGGAAGCGGACCTTCTCCAGCCCGTAGTTGAGCCGCGCTCCCGGCGTCTCGAGCTGGAAGACCTGCGAGGCGAAGCGGGGGAGCAGGCTCAGCGTGAGGAAGCCGTGCGCGATCGTCGTACCGAAGGGGCCGGCTGCCGCCTGCTCGACGTCGACGTGGATCCACTGGTGGTCGAGCGTCGCGTCGGCGAACGCGTCGATCCGGGCCTGGTCGACCTCCAGCCACTCGCTGGTGCCGATCTCCGAGCCGGAGGCGGCGGCGACGTCGTCGAGGGTGGTGAAGGTGCGCATGGGGCCGAACATAGACCACGGGCACGGAGTGCTTGGATGTGCCGATGAGCACTCCCGACCGCGACCAGGTCCACCGCGCCCCCAAGGTCCTGCTGCACGACCACCTCGACGGCGGCCTGCGTCCGCAGACGATCGTCGAGCTGGCCGCGGAGATCGGCCACGAGCTCCCGGCCGCCGACGCGGACTCGCTCGGCCGGTGGTTCACCGAGTCGGCCGACTCCGGCTCGCTGGTGCGCTACCTCGAGACCTTCGACCACACCGTCGCGGTCATGCAGACCGGTCCGTCGATCGCCCGGGTCGCCCGGGAGTGCGTCGAGGACCTCGCCGCTGACGGCGTCGTCTACGCCGAGGTCCGCTACGCCCCGGAGCAGCACGTCACCGGGGGCCTGACGCTCGACGAGGTCGTCGCGGCGGTGCAGGAGGGCTTCGACGCCGGGGTGGCCGCGAGCGGCGGCAGGATCGTCGTACGACAGCTGCTGACCGCGATGCGTCACCAGGCCCGGTCGATGGAGATCGCCGAGCTGGCCGTCGCGTGGCGCGACCGGGGCGTGGCCGGCTTCGACATCGCCGGCGCCGAGGCGGGCTATCCCGCCCACCCGCCACCTCGACGCGTTCGAGTACCTCCAGCGGGAGAACTCGCACTTCACGATCCACGCCGGCGAGGCCTTCGGGCTGCCGTCGATCTGGCAGGCGATCCAGTGGTGCGGCGCGGACCGGCTCGGCCACGGCGTGCGGATCATCGACGACGTCACCGTCAACGACGACGGGTCGGTCGAGCTCGGCCGGCTCGCTGCCTACGTCCGCGACATGCGGATCCCGCTCGAGATGTGCCCGCGCTCCAACATCCAGACCGGCGCCGCCGAGTCGATCGCCGAGCACCCGATCGGGCTGCTGACCAAGCTGCGCTTCCGGGTCACGGTCAACACCGACAACCGGCTGATGAGCGGGACGTCGATGACCGAGGAGATGTTCGGCCTGGTGGAGGCCTTCGACTACTCGCTGGAGGACCTGCGCTGGTTCACCATCAACGCGATGAAGTCGGCCTTCCTGCCCTTCGACGAGCGCCTCGCGATCATCGACGAGGTCGTGAAGCCGGGCTACGCGGCGCTCATCGCCGAGGGGTGACCACGAGCCACGGGCGGTCCCAGCCGGCCAGCCCGACGTCGCCCGACTCCCACCGCTCGCGCGACACCTCGAGCTCGAGGCCCGACGCGGGCTCGTAGGTCCGGGTGATGTCGCGCTCGACGTCGGTGACCAGCACGACGTGGCGGGGCAGGAACCGGTCGCCCACGAAGACCGCGGCCGGTCGCGTCGGCGTCACGTGCGCCAGGTGCGGCCAGACCCGGCGGCCGAGCCGCACCGGGCGGACGGCGTACGCCACCGAGGTGAGCAGGCGCAGCTCGCGGGCGACCGCCCACGGCGGCGTGCCGAGCGCGCGCGGCCACGGCACCTGCCAGCCGCCCGCGGTGTCGGCGAGCGACGTCAGCCGGCGGTGGAGCGTCGCAGCCTCGTGGGCGAAGGTCTCCTGGTCGCCGACCAGCCCGGCGTAGCGCGGGTGCGTGATCCGTCGCGCCATCACGAGCGCGGCGGCACCGCACGAGCGGCGGTCGGGCTGGCGCAGCCTCACCGCGACCTCACCGCGACCTCACTGCGACTGCCTCACCGACGTGGTCAGCTCGGCGTAGGCCTGGTCGCCCGTGGCCCTGCGGCACCCCTGGCGCAGCGCGTGGGCGACGACGCGCTGCTGGTCGCGCATCAGGGCGACGCCGCGGCGGACCAGCATGAGCGGGGGCTTGCGGTGCTCGCGGAGGTCACGGGTGAGCCGGCGCCAGAAGGTGACGAGGGGGTGCTGGGTGATGCAGTACGCCGCTGCGAGCAGGCCCTCGTCCCGGCACGTGGCCACGACCTCCGGCGCGAAGATGCCCTCCGCGACGAACAGCGGGCTGCCGCCGAGGTCGACGGGACGGGAGCCGACCCGACCGTTCTGGGAGATCTCGTAGACCGGCACGTCGCAGCGCCCGGTCGTGCAGAGCTCGCGCAACGCGTCGAGCGCGTCCTGCTCGTGCCACGAGGCCGGGTCGTCCCAGTCGACGAGGCCGGCGTTGGCGCCGACGGTGATGCGGGGCAGCGAGGGGTCGTCGCCGTCCTTGTAGAAGTCGTCGAGCCTGAGGACGGGGAGGCCCAGTCGTTCGGCGAGCCGGGACTTCCCGGCCCCGCTGGGCCCGGCCAGGACGACCACCTGGGCAGCGCTCACGTGTTTCCATCTCATTTCGTCGTTCGGCCACGGCGGTAAAGGCTGGACACTAGTCTCGCCCAGACCGCTGATCGAAATTCCTTGTGGGAGGAACTTCATGAGTCTGGACGACTCTGCCGCGCCCGGAACCGGGCAGCCCGCGCCTCGCAAGCGCAACGCGCCCCTGATCGTCGGGCTGGTGCTCGTCATCGCGCTCGGCCTCGTCGCCGCCTTCACGTTCATCGGGGGCGACCAGGCCCCGGCCGAGGCCGACTGCGTCTCGGACAAGGTCACCCTGACCACCGCTCCGGTGATGGAGGAGCTGGTCGAGCAGGCCGTCGCCGACGTCAACGCCGACGAGCCGTGCATCGACATCGAGGTCACCTCCGGCACCGTGAAGGACGTCGTCGCGTCGCTCGCGGACCCCGACGCCGAGCTCCCCGAGATCTGGATCCCGGACAGCCCGACCTGGAAGGGCCAGCTCGCCGCCGCCGGCTGGACCGGGTCCCCGATCGCCGAGGTGCTCGCCCAGACGCCCGTCGGCCTCATCGGCGGCCCTGCTGCCAAGGCACCCGAGTCGTGGGCGAGCGCCCTCGACGGCGGCGCCCTCGCGATGGCCGACCCCAGCGCCGAGGGTGCCTCCGCCCTGGCCCTGCTCGCGCCCTACGCCGAGATGAAGCAGACCGGCGAGACCGCGCAGTCGATCGAGGAGAAGACGGTCCCCGTCGCGCAGACCTACGGCGAGCGCGCCGTGGCCGGGAGCGCCAACGAGACCGACCTGTCGACCATCTCCGCCTCCAGCACCCAGCTCGTGCCCGCGACCGAGGCCGCCTACCTCGCGGCCCGCCGCAGCAACGACCAGCTGAGCCTGGTGGCGCCGAGGACCGGCGTGCCGATGCTGCAGTACCCCCTCATCGACGTGAACCGCGGCAACGGCGACATCCTCGCCTCGGGTGGCGACATGTCGGCCCGCGTCGGCCGCGCGCTCACCCGCTGGTTCACCTCCACCGCCGGCGTCGAGGCCATCGCCGCCGCCGAGCTGCGCGGTCCCGACGGCGCCCCGCTGCCCAACGAGATCGGCCTCGGCGACGCCAAGGTCCTCGCCACGGTGGCGCAGAAGACCACCGACGACACGCTCCGCCAGTGGCGCGTGCTGTCGGTGCCGTCGAGCATCCTCGCCGTCGTCGACCTGTCCGGCTCGATGAAGAGCGCCATCGGCGACACCACCCGCATCAAGCTCGCCGTCCAGGCCTCCGAGCTGGCGCTCGACGCCTTCCCGGCGCAGGCCCGCATCGGCATCTGGGGCTTCTCGAAGAACCGTGGCGAGGGCGGTGTGTCGTGGGAGGAGTACGCCACCCTCGACCGCCTCGACGCCCCGGCCGGCGCTGCCGGCTCGCACGGCGACGTCGTCCGCAGCGAGGCGGGCAAGCTCGTCGAGCGCGTCCGCGGCGGCACCGGCGTCATGGACACCACGCTCGCGGCCTACAAGTACGCGCAGGAGAAGTGGGACCCGGCCTGGTTCAACTCGGTCGTGATCTTCACCGACGGTGCTGCCGACGACAGCAGCTCGCTCTCGCTGGACTCGCTCGTCAACCAGCTCAAGACGCTCCGCGACCCGGCCAAGCCGGTCAAGGTGATCATCATCGGCCTCTCGCAGGAGTCCGACACCGGTGAGCTCGACGAGATCGCGACCGCGACCGGCGGCCAGAAGTACGTCGTCAACGACCCCAACGAGATCCTCGGGATCCTGGCGCAGGCACTGCTCAACCGCTGAGCACCAGCACCGCACGACGAAGGCCCCCGGAGGATCTCCGGGGGCCTTCGTCGTGGTTGCTCGCGTGCGGCGC